>CAWHIO010000044.1:0-725507 GCA_963829315.1 uncultured Alphaproteobacteria bacterium | reverse complement strand
AAGCCGCCGGCGGCGTTCTCGCCATTGACGACGACGAGATCGAGGCGGAGAGTCGCGGACCATGCCGGGCAGATGCTCGGAAACAGCGGATCGACCAGCCCTACCGACGACGTCGCCCACGAAAAGAATGCGCAAATCACGAACTCCGGAAATCGAACACTTTGGTTTCGGTTCCAGCACATAATCCAGCCCACGTCGTGCTGCAGCGCCGGGATGGCCTCGATTTCCTGGGCCGCGAAGGCGACGCCGATCGCGGCGAAAAGCTTTCGACCTTGCGCAGGTGCGCCAGCGTAAAGTCGTAATGTCCGGCGCCATCGCCGATGCGGTGGCCCTTGCGATCGAACGCCGCGAGCGGCACCAGCACGACTCGGGAACGAGTTCGGCGGCCGCCGGCGACGGCTCGAGGATGCCGAGCGGTCCCGGCAGCAGCCTGTCGTCGCGGACCAGGCCCGGAAGACCAGCGACTTGCCGCGCGCGGTCATCGCCGGCAGCGCCGGCCCCGCGCCCTGCGCGGCAAGCTTCCGCATCAGGGGCACGGATGGATCTCGCCGCGGATCGGCGAATAGCCGGCGACGATGGTGGCGGGCGCGATTCGAGCGGCAGGCCCCGCTCCGCCAGCGCCCGCGCCGCGGCGGTGCGCTGTTCCCCGCTCAACGCATCGCGCGCGGCGAGCGCGGCGGCGCGGAGGTCGCTCTTCGATTGTGCTGCCGGCATGCGGCGGTGTTCCTGCCATCATCGTTCACCTGCTTCTTATGTCATACACCCGCGAAAGCGGGGTGATCCAGTACGCCGCGGCCTACGATTATACCACGAGGCTCCGCGGCATACTGGATCCCCCGCTTTCGCGGGTGATGACGGGAGGTGACGGAAATAGCGGGCACACAACCAGAAGAAAGAAAGTGCGAAGCCGCGATGGCCGTTGGAGCGCTCGATCCCGGAGTTCCCTACGAAAGTAGGTGGGCACCATGTGACCGGGTCCACGGACCCGGCCAGGGACAGTTCCCTGAAGGATCGATAAGGCCCCGGGGATATATGGCTCCTGACGCGCGACACAGCTTCGCCGCACCAATGTAACCACGATGCACGCCAGACCGCCAGCCTTAACGCCGGGGGATTTCTTTGTCGACGCCGACCAGCCCTACCCCGCTTAGCACCTGGACGATGCTTGCGGCATCGCCATCACTCCCTTGGAGCGGGCGGGTCGGCTCGCATCGCGCCAATGCGAGACGGGGTGGGGTGACATCCCGTGATGCTGATACACCGACGAGGGCATGGGCAACCCACCCACCGCGCCGCCATTGCACGCGGCGCACACCTCCCCCTCCGGGGAGCACGTAATTGTGGTCATTACCCGATCGCGACGCCGCCGCCGATGGTGCGGTTCAGCACCTGCGTGGTCTTCTCGATCCGGTCGGCGGCGGCGTTCAGCGCATTGGCGACCGCGGCCTGGGTCGCCCTGGCGCGATCGGCGGCGGCGACGCGGACGTCGCGCAACGCCTCAAGCTCCTCCTCGAGGCCGCGGATGCGGTTGCTGGCGTCGAGCAATTCGTCGCACACCGTCAGCGCCGCCATCACGGTCAGCCGCGCATCGCCGATCTCGCCGAACTTGCCGCGCAGGCTCTGGATCCGCGATTCCAAACTCTCGGCGAGCTTGCAGCAGCCGCGCCTCCTGCCCTTCCTCGCAGGCCATCCGGTATTGCCGGCCATTGATGGTGACATTGATATGGCTCATGAACTTTCTCCAGATCGAGCACCGCGCGGATGGTGCCGATCGCGGCATCCAGCCTTTCGGCGATCTCGCGATTGGCGCGCTCCAGCCGGCGCGACTTCACCAGCGATCCGTCGAGTTCGTCGGCGAGCCGCGATCGATCGGCGCCGAGCGCCTGGATCCGGGCTCGCCAGTTCCTTCTCGTCGCGGTCGGCCTCGCGCCGCCGCTCGACCGCGCTTTCCAGCGCTTCGAGCGCCGCCATCAGCCGGCGCGTCGCGGCGTCGATATCGGCGAAGCTGGCTCGGCGTTGCCCGAACCGTTGGCGGGACGATCGCTCATGACAGACAGCGCGGACCTTCCGTGAGCCTGGCCGCACAGCAAAATCCGCGGTTCGGCAAGCGTTTAGGCGATGAAATTTACGTGGCAAGCGAGCCCAGCGCAACGCCGCTTCGGAGCTATGCACCGCTAAGCAACTTTTCCCCCTCGGCCGGCGTTGCACTGCCTTGGACTCCGGGAATTGAGGTGCTATCCAGCCCTGACTTCCCGTTGCCCCCAGGCTTGTGCCACAGGCTCATGCCGCCATTCGCTCCTGCGGAACGCCACCAAGCATCTCATTTCAGGCGGATTTTCATCATGACCCATGTCGATCACTCCCGTATGGCCAATGCGATCCGGGCGCTCGCGATGGACGCCGTCGAGAAGGCGAATTCCGGCCATCCCGGCCTGCCGATGGGCGCCGCCGACGTCGCCACCGTGCTGTTCACCCAATTCCTGAAATTCGACGCCGCCGAGCCGAAATGGCCGGACCGCGACCGTTTCGTGCTGTCGGCCGGCCACGGCTCGATGCTGCTCTATGCGCTGTTGTATCTCACCGGCAATGCTGACATGACGCTCGACCAGATCAAGCATTTCCGCCAGCTGGGATCGCTGACCCCGGGGCATCCGGAAAATTTCCACACCAAGGGCATCGAGACCACGACCGGGCCGCTCGGCCAGGGCATCGCCACGTCGGTCGGCATGGCGCTCGCGGAGAAGATGCTGGCCGCCGAGTTCGGCAAGAAGATCGTCGACCACCACACCTATGTGCTCGCCTCCGACGGCGACCTGATGGAGGGCGTGTCGCAGGAAGCGATCGCCATGGCCGGGCACTGGAAGCTCAACAAGCTGATCGTGCTGTACGACGACAACGGCATTTCGATCGACGGCCCGACCTCGATCGCCAACTCGGTCGACCAGGTGAAGCGCTTCAAGTCCGCCGGCTGGGCGGCCGAACTGATCGACGGTCAGGATCAGAAGGCGATCGCCGCCGCGATCACCCGCGCGCAGAAATCCAACAAGCCCTCGCTGATCGCCTGCAAGACCACGATCGGCTACGGCGCGCCGACCAAGGCCGGCACTGCGAAGGCCCATGGCGAGGCGCTCGGCGCCGCCGAACTCAAGGGCGCCAAGGAAAAGCTCGGCATCTCGCTCGATCCGTTTTCGGTGCCTGACGACGTCCTGAAGGCCTGGCGCGAAGCGGGCAGCCGCGGCGTCGCGGCGCGCAAGGAGTGGGAAGCGCGCTTTGGCCACGCTGTCCAACCGCAAGCGCGCCGAGTTCGAGCGCCGGCTGAAGCACGAGCGGCCGGCAGCATTGGCGAAAGCATTCAAGGCGCACAAGAAGGCGCTGCTGGAAACCCCGCAAAACATCGCCACCCGCAAATCGTCCGAATCCGTGATCGAGGCGATCGCCGCGGCGATGCCGATGGAATTTCTGGCCGGCTCCGCCGATCTCACCGGCTCCAACAACAACAAGGCGAAATCGGCGACCGACTTCTCGGCCAAGACCCCGAAGGGCCGCTTCATCCATTACGGCATCCGCGAGCACGGCATGGCGGCGGCCATGAACGGCATCTTCCTGCATGGCGGCTTCGCGCCGAACGGCGCGACCTTCCTGGTGTTCACCGACTACGCGCGTCCGGCGATGCGGCTCGCCGCGCTGATGGGCACCGGCGTGGTCTATGTGATGACCCACGATTCGATCGGGCTCGGCGAGGACGGACCGACGCACCAGCCGGTCGAACATCTCGCCGCACTGCGCGCGATTCCCAACATGCGGGTGTTCCGTCCCTGCGATGCGGTCGAGGTCTCCGAATGCTGGGAACTCGCGCTCAACCGCACCGACGGGCCGACGGTGCTGGCGCTGACCCGCCAGAACGTTCCGCAATTGCGCACCACCGCGCCTTCGGACAATCCGTGCAGCCATGGCGGCTATGAACTGGTCGCGGCCCAGGGCGAGGCCAGGGTGTCGCTGTTCGCCACCGGATCCGAGGTCGAGATCGCGGTGGCCGCGCAGAAGCAGCTGGCCGAGCGCGGCATTGCGACGCGGGTGGTGTCGGTGCCCTCGCTCGAATTGCTGCTGGCGCAGCCGGCCGAGCGGCGCGAGGCGATCATCGGCAAGGCGCCGGTCAAGGTCGCGATCGAGGCCGCGGTCCGCTGGGGCTGGGACGCCGTGATCGGGCAGGATGGCGTATTTATCGGCATGCACGGTTTCGGCGCCAGCGCGCCCGCCAAGGACCTGTACAAGCATTTCGGAATTACCGCCGAGGCCGCGGTCAGTGCAGTCCTGAAACGCGTCTAGTGCGGTTTCCGACGGTTGAGCTTGCCGGGAAAAAGGACTACCTAAAACCGATCTTGTCCGTTCTCGTCCGGCCGAACCGGGCGATCCGCCGTCCAAATCTCCGCAGGGTCGCGTTCCCGGCGGGGACGACATCAGCTTTAGAGGAGAATCGAGCATGGTAGTCCGGGTCGCGATCAACGGGTTTGGCCGCATCGGCCGCAACGTGCTGCGGGCGATCGCCGAATCCGGCCGCAGGGATATCGAGGTGGTCGGGATCAACGATCTCGGCCCGGTCGAGACCAACGCCCATCTGCTGCGCTTCGATTCCGTGCACGGCCGGTTCCCCGGCACCGTGACGGTCGACGGCGACTCGATCAGCCTCGGCAACGGCAAGATCAAGGTCTCCGCCGAGCGCGATCCCGCCAAGCTGCCGTGGAAGGAACTCGGCGTCGACATCGCGCTGGAATGCACCGGCATCTTCACCGCGAGGGACAAGGCGGCCCTGCACCTGACCGCCGGCGCCAAGCGCGTGCTGGTCTCGGCCCCGGCCGACAACGCCGATGCGACCATCGTGTTCGGCGTCAACCACGACAAACTGACCAAGGATCATCTGGTCGTCTCCAACGGTTCCTGCACCACCAACTGCCTCGCGCCGGTGGCGAAAGTGCTGAACGACACCGTCGGCATCGAGACCGGCTTCATGACCACGATCCACGCCTATACCGGCGACCAGCCGACGCTCGACACCCTGCACAAGGATCTCTATCGCGGCCGCGCCGCGGCGCTGTCGATGATTCCGACCTCGACGGGCGCGGCCAAGGCGATCGGCCTGGTGCTGCCGGAACTGATGGGCAAGCTCGACGGCGTCGCGATCCGCGTTCCCGACCCCGAACGTCTCGGTGATCGACCTCAAGATCGTGGCCTCGCGCAAGACCGACGCCAAGGAAATCAACGAGGCGATGAAGCGCGCCTCCGAGCAGCAGATGAAGGGCATCCTCGGCTACACCACCGCGCCGAACGTCTCGATCGACTTCAACCACGACCCGCATTCCTCCACGTTCCACATGGACCAGACCAAGGTGCAGAACGGCACGCTGGTGCGGGTGATGTCGTGGTACGACAACGAATGGGGCTTCTCCAACCGCATGGCCGATACCGCCGTGGCGATGGGGAAGCTGCTGTAAGTCTCTCACCGTCATCCCGAGGTGCGCGCCACCAGGCGCGCCTCGAGGGATGGTGGCACGAGCACCCTTCGAGGCTCGCGGCGGAGCCGCTCGCACCTCGGGTGACGATCCGGAGTGAAAATGCCTAACTTCCGCACCCTCGATGACGTCGACGTGAAGGGCAAGCGCGTGCTGCTGCGCGTCGATCTCAACGTTCCGATGGAACACGGCCACGTCACCGACCTGACCCGGCTCGAGCGCATTGCGCCCACCATCCTCGAGATTTCCGGCAAGGGCGGCAAGGTGATCCTGCTCGCGCATTTCGGCCGGCCCAAGGGACGCGACGACAAGGATTCGCTGAAGCCGGTCGCGGCGGCACTGTCGCAGGTGATCAAGAAGCCGGTCGCTTTCGCCGCGGATTGCATCGGCGAGGTCGCCGCCAAGGCCATTGCCGCGATGCAGGACGGCGACATCCTCTGCCTGGAAAACACCCGCTTCCACAAGGAGGAAGAAAAGAACGACCCGGCCTTCGTCGCCGAACTGGCGAAACTCGGCGACATCTGGGTCAACGACGCCTTCTCGGCGGCGCACCGCGCGCACGCTTCGACCGAGGGCCTCGGCCACAAACTGCCGGCCTATGCCGGGCGCACCATGCAGGCCGAACTCGACGCGCTGAACAAGGCGCTGGAAGCGCCGACCAAACCGGTGATCGCGATCATCGGCGGCGCCAAGGTCTCCACCAAGATCGACCTTTTGGAAAATCTCGTCAGCAAGGTCGACGCGCTGGTGATCGGCGGCGGCATGGCCAACACCTTCCTGCATGCGCAAGGCGTCGGCATCGGCAAGTCGCTGGCGGAAAAGGATCTCGCGGCGACCGCGCTGCGGATCTTCGAAAAGGCGGAAGCCGCCAATTGCGCCATCATCCTTCCGGTGGATGCGGTGGTGGCGTTCCAGTTCGCGGCCAATTCGCCGTCGCATGCCTACGGCCTCGATGCGATTCCCGCCGACGGCATGATCCTCGATGTCGGGCCGCAGTCGGTGGCGCGGATCCGCGCGGCGATCGACGACGCCGCGACGCTGGTCTGGAACGGCCCGCTCGGCGCCTTCGAGATGACGCCGTTCGACCGCGGCACCATGGTGGCGGCAAGGCACGCGGCCGAACGAACCAGGGCGAAGAAGCTGATCTCGGTCGCCGGCGGCGGCGACACCGTGGCGGCGCTGAACCTGGCCGGCGTCGCCGGCGATTTCACCTATGTTTCGACCGCGGGCGGCGCCTTCCTTGAATGGATGGAAGGCAAACCCTTGCCCGGTGTCGAGGTTTTGAGAATACGCTAGATTGAGCATGATCCGGAAAAGCGGGAACCGGTTTTCCCTCGCGACAAGCGCGAAAGCGTTTGCGCGGAGATCATGCGCTATAAAAGATTTTGACCGGATCGGGCGTCGACGCCCCAACACGGAGAACAGGACCCATGGCTCGGATCACGTTGCGTCAATTGCTCGACCACGCGGCGGAGCACGATTACGGCGTGCCGGCCTTCAACATCAACAACATGGAACAGGCGCTCGCCATCATGGAAGCCGCCTCCTCGCTGGACGCGCCGGTCATCATCCAGGCCTCGCGCGGCGCGCGGTCCTACGCCAACGACATCATGCTCAAGCACATGATGGATGCGGTCACCGAAATCTATCCGCAGATTCCGGTCTGCGTGCATCTCGATCACGGCAACGGACCCGATACCTGCATGACCGCGATCCAGGCCGGCTTCACCTCGGTCATGATGGACGGCTCGCTGAAAGCCGACGGCAAGACCGCCGCCGACTGGGACTATAATGTCGGCGTCACCAAGACCGTCACCGACATGGCCCATCTCGGCGGCATCTCGGTGGAGGGCGAACTCGGCGTGCTCGGTTCGCTCGAGACCGGCATGGGCGACAAGGAGGACGGCCACGGCGCCGAGGGCAAGCTCTCGCACGACCAGTTGCTCACCAATCCGGACGAGGCGGTCAAGTTCGTCAAGGAGACAAAGGTCGACGCGCTGGCGATCGCGATGGGAACCTCGCACGGCGCCTACAAGTTCACCCGCAAGCCGGACGGCGACATTCTGGCGATGAACGTGATCGAGGAAATCCACCGCAAGCTGCCGAACATGCATCTGGTGATGCACGGGTCGTCCTCGGTGCCGCAGGACCTGCAGGACATCATCAACGCCAATGGCGGCAAGATGAAGCCGACCTGGGGCGTGCCGGTTTCCGAGATCCAGCGCGGCATCAAGAATGGCGTGCGCAAGATCAACATCGACACCGACAACCGCATGGCGATGACCGGACAGATCCGGAAAGTACTGAAGGATAATCCGGAAGAATTCGATCCGCGCAAATATCTCAAGCCGGCGATGGAGGCGATGGCCAAGCTCTGCAAACAAAGGCTGCAGGAATTCAATACCGCGGGCCAGGCCGGGAAGATCAAGAAGCGTGCTGACCACCGCCGAGATGGCGAAGCGTTACGTCAAGGGTGAACTCGATCCGAAAATCGCGTGAACGGCATAGTCGACGCAGGCGCTCCGTTCACCCTCCCCCTCCAGCGGGTTGGTCGAACCGTCCGCTTGGCGATAGCTACCCCCACGTCCCTGCGACCAACGTTAACTTGGCATTTGCCCGATTACCGTCTATTTTGATGGCAGAATAGCACCGGCCGCCATAGGAAGCACCGATGAATCTCGCCGATCTCAACAAGGTCGCCCTGGCCATGGTTGCGCCGGGCAAGGGCCTGCTCGCCGCCGACGAATCCTCCGGCACGATCAAGAAGCGCTTCGACGCCATCAACGTCGTATCGACCGAGGAGTTGCGCCGCGACTATCGCGAAATGCTGTTTCGTTCCACCGAGGCGATGACGCAGTACATCTCCGGCGTCATCCTCTACGACGAGACCTTCTGGCAAAACGCCAGGGATGGCACGCCGCTGGTCAGGCTGATCGAACAGGCCGGCGCGATCCCCGGCATCAAGGTCGATGAGGGCACGCAGGCCTTGCCGGGCTGCCCGGGCGAACTGGTCACCGCCGGGCTCGACAATCTCGCCGCGCGCCTGAAGAAATATTACGATTCCGGCGCGCGCTTCGCCAAATGGCGCGCGGTGATCGACATCGACGGCTCGAGAAAATTCCGACCATGACCGCGATCCACGTCAATGCCCATGCGCTGGCGCGTTACGCGGCGCTGTGCCAGGCCGCCCAGATCGTGCCGATCGTCGAGCCGGAAGTCCTGATGGACGGCGATCACGACATCGAGCGCTGCTATGAAGTGACCCAGCGCGTGCTCAACAAGACGTTTCAGGAGCTGCGGATCCAGCGCGTCGCGCTGGAAGGCATGATCCTGAAGCCCAACATGGCGATTGCCGGCAAGAAAAGTTCCAGGCAAGCCTCCGTCGCAGAGGTCGCGGAGAAAACCATTCGGCTGTTGAAGGCCTGCGTTCCCGCCGCGGTACCCGGCATTGCCTTTCTCTCCGGCGGCCAGTCCGACGAGGACGCCACCGCGCATCTTGACGCCATGAACCGGATCGGCAACCTGCCCTGGCGTCTCAGCTTTTCCTACGGCCGCGCGCTGCAGGCGGCGCCGCAGAAGGCGTGGTCGGGCAAGGCCGGGAATGTCGCCGCGGGCCAGCTTGCATTCAACCACCGCGCGCGGATGAATTCGCTTGCGAGCAAGGGCGAATGGAAGGCCGAACTGGAAACCAGGAAGGCGAGATAGATTGGCCACCAAACCTGCACCGCAGCGTCCCCTGCCGCGTCTCTACCTCGCGACGCCTGAGGTGGACGATCCGACAGACCTGCTGGCGCTGCTTCCGCGTCTGCTGGCGGAAGCCGATGTCGCCGCCGTGCTGCTGCGGCTCAAGCCGACCGACCTGCGCACCATGATCTCGCGCATCAAGGCGCTGGCGCCCGCGATCCAGAACCAGGGCGCGGCGCTGTTGCTCGATGGCCATGCCGAACTGGTCGCGCGCGCCGGCGCCGATGGTGCGCATCTGACCGGAATCGAAGCCCTGCAGGATGCGCTGCCGACCTTGAAACCCGACCGCATAGCCGGGGTCGGCGGGCTGACGACACGGCACGATTCGATGGCGGCGGGCGAACTGGGCGCGGATTACGTGCTGTTCGGCGAGCCCGACGCCAGCGGGCAACGGCCGTCGGTCGAGGCGATCTGCGAACGCCTGCAGTGGTGGGATGAGCTGTTCGAGCCGCCATGTGTCGGCTTTGCGGGATCGCGCGACGAAGCCTTTGAATTCGCCGCCGCGGGCGCGGATTTCGTTCTGGTCGGCGATTTCATCTGGGCCGATCCGCGTGGCGCGGCGGCGGCACTGAAGGAGGCCGGGCGGACGATCCGGCAGGCGCACGCCGCGGGTTCCGGAAAAGCCAAAGCCGAGCAGGGATAGCGCCGGAAATGAAGATCCTGCGTCCGATCCTGGTGCTCGCAAGTTTTCCGATGTTGACGGTCAATGCGACGGCGCAGATGTCGCTGGCGCCGCCGGCGGCGCAGACGCCGCTCGAGCAAGCCGGTCGCCAAGCCGAAAGCAAAGCCGCATGCCATCGCCACGAAGCCCGCCGCGACCGCCGAATCCCGCGGCCACGCCGGCGCCGACCGCGACGGTCACTCCGGCGCCCACGCCTGACGATCCCAATGTCGATCTGGTGTACGGCGCCTATCAACGCGGCATGTACAAGACCACCTTCGATCTCGCGACCGTGCGCGCCCAGGACAATGGCGATCCCAAGGCGATGACGATGCTCGGCGAGCTCTACGCCAATGCGTTCGGCGTCAAGCGCGACGATGCGAAAGCGGCCGAGTGGTACAGGCGCGCCGCCGATGCCGGTGACCGCGAGGCCATGTTCGAACTGGCGATGCTTCGCCTCGCCGGCCGCGGCGGTCCGGTCAATCGCGAGGAAGCCGTCAAACTGCTGGCGTCCTCGGCCAAGCTCGGCAACCCCAAGGCGGCCTACAATCTGGCGCTGCTCTATCTCGACGGACAGACCCTGCCGCAGGACGTCAAACGCTCGGCCGAATTGCTTCGTCTCGCCGCCGACGCCGGCAATCCCGAGGCGCAATATGCGCTCGCGACCTTCTACAAGGAGGGAACCGGCGTCGCCAAAGACCCGGAAAAGGCGGCCCAGCTGTTGCAGGCGGCGTCCCTTGCCGACAATGTCGACGCCGAGGTCGAATATGCGATCGCGCTTTATAATGGCACCGGCACGCCAAAGAACGAAGCCGCCGCGGTCGCGCTGTTGCGCAAGGCCGCGAAGCAGAACAATCCGATCGCCCAGAACCGCCTCGCGCGCGTGCTGACGAGCGGACAGGGGGCGCCGGTCGACAAGGTCGAGGCCCTCAAATGGCACATGATCGCCAAAACCGCCGGCAAGGGCGACCCCGCGCTCGACGAAGCCCTGGCAAAGCTGAGCCCGGAGGACCGCGCCAAGGCGGAAGCCGCCGTGCGCAAATGGCTCGGCACCAGATGATCCGCCTTGACGCCACGGCCACCGCAGGGCACCCACTGATGTCTCGCCGCTCCGCCTGGGAGCGGCGGCGCACCTTCACCGTCGAACCTGCAACGGCAAACCGAGATCATGCTGTATTCAGCCCTCATCAACGTCATGGTCAAGGCCGCGCGCCGCGCTGGCCGCAGCCTCAAGCGCGACCTCGGCGAGATCGAGAACCTTCAGGTATCGCTGAAAGGCCCCGCCAATTTCGTCACCATGGCGGACCGGCGCGCCGAGGAGATGCTGCTCTCCGACCTGACCAAGGCACGGCCGGGTTACGGCTTCATCGGCGAGGAAGGCGGCATTCGCGCCGGCGATGACAAGACCCACACCTGGATCGTCGATCCGCTCGACGGCACCACCAACTTCCTGCACGGCATTCCGCAATTCGCGATTTCGATCGGCCTGCAGCGCGAGGGCACGGTGATCGCCGGGGTGATCTACAATCCCGCCAACGACGAACTCTATATCGCCGAACGCGGCAAGGGCGCCTTTCTCAACGACCAGCGCCTGCGCGTCGCCGGCCGCCGCCAGCTCAGCGATTGCGTGGTCGCCTGCGGGCTGCCGCATATCGGACGCGGCGACCACGAGCTGTCGCGCCTCGAGATGGCCGAAATCCAGAACCGGGTGGCGGGCCTGCGCCGGTTCGGCGCCGCCTCGCTCGACATGGCCTTCGTCGCGGCCGGCCGTCTCGACGGCTACTGGGAACGCAATTTGCAGCCATGGGACATGGCGGCCGGCCAGATCATGGTGCGCGAGGCCGGCGGCATCGTCAGCGGGATCGCGGGCGACGACGACCCGCTCAAGACCGGCAATGTGATCTGCGGCAACGAATTCATCCACGCCGAACTGGTGAAGATTTTGAAGCCGCTGGGGAAGTAGGCTTTCGCGCTGCGAGAGAACTGCCCTGGAAGGACGAGGACGATAAGCCGCCAACCGATGCGGCCAAGGGAGAATTGAAACGTGTGGGGCGACGGGGTTTGGCTGGGGGCATTTGTGTCCATGGTCATTCCATTTCTGATCTCGGTTTGGGTCGGCCTGAAATTCAAAAATTTCTGGGTAAGATTGGCTCTCTTTTTGCTCTGCTCAGTCCTTGGATTTGTTGCTTTTCGCTGTTTTCGGCGGCTTGTGGGCAGGGTTGCATCCGGCAGAGGACGCGGACGGTTCGATCCGCATGGCTTTCCGGAATCAGCTACCGGGGCACATCATCCTTGTCTTGGCAGTGACGTGGTTTGCGATCTGGCGGCTGCCCAAGAAAATCGACGCTCAAAGAAATCGAACCAGGCCCCCCTCAGATTCAAACTAGAATATTCACGACAGTCCCCGAATCGGCCGCCTGTCAAAATCAAACGAGGTCACGGCACGCCAGCGCGCCGGACATGAATAAAGCGAGGACGGAGCTCCGCGCGCCACCGCCGATTGGCAGCAGCAGGCCGGCCGCTCGCGACTCCCTAAACTTGATCGGAACTTTTTTCCGTCCGGAGTATTTCCCGTCCTCCTGCAAGCCCGTGCGCGCAGGCTTGGCCTCAAAGGAATGCTTTATGGTCGCTCTCAGGGCTGCGGTTGGAGCAGCGGCGGTCGGAGCGATCGCCGTTGCCGGTATCGTTTATTGGGAGTGGGACGATCTCGTGCCCGTCGCGGGACTCGGCGTCAATTACGTCCGTTTCTTCGACGCGCCAAAGGGCACCCTGACCACCGAGCGCGATAGCACCCGGAGCCCGGCGCAGAATATCCCATCCGTCGCGGCGGCGCCCGGCGGCAAGCCGGCAAAAACCGCCGAAACCGCGACCGACTCGAAGAGCTGGCCGAGTTACAACAAGACGCTGACCTCGGAGCGGTTCAGCGGGCTCGATCAGATCACCAGGGCGAACGCCGGCGAATTGTCGGTGCTGTGCACCTATGACACCGGCCAGTACACCGGCTTCAATACCGGCCTTCTGGAGATAGAAGGGGCGCTGGTGTTCTCGACGGAATACGACATCTTCTCGATCGATCCGGTTACCTGCAAGGAGAATTGGCGGGTCCACGAGGAGTACACCCCCGCCTCGCCCCAGGGCGTGAGCCGCGGCCCGGCGTTCTTCGAAAATATGCTTTTCCGCGGCACGCAGGACGGACGCGTCCTCGCCTACGATTTCAAGACCGGCAAACGGCTTTGGGAAACCCGCATTGCCGACCCGAAGAAAGGCGAAAGCGCGCCGGCCGCGCCCATTGCCTGGAATGGCCTAGTCTTCATCGGCAACGCCGGCGGCGACGTGAAGGGCGTGAAGGGGCGTATGTACGCGCTCGACGCCAAGACCGGCAAAATCGTCTGGGAGTTCTACCTCGTCCCCAAGTCGCCCGGAGACATCGAGCGCGGGCCGCAGGCGCCTTCACCGCTCACCGCTTCGACCTGGACCACCCCGCCGGCCCAGCCGATCACGGGCGGCGCCACCTGGACGTCCTACACGCTCGATCCGAGCAACGGCATCCTCTACGTGCCCGGCGGCAATCCGGCGCCGGATTTCGCGGTCGGCCAGCGCGGCGGCGAAAATCTGTATTCCGGCTCCATCGTTGAACTCGACGCCAGAACCGGTGCCTATAAAGGCCATTACAAGATCGTTCCCAAGGATTGGCATGATTGGGACGTCTCCGCCGCCCCGGTTGTCACCTCGATCGCGTCCGGCAAGAAGGTGCTGTTCGACGCGCCGAAGGATGGCCATCTCTATGCCTTCGACCTTGCCTCGCAGAAGCAGATGTATCGCGTTGCCGTCACCAGGATCGACAACGCCGAGGCGCCGTTCGAACCCGGCAAGGAAGTGCATTTCTGTCCGGGCTCCACGGGCGGCGCGGAGTGGAATGGCCCCGCCTACGACCCGCAGAACAATCTGGTCATGGTCGGCGAGGTGGAGTGGTGCACAACGGTGACCGTGCAGCCGAAGGAGGCGGTGGAGAAGATCGCGGAAGGCAAACCGTGGTCCGGCATGGATTCGATCAACCCCTACAACACCTGGGGCAAGTCCGATCCGGTGTTTGATTGGGCGGGTTGGGTCTATGCCGTTGACGCCGAGACCGGCGCCTGGCGCTGGCGGGTCAAGTCCAATTATCCGGTGCAGAGCGGGGTGACGCCAACGGCGGGCGGCGTCCTGTTCTTCGGCGACATGGGCGGCAATTTCTACGCGCTCGACGCCAACACCGGCGACAAATTGTGGGGCCAGAAGATTGGCGGCGCCATCGGCGGCGGCGTCATCACCTACGAGTCCGAAGGACGGCAACTGGTCGCGGTCGCCACCGGCCTGACCGAAGTCCTCTGGCCATCAGAGCAGACGACGGCGAAAGTGTCCGTGCTCGGCGTCAAGCCCCGATCGTAGTCCGCATACCGCAAGCATCGGCCGCCCTCGTCAAGCGGCCTTCATCCGGTAATGGCTGACGCCCCATTCGCTGCCGCCGGCGTAACCGAACATCCCGGCGGTGGCGAGGAAGAACCAGCGCCAGCGCCGCATCCACAGCGCGGTATCCTCGCCATAGACGCCGCGCAAGATGCTTTCGATCTCGGTGCGGTTGGCGTCGAAGTTCCTGAGCCAGTCGAGCGCGGTGCGCTGGTAATGCTCGCCGCCCCAGCGCCATTCCTTCTCGACCTCGAACAAATCGGCATATTGCCGGATCAAATGATGGCTCGGCATTACCCCGCCGGTGAAGAAATGCTGGGCGATCCAGTCTTCCCCATCGCCGCGGTCGAACAGATAGGCGCCGGAGCGATGGGTGAAGATGTGCATGAAGAAGCGGCCGTCCGGCTCGAGCCACGCGCGCAGCCGCGCCATCAATTCACGCCAGTTCATGATGTGCTCGAACATTTCCACCGACACGATGCGATCGAATTGCCGGTCGGGATCGAAAACATTCATGTCGGCCGTCACCACGCGAAGATTTTTTAAACCACGCGACGCGGCCTCGCGCTCGATATATTCGCGCTGCGAGCGCGAATTCGACACCGCGACGATCTGCGAATGGGGAAATTGCCGCGCCATCCACAACGACAGCGAACCCCAGCCGCAGCCGAGTTCGAGGATCGACTGGCCGTCGGCGAGATTGGCGTGCTCGACGGTCTGGCGCAGCGCTTCTTCCTCGGCCTCCTGCAGCGTCGAGGCCGGCCTGCGGTAGAAACACGATGAATATTTGCGGTTCGGTCCGAGCACGCGGGCGAAGAAGGCCGCCGGCACCTCGTAATGCTGGGCGTTGGCCGCCTCGGTGTGCTCGGCGATGGCGCGCGCCGCCATGTCCGTTGCAAAGCTGGCATCGCTTTCCGCGTTGCCGGCCGCGAGCCGCGCCGCGGTGCGCGAGCACAGCCGCGCGATCGCGGCGCGAATGACGAGGTCCGGCAGCGGCACCCGCTCGGCGGTACCGATGATCGAGGCAACGAAGCTCATGTGACCACTCCCTTGTGCGGTGGCAGCGGAAAGAAGGCGCTGGTGCGCGACTGGTAGTCGCGGTAGCGCTCGCCGCGCGAGCGCAGCATCTGCGCCTCGAGCGGCGGAATGCCGGTGACGTGGACCAGGATCCAGTACATGAAGGCCGGCGCCAGCAGGCTCGCCCAGCCCCAGGGATAAAAAAGCGGATCATCCGGCGAGATCGCGATGACGGGATAAGCCACCCAGCCGAGCCATTCGAAGAAATAGTTCGGGTGGCGCGACCAGCGCCACAGACCGGCGTCACACACCTGGCCCTGGTTGCCGGGACGCGCCCGGAAATTCTTCAGTTGCGCGTCAGCCAGCGCTTCGCCGGCGATGGCCGAAAGCAGGATCAGTGCGGCGAGATAATCCTGCGGGCGCAAGCGCTCGGCGGGAAAGTGCGCGGCGACAAACACCGCAAACACCAGCGGGATCGATCCAAATCCCTGGTTTTGCAGAAACACGAACATCCTGCGCGGCGCATCGACGCCCCATTCGCGGGCGAAGGCGGCATAGCGCGGATCATCGGTAATGCCCGATGTCCGCATCGCGATGTGCAGGCCGAGCCGCAGCGACCAGATCGCCACCAATGCCGCGACCAGCCATTGCCTGGCATTGGGTTCAAGGCCCGCAACCGGCCACAGCGCGCTGCCGGCGCCGACCAGCCCGAGCGAGAACGTCCAGATGGTATCGACCCAGCCGGAATTGCCGGTGCGCTGCTGCACCACCCATGCGCCCGCCATCAGGAACGACAGCGACAGCGCGATCGCGGCAATCGCCTCGAGATACAAAGTCATCGAAAATTCCCGTTAACCGCTTGAGGCGTCAAAGATTTGTAGAAATACGTTGAAGTCTAAGCGCGGTTTCACGCGGAAGTTCCACAATCCGGTCGCCGATTGACCGCAACTGGCCTTTTTTCTCGGGCTCGCTGTGTCATATTGAGGCCCGAAAGCGGTTCCTCGCAACGGATGACATCGGCAATGCCTTCAGGCCCCTCTTCCCGCTCCGCGATGGAGATCGAACTGGCCAAACTGTCCTCGCCACGGATTTTCCTGGTGCGGATGCTGGTTTTCCTGGTGCTGTGCGCGCTGGTGATGGTCGTGCTCTACAAGCAGATCGTCACCGCGTTTTTCGCCAATCCCGGGCTCAACGCCCTGATCGGCCTGGTGCTGGCGGTCGGCACCATCCTGTCCTTCCGCCAGGTGATCCGGCTCTATCCGGAAGTCGCCTGGGTCAATAATTTCCGCATCGCCGATCCCGGGCTGGCGATCGAGCGGCACCCGACGCTGCTGGCGCCGATGGCGGCGATCCTCGGCGGCGAGCGCAGCGGGCGGATGACGATCTCGCAGCAGACCATGCGGCATCTTCTGGACTCCATCGCCACGCGGCTGGATGAGGCCCGCGACATTTCCCGCTACATGACCGGCCTGCTGGTGTTTCTCGGACTGCTCGGCACCTTCTGGGGGCTGATCGAAACCGTCGGCTCGGTCGGCAAGGTGATCGACGGCCTGAAGGTCGGCGGCGACGCCGGCGCCTTGTTCGACACGCTGAAGGAAGGCCTCGCCGCGCCGCTCGGCGGCATGGGCATTTCGTTTTCGTCCTCGCTGTTCGGCCTCGCCGGCTCGCTGATTCTCGGCTTTCTCGACCTGCAGTCGAGCCAGGCGCAGAACCGCTTCTATACCGACCTCGAGGACTGGCTGGCCTCCACGGTACGCGGCTATGTCGGCGAGACCGGCAGCAGCGGCGAACTTCAGGCGACGGTCGAACGGCTGCGGCTGACCCTGGAGGAAGGCGGCGCGAGCCGCGGCACCACCGCGGCGATGGCCAATCTGGCCGAAGCCATCCAGGGCCTGGTGACGCATATGCGGACCGAGCAGCAAATGATCCGCGAATGGGCCGACGGCCAGGGCGAGCAGAACCGCGAAATCAAGACGGTTACTTGAGACGGATCGCCAAGCCAGCCGGAGAAGAGTTAGGGAACGTGCCGCGGGAAAGCTGCAGGTTTGCCCGGCCACATGGTTCGAGACGCGCTGCATTGCAACGCTCCTCACCATGAGGGTCCAAGACCTCATCCTGAGGAGGCGCGAAGCGCCGTCTCGAAGGATGAAGCCACCGGAAGCGTGCTTTGACGGAGAGAGTGTGAATGGCCCTGGCCCGTGCGCGCCGCAGTGAGAGCGGATTCAATTACTGGCCCGGCTTCGTCGACGCGCTGTCGACGCTGGTGCTCTCGATCGTGTTCCTGCTTTCGGTGTTCCTGGTGGTGCAATTCTTCCTGTCGCAGGAGGTCACCGGCAAGGACAAGGCGCTGCAACAGCTCAACGCCAAGATCGCGGAGCTGAACGACCTGTTGTCGCTGGAGAAGCTCGGCAAACTCAGTCTCGAGGACACGCTGACCCAGGTGCGGGCCGGCCTCGCCTCCGCCGAGACCGAGCGCGACCGCGTCAAGGGTCTCTATGAAGGTCTCGCCGGCGCGGGCAGCGACGCCGCCGGCCGCGCCTCCGAGCTCAACAAGGCGCTGGATTCCGAAAAGCAGGTGTCGTCGCGCGCGCTGGCGCAGATCGAGGTGCTGAACCAGCAGATCAGCGCGCTGCGCCGCCAGCTCGCCGCCCTCGAGGAGGCGCTCGACGCCTCGGAGAAACGCGACCGGGAATCCCAGGGGCGGATCGCCGATCTCGGTCAGCGGCTCAACGTCGCGCTGGCGCAACGGGTGCAGGAATTGTCGCGCTACCGTTCGGAATTCTTCGGGCGGCTGCGCGCCATTCTCGGCAACCGGCCGGACATCCGGATCGTCGGCGACCGCTTCGTGTTCCAGTCGGAAGTATTTTTCGACACCGGACAGGCCCTGCTGTTGCCCGAGGGCCGCGCCGAGCTCGACAAGCTGGCGACCGCGCTGATCGATCTCGACAAGCAGATTCCGGGCGAAATCGCCTGGGTGCTGCGGGTCGACGGCCATACCGACGTGCGGCCGATCAACAGTCCGCTGTTCAAGTCGAACTGGGAGCTATCGTCGGCACGCGCGATCTCGGTGGTGCAATATCTGATTTCGCTCGGCGTACCGGCGCAACGGCTGGTCGCGGCCGGCTTCGCCGAATTCCAGCCGCTCGACACCGCCGCGACCGAAGACGCCTACAAGCGCAACCGCCGCATCGAGCTGAAGCTGACGGAACGGTAGTGGCATGATCCCGACCCGAAGGGCCGCGTTAGCGCAAAGTGGGAACCGGTTTTCGGATCAGATCGTGCCCAAAAAGATGGCGGCGTTGCGCTGATGAACGCCCCCTTTCACCTGCGTCCCTATCGCGCCGAAGACGAAGACGCGGCGATCGCGCTGTGGCAGCGGACCTGGCAGCAGGCCTACCCGGCGATCGACTTCGCCGCGCGCGCAGATTGGTGGCGCGCGCGCTGGCGCGGCGAATTGGTGCCGAAGGCGGCGATCCTGGTCGCGGAAGAAGCGGGCGCCATGATCGGCTTCGTCACCATCGATGCCACGGGCTATCTCGACCAGCTGGTGGTCGCCCCCGATCGCTGGGGCTCGGCGCTTGCCCCACGGCTGGTCGATGAGGCGAAGCGGCTGTCGCCCGACCGCATCACGCTGTTGGTCAACACCGACAACGTCCGGGCGATCCGCTTCTATGAGCGCCATGGCTTTGTTCATGCCGGCGAGGACGTCAACCCGACGTCGGGCCGGCCGGTGCTGAAGATGGCGTGGACGGCGCAAAGCTGAGAGGCGACGACTGGCTGGATTTTTGGTTTGACGCGTTTTCTTGACGCGAACCGGTCTCTACTTCGCTCGAAAACGCCTTAGGAGGAGAGGTCCGATGACGCGAGCCGAATTGGCCATGGGAACCGCAACCTTTGCTGCCGTGGTCGCCGCGGGATGGCTGTCGGTGGCCGCCGTCGATCGGCATTACGCCGCCGCCGACAAAGCCCCCGCCGATCGCCCCGACGCACAGCCGCCGTCCGCTTCATCGGCGGCCTGCGTCGCTGAGGACGGCTCGTGGAAAAACTGGGTGTGGGCGAACGTACCGATGCTGTCGCCGAAATGCGGGGACCGCTAGGCCGCTTACGCGCCCTCGAACTGCAGCCGCGCCAGCCGCGCATAGAGGCCGCCGGCGGCGACCAGCGAGGCGTGGGTGCCCTGCTCGACGATGCGGCCCTGATCCATCACCATGATCCGGTCGCAGGACAGCACGGTGGCAAGCCGATGCGCGATCACCAGCGTGGTGCGGTGGCGCATCAATTCCTCCAGCGCGGTCTGCACCAGCGTCTCGGATTCGGCATCGAGCGAGGACGTGGCCTCGTCGAGCAGCAAAAGCGGCGCGTCGCGCAGGATCGCGCGCGCAATCGCGATGCGCTGGCGCTGGCCTCCCGACAGCGTGACGCCGCGCTCGCCGAGCTGGGTCTCAAATCCGCTGGGGCAGCCGGCGGATGAATTCGGTGGCATGCGCGAGCTCGGCGGCGCGCTCGACTTCGGCGTCGGTCGCCTCGGGCCGGCCGAAGCGGATATTCTCGCGCGCGGTCGCGGCGAACGCCACCGACTCCTGCGGCACCAGCGCGATCCGTTTCCGCACTTCGCCCGGATCGGCCATCCTGATCGATACGCCGTCGAATGAGATGGTGCCGGAAGCCGGATCGTAGAACCGCAGCAGCAGCTGAAACAGCGTGCTCTTGCCCGCGCCCGAGGGGCCGACGATCGCGACCTTCTCGCCGGCGCGCACCGACAGCGAAACGCCGTCGACTGCCTGCGCATCCGGCCGGGTCGGATAGGCGAAGCTGACATTCTCGAAACTGACGTCGCCGCGTGCCGGCACCGGCAGCGCGAGCGGCGACGCCGGCGTGGCTATCGCCGATTTGACGCGGAGGATTTCGAACAACCGTTCCGACGCGCCGGAGGCGGCCGAGACCTCGCCCCAGACTTCGCTGAGCTGACCGAGTGCCGCGGCGGCGAACGCCGCATACAGCACGAACTGGCCGAGCCGGCCCGGGGTGATCGAGCCGGTCAGCACGTCGTTCGATCCGATCCAGAGGATCACCACGACGCTGCTAAAGACGATGAAGATGATGATGGCGGTCAGGATCGCGCGCGCGCGGGTCGAGCTGCGGGCGGCTTCATAGGCCTGCTCGACTTCACCGCCGAACCGCACATTGGCCAGCCGCTCGCCGGTATAGGCCTGCACGGTGCGGATCGCGCCGACCAGTTCGGCGGCATAGGCGGTCGCGTCCGCCAAGGTGTCCTGCGCGCCGCGCGACAGCCGCCGCACCCAGCGCCCGAACGCCACCAGCGGCAGCACGATCACCGGTATAGCCAGCAGCACGAGGCCGGAAAGCCTAGGGCTGGTGATCACCATCATCGCGGTTGCGCCGATGAACAGCATGACATTGCGCAGCGCGATCGACACCGAGGCGCCGACCGCGGATTTGATCTGGGTGGTATCGGCGGTCAGCCGGGAGATCAGTTCGCCGCTGCGCGCGGTATCGAAGAATTCCGGCGACAGCGAGATCAGATGCGCGAACACGTCGCGCCTGAGGTCGGCGACAATGCGTTCCCCGATGGTCATCACCAGATAGAATCGCGACGCGCTGGCAAGCGCCAGCACCGCGACCACCGCAATCATCACGCTGAAATAGCTGTTGATCCTGGCGATGCCCTCGGGGGTGAAACCGAAGTCGATCATCCGCCGCACCGCGACCGGCACCAGCAGGGTCGTGATCGCGGCGATCGTCAGCGCGACCAAAGCGAGCGCGGCGCGGCCACGGTAGCGCGCCACATACGGCGCCAGCGCCAGCAGCGGACGGAGCCGCGCGCTGCGCGCGGCCGGCGATGGCGTCA
This sequence comes from uncultured Alphaproteobacteria bacterium, assembly GCA_963829315.1. Classification (GTDB taxonomy): domain Bacteria; phylum Pseudomonadota; class Alphaproteobacteria; order Rhizobiales; family Xanthobacteraceae; genus Bradyrhizobium. Next base: position 704,263 of record CAWHIO010000044.1, on the reverse strand, counting down.
GTGCCGCTTCGATCGCCACTTCGACGGAGGATGCCGCCGCGTCGGCCAAATCGCTCTGCGGCGGCGTTTCGTCACGCCGGTCTTCAAGCCGTTCCACTGCGCTCATGAGATCTGGACCAATCGCTTTGCCACCCCCAGATAGGCGCCGCCGTCCCCGCTGGCAAATCCGGGGCGAACCCGGTTCGGGAAGATACCGGGATAGTTAGCTTGTTTTGCGGGCCCTGCTGCGTTATAGAGCCGCCCAAATCCGTCACCTCGACAACCGAAACACAGGCGCCGGCGCGCCGAAGGATCTGCCATGAAAGCCGAAATTCACCCGGATTATCATACGATTACGGTCGTCATGACCGATGGCACCGAATACCAGACGCGCTCGACCTGGGGCAAGCCGGGCGACAAATTGAACCTGGATATCGACTCCAAGTCGCATCCGGCCTGGACCGGCGGCTCCCAGCAGCTGCTCGATCGCGGCGGTCGCGTGTCCCGGTTCCAGAAGAAATTTTCGGGTTTCCTCAAGAAGGACTGAGCCTGCTCGCTCCGCTCCGAGGCGAGGTTGCAAAACGCCTCCGGCTGGCCGGGGGCGTTTTTCATGGGGCAGCGCGCGGGGTCAGTACCGCCAGCCGACGCAGGCGGCGCCGACGGCGATGATGCAGCAGGCGGCGATCCGCAAGCCGGTCAGACGCTCGTTGAGAAAGGCGGCGCCCAGCAAGGCTGCGAACACCACGCTGGTCTCGCGCAACGCCGACACCGCGCCCATCGCGCTACCCTGCATCGCCCAGATGATAGCGCCATAGGCGGCGAGCGAAATTAGCCCGCCGCTGGCCGCCTTGCCCGCCTCCGCCAACGGCACCGCGAATACCGTGCGCCGCCCCCGTGCCAGATACCAGAACGGCACCGCGAGGAAGAACACGAACAGGCCGCCGGTATAGGCGATCCAATTGCCCTGAAGCGCGCACCCCGAGACCGTCGACCACGGTATAGGCGGCGATGCTGATGCCGGTCGCCAGCGCTGCCGGCAGATTCATCGTGTGCAGACGTCCCGCTCCCGGTGCAGCGCGATCGGACGCAAAATCCGGCTCCCCGTTTTCCGACCGCGCCCTGGCGGCCGCCAGCAGGAATATCCCCGCGCAGACCAGGCCGATGCCGACGGTCCCGATCGGATTCATCCACTCCCCGGCCAGCAGGCTGCCGCCGAGCGCAACCAGCGCCGGCGACGAGCCGCGCGCCACCGGATAGGTCTCGCCGAGATCGCCGCTGCGATACATCCGCACCAAAAGCGCGTTATAGACGAGATGAATGAGGCCGGAGGCGAACAGGTAAATCGCGCTTGCCGAGGACGGCAACCCAACCGCCGCCATCATCGCCAGTCCGGCGATGCCGACCGTGACGTTCATGATCAGCATCGACCGCGTGCGGTCGGCGCCGCCACGCAACAGCGCGTTCCAGCTCGCATGCAGGAATGCGGCCGACAGCACCAGCACAATGGAAAATGGGGTCAGCAAGGCCGGATCATCGTGGCGCCGATACCCGACGCGAGCGGACCGGTCCGCGCGGCCGACGGCGCAGTGTTACTGCTCGTACTGCTCGAACGCCGCCTTCAGGCGGTTGAGCTGCGGCACCAGCGGATTGCCGATCGTGGCGCGTTCCGCCGTCGGCGCGTGGATCGAGGCGTCGAGACGGCGCACCTTGGCCTGCAGGGCCATCGAACGGGTGATCAGGTCCTGCAATTGCTGCGGCAGCTTTTCGATCATCTCGTCCGAGCCCGGATCGGCGGCCGAGAGCTTGACCTTGGTCTTTTCGCGGTTGGCCTGGGTCAGCGTCATTTCGCCTTCCTTCACCGCCCGATGCAGCAACAGCCATGACGCCAATTGCATCAGGCGGGTGGTCAGGCGCATGCTTTCGGTCGCGTAAGTGAGGCTGACGGAGCGGTCGAGCGCCTTGGCCTCGGAGCGGCCGGCGCCGTCGAGATAGGCGGCGGTCTCCTCGACCAGGTCCATGCCCTCGCGGAACAGGGTTCCGAATGCCGCCGAATTGGTCAGCCGTTCGCTGAATTGAACAAGCGCGGTTTCGCCTTGCGCATGGTCCGACATGGTTAACGCCCTCACGCCACTGCTTACGCTGCTGCCAGCTTGGAAAGCCGCCGACTTATGATGAACAAATCATTGCGCGGGCGCGGCCCGAAGTCCAGCCGCAAGCGCTATTATGGTTTCCAAGGCGGTGACGGAATAGCAGACAAAAAAAGAGCCGCCGTTTCCGGCGGCTTTGAAGTTGATAACAGGGAGGCGTCAAACAGAGTGGACAGGAGCCACTCGGTGTCCAAAATGGACGCTGCTAGTCATAAGCGAGAAAGCTTAATCGATCGTAAACGACCGGTTTTTTTCAGCCTTCGTTTGCCATGTCGGCCATTGGCCTACCTCCGCCCACACCTCTCCGTCGCGGGGACCATCACCACCGAGGTTTGTGTTTGAGGAAGAGCTGTCCACCACTTTTGAAAAAATGCGGGTTCACGGCGTATGGGGCCCTGCTTTCGCAGGGACGAGAGCTGATTAGGTTTGGTGCAAATTTCCTACGACTTGAAAAAATTGTTCGCCGCTTCCTTCGAGGCGCGCTTTTTGGTCATGGCCGCCTGCAACCGCTCGATCTCCGAGGTCATGAGCGCGATGCGCTCGGCAAGCTCCTCGACCGACAGCAGCGAAAGGTCCTGCCCGATTTCGTGGGTGATCTTCTTTCTCGGCTTGTCGTCATCCTCGATGGCCATGGGTCCAACTCCGTGCTCAACAGGCAGTGAAGCGGTTGCCAGCCCCGACGCCGCTGGCTAATCAGAATGCCTCTTTCAAACTCATAGCGTTTGGCCAAGGACAAATCATGGAAAAAGTCCCTTCGCAAATGACCGTCATCGGCATCAGCAAGCCCGGCGGTCCCGAGGTGCTGTTGCCCGAAACCCGCGCTGTGCCGGCACCAGGGCCGAATGAAATCCTGATCAAGGTGGCCGCCGCCGGCGTCAACCGTCCCGACGTCGCCCAGCGCTCCGGTTCCTATCCGCCGCCGCCCGGCGCCAGCGATTTGCCCGGCCTCGAAGTCGCCGGCGAAGTCGCAGCCCTCGGTTCCGGCAGCCACAAGCACAAGCTCGGCGACAAGGTGATGTCGCTGGTGGCCGGCGGCGGCTACGCGCAATATTGCATCGCCCAGGATGCCCAGGCGATGGCGGTGCCGCCGTCGCTCTCGATGCTCGAGGCCGGCGCCACCCCGGAAACGCTGATGACGGTCTGGCACAACGTGTTCGAACGCGGCGCGCTGCAGCCAGGCGAGACGATCCTGATCCACGGCGGCTCGTCCGGCATCGGCACCATGGCGATCCAGCTGGCCAAGGCCTTCGGCTCAAGGGTGATCGTCACCGTCGGATCGAAGGCGAAGGCGGATGCCTGCCTCAAGCTCGGCGCCGACCACGCCATCAATTACAAGACCGAAGACTTCGTCGCCCAGGCCAAGGCGGCGACCTCGGGGACAGGTCCCCAGGTCATTCTCGACATGGTCGGCGGCGACTACATCGAACGCAATTACGACGCGGCCGCGATCGACGGGCGCATCGTCCAGATCGCGCTGCTCGGCGGCCCCAAGGCGACGGCCAACTTTGCCAAGCTGATGATGAAACGGCTGCACCATACCGGCTCGACGCTGCGGCCCCGTAGTAATGCGGACAAGGCCGCCATGGTCGCCGCGATCGAGGCCAAGGTGATGCCGCTGTTGCGCGAAGGCCGCATTAAGCCCCTGATGGACAGTACTTTCCCGCTGGAAAAGGCCGCGGACGCACATCGGCGCATGGAGACCAGTGAACATATTGGCAAAATTGTGTTGGCGCTTTAACGCTCGCAACCGACGCCCTGCCGGAAACCCTTTGATTTCCTTCGCATTCATGTCATTTATCCGGAAATGTCGGGCGCTTCGCCTCGCCCGCAAACGATGCTGACCGCGGAGAACTGACATTGCGTCTGATCAGGTGCCTTGCGCCCCTCGCGCTGGGCCTCATGATTGTTGCGGCCGCGCCGCCGGCGCGCGCCATTGACGCCGTCAGCGTCCGCGGTGACGCGCCCGCGATCGACCTGACCGCGGTGCTCGACCATCAGCGCAGCGACACCGACCGCATTCAGGTCTCCACCGCGCCCGGCACCGACGGCATCGTCCGCCGCATCGAGGTCCGGGCCCGCGAAGGCGGACAGAACTGGGTGGTGTTCGCGCTCGCCAACAATACCGACGACCAGCTCGATCGTCTGATCGTGGCACCCCATTACCGCATCGTGTCGTCCGGGCTGCTGTGGCCCGATCTCGGATTGTCGCGCATCGCCACCATCACGCCGTCGACCGGCGACCGCCCCGAGCGGCAGGAAAGCGCGACCGCCGATATCTTCCGCATCACGCTCGATCCCGGCGCGGTCATCACCTTCGTCGCGGAGCTGCGCACCGATAAATTGCCGCAGCTCTATCTGTGGGAGCCCGACGCCTACAAGGACAAGGTCAACTCGTTCACGCTCTACCAGGGCATCGTGATCGGCATCTCCGGATTGCTGGCGCTGGTGCTGACCATCCTGTTCGTGGTCAAGGGCAGCATCATGTTTCCCGCCGCCGCCGCCCTGGCATGGGCGGTGCTGGTCTATATCGGCGTCGATTTCGGCTTCTGGGGCAAGGTGCTCGACATGTCGAACAATGCCGAGCGGGTCTGGCGCGCCGGCGGCGAAGCGATCCTGGCCGCGACGCTTTTGGTATTTCTGTTCGCCTACCTCAATCTCAGCCGCTGGCACGTGCGTTATTCCCACATCACCGTCGGCTGGCTGGCCTTTCTCGGCTCGCTGGTGGCGCTGGCCCTGTTCGATCCCGCGGTCGCCTCGGGCATCGCGCGGATGTCGCTGGTGCTGATCGCATTCGCCGGCTTCGCGCTGATCGTCTATCTGTCGACCCACGGCTTCGACCGCGCGGTGCTGCTGATCCCGACCTGGTTCCTGCTGGTGGTCTGGGTGATCGCGGCCGGCATGGCGGTGGCCGGCAGCGTCACCAACGACATCGTCGGCCCGGCGCTGCTCGGCGGCCTGGTTCTGATCGTGATGCTGATCGGATTTACGGTGATGCAGCACGCCTTCGCCGGCGGCGGCGCCACCACCGGCGTCGTCTCCGACGTCGAGCGCCGGGCGCTGGCGCTGACCGGCTCCGGCGACCTGATCTGGGACTGGGACGTCTCCGCCGACAAGGTCTTCACCAGCCCCGAAACCGAAAGCCTGTTGGGCCTGAAACGCGGCACGCTGGAAGGCCCGGCCGCGAAATGGCTCGAGGTGCTGCATCCGCTCGATCAGGACCGCTTCCGCGCGGCGCTCGACAGCGTGCTCGACCAGCGCCGCGGCCGGCTGGTGCAGGATTTCCGCCTGCGCACGCCGGACGGACACTTCATGTGGTTCGCGCTGAAGGCGCGCCCGGTGGTCGGCTCCGACGGCGAGGTTTCCCGCGTGGTCGGCACGCTCACCGACGTCACCGAGGCCAAGAACGCCGAAGAGCGCATGCTGCACGATAGCGTGCACGACAATCTCACCGGCCTGCCGAACCGCAAATTGTTCATCGACCGCCTCGGCGCGGTCGCCAATTTCGCCAAGACCATGCCGAACCTGCGGCCGACGCTGATGGTGATCGACCTCGACCGCTTCAAGCAGGTCAACGATTCCGTCGGCATCGCGGTCGGCGATTCGATCCTGCTGACGCTGGCGCGGCGGCTGACCCGCATCCTCAAGCCGCAGGATACGCTGGCGCGGCTGGCCGGCGACCAGTTCGGCCTGATCCTGATGTCGGAACAGGATCCGGCGCGGATCACCGCCTTCGCCGAGACCATCCGCAAGACCATCCGCGCGCCGATCGCCTTCAACGACCGCGAGATTTTTCTCACCGCCTCGATCGGGCTCGCGCTCTCCGATCCGCAGACCCAGCTGTCCGACGAGATCATCAAGGACGCCGAGCTTGCGATGTATCATTCCAAGCGGATCGGCGGCGACCGCATCGACGTCTACAAGCCGGCGATGCGCGCGCGCAAAACCGACCGGCTGACGCTGGAGAGCGAATTGCGCCGCGCCATCGAGCGCGAGGAGATCACCATCCTGTATCAGCCGATCGTGCGGCTGGAGGATCGCTCGATCGCCGGCTTCGAGGCGCTGGCGCGCTGGGATCATCCCAAGCTCGGGCGGATGTCGCCGTCGGAGTTCATCTCCATCGCCGAGGAGATCGGCCTGATCGTCGATCTCGGCATGTTCGTGCTCGACCAGACCGCCAAGCAGCTGGCGATCTGGCAGCGCGCGATGCGTTCGCGCGAACCGATCTTCGCCAGCGTCAACGTCTCCTCGCGGCAATTGCTGCGGCACGATTTGATTCACGATATCCGCACCGTGCTGTCGCGCTCCTCGGTGGCGCGCGGCACGCTCAAACTCGAATTGACCGAATCGCTGGTGATGGAAAATCCGGAACACGCCGCCCAGATGCTGACGCGGATTCGCGAGCTCGGCACCGGCCTGTCGCTCGACGATTTCGGCACCGGCCATTCCTCGCTGGCCTATCTGCAGCGCTTTCCGTTCGACACCATCAAGATCGACCAGTCTTTCGTGCGCACCACCAGCCGCGGCACGCGGCCGGTGATCCTGAAATCCATCATCGCGCTGGCCCACGACCTCGGCATGGACGTGGTCGCCGAAGGTGCAGAGACCGATTCCGACGCGGTCGAGCTTTACCAGCTGGGCTGCGAATACGCACAAGGCTTTGCGTTCGGCGAGCCGATGGACGCCGACGCCGCGATGAGACTGTTGACCGAGGAACGGCTCGAGGCCGCGAGCTAGCGAGCTGCGAGCTACCGCTATCGCCGTTCCGCGCAAAAGCGAACAATCCCGTGAGTCGCGGCCGCGCCCGGATCAGCCGCGCCGAGCAGCGGTGGACCCGCTCCATCCGCTCTGACCCGGCGCCAGCACGACGACGGTCGCGCCTTGCTTCACCCGATCGAAGAGATCGATGACATCCTCGTTGGTCATGCGGATGCAGCCGGAAGATATGGCCTGGCCGATATATTCCGGCTGGTTGGTGCCGTGGATGCGATACAAGGTGTCCTTGTTGCCCGCGTAGAGATACAGCGCCCGCGCGCCTAGCGGATTGGCTGGACCTCCGGCAATGCGCGGCGGGTATGGGCCGAGACGCGCCTGAATTTCCGGGGTCGGGATCCAATCCGGCCATTCCGCCATGCGGCCAACCGTAGCGACGCCGGAAAAGGCCAGCGCCTCCTCCCCCACGGCCACGCCGTAGCGGATCGCCTTGCCGCCCGGCATCACGTAGTAGAGGTAACGCGCGTCGGTATCGACCAGGATCGACCCCGGCCGTTCCTTGTACGGATAGTCGACGATATGCCGGCGATATTGCTCCGGAATGCTCGCCTGCGCGTAAGGCGCACTGGCCAGCAGCTGCCGGTCCCTTGGAGTCAAACTCGCATCCGACGAGGGCGCCAGCGTCGCTTGCATGCAACCGCCGAGCGCGAGCCCAAGCAGCCCTACAAGCATCCACGCGAGCCCAAACCTCGGCACCGCCCGCCCTCCAAAGCGTGACATCGCGCCATTGTTTTCCCCAAATAGTGCAGAAATCAAGGCGGCATGTGGGGCGCGATGATTTCGGATGGACCTGCGAGCCGGTTCCGTTCAGAGCAGCCTGGCGCGGACGAACAGCGCGCGCAGGGCGTTTGTCGCCTGCACCGTCAGCATCGCATTGCCGGCTGCACTCTGAAGAGAGCCAACAGCCTCCTGATGAAGCGATTTGAACTCCATCCATTCGACCGGACTGAGACTTGTTATGAACCGATAGGCTTGGCCAACCGTGCCGATCGAAACCGTCTGGCCGTTCAGGAAAATCCTGAACGTGGTCCTCAGCGGCGTATCAGAATTTGATACGTCGCTCATGCCCTGGTCGTGGAAAAAAGGCGACGAAGGCAACTCGAAATTGTTCGGCCACCGTTCATGGTGCGAGACCAGGGGCATGCCATCAGGTTGACTGCCGCGGCGCCGGCTTGTCGTTCCCGAAGCGCCTTTCCTCTAGTCTTCTTTCGCCAAATCTTCGGTCCTCAAGTTTGGGCACGACGATGAGGCGCTTGATCTCGCCGTTGGTGAACGCCTTCAAAAACCGGTCATAGTTCTTGATCGACACGCAGCCGTTTGAATCGCCGTTGGGACCCAGCATATAGCTATGCGCCAGCAATCCGGACCGCCCCAGCGTGTCGTATTCACCCACGGGGATCATGCGCAGCGCCTGGACCCCGTGAAACAGGGCTTCCCGCGGCTTCAGATCGTAGACATTCGGCGGCGTCGCACCGACATTTTGCTGGTCGACATGGGCCGGATCGTCCATCAGGCTGCCGTACCCGGAATGCGCTTCGAGTTTTGATCCATCCGGCATGTAAACCGCGCGCGCCGAGATGTCATAGACAGCGGTCAAGCTGTCAAAGCCGAGCGCGGCGAGGTCTGGCTTCTTGCCAAACAGGCCGCCATCGGGAGTGAGCGAGGCAAGCGTGACGCGCCCCGGCAACAGATCGGAAAGCTTCTCCAGCAGCGTGCGATTTTCAGCTCTAGCCAGAGGGACTTCGGCCCGAGCCAAGGCGGGCTCGTTCCTGGGGTCCAGGTTCGCCTCAACCGGGCGCGACCTCGGAAGCGGAACGACAGGCGCGCTCGACGGCTTTGGTTCTTCGAACGACTTTGGTTCTTCGATAGGAGCTACCGGCGGTTCTTCGAGGAGAGCGTCCCGCCAGCCCCGCGGCCGCAGTTTATCGGCGAGACGATCCTTGGCCTGTTGAAATTTGATCTCGAGTTCCGAAGGTAAAGAACGAAGCAGGAAACGCTGCGGGCTATCCGTGGAAGGCAGCCTGGGCGCGGAACGTACCAGGAATCGATCATCGAATGACAGCGTGTCGGGATTCTGCGAAGCCGCGGCATCCGAGACCCGGGCACCTGGATCAAATTCCTCCGTCCAGAGGGCCGCCCCCGACGCCAATGCCAAGGCACCGACGCCCAGTGCAATGGTGCCGGACAATGAAAAGCCGCGTGCCGCCGACGGGACTTTGTCTGCTTTCCTCGTGACGTAGACCATCCATCCCCCGGGATTCGACGCCTTGGAGCACCGCCCGCTTCGCAAAAAGGACTCACCGAAAACGCCGCATCATGGGCGCCAAAGTGCGGCATAATCGAGACAAACCCCGGCAGCCGGGCATTCTTCGCCGACCCGGAAACCGCCAAAATCCTTGTTCAAACGGCGGCGGTCCAACGCGCAACTAACCAGCGTCCGCGCTTGGCGGCAATACCGAATACTCCTTCGGAATCAGCTTTTGAACCCGGGGCGGCCCCTGTTCCGCCGCCCCGATACTCGGCATTTGTGAATGGCTCTGGCTGTGCTTCCGAATCCATCCCACAGGCCAACCGATCACGAATCCGTAGCAGACGGTCGCCCCATGAAAATAATGGTGGGAAAAGTCCGCGACTGGGGTAGCTCACGCCCGCCGCCGATACGCCTCCCCGCCATGAAGATGCAATCCGGAATCAGCCGGCCGCCCGTCGAGGCATCGAATCCGGGGCTGCGTTGGACTGTACGGGAATTTGCATCAGGATGGTTTGACCGGCTGATGCGATTTCGATTCCGCACTCCTGGAACCGCCGCTTCATGCGGCGGTTGAATTCGCGCTGTACCGGCCAGCGGCCGCTGTCGGTACAGCGAATCTGGCCGACGATCGACGCCATCGAGCCATCCACCTTGTCGACGCCCCACAGCTCGAGATCGCCGCGGATCGCCTGGCGGTATTCGGGCTCGCGACGCATCTCGGTGACGATCTCCTTGAGGATCTGGCCGGCGCGGTCGGTGTCTTCCTTGTAGGCGACGTTGACGCTGACCGCCGCATTACCGGCGCCACGGCTTGAATTGGTGATCGTCGTCACGGCGCTGAAAGGAACGATGTGCACCGAGCCATCCGCGGCCCGCAGGCGAATGGTGCGGATTGAAACATTCTCGACCGCCCCTGACAGGCCGGACACGCTGACGTTGTCACCGACCTGCACGGTATTTTCCAGCAGCAGAAATAGCCCGGTAATCAGGTCCTGCACCAATTTCTGCGAGCCGAAGCCGATCGCGATGCCGACGATCCCGGCGCCGGCCAATAACGGCGCGACATTGACGCCGATTTCGCTCAGCGCCGTCAAACCGACCACCGTGACGATCAGGCACAGCAGCGCCGTTCGCAGCATCGGCTGGAAGGTACGCAGTCGCGCCGCGCGCGCATAGTGGCCGTCGCGCGACAGCGCATTGACCTGGCGATCCATCAGCGCGTTGCTTACCTCCCAGATCGCCGCCGCCGCAAGCACGGCAATGCCGATCGTCGCCACCGCCGACAACAATCGGCTGCCTATCTGGCCGCCGTAGAACCAGACGATGGCATCCACACCCCAGACTTCGAGCAGCGCAACGAAGCCGATGAATGCGATGACAGCCGCGACGATTCTTCGCAATAGCGGCAGATAGCGATTGGCGCGGGTCTCCAAGCCGGGGAAACGCTGCAGGATATCCGGGCTGATCCGGAAACCGCGATCGATCAGGCTGAGTACCACGATCGTGGCAAGACGGGCGATCAGTGCGACCGCAATTGTGCCGACAAAATACTGCAGCAGCAGCGAGTAACCGTTGCGGATATTAAGCGCCCACACAGCCCACAGCGCGAGGTCCAAAACGATCGCGAGATAGTGCCACAGTCCGGCGACGCGATCGCGCACCCTGGCCGCTATGCCCTCGCGGCCGGCCGGCGCGCGAATGGCTTCGGCGACCTGCCGGCGGCACTGCAAGATGATGACGACGATAAAGAGGTGCACAATCAGCATCACCAGATGCAGCAACGCCGCGTAGCCGGCGCGATGCAAGCCGAGCAGCAGCGCCACATTCGCAAAGGCGACGCCTGATATGCCGACGGTGACGATGCGCCGAGCCCAGATCTCGATATATGCCGCGGTCTCGGCACGAGCGCGAACCAAACCGAAAGGCCCCGCCGACGCCCGTGCGACACGGATCAGTCCACGCGACAGTGCGTAGGCATTCACGACCGCCAGGATCACGAGCCGGGTCGTCGCGATTTCGCCGATCCCGGTACCCAGCAACGTCATGGCTACACCGATGAAGACGAGCACCGGAAGCAGTTCGAGCGCGAGACGGCCCAATACGAACGGCAGTCTGACCAGCGACTGCCAGGCGCGCGCCAGACTGAGGCGCCGTTGCTGCAGCTCCGGCTCCGCGACCACATCCGCCGCGGAAGACGGTGGATCGACCACGCCCAGGGTCCCCGCCGGGGGATGCGCCGTTTGCGGAAGGCTGGCTTCCAGCAGCGCTACCGGCCGCCTGGTGATACGGACGATCAGCGCTTCGGCGGCGAAGGCGCAACCGAACACCAACACCAGTTTCCATGCGATATCGAGCAACTGATCATAAGCGGACGGATCGGTGGCCGTTCGCACGATCCAGTAATAGAACGTCGTAAAATGCGTCAGCGTCCGCACCATGTCGGCGATCTCGTGCGAGATCTCGCCGACCTGTTCGGACACCGTCAGCAGGAGCTGTGCGCCGAGGCTGTCCGCCGCAAGTGGAATTGCGGGTCGCGGCTCGGGCACCGGCGGCGCGACTTGCGCCTGCGGCGAGGCATTGGCGATAGCGCGCAGCGTATCGATCATCTGCGCGCGCTTCTTGTCGTCCAGAAGCGTATCGAGCGCCCGCTTTGCCTGATCGGGCGTCAACACATCAGCATTGTTCGCGGCTGAGGCGGCTGCATTGGGAGCGTTCTTGGGTGCAGCGCCGCTCTGAGCCAGAGCAGGGAGGGCGAACAACGCGCAGGCAAGCAGGACCGAAGGGAAGAGTTTGTGCGACATGAGGACCCCTTGAACATGTGCACGACAGCAAAACCGGAGTCGGTATCTGCGCCCGCCTGTGCATCATGGCGAATCTCCCCTTTTCGCCGTTGCGGTGTGTCGAAAGTTGGCCACCGCAGCGGCGTTGTCTTGGCATTTGCCGCCGTCCAGAAATACCTTAGCGATTGACCGCCGGAATGGGTGGGGTCACGACCCGGTGTTCACGCAGAAAGACTTTGCGGAACATCCATTGTTGGACGCAAGGCGGCGGAACGTTTCGGACCAGGCCGGATCACGAACCTCGGAAAGCGGAGACCGGACCCGCACCTTCGATGGGACAACGCATCATGCCGAGGTGGGTTCGCACCCCATCACTTGATCCTTTTGAACCGCACGCTCTTGCCATCGGCCAGCCTGGTGGCGATGTAACCGCCGGCGAGGCAGGCTTCGCGCTGCGGCATCTTTTCCTGCGGGCTGCGCAAGGTCTCCCACCACGACGCACGCTGCGACGCGCGCGGCAGCGCGGCGTCGATGATCTCCTCGATCGCTTCGAAGCTCAGGACGAATTCGGGAAGCTTCTGTTTTTTCAGATAGTCCCGCAGGGCGGTGTAATCGTTCACTTCAATCCTCGGCGCGTGATTCGCCTAGCTGTAAGCGGTTTGACGAGCAGATCATACGCCCGTTTGCCGGCTTGGAACGCGATCGAGCGCAAAATCGGCGCCCGCTTTTGCGCACCTGCCACAAATGGCCGCCGCCTTCGACAAATTGGCCGGTCGCGGCAACCAAGCGTTAACTCATATCTGCGCAAGCGCTGGCCATTTAATCCGTCGGCAACCATTCCAGGTGCATTGCACAACACTGGGAGCGAGTGATGGGATTAGGACGGCGCACGGACATGGCCAGCCGGCCCTGGCGGCTATCGGCCAAGCTGCTGATCCTGTCGTCCGTGGTCACGGTGATCGGCTTTTCCGCGATCTGCGCCAGCGTCATGTTCGACATGCGCCGCGGCGAGGAAGAACTGGCGCGGCAGACCCTGGAGAACCTGGCGTCCGGCATCGATGCCGACATCGGCCGCAACGTCGAGCTTTACGACCTGTCGCTGCGCGCCGTCGCCAGCAACATGGTGATGCCGGAGATCAATCAGGTCACCAAGCCGATCCGGCAATTGATCCTGTTCGACCACGCCGCGACCGCGAAACATTTTGGCGGGATTCAGGTATTCAATGCCGAGGGACGACTGAGCATCGACGCCTCGACGCTGGACCCGGTTCCTGAAGATCGCAGCGACGAGGAATATTTCAAGGTTCATCGCGACCGGCCCGACGCCGGTCTGTTCGTCAGCCGCCCGATGCTGCACCACGGCGCCTATGCCATCGTGCTGAGCCGGCGCATTACCGGCGACGACGGACGCTTTCTCGGCGTGGTCGCGGGCTCGATCCGCTTTAGCTATTTTCACGACTTGTTCGGCCGCCTGAATCTCGGCCCGAACGACACCATCACCGTATTTCGTCGCGACGGCACCGTGATCATGCGAACGCCGTTCGACCTCGACGTGATCGGAAAGAATCTCGGCCATTTCCCCGGCGTGCAGCGCGCACTGTCGGAGCCGAGCGGATCATATTCGGGGATCGCCACGGCGGCTCACCCGTCGCGGCTCTACATCTGGCGCGACGGCACCAGGCCGCTGGTCGTGCTGGTTGGAAAGCCCTGGGACGACATTCGGAAGCTGTGGCGCACCGAGGCGACCCGGATCGGCGCGATCATGCTGGCGCTGATCGCATTCGTGCTTGCCGTGACGCTGTTTCTGGCGCGCGAAATCGGCCGCCGCGCGACCGCCGAGGACAAACTCGAGGAGCTTGCCACCACCGACGCGCTTACCGGGTTGAGAAACCGGCGCAGGTTCGATACCGCCATCGATGCCGAATGGCGGCGTGCGGCGCGCCAGCAGACGCCGCTTGCATTGCTGATGATCGATGCCGACCATTTTAAATCCTACAACGACTCGTTCGGACATCAGGCCGGCGACGAGGTGCTGGTCGGCATCGCGATCTGCATTTCGGATTCGGTGCGGCGGGCCGGCGATTGCGCCGCGCGCTACGGCGGCGAGGAATTTGCCGTGCTGTTGCCGGGACTCTCGTCCGAGGAGGCACTTCGGGTGGCCGAAACGATCCGGCTGAAGGTTCTGAAATGGTTCGGCGACACCGGGATCACAACCGTCAGTATCGGTGTCGCCAGCCTGATGCCCGACACAGCCACGGACTGGGGCCAACTCGTGAACGGCGCCGACAAGGCGCTTTACGCGGCCAAGGCCGCCGGCCGCAATTGCTGCGTGCTGGCCGGCGTCTCGAAGCTGTCGCTGGTGGCCTAGCGAATTTCCACCGGCCCCGTCACTTTTCCAGATACTTCTTCATCTCCGCGCGCAGGCCCTCGCGCAGGTCGGGGCGCGCCATGCCGAAGGCGATGTTGGCGCGGAGGAAGCCGGGCTTGGAGCCGCAATCGTGGCGCTCGCCTTCGAACTCGACGCCGTAGAAGCTTTGTGTCTTTGAAAGCCCGATCATCGCATCGGTGAGCTGGATTTCGCCGCCGGCGCCGCGCTCCTGGGTTTCGAGGATCTTGAAGATTTCCGGCTGCAGGATATAGCGCCCGGTGATCGACAGGTTAGACGGCGCGGTGCCCTTCGGCGGCTTTTCCACCATGCCGTCGACCTCGAACATGGTGCCGTGGGCGGCGTGGCGCTTGCCGACGCCGCAAATGCCGTATTGGTGGGTGAGATGGTCGGGCACGGCCTCGACCGCGATCAGGTTGGACTTTTCGCCGAGCTTGCCGGCGGCCTCGATCATCTGCGCAAGGCAGCCCGGCGTGTTGAGCACCAGCTCGTCCGGCAGCACCACCGCGAACGGCTCGTCGCCGACGATGTCGCGGGCGCACCATACCGCGTGGCCGAGGCCCAGCGGCGCCTGCTGCCGCGTAAAGCTCATGGCGCCGGCTTCCGGCTGGTCGCGCGCCAGGATCTCCATCTCCGCCTTCTTGCCGCGCACGGCGAGCGTGGCGTCGAGTTCGTACATCCGGTCGAAATGATCTTCGATGACGCCCTTGTTGCGGCCGGTGACGAAGATGAAATGTTCGATGCCGGCTTCCCTAGCCTCGTCGACCACGTACTGGATCAGCGGCTTGTCGACGATGGTCAGCATTTCCTTCGGCATCGCCTTGGTGGCGGGCAGGACGCGGGTGCCGAGGCCGGCGACCGGGAAGACGGCTTTGCGGATTTTCATGGGGTGTCGGGTGCCTTGAGAGAACGACGGGGAGTGAGCATCTTGATCGCATGTTGGTAGCTGCTTTGCAGCCGGGAACAAAGACGGATATGTGGTGCGGGTTCCGTGCCCTTCTCGCGTTTTAGGGAAATCGGGAAGCCCCCTGACGCAAAAATCCGGTCTTTGTTAAACTATCGGAAACCGTGACCGGGCCTCCTGAAAGCGGGTCAATTCAGGGCCTTGCAGGTGGGAACATGACGCAAAGAACCGGACGATCGGCGGGGGCGAGGACGGGCGCGGCATTGCTTGCGGCGGCGCTATTTTGGTGCGGCGGGGCCCATGCGCAATCCACAAGCGGCGGACCGCTCGACTTTCTCGGCAACATATTCAGCGGATCGCCTTCAAATGGCGGCCAAACCCCTGCGGGCTCCCCGGCGCCGGCAGCGCCGGGTGGGGGCGGCGCGCCGCTGCCATGGAGCGGCGAGGACGGCGCCTCCGGCCATCCGCTGATGACCGCCAGCGCGATCCGCGAGGCGGCGGCGAATTTCGACAATTGCGTCACCGCGATGTGGCCGGACGCCGCGCGCCGCAACATCTCGCAAGCGAGCTTTCAGCGCTTTACCGCGGGCCTTGCGCCTGACCTGCGCCTGATGGATCTGATGGATTCGCAGCCGGAATTCACCAAGTCGATCTGGGATTATCTCGACATTCTGGTGAACGATAACCGTCTCGCCAAGGGCCGCGAGATCCTCGCCAAATACAAGCCGCAGTTCGACGCGACGGAAAAGGCCTTTGGCGTCGACCGCTATGTGATCGCGGCGATCTGGGGCATCGAGTCGAATTACTCCACGCAGATGGGGGATCGCAGCGTGGTGCAATCCACGGCGACGCTGGCCTGCATCGGCCGCCGCCAGAAATATTTCAAGGATGAGTTCCTCTCGGCGCTGGAAATCCTGCACCGCGGCGATCTGCGCCCCGAACAGATGCGCGGCTCCTGGGCCGGCGCCTTCGGGCCCACCCAATTCATGCCGACGGCTTTCAAGCGCTATGCCGTCGACGCCAATGGCGACGGCCGCCGCGACGTGGTCGACGATCCCGCCGACCTGATCGCCTCCACCGCCAACAATCTCAAGAAAGACGGCTGGCAGACCGGCCAGAGCTGGGGCTACGAGGTCGTGGTGCCGAAGGGCTTCAACTACATGCTGGCGGACCGGGCGAAGGCGATGACGACCGCGCAGTGGGAGCATCTGGGCCTCAAGCGTGCCAATGGCCAGCCATTTCCGCCTTCCACCGAGAAAGCCTATCTGCTCGCGCCCGCCGGCGCCGAGGGGCCTGGCTTTCTGATGCTGCAGAATTTCCGCGTGATCATGAAATACAATCCGGCGGAGGCCTATGCGCTGGCGATCGGCCACTTCGCCGACCGCTTGCGCGGCGGACCAGCCTTTCGTGCAACCCTGGCCGCGGCAGGAACGGGAATTATCGCGCGCCGAGCGGCTGGAACTGCAGCAGCTTCTGGCCCAGCGCGGATTCTATCGCGGCACCCCGGACGGCCAGTTCGGCGGCGAGACCCGGGAGGCGCTGCGCGGCTTCCAGGCGTCGATCGGGGCGCCTGCGGACGGATTTGCCTCCTCGGAGGCGCTGGAGCGGCTCCGGGGGCATTGAAACGCCGGATTCGCCCCCCGAAACTAACCTTGAACACAACATTCCGGCCGCCGGCTTGACGACGGCGGCCGATGCCGGGTCTATGCTTGCGAAATCTGCCCGCTTGCGGCCTGATTCAGCTAGTATAGCGATTGCCCGAACGACCGATTGCGACCGAGCCGCATGCCAAAGACAAAATCCTTTTTCCGGGTGTTCACCGAGACCGGCCCGCTGATCGTCTTGGCCGTCGCGGTCGCACTGCTGGTTGGGATCGTGGCGCCGGCGTCCGCGCAATTTTTCAATTTCGGCGGACCGCCGCGGCCGCAAGCCGCGCCGCCGCCGGGCGGTCGGGCCCCTGGCGGCTGGTTCGGCGGCGACCTGTTCGCGCCATTCCAGCAGCAGGCGCCCAAGCCGGTGCAGAATTTTTCCAAGGCGCCGCCGCCGGAGAAGCGCGAGACCATCCCGGAGCGCAACGTGCTGGTGCTCGGCGACGCCATGGCGGATTGGCTCGCCTATGGTCTTGAGGACGCCTATGTCGAGCAGCCGGACATGGGCGTGATCCGCAGGCACAAGACCGTCTCGGGCCTGATCCGGTATCAGCCCAAGGGCGAACCGGCGGACTGGGCCGCCGCGGCCAAGGGCATACTGGCCACCGAAAAGCCGGACGCCATCGTCGTCATGCTCGGCCTCAATGACCGCATGGCGATACGCGAGCCGGCCGCAGAGAAATCCGACGGCAAGCAGGCAGACAAGAAAAGCGACAAGAAGGACGCCCGCACCAAGCCCGGCGAGGCCAAGCCCGGAGCGAAAGGCGATGACGCGGCCGACACCGCCGCCAAGCCCGACGACAAGGCGGTCGACACCGAATTGCCCCCGGACGACAGCGCCGACAATGCCGAGGTTTCGCCGATCATCGCACCGGAAAAGGGCGCGCGTTCGGCGACCGGCGTTTATGAGTTCCGCGACGAGCGCTGGGTCGAACTCTACACCAAGAAGATCGACGAGATGATCGCCGTGTTGAAATCGAAGGGCGTGCCGGTGCTGTGGGTCGGCCTCCCGGCGGTGCGCGGCGCCAAGGCGACGGCGGATTCTCTGTTTCTGGATTCGCTGTACCGCGAAGCCGCCGCCAAGGCCGGCATCACCTATGTCGATGTCTGGGACGGATTTGTCGACGAGGCCGGCCGCTTCCTGCAGCAGGGCCCCGACTTCGAGGGCCAGATCCGGCGCTTGCGCTCCTATGACGGGGTGTATTTCACCAGGCCCGGCGCGCGCAAGCTGGCGCATTATGTCGAGCGCGAGATCACCCGGCTGTTGGCGGGCCGCTCCGCGCCGATCTCGCTGCCAAGCGAACCGGCAACCCCTGACGCCAATGCGCAGCCCGGCCAGCCGGCGCCGCGTCCGCTGGCGGGACCGATCCTGCCGCTGGTCGCTTCGTCCGTCGGCACCGATCAATTGCTGGGCGGCCCAGGATCGCGCCCGGCCGCGGTCGATGCGCTCGCCGCACGAACGCTGGTCAAGGGCGAACCGCTTGCCCCGCCCGCCGGCCGTGCCGATGATTTCGTCTGGCCGCGCCGCGAAGTCGGACGCGAGCAGGCCAAGGGCGAAACGCCGGTGGCAGCGGTTTCGCCAGATGGAACGCTCGCCGCGCCTGGCGCGCCACCGAAACCGAAGAAGCCTGCTTCGAATCAACCCGGCGCGCCGGTTCAATCGGGCGCGCCGTCGATCCGGAATTTTTTCGGCTTTGGAAGCCCGCCGCGCCAACTGCAGCCGCCGCCGCACGCGCGCCGGCGGGCGTTCCGCGGCCGCCGGGTAATGTCGGGCGATCGGCGGCAGTGCCGGCGCCGCCGGGCAATCTCGCACGATGATGTCTCTCGTCGTTCCGGAGGCGCGCGTCAGTGCGAGCCCCGAATGACGGGTGCTGGGTCGGTCTTTAGCTGTAATACCGCCAGCGGGGCGGCGGCCGGCGCGGCGGACGCGTCATCAGCATCGCCAGCGCAAAGCCGATCCCGCCAGCGATCAGGAGCGCGCCAAGCGGATTATCCTGCACGCGCTTGGCCACGACCTGCGATCCGTCGCGCAAGGTATCGCCGCTGTTCTCGTAGGCGTCCCTGGCATAGTTGACGGCCGCTTCGCCCGCGTCACGCGCGGCATCCTTGGCCTGGCCGTAGAGGTTCTGCACCGAGCCGGCGGCTTCTCGCGCCCGGCCTGCCGCCTGGGTCTGGGCATTGCCCGCCATATCGCCGACTGCTCCCTCGACCTTACCGGCAATATCCCTTGCCGATCCGGCAATCCGATCCTTGTCCATCGTGGTCACTCCTTGTTGTGCGCGCTTCTGCGTGAGTTGATTCTCGGAGAGCTAACCGATGAGGTCCGATCCGGTTCCGACCGGCCGGCCGGCGCCCAAGCCGTTGACTTCGCAATGTCAGGGAGTAGTTTTTTTGCTGCAAACGCAGCGGGACCAACCGCGCTCGCGCCGATCAGGAGGAACGACATGACCGTGACGATCCGGCAGCTTCACCCGCATTTTTTCGGCGAAGTCTCCGGCGTCGATCTTCGAGAGCCGCTCACGCCACGGCAAGCCGCCGCTATCGAAGCCGGTATGGACCAGTATGGCGTGCTGTTGTTCCGCGATCAGGACATATCGGACGAACAGCAACTGGCGTTCGCGCGCAATTTCGGCGAACGCGAGAGCGCGCGCGGCGGCACCGTGACCAAGCGGGAAGACTACCGGCTCACCTCGGGGCTGAATGACGTGTCCAACCTCGGCAAGGACGGCAAGCCGCTGCCGCGCGATCATCGCACCCATCTGTTCAATCTCGGCAACTGCCTGTGGCATTCCGACAGTTCGTTCCGCCCGATTCCGGCAAAATTCTCGCTGCTGTCGGCGCGGGTGGTGAACCCCAGGGGCGGCAACACCGAATTCGCCGACATGCGCGCGGCCTATGACGCGCTCGACGACGAGACCAAGGCCGAGATCGAGGACATGATCTGCGAACATTCGCTGATGTATTCGCGGGGATCGCTGGGTTTCCTCGATTACACCGAGGAAGAAAAGCAGATGTTCAAGCCGGTGCTGCAGCGGCTGGTGCGCACCCATCCGGCGCATCGCCGCAAGTCGCTTTATCTGTCATCCCATGCCGGCGCGATTGTCGGCATGAGCGTGCCGGAGGCGCGGCTATTGTTGCGCGACCTCACCGAGCACGCCACGCAGCGCGAATTCGTCTACGTCCACAAATGGACGCTGCATGATCTCGTGATGTGGGACAACCGCCAGACCATGCACCGCGTGCGTCGCTACGACCAGTCGCAGCCGCGCGACATGCGCCGCGCCACGGTGGCCGGCACCGAACCCACGGTCGCACAGCAGGCGGCGGAGTAGTTAAGAATGCCGCGTCGTCCCTGCTGAACGCAGGGACGACGCTGTGTCGGACGGCGGGGCTTAGGCGTGCCCGGCTTCGTTCGACAGCATGCCCGGATCGATCCCGATCTTGCGCAGCGCGCGGAGGTACTTCTCCTCGACATCGTCGCCGAAAACCAGATCCGGATCGGCGTCGCAATGCAGCCAGCCGTTGTCCTGGATTTCGGTTTCCAGCTGGCCCGCCGCCCAGCCGGCATAACCCAGCGCGAGGATGGCATGCTTCGGACCGGCGCCCCTGGCGATCGCCTTCAGAATATCGACGGTCGCGGTCAGGCAAATCCCGTCGTCGATCCGAAGCGTCGCATCCTTGATGAAAAAATCGCTCGAATGCAGCACGAAGCCGCGGCCGGTTTCCACCGGACCGCCTTTCAGGACCTTCATGGTCTCGGCATTTTCCGGCAGCTTGATCTGGTCGGCCTTCTTGATGATATCGAGCTGCACCAGCAGTCCGGGAAAATCGATGCTGCCCGCTGGACGATTGACGATGATACCCATGGCGCCTTCGGCCGAATGCGCGCAGAGGTAGATGACTGAACGCTCGAACCGCGGATCACCCATGACCGGCATGGCAATCAGCAACTGACCGTCGAGATAGCCATTATCCGCTGCTTCACCGCCAGCACGGGCCGCATTGTGGCGAAACTTTCTCGGTCTTTTGCCTTCAGGGTCCATCCGCAAAGGACTCTCATGTTATGATCCATCCTGATATTGGGTGGCGGTTCTGTCAATCAAGCTTCGCGGGATGTTTCAAAACGCATCACAAGCAATTCAATGGCTTGCGATCCTGCTTGGCGGTAAGGACGTTGCATGACCGTGGTAGTTCCCCTGCGAGCCGGACTCGGCCTTGCCCTGGCCGTCTCGACGTCATTTCTGGCGATCGGGGCACGCGCCCAGGATGCTTCCCCCAAGGACGCTTCACCCTGGCAGCGGGGCGCGCATTCGGCTGTCCGGCTGCTCGCGGGATCGCGGAGCGGCGCCGTGCTGCTTGGCGGAATCGCGGTTCAGCTTGACCCGGGATGGAAGACCTATTGGCGGACCTCCGGCGATTCCGGCGTTCCGCCGCGCTTCGACTTCTCCAAATCCGACAATGTCGAGGCCGTGACCGTTCTGTGGCCGGCTCCGACGAAATTCGACGACGGCGCCGGCGGCACCTCGCTGGGCTATCACGACCAGGTCGTGCTGCCGTTGCGGATTGTCGCGAAAAATGCCGACAAGCCGGCGACGCTTCGCGCCGATATCAGCTACGCGGTCTGTGAGAAAATCTGCATCCCGATCGAAGCCAGCGCCGAGCTCGCCTTCGCCAGCGTGGCGAGCACCGAAGATAGCGTGCTGTTTGCGGCGCTCGATACGGTTCCCAAGCCGGCCAGCGTCGGCGATCCCAACCCGCTGACCATCCGCGACGTCAAACGCGAAGGCAAATCCACCGTTCTGGTCGACGTGGTCGCGCCCGATGCGAAAGCGGTCAACCTGTTTGTCGAGGGTCCCACCCCGGATTGGGGACTGCCGGTTCCAAAACTGCTCGAACACAGCCCGACCGGCGTCAAACGCTTTGCCTTTGAGCTTGACGGCGTGCCGCCCGGAATCGATCCCGAAGGTGCTGCACTCAAATTGACGCTGGTCAGCGGCGAGCGCTCCTACGAATTCAATATCAATCTGGATTGACCCGAAGGGTCATTCCGGGGCGCATCGAAGCTGAACCCGGAATCTCGAATTCCGGGTTTGCGGATTCTATCGCGGTTCGCATCCGCACGCCCCGGAATGACAGCAGGGAAGAGCCCCCGCCCAACCGAATCTTAACGAATAGTTGATAGGCCGAAACCATCGCCGCAGCGCTTGCGGTAGCCCAAGGATTTCACGCTTTGGCCGTGATGGACGCTCAATCCGCAACACCTCCCACCGGCGCGATCGCGCGGCTGCGGGCGATGCTGGCAAGCTTTTCCGGCAGCGCGCCTGACGGCGCCGGCGAAGCCTCGGTGACCCGGCGGCTGGCCGGCACGATTTTCATCATCCGCGTCGTCAGCGCCGCGCTGGCCTATCTGTCGCAAATCCTGCTGGCGCGCTGGATGGGCGGCTCGGACTACGGCGTCTATGTCTATGTCTGGACCTGGGTGCTGCTGCTCGGCAGCATGATGGATTTCGGCATCTCGGCGTCGGCGCAGAAAATCATCCCGGAATACCGCACCCGCGGCGAGCAAGCGCTGCTGCGCGGCTTTCTCTCCGGCAGCCGCTGGATGACTTTTGTCGCCTCATCGGTTGTTTCAGGACTGCTGGCAGGCCTCGTCAAACTGCTGTCGCCGTGGATCGACGCCAACACGGTCGTTCCGCTCTACATCGGCTGCCTCACGCTGCCGGCCTTCGTCGTCGCCAATACCCAGGACGGCATCGCGCGCTCGCACGACTGGATGCGGCTGGGGCTGATGCCGCAATTCGTCGTCCGCCAATCGTTGATCATCGGCCTCACCGCCGGCGCCCTTGCGCTGGGCTTCGATCTCGGCGCGGTCGCCGCGATGCTGGCGAGCGCCGCCGCGGTGTGGGTGGCCATGCTCGGCCAGATGGTGGTGCTGAACCGCCGCCTCGGCGGTCATATCGAGCCCGGTCCGAAGGACTACGATTTCCGCGGCTGGCTCGCGGTCTCGCTGCCGATCCTGATGGTCGAAGGCTTCTACCTGCTGTTGTCCTACACCGACGTGCTGGTGCTGCAGCAGTTCCGCTCGTCGCAGGAAGTCGGCGTCTACTTCGCCGTGGTGAAGACGCTGGCGCTGGTGTCC
Organism: uncultured Alphaproteobacteria bacterium; assembly: GCA_963829315.1. Classification (GTDB taxonomy): domain Bacteria; phylum Pseudomonadota; class Alphaproteobacteria; order Rhizobiales; family Xanthobacteraceae; genus Bradyrhizobium. The sequence continues at coordinate 681,258 of CAWHIO010000044.1, read as the reverse complement.
TTTATCCACTACGCGATGTCGGCCACCACGGCGCACCGGTTTGCCGAGTATCATGCGCTCGGCGACAGGGCGCGGCTGTCGGCCTATGTCGCGCATGCCATCAAATGGACGTTCTGGCCCTCGCTCGCCGCGACCGTGCTGCTGCTGGCGTTCGGCAAGCCGCTGTTGTGGCTGTTCGGACCGCAATTCGTGGTGGGTTATGACATCATGTTCATCGCCGCCATCGGCCTCGTCGTCCGCTCCGCGATCGGCCCGGTCGAGCGGCTGCTCAACATGCTCGGCCATCAGTATGTCTGCGCGCTGGCCTATGCGCTGGCCTTCGTCATGAATGTGGTGCTCTGCGTCGCATTGGTGCCGCGGTTCGGCGGCCACGGCGCGGCGGCGGCGACCTCGATCTCGCTGGTCTTCGAGACCGTGCTGCTGTTCTGGATCGTGCGCCGGCGACTTGGGCTTCACGTGCTGGCGTTCGGGAAGCGGGACTGACTCCGATCGATTGCGAGTTCAATCGCGCAGCATTGCTCTCAACGCATTCGGCGCGAGGATCCTGATCCGGCGGTATGACAGCGCGAGGTGGCCATCTGCTTCAAGCCTGCGCAGGATGGAACCAGCCGTGGTTCGAGCGACATTGGCCATATAAGCGAGATCTTCGTGATTCATGTCGATCTCGATCGTGTGGAGGTCTTGCGGATTGGCGCGGCGGCAATTCCCAATGCGGAGCAGAACCGCCACAAGGCGCTGAACGTGGTTGCGTAACATCAGGTCGTCGGATCCGCCGATGGCCATATCGAGATGCGCAATCGTCACCAAGGCAAAGAGCCGCCAGGCCGAAGGGTCACGCCTGACGATTTCGTCAATAGCATGCAGAGGCAGATGCAATAATTCGGAATCACGCGTAACTATCAGGCCAACCCTTCGAGGTTGACGCGTAATGGCGGCCGCTTCTCCAAACCAGGTCCCCGGCATCGCAAAATGTGCAATGTAGGGCCCTCGTTCTCCTGGCGCTATTGAAACGCCAAGGCCTCCCTTGACAAGGCCGAACATGCCGCCGGGCTCGTCGCCCACCGCGTAGATCTGTGTACCCGCCTTGAATTGCTCCAGCCGGCATCGATCAAGCACCGCGCGCCGAAACGGCAAGGGCGTATGGCCAAGCCAACCCTGGTTGAGGACGTCTTCACGTACTGCAACCTGATCCAATTTTTCTCTCCAATTGACCGTCCACGATCAATCTCATTCTGCTCCCCTGCTACACTCACACGCGTCGGCCTTGTTGATTTAGCTCAATAGGCCGAAAGGCATGCGCGACTTACGGTATCGGGCTACGAGCCCGAATAGGTAGCCGTTCGCCAAAAACACAGTTCTTAAAAATCAGATGACAGGGAGCATACAATGGCCACAAAGATCCTCGCTGGAGCCTTTTTGTGCACGGCGTTATCGCTGGGCGCGATCGGACAAAGTGTCGCGTGGCCGATGATGAGCGGCATGAGTGCGGCCGGCGACGACATGATCGTGAACGTCCGCGCGACGCGCAGCGGTGGCGCGAGAGCGGGCGGCGCGAGATCAGGCCTCCATGCTAGCCGTACCAGCGTCAGCCACACCAATGTAAGTCGCAACACGAAAGTCAATGTGAACCGGCGCACCAACGTCAATGTCAACGTCAACCGGAATGTCCATGTTGGTGTGCGACCGGTTCGGGCATGGGGTGCGCGGCCTTACTACGGAACGATCGTCGGCGGCGTCGCACTGGGATCGCTGATCGTAGCGTCGTCGATGGGTGTCGCTCCCGTCGCACCCGCGCCGAACATGTGCTGGTTCTGGACGGATTCGTCGCAGATGAGCGGCTACTGGGATTATTGCCAGGCGCCAACTTACTGAGGATGCTGTCCTCTTAGCTCACTTCGAAGTGACGGCTTCGCGAGAGGCGTCGCCTACACGTTGCGCATGGGAGCACGATCCATGTTTCGCCGTTTATGTATCGCTGCATCGCTTGCCGCGTCCATACTTGCGCTATCGGCCAACACAGTCGCCGCCCAAACGAAGCCGAACATCCTCGTAATTTTCGGTGATGACATCGGTTATATGAACGTGTCGTCGTTTGGCGGAGACGTCATGGGCGTTCAAACACCCAATATCGACCGAATTGGTCGGGAGGGTTTGCGGCTGACCTCATTCTACGCGCAGCCGAGCTGCACGGCCGGTCGTGCTGCCTTCATCACCGGCCAATTGCCGGTGCGGACAGGCCTCACGACGGTCGGCACTCCCGGTTCTCCCGCCGGGCTGCAGAAAGAGGACATCACCCTTGCCGAGATTTTGAAGGCGCACGGATATGCCACAGCGCAATTCGGGAAAAACCATCTCGGCGACCTCGAGGAGCACTTGCCGCATCGACACGGCTTCGATGAGTTCTGGGGAAACCTCTACCATCTGAACGGCAATGAAGATCTTGAAGACCCGGACCGGCCGACCAATCCCGCATTCCGCAAGAAGTTCGATCCGCGCGGCATCATCTCCGGCACAGCCGGCGGCCCGACGAAAGATGAGGGGCCGCTGACCGTCAAGCGAATGGAAACATTCGACGATGAGATCACATCCAAATCACTCGACTACCTCGATCGTCGCGCCAAAGACGGCAAGCCGTTTTTTTTGTGGCATAATTCGACGCGGCAGCACGTTTTCCTTCACCTGAAGCAGCAATCCCAAGGCCAGTCGCGGGCCGGTCGCGAGGACATCTACGGCGACGGCTTGAAGGAGCACGATGGCCATGTCGGTCAGCTTCTCGACAAGCTTGCAAAGACCGGCCTCGATAAGAATACCATCGTCATCTACACGACCGACAACGGCGCCTATCAGTACATGTGGCCCGAAGGCGGCACCTCGCCGTTCAGGGGTGACAAGGGCACGACATGGGAAGGCGGCGTACGGGTGCCGTTCGTGATCCGATGGCCGGGGGCTCCGTCGGGCCGCGTCAGCAGTGCGATCGTCGATATGACGGATCTCTTGCCAACTCTTGCGGCTGCAGCGGGCGAACCGGACGTTGCCGAAAAAATCAAGAAAGGCGCAACCTACGGCGACCGAAATTACAAACTCCATCTCGACGGCTACGACCAGATGGCCTTGTTCTCGGGCAAGAGTGACAACTCGGCGCGCAACTTCATCTTCTACTATGATGAGACCGCGCTGACCGCGATCCGCTACAAGCAGTTCAAGGTCACGTTCTCAGCCAAATCTAACGGGAAATGGGACGGCCCACTGGAAAATCTCGGGCGCCCTCAGGTGACCAACCTGCTGATGGACCCGTTCGAGCGTCAGTGGGGCGACCTCAATCGGCAATATGCCGAGCATAAGGCCTGGGTCCTGACGCCGATTGTTGGCATCGCGGAACAGCATCTCCTGACGTTCCGGGAATTCCCGGTGCGGCAGGTCGGGCTCAGCGCCCAGGTCGGCAAGACCATTGAGGGTATCCAATCCCAAATACTGAAGATGCAGCAAGCGAACCAGTAACGCCGGAGGTGTGCGAGGGCGTCACGCACCTTCGCCGGCGGTTTGAGAAGACCGGTCAAAACGTGTCACCCGATGAAATGTCAGGAGACTGAATATGAATCTCAAAGCAGGCACCCTCTTGGGTTTTCTCGGCCTGTCGTTCGCGTTCTCGCCGATCGCAAGCGCGCAGGACGCCCTGCCGTTCCCGCCCACACCGTCAGGATCGACGGCGGGCCTGACGATCCCCGATTCCGTTTACAAAAAACGCGTCGAGCCGAAGCACCTCGCCGACGGGGCGCCGAACATCCTGATCATCCTGATGGACGATCTCGGCCCGGGGACGGCCTCGACCTATGGCGGCGAGATCAACACGCCGACGCTTGATCGTATCGCGAAGATAGGCGTCTCCTTTAACCGGTTCCACTCGACCGCGATGTGCTCGCCAACGCGCGCTGCCCTGCTCACGGGGCGTAACGCTACCTTCGTCGGCAACGGCCAGATCGCCGCACTCGCCAACGATTTCGACGGCTTCACCGGCATCATCCCGAAATCCTCGGCGACCGTTGCCGAAGTGCTGAAGGATTACGGCTACAATACCGGGGCCTGGGGCAAGTGGCACAATACGCCGGAGGACCAGATTTCTTCAAAGGGGCCGTTCGACTATTGGCCGAGCGGCTATGGCTTTGAGTATTTCTATGGCTTCCTCGCCGGCGAGGCTTCGCAATATGAGCCGACCCTGGTGCGCAACACTACCCCGGTCACCGAAGAAAAGCGCAAGGGTTATCACCTCACCGACGACATCGCGGAGGACGCGATCAAGTGGCTCCGTGAACAGCGGGCCTACGCGCCAGACAAGCCGTTCTTCATGTATTGGGCCCCCGGCGCCTCGCACGGCCCGCATCAGATCATGAAGGAGTGGGCCGACAGGTACAAAGGCAAGTTCGACGATGGCTGGGATGCCTACCGCGAACGCACCTTCAAGCGCGCCAAGGAAAATGGCTGGATTCCGCAAGAGGCCCAACTGACGCCGCGGCCCGAGACAATGGCCGCCTGGGCTTCGATCCCCGAAGATGAAAAGCCGTTCCAGCGTCGTCTCATGGAAATCTTCGCAGGCTTCACCGAACATGCCGACTACAACGCCGGGCGGGTCATCGATGAAATCGAGAGAGAGGGCAAGCTCGACAACACGCTGATCTTCTACATCTGGGGCGACAATGGCTCCTCGTCGGAAGGCCTCAACGGGACCATCAGCGAACAGTTGGCGCAGAACGGAATTCCGACCAGGATTTCGCAGCATCTCGATGCGTTGAAGGAACTCGGCGGCCTTGACATTCTCGGCGGCCCGAAGACTGACAACATGTACCACGCCGGTTGGGCATGGGCCGGCAGCACGCCCTATCAAGGCACCAAACTCATGGGCGCCTACTTTGGCGGCACGCGACAGCCGATGGCGGTGGCCTGGCCAAAGGGGATCAAGCCCGATGCGACGCCGCGCGCGCAGTTCCATCACGTCATCGACATCGTGCCCACAATCTACGAGATTGCGAAGATCACGCCGCCTCGCGTCGTCAACGGTTTCCAGCAGGACCCGATCGAAGGTGTCAGCATGCGCTACACGCTGGATGACGCCAAAGCCGACGGACGGCGCAAGACTCAGTTCTTCGACATCATGGCGAGCCGCGGCATCTACCACGACGGCTGGTTTGCGAGTGCACGCGGCCCCCGCGAGGCATGGGTGGGCGGAATGCCGCCGGGCATCAGGCAGTGGTCTCCGCTCACCGACAAATGGGAACTCTACAACATCGACAAAGACTGGAGCCAGGCGAACGATCTGGCCGCTTCCAATCCGCAAAAACTCGAGGAGATGAAGCTTCTCTTTCTCGTCGAATCCACCAAGAACAAGAACCTTCCGATCGGCGGCGGCCTGTGGTCCACGGCGATCTACCACCCGGAGGACGCGCCCGCCACGGCCGTCACCGAATGGACCTTCGATGGTCCGATGGCCGGAATGCCGGAACCTGTTGCTCCCAAGCTCGGCAAGGTCGACAGTCTTGTCAGCATGGACGTCGACGTTCCGGCGAATGCCAACGGCGTGCTCTACGCGCTCGCCGGCTTCTCCGGAGGCGTGACCTGCTTCGTGAAGGACGGCATCCTGAGTTACGAATTCAACCTGTTCGAAGTCCAGCGCACGAAGATCAAGGCCAAGGACAAACTGGCAGCCGGCAAGGCCAAGATCGAGGTTGAATTCGAAACTGGCCGGCCCGATCGGCGGGCCGATGAATGTCACCCTCAAAGTGAACGGTCTGGTCGTCGCGCAAGGCCAGGTGCCCGCGGCGATGTCACTCCACTTCACGTCCAACGCGACCTTCGACATCGGCAGCGATCTCGATTCGCCGGTTTCGCTCGACTATTTCGACAAGGCGCCTTTCGCGTTCAACGGCACTATCAGCACGACGAAGATTTCGTATCTGAAGAAATAATCTGGCTCGCAAGGATCCAGGGAGGACACGACATGAACACGAAGAAATATGCCGCCGAGGTGATCGGCACGTTCTGGTTGACATTCGCGGGATGCGGCAGCGCGGTGATCGCGGCGGCATTTCCTCAATTAGGAATTGGATTTGTCGGTGTGGCTCTGGCATTCGGGCTGAGTGTCGTGACGATGGCCTATGCGATCGGACATGTGTCGGGATGCCATTTGAACCCTGCGGTGACGGTAGGCCTAGCCGCGGGCGGTCGATTCCCGGCCGGGCAGATCGCGCCTTATGTTATTGCGCAAGTGATCGGCGCCGTCGCAGCTTCGGCGCTTCTCTATGTGATCGCCAACGGCGCCGCCGGTTTCGATGTCAGCAAGGGCTTTGCGTCCAATGGCTACGGCGCCCATTCGCCCGGCCAGTACAGCATGGTCGTGTGCTTCATCATGGAAGTCGTCATGACCATGATGTTTCTCTTCATCATCATGGGGGCTACCCATGGCAGCGCGCCGGCCGGCTTTGCACCGCTGGCGATCGGACTTGCGCTGGTGATGATCCATCTGGTCAGCATCCCCGTCACCAATACCTCCGTCAACCCTGCGCGCAGCACCGGCCCCGCGCTGTTCGTTGGAGGATGGGCGCTTGCCCAACTCTGGCTCTTCTGGATCGCACCTCTGATCGGCGGCGTACTCGGCGGCGTGATTTACCGCTGGCTGAGTGAATTGCCGATCGGAGTCGTCGCGGGTGGAAAGTCAACCTAAGCATGCATGGCTGTGTCTTAGTGGAGGGCAAGATGAGTTCACGATTGACAGCGATTGTTCTGACCGTTGCGCTTGGTGCAACTCAACTTGGCCTTCCTTGTGTCGCGCTTGCACAGAGAGCGCAGACCGCCACCCCGAAGGACGGCTCGGTGCTGCCGTTTCCGCCGGAGCCATCGGCAAGCGTCGCCGCACCAAGATTACAGGATTCGATCCACAAGCGACGGGCACAGCCGAACCATTTGCGCGAGGGTGCGCCCAACGTACTCATCATTTTGATGGACGACGTTGGCTTCGGCCAGGCCTCCACGTTCGGGGGCGAGGTCAACACGCCGACGCTGAGTAAAATTGCCGATCAGGGCATCAGCTACAACACCTTCCATACCACATCGATCTGCTCGCCGACGCGCGCTGCGTTGTTGACCGGGCGCAATCACCAGCGGGTCGGCAACGGCACGATTGCCGAGCGCGCGGTCGATTGGGACGGCTATACCGGCATCATTCCGAAGACCTCCGCCACGATGGCGGAAGTCTTGCGCGATTACGGTTACAAAACGGCGGCGATCGGCAAATGGCACAACACTCCGGCCGATCAAACCACTTCGATGGGTCCGTTCGATCGCTGGCCTACCGGGCACGGCTTCGACTATTTCTACGGCTTCCTTGCCGGCGAGACATCGCAGTGGGAGCCGCGGCTGGTGGAGAACACCAACCAGATCGAGCCGCCGCACGACGAGAAATATCACCTGACCGAGGATCTCGCCCAGCACGGCATCGACTGGCTGCGGCACCATCAGGCATTCGCACCCGACAAGCCGTTCTTTTTGTACTGGGCGCCCGGCGCCGGGCACGGTCCGCACCAGATCTTCAAGGAATGGGCCGACAAGTACAAAGGCAAGTTCGATGACGGCTGGGATGCTTACCGCGAGCGCGTCTACGCCCGCCAGAAGCAATTGGGCTGGATCCCGGCCGACACCAAACTCACGCCGCGCGCCGAATCAATGCCCGGCTGGGACAGCATTCCCGAGGCGCAGCGTCCCTTCCAGCGCCGGCTGATGGAAATCTTCGCCGGCTTCGTCGAGCATGCCGACGTGCAGGCCGGTCGGCTGGTGAGTGAGCTCGATCGCCTCGGCATCCGCGACAATACGATCGTGATCTATATCTTCGGGGACAACGGCGCCAGCGCCGAGGGTCAGAACGGAACGATCAGCGAATTGCTGGCGCAGAACGGAATTCCGAACACCGTCGAACAGCAGATTGCTGCGCTGGACAAAATCGGCGGGCTTGACGTCCTGGGATCGCCCAAGACCGATAGCATGTATCACGCCGGTTGGGCCTGGGCCGGCAATACGCCGTTCCAGTACACGAAATTGATTGCGTCGCACTTTGGCGGAACACGCAATCCAATGGTGATCTCATGGCCGAAGGGCATCAAACCGGATCACACGCCGCGGCCTCAATTCCACCACGTCAATGATATTGCGCCAACCATTTACGAGATCGTGGGCATCAAGCCGCCGAAGATGGTCGACGGGTTTGTTCAGGATCCCATCGATGGCGTGAGCCTTGCCTATACCTTCAATGATCCAAAGGCGCCGACGCGCAAGAAGGTCCAGTATTTCGACAACAACGGCAGCCGCGCGATCTATCAGGACGGCTGGATCGCGGCAACCTTTGGTCCGCTGGTTCCGTGGCTGCCCGGCGCCCCCGGCCTCGCGGCATGGGATTCTGCCAAGGACAAGTGGGAGCTTTATCAGATCAGCAGGGATTTCTCCGAGGCCAATGACCTATCCGGCAAGGAGCCAAAACGTCTGGCGGATCTGCAAAAGGTGTTCGACGCGCAAGCTAGGGCCAACAAGGTATACCCGCTAGGCGCCGGCATCTGGCTTCGCCTGCATCCCGAAGATCGCATCAAGTCGCCGTATACGAGCTGGCGGTTCGACGCGACCACGACGCGCATGCCCGAGTTTTCCGCCCCTGGCATTGGTCGTGAAAACAACACCGTGACTATCGATGCCGAGCTTGGCGAAAACGCGTCCGGCGTACTCTATGCGCTGGGCGGAGCCGGCGGCGGCGTCACGCTGTACATGGACAAGGGCGATCTCATCTACGAATACAACATGATGATCATCGAGCGCACCATCGCGCATTCCGCCTCGAAGATTGCTGCGGGCAAGCGGCACATCGAGGTTAGTACCCAATTGGAGAACCCTGGACCGCTGCCCGCGGCACAGGTCGTCTTGAAGGTCGACGGGCAGGAAGTCGCAAGAACCACGGTCAAGCGCACCGTTCCCGCCGCGTTTTCGGCGAGCGAAACCTTCGACGTCGGCGCCGACCTCGGTTCAACCGTCTCGCTCGACTATTTCGATCGGCGCCCGTTCAAGTTCGACGGCAAGATCGACAAGGTCGAGGTACGGCTCAACTAGGCGACGGGAGATGCCCGGATTTAGCGAGGCATCTCCCGTCTCCCCTACTCCGCGGTCCAGCCGCCATCGATCGACAGATTGGCGCCGGTGATCTGCGACGCATCGTCGCCGCACAGGAACAGCGCCAGGGCGGCGACCTGCTCGGAGGTGACGAACTCCTTGGTCGGCTGGGCTTGCAGCAGCACGTCATGGATGACCTGCTCCTTGGTCATGTTGCGCGCCTTCATGGTATCCGGAATTTGCTTCTCGACCAGCGGCGTCCAGACGTAACCTGGGCTGATGCAGTTGCAGGTGATCTTGAAGGTCGCAAGCTCCAGCGCCACGGTCTTGGTGAGGCCGGCGATGCCGTGCTTGGCCGAGACATAGGCCGACTTGAACGGCGAGGCCACCAGCGAATGCGCCGAGGCGGTATTGATGATGCGGCCCCAGCCGCGCTTCTTCATGCCGGGCACCACGGCGCGGATGCCGTGAAACGCCGACGACAGGTTGATCGCAATGATGGCGTCCCATTTGTCGATCGGGAATTCCTCGATCGGCGAGACGAACTGGATGCCGGCATTGTTGACGAGGACATCGACCGAACCGTAGGTCTTTTCTCCCAGCGCGATCATGTCGGCGATCTCGGCGGGCTTGGTCATGTCGGCGGGCGAATGGATGGCCTTGACCTTGAAGTCGCTCTCGATCGCCGCGCGCTCCCGTTCGATGTCGGCAGGCGCGCCCATGCCGTTGATGACGATGTTGGCGCCGGCACCCGCGAAGGCGCGCGCATAGGCCAATCCAATGCCGCTGGTCGAACCGGTCACTAGCGCGGTCTTGCCTGTCAACGTACCCATTGTTTTCACTCCTGTTTGCCGGTGAGGGTTTCGGTGCCGTCCCCCGTGAGATCGTAAGTCATCATGGTTTCACCGGACTGCGGCCGCTCGAGCCAGTCCTTGTGGCGCATCGACAGATGGACGTCGCGCACGCCGGCGTTCCAGTGCTCGACCATGGCGACGTGCGAGAAATCGTAATCCTTGGAGGACGATTTCGTAATTCTTGCTGCGATAGATCAGGTGCATCACCGTGACAGTGCTTTCCTTGGCGGCCTCGCAGAAAATCTCGACCGACGGATCGTTCTTGAGGTAGTCGGGCAACTTGCCGATCAACTCGCGCAGCGCCTTGCGGGTGTTGTGAATTTGCTGGTTCTTGTCGGTGTTCATGCGGGTACGGCTGGAAAAGCGGATGTCCTTCTCGCGCTCGGCGGCCTCGAGCAGGGTTACCGGCAGAGGTCCCCGCGCGCTGAACAGGTCGACCTGGAAAATCATGAGGTCGTTGTTGATTTCCGCGTCCAGCACGAAATCGAGCGGCGTGTTGGTGGCGATGCCGCCATCCCAGAAATGCTCGCCGTCAATCACGACAGACGGAAAGCCTGGCGGCAACGCGCCGGACGCCATGATGTGTTCCGGTCCGATCTTCTTGCCGAGTTTCTTGAACTCGAAATTATCGAAATACTGGAAGTTGCCGGTCGTGACGCTGACCGCGCCGACGCTGAGCCGGGTCTTCAGATCGTTGATGCGGTCGAAATCGACCAACCGCTCCAGCGTCGCGCGAAGCGGCGCGGTGTCGTAGTAGCTCTGGGACTGCGGGCTGCCCTGCGGCCAAAGCGGCGCCGGGGGAACACGCGGCCGGAAAAAGCCGGGCACGCCGAATGTCGCGATCAGCGCGGCGCTGGCTTCATTGAACAGGGATCGCCCGCGGTTGTCGTTGCTGACGGGATTCCAGGGCACCGGAGCGGAAACCATCTCCCAGAATTCCTTGAGGCGCTCGACCCGTTTTTCCGGCGCGTTGCCGGCGATGATCGCGGCATTGATGGCGCCGATCGAGATGCCGGCAATCCAGACCGGCTCGAAACCGAAGTGACACAGCGCCTGGTAGGCGCCCGCCTGGTAGGAGCCGAGCGCGCCGCCGCCTTGCAGGACGAGCACGCGCTCTGCCGTCGCGGGCGTGCTGGCTGGCGCTGGGTTTTCCAAATTCATCGTCGCCCTTGGTTCGACCATGAAAATTAGGGTGTACCGTGGCGCCAGTTCGCGCTGGCGTCAATCAGCGAGGGCCGCCGAAGGGATCCTCACACCGAGTTGATCGCGCGGCTCGGTCGACGCAAGAATGAGCGTCCAGAACACCTTGTATTTGGTATTGGGAGCATAGCTCGCCGCGATGCCTAATTTTGTGACACCATTTTGAAGCATATTCGCCCGGTGTGGCGGCGAGTCGCGCCAGCCGGAAAACGCCTCGGCCAGGGTGTGATAGCCGGCGGATACATTTTCAACCGCCAGCGTCGCGGGGTAGCCGGCGGCTTGCAGGCGCTTCGGCAGCGGCGCCTTGACGTCGTGGTCGAGCTTGTTGCGGCTGGCCATCGCCTGCGACTGCATCTCCGCAACCTTCATCAGCTGGGGATCGACCACCACCGCGCCGAGACCGTTGTTCTGCCGGTAAAGTGAAATCATCGTGGCCGCGGCCTGCGGATCGAGCCTGGCGCCGGCCTCGGCCATGTTGAGATACATGCTCGGCTGTTCGATCGGAACATCCGCCGCGCAGCCGCCAAGCGCCAAAAGCCCAATAATCGCGACCAGAGCGCGCATGATTCGAGATTCCCCCAGATGACCAAGGGTTGTTGCATGCCAACCGTGGCTGAATGGTGAACAGTGGGGCTTTTTTCGGCCGCAGCACCGTTTCGTCGCCCGCCAACGGGTCAGCGCTTAGACGGGACGCAGCGCAGGGCTAGGCCGTCTTCGTCGTATGGATGCCGCATTCCGTCTTGGTCCGGCCACGCCAGCGGCCGGCGCGCGCATCCTCATCCGCTGAGGTCCGGCTGGTGCAGGGCATGCATCCGACCGAGAGAAAACCCGATGCTGCCAAGGGGTGCGGCGGCAGTTTTGCCGCTGCGTAAATCGCCGCGATTTGCTCGCGCGAGGTGTTTGCGAACGGGTTGAACTTCAGCCTCTTGCCGTCCTCCTCGACCACCGGGATGGTGGTGCGCAGTCCGCCCTGAAAGCGCTTGCGGCCGTTGATCCATGCGCTGAAGGGCGCCAGCGCCCGCTGCAGCGGCTCGACTTTCCGGATCAGGCAGCAGGCGTCCGGATCGGAGAACCACAATTCGCCATTGGCATCCTCGCGGCGCAGCGTCTCCTCCAGCGGCTTGACCGAGCGAACGTCGCGCAGGCCCAGCGTCGCGATCAGGGTGTCGCGATAGGCCAGCGTCTCCTCGAACAGCCATCCGGTGTCGAGAAAGATCACGGGGATCGCGGGATCGACGTCGGCCATGACCTCGAGCAGGGCGGCCGACTCGGTGCCGAATGACGAGACCAAAGCGAGGCGTTCGCGGCCTACGGTCCGCACGGCGCACGCGATGACCTCGGCCGGCGTGGCATTGCGAAGCGCGTGGTCGAGCTCCGCCGCGACCGGCAAATCCGGCGCGCCTGCCGTCCGCTCCGTCAACACTGGTTGCGCAACCTCATTCACTGGCCGGCACTCTCCGAATGGCGCTGCTGCATCCGCCGGTGAAGCGCGGTGACGCGGCCATCGCCGGTCGGCTGGTAGAACACCGAATAACGCTTTGCGCTGATCCCGAACGCCTCCGCGTCGCCGTGCTTTTTCACCTCGAAGGCGTCAAACCCGGCGCGCAGCATGAACACGAACTGGTCGCGCAGCACCTGGCCGGTGGCGCGCAATTCGCCGTCATAGCCATGGCGTTCGCGCAATAGCCGCGCCTGGCTGTAGGCCCGGCCGTCGCGGAACGACGGAAACACCAAGGCCACCGCCGCAAGCCGGTCGAGGAAGGGCACGAGATCGTCGACGTCGCGGTTGTTCGGCCAGATCACCCCGAGTTCGCCCGTGCGCCGCAGCAGCGCTTCGGGATCCTCGAGAAACCGCGCCGCCGAAACCAGCACTGCGGCGTCGCCCGGCAGCTCGGCCCCGTCCGGGACGTGGACGAAGATGTCGGTGGCGATTGTTCCGTTTTTAACGAGTGGCATAGACCCGCTCCCTGAATGGTTCGACGCCGAGCCGCTTCACCGTGTCGACGAACAGCTCGTCGGGGCGCGCGCGTAGCGCAAGATAGGCTTCGACAATGTCCTCGACGACGTCGGCGACGTCGCCATAAGGGACCGCAGGTCCGATCAGGGCGCCAAGCTCGGCGTTCTCGTCGGCGCGGCCGCCGATCGTGATCTGATAGAACTCCTCGCCGTTTTTCTCGACACCGAGAATGCCGATGTGACCGACGTGGTGATGACCGCAGGCATTGATGCAGCCGGAGATATTGATGTGCAGCCGGCCGATCAGGTCGGCGGTGTCGTGATTGGCAAAGCGCCGGGTCAATTCCTGCGCGATCGGAATTGAGCGCGCATTGGCGAGCGAACAATAATCCAGCCCCGGGCAGGCGATGATGTCGGAAACCAGATTGACGTTCGGCGTCGCCACCCCGATTTTGTCGAGCGCCTTCCAGAGCGCCGGCAGGTCGCGCCTGGCGACATGGGGAAGCGCCAGGTTCTGCTCATGGCCGACGCGGATCTCGCCGAAGGAATATCTGTCGGCCAGATCGGCGATCGCATCCATCTGGTCAGCGGTGGCGTCGCCGGGCGGTCCGCCCACCGGCTTCAACGACAAGGTCACGATCGCGTAGCCCTGCACCTTGTGGGTGAACACCGAATTCTTCCGCCACCGCTCGAACAGCGGATCGTGCGCGGCCTTCTTCAATTCTTCCGGCATGTGCGGCAGCTTTTCGTACGCCGGATAGGAAAAGCGCGAGCGGACGTCCTCGATATCGGCGTCATCCAGCGTCAGCGCGTTGTCGCGCATCGCCAGCCACTCGTCCTCGACCTCCCTTGCGAACTTCTCGATGCCGAGCTCGTGCACCAGGATCTTGATGCGCGCCTTGTAGATATTGTCGCGGCGGCCATACTGGTTGTAGACGCGCAGGATCGCCTCGACATAGCTCAAGAGATCGCGGCCCGCCACGTACGGCTTGATGGTCTTGCCGATGAACGGGGTGCGGCCCAATCCGCCGCCGACCAGCACTTCGAAGCCGGTCTCGCCTTGTGCATTCTTGTGCAGGCGCAGGCCGATGTCGTGAATCTTGATGGCGGCGCGATCGTGCGCGGAGGCGGTGATCGCGAATTTGAACTTGCGCGGCAGGAAGGAGAATTCCGGGTGCAGCGTGGTGTATTGCCGCAACAGCTCGGACCAGATGCGAGGGTCCTCGATCTCGCCGGGCGCCACGCCGGCCCACTGGTCCGACGTGACGTTGCGGGTGTTGTTGCCTGACGTCTGCATGGCGTGAATGCCGACCTCGGCGAGATTGGCCAGCGCATCCGGCAATTCGGCGAGCTTGATCCAGTTGAACTGGATGTTTTGCCGGGTGGTGAAATGTCCGTAGCCGCGGTCGTAGCGCCGCGCCACATGCGCCAGCCGCCGCAGTTGCGTCGACGACAGCGTTCCGTAGGGGATCGCGACCCGGAACATATAGGCGTGCAGTTGCAGATAGACGCCATTCTGCAGCCGCAGCATCTTGAATTCGTCCTCGGTGAGTTCGCCGGACAGCCGGCGCTTCACCTGATCGCGAAATTCCTCAACCCGTTCGTTGATCAGCGTGCGGTCGAGTTCATCGTATGCGTACATGACAATTGGCCTTATGCCGGAACCGGAAGATCGATGGTGACACCCTGCGAACGAATGCGTTCGCGCAGGTTGCCGGGCTTGATCTTGCCGTTTTCCCTGATTTCGACTGGCGCGATATAGGGGCCGACCGCGCCGACATCGTCGGCCACGGATTCGACCAGCAGCGCGCGCGCTTCATCGGCGGTGCGGACGATCGCCGCATCCGACAGATCGGTCGACCAACCCTTTGCGCTAGTACGATAGATCACGACGCCATCCCGGGTGCGGTTGGCGGTGACCATGGATGGACCGGTGATCTTGATCTTTTGTTCCAGCGGAGATGTCATTCGGCGGCGACCTGAAAATATGAAACGAGTTGGGAGAGGTTGGAGTGGCGCCACGGCGCGGAGTGCGCGACCACGTCGCCAATGATGAGAATGGCGGGACCGCCATCGATCTTTTCGACGAGATCGGGCAAGCCATCGAGCGTTCCGACGACGGCCTGGGCGTCCGGCCGCGTGACGCGCGCGAAGACGCCGACCGGCGTCTGCGGCGAACGGCCCGCGGCCAGCAGGCCGGCGCGCACTGAAGGCGCCGCGGTCATGCCCATATAGACGACGATCGTCATCTTCTCGTCCGTCAGGGTAGACCAGTCGACCGCTTCGGCATCCTTGGCCTTGTGCGCGGTGAGGAAGGTGATGCGCAGCGCCTCATGCCGGAAGGTGAGCGGCACTTCGAATTGCGCGGCAGCGCCAAGGCCTGCGGTGATTCCGGGAACAACCGAATAGGCGACGCCGGCCTGCCGCAGCGCGTTGATCTCTTCGCCGCCGCGGCCAAAGACAAAGCAATCGCCGCCCTTCAGCCGTACCGCGCGCTGTCCCGATTTCGCGGCTTCGATCAAGAGGCTGTTGACGGCATCCTGGCCGATGCCGGGCTTGCCGACGCGGCGGCCGACCGGGACCCGCGCGGCATCGCGGCGCGCACGATCGAGAATCTCCGACGACACCAGTTCATCGTAGAAAACCACATCGGCGTCCTGCAGCGCGCGCAACGCTTTCACGGTGAGCAAGTCCGGATCACCCGGGCCGGCGCCGACCAGCGTCACCTTGCCCTCGGGGCGGCCTGACGGCAGGGAACCGGCGAACGCGGCGGGATCGGCAATACCCTTCAGCGCCGCTTCGGCTTCGTCCGTCCGCCCGGCGAGAACCAGCGCGCCGATCGGACCATCGACCACGCGCTCCCAGAAGCGGCGACGCAGGGCAAACTCGGGAATCAGGCCGTGGATGGTCTTGCGCCAGCGGCCGATGAAGCCGGCCAGATCGCCGATCCGGGCCGGCAGCATAGCCTCGATGCGCTCGCGCACGCGGCGCGCCACCACCGGCGAGGTGCCGCCGGTCCCGACGGCCACCACCACGTCGCCGCGATCGACGATAGCGGGAAAGATGAAAGTCGAATGCTGAAGGTCGTCCATCACATTCACAGGCAGGCCGACGGCCTTTGCCCGCGCCGACATCGCCGGCCCGATTTCGCCGGCGCCCGCGCAAAGAACGGCGATGACGCCGGTGAGATCGGCTGTCAGCGGATCGTCATTCGCAAGCTCTATCCTCGCTGCCTCATCCGCGCCCGAAGCGGGCAAATCAAGAGCGGTCAGATCATGACGGCCATCGGTGGCATACCAGCGAACCCGCGCGCCCGCGGCTGCCAGCAGTCGCAGTTTCGCGCGCGCCAGATCGCCGGCGCCGACCAGCACCACCACACCGCTTTGCAGATCGAGGAATACCGGCAGGAATTGCATGCGATACTCGCTTCCCCAACTTCTGGGGTTGACTGGAATTATTTTCTATATATGTCTCGTTCAGCGCCCGCAAAGAGAAAATTATTTCTTCTCTATTGCAGCGCAACTATAGAATTTTCGCCTCCCAAGGCCAAGGGCCGGTAGATGCATCTTCTCGACAACGACCACGCCAATGACCGGCTGCATCGGGCCATCCCGATCGGGCAGTCCACGGTCACGCAAATTTCAACCGACGGGCGCGCCCCGGCGCCCTCGATGGACCATCTCGACGCGCTCGAGGCGCAGAGCATCTACATCTTCAGGGAGGCCTTCGCGCGGCTGAAGAAGCTCGCGCTGCTGTGGTCGCTCGGCAAGGATTCCAACGTGATGATCTGGCTGGCGCGCAAGGCCTTCTTCGGCCGCGTGCCATTCCCGGCCATGCATGTCGATACCGGCAAGAAGTTTCCGGAGATGTACGCGTTTCGCGATCGCTACGGCAAGGAATGGGAGCTCGATCTGAAGATCGAACCCTGCCCACCGCTGGAGACCATCGATCCCACGCTGCCGCCGGCGGCGCGATCCGCCGCGCGCAAGACCGAAGGGTTGAAGCTCGCGCTCGCCAAATATGGTTTCGACGGATTGATCGCCGGCATTCGTCGCGACGAGGAGGCCACCCGCGCCAAGGAGCGGGTATTCTCGCCGCGCGGCACCGAAGGCGGATGGGACGTGCGCGACCAGCCGCCGGAATTCTGGGACCAGTTCAACGCCGCGCCGCCGCCCGGCGCTCACTTGCGCATTCACCCGATCCTGCATTGGACCGAGGCCGACATCTGGGCCTACACGCGGCGTGAAAACATCCCGATCATTCCGCTGTACCTGGCCAGACAAGGCAAGCGCTATCGCTCGCTGGGCGACGCCGACATCACCAATCCGGTGGCTTCGACCGCTTCGAATATCGACGAAATCCTCATCGAGCTCGACCGCACCAGGGTGCCGGAGCGCTCCGGCCGCGCGCTCGATCACGAAACCGAAGACGCCTTCGAACGGCTGCGTGTCGCCGGCTATCTCTGACCGATACTTGAGTTGAGCATTTCAATGAACATGGCCGTCCCCACAGCGATATCGTCGACGCCCAACGGCACCACGCGTCCGCAGGTGCGCATCGTCATCGTCGGTCATGTCGACCACGGCAAATCGACCCTGGTCGGCAGGCTCCTGCATGAGACCGGCAGCCTGCCGGAAGGCAAGCTGGAGATGCTCAAGGCCGTCAGTGCGCGGCGGGGCATGCCGTTCGAATGGTCGTTCCTGCTCGACGCGCTGCAGACCGAGCGCGACCAGGGCATCACCATCGACACCACGCAGATCCGCTTCCGCACCCAGTCGCGCGACGTGGTGCTGATCGATGCGCCCGGCCACGCCGAATTTTTGCGCAACATGATCACCGGCGCCTCGCAGGCGGACGGCGCGCTTCTGATCATCGACGCGCTGGAGGGCGTGCGCGACCAGACCAGGCGCCACGGCTATCTGCTGCATCTTCTTGGCGTCAAACAGGTCGCGGTCGTCGTCAACAAGATGGACCGGGTTGATTTTTCCGCGGCGCGATTTGCCGAGATCAGCGATGAGATCTCCGCCCATCTGAGCGGGCTCGGCGTCACCCCTCTGGCGGTTGTTCCGATTTCGGCGCGCGACGGCGACGGCGTTGCCGCACGCACGCCCAGGACCGGCTGGTATCACGGACCGACCGTGGTCGAGGCGCTCGATGCGCTTGAGCCTGCGCGGCCGCTGGAGCAGCTTGCGCTGCGGCTGCCGGTGCAGGCGATCTACAAATTCGACGACCGCCGCATTGTCGCCGGCCGCATCGAATCCGGACATCTGGCCGCCGGCGACGAAATCGTCATCATGCCCGCCGGCAAGATCGCGAAAATCAGGAGCGTCGAGGGCTGGCCGGTAACGCCGGTCAAGGGCGCCCAGACCGCGGGGCGATCGGTCGGCATCACGCTCGACCGCGAGCTGTTCGTCGAACGCGGCGACGTCATCGCCCATGTCGGAACCAGCCCGCGCGATACCCGCAGGCTGCGCGCCCGTATCTTCTGGCTGCACGACCACGAGCTTGCGACCGGCGCCTCGATCCTGGTCCGGCTCGGCACGAGGGAAACCCGCGCCACCGTGGTTGCGATCGAAAAGGCCGTCGATCCTGGCGATCTGTCGAGCGTCGAGACCAGATCGATCGCGAAGAACCACGTCGGCGAGATCGACATTGCGCTGGCGCAGCCGATCGCCGCCGACCCCTACAGCGAAAATCCCCGCACCGGACGGCTGGTAATCGAGGTCGGCGGCCGCATCGCCGGCGGCGGGCTGGTGCTGTCGGTCGACGCCGGACAACGCGCCATTCCCGTCGATATCGTGCCGGTGGAATTGGCGCTGCGCCCCGACGAACGCTCGGCGCGCTATCGCCACAACGGCGCGGTGGTGTGGCTGACGGGACTGCCGGGCTCCGGAAAATCGACGTTGGCGCGCGCGCTGGAACGCAGGCTGTTCGACCATGGCGGCTCTCCGGTCCTGCTCGACGGCGATACGCTGCGCGCCGGGCTCAACCGCGATCTCGGCTTCTCCGAAGGTGATCGCACCGAGAACATTCGCCGGCTCGCCGAAGTCGCCACCCATCTGGCGCGCAACGGGCACATCGCCATCGTCGCGGCGGTTTCGCCCTCTCGCGAAGACCGTGCCGCGGCGCGCCGCATCGCCGACGCCACGTTCCGCGAGATCTATGTCGCGACGCCCGCCGAGGTGTGCGAGAGCCGCGATCCCAAGGGCCACTACGCCAAGGCGCGCGCGGGGTCCCTGCCGGCATTCACCGGCACCGGCCACGATTACCAGCCGCCGACCGATAGCGAACTGAAGCTCGATACCTCGACGCGTTCCGTCGCCGAGGCGACCGACGAGATCGAACGGATGCTGACCAGGACCGGCGTTCTGTTCGACGAAGTGGTTGATCTGGCTGCCAATATTTGAGCCGTCACCCGCCGACCTATTAGGCAATTGAAGGGCTTTTCTTAAGCCCGGCTTTGGCGCTAAAAGGCGGCTGAACGTCGCGCCTCATGGCGCGCTTTTGCCTTTTTGCCCCTGAAAACCGCGCTTAAACGCGGTTTCCCGTGAGAAAAATCCCGTCATGAATCGTATCGATGTCCACGGACTGAAGATCGCCCCTGTCCTGTTTGATTTCATCGCCAAGGAAGCGACCCCGAAAACCGGGATTTCGCCCGACGCGTTCTGGGCCGGGCTCGCCGCCATCGTCCGGGATCTGGCGCCGAAGAACCGCGAGCTGCTCGCCTTCCGCGATACCCTGCAGGCGAAAATCGACGACTGGCACCGCGCCCACAAAGGCAAGCCGATCGACCTCAAGGCCTACACGGCGTTTCTGAAGGAAATCGGCTATCTGCTGCCGGAGCCTGCGACCCAGAAGGTCGAGACCGCCAATGTCGACGAAGAGATCGGCAAAATCTGCGGACCCCAGCTGGTCGTGCCCCTCACCAATGCGCGCTACGCGCTCAACGCCGCCAATGCGCGTTGGGGCAGTCTCTACGACGCATTTTACGGCACCGATGCGATCCCGCATGATCCGAGCGAGGGAGCCAAGGGCTTCAACAAGGCGCGCGGCGACAAGGTGGTCGCGAAAGCCAAAGCGTTCCTCGATGCCGCCGTGCCGCTGGCGACCGGCAGCCACACCGATGTGACTTCCTACAGCGTCATCAGCGGTCAGCTCGCGGTCAAACTGAAGAGCGGCAACGCCACTGCGCTGAAATCGAACGCGCAATTCGCCGGCTATCGCGGCGACGCCGCCTCGCCTACGGCCGTCCTTTTGGTCAACAACGGCATGCATATCGAAATCAGGATCGACCGCAGCCACATGATCGGCAAGGACGATCCGGCCGGCGTCGCCGACATGATCCTGGAATCCGCCGTCAGCACCATCCTCGACATGGAAGACAGCGTGGCGACCGTCGACGCCGAGGACAAGGTGCTGGTCTATCGCAATACGCTCGGCCTGATGAACGGCACCTTGTCGGCCGATTTCGAAAAGGGCGGCAAGACGCTGACGCGCGCGCTCAACCCCGACCGCGTCTACACGACGCCCGACGGCAAGGAACTCAAGCTGCATGGCCGCAGCCTTTTGTTGATGCGCAATGTCGGCCATCACATGTTCACCGATGCGGTGCTCGACGAAAAGGCCGAGGAAATCCCCGAAGGCCTGCTCGATGCCGCCGTCGCCGGCCTGCTCGCGATCCACGATCTGAAGGGCAACTCGAAGGTGCGCAACAGCCGCACCGGCTCGGTCTATATCGTCAAGCCGAAGATGCACGGTCCCGACGAGGTTCGGTTTACCTGCGAACTGTTCGGCCGGGTCGAGAAGATGCTGGCATTGCCGGAAAACACCCTCAAGGTCGGCATCATGGACGAGGAGCGCCGCACCACCGTCAACCTCAAGGCCTGCATCCAGCAGGCCTCAAAGCGTATCTGCTTCATTAACACCGGCTTCCTCGATCGCACCGGCGACGAGATCCATACCTCGATGGAAGCCGGCCCCATGATCCGCAAGAACGACATGAAGGCCCAGCCCTGGATCAAGGGCTATGAAGACTGGAACGTCGATATCGGCCTGATCGACGGGCTGCCCGGCCACGCCCAGATCGGCAAGGGCATGTGGGCAGCACCCGACATGATGGCGGACATGCTGGTGCAGAAGATCGCGCACCCGCAGGCCGGCGCCACCACCGCCTGGGTGCCTTCGCCGACCGCGGCGACGCTGCATGCGCTGCATTATCACCAGGTCAACGTGCTGGCGCGCCAGCAGGAGCTCGCCAAGGGCGGCCCGCGCGCCAAACTTTCCGACATTCTCACCATCCCGGTATCGCAGTCGAACTGGGCGCCCGACGATGTCCGGCAGGAGATCGACAACAACTGCCAGGGCATCCTCGGCTATGTCGTGCGCTGGATCGATCAGGGCGTCGGCTGCTCCAAGGTACCCGACATTCACGACGTCGGGCTGATGGAAGACCGCGCGACCTTGCGCATCTCGAGTCAGCATCTGGCGAACTGGCTGCATCAAGGCGTCATCACCAGGGAGCAGGTGATGGAATCGCTGAAGCGGATGGCGGTGGTGGTGGACGGCCAGAACAAGGGCGATTCCCTCTACCGGCCGATGGCGCCATCCTTCGACGGCACCGCCTTCAAGGCGGCCTGCGACCTGATTTTCAAGGGACGCGAGCAGCCGAACGGCTACACCGAATACATCCTGACGGCGCGACGCCGCGAGGCCAAGGCGGCGGGCTGATTCCGAAACGATTGAATATCGCGATCGTTATATCGTCATCTCAACGCGAGAGGAGATGACGATGGATTGGAACCGGGTTGAAGGGAACTGGAAGCAGTTCAAGGGCGCCGCCAAGGAAAAATGGGGCAAGCTCACCGACGACGATCTCAACGTGATCGAGGGCCGCCGCGAGCAGCTCGAAGGCAAGCTGCAGCAACGCTACGGCTTCGCCAAGGACCAGATTCACAAGGATGTCGACGACTGGTTCAGGACCCTGAAGTAAATATATGCCCGATCGGCCAGGGAAGCCCCGGTTTTCGCCGGGGCTTTTTTGTTACCGGGCTTTTTCTAGAACACCGCGATATATTTGAGCAGCGAAATCACGCCGAGGATGATCACGACGACACGCACGATCTGTTTGACGCGCCCGTCGAGCGGCAACAGGTTGATCAGATACAGAATGAGAATAACGACCAGAAATGTAACGAGCGCACTTACAAGCATTAAAGTCCCCCTGATACACGCGTGAGCGGAAAAACCGTCCTGCCTCAATGCGCCAGCGGCTTCCCGGTTCCCTCCGGGGAACGCCCCGCCCGTAAATCCCTGAAAAATCAGCGTGGCCGGCCTCGCCTGGGAGCGATAACGGCAGGGCCGCTGTCTAAAAATTTACCCTTTTTTGGCTAAGTAGGCGAACTTTCTGGGGGGCCGCTCATGCTCAATCGTCTCACCGTGTCTTCGCTGATCAAGTCGGTCATCGTCCTGATGGCCACCTGCATGACGGCCTTGCTCTGCGTAAGTGCCTGGAATTCGTGGGAACGGCTCACCATGACGAGCCGGATTTCGGTGGTCGCCGACGCCTCCTCGAGTCTTTTCAAGGCGATGCACAATCTGCGCAGCGACCGATCGACCACCAGCCGCAGCCTGAACGAAGATTCGGCGCTGGCGCCGGAGAGCAGAATTATCTGCGCGCCACCCGCGATGCCCGAGCTGCCGGCGATGCGATCGGCGGCCGAAGTGCTCGCCTCGATCGAATTTCCCGACCAAAAGACGCTGCTGCCTGAATTGAACCGGCTGATCCAGGCGTTCACCGCGCTGGAAGCGGAGTTGTGGGACGCCATCAGCAAGCCGAAGGCTGCGCGCCGCCCGGCGCTTGGCAAGGAATTCATGGACAATACTGCGGCGTTGCTCGAGATCCTGGAGAAGACTGTCGACCCGGATCGCCGCGGCCGTGAACCACAATGATCCGGTGATCGATCAGTTGCTGATGATCAAGCAGCTCGCCTGGCTGATGCGCAACACCGCCGGCGAAGCATCGCTGCTGATTTCGAATGGCATCGTCGTCCGGCCACGTGGCGCCCGATCTTCGTCAAGCCTACACCAAGCTTGCTCGGCGGCATCGAGATCCGCGTGGGCTGCGCTGCAGATCGTGGCAGCGGCGAGCGAGTTGCCGTCGAAGTCTCGTCGAGGCGATGGCCGGAGCGAAAACGGCCTATTTCGACGCCGCATTTCTTGGCGCTTCGGGATCGTTTGGTGAACGCCCTGCAGACCGGCGAGAAGCCCGAAATGAAGGCCAACGAATGGAGCCCGTTCTCGGTCAAACATATGAGCAGTGCGGTTACCGTCGCTGAACGCGCGCTCGACACCGCCAAGGACTATGCCCTGGCCCAGCATGCCGAAGCCGAGCGCTCGCTGGTGTTGCAACTGGTGCTTTTGGCCGCCTCGCTCGCGCTGGCCTTCGGCACCATGACGGCCGTCAGCCGCCGCGTGATCCGGCCGCTGCACACCATGCGCGATGCGATGCTGAAGGTGGCCGCCGGCGATCTGACCGTCGACACCGGATATGCGCAGCGCAGCGACGAGATCGGGGCGCTTGCCGGCGCGCTGGAAACCTTCAAGCAACAGGCCGCCGACAAGCTCAGGATCGAACAACAGGAGCGCGAACGCCATGCCGGCGCCGCCGCGCGTCAGCGCGCCGTCGAAGGCTATGTCGGCGAATTCGAGAGCCTGGTACACCAGACGCTCGACCAGTTGAACGATGCTTCGGGCCAGATGAGGACGACCTCGGCGGGCCTGTCGGCGGTCTCCAGCCAGACCAATTCGCGCGTCAAGGTCGCGGAGAAGGCCTCCGGAGAGGCCTCGCTCAGCGTGGAGAGCGTGGCTTCGGCGTCAGAGGAACTGAGCGCCTCGATCGAGGACATCAGCCGGCAGGCCTCGCACGCCGCCGGCATCGCCAAGCGCGCCGTCACGCGGGCGCGGGAAACCGACGACACCGTCCAGGGACTGGCCAAAACCGCCGGGCGGATCGGCGAGGTGGTCGGGCTGATCAATTCCATTGCCGCCCAGACCAACCTGCTGGCGCTGAATGCGACCATCGAGGCGGCGCGCGCCGGCGAGGCCGGCAGGGGCTTTGCCGTGGTGGCGTCCGAGGTCAAATCGCTCGCCAGCCAGACCGCCAAGGCGACCGACGATATCTCCGAACAGATCACCGACATTCAGAAGGTGGCCAGCGACGCCATCGACGCCATCAAGGCCATCGGCGGCATTATCGGCGAGGTGAATGAGGTCGCCACCGCGATCGCCGCCGCGGTCGAGCAGCAAGGCGCTGCCACCCAGGAGATCACGCGCAGCACCCAGCACGCCGCGCAGGGCACCAGGAACGTCTCGGAGAATATCACCGGCGTCAAAACCGACGCGGATGCCGCCGCGGCGGCGGCGGAGAAGGTGAAGCAGGCCTCCGAGACGCTGGAAACGCAAAGTCTTCAGCTGAGCAGCCAGGTCACCCAGTTCCTGGGCAAAATCCGCGCGGCTTGATCCCGCCCAATCGGCGTCGTCGCCGGCTGCCGGCTTTCTATTCCGACGCCACCACGGGCACGCGCCGATAGTGCGAGCGCAGCGCTTCGGGCGCGGGCGAGAGATTGAGCGATGCGCCGCGTCGATCGGCGCCGCGGCCGGCCACCATCAGCCCGCTGCTGCCTGCCACGATGTCACCTTTGCGAAGCGTCGGATCGTCTTCGATTCGGACCGCGGCGAGACCGGTCGGATCCTTGCCGTTGCAGGTACATCCCGCCACCAACTCGTTGCGGTAGCGAAACGCGTTCGGCAGTTCGGAATAGGGCTTTCCGTTCTCGGTGACGGCGTTATCGATACCGCTGCCGTAGACCACCTTGGTTTCGCTGGCCGGGCAGAAACTGTTGCAGGAGGCCGCCTTGCTCTGGTTGCCGGCGGCCGATATCGGGAAATAGCGCCCGTCGCAGCTGCGCACGCAATAGGCCTGCGAGCCGCCGGAATAAAGCGCGCGCGGACGCGGGGCATCCGGGATCGGAGCGAGGGAGTTGCCTTCACTTGCAAACGGCAGCGGCGTCGCGGGCGCCTGCGGCCGGTGACCCCCGAACGCGCCGAACAGGGCGGAGAGAAAATCCTCCGCCTGCGCGGCCGGAGCCAGCGCCAGCGCGACCAAAACCGCCGCAGTGCCCAATGTCAGCCAGCCCGATCGCATCACCATGTTCGTCTCCGAGACAAGGCTCGCTCCTCAGTACAGCGACGACATCGAAAGGTTCATCGCCTGACGACCCGACGGCGGCGTCGTCACAACGGGACGCGGACGCGGCTGCGCCGGCCGAGCATCCGCCGCTCCGGCGATCGTGGCTCTGGCCTCAAGGTGCGACGCATTCTTCGGCATCACCACCACCCTGGTACCGACATCGACGCGGCTGAACAGGTCGGCGACATCCTCATTGGTGAGGCGGATGCAGCCGGAGGAAACAAACTTCCCGATCGTCGAGGGATTGTTGGTGCCATGGATGCGGTATTCGCTGGAGCCGAGATACATCGCGCGGGCGCCGAGCGGATTGCCGGGGCCACCGGCCATGAAGCGCGGCAGATAGGGCTGGCGCGCGATCATCTGTGCCGGCGGATGCCAATCCGGCCACTCCGCCTTGCGGCTGATGGTTTGCACGCCGGACCAGGTGAACCCCTCGCGGCCGACGCCGACGCCGTAGCGGATGGCGCGGCCCTGGCCGAGCACGTAATAAAGCATCGTGTTGCCGGTATCGATGATGACGGTGCCCGGCGCCTCGCTGGTATCGAGGGCCACGACGGTGCGGCGCAGCCGCTCGGGGACCACGCTGCCGTCGCCTTCATCCGGCAGCGCGGAGTCGGCCGGCGCCATCATGTTGTCCGAGGGAAACGCGGTTTCCGGCGCAGAGGCGTAGCCGAGCGCCTGGGCGTTCGCCGCGCCGGTGAAGATGGCGGACGTCAACAACAGAGCCCCGGTGAACAACAGCGCGGTGGCGGCGCGCGGCGATGGCCTGCGGCGAGTTGCGATTGTCTGTGTCATGATCTGCCCCCGATGCGCTGCGCATCACGCTGATGCCTGTCACCAACAAACGCGACCGCGTCGCCACGGTTCCGTCGCGACTCAAATACAGCAGGCCCTGTCAAGAACGCCGCGCCTCACGTCTGCGCGATGGAACTTTTGCCGGGCTTGCGGGTTATGCTCGCCTGAGGCCGTTGCGTCGCCCGACGTCGCGGCTTTCCATCCATGTTTGCCGTAGCGCGGGAGAGCCTGTTTGCGTGTCCTGCCCAACGAACATTCCCTTCCCAGGGAAGCGGCGACCAGTACACCCCTGCCTGACAGCAAAACCGAACTACCGCCGGTCATTCGCCGCGCGGAGGTCGTTGCCTTTGCGCTGGTCTCGTTGCTGGTCATCGCCGTCGTCGCCGTTCTCTATGCGGCGAAAGCGTTCTTTCTCCCGATCGTGGCGGCATTCGTGGTCGGCACCATGCTGTCGCCGGCGGCGGGCTTTCTCGAGCGACATCGAATTCCGCGCGCGGTATCGGCGGTCCTGATCGTGAGCGCGCTCGGCGCCGGCATCGCGTTCATCGTCGGCCTGATTTCCGCGCCGCTGATGCAATGGAGCACACGCCTGCCGGAGCTCGGCACGCTGCTCAGGGACAAACTGCACGTATTCGACCGGCCGCTGGCGATGTGGCGGGATCTCCAGGCCATGCTTGGCGGATCCGACGCCTTCGCAGCCGCGCCTTTTCAGATGCCCAAATTCGAATGGGTCCAGCCCACGGTCGAATTCCTGTCGCCGACCTTCACCGAATTTCTGCTGTTCTTTGCGACACTGGTGCTGTTCATCGCCAGCTGGCGAGACCTGCGGCGCGCCCTGATCATGACCTTCACCGGGCACGATCAGCGGCTGCGGGCGCTGCGGATCCTCAACGCCATCGAGGAGCATCTCGGCGGTTATCTGCTGACGGTGACGATGATCAATCTCGGCGTCGGCGCGGCGACCGGCATTATCTGCGCGGTCACCGGCATGCCCAATCCCGCCGGGCTCGGCGCGCTGGCCGCGACCTTGAATTTTCTCCCCATTATCGGCCCGGTCGCGATGTTCGTGATCCTGACGGTGGTCGGCGTGATCGCGTTCTCGACCATCGGAGCAGGGTTGATCGCGCCACTGGCCTTTGTCGGGCTTGCTTTTGTCGAGGGTCATTTCGTCACCCCGACCATTATCGGCCGCAGGCTCGAACTCAACGCGCTCGCCGTGTTCGTGGCGCTTGCCTTCTGGACCTGGCTGTGGGGACCGATGGGCGGCTTCCTGTCTTCGCCGCTTCTGATCGTGGCGCTGATCCTCAGGGATCATTTGTGGCCGCCGGACTCGCCGCAATTGCCGTCGGGCTGACCGGCTTTGGCGCTTCCCGTTTCGCTTCGGGAACTTCCCGTAAGCCGAGGCGTTTGTGCCGTATCTCAGTTCGGGTGCCAGGAGCTTTTGATGTCGAGTACGGACGGCGAAATCGGAATGAAAAACCTGACGGATAAAGCCCAGGAACGCGTCCAGTATGAACGCCTTGAAAAGGATGTTGCAGCCGTGAAACACGATATCTCCGCTCTCACCGACCAGATCACCGACGCGCTCAATTCATTCGCCGGTACCGCCCAGAAGCAGGCGCGCCGCGGCTACAAGCAGGCGCGCGCCAACGTCGATTCCGCGGTCGACGATATTTCCGAGCGCGGCAGTGCCGCCATGGACGCCGCCCAGGACGCGGCCTTGTCGATCGAGGAAACGCTCGAGGACGTCATCGCGCAGCGTCCGCTCGCGACCGTTGGCATCGCGCTCGGCCTTGGCTTGCTGATCGGCGCTGACGTGGCGCCGCTAGCGCCAGGCGCGCGGCCCGCAATGACCGCCTCGGAGTCGATGCTGCAAATTTGAACGGGGCGTCCGGATGTTCGCGCACATGATCGATCGGTTCAAGGAAAAGGCCGGCTCCGCCTTGCAGCTGACGTCGCTCGCGGCAGCGATCGCCGTTGCCGGGTTGGTCACGCTCGCATTTCTGTGCGCGGCGGGCTTTGTCTACGTGCTGCAGACCTATGGCCCGATCCAGGCCTGCCTGACCTGCGCCGGAATCTTCCTGCTCGTCGCGGTGATCGCAGCCGGTCTTTTCGTCGCGCGCAGGAACAGGCGGAGCGGAGGCGCGCGCGGCGGAAGCCGCGAAATCCGCGGTCCACGCCGCGCTGGCCGATCCGATGCTGGTCGCCGTCGGCCTCCAGGTGATCCGCGCCATCGGCGTCAAGAAGCTGATCCCGATACTGGCGGTCGGCGGCTTGGCGCTGGGATTGCTGGCCAGCCGCCACGCTTCCGCGGACGAAGCGCCGGCGGAGTGACGAGGCGCGCTGCCATGCTGTCACAGATTCAACTTTCAAACAGCCAATCGACGTCATTGCGAGCGCAGCATCAGACGTCATTGCGAGCGTTAGCGAAGCAATCCAGCCGTGCAGGAAGAGAAGCTGGATTGCTTCGTCGCTTCCGCCTTCGCTCGTTGAGCTACGGCGGACAAGTCGCTCCTCGCAATGACGGAAAGACACACCTTCGCATTCTCGCCGCGCGTTTCGCGCGAGTTTTGCCTGTAACTTCCCGCCCTCTGAAATCAGAGGGCGCAGGGAATGCCGGGCGCCCGATGCGCCCGATAGCCGCGTGTGCAAGGTGAGTAGTAAAACGCACACGCGTTAGTCAGGTCACACCGGAATCACCCGGCATTCCCCGCGCAATGGTTTTACGGCTTATACGTGATCTCCCCGGGGACCGGGCTTTCTTGCCCCCGTCGCCCCTGAGAAGCTTGCTTCTCAAGAGCTTGATGCCAGCGTCGGGGCATCAGGACCACACGACTTCGCCGTCCGCTTCAGCGCCATTCGTCAAAGGCGCCATCCAGGTCCACCGCATCCCGCCCCGCGTCCGTGACGATCGCGAGCCGCCCCTCTGTGTGGGACGGGACGGCGGAATTTATAAATATGATTTGCCCGACGGCGAAAGCGGAAAATATTTTGGAAAGGGGCTGGACACGAAAATTGACGGACGAGCCCGGCGGGCAAATCGGTCCGTCCTCGCCGCGGAATGCTTCACCCGCTCGATGAATTATTTCGGAGCCGGTCATCGGTCGCGCATTCGCGCGCCCCGGCTTCGCGGGCAGGCAACCACAGAAACCCTCAGGTCATGCAACGGCCGGGCTGAAGCCGTTTTGCAACCTCGGTCAACACGCTGACAACGGGCTCGCAGGCCACCATCATCTTGCGGTTACCGGGCTTGATCGCGGAAGGCACGGATAGAGCGTTGTCGGCGGCGTTGGCCACCGGCACGCGGACCAGGAAAGAGGTATCGGAAAAGCCTTCCAGCCGAAGCGCAATCGTTCGCGTCCGCGCCGGCGATCCCGCGACGCCGGCCGCGCGGTCGGCTTTCGCGGCGCGGTTGATGGCGGTTGGCCGGCCGGTGGTCAAAGGCTCCTGAAAGGCGTTCTGCAGACGGTCTTGTTGCAGGCGCGGCTTCGGACAGATCGCGGCCCGACGCCAATTGCGCCGCGCCGAAAGTCAGCGAGAGTGCGATCGCACCAAAGATCCCGATTGCCAGCCGTGACATGTCTTGCCCGCCGTCCTCGCCCCATGGCGATCAGGCCAACAACGCAGCGGGAACCACAAGGTTTCGGGGAACCCGCAATCACTTAACCGTGTCCAAAAATTTCTGACGGGGGCCGGAACGACTCCGGGGGCCTGTGCGTCATTTCGGCAGCCGGTTATCCCCCCTGCCCCATTGACCGGCGCTGTAGGGCGCGGCTGTGGTGATGCCAGCCGCGCCCTGCTTTTTTTGGCGGTTTTTCGGTTAATTTCCTGGTCCCCAATCATCCGCCCCACCTTTGGTTTCTTCGGACCGATCCGGAATCCTGTGTTCCGCTCCCGTTCAGCGTCGCGCCCGTCCCGTCGGCGCCGCCCGCCCTTCATCGGGTCCCAAGTCTCGCTAATGTCTGGCCAGCGGGGGCATGCCTCCAGCTCGACCTCTGCCCGCCGACGCCAACGGTGCAGAATTTCCAGCCCCGTCTTTCGGCGCGGCCAGGACCGTCCGCATTGCTATGTCGACCGGCGCGCGCCGCTGACCAAGATCGACTGTCCCTGCTGTGGCGGTGCGCTGCCCATGATCGACGAAAAGCGCAGCGAGCAACTCGACATCGTGCCTTTATTGAACCTTATTCTTCCAAGACCTGGATTTGATCAAAATCCAAAAGATCATCAAATGGGAAACAAGTACGAGGGGGGCGTAGAACGTATAGACGTACCAGAGGGTGGCCAGGTTGAAGCTCGGAACGTTCAACTGCAAGACGCCGCGTACTCCGTTCAGCAGGTCCACGAACCCCCACGTGTTGGCCACCCACACCAGAGGAACGGCAACACGCCAATTGCTACGCAGAGCAAAGATGGAAGCGAAGGCCAGCGCCGCTTCCAAGAGATCGCCGTAAGCAGCATTGGAAAGGAACTCTTTGGGTAGTTTCGGATCGACCATACCCGTAACCAATAAAGTCATTCCCACATAGCGAGGCACATGCACAAAGAGCAGCAGAGTTAGAGCAGAATTACGAGAAACTTTGGTTAAGGACGGCCAAACGTACCACACCGCCACGATGCCGAAGACGAAAACACTCGTGAAAAGCTGCATCCAGAATATTGTGACACTATTCATCGCGGTCATCACCCTCATCGCAATACATCTTTCAGATAGCTTTCTAGAGAAGCTATCTGGCGATGTCAAGGCTTGAAGAGGAGTGAGATGCGTGCTTTTATTGGCGGCCTAATGGAATCGACGATGATGAGAGGGCTGCCGTGCCTGACACACTCTTGACGGCCTCAAGGCCCGAATTGCTCGACAAGGACGGGGACCGGACGCTGCGGGGCTTGTTGTATGATTTCTTTGCGTTTGGGCGCAGTCTGGAGGCTGCGCGGGCCAAGTTCGCGACTTACGTCGGTCTGGCGCCGACCCAGTATCTGATCATGACCGCGCTCAAGAACTCGACCCTGGACGAACCGATAGGGATCAACCAGCTTGCAACCCAGCTGCGTTTGAGCGGTGCCTTCATCACCAATGAAGTCAACAAGCTGGTGTCCGACAGTCTCATCGAGAAGATCGCCCATCCGAGCGACGGTCGCCGGGTGCAGCTAACCGTCACCGGTCAGGGTTTCAGTCTGCTGACGCGGCTCGCCGCGCTTCAGCGCCCCTCAACGATGCGCTGTTCGGAATGCTCACCCGCGACGAGTTCAGATTGTTGTCCCAGTTGCTCGCCCGTCTCGCCGCAGATGGCGATCGCGCTGTCGCGCTTGCCGAGCATTTCGAAGCGTCAATCGCGCTGCAGCATCATCGGGTTGCTGCATCGGCAGCCCGGAAACCAGAGCAGCGCCAAAAGAAGAGCCGCCGCGGTGAGCGGCGTTATTGACGCGCGGCGTGTCCCCGTGCAGCAAGTTCCCTGCATTCGGATGGTGGGGCTATTTGCGCGATTTTCTCGGCATTGTCGGACTTTCGATCGGCGTCAGCCTGACGGCGACCGCGCTGGCGGCGGCCATCAGCCTGCCGCTCGGGACCGCGCTTGCGATTTTTTCCTTCCGCGGACGGCGGTTGCTGGTCGTTCTGGTGAACGCGTTCTTCGGCCTGCCGCCGGTCGTGGTCGGGTTGATCCTGTATCTCGCGCTGTCGCGCTCCGGCCCGCTCGGCTTCCTCCAATTGCTGTTCACCCCCGCCGCCATGGTGATCGCGCAGGCGATCCTGGCGATCCCGATCATGACGGCGCTGATCCATCGCGCCAGCGAACGGGCCTGGGCGCGCTATGGTGACGAGCTGATCTGCGACGGGGCCTCGCCAATGCAAGCCATTCCGCCGATTCTTCACATCATCCGCGCCGAGCTGTTGACGGCGGTTATGGCCGGCTTTGGCCGCACCGTCTCCGAAGTCGGCGCGGTGATCCTGGTCGGCGGCAATATCCGGGGGCTCACGCGAACCATGACCACGGCCATTGCGCTGCAGACAAGTCAGGGCGAACTGTCGCTGGCGCTGGCGCTCGGCGCGGTGCTGGTCGGGATCAGCATTTCGATCAGCGCGACCGTGTTCGCCCTGGCCGGCGGCGCGCGAACCGCGGGGAGCGACGAGGCATGACCCACATTCGATCCCTGCTGGCGCTGATGGTGGCTTTCGCCCTTCATTCCGGCACCGTGGCGGCGCAATCCATTACCCTGGCCTCCACCACATCGGTCGAGGCCTCCGGCCTGCTGGCCACCATCCTTCCACAGTTCACGGCAAAGACAGGAATCGCGGTCCATGTGGTCGCGCAGGGAACCGGCAAGGCGCTCGACACCGCGCGGCGGGGCGATGCCGATCTGCTGCTGGTGCACGATCCCGAGGCCGAGCAGCAATTCATCAACGAGGGCCACGGCGTCGCGCGCCGGCAGATCGCCTGGAACGATTTTGTCATTGTCGGTCCGTCCGCCGATCCGGCGCATGTGCGCGGCGGCAGCGACAGCGTCGCGGCCTTCAAGGCCATCGCTTCCGTGCGGGCGCCGTTCGTATCGCGCGGCGACAACAGCGGCACCAACGCAGCCGAGTTGCGGCTCTGGAAAATCGCCGGGCAAACCGCGCCGGTCAGGGAAACATGGTACCGCGACATCGGCGGCGGCATGGGCCAGGCGCTGAATGCCGCCAGCGCCATGGACGCCTACACGCTGACCGACCGCGGCACCTGGCTCAGCTTTGCA
Organism: uncultured Alphaproteobacteria bacterium; assembly: GCA_963829315.1. Lineage (GTDB taxonomy): Bacteria > Pseudomonadota > Alphaproteobacteria > Rhizobiales > Xanthobacteraceae > Bradyrhizobium. The sequence continues at coordinate 648,342 of CAWHIO010000044.1, read as the reverse complement.
AACAAGGGCTCGCTGCTGATCGCCGTCGAGGGCGACCCGCGCCTGATCAACCGCTACGACGTCATCGAACTCGACCGGAAAAAACACCCGGGCGCAAAACTCGGCCCGGCAAAACTATTTGCGGACTGGCTGGTGTCGCCGGACGGGCAGCGGGCGATCGGCGCATACCAGGTGAATGGGGAAAGATTGTTCAATCCGTCGGCGGACAGGCCGAAGTGATTGCCTCTCCACGCGATCAGCCATAACGAAAGAGTCCGGCACGCCTGGGGCGTGCCGGACTCTCAGTCAGAACCAACTCTTGATGACAGCCTTTACGCCACCCTTGAGGTCCGGTTGCGCGAGTTGCGCTGGAAGAACAGCGCCTGGCTCGCCACCGCCGATACCATCGCGGGCTGGAACGGCTTCGAGATCAGGAACGCCGGTTCGGGGCGCTCGCCGGTCAGGAAACGTTCCGGATACGCGGTGATGAACACCACCGGAACCTCGAAGGTCCGCAGCAGTTCGTTGACGGCATCGAGACCGGACGAACCGTCGGCCAGCTGGATATCCGCCAGGATCAGGCCGGGCTTCTTGTTCTTGGCGAGCGCAATGGCGTCGGTGTGGGTGCGGGCGACGCCGATCACGTGATGACCGAGATTCTTCACCAGGCTTTCGAGATCCATCGCGATGAAGGTCTCGTCCTCGATGATCAGCACGTCGGTGGCGATCTCCGCCGCCATTTCGCGCCCGGCGGTATCGGCGAGCTTGCGGGTCTCGGCCACATCGATCGAAAGAATGAAGGCCACTTCTTCTTCCGAGAAGCCCTCCAGCGACAACAGCAGGAAGGCCTGGCGCGGCAGCGGCGTGATATTCGAAAGCCTCCGCTCGGGCGGCATCGGCAGCGTCGTCACTTCGGGGTCGTCGTTGAGCGAGACCGAGTTCCAGATCTGGGTAAAGAGCTTGAAAAGCCCGGCGCGCGGTCCGTGACGCTCGTCCAGCAGCGACGGATCCTGAAGCAGGGCCTCAAGCATGGCCCCGACATAAGCGTCGCCCGACGCCTGGTTTCCCGTCAATGCACGGGCATAGCGGCGCAGCAACGGCAAGTGTTCGGCAACAAGCTGTGATCGGGACATCCCCACTCCATCCTTCATCTTGGGCCAAAACTTCGACGCGAGGGTGACCCGGTATCCCCCTAACAGTGCCTGTCTACGCCCAGACCGGACAAAAGTTCCCGGATCTTCCGGAACTTTTTGGGCAACTTTGAATTAGCCACTACGACAGAGATCGCCGGCGCAGGGGCAATTTTGAGGATTATCCGTGACAATACAAAAGCTTAACTCTCGGGGAAGCGTGGACCAGGTCATGAAGGATGTAAAGAAGCAGGGCGGGCTCAACGCCGAGATTCAGTCCCGAATAGGCCACCAGCTGCGCGCCATGTACGACGATGTCGTCCGGCAGGGGGTTCCTGACCGGTTCGTCGAGCTGATCCGCAAGCTTGATGCGCCCGAGGGCAATCCCCAACTAGGGACTGCTGGGACTGCGGGCGAAAAAAATGACGGAGGGGAATAATAATGCCTCTCACAGACTCACTCCGCGACGACATCCTGGCGTCGGTTCCGAGCTTGCGCGCGTTTGCGATCTCGCTGTCCGGTAATGGCGACCGCGCTGACGATCTGGTGCAGGAAACGCTGCTGCGGGCGCTAGCCAACATCGACTCGTTCCAGCCCGGCTCGAACCTGCCGGCATGGCTGTTCACGATCCTGCGCAACCTGTTCCGCTCCGACTATCGCAAGCGGCGGCGCGAGGTGGAGGACGCCGATGGCAGCTATGCCAAAACCCTGAAGACCCAGCCGGCGCAGCAGGCGCATCTAGAATTCGAGGAATTCCGCCTTGCGCTCGACAAGCTTCCGCAGGACCAGCGTGAAGCGCTGATCCTGGTCGGCGCCTCCGGCTTCTCCTATGAGGACGCTGCGGCGATCTGCGGCTGCGCGGTCGGCACCATCAAGAGCCGCGTCAACCGGGCGCGATCCAAGCTCTCCGCCCTGCTCTATGTCGATGGCGCCGAGGATTTCGGCCCCGATGAGACGGTGCGCGCGGTGATCGGCGGCAGCGGCGGCTGATATCGGCTTTAAGACCTTTGCTTTCCGTCATTGCGAGGAGCAACGCGACGAAGCAATCCAGACTTCCATTGTGGCTTTGGATTGCTTCGCTGACGCTCGCAATGACGGCAAAACCAGGCCCCTACCCCACCGGCTTCAGCGGCGCCGAAAATTGTTCGGTGCGGTCTCTCTCCGACATATCAACCACGGTTTCCATCGGCGCGGTGAGTTCGTAGACGTAACTCACATCGGTGAAGTACCGCTTCGATGTCCCGCCAAGCGCCTCCGGCGCGACGCGATCGAGCAGGATGACGCCGAAATCGCTGTCGGCGCGGCGGGTCGCCGCGCTGGTGTTGAACTCTTCCCAGCGAAAATGAAAAGATCGGGCCCGACTCTTCGCCGGTCACTTCCCAATGCGCGACAATGTGCGGATGCTTGCCGACCAGCGAAAGCCCTTCGTCGGAATGCGACGCCAGCTCGAAGAACAACAGCGAAAGCGACTGCGCCGCCCGCGCGCTGACGGTGATATCCGGACCGCTCACCGCGATACGCTCGGCATGGGGTATCGCGCGCGCTTCGAACAACCCCTTCAGTTTCACGCCCTGCCACTGGCTTTCGCTGAGCAGCGAAACCACGTTCGACATGGCATGGATCCGGCCGATCAGGAGTTCGCGGGCGACATCGATGTCCGAACCGTGGCGCAGCGTTCGGGTCACGATCGACTGGATCACCGCAAGGATGTTCTTGACGCGATGATTGAGTTCGTCGATCACCGCGGTCAGCCGGCGCTCGAAGCCGATCCGCACCTGGATTTCACGGCTTAATCGCAGGTTATTGTAGGCGACATATCCGAACAGCCCGCAGACGATCGTGGTCAGCGCGAGGCCAATGGCGGCCACGATGGTGGCCGTCTGTCGGGCGCGCGTCACCGTGTTGGTCTTGGCGTAATAGCCGAGCGACCAGTCGCGGCCGCCGAAGGTCACGGTCCTTGTCACCGACGGCGTGGGGCCTTGCGGACTTGCCGTTCTCGATATGACGAGGCCCCGGTCATTCTCGATCAGCTCGCCGTTGTCGCTGCGCGGGTCCTTCAGCACCACCGAGAACAGCGACAGATCGTCGTTGGCCAGCATCAGCGGCGCCAGTTCATAGGAGAACGTCACAAAGCCCGCCGGCGAGGCATCGCCGTTCTGCAGGACCGGCGCGGCAAGTACGAGCCCGATCGGGCCATCGGGGCGCAGCAGCGGCACCGGATCGGACGCGACCGGCTTTCCATCGGTCATCGCCTTCGCCAGCATCGGCCCCAGAATCGGGTGCAGATCGAAGCAGCGGCCCGGGAAAGCCGACATCTCCTGATTGCGGGGTTCGACATCCATCAGCACATCGACCGGCCGCTGCAGCGTCTGCGTATCCAGCGGCGCATCGTCGAAACCGCGGATCGTCGGGTTCGGAAATCCCGCGGCCGCCAGTTCGGCATGCGCCGCTTCCAGTTCCTCCGGCTGGAGCCGCGCGATCCAGCCTGCCACCACGAAATCGGTCTTGAAGGCATAGATCGAGGATCGCAGCGGCTGCAGCATATTGGCCTTGATCACGGACGGCGAATGGAACAGGCCCGACGCGACGCGCGCGAGCAGTTCGCGCTCCGTCAGCCGGTCCTGAACCAGGCTGGCGTGAACGTCGATCGCCCGCGCCAGCGCGATGCCGTCGACCGTCAATTCCTGATCATGGACGCGATAGGCCGCAAGACCGGAGAACAGAACTCCGATCAGCGCGATAAAACCTGTGATGAGACCTAGCCGAACCACTCGCTCACTCAAAGAAGAGGTGTTGGCAACGAAGATCAACAAATATTTGGCGACCGCCGCGGCGGCGATAAACCGGAGCAACAACAAGGCCAGCCGTATGGCATAGTGGAGTAGCGATCATCGGGACGCAACTGCGGCGGGACGGATTTGACATCGAGCAATATGACTTCCACGCGTGACGCATTGGCAAAGGCCAGAGGATGCTAACCACGATGGATCGATCTGGTTCCGGACCCGATCGCGGAAAAATGCCATCGCCACAAGCAAAACCCCGTCAGGCCCGCGTTAAGGATTAACGATTTGCCACCAGCCCCGCTTTGTCCCGCACCGGCGGACGGAGGCCGCCCTTGGCCTCGATGAAGCCGATGATGCGCTCCAGCCCCTCGCTCTTGCGCAGATTGGTCATGACGAACGGCCGCTCGCCGCGCATTCGCCTGGCATCGACATCCATCTTCTCGAGCGACGCGCCGACATGCGGCGCGAGGTCGATCTTGTTGATGACGAGAAGGTCCGACCGGGTGATGCCGGGGCCGCCCTTCGAGGGAATCTTGTCGCCTGCCGCGACGTCGATCACGTAAATCGTCAGGTCGGCGAGTTCCGGCGAGAAGGTGGCGGCGAGATTGTCGCCGCCGGATTCGATCAGCACCAGATCGAGGTCGGGAAATTTCGCGCGCATGTCGGCGACCGCGGCGAGATTCATCGAGGCGTCCTCGCGTATCGCGGTATGCGGGCAGCCGCCGGTCTCGACGCCGGCGATGCGATCCGGCGTCAGCGAACCCGAACGGACCAGAAATTCGGCATCCCATTTGGTGTAGATGTCGTTGGTGATCGCCGCGATGTCGTAACGCTCGCGCATCGACTTGCAGAGCAGGTCCATCAGCGCGGTCTTGCCGGATCCAACCGGACCCCCGATGCCGATACGAAGCGGGCCGTGAGAGTTGGACATTTCAGATGCTCTTTCCGTTTTTGTCGTCCCTGCGAACGCAGGGACCCATACCGCGTGATCTATCGATGAAGCAGAACGGCCAACGCCGCGCGCGGCAGCTGGCACCGGTGGTTATGGGTCCCCGCTTTCGCGGGGACGACGGGTAAAGATGGTAACCCCTCATGACCGGAACAGCCTCGTGTATTGCGTCTCGTGCCGCATGCTGGCGAGATCGGCGCGGAAGGTCGCGCTGCCGAGATCGTCGAGCGAGGCCTCAAGCGCGCGCGCTGCCGTCGCGGCCACGATCGGCTCGAGCTGCGCCAGCACGCGCTGGCTGTCGGTTTGTCCCAGAGGAACAAGGCGCGCGCCGGCCGATATCCAGTTCGAGGTCAACGCGTGCAGGAAGGCGTGGAGCGTGGCGGCGAGCGGTATCGCATGCGCGGCGCTGACAAGGCCGACCGCGACCGGATAAACGATGGCGGCGCCGCAACACGCGATCAGCCGATCCAGCGAGAGCGCAATTCCATGCCGCGCGGGCGATCTCGACGAATGCCCGTCCCTGCGCCGAGGTTTCAAGATGGCGCTCGCGCGAGGGCGCGAAGGCCGAGGCGAGCTCGACGATCTCGCCAAGCCCGGCATCGTCGCCGGACGACGCGGCCCGATGCGTTTGCGCCAGGAACACGCCGTCGCAAAATCCCGGTCCGTCCGCCAGCATCGACGCGAGCCAGCCCCGCAAGGATGCGGCATCGGCGATATCGCCGGCCTCCACCGCCCATTCGATGCCGCTGGAATAGGAAAAGGCGCCGACCGGAAAGGCCGGCGACAGCCAGGTCATCAGCCGGTACAGCGCCGCGGCCTCGCTCTCCTGCATCCCGCTCCGGCTGCCGGGCGCCGCGGCGGCGTCCTGCTGGACGGCAGCAGCCCGCACCACCGCGCGGCGCCGCGGCCGGGCCGGCGGCTTACTTGTGGTCATGAGCATGGGAATGGCCGTGGCGTGATCATGGTCATGATCATGATCGCAATGCTCGTCGTGGTGATGACCGGACTCATGGTGAGGATCGCCGCCATGAGCGTGCGACGATGATCGTGCCCGGCATGGTCATGCGCTTCGCCGGCCGGCGCGTGCGCATGGCCGCCGCCGGCATAGGCGCCGCCCTCGGGGTCGAACGGCGCCTCGATCTCGATGATCCGCGCGCCCAGCCCCTTCACCATCGCCTCGATGACGTGATCGCGCCGGATGCGCAAGCCCCTTGCCGTGATCTGCGTCGGCAGATGGCGGTTGCCGAGATGCCAGGCGACCCGAACCAGATGCTCCGGGTCCTTGCAGCGGATCTCCGCCAGCGGCTCCGGCGCCGCCACGACCTCGATCAGCCTGCCATCGTCGAGCACCAGCGCGTCACCGCCCCGCAGCGCGACCGCGTTTTCCAGATCGAGCAGAAACTCAAGTCCGCGCGTGCCCGTCATCGCCATCCGCCGCCGGTGACGATCGTCGAAATCGAGCACGACGGTATCGGCCGGCGGCTCGCTCCAGCGATGAGACCCGCGAACCTGCGTGGCGCGGATCATAGCGGAAGGCCCGAAGACCCGGACGTCCAGGAGATACTCACGAGAGTGATCATGGTTGGGCGCCCTAGTACATGAAATAGCGCTGCGCCATCGGCAGCACTTCGGCGGGCGCGCAGGTGAGCAGTTCACCGTCGGCGCGCACCTCGTAGGTTTCGGGATCGACCTCGATTTTCGGCGTGGCGCCGTTGTGGATCATGCTCTTCTTGGAGATGCCGCCGCGGGTATTCTGGACCGGGTAGAGCTTCTTGGCGATGCCGAGCTTGCGGGCCAGGCCGGATGCCACCGCCGCCTTCGAGGAGAACACCACCGAGGATGCCGTCAGCGATTTGCCGAACGCCGCGAACATCGGCTGGTAATGCACGGGCTGCGGGGTGGGGATCGACGCGTTGGGGTCGCCCATCGGAGCGGCGACGATCGAGCCGCCCTTGATGATGCATTCGGGCTTGACGCCGAAGAAAGCCGGCGACCACAGCACGAGGTCGGCGAGCTTGCCCTTTTCCACCGAGCCGATCAGCTTCGAGACGCCGTGGGCGATCGCGGGATTGATGGTGTATTTCGCGATGTAGCGCTTGACGCGGAAATTGTCGTTGTTGCCCTTGTCCTCCGGCAGCGAGCCGCGCTGCTTCTTCATCTTGTCGGCGGTCTGCCAGGTCCGGATGATGACTTCGCCGAGCCGGCCCATGGCCTGCGAATCCGAGGACATCATCGAGAGCGCGCCGAGATCGTGCAGGATGTCTTCCGCCGCGATCGTCTCTTTCCGGATGCGGCTTTCGGCGAACGCCAGATCCTCGGCGATCGAGGGATCGAGGTGGTGGCACACCATCAGCATGTCGAGATGCTCGTCGATGGTGTTGCGGGTGAACGGGCGGGTCGGATTGGTCGAGGACGGCAGCACGTTCTTCAGGCCGGCGATCTTGATGATGTCAGGCGCGTGGCCGCCGCCGGCGCCTTCGGTGTGGAAGGCGTGGATGGTGCGGCCCTTGAACGCCTTCACCGTATCCTCGACGAAGCCGAATTCGTTCAGCGTATCGGAGTGGATCATCACCTGGATGTCGTAATCGTCGGCGACGGAAAGGCAGTTGTCGATCGCCGCCGGCGTGGTGCCCCAATCCTCGTGCAGCTTGAGCGCACAGGCGCCGGCCTTGATCATCTCCACCAGCGCCGCCGGGCGCGAGGCATTGCCCTTGCCGGAAATGCCCAGATTGACCGGAAACGCGTCGAACGACTGGATCATCCGCGCGATGTGCCAGGGGCCGGGCGTGCAGGTCGTCGCATAGGTGCCGTGCGAAGGCCCGGTGCCGCCGCCGAGCATCGAGGTGACGCCGGACATCAGCGCATGTTCGATCTGCTGCGGGCAGATGAAATGGATGTGGCTGTCGAACCCGCCGGCGGTGAGGATCTTGCCTTCGCCGGCGATGATGTCGGTGCCGGGGCCGATCACGATGGTGACGCCGGGCTGGATATCGGGATTGCCGGCCTTGCCGATGGCCGCAGATCATGCCTTCCTTGATGGCGACGTCGGCCTTCACGATGCCCCAGTGGTCGACGATCAGCGCATTGGTGATGACGGTGTCGGCCGCGCCCTGCTTGTTGGTGACCTGGGACTGGCCCATGCCGTCGCGGATCACCTTGCCGCCGCCGAATTTCACTTCCTCGCCATAGACGGTGAAATCCTTCTCCACCTCGATGATGAGATCGGTATCGGCGAGCCGCACCCGGTCGCCGGTGGTCGGCCCGAACATGTCGGCATAGACGGAACGTTTGATTTTTACGGACATGATTTGGCTCCGACTGCTTCGAACATGTTCACAGCTTCCCCATCACTTCGCCGCGGAAGCCGTAGACGGTGCGTTTTCCCGCGAGCGCCACGAGCTGCACGTCGCGGGTCTGCCCCGGCTCGAACCGCACCGCGGTGCCGGCGGCGATATCGAGCCGCATGCCGCGGGCCTTCTTGCGGTCGAATTTCAGCGCCGGATTGGTTTCGAAGAAATGGTAGTGCGAGCCGACCTGGATCGGACGATCGCCGGTGTTGGCGACCGTCAGCGTCACGGTCTTGCGGCCGGCATTGAGCTCGATCTCGCCGTCCTTGATGAAGAGTTCACCGGGGATCATCTTTGCCTCCTCTATCATCTGATCGGCTCGTGCACGGTGACAAGCTTGGTGCCGTCCGGGAACGTCGCTTCCACCTGGATGTCATGGATCATCTCGGCGATGCCCGGCATCACCTGGGCGCGGGTCAGCACCTGCGCGCCGGCCTGCATCAGCTCGGCCACGGTGCGGCCGTCACGCGCGCCCTCGACGATGAAGTCCGAAATGATGGCGATGGCTTCCGGATGGTTGAGCTTGACGCCGCGCTCCAGCCGGCGTCGCGCCACCATGGCCGCCATTGAAATCAGCAGCTTGTCCTTTTCGCGGGGAGACAGATTCATGCGAGCACTCTGATTGACCTGAACTGATCCGGTTGAGCCGACATTTTAGTTGAGCCACACTGCTTGAGCCACCTGTTGAGCCACCTAGTTGAGCCAAAGCCGCGGCAACGCCGAGCCGCTGGCGCGGCCGAGCACCGCCATCATGTCGGCGCGCAGCCGCGCCGCATCTTGGGCACAGAAGCGGGCCATTGCAAATCCATTCCATGCGGAGATGCCGACCTCGCCGCCGAACGATTTCGTCACGCTCGCGAATCCGCTCCACCAGCGCCTCGTCGCCCGGCACGATCAGCGCGGTGCCGATCGCCACGCCGCCTCTTGCGATCGCCGGGCTTGCAAGCTTTTCGCCGATATCGCCATCGAGACGAATGTTCTCGGCGAACACCAGCCGGCCGCCGCGGCGCAGCCGCCAGCGCTCGACGAATTCGCCCTGCAGCATTCGCTCGCCCATCGCCGCGCGGCCGAACACCACGATTTCGCAAAGCAGGAGCGAGGCGCTTTCCGCCAGATCGATGTCGAACCGGCGCAACACCCGCGCCCGGTCGAACAGAATGGTCTCCTGCGGCAGCCAGGCGAGATGCGAGCCGGCCTCCGCCTTCAGGGCAATATTGAGCCGCGCGGCGGGACCCTGGGCCCGGTAGATTTTTTCCGCCGCCGCCGTCGTCACCGCGAGCCGCGCCCCCTCGCCGGTCGCAATATCGATGTCGAAACGATCGCCGCCGGCGACGCCGCCCGCGGTATTGACGAATACCGCCGACAGGCCTTCCGCCTCGGGCGAGGGGAAACGCACGCGCAGCGAGCCGGATTCATGCAAGATGGCGGCGGCGGGTGACGCCGTCGACCTGGTGAACGTCGAAGGTCACCGCGCCCTGGGCACGGTTGGCCGCGAAAATCGCCGAAGTCGCGCTCGTGGTATCGGTCCGCATTCGCCCCCAACTCACCCCAACCAGGGCGCGCGACCGTATCGGTCGCGTCACACAGCCAACTACAGCGCCATCTGGCGGCTGATCTCGCTCGCATCGAGATTGCTTCGATCGCAGGCGTATTTCACCGCGCCCCGGTCCATGACCGCGAAATTGTCGCCGAGCTCGCAGGCAAAGTCGAGATATTGTTCGACCAGCACGATCGCGATGTTGCCGAGGCTGCGCAGATAAGTGATCGCGCGCCCGATATCCTTGATGATCGACGGCTGGATGCCCTCGGTCGGCTCGTCGAGCAGCAGCAGCTTCGGCCGCATCACCAGCGCCCGCCCGATCGCGAGCTGCTGCTGCTGGCCGCCGGAAAGATCGCCGCCGCGGCGGCCCAGCATCGATTGCAGCACCGGGAACAGCGAGAACACGTCATCGGGAATGTTGCGGTCCTGGCGCTTCAACGGTCCAAAGCCGGTCTTGAGATTTTCCTCCACCGTCAGCAGCGGAAAGATCTCGCGTCCCTGCGGCACGAAGCCGATGCCGCGCCGCGCCCGCTCATAGGGCTTCAGACCGGTGATGTCGGTGCCGTCAAAGGTGATCGAGCCGCCGGCAATGGGATACTGGCCGACCATCGCGCGCAGCAGGCTGGTCTTGCCGACACCGTTGCGGCCGAGCACGCACGTCACCTTGCCCGGCTCGGCCGCGAGCGAGACGCCGCGCAGCGCCTGGGCCGCGCCGTAATAGAGGCTGATATTGTCGACCTTCAGCATGGATCACCGCCCCAGATAGACTTCGACGACGCGGTCATTCGACGACACCTGGTCGATGGTTCCCTCGGCCAGCACGCTGCCTTCGTGCAGGCACGTCACCTTGACGCCGAGTTCGCGCACAAAGGTCATGTCGTGCTCGACGACCATGATGGTCTTGTCCTTGTTGATTTCCTTCAGAAGCTCGGCGGTCTGGTGGGTTTCGACATCGGTCATTCCCGCGACCGGCTCGTCGACCAGCAGCAGCTTCGGATCCTGCGCCAGCAGCATGCCGATCTCCAGCCATTGCTTCTGGCCGTGCGACAGGCTTCCCGCCAATCGGTTGCGGGCGTCCTTCAGGCGGATGGTTTCGAGCACGCGCTCGATGCGCTCGGTTTCAGGCCTGGTCTCGCGCCAGAACAAGGTGCCTTTCACGCTGTGATCGACATTGAGCGCCAGCAGCAGATTGTCCTCGATGGTCTGGCTCTCGAACACCGTCGGCTTCTGGAATTTCCGGCCGATCCCGAGTTCGGCAATCCGCGTCTCGTCAAGCCTGGTCAGGTCGGTGACGCCGTCGAACAGCACCGTGCCCTCGTCCGGCCTGGTCTTGCCGGTGATGATATCCATCATCGTGGTCTTGCCGGCGCCGTTCGGGCCGATGATGGCGCGCATTTCGCCGGGCGCCAGCGTCAGCGACAGATTGTTGATGGCGTGAAAGCCGTCGAACGAGACGTGCACGCCGTCGAGATAGAGCAGCGCGGAGGTTTGGCGGGTATCCATGACGCTCATGCGCTCTACTCCGCCATATTCGGTTCGCTGACGCCGTCTTCGCGCGCAGCGCTCTCGGCGGTTGCCGACATCCGCTGCGCCTTCCACGGCTCCCACCATGCATTGAAGGTGCCGACGATGCCCTTCGGCAGCAGCAGCGTCACCAGGATGAACAGCGCGCCGAGCATGAACAGCCAGTAGGGCGCCAACGGACCCGACGTGAAGAAGGTCTTGGCGTAATTGACGACGACCGCGCCGAGCGCGGCCCCGATCAGCGTGCCGCGGCCGCCGACGGCAACCCAGATCACGGCCTCGATGGAGTTGCCGGGCGCGAATTCCCCGGGATTGATGATGCCGACCTGCGGCACATAGAGCGCGCCGGCGACGCCGGCCATGCAGGCCGACAGCGTGAACACGAACAGCTTGTAGGATTCGACGCGGTAGCCGAGAAACCGCGTCCGGGATTCGGCGTCGCGAATGGCGATCAGCACCTTGCCGAGCTTCGAGGTCACCACCGCCCGGCAGATCAGGAAGGTGATGACGAGGGCGACGCAACTCAACGCGAACAGCGCGGCACGGGTGCCGTCCGCCTGCACGTTGAAGCCGAGAATATCCTTGAAATCGGTCAGGCCGTTGTTGCCGCCGAACCCGAAATCGTTGCGGAAGAACGCCAGCAACAAGGCATAGGTCATCGCCTGCGTGATGATCGAGAGATAGACGCCGGTGACGCGGGAGCGGAAGGCCAGCCAGCCGAAGCAGAAAGCCAGAAGGCCCGGCACCAGAACGACCATCAGGGCGGCGAACCAGAACATATCGAAACCGTGCCAGTACCACGGCAGTTTCGGATAATTCAGGAACACCATGAAGTCGGGCAGGATCGGATTGCCGTAGACGCCGCGGCTGCCGATCTGGCGCATCAGATACATGCCCATGGCGTAGCCGCCGAGCGCAAAGAAGGCGCCATGGCCCAGCGAGAGGATGCCGCAATAGCCCCAGATCAGGTCGATCGAGAGCGCCAGAATGGCGTAGCAGACATATTTGCCGAACAGCGCGACCAGATAGGTCGGCACTTGCAGCATGGAGCCGGACGGCAGCAGCAGGTTCGACAGCGGGATCAACACGCCGCAGGCGGCGACCACGATCAGGAACACGGTCGCGCTGCGGTCCAGCGAACGCGTGAGCACGTGCGGCATCATGCTTCCACCGCCCGCCCCTTGAGCGCGAACAGGCCGCGCGGGCGTTTCTGGATGAACAGGATGATCAGCACCAGAATGGCGATCTTGCCGAGCACGGCGCCGGCGACCGGCTCCAGGAACTTGTTGGCGATGCCGAGCGTGAAGGCGCCGACCAGGGTGCCCCACAAATTGCCGACCCCGCCGAACACCACCACCATGAAGGAGTCGATGATGTAGCTCTGGCCGAGATTGGGGCTGACATTGTCGATCTGCGACAGCGCCACGCCGGCGATCCCGGCGATGCCCGAGCCGAGGCCGAAGGTCAGCGCATCGACCCGCGAGGTGGCGATCCCCATCGACGCCGCCATGCGGCGATTCTGCGTCACCGCGCGCATCTCCAGGCCGAGCGCGGTATAGCGCAGCATGGCGAGCAGGATCGCGAACACGGCCATCGTGAAGCAGAGGATCCACAACCGGTTATAGGTGATCGTGATCTGTCCGAGTTCGAACGCGCCGCTCATCCAGGAGGGATTGCCGACCTCGCGGTTGGTGGGGCCGAACGCGGTGCGCACCGCCTGTTGCAGCACCAGCGAAAGGCCCCAGGTCGCCAGCAGCGTTTCCAGCGGGCGGCCGTAGAGGAAGCGAATGATCGTCCGCTCGATCAGGACCCCGATCGCGCCGGCGACGATGAAGGCCAGCGGAACGGCGATCAAGAGCGAATAATCGAACAGGCCGGGATAGCTGGTGCGGATCGCTTCCTGCACCACGAAGGTGGCGTAGGCGCCGATCATCACCATCTCGCCATGGGCCATGTTGATGACGCCCATCACCCCGAAGGTGATGGCAAGGCCGATCGCGGCGAGCAGCAGCACCGAGCCGAGCGACAGGCCGTACCAGGCATTCTGCACGGCCGACCACAGCGCGAGATTGCTCTGAATGGCCGAAGTCGCGCTGGCCGCGGCACGCGCGATCGCGGGCGGCTGTTCTCCGGTCAGGCCGGTCAGCAGCGCCAGCGCTTCCTGATCGCCCCGCGCCTTGATGGTGGCGATGGCTTCAAGCTTTTCGGCATCGGTGGCGTCAGGCTTGAAAAGCAGGATGGCCGCGCGCGCTTCGGTAAAGGCGAGCTTCGCGGCCTTGTTGGTCTCCTTTTGCAACGCGCCGTCGACGACAGGCAGCATCGTCTCGTCATGGGTCTTGAAAACCGATTGCGCGGCGGCGATCCGCTTGACGGGATCGGGCGACAGCAGGGTCAGGCCGCCGAGCGCGGCCTCGACGGTGCGGCGCAGGCGGTTGTTGAGGCGCACGGCGGCGGCATTGTCCGGCAGCTTGTCCACCGCCGCGCCGGTTGCGGCGTCGATGATCTTGCCGTCCGCTTGCGTGACATAGACGTTCTTGGTGTCGGGATCGGCCGACAGCCGGCCATCCTGGAGCGCGCTGATGATGGGAAAGGCGAGCGGATTGCCCGATGTCGCAACGACACCGATGGCCTCTTCGGTGTCCGAAAACTCGTCATTGGCGAATTTGGCGACCGCATCCTCGAATGGGCCAGCGAACGCCGGCAAGGCGAAGGCGGCGATCAAAAAGACTGAGAGGACAAGCGCGCGAAGACGGTCAAGAACATTGGCGACCACTGGACGACCCCGGCAGAAGTAGTGGGGAAGGCGGCGACATCGCCGCCTTCCAGGTCTCGTGGATTGGCTTTTCAGTCTAGCATGATCGCGGGCAAACGCTTCGCGTTTGCCCCGGTTTTTCGGGATCATGCCTGAAAACCGGTTCCCACTTTTCGGGATCATGCTCCTGTTATCAGGAGCCCTGACCGCCGCACTTGTTGGTCTTGGTGTTGTAGTTGCCGCACTTCTTGCCAACCCAGTCGCCGATCAGGTCCTTGGAATCCGGCAGCTCCTTCGACCAGGCGTCGCCGGCAACCAGGCCAGGTGTCTTCCACACCACGTCGAACTGGCCATTGGCTTTGATTTCGCCAATGAACACCGGCTTGGTGATGTGGTGGTTCGGGAGCATCTTCGAGATGCCGCCGGTCAGGTTCGGCGTTTCGGTGCCGGGCAACGCGTCGATCACCTTGTCTGCATCGACCGACTTCGCCTTTTCGACCGCCTTCACCCACATGTTGAAGCCGATGTAGGTCGCTTCCATCGGATCGTTGGTCGTGCGCTTCGGGTTCTTGGTGTAGGCCTGCCAGTCCTTGATGAACTTCTCGTTGGCCGGCGTCTTGATCGACTCGAAGTAGTTCCAGGCCGCGAGATGGCCGACGCAGCGGCTTGGTGTCGATGCCGGCGAGTTCTTCTTCACCGACCGAGAACGCGACAACCGGAATGTCGGTCGCCTTGATGCCCTGGTTGCCGAGCTCCTTGTAGAAGGGAACGTTGGCGTCGCCGTTGATGGTGGAAACCACCGCGGTCTTCTTGCCGGCCGAGCCGAACTTCTTGATGTCGGCCACGATGGTCTGCCAGTCGCTATGACCGAACGGGGTGTAGTTGATCATGATGTCTTCGTCCTTGACGCCCTTCGACTTCAGATAGGCTTCGAGGATCTTGTTGGTGGTGCGCGGATAGACGTAGTCGGTGCCGGCCAGCACCCAACGCTTCACCTTTTCGTCCTTCATCAGGTAGTCGACCGCGGGAATAGCCTGCTGGTTCGGCGCAGCGCCGGTGTAGAACACGTTGCGCTCGCTCTCCTCACCCTCGTACTGCACCGGGTAGAACAGGATGTTGTTCAGCTCCTTGAACACCGGGAGCACGGATTTGCGCGAGACCGAGGTCCAGCAACCGAACACCACGGCGACCTTGTCCTTGGTGATCAGCTCGCGCGCTTTTTCCGCAAACAGCGGCCAGTTCGACGCGGGATCGACGACGACAGCCTCCAGCTTCTTGCCGAGCACGCCGCCCTTCTTGTTCTGCTCATCGATCATGAACAGGACCGTATCCTTCAGCGTGGTCTCGCTGATCGCCATGGTGCCCGACAGCGAGTGGAGGACGCCGACCTTGATGGTGTCGTCAGCGGCTTTCGCGGTCGAGAACGCGGCCAGGCCCAAAACCAGCCCGGCGGTCGCCGCGAGCCAGCGGCGGCGGCTCAGCGTCGCTATATCGTGAGTAATATTGTGTAAGCATGAAATGTCTCTCCCTGACGCAGGCGTGAAACGCTGCGAAACGGCCCCACGGCCGCCTGCGTTAATGGAATCGCAAGAACCATGCCACGGTGCCTCATGGGTGTAACCTCATGGCTTCGTTGATGAATTGGCCTCCGCCGGTCGGCAAGTCCGAAATTATGCCTAATATTTAGGCCAAAAAAATGTATGCTTCGGTTGCAAAATGTTTAATTTATAAGCAAATATTCGACCAACATCTAAACCGCCGGCACAAATTTTTGGCAGCCAATCCCGGGAATTGGACACGCCATTCGGGCCTTAAATTAAGCCTTTGCGCCTGTTTTTGACGGCCGGACGGGGTGAGATCGCACAATTCACCTTGAAAGCGCCGCGTTCGTGTTCCATATGAGGGAGACGACCCCGGATTCATCGGGTCACTGCGAGCCGCGTGTTCTGAGCCCGTCCAACGGTTTCTGGCTTGCCCCTTCAGCTAACCAAAACCGACGCCCCAAACACGCGGGTGTCCCAGACACCCCTCGCGCGCTCCTGACTATCATTGTCGGGCGCCTGCCTTTTACAATGGAAAGTACCCACCTTTTGACCTCCTTTCAGGATTTCGGCCTCGCCGATCCCATCTCGCGTGCGCTCAAGGAAGAGAATTATCTGACGCCCACGCCCATCCAGGCTCAAACCATTCCCCTTGCACTCGCCGGCCGTGACGTGGTCGGCATCGCCCAGACCGGCACCGGCAAGACCGCGGCTTTCGCGCTGCCGATCCTGCACCGCATTCTGGAAAATCGCATCAAGCCGCAGCCCAAGGCCTGCCGCGTGCTCGTCCTCAGCCCCACGCGCGAATTGTCGGGGCAAATCCTTGACAGTTTCAACGCCTATGGCCGCCATATGCGCCTGACTTCGGCGCTGGCGATCGGCGGCGTGCCGATGGGACGCCAGGTCCGCTCGATCATGCAGGGCGTCGAAGTCCTGGTGGCCACGCCGGGCCGCCTGCTCGATCTCGTGCAAAGCAACGGGCTGAAGCTCGGACAGGTCGAGTTTCTCGTGCTCGACGAGGCCGACCGCATGCTCGACATGGGCTTCATCAACGACATCCGCAAGATCGTCGCCAAATTGCCGGTCAGGCGGCAGACGCTGTTCTTCTCGGCGACGATGCCGAAGGATATCGCCGAACTCGCCGAAGCGATGCTGCGTGACCCCGCGCGGGTGGCCGTGACGCCGGTCGCCTCGACGGTCGAGCGCATCACCCAGCGCATCATCCAGGTCGATCACTCGGCCAAGCCCGCCCTGCTGGCGCAGCTGTTGAAGCAGGAGCAGGTCAGTCGCGCGCTGATCTTTACCCGCACCAAGCATGGCGCCGACAAGGTGGTGAAGGGCCTCGCAAGGGCCGGCATCACCGCCGACGCCATTCACGGCAACAAGTCGCAAAATCACCGCGAGCGGGTGCTGGCGGCATTCCGCACCGGCGAGATCCTCACGCTGGTCGCCACCGACATTGCCGCCCGCGGCATTGACGTCGACGGCATCAGCCATGTGGTGAATTTCGATCTTCCCAACATCCCCGAGACCTACGTCCATCGCATCGGCCGCACCGCGCGCGCCGGCGCCGATGGCGTCGCGATCTCGCTCGTCGCCGGCGGCGAGGAGATGGCGTATCTGCGCGACATCGAGAAACTGATCCGCATCGCGCTGCCGAAGGAAGACCGCCGCACGCCCGGTCATCGCGATGCGGCGCCGGCGCCGGCGCAAAATCGTGGCGGGCGCTCTGCACCGCGCGTGCATGCCGGACGCGCAAATGACGCCGCGCCGGGATCGAAAGGCCCTCGCCGTGGCCGCCGTCCTGGTGGTAATAATGGCGCTCCACCAACCAACCGGCACGAGGTCAACCGGCAGGAGCCGCTTCGTCCGTCGCAAGGCGGCGGAAAGGCCGAAGGGATGCAGGGCGTCGCTTTTTTACACCGCGAAAGCCGTCCGAACACCCGCCCCAACCGCACTCAACGGCCACGCTAGCGGTCGATCGACCTGGAGATAACCATGGCTAAAGAAGAGCTGATCCAGTTCGAAGGACTGGTGACTGAAATCCTCCCCGATGCCCGTTACCGCGTCCAGCTCGACGCGGGACACGAGATCGTCGCCTACACCGCAGGCAAGATGAAAAAGAACCGGATCAAGACGCTGGCGGGTGACCGGGTGACGATCGAGATGTCGCCCTATGATCTGGAAAAAGGCCGGCTCATCTTCCGTCACAAGGACGAGCGTCCGGGCGGCGGCGGCCCGCGCGGCGCCCCGCCACGCGGCCAATTCCGCCGCAGGTAAGCGCCGCCGGCGCGGCCTTGCGCAACAGCAAATGTCGAGATCCTATCGACGCCGACAGCAGCCTGCCGTCGCAACCCTGGGCGCGATCAAAAAATCGCGCACGTCAGGATTGTTTTGGGGGCTATTTTGGAATAATATGACCTAATCGATTTTCGGCCGGACGACATTAGCTATCCACCGGTACAGCCGGTTTAGACGCTGACGACCCTTCCAAAAATTCGATCTCACCAGCCCACCGAAAAAAGTGGGTTTCTACTATATCTATCTTGAGAAGGGACTACCCCCGTGAGCATGGGAACCGTGAAGTGGTTTAACGCGACCAAGGGCTTCGGCTTTATCCAGCCGGATGACGGCGGCAACGACGTGTTCGTGCACATCAGCGCCGTCGAACGCGCCGGACTTGGAACACTGCGTGAAGGCCAGAAGATCAGCTACGAGATCGTGGCGGACCGCCGTTCTGGCAAGTCTTCGGCCGACAATCTGCGCGCCGCCGGCTAAGCCAACCCGTCGGTCCGCGCAAGCCGCGGGCGCGAGGTTGCTCCGCCCAAACACCCAACAAGAAAGGCCGCGCCCTGGCGCGGCCTTTTTTTTGCTTTGAACGATGTGGCGGCCGCGTGCCGGCGATGGCGACCGAGGCGTCCAGTCACAAGGTCGGACAGGGCGGCGGGGTGCCGGCCGGAGTCGAGAGATAGAAAACACGTATCGACCGGCGCGGCGTTGGATAGGCGACATCGCGCGGCTTCACGAGGTCGACCCGCTTCGTTAACCGGGTGTTAATCGTTTCTGGAGAGCGCACTCGCACCGGCCGCAAGCGCGGCAACGCCGGCGGACCTCGTCGGCCGGCATCAGGGTTCTGTTACTTGGCACCCGCGGCGCCGCCGGCCGAGCTGCTGAGAGTGCCGGCCTGCTCCATCGTCGCCTTGAAGAAGGTATCGCCGTCACCAAGCGTGACGCGCCGCTGGCAAATCGGCCGGCAGGTATATGATTCGCGATCGATGCCGCGGTAAACGGTGATGAGCTGGTCGGTCGGACCCTCGACCTGAATGACGCGATCCACCAGCACCTCGCCACCGCGGTCCATCGCGATGAAATTGGTTGCGCCGTAGCCCTTGCCGGTCACGACCAGCACTCCGCCGGCTTGCAGCGCGACGTCGGCAATCAGTGGATTTCCGACCACGATGGTGGCCACGCGGGCGGGAAGCTTGACGAGCCTTGCCTGATCGACATTGACCGCGATGGAGTTGGCCGACGGCTCGGCAAGGACGGCTACCGGCCACAACAGCATTCCAGCCGCCAACGACCGGAACACAAAACGCGCGCGCACGAAGGTGCGCAAGGACCTGAACGACATACAATACCCCGGGGCGTTGACAAGCCGGCTAAAGCGATACGCAGCGGAACCGGCGCCCGACGGGCCAAATCTGACGTCAATGTGTGAATGAACTGCAAACGGGACCGAGATTCTCGGCCCCCTCGGCGAGCCTACTGGCGGAACGGGTAGGCCAGCTGTCCGACAATCTCGGACGGAATACCCTGAATGTCGGCACCGTAGTTTTCGGGGAGCCGGTTTTCCGGCATCCGGAAGGTTCCAAAAAGGATGTCCCAGATCGGAAATGTCCCGGCGAAGTTGGTATTGCCACCCTCTTCCAGAGGCGTGTGATGCCAGCGGTGAAACACCGGCGTTGCCAGCACATATTTGATCGGGCCAAGCGTCCAGTTGAGATTGGCGTGAACGAAGGCCGAATGGAATGTCGTGAACGGCCCGACCCAGAGCATGATGTTGGGCGAAATGCCGGCCATCAGCAATATCACGTCGACGGCAATAGTGCCGAGGAACAGGTTTGCCGGGTGGAAGCGCGCCGCCGAAATCCAGTCCAGTTCTTCCGACGAATGATGGATCGCGTGATACTTCCAGAAGCCGCCGCCGTGAAACAGCCGGTGCAGCCAGTACAGCATGAAGTCGGACAGAACCAGGAACAGCAGCCCCTGCAACCAAAGCGGCAGTTGGGACAGCGGACCGTGGCCGTTGTCGTAAAACGCAATCAATTCGTCGGCGTCGTGAATTTTGAAGATCACGCCGGCGCCAAGCACGAGCAGTCCGATCCGCAGCACCCGCGCAAACAACGGAACAAAAAACCAGTAGCAGATGTCGGTGACGAGTTCACGCTTGCGCCACCAGGGCGTGCCGGGATTGCAGGCCCAGAAGTGGGTCAGCACCGAGAACACCAGCGCCAGCGCAATCGTGATGGGTACGATCTTGGCGATCGTCTGGCCAAGCATCTCGACGACTTCCAGAGCTAAACCGGACATGATGGCCTCGTCTGATCGGGTGTTTTACGGGTACGCCTCGGGGCTTAAGGAGCCGTAAACCAGAATGCCCGACGCCGCTCGCAGGCCTCTTACATAAAGAGAAATCGGCGCGACGGAGGCTCGATCGCATTGCGCGGAATGCCTTAATTCCAAATTTACTCTGCTTCAGAACAGCCGGTTCCAGTGATGTTTACGTGATCGAATTAACCGCACTGCAATTGTCCGACCTTAGGGTTTGCCATGGTCACGGTGCTGAGAACGCCGGCGCGACCACAGTTAGTTCGACCAGCCACGTGTTCACATGGAGTTACCTAATGAAGAATCTGATTGCGCGTTTCGTGAAGGACGAGTCCGGCGCTACCGCCATCGAATACGGCCTCATTGCAGCCGGCATTTCGCTCGCGATTATCGCTGTCGTTAACGGCCTCGGCAGCAACCTGAACACCAAGTTCACCTCGATCAACACCTCGCTGAAGTAAGCGACGTTACTCGGATGTGAAGAAGGGCCTCGGGGTTACCGGGGCCCTTTTTTGCTTCTGCTTGCAGTAGGTAGCGTAGGATCATGCGTACCCCGACCCCTGCCGCGGCGAAACCGGCGTTCTTGCCGTCCGCCAGCCGAGACGATTCCCCGACGAAAGTGGTCTGTGCCGCATTGGCGCTGGCGCTTGTCGTTCTCGCCTGTCGAATTGCAAGTACTTGGTCGTAGCCGTTTTGGTCGCCGCCTTGCCATTTCCCGATTGTTCACTTCTGGACGCTAGGCTCGGACGACCCTCCGACCCTCCGGTCAGCAGCACAGGCCGCGTAAATCCATGATCCTCGACGTTGCACGCCTTCTGCTGTTTCCGGCCCTGATGGCGTTCGCGGCGGCGAGCGACCTCTTCACCATGACCATTTCGAACCGGGTGTCGCTGGCGTTGGCGGCCGGCTTCCTGGCGCTGGCTTTGCTGAGCGGCATGGAATTTTCCGACATCCTCAGGCATCTGGCTGCCGGCGCCGCCGTGCTCGCGGTGGCTTTCGTCTGCTTTGCCCTGGGCTGGGTCGGCGGCGGGGACGCCAAGGTGGCGGCCGGTGCGGCGCTGTGGTTCGGCTTCGGCCATCTGCTGGACTATCTGGTCTATGCCTCGCTGTTCGGAGGCGTCCTGACGCTGTTGCTGCTCCAGTTCCGGCAATGGCCGTTGCCTTACCAGCTGGCCGGTCAGGCGTGGCTACTCAAACTGCACGCCAAGGAAAGCGGGATTCCCTACGGCATCGCGCTCGCGATCGGCGCATTGGTGATCTACCCGGAGACGGAATGGATCAAGGCGGTCGACCTGGCGCATTTCGTCATTCGCTGATCGCCGCAGAGGTAAACCCGCCGTTAAGGCGATTTAGATACGCCTCATTAACCATGCTTTGACGAATAGCTGGTCAACTCCCATCACGGCGACGGAAGCGTCGCAAGCGTAATGTGGAAAGTGAAGCGTATGAATACCGCCCGCATTGTCGTCCTGACCATCGCTGTCGGTGCCGGCGGCATCGCGGCATATCTTGCGAGTGGATCGGACAGCACACCGCCTCCGGCAGCGCCGGCAGCGCAACTGCAGACTGTCGACGTTCTGGTGGCCAAAGTCGATATCGGCCTTGGCCAGACCCTCACGCCCACGGACATGCAGTGGCAGACCTGGCCGGCGGCCACCGCCAGCAACACCTTCATTCGCCGCAATGACCGCCCGGACGCGACAACCCAGATCGCCGGCTCGATCGCGCGCGCCCCCTTTATTACGGGCGAACCGATCCGCGAAGCGAAACTGGTCAAGGCCGATGGCTCGGGCTTCATGGCCGCGATCCTGCCGACCGGCATGCGCGCGGTCTCGACCGAGATCTCGGCGGAGACCGGCGCCGGCGGCTTCATCCTGCCCAATGACCGGGTCGACGTTCTCCTTACCAAGCGCGAGAAGAACCCAAACCCGGCCGCCGGAGCCGATATCGTCGTCTCGGAAATCATTATGACCAATCTTCGCGTTCTGGCCATCGACCAGGCGCCGAAGGAAAAGGACGGCCAGAATTCCGTTGTCGGCAAGACCGTCACGCTTGAATTGAAGCCGGAGCAAACCGCGACGCTCGCTGCCGCGCGCCAGGCCGGCACGCTGTCGCTGGCGCTGCGCAGCATTGCCGACCTCAACCAGGTCGACGTCGGGTCCGAGGACCGGACTCGCCAGCGTGGCAGCATCAATGTCGTTCGCTACGGCATCACCAACCCGACCACGATATTGAAGTGATCAAAGGGATTTGACGATATGAATTGCGGGGGAAATCAGCTGATGCGGAACTTCACGATCCGCGCCCTGTCGTTTTCGGCCGCCGCCGCGATGACGCTCAATCCGGCGCTGGCGCCGGCCGTGGCGAGCGACTATCGCCCGGTCGCGCCGGTCGCCGCCGATGGGCAGATGAACGCGCGATTTCTCTCACTCGGCATCGGCAAATCGATCGTGATCGATCTGCCGCGCGACATCAAGGATGTGCTGGTCGCCGACCCGAAGATTGCGAATGCCGTCGTGCGTTCGGCGCAGCGCGCCTACATCATCGGCGCCGCGGTCGGTCAGACCAACATCATTTTCTTCGATGCCGCAGGCCAGCAGATCGCGGCCTATGACATCGCCGTCAAGCGCGACCTCAACGGCGTGCGCGCCGCGCTCAAGCAGGCACTGCCGAATTCCGACATTCAGATCGAAGGCCTTGGCGAGTCCGTGATACTTTCCGGCACCGCGGCCAGTCCGATCGAGGCACAGCAGGCCGGCGAAATGGCCGCGCGGCTGGCAGGCAACGCTGAGAAGGTCGTCAACTCGATCGTGGTCCGCGGCCGCGACCAGGTGATGTTGAAGGTCACGGTCGCCGAGGTCGCACGCTCGATTATCAAGCAGTTGGGCATCGACCTCAGCGGCCAGCTCAACTACGGCACCGCGGTGGTCAACTTCAACAATGCGAACCCGTTCACCGCAACCGGCCAGCCGATCGTCGCCGGTAATGCCATCACCACGGCGTTCGGGTCGACCCCGTCGGTCAAGGCCACCCTGCGCGCGATGGAGAGCGCCGGCGTGGTGCGAACGCTGGCGGAGCCGAATCTGACGGCAATTTCCGGCGAGTCGGCGACATTCATCTCCGGCGGCGAATTTCCGATTTCGACCGGCGTGACCTGCCAAACGACAGCGGCGGGCTCGGTCGGACAATGCGCGCCATCGATCGCCTTCAAGAAATTCGGCATCTCGCTCAACTTTACCCCGGTGGTGCTGACGGAAGGCCGGATCAGCCTGCGGGTGATGACCGAAGTATCCGAAGTCTCGAACGACAATTCGATCAACATCACCGGCGTCCAGGTTCCGTCCGTCAAGACCCGCCGCGCCGAGACGACGCTGGAAATTCCGTCCGGTGGCTCGATGGCGATGGCCGGCTTGATTCAGGAGCAGACCAAGCAGGCGATCAACGGGCTTCCCGGTCTTTCGCAGCTGCCTGTCCTGGGCGCGCTGTTCCGCAGCCGCGACTACGTCAACAACCAGACCGAGCTGATGGTGCTGGTGACCCCCTATATCGTTCGGGCCGTCGCGCAGAAGGACCTGTCGCGTCCCGATGACGGGTTTGCCGCGGCCTCCGATCCGCAGGCGGATCTTCTGGGCAGCATCAATCGGATCTATGGCGTTCCCGGCCGCGTCGAACCGGCCCGCAATTATCGCGGTACCTACGGCTTTATCACTGACTGAGACGGGACAAGGACGAAAAAGATGACAGCCAAGATACCCGTCCATTGCAAGCGAGCTCTCCGCATCGCCGGAGCGCTTGTCGGCGCAACCGTCGTGCTCGGCGCGTGTACGCATACCGACCAGGTCGCGACGACGGCAAGCGTTCCCGACGACTACCGGCTGCGGCATCCGATCGCGATCCAGGAGGCCGAGCGCTCGGTCGTGATTTTCGTCGGTCGCGCGCGCGGGGGCCTGTCCGCCGAGCAACGCGCCGACGTGATGGGGCTGGCGCAGAGCTGGCTCCATGAAGGAACCGGCGCGATCATAGCCGATGTGCCGAACGGCACGCCCAACGCCCGGCCTGCCGCGGATGCCTTCCGGGAAGTCCAGGCGCTGCTCTCGGCGGCCGGCGTGCCGGCGCGCGGCATCACTGTCCGCCACTACCACCCGGAGGACCCGCGCCAGCTGGCGACGATCCGCTTGAACTATCCGAAAATCTCTGCGGTGGCCGGGCCCTGCGGGCTGTGGCCGGAGGATCTCGGGCCCTCGATCAAGGACAAGAGCTATTTCGAAAACAAGTCTTACTACAATTTCGGCTGCGCCTATCAGCACAATATGGCGGCGATGGTCGATAATCCCGCCGACCTCGTTCAGCCGCGCCCTGAGACCCCCGCCTATACGATGCGGCGCTCGGAAGGCTTTGACAAGTATCGCAAAGGCAACACGACTTCGACCAACTATCCCGAATCCGACAAGGCCAAACTCAGCGATACAGGCAAATGATCAACTACGCGCGCCAGAATCCCGAAGTGCAGACGGACGTCACCTCGCCGCCCGCGGACGATCATATCGCTCCGGCGCCGCGCGTATCGGTGCAGGCCTTCTGCGAGACCGTGGAGACCGCCGCCGCGGTGCAGTCGGCGGGCGAGGACCGACGCCTCGGCAAGGCCCATCTCAAGATTTAAATGGGCGGCATGGCGGCCGCCGTCGAAGCCTATCGTAGCGCACCTACTCCGAACGTGATCATTCTCGAGACCGAAGGCCGCAACGACATCCTTACCGGCCTCGATCAGCTCGCAACCGTGTGCGATTCCGGAACCCGCGTCATCGTGATCGGCCGCGTCAATGACGTCACGCTTTATCGCGAATTGGTGCGCCGCGGCGTCAGCGACTACGTCATTTCGCCGGTCAACGCCCTCGACGTGGTGCGCTCGATCTGCGGGTTGTTTTCCTCGCCGGAAGCGAAGGCGGTCGGCCGCATCATCGCCGTGGTCGGTGCCAAGGGCGGCGTCGGCGCGTCCACCATCGCGCACAACGTGGCCTGGGCCATCGCCCGCGATCTGGCGCTGGATTCCGTGGTAGCCGATCTCGACCTCGCGTTCGGCACCGCCGGCCTCGACTACAATCAGGACCCTCCGCAAGGGATCGCCGACGCGGTGTTTTCGCCCGATCGCGTCGATACGGCGTTCATCGACCGCCTGCTGTCGAAGTGCACCGACCATCTCAGCCTGCTGGCGGCGCCGGCGACACTCGATCGGGTCTACGATTTCGGCGCGGAAGCCTTCGACGCGATCTTCGACACGCTTCGCACAACGATGCCGTGTATCGTCCTCGACGTCCCCCATCAATGGTCGGGATGGACCAAGCGCGCGCTCGTGGGCGCGGACGATATCCTGATCGTCGCCGCGCCGGATCTCGCCAACCTGCGCAACACCAAGAACATATTCGACCTGCTGAAGGCATCGCGGCCCAACGACCGGACACCGCTTTATTGTCTCAATCAGGTCGGCATACCCAAGCGGCCGGAAATCAATTCGGGCGAGTTCGCCAAGGCCATCGAGAGTGAACCGATCGCGTCGATTCCGTTCGACCCGCAAATGTTCGGCTCGGCGGCCAACAACGGCCAGATGATCGCGGAAATCTCCGCGACCCATCGCAGCACCGAAATGTTCCTGCAGATCGCGCAACGGCTGACAGGCCGCGGCGAAACCAAAAAGCCGCGGGGGTCGTTCCTGTCGCCCCTGCTCGAGAAGCTGCGGGCCAAGTAACTTGACCCGCTGGGAGTATTGTCGTGTTTGGTAAGCGTAGCACAGAAGGCGATTCGCGGGTTGTGAAGCCCGCCGCTGGCGTGCCGGAACCCTCTTCCGGTGCGACGCCTGCGGTTTCGCGCATCCCGTCTCCGCCTACCGTTTCTTCCCCGCCCCTGTCGCCGGCCAAATCGGCACCGCCTGCGCCCGCCATCGAAACGCGGCGCTCGGACACCTATTATCAGGTCAAGGCGACGATCTTCGGCGCCTTGATCGAGGCGATCGACCTTGCCCAGCTCGCCAAGCTTGATGGCGAATCGGCGCGCGAGGAAATCCGCGATATCGTCAACGAAATTATCGCGATCAAGAACATCGTCATGTCGATCGCCGAGCAGGAAGAGCTGCTCGACGACATCTGCAACGACGTGCTCGGATATGGACCGCTTGAACCGCTGTTGTCGCGCGACGACATCTCCGACATCATGGTCAATGGCGCCGGAACGGTGTTTATCGAAGTCGCCGGCCGGATCCAGCGCACCGGAATTCGCTTTCGCGACAACCAGCAATTGCTGAATATCTGCCAGCGCATCGTCAGCCAGGTTGGCCGACGCGTCGATGAATCCTCGCCGATCTGCGACGCCCGCCTGGCCGACGGCTCGCGCGTCAACGCGATCGTTCCGCCTCTGGCGCTTGACGGCCCCGCGCTGACGATCCGCAAGTTCAAGAAGGACAAGCTGACCCTCGACCAGCTGGTCAAATTCGGCGCGATCTCGCCGGAAGGCGCGGAAATTCTGCAGATCATCGGGCGCTGCCGCGCCAATGTCCTGATTTCGGGCGGCACCGGTTCCGGCAAGACGACGCTGCTGAATTGCATTACCAATTACATCGACGACGAAGAGCGCATCATCACCTGCGAAGACGCCGCGGAGCTTCAACTGCAGCAGCCGCATGTGGTGCGGCTGGAAACCCGTCCGCCCAATATCGAAGGCGAGGGTCAAATCACCATGCGCGAACTGGTCCGGAACTGCCTGCGTATGCGGCCCGAACGCATCATCGTCGGCGAAGTCCGCGGACCGGAAGCGTTTGACCTCCTGCAGGCCATGAACACCGGTCACGATGGATCGATGGGAACGCTGCACGCCAACAATCCCCGGGAAGCGCTGTCACGGTGCGAATCGATGATCACCATGGGTGGTTTCTCGCTGCCCTCGCGGACCATTCGCGAGATGATCTGCGCTTCGATCGACGTGATCATCCAGGCGGCCCGCCTGCGCGACGGCTCGCGGCGCATCACCCATATTACCGAGGTGATGGGCATGGAAGGCGACACCATCATCACCCAGGACCTGTTCCTGTACGACATGGTCGGCGAGGACGCCAACGGTCACATCATAGGCCGACACCGCTCAACCGGCATCGGACGGCCCCGCTTCTGGGACCGCGCGCGGTATTACGGCGAAGAAAAGCGGCTTGCTGCAGCGCTCGACGCCGCTGAAGTCGCCACGGAGGTCTGAGGGATCGATCATGAAAATGCAAACACTCGCACTGGCCTTTCTCGCCGCCGCCGCCATCGGTGGCCTGGCGTGGGTCTTCATCTATCCCTTGATCTCGGGGGAGAAGAAAGCCGAGAATCGCCGTGCCTCCGTCGCCAAGTCGGAGCCGGTGGCAGCCCGCGCGGTTCAAAAGGACCAGCGTTCGCGCCGCGAACAGGTCGAGGGATCGCTGAAGGAAGTCGAGGCCAGGCGACAGAAGGACAAGAACATCTCATTGAGCACCCGGCTCACCCAAGCCGGCCTCGACTGGACGCCCCAGAAGTTCATGATTGCTTCCGGTATTCTGGCGGCCATTTGCTTTGGCTTGGCAATGCTGGCCGGGGGCGGATTGCTTGGGGCCGTCGGCATGTCGTTTGCAGCCGGTTTTGGCCTGCCGCGCTGGCTGCTGAGCTTTCTCAAGAACCGGCGGGAAAAGGCCTTCCTTCGCGCGCTGCCGGATGCCGTTGACGTGATCGTCCGCGGCATCAAGGCCGGCCTGCCGCTGTTCGAGTCGATCAAGGTGGTCGCTGCCGATGCGCCGGAACCGCTCAAGGGCGAATTCCTGGCCATCATCGAAACCCAGGCGATCGGCATGCCGCTTGGCGAAGCATGCGTCCGCCTGTACGAACGGATGCCGGTTCCGGAGGCGAATTTCTTCGGGATCGTCATCGCGATCCAGCAGAAATCCGGCGGTAACCTCTCCGAGGCCCTGGGCAACCTGTCCAAGGTGCTGCGCGATCGCAAGAAAATGGCCGAGAAGATCCAGGCCATGTCGATGGAAGCCAAGGCTTCCGCGGGCATCATCGGCTCGTTGCCGCCGATCGTCATGCTGCTCGTCTACCTCTCGACCCCCGATTATATCTCGCTGTTATGGACGCATCCGACCGGTCAATTGATGCTTGTCGGCTGCGTGATCTGGATGACCGTCGGCATCCTGGTAATGAAGAAAATGATCAACTTTGACTTCTAATGGTGCAGCATGATTGGATTTCTAGTCGACAAGATCCACGACCCGCACTTCATGACGATGCTGCTCGCAGCGATCGCCGTGAGCGCGACGGCGTATACGCTGATCATGCCGCTGTTCGCGGGCGAAGGACTGGCAAAGCGCATGAAAGCGGTTGCCAGCGAACGCGAGCGGATCCGGGCGCGGGAGCGCGACCGTCTCAACAAGAACGAAAAGGTTTCGCTGCGCCAGACGCCGAAGCAACTCGTCTCCAGGGTGGTGGAAGACTTCAATCTCGGAAAATGGCTGGCCCAGGAAGCCGCGCGTGACAAGCTTACCATGGCCGGTTACCGCGGGCAGGCGCCGTACGTCACGTTTCTGTTCTTCCGCCTGGTGACGCCCATCCTGCTGTTCATCGCGTCGGTGCTGTACGTGTTCGTGATCTCGCATATGGAAAAATCGGTACCGGTGAAAATCGGCATGTGCGTCGGCGCGGCCTATCTCGGCTTGCAGGCGCCGATGCTGTTCCTGAAGAATGCGATCTCGAAACGCCAGCTCTCGATCAAGCGCGCCTTTCCGGACGCGCTCGATCTGCTGCTGATCTGCATCGAGTCCGGCATGTCGATCGAAACCGCGTTCCGCAGGGTTAGCGTCGAGATCGCGTCGCAGTCGGTGGCGCTGTCCGAGGAGTTCACGCTGACCACGGCAGAACTCTCTTACCTGCAGGATCGCAAGGTCGCTTACGAGAATCTCGCCAAGCGCACCGGCCTTGAAGGCGTCAAATCGGTCTGCCTGGCGCTGCAGCAGTCGGAACGCTACGGAACGCCGCTCGGTCAGAGCTTGCGCGTCATGGCGCAGGAAAACCGCGACATGCGCATGAACGAAGCGGAGAAGAAGGCCGCCGCCCTGCCGCCGAAGCTGACGGTGCCGATGATCCTGTTCTTCCTGCCGGTGCTGTTTGTCGTCATCCTCGGGCCGACCGGCATCAAGGTCGCCGCGATGCAATGACCCTACCGGCGCGGCGGCAATCATGCTCAGAGCCTCGCTTCTGGTTGAATCAGAACCGAGGCTCTATTGTTTGTTTGATGGGTTCACGTCACGCGAGCCGGCATCCGCAGCGCTCGAAAACGCTCTTGCGGCGCGCCACGGACCGCGGCCAATGTGAGCCTCGAAGATCGCCGGCGCGAACCGTCATTCGGGACGGTTGAGCGAGGCAACCGGCATTCTTGACGCGGCGCCTTTGCGGGAATCGTCCTTGCGGTTCAGCATCTGCTTGAGATAGGCGACGTTCGCGGCCGCCTCGTCCGCGGGCAGATCGGCCCGGACGATCTGCTCCGCCTCGGCAAAGCGCCCCTGCAGGCCGACCACCAGCCCCAGATTTTGCCGGACCCGCCCATCGGCCCTGGTGCTGGCATAGGCCTGGCGGAGAACCTCCTCCGCCTTCGGCAGGTCCTTCGAAAGAACGTATGAAAGTCCGAGATTGGAGAGCACCGACGGTTCGTCGGGCACGATCTTCAAGGCGCTCGCATAATATTGACGCGCTTCGTCGTGCCTACCAAGTTGATCGAGGGTCGTCCCCTGCACCGAAAGAATCCGCCAGTCGGGGTTGTCGGGCGAGTGGGCGCGGCTGAGGACGTCGAACGCCGACTGGAAATTGCCATTGTCGGCCAGCGCCCGGCCGTAGCCGGCGAGCAACGCCTTGTCGCCGGGGTGGGAGATGGTGGCCTGTTCCAGCACGGCGGCGGCCTGGCTGCGCTGCCCGGTCGCGCGCAGGGCCTGGCCATAGGCCAGCGCGGCCTCGGCATTTTTGGGGTCGGCGCGGTAGCGCTCGCCATAGATTTCCACCGCGCGGCGCGGATCGGAATCGGGGCTTGCTTCGGACTTTGGCGCCAGTGATCCCGTGATATCGGACGTGGTCTGACAGCCGCCGAGGCCAGCGGCCAAAATCGCCGTCAAGGCCGCGGACGCAAGAAGCCGGGCAAGACTGGACTGCTGGCGCATGACACTTGGACTCATGATATCTGGCCGGCTGATCGAGCCGAATGCGCCCAGCAATAGTCTGTTAACCCTAACGCGGGGTTAACGCCGTCTCGCGGCAAAAGCCTTCGATTTCAAGCGGATCGGCCATGCCCGCGGTGTTTTCTGAAGACCCCTTGCGGGCGGTCTGCCGCCGTCGCACGCCAACGCCTGGAGGGCGCAGCCGTGATTGGGCGGCCATCCATCGGCGTTGGTGCCGACCGACATCACCGCCGGCGCCATGGTTCGAAACCAGATCCCAAACTGATTCGATCACGCCGTTCGGGCTGGTTTGACATGTTACGCCATTGTACAACTTCAGAACGCTGGCGACGCCGGGCTTTGGCCCCGCCGAAACTGCTTTGCCGCCATCCGCTTCAGCTGAATACCGGGAGAAGCATGCATTCCGTTTTCGAGACCGCGCCTGCCGCGCCGGCTGTTCCCATCACGTTTGCGACCAAGGCGACATGGGAGGCGATTTCCGCCGGCCTTGCCGCGCCGGCCCGTCAGTTCGCGCTGGCCAATGGCTTTATGGCCAAGCCCGGCGCATGCCTGACGCTGCCTGCCGCGAACGGACAGATCGAACAGGTGGTGTTCGGACTCGAGGAGGCGACCAGCAAGTCCCGTGACCCGTTCCGACCCGGACAGTTGCCGGGCCTGCTGCCGCCGGGCGTCTATCGCTTCGCCAATGTGGCTCCGCACGATGCGCGCCTCGCCGCGCTCGCCTTCGCGCTCGGCAGCTATCGGTTCGGCCGCTACCGCAAGACAGAAGCACCGGAGGTCAGGCTGGTGCCGCCGGATGGCATCGACGTCGTTGACATCGCGCGGATCGCTGAGGCGGCCGTACTGGCGCGCGATCTGATCAATACGCCGGCCAACGACATGGGACCCGAGCAACTGGCGCTCGAGGCACAAAAGCTGGCAAAGCGCTTCGGCGCCGGTTTCAGCTGCGTGGTCGGCGACGATCTGGTTCGACAGAATTTCCCGCTTATTCATGCGGTCGGCATGGCGTCGCCGCGCGCGCCGCGCCTGATCGATCTGACCTGGGGCGACCCCGCCCATCCCAAGGTGACGCTGGTCGGCAAGGGGGTCTGCTTCGACAGCGGCGGGCTCGATCTGAAACCATCCAGCGGCATGCTGATCATGAAGAAGGATATGGGCGGAGCCGCCAATGTGCTGGCGCTGGCGCTGATGGTAATGGATGCGAAACTCAAGCTGCGCCTGAGGGTGTTGATCCCGGCGGTCGAGAACGCGGTTGCCGGCAACGCCTTCCGCCCGCTCGACATCTTCCCCTCGCGCAAGGGCATTACAGTGGAAATCGGCAATACCGACGCCGAAGGCCGGCTGGTGCTGGCCGATGCGCTGGCGCTTGCCTGCGAGGAGAAGCCCGATCTGCTGATCGATCTCGGCACCCTGACCGGTGCGGCGCGGGTGGCGTTGGGACCGGATCTACCGCCGTTTTACACCGACGACGAGATGCTGGCGCAGCATCTCGCGGTTTGCGCGAAACAGGAGAACGATCCGTTGTGGCGATTGCCGCTGTGGCCGCCTTACGATAGTTGGCTCGATTCAAAAGTCGCCAATGTGAACAACGCGGCGTCCGGCAGCTTCGCCGGCTCGATCACCTGCGCGCTGTTCCTGCAGCGCTTCGTCGAAGCCGCGAAAAGCTGGCTGCATGTCGACATCTACGGCTGGACACCGTCGGCCAAGCCGGCGCGGCCGGAGGGCGGCGAATGCCAGGCCGCCCGGGCGATCTACAAATTGCTGAGCGACCGCTATGGATGATCCGCGCCTGACGCCGGCACGACCCGATCTTGCCGCGAAATATCTCGAAGGCAAGGTCGCGGCGAAGCGCTTTGTCAGTGGCGAGGAATTTGAAATCGCCGATCCGCTGGCGCCGTTGCGCGAGAGCCCCTCCTCCGAGGCGGTGCTTCTGACCCAGGCGCTGAAAGGCGAGCGCGCCATCATCTATGACCGCAACGGCGAGGGCTGGGCCTGGGGTCAACTCAACAGCGACGGCTATGTCGGCTGGCTTCCGGATCGCGCGCTGGCAAAACCGACCGCAAAGCCAACGCACAAGATCACGGCGTTGCGGACCTTCGCCTTTCCCGGTCCCTCGATCAAGCTGCCGCCGGCCGATACGCTGGTGATGGGGGCCATGATCACGGTGCTGCGCGAAGACGGAGCTTTCGCCGTGACGCGCGAGGGCTGGTTTCTGCCACGCCAGCACGTCGGCACGATCGATCACCATGCTTTGGATTTCGTCGGGGTCGCCGAGCGGTTCGCCGGCACGCCCTATCTGTGGGGCGGCAAGAGCAGTCTTGGCATCGATTGTTCCGGCCTCGTCCAGGTGTCCCTGAACGCCGCGGGCACCGGCTGTCCCCGCGACAGCGACATGCAGCAGGACGGTCTCGGCAGGGCATTGGACCAGAGCGAAGCCAACAAACTCAGGCGCGGCGATCTGATCTTCTGGAAAGGCCATGTCGCGATCGTGCGCGACGCCGACACGATCATCCACGCCAACGCCCACCACATGGCGACCGTGATCGAAAACACCCGCGAGGCCATCGCGCGTATCAAGGCCGCGGGCAGCGAGATCACCGCGATCAAGCGAATGAGCTAGACGCTATTCCGCGACAGCGCCGCCGTTCGCGGTTTCCAGCCGGAACGCGGCGGCGAACAGCGCGCGGGTGTAGTCGGTCTTCGGATTCCTGAACAATTCCGAAGCCGGGCCCTCCTCCACCACCTTGCCGAGACGCATCACGATCAGGTGGCTGGCGAGCGAGGCGACCACGCGCAGATCGTGCGAAATGAACATGTAGGTCAGGTCGCGCTTGCGCTGCAATTCGCGCAGCAGATCGACCATCTGGGCCTGGAACAGCATGTCGAGCGCGCTGGTCGGCTCGTCCAGCACGACGAAATTCGGCTCCAGCACCGCGGCGCGGGCAATGCTGATGCGCTGGCGCTGGCCGCCGGAGAATTCATGCGGATAACGAAACCGCGTCGCCGGATCCATGCCGACATCGTGGAGCGCCTTGATCACGCGCGCCTCGCGCTCTGATTCCGAAAGCGAGCGCTGATGCACGCTGAGGCCCTCGGCCACGATATCGCCGACCGACATGCGCGGGCTCAAGGACCCGAACGGATCCTGAAACACGATCTGCATGTCGCGGCGGAACGGCCGCATCGCCTTGAAACGCAGGCCCTGGATATTACTGCCCAGAAACACGATCGGCCCGTCGGACGAAATCAGCCGCAGCAGCGCCAGACCCAGCGTGGTCTTGCCGGAGCCGGATTTGCCGACGACGCCGAGCGTCTCGCCCTTGCGCACCGACAGGCTGACGCCATCGACCGCCTTGATGTATCCGACCGTGGAGCGCAGAAGGCCGCGCTTGACCGGAAACCAGACCTTCAGGTCGGCCGCCGAAATCACCACGGGAGAATCGGGCCGCGGCGGCGCCGGATCGGGCTTTGGTTCGGCCGCCAGCAGCGCCCTGGTGTAGGGATGCTTCGGCGCCGTAAAAACCTGCTCCACCGGTCCCTGCTCGACGATCTTGCCGCCATTCATGACGCAGACCACGTCGGCGATGCGGCGCACGATGCCGAGATCGTGGGTGATGAACAACAGGCTCATGCCGAGCCGGCCGCGAATCTCCGCGAGCAACGCCAGGATTTGGGCCTGCACGGTGACGTCGAGTGCGGTGGTCGGCTCGTCCGCGATCAACAGATCGGGCTCGTTGGCGAGCGCCATCGCGATCATGACGCGCTGGCGCTGGCCGCCGGATAATTGATGCGGATAGCTGCCAAGCCGCGTCTCCGGATCGGGAATACCGACCTGGGTGAGCAGTTCAAGCGTGCGCGCCCGCGCCATCTCCCCGCTGACGCCGCTGTGCAGCTGCAGAATTTCGACGATCTGGGACTTGATCGTGTGCAGCGGATTGAGCGACGTCATCGGCTCCTGGAAGATGATCGAAATGTCGTTGCCGCGGATGCCGCGAATCTCGCGTTCCGACAGCGTCAGCAGCTCGCGGCCCTTGAACAGGATGCTGCCCGACGGGTGCGACGCCGTCGGATAGGGCAACAGCTTGAGGATCGACAATGCGCTGACCGATTTTCCGGAGCCGGATTCCCCGACCAGCGCCACGCACTCGCCGCGCCTGATCGTAAATGAGACATGGTCGACCGCGGTCGAGGTGCCGCTGGGCTGATGAAACGCCACCGACAGGTCGCTGACATCGAGCAGGGGCTGGTTGATGGCGTCCATGCGCGTCCTATCTGAACGTCTTGCGCGGATCGAAGGCGTCGCGCACGGCTTCGCCGATGAAAATCAGAAGCGACAGCATGATCGCGACCGCGAAGAAGCCGGTGAAGCCGAGCCACGGCGCCTGGACGTTGGCCTTGCCCTGCGACAGCAGTTCGCCGAGCGAAGGTGAGCCCGGCGGCAGGCCGAAGCCGAGAAAATCCAGCGCCGTCAGCGTCATCACTGATGACGAGACGATGAAGGGCAGGAACGTCATGGTCGCCACCATGGCGTTCGGCAGCAGATGCCGGAACATGATCACGGCGTTGGAGACGCCGAGCGCGCGCGCGGCCATGATGTATTCGAAATTGCGTCCGCGCAGGAATTCCGCGCGCACCAGTCCGACCAGCGACACCCATGAAAACAGCAACAGAATCCCGAGCAGCACGAAGAAGCCCGGCACCAGCACCGAGGACAGGATCAAGAGCAGATAGAGCGAGGGAATCGCACTCCAGACCTCGATGAAACGCTGGAAGCCGAGATCGATCCAGCCGCCGAAATAGCCCTGCACGCCGCCAGCGGCGACGCCGATGATCGACGAGATGATGGTCAGGCTGAGGCCGAACAAGACCGAGATGCGAAAGCCGTAAATCAGCCGCGCCACCACGTCGCGGCCCTGGTCGTCGGTGCCGAGCCAGTTGTATTCGAGATCGCGGCAGCTCTTGAGGCCCTTTTTCTCGACCACCTCCCTGCACTGCGCCTCGGTCAGCATCCAGGTCGGCTTCGATGGCGCGGGCGTCGGCAGATCGAGATTATGGGTGTCGTAGGAATAGCGGATCAGCGGCCAGACGATGGTGCCGCCCTTGTCCGCGATCAGCTTCTGCAAGTAGGGATCGCGGTAATCGGCCGCGGTCTCGAAGTCGCCGCCGAAGGTGGTCTCGGAATAGCTGACGAAGGCCGGCCAGTACAGACGCCCATCGAACTTGATGACGAACGGCCGGTCGTTGGCGATCAGCTCGGCGAACAGCGAGACGAAGAACAGGATCAGGAAGATCCAGAGCGACCAGTACCCCCGGCGGTTCGACCTGAAATTCTGCCAGCGGCGGCGGTTGAGCGGCGACGGGCTGAAGCGATGCCGGGTGACGGGGACCGCGGCGCCGAGCGGCGACGTCGTGGTGGTCTCGACCGGCGCTGGTGCACTGGGTGGTGCGGCGATCGTCATCAGACCTCCCGCGCCTCGAAATCGATCCGCGGATCGATCCACATATAGGCAAGATCCGAGATCAGGTTGACGACCAGGCCGACCAGCGAGAAGATGAACAGTGTGCCGAACACCACGGGATAATCGCGGTTCAGCACGCTCTCGAAGCCGAGCAGGCCCAATCCATCGAGCGAGAAGATGGTCTCGATCAGGAGCGAGCCGGAGAAGAAGGCGTGGATGAAGGCGCCCGGGAATCCGGCGATCACGATCAGCATGGCGTTGCGGAAGATGTGATTGTAGAGCACCTGCCGTTCGCTGCAGCCCTTGGCGCGCGCGGTCATCACATATTGCTTGCGGATCTCGTCGAGGAACGAATTCTTGGTGAGCAGCGTCATGGTCGCGAACGCGCCCAGCGCCATCGAGATCAGCGGCAGCGTGATGTGCCAGAAATAATCCAGAATCTTCCAGTACCAGGGAAATTGCGACCAGCCGTCCGAGGTGAGCCCGCGCAACGGGAAGATGTTGAAGAACGAGCCGCCGGCGAACAGGATGATCAGCAGGATCGCAAACAGGAATCCCGGGATCGCGAAGCCGACGATGACCACCGCCGAGGTCCAGGTGTCGAACCTCGAGCCATCCATCACCGCCTTGCGAATCCCGAGCGGAATCGAGATCAGGTAGGTCAGCAGCGTCATCCAGATCCCCAGCGACATCGAAACCGGCAGCTTCTCCTTGATCAGCTGCAGCACGCTGACATCGCGAAAATAGCTCTTGCCGAAATCGAACCGGGCGAAATTCCACAGCATCAGCGCGAAGCGCTCCGGCGCCGGCTTGTCGAAACCAAATTGCTTTTCGAGGCTCTTGACGAAATCGGGATCGAGCCCCTGCGCGCCGCGGTACTTCGAATTGACCGCATCGGATGACGCGCCGACCTGGCTGCGCGCGCCGAAATCGCCGCCCGATGAACCTGAAATCCGCGAGGTGCCGCCGGTGTCGGCGCCGCTTAGCTGCGCGATCACCCGTTCCACCGGTCCGCCCGGCGCAAACTGCACCACCACGAACGATACGAACAGGATCCCCAGCAGCGTGGGGATCATCAGGAGAATGCGGCGTGCGATGTAGGCGCTCATGAACTATTTCGCCTGTTCGGCCCTGGCCACTTTGCTCGCGTCGGACCACCAGTTTTCCGGCGCGCCGACGCCCTGGGCGTAGCGCGGCGGCTTTTCCGGGTGCCCGAACAGATCCCAATAGGCGATCGGGTGGCTGGTGCGATACCATTGCGGCACCCAGTAGCGCCCGGCGCGAAATACCCGGTCGAAGGCGCGGCAGGCCACCGTGAGGTCGGCGCGATTATCCGCGCCGATGACCTTCTCGATCAGCGCGTCGATGGCCGGACTGGCGATGCCGGCAAGGTTGTACGAACCCTTGGTCGCGGCCGCCTGCGAGGAGAAGAACGGGCGCATGCCGTCGCCCGGCGTCGCCGACATCGAAAAACGCTCGATGGTCATATCGAAATCGAAATCCTCCACCCGGGCGCGGTACTGCACGGGATCGACAATTCGCAGGCTCGCCTCGATCCCGAGCGTGCCGAGATTCTTGATGTAGGGCGCATGGTGTGGCTCGAGCGACGGCTCGTCGACCAGAAATTCGATCCGGAACACCTCGCCATTGGGTAATAGCCGCTTGCCGTCCTTGATGACGAGTCCGGCATCCTGCAACAATTGCTGCGCTTTACGCAAAAGTGCGCGGTCCTGGCCCGAGCCGTCGGACACCGGCGGCACGAACGGCAGGCCGAACACCTCGTCCGGCACCTGGCCGCGAAACGGTTCTAGCAGCTTGAGCTCTTCCGGCGACGGCGGACCGCTCACCATCATGTCGGAGTTCTGGAACGGCGAATGGGTGCGCGCATAGGCGCCATACATGATGGTCTTGTTCGTCCATTCGAAATCGAACGCCTGGATCAGCGCCTCGCGCACCCGCGGATCCCTGAATTTCTCGCGCCGGGTATTGATGAACCAGCCCTGCGCGCCGGACGGGGTCTCGTCGGGCAGCGTCTCGCGCTTGACGCGGCCGTCCTTCACGGCCGGAAAATCATAGCGCGTCGCCCACACCCGCGCGGTGAACTCCTCCCGGAACAGGTAGCTCCGCGCGGTAAATCCCTGGAACGCGACGTCTCGGTCCCGGTAGAATTCGTAACGCACGATATCGAAATTATAACTGCCGCGGGCGACCGGCAGGTCGGCGCCCCACCAATCCCTCACCCGTTCGAACTCGACGTAGCGGTTGACCTCGAATTTTCCGACCTTGTAGGGCCCGGACCCCAGCGGGATATCGAGCGTCGATTCATCGAACGGCTTTGTGGCGTAGTAGGCCTTGGAGAAAATCGGCAGGCCCGCGACATAGAGCGGCACGTCGCGCGCGCGCTTTTCGGCAAAGGTGACAATTAGCGTCGCGTCGTCTTCCGCCTCCGCCTTCACCACGTCGCGCATCTGCTGCTGGATCAGCGGATGCCCCTTGGTCTTGAGCGCGGTCAGGGAGAAGGCGGCATCATGCGCGGTCAGCTTCGAGCCGTCGTGAAACCGTGCCTCCGGCCGCAAGGTGAAACGATAGGTCAGCCTGTCGGCGGAAATCCGCACCGATTTTGCAACAAGACCATACATGGCATCGGGCTCGTCGCCGGCGCGCACCATCAACGGCGCAAACGTCATGTCCATGCCCTGCGCGCCTTCGCCTTTGAGAATGTAGGCGTTGAACGAATTGAAGGTCTGGTAGGACTGGTTGTAGGCGCGAACGGAAGGGATCAGCGAAAACATCCCGCCCTTCGGCGCGGCGACGTTGACGTAGTCGAAATGCTGAAAATCGGCCGGATATTTCAGGTCTCCGAACACCGACATGCCATGCGCCTCGGTGCCGGCATCGGCCGATATCGCAGGCCGCAGCCAGCCCGCGCCCAATGCACCCGCGCCAAGACCGAGCGCGTGCCGGCGGGAGAACAGCGTCATGCGCGGAACATCCGTCAAGACCTTTTGCCGATCCTGGCGGCCTTGTCGGCGTCGAACCACCACAATGACGGCAGGCCCGAACGCGCGTATTTCGGCAGCTCGGCGTGGCCGAAGCGATCCCAGCGCGCATAGCGCGAGAAGCCGTAGGTGAATTGCGGCACGACGTAGAAATTCCACAGCAGCACGCGATCGAGCGCCCGGGTCGCCGCCACCAGCTCTTTGCGGTCCTTGGCGAAGATCACCCTGTCGATCAACGCATCGACGGCGGGATTCTTGATGCCGATCGCATTCCTCGACCCCGGTTGATCGGCGGCCTGCGACCCCCAGTATTCGCGCTGCTCGTTGCCGGGCGACAGCGATTCACCCCATTGATCGATAATCATGTCGAAATCGAAGGCGCGCAGCCGGTTTTGATACTGCGCGTCATCGACGATGCGAATCGAGGTGGTCACGCCGATGCGTTCCAGCGACGGCTTGTAGAACAGCACGATCCGCTCCGAGGAAGGATCCTGAACCAAAATCTCCACGGTGACCGGCTTGCCCGCGGGATCCACCAGCTTGCGGTCGCGCACCTCGTAACCGGCCTCCTTCAGCAACCTCGCGCTCTCGCGCAAATTGCCCCGCACCGCTTCCGGGTTGCCGCCGACCGGATTCTGATAGGGCGTGGTGAAGACGTCGGCCGGCACCTTGTCGCGCACGGTCTCGAGGATCGCCAGCTCCTGTCCTTCCGGCAGGCCAGACGACGCAAGTTCGGTTCCCTCGAAATAGCTGTTGATGCGCTTGTATTGACCGAAGAACAGCTGCTTGTTCATCTCCTCGAAGTCGTAGGCGTAGTTGAAGGCGCGGCGCAGGCGCACGTCCTTGAACTGTTCACGGCGCAGATTCATCGCGAATGCCTGCATCCGGCCGGAATCGTTGACCGGAAACTCTTCCTTGATCACGCGCTTTTCGGTGACCGCCGGAAAATCATAGGCCGTGGCCCACTGCTTGGCGGAATTTTCGGCGATCCAGTCCGCCTGATCCGCCTTGAACGCTTCGAGCGCCACCAGGTTGTCGCGGAAAAACTCATAGCGCAATTCGTCGAAATTGTTCTGGCCCACCTGGGTTGCGGCGTAGACGCCCCAATAATCCTTCACCCGCTCGAGCACAATCGATCGCCCCGCGACAAACTCCTTGATTCGATAGGGGCCGGAACCCAGCGGCGGCTCCAGCGTCGTCGCGGAAATATCGCGCTTGCGGCCCTGGTTGTCGGTGCCTTCCCAATAATGCTTCGGCAGCACCGGCAGCTCGCCGACGATGTGCGGCAGCTCGCGATTACCGGTGGATTCGAAGGTGAACTTGATGTCGCGGTCGCCGAGCTTTTCGGCCTTCACGACGTGGCGATAATACGAGGCGTACATCGGGCTGTACTTCTTCAGCGCCTCGATCGAAAAAATCACATCCTCCGGCGTCACCGGCTTGCCGTCGTGCCAGCGCGCTTCCTTGCGAAGACGATAGGTCACCCAGGCAAAGTCGTCGGGATGCGACGCCGCCTCGGCCAGCAAGCCATATTCGGTGGCGACCTCGTCCTGCGACCGCGCCATCAGGGTTTCGTAAATCAGCGCGGCGGCCGGCGCCAGCGAGCCTTTGACGCCCGCGACCGCGATGTTGAAATTGTCGAAGGTGCCCAGCGATATCATGCGGGCGATGCCGCCTTTGGGCGCGCCGGGATTGATGTAGTCGAAGCGCTTGAAATCGGCCGGATACTTGACGTCGCCGAACAGCGACAGCGCGTGCCGCCAGGCGGGCTCGCCGGTGGAAGTCTGGGCCTGCGCGGGAGTGACGACCGGCAGGCCGGTTGCGGTTTCGAGGGCCGGGGCGATGGTGGCAAGCAAGCCGCCCTGCAGGAGATGTCGTCGGGTAAGTGCCAAATGAAAATTCCTGTAGCTCGTTTGCGCTATTGAGGACGCAGTATAAGGCAAGGTTTCGACCGATTAAGTTGCTTTTTGCTCATGATAGCACCCGGTGCCGGGCATCTGTGCGGCCAAACGTCCCGGTAACAAAAGCGCTACCCATAAGATAAGCCCTCGGCCCCGGCCCGCAGGCTGGAACCGGTCGCGTCCGGAATGCAAAAACGGCCAGGCAAGAGCCCGGCCGTTTGCAGCGAAAAATCCACTTGAAGCAAGACGGCTATTTCGCCGCCGTCGGCAGCGGAACCGGACTATCCGACAGCGTGTGCAGATAATCGATCACGTCGGCGCGCTCGCTATCCTTCGGGATGCCGGCAAAACCCATCGCGGTCCCCGGGATGAAACCCTTGGGGTTCGAGATGAACTTGTTGAGGTCGTCATAGGTCCATTTGCCGCCCTTGGCCTTCATGGCCGCGGAATAGTTGAAGCCGGGCTCGGAGGCGCGGTCGCGGCCGACGATACCATAAAGATTGGGGCCGACCTTGTTGGGACCGCCCTTGGTGAAGTCGTGGCAGGCGCCGCATTTCTTCGCCGAAGCGGCGCCCTTCTCGACCGAGGCCGTCTGCAGCAGCTTTTCGATCGGCTCGGACGGAGCCGCCGCGGCGGCCTTTTCGCCACCTTCCGCCGCTTCCTTCACCGCAATCTCGTAACCCGGCTTTTCCGGCAACTTGGGAGCGAACAGCGCGCCGGCGGTGAAGCTCGTCACCAGCAAAACCAGGCAGGTGCCCAGAATGGCGCCAAGAATCTTATTGAGTTCGAAGGAGTCCATTTTGGATCAGGCTCCAGGCCGGAAATGTCGACTTAAGGCCGGAGAGAAACGGCCGCGGATGAGCGTCAGGAATCGGGCTTTCGCACCGCACCCCGAGCGAGGATCAGATATCGGTTTGCCCGTGCTCTGGCAACCCGTATAAATGCGCCAGCTTTCGACCAATCCCCATCATTTCCGGCTAGTTGTTGACCGGGTCCAGACCCCACTCTGATGACCGACCCCCGCATTTTGGTACTGATTCCCGCCCGCATGGCCGCCACCCGCCTGCCGGGCAAGCCGCTCATGGATATCGCCGGCCTGCCGATGATCGTCCACGTGCTGCGGCGGGCGGCGGCCGCGGGCATCGGCCGCGTGGCGGTCGCCACCGACACGCCGGAGATCGCGGCGGCGGTGACCGCACATGGCTTTGAGGCGGTCATGACCCGCGCCGATCATGCTTCCGGCTCGGACCGGATCCATGAGGCGATGGGCAGGCTCGACCCTGAAGGCGCCGCCGACATCGTCATCAACCTGCAGGGCGACTTTCCGACCATCCTGCCCGACCAAATCCGCAGCGTCCTGGCGCCGCTGGCCGACCCCGCGGTCGATATCGCCACGCTGGCCGCGGAAATCCATACCGAGGAAGAGGCCTTGAACCCGAATGTGGTGAAGGCGGTCGGCTCACCGATCGGCCCGCGGCGGCTGCGTGCGCTCTATTTCACCCGCGCCACCGCCCCATGGGGCGAGGGGCCGCGCTACCATCACATTGGCCTTTATGCCTATCGCCGCGCCGCGCTGGAGCGCTTTGTCCGGCTGCCCCCTTCGCCGCTCGAACGGCAGGAGAAGCTGGAACAATTGCGGGCGCTGGAGGCGGGCATGCGGATCGACGTCATGATTGTCGACACCGTGCCGCGTGGCGTCGATACCCCGGCCGATCTCGAAACCGCCCGCCAGATACTTTCCAAAGCATGAGCGACTGATACAAGGCGCCAGGAAAACAACATGACCAAAAAGCTGAAAATCGCATTCCAGGGCGAGCCGGGCGCGAACTCCCATATCGCCATCGCCGAGGCCTATCCGAAAGCCGAGCCGCTGCCCTGCCCGACCTTCGAGGACGCGCTGGCCGCGATCGCCTCGGGCGAGGCGGATTTCGGCATGATCCCGATCGAGAATTCGGTCGCCGGCCGCGTTGCCGATATCCATCATCTGCTGCCGCAGTCCGGCCTGTTCATCGTCGGCGAATGGTTCCTGCCGATCCATCACCAGTTGATGGCGCCGCGCGGCGCCAAACTGGCCGGTATCAAGACGGTCGAAAGCCACGTCCATGCGCTCGGGCAGTGCCGCCGCATCATCCGCAAGCTCGGCATCAAGCCGATCGTATCGGGCGACACCGCCGGCAGTGCGCGGATCGTGGCCGAGCGCGGCGACAACAGCTGCGCCTCGATCGCCTCGAGGCTGGCGGCCGAGATCTACGGCCTCGACATCCTGGCCGAGGATGTCGAGGACGAGACCCACAACACCACGCGCTTCGTGGTGCTGGCGCGCGAGGCGAACTGGGCCAAGCCGGGCTCGGGGCCGCTGGTCACCTCGTTTGTTTTCCGGGTACGCAACCTGCCCGCCGCGCTCTACAAGGCGTTGGGCGGTTTTGCCACCAACGGCGTCAACATGACCAAGCTCGAAAGCTACATGGTCGACGGCAATTTCTTCGCCACGCAATTCTACGCCGATGTCGACGGCCATCCCGACGACAGGAATCTGGCGTTCGCGCTGGAGGAGCTGAAATTCTTCTCGCGCGAATTCCGGATCGTCGGGGTCTACCCCGCGCATCCGTTCCGCGCCACGTTCAGCGAGCAGCAGGAGTGACCGCCGGGCTACCTGCGATGGCGAAGGTTGCCCGTCGTCTGTGAAGGCAGCGAGCGCTAGGCGCTCCGCGCCAGCGCGCCGTCGATCATCGCCACCGAATTGGCCAAGCCGTAGACCGCGACGAACGAGCCGAAGCGCGGGCCTTTTTCCTGGCCGAGCAGCACCTGATAGAGCATGTTGAACCAGTCGAGTGAGACGCCCGGCCGGCCATCCTTGCCCTTCTTCACGGGGTCGAGGAACGGTTCGCGCCGTCCGATCTCGTAGACCACGTTCTGGATGTCTTCGGCCGATGATGCCGGCTGCAGGTTCGAGAGCGCGTCGCGCAGGTCCTGCAGCGCGGCGCGTTCGGTATCGGTCGGCTCGCGGAATTTCTTGGTCGGCGCCACGAAGTCGCGGTAATAATTGATGGCGTAGCCGACCATCGCGTCCAGCCTGGGGTGGCTCTGCGGCGTGACCCCGGGGCGATAGCGCCCGATGAAACCCCACAAGGTCGCGGCATTCTCCGCATTCGACGACGACACCAGCGTCAGCAGCAGCTGGAAGGTGACGGGCATGTCGGCCTTGGGCGGATGCCCGGCATGGATATGCCAGACCGGATTG
This sequence comes from uncultured Alphaproteobacteria bacterium, assembly GCA_963829315.1. Lineage (GTDB taxonomy): Bacteria > Pseudomonadota > Alphaproteobacteria > Rhizobiales > Xanthobacteraceae > Bradyrhizobium. The sequence goes on along the minus strand of CAWHIO010000044.1, from coordinate 604,367 downwards.
GCGAGTTGTTGCCTCGCATCCTGACGCGGAAATCCCTCGAGAAATTGCTGGTAGTCGTCGACATTGCGCGGGATCACGTCGAAGTACAGGCGCTTGGCCGCCTTCGGCTCGCGGTACATGAACAGCGAGAGCGATTCCGGCGACGCATAGCGCAGCCACTCGTCGATGGTCAGGCCGTTGCCCTTCGATTTCGAAATCTTCTGGCCCTTGTCGTCGAGGAACAGTTCGTAGTTGAACCCTTCCGGCGGCAGGCCGCCGAGCGCGGTGCAGATCTTGCCCGACAGCTTGACCGAATCGATCAGGTCCTTGCCGGCCATTTCATAGTCGATGCCGAGCGCGACCCAGCGCATCGCCCAGTCCGGCTTCCACTGCAGCTTGCAGTGTCCGCCAGTGACCGGAAGCGTGACGCGCTCTTTGGTTTCGGGATCGTCATAGGAGACGGTGCCGCTTTTCACGTCGTGCGCCACGATCGGCACCTGCAGCACCACACCGGTGCGCGGACAGATCGGCAGGAACGGCGAGTAGCTTGCCGCGCGTTCCTCGCGCAAGGAAGGCAGCATGATCGCCATCACCTGATCGATCCGCTCCAGCACGCGCAGCAGCGTCGCGTCGAATTTTCCCGACGTATAATAGTCAGTCGAACTCGCGAATTCGTAATCGAACTTGAACGTGTCGAGAAAGGCACGCAGCCGTGCATTGTTGTGGGCGCCGAAACTTGGATGGGTGCCGAACGGATCGGGCACCCGCGTCAGCGGCTTGCCGAGATGCCCGGTCAGCATCTCCTTGTTCGGAACGTTGTCCGGCACCTTGCGCAGGCCGTCCATGTCGTCGGAAAACGCGATCAGGCGGGTCTTGACCTTGTCCTCGGTGAGCACGCGGAAGGCATGGCGCACCATGGTGGTGCGCGCGACCTCGCCGAAGGTGCCGATATGCGGCAGGCCGGAGGGCCCATAGCCGGTCTCGAACAGCACCTCTTCCTTGGGCAGCTTTTTCAGCCGCGCCACGATCGCCTTGGCCTGCTCGAACGGCCAGGCATTGGATTGTTCGGCGAGGATGCGCAGATCGCTCGGGCTGACATCGATCGTGGACATTCAAGAGGTCTCCAAGGCCGCGGAAACTAGCGTTTTCGCGGCAAAATGCAAAATGCTCATTGCGAGCGAGCGAAGCATCCACGGCGACAGTGCAGCTGGATTGCTTCGTCGCTACGCATCCCCGGAATGATCGAGAAACTAAAACGGGCTGACCGAAAAATAGCGCAGCCACAGATCGGTGTAGCGGCCTTTTTCCCACAATCTGAACAGCGCCCAGTTCAGCGCCTGCCGCAGCAGGTCATTGCCCTTGCGCACCGCGATGCCGACGCCCTCGCCGAAATAGCGGCTTTCGACGAACGGGCCGCCCGAAAACGCGCAGCATTCGGCGGAATCGGTGCCGTTGATCCAGAACGCCAGCGAGATCGCGTCGCCGAAAATGAAATCGACCTCGCCGCGCCTCAAGGCAAGCCGCAGCGCCTCGTCATTGGGATAGGAGTGCAACTCGGCGTCGGTGAACATCGCCTTCAGATAGGCCTCGTGCGAGGAGCCGGCGATGGCGCCGATCTTCTTGCCCTCGACATATTCCGGGCGAACCTCGCGCATGACCGCATCGCGCCGCGACACGAACCGCGCCGGCGCCCGGTAATACGGATCGCTGAAATCGACGCGGGCGCGCAGTTGCGGTGTCACCGCCAGCGACGCGATGATGGCGTCGCCCCGGTTGCTGGCGATCGCATCGAGCAGCGTCTCGAAACGCCGCATCTGGATCGTGCAGCTGACCTTGATCTCGTCGCAGATCATCCGCGCCAGATCGACATTGAAGCCCGCCGGGTTGCCGTCGGGGCCGGTAAAGTTGAACGGCGGATAGTCGGTCTCGGTGAGAAACCGGATCACGGTGAGGCGCGACAGATCGGGCCGGTCCGGCCGCCGGCGGGGATCCCAGAAGCCCGGCACCGCCTGGGGCGCAGCCTCCATGGCCGGCTTGGCGGCAGCCGGACTTGAAGTGCCCGGACTTGAGGTGCCCTGGTTTGAGGTGCCCTGACCTGTACCTTGGGCGTGGACCGCACCGCCGGCCAGGACCAGGGGGAACAGGATGGCGAACAGGATCGCCGCCAGGAAACCGACTGTTTTCGGCGTCGTGTCGGGCTGGGGACATCCTTCCCCCATCAATGAAGCTCGCTTTGATCGCATTGCCGCCGGTTTTCCTGAAAACTCGACGGCCTTATAGACCATCGGGCCAGCAACGCGAACGTCTTGCGGCAGCGAGCCGGGAGTTGAGGCGCTGGCACTTCTTCTCGCCTCCCCCCGCGCAGCGGCGGGAGGGGAGAACGACCGAGCGGCGCCGCTCAGAGGTAGCGCCTGAGGTCGGCTGCGGCGTCCTCGGGCTTGCGGTTGAGGTTGAAGGGCGACACGAATTTTCCGTCGCGATCCATCAGATAGACCAGCGCGGTGTGATCCATGGTGTAATCGCCGTCCTTCAGGGGAACCTTCCTGGCGTAGACCCGGTAGGCGGAAAGCACCTTCGCCACCGCGTCGGGGTTGCCGGTCAATCCCCTCAGATGGGAATCGAAACTCGACAAATAGTCCTTCATCGCGGCCGATGTGTCGCGCTCGGGGTCGACCGAAATGTAGTAGGCGTTGACGCGGTCGGCATCCTTGCCCATCGCCCGCAGCACCTCGGAAATCTCGAACAGCGTGGTCGGGCACACGTCGGGGCAATGGGTGAAGCCGAAGAAGATCAGCGTCGGGTGGCCCTGCATCGCCTTTTCGGTTACGGTCTGACCGGTCTGGTCGGTCAGCTGGAACGGGCCGCCGATCGCGGCCGGGGCCGCCACGTTCCGCAATCCACCCAACGCCCACAGCATCAGCAACAGCCCGACCAGGAGGCTTGCGGCGAATGCTCCGACGACGACCAACGGGCGGGTGGTCCGATCCATCATGAAACTCCCTTTTGCCGGATCAGAAGCAGGCGGAGATGCCGGAGGCGATCATCTCGAAAAACACCGCCGTACCGTAACGGAACCAGAGCACCAGCGCGCCCAGCAGGACGGCAATGCCGAGGCCCGCACCCGCGACGACGATCGCCCGCGCGACCTTGCGCGCCGGCTGCAAGGTCCCGGGCAGCTGCTGCGGCGTGGAAAGCGGGTGAGCCATTCTCGCGACCATCTGAACGAAGCAACCGGCGATGCGGCATGTCGCCACCCTCGCCGGTCGGTCGTTCACAGATAGGCCCGGCCGCGCGGCCCGGCAAGCTCCCCGGCACCCGCGGCGATCACGTCATGCTGATTCGAAGGGCGCGTTCAGTGCGCTGCGGAGGCCCGTGCGTCGAGATAGCAGGGGTGGTACATGCTCATCAATTCCTTGCCGCGCAGGAAAATCATGCGCGACGTCAACCCGCCGCGCTGGTTGATCCATTTCTTCACCGGCGGGGGATACATCGAATACAGCATATGCGTCGCTTCGGGGTTGGTGATCGCGTGACCGCCATCATCCATGTCCCATGCCGCGTGGAAACCCAGGCTGGCGTGAGACGTGACGCAGATCTTGTCGTGGGGGACCGCGCCGAGAACGATGGTGCAGGCCGAGGCGCACAGACCGTCGATGATCACCATCTCGCCCGAACTGCGCACGTCCTGGTATTTGTCCACGTAGGTGCCAATCCTGCCTCCACGGTCCTCGCCAATGCGCACCACCGCCTGGCTTGCCCCCATGCTCGCCAGCAGGACAACCACCGCGAGCAACCCCGTCGTGAACTTCATATCCAGCCCCACTCCAAAGCTGCCGAACCCGAATCTGACACATCTAGCGTGATGCGTCGCCAGCGTGTTGCGAGATCGTCATTTTGTCCAGATGCGAGACCCGGCTCAAATCAAATTCAAATTGAGTGTTGCCTGCGGGCTGCACCCGGCCTTCCCCGGGGGTCCCAAACTGGAACATGCCGGCGGTTCGGCGGCGCACGGTCGGCCAAAGGCCTATTTACCGTTGACCCCGGCTGACGCCGCGGGCTTCATTCATTCCCAAAAACCGGGGGATACGCCATGGCTGAGGATGCTGACGTCATCGTGGTCGGCGCCGGCCTCGCGGGCCTCGTCGCCGCAACCGAGATCGCCGATGCCGGCAAACGCGTCATCGTGGTCGATCAGGAGGGCGAACAGAGCCTCGGCGGCCAGGCTTTCTGGTCGTTCGGCGGGCTGTTTCTGGTCGATTCCCCCGAGCAGCGCCGGCTCGGCATCAAGGACAGCTACGACCTGGCGCTGCAGGACTGGATGGGGTCGGCCGGCTTCGACCGCGATGAGGATCTGTGGCCGAGGCGCTGGGCGGAAGCCTATGTGGCCTTCGCGGCGGGCGAAAAGCGCGGATGGCTGCGGGCGATGGGCCACCGCAGCTTTCCGGTGGTCGGCTGGGCCGAGCGCGGCGGCTACGACGCCATGAGCCACGGCAATTCGGTGCCGCGGTTCCACGTCACCTGGGGCACCGGCCCCGGCATTGTCGAGCCATTCGCACGGCGGGCGCGGGAAGCCCAGAGCAGCGGGCGATTGACGTTCAAATTCCGCCACCGCGTCGATGCGCTCACGATCACGGGCGGCGCCGTCAACGGCCTCAGCGGGGTGATCCTCGCGCCTGACCCTGTCGAGCGGGGAAAAAGCAGCTCACGGACAGTCGCCGGCGACTTCACGCTGCACGCCCCAGCCGTGATCGTCGCCTCCGGCGGCATCGGCGGCAACCACGATCTGGTGCGGCAGAACTGGCCGAGCCGGCTCGGAAAGCCGCCCGAAAACATGATCTCCGGCGTGCCCGAACATGTCGATGGCCGGATGATCGGCATTACCGAGGCCGCCGGCGCGCGGCTGATCAACCGCGACCGGATGTGGCATTATGTCGAGGGCATCCGGAACTGGGCGCCGATCTGGCCGCGCCACGGCATTCGCATTCTGCCGGGACCGTCGTCGATGTGGTTCGACGCGACCGGCAGGCGGCTGCCCTCGCCGCTGTTTCCCGGATCCGACACGCTCGGCCAGCTGCAATTCATCCTATCGACCGGCCATGATTATTCGTGGTTCGTGCTGACCCAAAGCATCATCAAGAAGGAATTCGCGCTTTCGGGCTCGGAACAGAATCCCGATCTCACCGGCCGGAGCTGGCTGATGACCGCGCGCCGCGCCACCAACAAGGGCGCGCCCGCGCCGGTCGAAGCCTTCAAGCGCCATGGCGCGGATTTCATCGTGCGCGACAATCTCAAAGATCTGGTCGCCGCCATGAATGCACTGGTCGGCAACGATCTCCTGAAAGCGGAACATCTGAAGTCCCAGATCGCGGCGCGCGACCGCGAGATCGAAAACCCCTACGCCAAGGACACCCAGATTCTGAACATCCACAATGCGCGCCGCTATATCGGCGACCGCCTGATCCGCACCGCAAAGCCGCACCGGATTCTCGATCCCGCACACGGCCCGCTGATCGCGGTGAAACTCAACATCCTGACCCGCAAGACCCTGGGCGGTTTCGAGACCGATCTCGATTCCCGCGTGTTCGGCCAAGACGGCCAGATCATGCCGGGACTCTACGCCGCCGGCGAGGCGGCCGGCTTCGGCGGCGGCGGCATGCACGGCTATCGCTCGCTGGAAGGCACTTTCCTCGGCGGCTGCCTGTTCTCCGGGCGCTGCGCGGGGCGAGCGGCGGCGAAAGCGGTGTCGTGAGACCGAGTTCACACCACATCGCACATCAGACTTCTGCATTAAAAAGCTTGCGCAGCTTTTCGAACAGGTCGCGAGGGCTGGAAAGAAAGGTCAAGGCTCCCACCGCCGAGCTTATCCCTGAAAGGAACCCGGTGAGAAGCAGCAGCAAGCTGACCACATAAGCGAACGCGATGCTGCGCATCATGGCCGTCGACGGCTCTATTTCGATCGGTCCCGGAATAATCTTCACCGCGCCGTGCTCCAGTTTATCGCGCACAATACTGACGATCGACACGCTTCGCTGGAGAAGACTGAGTTTTGCGGTTCTCAAATTCTTGTTGGACAAATCCATTGCGACCGCGCCCTCGTCTTCGTCGAGACCGAAGTCCTGAACCTCGCCGTCCGCCGAGAGATGCAGCACGATCTCTCTCTTGTCGACATCGGGGTTGACGAGGACGAGGGTCTCGATCTCCCGCGCCGGAGCGCCGAAATGCGCGCTGTACTTGATGACGATCGGATCGTATTTGTGACTGACGAGGAGCACGATCCCGATAAACAACAGGAGAATGCAGGCTCGCGCCGGTCTCGTTCTTGCGAAGTTTGCGGCCAAGATGATTTGTTGTCTGCCAGGTATATTATTGGCCATAAACTTTTCTCCCCTGCCAACGCCCGGATAGCCAAAGAATTCCCGCCGCGCACGCCGAACTGACAAGGGCAAGGAACGGGTAGTAAAGATGCCAAGCCGCCATCCAGTTCAGCATCGCACCGGGCTGACAAGCGACAATTTTCCGTCGAGCATCGAATGACCCGCCCTTTTGCGAATATGTATGAACGGATACACCGTCGATGATCCCAGGATCACCTCAATGATTTCTTCCTTCGATTCACATTTGCGGACATCGATGATGTTGCCCTCAATGGAGAAAAATCGCTTGAAGGCCTTTAAAAAAATCGACGGCGTCGACGTTTTGGCAAGATTATTCGATACTAGCGCCACAAGCGAGCAAGCCCCTACGAACTCGTCCGGCAATATGCCACTTTCGAATTCAGATACGATAACGCGTAACGGCTTGGGGTATGCGGCGGTCTTGTCGAATTCAACTATTTCAGAGATCGCACTCGAGTAAATCCGATCCTGTGGAAACATATCCTGCCCGGTAAAGAAATTTGCCGGGTAAAAATTTCGAGGGTTGGTGTCCAGATATCGCCCGAAAACTTCGAGAGCATCGGCGAAATTTTCATTGATCAGAAATGGCAGGATTGCCGATCCGGCGCTGTAGGTTGCGATTGCGTCGAACTTCAAGCCTTTTTCAAGCAAGTACTTCAGGACGCCGATAATGTAAAAAATGTGATTGCCGCCCGCATAGATAGCCAAGCCGTTCTTCATACTTTCGTCCCTGCCTTAGACGGGCTTGCGTGCTTCGAGCCAAAACCGATCCCCCTTCGTAGCTGGGAAGTGAGTTGGTCCGCTCCATAGCGGAAGTTGTACCGGCTTCGTTCACCTTATCATCGCACAAAACGTCGAACAACCGCGTACATTGGGAGTCACGCCGGGGCTTAATGCAGGTCGCGGCGGCGAAAGCCGTGTCCTGAGGTCTGCAATGCGAGAACGCGGTGGCGGAGTGCGGGGCGGCGCGCTAAGTAGCGACGACACCCATTCGGAGAAATAACATGACCATCCAGCGTTTCGATGTCGGCCCACGCATGAGCCAGGCCGTCGTTCACGGCGACACCGTCTATCTCGCCGGCGTCGTCGCCAACAAGGCGGCCGGTGAAAGCGTGGCCAAGCAGACGCAGGAAGTGCTCTCGATCATCGACGGCCATCTGGCGAAAGCGGGAAGCGACAAATCGAAGCTGCTGACGACGACGATCTACCTGACCGACATGAAAACCTTCGCGGAGATGAACGCGGTGTGGGACGGCTGGGTATCGGCGGGCAATACGCCGGCGCGCGCCACCGTCGAGGCCAAGCTCGCAGCACCCCAGTACAATGTCGAGATCATGGTGACCGCGGCGCGGTAGCGCTGCAGGCGTCCGAAGTTCCGATCAGGTGCGTGATAACGGTCGGCGGCCGGGATTCCGGCCGCGCCGCAACAAAGGCTGCAGATAGTGCTTCGGACCACCCCTTTGCGGTGTTTTCCGGGGGCGCGGGAACCTATTTGGCTTTGCCGCATCCAACCCATCAGCAGTAACATGTCACCGGATCGAGCGAAGTCACCATGGCCCACGCCCAAGCACCGCAAATTGCCATCGTCGAGACCGGCGATGCCGAACTGGTCCAACGCGCCCGCGGCCGCGACGAGGCGGCCATTCGCGCCATCATGCAATCGAACAATCGCAGGCTCTACCGGCTTGCGCGCGGAATCCTGCGCAACGACAGCGAGGCCGAGGACGTCGTGCAGGAGACTTACGTCCGGGCCTTCACCCATCTGGACGGTTTTCGCGGCGACTCGAGTGTCGCGACGTGGCTGGCGCGCATCGCCATGAACGAGGCTTTGGGCCGGTTGCGCCGCCGGCGGCCTGGGGTCGAATGGACATCGCTGCCGTCCGGAGTCCTGGAGGCCCAGATCATCCAGTTTCCGCTGTCGTCCCCACCCGAGGATCCCGAAAAATCCATGGCACAACGAGAAATTCAGCATGTCGTCGAACACGCCATCGACGACCTTCCTGAAGCCTTTCGCATCGTCTTCATCACCCGCGTGATCGAGGGGATGAACGTCGAGGAAACCGCCGAAATTCTCGGACTGAAGCCGGAGACCGTGAAAACCAGACTGCACCGCGCCCGCACCATGCTGCGCGACAATGTCGAGAAGAAAATCGGGCCGGTGGTGATGGACGCGTTTCCGTTTGCCGGCAAGCGCTGCGAACGCCTGACCGAAGCAGTTCTGAAGCGGCTGAGTTTCACCGCATAAGTTTTCGGGAACCTTTCCGCTCACCCACCATCCAACCCTGTGCAAGCAACAATGTCCGGCGGCTTCAGCCCCGGCGCCACAGGAGTGTCAGACCATGTTCGTTAGATTGAGCGCGGCCATCGCCGCGGTAAGCCTGTTGAGCGGTGCCGCCTTTGCGCAAGCCGCCAAGCCGACCGATCCACAGATCGCGCATATCGCCTACACCGCCGGCGTGATCGATATCGCGGCGGCCAAACAGGCGCTGGCGAAAACCAGCAATAAGGACGTCAAGGCCTTCGCGGAAGACATGGTGCGCGACCACGAAGCCGTCAACAAGCAGGCGCTGGACCTGGTGAAGAAGCTCAACGTCACGCCCGAGGACAACGACACCAGCAAGACCCTGTCGAAGAACGCCGCCGACAAGCTCGCCGAACTGGGCAAGCTGAAGGGCGCGGATTTCGACAAGGCCTATGTCGCCAACGAAGTCGCCTATCACAAGGCGGTCGACAGCGCGCTGGAGACGACGCTTATTCCGTCCGCCAACAACGCCGAGCTGAAGAGCCTGCTGCAGACCGGCCTGAAGATTTTCCAGGGCCACGAGCAACATGCCGAACATGTTGCCGCGGCGTTGAAATAACGGGTCGCTCATGATGCCGAGATGGACATTTCCGATTCTGGCCGCGCTGACATTGGCAACGGCTGTCTCGGCCCATGGCGAGACCATTCAGATCTCGATGGAAAACCTGGTGATCTCGCCGGCCGAGGCTACGGCCAAGGTCGGCGACACCATCGAATGGATCAACAAGGATATTTTGGCCCATACCGCGACCGCGCGAAACGGCGACTTCGACGTGACGATGCCGCCGAACAAGACCGTCACTCTGGTTCTAAAAAAGCCGGCGCGATCGACTATTATTGCCGCTTCCATCCGAACATGAAGGCGACGCTGACGGTCACGCCATAGCGGCGACGAGCGACCGCCAAACGCGTCACCGCCATGCGGCGATGGCACGCCCGTCGCGGCCGATCAGCTTGATCCGGCCGCCAGCCGCGACGCGCCGACGATCTGACCGTCCGGCGCTTCCAGCACCACCGCGACGTCCTGTCCTTCGGGGAATGGCTCGCTGAGGCGCAGCAGCGTTCCCGACCACTGGCCGACCGACCGGATCGATCGGACGACGTTGGCTTCCGTCAATGTCCGGCCGCCATTTTCGCCGCGGCCGATCGCGGTGGTGTGCTCGTGGTCAAAGCCGATCAGCAATATCCTGCCGCCGCCGCTGCCGGCGCCGACCTGGATCGAGACCTGCTCGCCGTTCCTGGTCACGCTCACCGCGGCCGCGGTTCGGCCATTGCGCTTGGCCTTCTCGATCGCCGAGCCGACCTCAGCGCGATCCGAACCGACCATGCCGGCGGCGCCGTCGACGACGATCTCCGGCGTGTAGGATCCATCGCCAAAGCGATGGCCATACACATCCTGGCGCTGCGTGGCCGCCTGCATCGAGAACGGATCCTTCCAACCCAGACGATCCCAGTAGGTGACGTGGAAAGCCAGCGCCAGGACGTCGCCCCGCCCTTTCGACAGCTCGTTCAGATAGGCGTTCGCCGGCGGACAGGACGAGCATCCCTGCGAGGTGAACAGCTCGACGACGACGGGCCGCTCGGCGGCGAGGCTGGCGACGGGAAACAGACTGGCGATCAGTCCGAATGACATGACAAGGCGCGAGAGCATGGCGGTCCTCCAATGGTCGGTCCACCTTCTTCGCTGGCCGGGGCGCATTGTTACGCAAGGCCGAAGCAGCGCACTAAATCTTGAAACCGGAGATGGGGGCAGGATGCCTCGGTCAGGCCCATGGCCAAAAATAAAGCCGCGCCAACCCGAGGGTTGACGCGGCGATGGCCGTTCTGTTGCCAGGTGGTACCTACCCCGAACAGGTTACGCCGCGAGGCGCACTTCGTTCAATGCAACGTTATCGTTTGCATTTAGGTTTTTGACCCGATAACGGCGGTATCATGCCGGGCACAATTCAGAGCTTCTTCGCGACCATCGATCCTATTTCGCCCCCGCCTCAGCAGCCCTAAGGATTCTGCCTTCCGACAAAATCGATCTCACCGGCAAAATCGCTCTACCGAAATGAGACCTTTAAGCTCAAGGGCTGCTCAGGTGGAGGCGCCGGGTACTGCCCCCGGGTCTGCCCGCAGTCCGCTCTAAGTTTCAGCGCCATCGTCTTTCGACACCCCAGATATAGGCATGATCGGCGGCGAAAGATAGACCGCTGTCGGGGTCGGCCGTGTTTTCGCCGCCCCCTGTCACACCCGATGGAACCCCGGCGCCGGCTCGGCCGCCGCGTACCAGTCCGCCAGTTGGCTGCCGGTAAAGAAACCGACATCGATTGAGGCTGTCAGCAAGTCGAGCATGTGCTCCAGCTCGTGAATGCGATGCGGCACCGATATCAGATGCGGATGCAGTCCGATCGCCAGAACCATCGCGCTGTCGCGACATTCCCGCTCAAACCGGCGCAGCGTGAATTCCAGCCGCTTTGCCATCTCGCCGGTGGCGTGCCGCTCGACCGCGTAGATGATCGAGTCGTTGACCTCGAGATTGTAGGGCATCGCGATCAGCGGCCCGGCCGCGGTTGTCATCCATGAGGGCCGATCATCGACGACCCAGTCGCAGAGATAATCGATCCCGTTACGCTTGAGGATATCGGGCGTGTCGACGGTCTCGCGGAGTCCGGGCGACAACCACCCGCGCGGACGCCGTCCGGTGAAGTCCGCGATCTTGTCGAGGCTCGCCCGGATGACGGCTTCTTCACCGCCCTCGACATGGTTGATGGCTTTCTGATGCATGCCATGACCGATGAATTCCCAGCCGGCATCGCGCATGGCGATGGCGGCTTTCGGGTAGGCATCGATCACGCCCGCATTGAAGCTGGTCGACGCCGGCAGACCGCGCGACGAGAGCGCTTTGAGAATACGCGGCAGGCCGGCGCGCATGCCGTAGTCGGCCCAGGAGAAATTCGGCACGTCCGGCACGGTCTCGCGCCCGTGCGGCGGTGTGATGATGGTGCGCGGCATCGGCTGGTCGAATTGCCAGTTCTCGACGTTGACGACGAGATGGACCAGGATGCGTTTTCCGTTCAACGCCGGCAACGCCGCGCGATCGGACGACAGCACGTAGGGAATACGCGGATTTGCCATTGTCGGGTTCACTTCTTCAGGCGATGTGTTCGACTTTCATATCGGACATGATCCCGGCCTTGTAGGCCATGAATTCCGCGCTGGTGAGGCTTGCGATCGAACGCGGCCGCGCCAGCGCGATCGGAATGGTCCGCATGATCCGGCCGGGACGGGCCGTCATCACGCAGATGCGATCCGACAGCAGGATCGCTTCGTCGATGTCGTGGGTGACGAACAATACCGTGGTGCCGAGCGACTGCCACACCTCAAGCAGCAATTGCTGCATCGAGAGCCGCGTCTGCGCGTCCAGCGCCCCGAATGGTTCGTCCATCAGCAAGGCGCGCGGCGACATCGCCAGCACCCGGGCAATGCCGACGCGCTGACGCATGCCGCCCGACAACTGCACCGGCAACGCCTCGGCAAACGCCTCCAGTCCCACCAGCTTCAACAGGCCGCGCGCCCTCGGCTCGTAGTCGGCGCGCGCAATGCCCTGTACCTGGGGCCCGAAGATGACGTTTTGCCAGACGTTCAGCCACGGGAACAGCGCGGCCTCCTGAAACATCACGCCGCGGTCGGGACCGGGACGCGTCACGGTTTCACCGTCGAACAGCAGTGTGCCTTCCGTGGTCTTCTCGAAGCCGGCCAGCAGATTGAGCAGCGTCGATTTTCCGCAACCCGACGGGCCGAGCAGCGCGACAAATTCACCTTCATTGATGGTCAGGCTGATACCGTCCAGCGCCCGGACCTCGGTCTGGCCCGAATAGGTCTTCGCTACGTTTTCAAAGGTGATCGTTCCCATGGTGCTTGCTTCAGGACTGGAACGACTGTAGCCGGCGCCACGTCAGCGCCCACCGCTCGATCAGCAGGATGACGCGGTCGCTGACGAGGCCCAGCAGGCCGATCGACGCCATGTCGGCGATGACGACGTCCATCCGCCCGACGTAATAGGCATCCCACAACACATAGCCGAGGCCGGATTTTACCGCGACCATCTCCGCGACGATCACCGCCGTCCAGGCGATGCCGAGACCGATCCGCAATCCCGTGAAGATCGACGGCAATGATGCCGGAAAAACCACCCGCCTCAGGACCGTCCAGCGTCCGGCCCCCATCATCATGGCGGCGCGGATGAGATTGCGCTCGACGTCACGCGCGCCCTGCGCGGTGTTGACCACGATCGGATAAAAGGCGCCAAGCGCGATCAGAAACACCGCGCCGAGATCCTTGATGCCAAAAACGGCGATCGAAAACGGCAGCCAGGCGGTGATCGGGATCGGCCGCAGCAGCTGAACAGTGGGATCGAGCGCGCCCGACGCAATTCTGTTCCATCCAATGGCAAGGCCAACCGGCACCGCGACCAGGATGGCCGCGGCAAATCCCTTGCCGACGCGCTCAGCCGAAAAAACCAGGTTTGCCAGCCATGTGCCACTGTAGGGATTGAGGCTCAGACCGGTTGAGCCGAAAGCCCAGACCTTCCACGCCTGCCAGGCCCGATCAGGGGTCGGCAGCACGCCGCCGAACAGCGAGCCGTCGGTTCCTGCCATCTGCCAGACGGCAATCACCATGGCCGGCAGAACAAGCGCCAGCAGGCCTTGCCGCAAGCTCCGGCGCCTGGCTGGCGAAAGCATCAGCGAGCCGAGGCCCGGCGCAGCAGACGTGGCCGGCCTTGAGCTTATGCGCTCGGTCGAGAGCGACATGTCACCCCGATCCTTTCACGACGCGGAACTTTTCACGACGCCATGACGAGGGCGGCGGGATTTGCCTCTGTCGTCACTTGCCCAGCGCCTTCTCCAAGAAGGAGCTGTCCCAATGTGCGTCGATCTGGTCGGAAACGTCCTTCTGGATCACGCCAAGCTCGGCAAAGGCCTTGGCCTGCCGCTTGATCTGATCGGGCGAAATCACCTCGCCGAGTTTGATGATCTGCGACGCCTGAGCGGCGATGTCGGGCGCCATGCCGGAGAGCTGCGCATAGGCGTTGGCGAATTCCGCAGGTGATTTGGCGAGTTCTTCCTGCTTCTTCAGGTAAGCCCAGACAAAGCGCTCGAGTGCGGCACGCTTGGCATCGACGGCCGTTTTCGTCGTCATGAACATTCCGAGTTCGGCGCCGACCGCCTTCGACGAGCCATATTCGAGACCCTTGGCAAAGTATCCGTATCCACCCATCGCCGGAATCGACTCGAAGGGCTCCCATGTGACGAGGCCGTCGACGTCGCCTTTCTTCAGGGCCTGATCGAAATTGGCGCCGCCGCCCTGAATATTGACGGCCTCGAAGCTGTTATAGGGAATGCCCTTTTCGACCAGCGTGGCCGCGAACTGAAACCAGACGGCGGAGCCGGGCGCGATCGCGATCTTCTTGCCTTTCAGATCGTCCCAGGAATCGAACTTCACACCGTTGCGGCCGATGACATATTTCGGCGACGAGCCGACGCCCATCAGTCCGACGACAGTGGTCGAACCCTGGGCCAGCGAAATGGCGAGATCGGCGGGTCCGACCGAAGCGGCGTCGAGGGAACCTGCCAGCAGCGCGGTGCGCGCATCGGCGTAACGGACAAACTCGACCAGCTTGAGATCGACACCGAGCTTCTTCAGTTCGTCGCCAATGAGGATCACCGGAGCCAGATGACCGACTTTCTGGTAGCCCACCGTCAATTGAACCGGCTGCGGCAATGGCGCCGGCTCGGGTCCAACCGCGCCCGCGGGAAGCGGCAGCAATCCCAGAACTCCTGCAAGCATGGTTCCCGCAACGCAGAGAAGCTTCATGACTTTTCTTGCTACCTGCACGATCCGCTCTCCATCCTGGTCACTGGGCCGAAGATTATTGTCGTATCATATCCCTATCATATGCGTATCATATGCAAGAACGGCACCATGTCACACCCTGGCTGGCGTGCACCGCGGCACATCAACCGGCCGGTCATTTTTCGCCCGCGATCTCGGACGCAATTGCGGTGGGCACGCGACCGTGCCAATCGGACCTCGCCTGCAACCTGACGCCGATGTCGAGCAACAACGCATCCGCGCCCGGCCGGCCGACGATCTGAAGGCCGACCGGCATGCCGCTTCGGTCAAAGCCCGCAGGCACGGCGAGCGCGGGCAAACCGAGGTAGTTGACGAAGCGGGTAAAGCGGCTGAGCGCATAAAGCGTACGCGGCTTGAAATGCACCGAGGCGGGATCGACTTCTCCGATACGGGGCGTCGCGATCGGCATCACCGGAAGCAGCGCCACGCTGGCGTCGCCAAGATAATCCGACAAAAACTGACGACGAAGCTCGTCGCGGGCGGCAAGCGCCGCACCAAGCGAATGATCGGAAATCGCAAGCCCCCTGGCGATGCGTTTTCGCAAGCTTGCATCGATGCGCGCATCATCGATCCGCTTGCCATGCTGACGGGCGGCCTCCGCCTGCAACACAAGCAAGGCGTTTTGGTCGGCTTGTTCGGGAAATCCAGACCTTGCCGCGATCGACATGCCGCTTTCGGCCAGAACGCCGATGGCGCCGCGGCAAATCCGGGCGACCTCGGGATCGGACGCGCCGAACGCGTCCTCCAATACGGTGGCTGACGGATGGTCCTCTGCCGTGCCTGCGTCCCCGGAGACCAGCGGCCATATCAGCGCGAGATCCGCCGCACTCCGGGTGAGGATCCCGATGGTGTCCATGCTGGGCGCCAGAGCCATGGTGCCGTCGAGCGGCAGGCTGCCGTAACTCGGCTTGAGCCCTGTGACGCCACAGCAGTGCGCTGGAATGCGTACCGAGCCGCCGGTGTCGGAGCCAAATGCGGCAAAACAGCAGCCGGACGCGACCAGGATGGCAGACCCCGTCGAGGACCCGCCGGGGATGGCATCCGATCCCCAGGGATTGAGCGCACCACGACGGCCGATGCCCGAGGGCTCATAGGCGAGTTCCGTCATCGTCGCCGTCCCGATCAGACAGGCGCCGGCCTGTTCCAGACGATCGATCACGGATGCGCGCGGCAGCGCCGCCGCCTGCGGCGCGGAACACCCCCAGCAAGGCTCACTCTGGCCGGTCGCGATCATATCCTTGGCGACAAAAGGCATGCCCGACAGCGGACCGCGGCTCGAAAAATTTGCCGGAAAAATCTGCTCCACCGCATTGAGCCTGCGTCCAATGCGGGCGAGCCGCTGCTGGCATTGCACAAGGGCAGCCGGATGATCCCGCTCGAGGAGTGAACACCAATCCGGAAAACGGGAGATGGAGGTCATGGCTTTCGGCACAATCGTTGGTACCAACGGAAGCGCAACAGACCTCCCGGATGGCTTGGCGGATGCCAGAACTACCTACGTCGCTCGGGGAGCGCGGTTTGGAGCGGGCGAAGGGAATCGAACCCTCGTATGCAGCTTGGGAAGCTGCCGTTCTACCATTGAACTACGCCCGCAAATCAATGACTTAGCTAAGTTCTACCTTCTATTTTAGTGGCCATTTGGTGGACACGAGCGCCGGTCGAACCTACCCTACGAAGGCCTTTTATACTGAATGTTTCGGAGCAATCTAGTGTGCTTTGGCGACGAGTTGCACCACAACCTTGCCAAGGGTCCGGGTCGAGCGTTCGAATCCCATCGCGCGCTCCAGATTTTTTCAAGGTGTTGACAGTTCCCCGCAAGATGTAGTGACAGGACCGGGAACGCCGACGCGGGAGAGATTCTCTCGGCGCCGGACGATTTGGTCCGCGCCGGCGCTGGAAGAAGTGGAGATTGGTCGAATGCACCGCACTCGAAATGCGGCTGCACCCATTTCAGCCCGTATGGTCCTGTCCTGCAAGGACTTGTTTTATCATGATATTTTTGCGAACCCGTCCGTCACGTGCCGGCTTGCATCATCGGCTGCCAACGGATTGGGTAGCAAGATGGTAGCAAGACGTTCAGTCTCTGTTCCGGAGAACCGGGAGGATTGAGCGCAACCTTGCCAATGTCGGGGTCGAGGTTCCAATCCCTTCGGCCCACTCCAAAGCATTCAAGGGCTTATCCACTATCTCGTTTCTCTCACCGAGGGACGGCTCTCATTGCCGGAATACGCAAAGTTTCGTGGGATGCGGTGCGAGGTCCAGCTTCAGACCATCTTGAATCACGCGTGGGCGGAGACATCGCACGACATCGTGTATCACCCAACTCCGATCGAGGGCTTCGGTACGAAGCAATTTGCCGCTATCAAGAAGCGTCTCGAAAAGATCATGAACCAATATCTGCTGCCCGCAGGATATGAATTTCAGAAGGTCCAGCACGATTACGAACGGCTGCTGGAAGGTAAGGTGTTATTTGACCGTGGCACGCTCGAAGCGCTCGGCACGGCGACGGACAATAACGAGCGGCATGAACAACTAGAGCGGGTTCGTAAATGCTCAGCTGCTTTTAGATGCAATAGATAAAAACGAATTGTCAAAAATCGCCTCGTTTACCCACCAACAGGTGGAAGCGACAAAAGATGCAGAAAAACTCATTGGTCAGAAGCTTGCCGATCAAATCGATCAGTCGGTAATTGTAGGATATGGCATTGTTTATCCCCCATTGAGGTATTGAGGGATCTTGCTGAGATTGACCCTGCATCCCTGTCTGTGGTCCGTGTCTTTGACGATCGGCGCTATATAGCGAGCCCGCGCGGCTTGATCTGCGCGAACGCTACGCATGATGACCCGCCTACTTTTTTCTCAGGCCCATTTTTTTTGAATTTAATTTTCAAATTGGAGTGAGTGTGCACGCGCTACGGCATGTTACCTTTTGGGCCATGCGCCCTCCGTTTTGGACTGGCCCCATATCTCACTGTGCCGCGAGGTTCGTCGAATCTCGATGGCGCTAAACCCTGAGCGCTCGGCGTGGTGGTTGTTAACGACGATCTTAGGAAAAACGCTCGCGTGAGTTGTTCGAAGCAATGAATGGGCGTCCCGAGATTCCGTAACATCTGATCAGCGAATTGCAGCGCGAATTGTCGAGTCCGGCAAGGCTCGTGCCAGCGCCAGGTTGTACGCCTCGTTTAACCATTGATCCTAGGACTAGTGGGTGTTCTCGACCGTCAGACTGCGCAAACAGAGAGCCCATAGCAGAGAATAATTTGCTACACGTTCCCGCCCCGGACGCCTCCTTCGGGCTGCCAGTTTTGGGCCCGCTGCCCCCGAGCGGATCAACGATGCGCCGACCAGGTGCCGGAATTGGTGCAGGTGGGCTCCGGCCATTTCGCCGCATGCTATAATCCCTTAACGGTCCCCAAGCTCCAACGACGAGTCCACCCAAGCTTGTTGCGTTCCTGCATGTTAATCACCGTCCAAAAGTGACCCCTCCACCGTCAGGTGGATCAATAGCTTAGCGTGCCGCCGATCGACGGTGGGACCCACCGATTAACACTCGCCTGTGCAAATGAGAAACTGGCAAGGTGGACACAGCCATAAACCACTCGGCGGAGTGGCCAATTGGATCGAAGTGCCGAACTGCTGCGGCTTCTCCAGAAGAAGACGCCGAGCTTTCCTACTAAGGCAGATCGGTTACTGCGCTTGGGTCACAGCGTCGCTGTCGCCGCGGGGCTGGTTAAGCGCTCTGCTTGGCAAAGCAGCCGCACTGTTGCGCCTCCGGCAACACGCCAGCGCTAAAATTGATCTTGTCGTCTGCCCGGCGCCCCCCCAACCTACCGGCAAAAGTGCAGCGTCGTGATGCGCTCGAAAGAATCACGCGGGGCCGATGCGATTGACGAACCTTCTCAAGATCGCTCTACAATGGATTGCGGCGCTGATGCTGCTAGCGATCGTGCTGATCGTGCTGAGTAACGTTTTCTTTCGATACTTTCTCCATATCGGATTGGGTTGGACGGAAGAGGCAGCCCGCTTCCTGCTGATTGCGATGACGTTCGTCGCCGCTGCGGCCGCCGTGAAGGAATGGGGGCACTTCCAGCTTCTCGTTGTCACCAAATGGATACCTGAAAGGCAACACCGCCTCGTGCAGCTCTTCGCCGTGCTCGTCGTCCTTGCTATGTCGGTGGTTTTGGTACGCTACGGCATCGCGATCACCCGCGTCAGCTGGTTCCAGACCTCGCCGACGATGGAGTGGAGCATGGCCTACATCTATTCGATCGTGCCCATCTCCGGGGTTCTGATGTTCGTGTTCGCGCTGGAACACCTTTTCGGCGTCCTGCGCGGCGGATCGCTGCCTCGACAGGGCGTAGCGCACGATCCGCACGCCGTCACGCATGTGTCGGCCGCCAGCCAGGATGAACAGAGGCCCGACCAATGGCTGTAACGGTCATGGTCATCTCCTTCGTCGTGATGCTGCTGCTGACCGCACCCGTCGCATTCGCGATCGGCGTGTCGGCGATCATCGGGCTGCTGATCGCCGACGCCGCGCCGTTACTCATCGTACCCCAGCGAATCTTCGCAGGGGCGGATTCCTTCGTGCTGCTGGCGATCCCGCTGTTCATCCTGGCCGGCGCGCTGATGGAGACCGGCGGGATCTCCTTGCGATTGGTGGAACTGGCGCGCGTCCTGGTCGGCCACATCCGCGGCGGACTCGGGATGGCTGTCGTGGTCGCCGAGATGTTCTTTTCCGGCATATCGGGCTCTACGGTCGCGGATGTTTCGGCAATCGGCGCGCTGATGGTGCCGTCGCTGATCCGCATTGGATTTAAGCCCGACCGCGCAGTAGCGATCGTCTCCGCGTCGTCTGCGATGGGCATTCTGATTCCGCCCTGCCTCATCATGGTGATTATCGCGCAAATTGCCGGAATTTCCGTGGGCGCGTTGTTTCTCGCCGGATTCGTGCCGGCGGCCGTACTGGCGCTGGCCCTGATGATCCTGATTTACGTCCAGGCCCGTCGCGACGGAATTGGCGGCGACCCGCGGGCGACGTGGCCGCAGATCCGCAGGGCGTTTCTGCGCGCGCTGATTCCCCTGATGATGCCGGTCATCGTCTTCGGCGCAATCCTTGGCGGCATCGCGGATCCTACCGAGGCGGCGGTGCTGGCGGTCGCCTATGCGTTTGTTGTCGGTGTGTTCGTCTACAGGGAGATCCGCTGGAACCAGCTCCCGAAGATTTTCATCGACAGCGCCATCACCAGCGGAATCGTCATCTTCATGGTCGGCGCGGCGTCGAGCTTTTCGTGGATCCTGGCCTACGAGCAGGTTCCCAGCCGGCTCGCGCAGCTGATGCTGACGGTTTCGTCCTCTCCAATGGTATTCTTTATCCTGAGCATCACGTTCTTCACCTTGCTCGCCGCCGTGCTCGAAGGCCTGCCGGCCATTATCATATGCCTGCCGATCTTTCTGCCGATCGCGCTGAAATTCCAGATTAATCCGCTGCATTATTCCATCATCGTCGTCGCAGCCACGGGGCTCGGCCTTTTCCTGCCGCCGGTCGGCATCGGGCTTTATATCGCGAGCTCGTTCGCAAATCTCAGCGCGGACAAGACCTTCCGCGCCATGCTTCCTTACACCGCCGTGCTCGCGCTTGGGATCGTCATTCTGATGGTGTTCCCCTGGCTCACGCTCGTCGTTCCGCGCCTGATTTTTGGATCATAGAATTGTGATGGAGGATTTAGTCATGAACCGACGGAAACCGTTGCGCCCGAAATCGACGCGGCTTCTTGCGCGCTTCCGCGCTTGGCGCCACTTCGCTGCTGCTCGGCCCATACAGCGGCGCCAGCGCCCAGTCGCCCGCCATTATCAAGATGCCGAAAAAGATCACACTGAAGCTCGCGACCATTACGGCCGAAACATTTCCTTACGTTGACGGCTTCAAGTTCTGGAAGAAGGCGATCGAATCCCGCACGGGCGGCGACGTCGATGTCCAGATCTTTCATACCGCCCAACTCGGAGACGAGCGCACCATCAACGAGGGTATTCTGGCCGGTGCTATCCATGTTGGTGTCGGCGCCGGTGCCTGGGCCGGCTTCGTGCCGGCCTATAACGTCGTCGAGCTTCCATTTCTCATTCGCGATATGAAGCACATGTACAGCCTCGCCGACGGAGAGCTGGGGAGCAGAATCGGCGAGCAGGCTGAAGCAAGAGGGTTCAAGGTGCTGGCCTATTACAGTACCGGCGACCAGCATTTTCAGACACGGAAGGTGCCGATTACCAGCATCGCCGATTTCAAGGGACTGAAAATGCGCGTGATCCAGAACCGCGCCTTGATCGACGGCTTTCGCGCCCTCGGCGCTGTCCCGACACCGCTTCCCTATCCCGACATTTATACAGCCCTTCAGCAGGGCACCGTGGACGGTACGGCCAACGATGCCCTGACGGTATCGCTTGGCAAGTTTTACGAGGTCGCGAAATTCTTCACGCTGTCGAGCTATGTGGTCGAGCCGCGGCCGGTGATCATGGCAAAGGCGTATTACGAGGGCCTGCCTGCCGACTTCCAGAAGCTCTTGGCCGACACCGCAAGGGAATCGGCGGTGTTTGAACGCAAGGCGTTCGAGGATCGGAGCGCCGGCGCGCTGGAGGATGTCAAAAAGAACGGCATGACCATCATTGAACTCACCGACCGCGACAAGTGGGTCGAACTGGCTCGTCCGGTCTGGGACGAATTCGGCAATGCAACCCCGGGTGCGGCCGAGCTGATCAAGATCATCCAGAGCACCTGAGACCTATCCCCTGCTCGACACCTTTAGCCATTGACGGGAAACATGACAGACCTGACTTCATTCAATGCCGGCGGCTATCAGTTCATCCCCGGGGTTTTTCAGTATTCCGCAGGCGTGCGCGCCAGTGACGGCTTCGAGATCGTCCGCGCCCGGTTTCGCGAGATGTTGCCGATGTCGCAAGCATTTCCCGCGATCGAAGCTCACTTGCGGGCGCGAGATCGTTCGCCGGAGTCCTTCTGCGCCTGCGAGTTGCGGTCGCCGGCGCCCTTCTCCGAAGATGGCTTCAAGGCCTTCAACAGGGAATATGTCGGCTGGCTGGAGCGCTGGAACCTGATCAGGGGGGACGTCAATCCGGTGGCGCGAACCAATGTTTGTCCTCAAGTCGCGCCGCCAAGGACCGTCGGCGTGTATGCGTTTTCATATACGGTGCCACGGACAACGGCGGCGCCGGGCGGTTTCGTGGTTGCCGGCAGCGGCGAGGCGCCGGAGGGCACGAGCAGCTATCGTGATCACGCCATCCGGCGCGGCGATCGCTCGGTCGACGGCCTTGCCGAAAAGGCGCGCTGGGTGCTTGGCGAAATGGAGCGGCGGATGCGGGCGCTCGATGCGACGTGGGCCGACACCACCGGTACCCACCTCTATACGATCTATGACATCCATCCGCTGCTCGAGCGCGAAATCGTCGGGCGCGGCGCGTCAAGGATGGGATTGAGCTGGCACTATGCGCGCCCGCCGGTCGAGGACCTTGATTACGAGATGGACGCGCGCGGCGTGTCGACCGAAATCGTCATCTGATTGGCGCGCAGGCCGGAGCAAGCATCGGTATGCCAAAGAAAACCATCTTTACCGACCGCCTGATGCGTCCGATCGCACATTTCTCGCATGCCGCGCGGATCGGAAACGTGGTGCATGTGGGTGCGACGGCCGGGGTATATCCCGATCTGCGGCTCGCGGGTGAAAGCCCCGGACGGATCGACGTCGGCGCGCAGACCCGAAAAATGTTCGACAATCTCGAGACCGCGCTCGGCCTGATCGGCGCGGATTTTTCGGATGTCGTGCGGATCAAAACCTATCTGGCGTTTCCGCGCGACATTGAAATTTATCGTCCGCTCTATGAGCAACGGTTTTCCTCGATCCGGCCCGCGCATACGGTGATCGGCTCCTGGGATTTTCCGCTTCCACAGGCGGCGGTCGAACTCGACGCCGTCGCGGTAACCGGCGGCGTGAATAAATCCATCAATCCAGGAGGCCTATATTCATTTGTCGGCTGCGCCGTGGCCGGCGCGCTGGCGGATGGGTTCCATTACGCCACCGCGCTGCCGCTCGACGTGGAGGGACAAACGGCGTCGTTCGACTGTCGCGAGCAGACCGCGGCGGCGCTTGCGAATCTCCATGCGATGCTGGCCGCTGCGGGGCTTGATCCGCGCGACATCTGCAACATCCATATAACCCTGCGCGACATTCGCGAGCGCAACGAGGTCGAAGCGGTGCTGCAGGCGTTTTTTGACGGCAGAATTCCGGCCTGCACATTTGTCGGCGCTCCGCTGCAGCGGTCCGACTTCTCGGTCTCGATTGAATCGATCGCGACGAAGGGCGGCGGCCTGGGCATCGAAACCAGCGCCGCGCCGCTACGGCCTGGGCGTCCGGCCCCGGCCATGCTGGCCGGCGACGTTCTCTTTCTGAGCGGACAGATCGGACTTTCGGAACATGGACAGCCACATTTCGATATCCGAGCGCAAACTGACGTCGCCTGGAAACGGCTGCATGGCCTGATCGAAGCTGCTGGCTTTGGCAACGATACCATCGTCCGAACCAATAATGTGCTGACGGATTGGCGCGATTATGCCGGGTTCAACGCCGGCTATGGCGGCAATATGCGCGAGCCCTACGTCCCGCGCGCTACCGTGCTGGGTTGCCTCGACGCGCCGGGCGCGCGCGTTCAGATCGAGGGCATCGCGCATCGTCAGGGAGCCGACGCTACCATATTGCAGGTGCCTCCGCCCCCAGGGTGAGGACGGCAGCCTTGGCTCAGCTAAATTCCTGGAACCGCCGATGGGCGCCGGAGGCAATATGTCATGAAAAGATTGCAGGACAAGGTGGCGCTGGTCACGGGAGGATCCCGCGGCATTGGACTCGGAATTGTGCGCGCATTTCTTCGCGAGGGCGCGACCGTCGCATTCTCCGGAACCAGCAGCGCCACCGTCGCGCAGGCTACGCAGACGCTGGGCGGCGGTGGCTCGCAACATGGTTTTTTGGCGGACCTCTCCAGACCCGAGGCCGGTATCGATCTCGTCGACGCGGTGCTCGAGCATTTCGGCAGGATCGACATCCTGGTGAACAACGCCGGCGTCGTCAGCCGGACCGATGAATGGACTTTGTCGCCAGAAGAATGGGACCGCGTACACAATATAAACCTGCGCGCGACGTTTTTCGTGGCGCGGGATTGCGCGGTCGCCATGAAGGGCAATGGCGGCGGCGCGATCCTGAACGTTTCGTCGATCGCCGGCCAGCACGGTGGCGTCGCCGGTAGTCCTGCCTATGCTTCTTCGAAGGCTGCCGTGATCGGCCTGACCCGATCGCTGGCGCGGCGCTTGGCGTCCCACGGCATTCGCGTGAACTGCATTGCGCCCGCCGACATCGAGACCGACATGACGGCCGGCTGGCCGCAGGAGCTGCGTGATCGGCTCAACTCCCTGACCCCGCTGAACAGATTCGGCTCAGTCGAGGAAGTGACGGGAGCCGCGGTGTTTCTCGTCTCCGACGAAGCGAGCTATATCACCGGGCAGACGCTTTCGATCAACGGCGGCGCGTATATGAGCTAGTCCTGCCGCTCGTTCGGAGGGTGGCTGGCCTCGACCTTGAGCTGTTCGACGAAGGCTTCAACCGCGAGCGGCAATCGCCGTCCAGCCAGAATGCAGACATCGTGGGTGGAACGCTGGAAAGAGTCCTCCACAATCGGGATGCTCACCAGCACCCGCCGGTCCAGTTCGCGGCGAATCGGCAGGCTCGGCAGGAATGTGACGCCGCCGCCATAGCGGGCAAAACCCTTCAGGGCTTCGATCGAATTGGTCACCAGCGCCGGCCATAGATGCAGTTTTTGGGGGCCAAGCGCGGCATCGATCAGCCGGCGGATGCCGAAGCTCTTCTCCGGCACGCCGGCCGCGAACTGGGTGATTTCCGACAGCTTCAGCTTTGCCGCGTCGGCCAGCGGGTGGCCCGGCGCGACCACCGCGCAAAGCGGATCCGGAATCTGCGCCGCGAAACTCAGCTGCGAGTCGAGCTCGGCGTTGAACACGAGGCCTATGTCGGCGGTGCCGTCATGCAGGCAGTGTGCTACCGCGTCGGTTCCGGCAATGGCGAGTTCATAGGTGATGCCGGGAAATCTGTGATGAAACGAAGCTATCGTCCGGTTCAGCAGATACGCGACCAGGCCTTCGGTCGACATGATCCGAATGTGGCCGCGCTGAAGACCCCGCAGGGATTCGATCTCGCCACGCACGCGATCGATATCGAGCAGAAAATTTCGCGAGAAACGCGCCAGCACTTCGGCGGCTTCGGTCGGCGCCACCCCGCGCGGCAGCCGTTCGAACAGCGGCATGCCGACCATCTGTTCGAGCCGAAATATCTGTCGGCTGACCGCGGAAGGCGCGACATTGAGGGTGGCGGAAGCCTGCCGGATCGACTTTAGCCGGTAAACTTCCCGAAAATAGCGAAGCAGCGAGGATTCCAGGTTCATTCACGTTGCCCTACGGGCAACATTGTCACAGAGACAGTGCTAATCAGGCAACCCACTATCTCATTCGCTGGCTTCAGTGGCGCGAGCGAACCGCAGCGGAAACGTATGATAATACCTTCCATCGACCTTATCGCGCACGCCGGCCAAACCGGAACGTTCGGGGGCCACCGGCCCGCCTGTCGAACCTGCTGGCATCGAACGGCGTTGCCTTGAACGCAACGCCGCGACCAAAAGATTGATCTTGTTAGTACGTCGTCGCGAACCGCAAGCTGCGGATCTGCCGCAACAGGGGGATCGCGATGAAACAGCATTTCGGCGTTCGGACGGTGGCCGGGATTCTTTGCAGGAAGCTGCCGCTGCTGCTTGGCACGGCTCTGATTCTGGCCGGCCTCACCCCGGTTTCGCCGGCGCAAAGCCAGGAAGCCGTCCGCATCGGTGCGCTATACCCGCTGTCGGGCGCGGTCGCCAAGTCCGGTGAAGACACGCTCAATGCCATTCGTCTCGCGGTCGACGTCATCAACGGCAAGTATCCGGACTCGAACCTGCCATTCGCCAGGCCGGGCGGCCTTCCCGGCCTGAAGGGCGCCAAGATCGAGTTGATCACCGCGGACCATCAGGGTTCGCCGGAAATCGGCGCCGCGGAAGCCGAGCGCATGATCACCCAGCAGAAGGTGGTGGCGCTGATCGGCACCTTCCTCAGCTCGGTCGCATCGACCGTCAGTCAGGTCGCCGAGCGCAACGAAATTCCGTTCGTGACCGGCGAATCCGAGGCCACGCCGCTGACCGAGCGTGGCTACAAGTGGATCTTCCGCACCACGCCGACCTCGCTCTATCAGGCGCGCGATTTCTTCGTCTTTCTGCGCGAGTTGAATACAAGGCGCGACCAGAAGATCAAGACCATCGCCATCGTTCACGAGAACACGCTGTGGGGCCAGGAATTCGGCAACTCGATGGAATCCTATTTCAAGGACTTTCCGGAATTCACCATGGTCGCCAATATCGGCTACCAGCAGGGCACCACCGACGTGACCAGCGAAGTGCAGCGCCTGATCAGTCTGAAGCCGGATGTCGTCGCACATGCCTCCTACGACGCCGAAGCCATCCTGTTCGCGAAGACCTACAAGCAGTACAACTTTGCTCCGCAAGGCGTGCTTGCGATCGGCGCGGCATTCGGCTCAACCGCATTCCGCAACGCGCTGAGGGATGATGCGAACTATTTCCTTGTGCGCGAACACTGGTCGCTCGATCTTGCCGGGTCTAATCCGTTGATCGCCGAAGTCGGGAAACTGTATCAGGCGAAGTACAACAAGGCGATGGACGGCACCCCGGCGCGCGCGTTCCAGGCGATGATGACGCTGGCCGATGCCATCAACCGCGCCGGCTCGACCGACCCGGTCGCCATCCAGAAAGCGTTGCAGCAGACCGACTTGCAGCCCGCCAGCCTGATCATGCCCTGGGAGGGTGTGAAGTTCGATGCCAACGGTCAAAACACCAAGACCCGCGGTATCTTCGTGCAGACGATCAATGGCAAGCCGGCCACCGTCTGGCCGTTCGACATGGCGCAGTCGAAACTCATTTGGCCGAAGCCGGCGATGTAGCGGCTCGTGAGCGGCGTCGGGATACGGATATGACCGTCGAACTGCTGATCCAACTGCTGGTCAGCGGCCTCGGCATGGGATTCATCTTCGCCCTGATTGCGATCGGCCTTGCCCTGATCTACGGCGTCGTCGGCGTGGTGAATTTTGCCCACGGCGAATTCCTCATGGTGAGCATGTACGCCACCTATCTGGGGTTCGAATTCGGCGGCCTGGACCCTCTTGTCATCCTGCCGTTCGTGGCGATCGCGATGTTCGGCTTTGGCGTAGCCGTCTACTACGTGTTGATGCGACGCGTGCTCGGCGCGGCGATGCACGCGCAAATCTTCGCGACCTTTGGGCTGATGGTGTTCATGCAGGCCTTGGCGCAATTCGTCTTTGGCGCAGACTATTTCTCGGTCGACCACAGTCTGCTCAGCGGCGCGCTGCATATCGGCGGGATTACCCTGCCGATGCCGCAGATTGCTGCCGCGATCGGTGCGCTGCTTTGTACCGCCGCCCTGTATGCCTTTGTATTCCGCACCGGGCCCGGCCGCGCGCTACGCGCCGTCTCGCAGGACCGGGTCGCCGCCCTGACGATGGGCATCGACGCCGACAGGATGAATGCGCTCGCCTGGGGTCTCGCCTCAGCCTGCGTCGGGGTTGCCGGATCGCTGCTCTCCAACTTCTACTATGTGTTCCCGCGAGTCGGCGCCGTATTCGTTTTGGTCGCCTATGTGACGGTCGCCCTCGGCGGCTTCGGTTCGATCACCGGTGCCCTCGTTGCAGGGATCCTCATGGGCGTGTTGCAGGTGCTGTCCGGATTCTTTCTTACGTCCACGCTGAAATTCGTGCCGGTCTATCTGCTCTATCTCGTGGTCGTGTTGTTCCGACCCAAGGGACTGCTCGGACGCCAATGAGCGGCGTAATCACAAACCCGTCATGGTGTATCTGTTCGGTGTTGGGATGAAACGACTCGTTGTGTGGGGTGCGTTTGCCGCCGTACTGGCCCTTCTGCCGCAGATGCTGGCAGGCCGGCCGTTCGAGCTGCGCTTGCTGACCATCATTTGCCTCTACGCGAGCATGGGGCAGGCCTGGAACATTTTGGGCGGCTACGCCGGCCAGATCTCGATCGGCCATGGCTTGTTCTTCGGGCTCGGTGCCTACACCTCGGCGATCGCGGTGCTGTCGCTGGGCATGAACCCGTGGCTCGGGGGCCTGCTCGCCATATTCGTCGCCGCAGGTACCGGCGTGCTGATCGGGTTGACCTGCTTTCGGCTCAAGAGCCACTACTTCGTGATCGCAACCCTGGTCGTTGCCGAATCCGCTTTTCTGATCTTCTCGCAATGGTCGTTCGTCGGCGGCGCAATCGGCCTGGAGCTCCCGATCCGGCCGTCCGGCTGGGCTAATTTCGAATTCCATCGCAACAAGGTTCCTTACTACTATATCGCGCTGCTGCTGCTTTTAAGCGTGACCCTGTTCGTCGTCTGGATGGAACGTTCCAAGATCGGCCACGTACTAAAAGCGATCCGCGACGATGAAGACGCCGCGCGCAGCCTTGGCTTCTCACCACTGCGCTACAAGCTGATAGCGATGGCCGTCAGCGCCGGAGTGCTCGGTTTCTGCGGAACGTTCTATGCCGAGTATGTCCTGGTGGTCGATCCACCGAGCGTACTGGCGGGTTCGATCTCTGTCACCATTGCATTGGTGGCGATATTCGGCGGCATCGGTACGGTCGCCGGTCCGATCCTCGGCAGCGTGGCGCTAATTTCGTTGTCCGAATATTCCCGAACCTACTTCTCGGGCAGCGGTCGCAATATCGATCTTCTGATCTACGGCGCCCTGATCATGATGATCGCAGCCTATGCTCCGGGAGGCATCATCAGCATTGTCGAAAAGATGCGGACACGGACCCGAAGGCCGGTCGTTGATCCTTCGGGTGCACCCCTTCAGGCGCCTGGCACGGAGGCGAGTTGAGATGGAATCCGTACTTCAGGTGTCCTCTGTCTCGGTATTTTTTGGCGGGTTGACTGCGCTCGACGATGTCACTTTCGCGGTTGGCGACAACGAGATTCTCGGCATTGTCGGCCCGAACGGGGCGGGCAAATCCACACTTTTTGGCGTGATTTGCGGCGATATCCCAGCGAACGCCGGGGAGGTCCACCTGAACGGACAGCCCCTGGCCGGCAGACCCTCGCATGAAATCGCCCGGCTCGGCCTGGTGCGGACCTTTCAGACACCGCGTCCGTTTGCCAGCATGACATTTCTCGAGAACGTGACGATCGGCGCCCTGACGCGCACCAATGATATGAAAACCGCCCGCGGCCGGGGCGAGGCCGCGCTCGCGCGCGTCGGGCTGGGACACTGCGCCGACCGGCCGTCTTCGGGCGCGAGCACTGGCCAGCGCAAGCGCCTCGACATCGCCCGCGCCCTGGCGACGGCGCCGAAAATTCTTCTGCTCGATGAGCCGCTCGGCGGCGTCGACCCCGGCAGCATCGCAGAGGTGATCGATCTGCTGCGCCAGATCCGCAGCGACGGCATGACCCTTCTGATTATCGAACACAATCTCGAAGCGCTGACCGGGATCGCCGACCGCCTGATGGCGATGACACTGGGCCAAAAAATCGCTGACGGCATTCCTGCCGAAGTGATGCGCGACGACAGGTTGGTGCGCGCGTATCTCGGAGACGACGATGGCGCTGCTTGAAACCCGTTCGATCGGCATAGCGATCGGCGACGTCCAGGTGCTTTTTGCGGCATCCATTGCTGTCGAGCCTGGCGAGATCGTGTGCCTGCTCGGCCCCAACGGCTCCGGCAAGAGCACGCTGATGAACGGTATTTCGCGGCTCAACACCCTGGTCTCCGGCGAGATATGGTTCGACGGCCATGCGTTGCATCGTCTGCCCCCGCACAAGATCAGTCGCCTCGGCATCAGCCACGTGCTCGAACGGCATCGGCTGTTTCCGTATATGACCGTGCTTGAAAACCTGTTGCTCGGCGCGGGGCCGCGTCCCGATCCGGTCACGCTCAAGGATAGCTTCGCCCGGGTCTATGAACTGTTTCCTCGCCTGAAGGAGCGCGAACGGCAACTGGCCCACTCAATGTCCGGCGGCGAACAGCAGATGTGCGCGATCGGCCGCGGCCTGATGGCGAACCCGAAACTCCTGATGGTCGACGAGCCCTTTATCGGGCTATCGCCGCGATTTCGCGACGAGGTCACCGCCGCGCTGTTACGCCTTAACCGCGAAGGCGTCGCTATCCTGATGATTGAACAGAATGTCCGCCAGGCCCTCGCAGTCAGCCATCGCGCCTATGTGCTGAAGGCTGGTCAGATCGCGGCATCGGGACTGAGCGCCGATTTGGCGGGTAGCGCCGAAATCCGGGAGATTTTCTTCGGCCGCAGTCCCGTTGCCCGAGAGGCCCCCGACAATTCGGGCACAGGCCGGCTCCCATCACAGCCATCGGAAAACTGCTAACTGCTGAACAATGCAATCGCGACATCCCCAATTCGAATTTTTCCAACCGGAGGCGACAATGACAAGAATAAAACTCAGCTTTGCGCGGGGCGGCCACTTCACCGCAAAGGTCATGTTGGACAAGGCCCCCAAGACCTGGGAAGCGATCCGAAGGCATTTGCCAGTGACGATCAAGGCCTACAATGCGCGCTGGACCGGCCGCGAGACCCACACCAAGCTTGATCTGCCCGAGAAGCCGCCGCGCGAGAACCAGATCCTCAACGCCGGGCTCGGCGACGTGATCTATGCCTGCGAATGGTCGGACCGCGATGTCACCGGTTTCGAGGCCATTGGCTGGTTCTACGGGACCGAGACGGTACGCGACTGGCGCGGCGAATCCCGCGTGAACCTGTTCGCCCGCGTCGACCAGGTCGAGTGGCCCTTTCTGGAAGAAGTGGGATTGAGGACCTGGCGGGAGGGTGGTGAAGATTGCACCATCAGCATTCTGGAGGAATAGGCCACGCCAATGTCGATAGACGCTGTCCAGGACAATCGCGCCGGGATACGACCCCGGCGCCGATAAGCGTACGTCCGTCACTACTTCAGATCGCCCAAGCGGACGAACTTGTCCTTGATATCGAAATGAACCGGTATCACCTTCTCATTGTAGAGCATGTCGATCACGTTCTGCTCCGAGCGCAGATCATTATCGTCGACATCCCTTTCGTTGCGGAAGATCAGCTTTTTCACGACCGGCAGGGATGCCTCGGGCACACCGACATATTTGGCCAGCAACGGCCGATACTGATCGAAGTTGGCCTGGATCTTGTCGGTTACCTCACGCAGCACGAGCATCACCTTCCTGGCGACTTCCGGCCGTTCCCGGATAAACTTCGTGGTCATGACAGCGCCGCCGCCAAACCAGGGGTTGGTGACATATTTCGCACCGACATTGGACACCACCGCGCGAACATCCCCGGTTGCGATGCCCATCGATCCCATCGGCTCGATCGTGATCAAGGCGTCAACCGTACCGGCGATGACGGCCGGCAACTGAACATTAAGGGCGAGTTCGGCGAGAACAACATCCTTATCCGGATCCATGCCGGCATTTCGAAGGATGTACTTGGTATTGGTGCGCCATTGAATTCCAGGCATGTGACCAATCTTCTTTCCCTTCAGATCGGAAATGACCTTGATGGGACTATCCGTCTTCACCAACAGCGAGCTGTTGACGTAGTCGGTATCCGCCACCCCTCCCGAGAAGCCAAAGAGTTTCAGCGAGCCCGGATTTTGCGCTTCGGCCGCCAATGCAATGCCCGGCGCCGTTCCGTAAGGACCCACTTCGATCTGGTCGCTCAAGAACGCATCGACCAGAGCCGTCGGCGACGTGAATTTCTGGCTGACAACCTCGATGCCGGCCTTCTCGAACGCCTTTTCCTCCAGAGCAACGAAGAAGGGCAACGCGTCGGTTGCAGGCAGCCACCCCATCACGACTTTCTCGGCAGCCATCGCGGGCAGGCCGCAGGCAGCCTGGCCGAGAGCGCAAAGCACCAAAGCCAAACCGGGCCCCTTGCACAGCGAGAGCATCTTGAGACGCCTAACCATTTTATCCTCCTACTGACGACGTTCGGGCCTATGGGCGGGCAGAGCCGCGGACGGCTTGACGGGAATTGGGGGGTTGCTTAGGCAGGGATCGTCAGCAAAGGTTAAAGTATGAAGCTGCGGAAGCCAACGTCCCCTAAAACCAGGCGCATCCCGATGGGCGGGCCACAAGGCTCGCTCGGCAACGCCATTCGCACCCATCGCAAGCAGGAGAACATGACACTGCTCGACCTTGCGAAGCGGGCGGGATTCTCCATCAGCTATCTCAGTCAGATCGAACGAAACCTGCTGACGCCGTCGATCGATACGCTGCGCCGGCTGGCGGAAGAACTCGGCATTCCGGCGGGACAGCTGATGCTGAAGGATGCGCGTCAGCCCAACTCGCCGGTCGCCGTGGTCCGCCGGTCGGAACGAAAGCAGCTCGCGTTTCCAGGCTCCAACATCCATTATGAATTGCTGACGCCCGACATGCGCCGTCGCGCGTCGCTGTTGTGGGTCGAAGCTCCGCCCGGCTCCGAAAGCGGCCCGCTGTTTTCCCATGAGGGAGAGGACGGCGTGGTCGTGCTCAAGGGAGCCATCGAGGTCGAGGTCGGCAGCGTATGGCATCATCTCGAAGCTGGCGACAGCATCTACTTCAACGCCGGCATTCCCCACCGCTGGCGAAACAGCGGCGGCGTCAGTGCCGAAGCCGTGTGGCTGAGCACACCGCCTTCGTTCTAGGGCCTTGCCTGGACAAAGCCTCAATCCGGATCGCCGCGCCGGCCGATGCGATCCCACATTGCATGCGATCGCCATCAGCTCACCACCGGTCCCGCGACTTCGCGATTGAACACTTCGAGGCAATGGCTTTTGATCGCGACGAATTCCGGGCTGGTCAGCGATTTCGAATCGCGCGGCCAAGGAACGTCGACCAGGACGGTCTCGGCGATGCGGGTCGGCCGACGCGTCAGCAGCAGCACACGGTTCGCCAGTTGGATCGCCTCCTCAAGGTCGTGGGAAACGAGAATCATCGTATTACGGCGCTTCAGAAAGACTTGCTGCAATCGTTCGCGCATGAACAGCGTCATCTCGTAGTCGAGCGCGGAAAACGGCTCATCGAGAAACAGCACCTCGGGGTCGGTGATTAGCGCCCGCAAAATCGAGACCATCTGCTGTTGCCCGCCTGACAGCTCATACGGGTAGCGGTTAAGGTCGATCTGGATATTGAACTCCGCCAGCAGCTGCTCGACGCGCCGGGTCTGCGCCTTCTTGTCGAGGCCAAGGATCCTGAGCGGGAACTGGATGTTGCCGATGGCGCGCATCCACGGAAACAAGGCCTCACGGTAGTTTTGAAAGACATAGGAGAGACGGGTCTGTTCTATCGTCTTGCCGTCGTAAAGTACCGTGCCGGAATTGATCGGGGTCATGCCGGAGACAAGATTGATGAAGGTGCTTTTGCCGCAGCCGTTCGGTCCGAAGATCGAGATGAATTCGCCTTCCTGAAGGTCGAGATTGAAATCGCGATAGACATCTGAGTCGCTGAACCGCTTGGTCAGCCCGCGGATTTCGATGCGCCCGCGCGGACGCGCCGGTTGTCCTGATCGGGAGGGCGGCGCACTCAGGTCAGTCAGACCAGACATTTCAGCGCCCCGCCCAGTGCACGAAATACCTTTCGATCAGCAGAAACCCGTAATTCAGGCAATAGCCGAGCGCCCCCGACAATATCAGCGAGCCGTACATATCCTTCAGATTATATGACATCTGGTCATCGATGATCCGATGCCCCATGCCGTCCATGCCGCCGATGAACATTTCGGCGACAACGATAACGACCAGAGCCAGCGACACCCCGGCGCGCAGGCCGACGAAGGTTTGCGGCAGCGTCTCCAGGAAGATGACCTGGATGAAGATGCGAAGTCGTCCCGCGCCCATCGAACGTGCGGCGAGAATGCGCGTCTTTCGCGCATTGAGGACGCCGTAGGCCACGTTAAAGACGATGATCAGCAGAGCGGAGAACGCCGCGAGTGCGACCTTGCCCTGGTCTCCAAGGCCGAAAATCAGCATGAACAGGGGGAACATCGCCGTGGCGGGGGTCGAGCGGCAGAAATCGATCAAGAACTCCGCGCCGCGATAAATCCGCTCGTTGGCACCGATCACAATTCCGATTGGCACGCCCAATCCGGCGGCGATCACGAAAGCCCACAGAACACGACCGAGCGTCTGCGTCAGATCGTAGAGCATCGTCCCCTGTGTCAGCGCGATCCAGGTGGTCGCGAAGGTTGCAGCGGGCGGCGGGATCAAGCGGGTATTGAGCACACCGAGCGCGCCCGCGGCGTACCACAGACAGAGCACTATAGCCGGGCCGACGGCGACCTGGAGGAAGCGGCTGAAAACCGGGCTCTTGAACCATCGCAACATCGCATTGGGCGGCGGGACTACCGCACTCTCACGCCCGACCGGCGGCGCTTGTTCGCCGGAACCGGTCGTCTGCGTGGGCGAGAGCCGCGTCATCGCGATCGAATGATCCTTTTACGCATTGACGACCGCGTTTTGCAGGGCGCCTACCCCTTCAAGTTCGACCCGGACCACGTCGCCGGCCTTCAAGAAGATTTCGCGAAATCCGCCAACCCCGAACGGGGTTCCGGTCGCGATGATGTCGCCGGCACGCAATGTCGCGTGCGCGGAAATAAACTCGATCAACTGCCAGGTGTCGAACACCATCAGGCCGGTGTTGGCGTCCTGCATGACCTGGTCATTGAGAGTGGTCTTGATGTGCAGCTTGTGCACGTCGTGAATGGCTCGCATGCTGGTCAAGTTTGGCCCAACCGGTGAGCTTTGATCGAGCGCTTTCGAACAAAACCAGTCAACGATGCGGTTTTTCCCCAGATCAACCCATTGCAAGTCCCGTGCCGTCGTGTCGTTGACAATGGTGACGGCCGCGACGTGCGCCGCCGCATCGGCGCGCGACACGCGGCTCGCATCCTTTCCGATCATCACCGCCATCTCGCCCTCGTAGTCGAGTTTTGACGAAACCGACGGAATGACGATCGGCTGATCCGGTCCGACTAGGGCCGGATAAGGCTTGAAGAAGATAACCGGCGTCTTGGGCACGCCGAGCCCCGCTTCTTCGGCGTGTTGTCGATAGTTGGCGCCGACCGCAAAGATCATTCGCCCCGGATCGATCGGTGGGCCGAGCACGACATCCTTGCGATGCAGGCGTTTCGCGTCCGGCAATTCCATGCCGGGATCCCAACCGCCGGCATTGACCTTCAGGAACGCGGCGATGGTCGGATAGCGGTCGCTGATATCGGCGACCGCATTGCCATTGGTGAGCCCGGGCCGGAATTCCGCCTGGCTGCCTGTTTCCCTGAATCGGACCAGCACCGTGCTCATGGTCGGTCTCCTCTTAGGCCCAGCTCCGGAATCGCAAAACTGAAAGGCGCTCCCTCCAGTCCGACCTGGACATCGGCAAGGCCGCCGCAGTTCTGGCAAATCAGGTGGCGCAGCTGGAATCTTCCTCGATCATAGGCTTCCCCTCGCACCGGTCCCGCGGACGAGGGATGGGTTTCGATCAGGCCGAGATGATCCAGCAGGTTCTCCTCGGTGCTGCAATGGCGATGACCGCAGTTTCCGCAGCTCACCGACTTGTCGCTGGAATCGATAACGAGCGCGTTGGCGATTTCGATGCGACCGGTCCCTTGATAGCGCCAATTCAGGCCGGTAACGGCAAGCTTCCTGGAGGATAGTCTGCGGGCCGCCCGAATCTGCTCGCGCTTGAGCTTGGTCGCGTCATGATCGGCATTGCCGTCCGGCGCTATCGTAACGCCATAGACGCTGGTGCAGACCTCGCGCGAGACGGCGCCGCGCGCGACGTCGGTCGCCACCCTTTCCGGATCGCGCAGCAGCGGGTCACCATAGCCGCCCCCGCCCTGCCAGCTGTGATACCAGACGTCGCCGGCGAGAATGGGACTGCGAACGTGCTTGCAGATCAACCACTCCAGTTCGCCATCGACCGCTTTGAGACGGTCGGGCAGCGCCTTGCCGCTGTCAATGCGCGCCTTGATGTCCGTTTTCACGACTCGCGCGATGGAGATGGCCGAGCCAGGCAGACCGCCGGCGATCCCGATCGCGTTCGGCATTTCAGCGCCGGTTCCGGCGAACAGACCCTCGAGTTGGCCGGTCGGCGCATCGTAGATCGTATAGGCCAGTTCGCCCGAACGGCCGCCGCGAAACTGGCCGGGCCCACCGGAGTCCTGCAGATGGCGGCGGAACAGGTAGAGCACGGGATATTCAGCTTCCTGGTCTTCGATGTTCGGCATGTTCGGCGTCGTGTTGAATACGATCCCCGCAGTATCCACGCCGTCATGTTCGGAACAGGCGCCGCCGCCGCCGCCGAAATGGCTCATTTCGGTGGCGGCGAACGGGAAACCATGCTGGCTGGTACCAGCGAAGATCGGTGCCATCGAGGTCCCCGACCACAGGGCCATCGCCTCGCGCTTGTAATCCTTGCTGGCGAGCAGCATCTGCGAAAGACAGCGCCACGTCGCGTCAACCGTGACAATCACCGCCGAAATCGTCGCCATGGCGCATGGCGCCGGATACGCGCAGTTGTTGACGGTGCCGACGTCGCTCACGATATCCATGCAGTCGCGCACGCCGCGATTCCACGGAATATCCCAGCAGAGATTGATGTATGTCGCCGTCAGGCACGCGGCCTGCAGTCCGGCATAGGTGCAATTGATGAGCCCGCGCGCATTGGGACTTGTACCGGCGAAATTGAATTCGAGCCGGCTTCCCTTCTTCGTCATCGTGCAGATGATCTTGTAAATTTCCGGGTTGTGGCCGTCGTGGTCGATATACTGTACTTCCCGCCACTGCCCGTCCGGCAGCTCCGCCAGCCGCGCTTCCAGCTTTTCGCGCGAATGCGCTATGCACTGTTCCATCGCAGCCTGTACCGTGTCTTCGCCCCAGCGCTCAAACAGTTCGAGCACGCGGCGGCGGCCGCTATTGAGCGATGCGATCTGCCCCTTGATGTCGAGGGCGACGAGCGGATCGCGGACCTGATTGCGAATCCAGCGCAGAACGTCTTCGCGCACGACGCCGCGGGAGGCGATCTTGACCGGCGGCATGCGCAGGCCTTCCTGATGGGTATCGACGGCCTTGATCGAGAAGCCGCCGGGATCCATGCCGCCATTGTCGAGCTGATGCCCCGAGGCGCCAACCCACGCGACAAGCCTCCCCTTCCAAAAGATCGGGGCGACGGTCGCGATGTCCGGATGATGGATGGCGCCAAGATAAGGATCGTTACAGATGAATATGTCGCCGTCTTCGATGACTTCGCCCGGACCGAGGGACTTCATCGTGCTGTCGACGATCAATGGCAGCACATTGCCCTGGGTCACGATGTAGGGCCCGACCGAGACCAGTGATCCGTCCGCAAGCATGACCGCGGCAGCGGCATCATTGCCCGTGATCAAAACGTTGGAACCCGAACACCGCATATACTGGATGCCCATTTCCTCGCTGATGGTCATCAGGCGGTGATTGAGGACCTCGAACGTAACGGGATCGATGGGGCGGGCCTGGACAGGGTTCAGCACGTTGCAAGACCTTTCATTGACCTGACGCGATGCGTGTATTGCCGAATTCGTCGATGCGGGCCTTGTGCCCCGTGTGCAAAACGATAGTGGTGCTGGGATGTTCGATCACGGCGGGACCTGAAAGACTTGCCCCGGCCGGCAGACCGGCGCCGTCATAAACCGGCGTGTCAACCATTGCGCTGATGACCGGACAAAAGGCCTTGCGCCGCAGCCGCGGCGTCGTGCGGCCTCCCCCCGTCTGTTTCGCCGCCGACGGCTTGGCGACAATACCGATCGCGTCCACGCCGTAGTCAACCATTTCGATGCCGGCATCCTTGAGCGCCGATCCCGGTCCGAACAGTCGCTCATATTCCGCCTCGAAGGCAACGGCTATTGTCTCGACGCTTTCCGCAGAATCCAGCCTGCCTGGAACGCCTACCCTGACCGTGTGCACCTGGCGGCGGTAGCGTGCTTCAACCCATCGCTCGAACCGCCGGTCGGCCTGGGCAATATCGGCCTCGGCCAGCAGCCTGTCGCCGCTCTTTTCCATGGGGCCGTACAGATTTTCGAGCTTGGCGGGCTCGACCGGCAGGGTAAGCGGATCGGAATAGCGCAGGCTGAAGCGTACATCCGACAGCGCGCTGCCATAGGCAGAATGCACGGAGGCGTTGAAGGGAATAATGATTTCCGACATGCCGAGATCGGCGCCATAGGACGCCGCATGGACAGGTCCCGAGCCGCCGAAAGCCATCAGGGCGAAAGTCCGCGGGTCGTGGCCGCGCTGCAATGTCGTCTTGCGGATGAGATCCGCCATCTGTGAATCGACGACCTGGCGAATACCGGCTGCCGCGGCGATGACGTCGCCACCAAAGAGCGGCAGCGCGACATGTTCATGGATCGCCGCCGAAGCAGCA
The DNA here is from genome assembly GCA_963829315.1 of uncultured Alphaproteobacteria bacterium. GTDB lineage: Bacteria > Pseudomonadota > Alphaproteobacteria > Rhizobiales > Xanthobacteraceae > Bradyrhizobium. Next base: position 566,178 of record CAWHIO010000044.1, on the reverse strand, counting down.
TCACTGTCGAGCTTCATCCGGCCGCCCAGGAACTTATCGGCCGAGAGATGGCCGAGGACCAGATCGGCGTCCGTGACCGTCGGCCGCTTGCCACCGAATCCATAACAGGCCGGCCCCGGATCCGATGAAGCGCTCATGGGACCGATCCGCAGGCGACCGTTATCCACCCAGGCGATGGAGCCGCCGCCGGCGCCGATCGACACCACGTCGATCATCGGCAACCGGAGCTGATACTGGTTGAGAATGGTCTCCTTGGAATACGTCCACTTGCCGCCCTCGATGACGGCCACCTTGAAGGTCGTTCCACCCACGTCAGTTGCGATGACGTTCGGCACGCCGAGCAGATTGGCAAGATAGGCGCTGCCGACGACGCCGGCCGCCGGGCCGGATTCGACCGTGAAAATCGGAATGGTTTGAGCCGGCGTCGCCAGGCCGCCGTTCGATTGCGCGATCAGCGGCTTGCACCTCAAACCGGTCTGGCCGAGCGTGGAAACCATTCCTTCCAGGTAATTTTCAATCACCGGCCCGACATAGGCATTGAACAGCGCCGTGGCGCTGCGTTCGTACTCACCCAGCACCGGCGCCACTTCGCTCGATGTCGTTACATAGACCTCGGGCATTTCCTCTTTCAGAATTTTCTTTGCGCGCCTCTCATGGACATCGCTCTTGTGCGAGAATAGAAAAGCGACAGCGACGGCCTGGTAGCCACGAGCCCTGATCGTCCTTGCGACGTCACGCATTTCCCCTTCATCGAGCTTCGTGATGCCGCGGCCCGCATAGTCCATGCGCTCGGTGACCTCGAAGATATCGCGCTCATCGACAAGCATTCTCGGCTTTTCGGTGGCGCGATAATGATAGCGTTCGAATACGCTCAACCCCGCGACGCGGCCCGTTGCACGCATTATCGTGAGGGTGTCGCCGAAGCCGCGCGTCGTCACGACTGCGGTCTTGGCGCCGGCAAAGGCAAAGATCGCATTGCTCGACTGCGTGGTGGCATGAACGAAACGATGCGCTCCGCCGAGAAGGCTCTGGAGCGGCATTTCCATGTCATCCGCCGCTTGCTCCAGCCCGGCCATGACGCCCTTGCGCAAGTCGGCTGGCGTCGTCAGCGCCTTGCCGACAACCGTGCGTCCCTTGGCTTCGTCGAACACCACGATGTCCGTGAACGTGCCGCCGATATCGACCGATAGCGTGTACATGGCGCAATCCTAGTTTCAGTTAAATTACTGAAATACATTATTTCGATCAGGTCAAGCTCGCTTACGACGTTGTTGGCCATCCGTTAGCCACGCCCCTTGTTACACCTGAAATTCGATCCGCGCTTCACAAAGGCTATATTCGCCGCGCAAATCCGCGCCACACGTCGTCGCCTCCTGCTTATCCGCAGAAACCTCGGCGGTCAGGCTCTTGATTTGACAGGGAACCGCAGCTCTCGTAGATTTTACTGAAATGACTGAAATATTTTGCAAAGAGCCGCCTTCCGCGCCGATCAATTTGATGGTGTTTGCAGGCGCGTTCAATTGGCCGGTCTGGGTGGCGCAGGACCGCGGCCTGTTTGCCAGCTACGGCGTGAGGGTCAATGTTTCGGAGACGCCCGGCTCGGTCGTTCAATGGACAAACCTCGCCGAAGGCCGGTCGGACATCGCGATCACCTTGATGGACAACGTCGTTGCCTATCGAGAGGGTCAAGGTGAAGCACCGGTTACGGTTCCTGACGCCATCGCCGTCATGGCCTCGGACGCGCTGCTGATGCCCGCCCTGATGACGCAGCCGGAAATCAAATCTTACGACGATCTCAGAGGACAAACCCTATCGGTTGACGCTGCGGTTACCGGACTTGCGCTGATACTGTTTGCGCTTCTCGAAAAGGGCGGCCTCAAGCCGGACGACTACCGGATTGTCCGAACAGGCGGCGTGCTCCGTCGTTTCGAGGGCCTGAAGCAGCGCGAATTTGCCGGCGCCCTGTTCAATGCGCCATTCTCCACCCAACTGGAGGAACTTGGCTATCGCTCGCTGGATACGGCCGCGAGCGTCATGCAGCACTATCAGGGGCATGTCGTCGCGACCCGGAATGAATGGGCGCAGAAGAACAGCGGCGAATTGCGGGGCTTCCTGCGCGCACTGTCGGATTCGATCGATTGGCTTTACGATCCCGCCAACAAAGTCGACGCCTTTGCGATCTTCCGCGATCATATGCCCGCGAGCGACGAAAAGGCTGCAGACGTTGCCTATTCCGTCCTGTTCGATCCGAAGGCCGGTTTTGCCAGGAAGGGCGTTCTCGATATCGACGGCATTGCCAAAGTGCTGGAGCTGCGCTTGAAATTTGGGCGGCCGCCAAAGCCGCTCGGTGCGCCAAGCCGCTATTTCGATCTGAGTTATCTTGAAACCGTGCTTGGGGTTTCAAGGTGAACCAGCCGCATTTTCCGGACGGCGGCCGCCCCGAGCGTCCGCTTCCATTCCCGCATGTGGAATTCGACAGCCCATCCAACGCGCTTGCCGTATGGGCAAGAAGGTCTAGCTGAATGATTCGGCGCGCACCGCGTTCTCAATCATACCGACGTCCTCGATCTCGCAGCGCACGATGTCGCCCGCTTGCAAGAAACGCGGCGGCTTCATGAAAAATGCGACACCGGCCGGTGAGCCGGTTGCGATGATGTCGCCGGGATAGAGGGTCATCGACCGGCTCGCATAAGAGACTAGTTCTTCGATCCCGAAGTAGAGGTCCGAGGTGTCACTCTGCTGCCGAATCTCGCCATTCACTTTCGTGCTCATCTTGAGCGGCTTGCCCCAGGCAAACTCGTCGACCGTTACCAACGCGGGGCCGGCGGGGCAGAATGTGTCAAAGCTTTTACCGATGTAGTGCACGCGGAAGAAAGGATTTTTCTCATGCTCTGCCAGCTGAATGTCGCGCGCTGACACCTCATTCGTCACCGTGAAGCCTGCGATGTGCTCTCTGACCTCAGCTTTGCCGATGCGTCTCGCCTTACGACCGATGATGACGCCCAGTTCAACCTCGTAATCCAGCTTTCGGGTTTCCGGAGGAAGAATGATGTCGTCATGGGGCCCGCAAAGGCTCGATGTCGCCTTTGCAAGCAGCATGGGCTCCCGCGGGGCCACTGTTTCGCCTAGGACGGCGCCTGCCTCGGCGATATGCGATTTCGTATTTGCCCCGGCTATGATCAGCGTGCGCGGCATCGGCACGGGACAGCCCAGCCGCGCGGTCTTGCCGTCAACCTTCGATGCTGCCTCACGCGCAACGAAGGCCTGGTCCAGCAACGCCCGCCACGTCGGCTGTTCGAGAAAAAGTCGCATATCGCTAACCGGCGCGTCCGCGCCGGCTGCCCGGAGCGCAGTCTCAAGATCGACGATCAAATCTCCGTCCAGAAATCCGGCTCGCTCGCCGCCAAATGGTCCGTAACTGACAAGCCTCATTCGAAATCGTCCTCTGTTGTCGACAAGCCGGCGTAACCCGGCTGCGCGCTTTACTGGATTGATACGCCTGCCTCGGTGATAACGCTGTGCCACTTCGCAGCTTCACTTTTGATGTAGGCTTCGAAGCCGTCCGCGCTGGTCGGCGCGGGTTCTACACTGATCTCAGCAAAGCGCCGCTCTACAGCCGGGTCGGTGAGCGCGGCCTGACAGGCGGCATTGAGCTTGGCGATAATCGCGGGCGGCGTTCCTGCCGGTACCGCAAGACCATTCCACGCCCAAGCCTCGAAGCCCGGGAAGCCTTGCTCGGCAACGGTCGGTACGTCTGGAGCCGCGGGGATACGTTTGTTCGTACCAACCCCGAGTGCCCTTAGCGTGCCCGAGTTGATGTAAGCAACTCCGGTCGCCGCATCGATGAAGAGCAGGCCGACACGACCACTGACCACATCGTTCAAGGCGTCGGCGCCACCCTTGTACGGAATCGCGTGGAGATCAATGCCGGCCCGCTGCCGGAACAATTCCATCGCCAAATGGATCGGACTGCCTGGCCCCGGGGCACCGAAGTCAATCTTTCCCGGCTGCTTCTTTGCTGTTGCGATTAACTCCTGAAGCGAGTTTACCGAAAGAGTCTTAGGATTGACCACGAGTATCAGAGGGATGCGGCTGGTACGGCAAACCGGCGCAAAGTCCTCGACAGGATCGTAGGTCAGCTGCTTGCCGTAGAGGGTTGGATTGAGGGCGTAAGTCGCGGTATCGCCGGCGAGCATCGTATAGCCATCCGGCGAACTGCGGGCGACCGCGGATGCACCAACCATAGTCCCCGCACCGGGCCGGTTGTCTATGAAGAGCTGCTGACCGAGCCGCTCCGACATTTTCTCGGCGACGATCCGAGCAACGACGTCTGTTGCCCCACCCGCTGGATATGGAACGATTAGTCGGATCGGACGTACCGGGAAACCCTCCTGGCTCGCCGCCGCCGACATAAGCGCGACGGACGCAAATGCCATGAATACCAGCCGTAGAATAGTGCGCATGCGACTTCTCCCTCCCACGATGGACCGGACATTGCCGACCCCATCTTTGGCCAGTGAACTCTGCCGCCGCACCAACGGCGTGCTTGTCTTCACCGACTGCAATCTTCTTTCGGGACCCGATCTAAGGATATTTCCTCAGGGCCGCCTCGACAAAGACGTTCGTCCGCGTTTTGGCCAAATCCAGGTCTTTGGCATCCGCAACGTTTCGATCAATCGCAATCAGCGAAAGATAAACGTTATGGACCGCCTTTTCGCCCATGCGTCCGTCCTTCGACATGCCTTCGAGCGCTTTGCCGAGGGTATCCTTATATAGCGTTTTATTCGAGCCGATCCATTCCGGCCGGAGAGCCGCCATTACCATATCCGGCGTCGCCTTGGTCAACCATCTACATGCGCGTACCGTCGCATTGACGACGGCCTGCACGGTCTGTGGATATCTCTCGATGTATTCTTGCCGTGCCAGGAGGCAGGCGGAGAGATATTCGCCGCCGTAATATTCCTTCACGCCTGCTGCGGTTCGGCTGTCTGCAACGGCGGAAAAACGACCCGTGGCTTCCAGTTCGCTGATGACCGGATCGAGGCTGGAAATCGCGTCGATGCCGCCCTGCTGCATGGCCGCGATCGAACCCGCTCCGCCACCAACCTGGATGATCGACACGTCCGCAGACGAAAGTCCCGCCTTGGCCAGGATCAATTGCACGAAGACCTCGCTGCCAGATCCCGGCGAAGTAACGCCGATCTTGAGTCCCTTCAGATCCGCCGGTCCTTTGTAGGTTTCGGCCCGGGACTTCGGCAACAGAACGACATAATACGGATAGTCCGTATTTGCCACGACACCTCTGACATCCTGATGGCGCGCCTGTAGCCGGATCGTTTGGTCGAACACAGTGTTGGCGAAATCCGCGCTGCCGCCGACGAGCGCCTGGGTGACTTTGGAACCGCCGGGGAATTCCGCAATTTCAATCGATAGGCCCTCTTGGTCGAAAAATCCGAGAACGTCGGCAAGGTTCATCGGAAGATAAGCGAACAGGGATCGACCTCCCGCCGCTATGGTGACTTTGGTTTTCTCGACACCCTGCGCTGCCGCGCGCTGAAGGCCCGCAAGCGGAACAACGGCCACGGAAGTCAGGAATTCCCGTCGATTTACCTTTATCCTCCCGATATCTATAATGCGCGGCCCTGTCAGAGCCAGGATTTCGCACGCGATGAAACGCCCCCATCGATGGTCAAAATCGTTCCTGTCGTATAGCCGGAGACGTCGGATGCCAGGAAAGCAACAGCGTCAGCGATCTCGCGCGGTTTTCCCGTTCGACCAAATGGCATGGTCTTGATCAGCTCGGTCCACTTCTCGGCATCTCCCAAGGTCTGTTCGGCCCTGCGGCGAAGAAAATTGTGCAACCTTTCGGTGAGCACGGGCCCAGGATTGATCCCGAGCACTCTTATGCCAAACTCCGGGGACGCGGCGCCCAGCGCGCGGGTCATCGCCATTAGCGCGGCACAGCCGGACGTGCCGGCAAGATAGCCAGCGCTGAGATTTTCTCCGGCATGCCCGATGATATTGATGATGACGCCCTGCGCTTTACGCGCCTTCATGGATGTGTAGATCTTGCGTGTCAGATTGATGTAACCAAAGACTTTAAGATCCCAGGACTTCGCGCCATTGTGCATCGCTAAGCTCTTCGATGGAGCCGAGCGGAATCGCGCCAGCATTGTTGACCAAGATGTCCGTTTCAGCCGCTTCGGCTTCGAGCGCATCGATCGACGCGACTTTGGCCATGTCGAGCGCGCGGGTGCGCACGTCCACACCATAACGGGAGCTCAGCGTCTGGGCGGCCTTTTTGAGGTCTTCGTCCGAGCGCGAAACGAGACGGAGAGCACAACCCTCCTCGGCCAGGACCTCGGCGCTCGCAAATCCGAGCCCCTTGGAGGCTCCGGTAATAAGTGCTGTCTTACCTTGAAGTTTCAGATTCACTCTTTTCTTCCTTTTAAGCGGTGTGACAGAGGTCTGTATATCTCAGACGCGGCGAGCCGATGCTCAACGAAACCATCTCCGGCCGCGCCAACAGCTCCACCCCGAATGATCAGCGTTGAACGAAATGAAACAGCACCCCGCCCAGGCTCCGGGGATGAACAAATCCGATCAGCGCTCGACGAGAACCGGGGCGTCCCACCTGATCGATGGTTTGAATCCCCTGACCTTGCAACGACGACAATACTGCATTGATATCCGGAACTTTCAGCGCCACGTGGTGTAGTCCGGCTCCATAAGATGCAATGTATCGCGTTATGGCGCCTTGGTCTTGCTGGGTGGTGCCGGCGTTACCGTGGTTGACCACGCCATCCTGCTTGGCATCGAGGTTTTGCAGGAATTCAAGATCGCAATCTCCTGCCGTGATGAAGGCTACGCGCAGCCCACCGGCAATCCGCGGCTTGCGCGTATGATAGACGACGCCGTATTTGTCGGACGTAAAACTCTCCAGGGCGATTTCGGTCTCAATATCCGTCTGCTCGCTTTCCAGCGGCAAGCCGAGCTTGCCGCAGAAAATATCCCGCGCCATGCGGTTATCGGCGCTCGCTATCCCGATATGGTCGATACGCTCGACTATTCCGCCTTTGGATCGATTGATATCGAGCGGCTGAACGAAGAAGGCTTTTACCCCAGCCGTCGACGCGGGATCGAGGCCAAACCGAAGCTTGCCCTGCATTCCAGGGAGGGGATCCTTTAGTACAGCCAGGCCGGCCGATTGCGCACGAGCTGCCGCCTCTTCCGGCTTGAGCGCATTGAAGGCAACATGGTGGATACCTGTCCTTGTGTCGCCACCGATGAAGGGGTCGCCAGGTTCAAACAAGGCTATCGCGGCGTCTCCGACGCTGAAGACGGGAACGGTTCGGTTATCGGAGATCGCTACGCTATTGCGCCTGAGACCGAGCAATTGCTCGAAGACCATAGCGGCTTTCGGAACGTCCTTCGAGACAATAGCAATGTAGGCGATACCGTTAGGCGGCATTGGCTGGCTCCTTGGAAGGCATAACGATACCTGCCTCAATCAATTCGGATATCTCGGAGTCACTTAAATGATAGTCCCGCAAAATCGCTTCGCCGTGCTCACCCAACATCGGCGGAGGTAGCCGAACCGAACTGCCACCAAGCGATTCCATCTTGATGGGACTGGCGAGCAGTCGAAGGACGCCAAGGACCGGATGATCAATGGTTTCCGTCATTCCCTGTTGCTGCACCTGCGGGTCGTTGAACACGCCGGCCATGTCGTAGATCGGTCCAGCCGGAAGCCCCAACTTGACAAGTTCCTGGGTCCACTCCATGCGGGTGCGCGCGGAAAATCGTTCGTTCAAAATCGCTCTCACCCGGTCTCGATTTCTTGCGCGTGCAGTATTGTCTTTAAAATCCGGATGCTCAGCGATCTCATCGAGCTTGAGGAGCCGGCACAGGCTCTTCCACATCTCGTCCGAAGTCGCCGCCATATTGAAAGGACCGTCCTTTGCCTCAAAAGTCCCGTATGGCCAAACCAACGGATGGTCGTTGCCTGCCTTGCGCGGTACCTCCCCGAGACTGAGATAGCGTTGCCCCTGCAAACACATCATTCCCACGAGCGATGCCAGCAATGATGTTTCCACCCGCTGTCCTCGACCGGTTCTGGATCGCTCAAGGAGTGCGGCCTGCACGCCGATTGCCGCCCACATTCCCGCAACAAGATCGCCGATCGGCACTCCGACGCGCGTCGCTTCTCCATCCTTCTGCCCGGTAATACTCATCAGGCCGGACATGCCTTGCGCAATCTGATCGACACCCGGCCAATCACCATAGGGGCCATCGCGGCCGAAACCAGTGACGTTCGCATAGACGAGCCCCGGGTTGGCCTTGCGAAGCTCCTCGCAACTGAGGCCCATCTTCTCCATGGTGCCCGGCTTAAAATTTTCGATCAGAACATCCGCCGAAGCTGCCATTCGGCGGATCAAATCCATTGCTTTCGGATCTCGAAAATTGATCGCAAGGCTGCGCTTGTTGCGATTGGCCGAAAGGAAATAGACGCTGATGTCCTGATCGAACGGTCCCCACCCGCGAATCATATCTCCCCGCGGAGCGGGTTCGACCTTGTCGACGTCCGCACCGAGATCGCCAAGTGTCATCGCGCAAAACGGGCCGGCCAGCGCGCGGCTCAAATCAAGGACGCGGTAGCCGGCAAGAGGAAGTCCAGTCATGCTTTAAATCCGGAGCTGCTTCAGTTTCATGTAGGCCTCGTCGCCTGCCGTCGGGAATTGGGCCTAGGCGGGAAGTGGTCGTTTGGCGGTCTCCGGCGCGAATAGGATGGCCGGCAGTCCGATGATATAGATCAGGGATACAATCGATATCGCGACAGGGTAAGAACCCGTGAGCGAGGCGACCACGCCGATCACCGTCGGCCCGACAGCTCCCAACAATCTCCCGAAGCTGAATGCGAAACCCGAACCCAGGGACCGCTGAGCCGTCGGAAACATCTCGGGCAACCACATCGTGAACAGCGCAAAGACGCCGTTGGTGAAGAAGCCGAGCACCGGTATGACCCAGAGGAACAGGTAGACATTGTTCGCCCAGGAAACGATGCCCATATAGGCAACCACGTTGGTAAGGAACGCACCGACGAAAAATACCGCAGCCGTAAGCCGGCGCGATCCTATCCAGTTCGCGATATATGGCATGGCCAGGCAACCAATCAGCGTGCCGATATTTGCGATGATGCCGCTGAGCGACGCGACCTGCTGAGCCTCCGGCATCGTCCGCCCGAGCGCGGTCATCTTCGAGATAATCAGGGTCGGAACCCAGAAGGTTGACGACCATATCCCAAGAATAATGCAGGACATCATGAGCGCAGCGGACCACGTGTTGCGCGCGCCGCTTCCCAGGAATAGAGCCCGCACGCTCATCCGATTTGGATCAGCCAATTTGCGCTGCCACCTTTCCGGCTCCGGAATTCTGATGCGCAAGTAGATTGTTAGAAACGCCGGAAGAATGCCGAGGAAGAACATTCCGCGCCAGCCGATCAGCGGAAGCATGAGCGATGCGACGGCCGCCAGGATGATTCCGATCGGGATTGCTGAATGCAGCCATCCAGACCATTTGGCGCGCACGTGCTCCGGCACCGATTCCTGGAGCAGCGGGGTTCCGGCTGCCCACTCTCCGCCGACCCCGAAGCCAGACAGGAACCGGAAGATCGCAAACATCAAAATCCCGTTTGCCAATCCGCAGAGCGCCGTACAAATCGAATATGTCAGAATAGTCAGACACAGAATCTTCACCCGGCCGAACCGGTCCGCCAGCCATCCCCATAGCATCGAGGAGGCCCAGCCAACCATGAATGACGTAAACAAGTATCCACCATAGAGCGCAATGTTTGCGGGTGTGGCGGGGTAACCACTGAGCTGAAGCAGCTCGGTGAGCGCCGGCACCAGAACAAAGAAATAGATGCTGAGGTCAAAACCATCGAGCATCCAACCTGACCAAGCCGCCCAGAACACTCGCTTCTGCGCCGGAGTTGCCGCAACCGACAATTGCACGGCCGACGGGATCGCTGTATCCACCATCCGATTTCCTCCCAAGATTGTTTTCTTTATTATTTAGCTAGAACGGTAATTCACTCCCGCTGCACAAAATGGAAAAGCATTCCGCCCATGCCACGCGGGTGGATGAACGCAATTTGAGATCGCCGGCCGCCTGGCCGGCCGACGCGATCGATCAGCTCACAGCCTGCCGTCTTCGCTTCAGCCAATGCGTCGGCAATGCTGGGAGTTTTGAATGCAATGTGAGCGAGCCCCGGCCCCCTGCTCGCGAGAAACCTCGCGATCGCCCCACGATCCTGCCGGGTCGTGCCCGCCTGCTGCGGGTCGATTTCCCCGGGTCCAAGCGGACTGTAGTCCTGAAGAAATTCCAGCTCGCAGTCGCCAGCGGTAATGAACGCGCTGCGGACACCGCCGCAAAACACCGGCTCCCGATTGTGCTGGACGATGCCGTACTTGTCCGAGGTGAAGCTTTCGAACGGCAGTAGCGTTTCAACATCGACCTGCTGGCTCTCAAGCGTAAGGCCCAGCCGACGATGAAAGACGTCGATCGCCCGCTGCGTATCCGCGCTTACAATTCCAAGATGGTCGATGCGCTCGACATGCCGGCAGCCGCCGCGCGATCGGTCAATCGAAGCCGGTTTTGAAAAGTAGACTTTCACGCCTTCGGTTGCGGCGGGTGGAAGGGCGAATCTTGTCGCGCCATCCAGTCCCGGCTCGGCGGTGGCTACTTTGCAATCAAGGCGAGTTGCCGCTTGTGCGGCCGCGGATTTAGGATCCTCGGACGCAAACACCACATGGTGCACGCCCGGACGAGTATCTCCATGGATGAAGGGGTCGCCGATCGGAACAACCGCGAGAGCGGTTTCACCGACCGCATATAACGGGATGGGAGGCGCTTTGGCGTCCGGGAGGTGGAGAGAACGCGGCAGCCCGAAATGGACGGACAGAACATGAGCCGTTCGCTCGACGTCGACGCTTGCGACCGTGACATACGCGAGGCTGCCTTCACGCATCATTCCCTGCCTCATGGTCAATTGCCCGCTCCGACCGTCACTCGACCGCCCGGAAGGGGTGTTGGGCGCTGTTGAAGCGGCCGATCAGATTTCGAATGTGATTTCGCGTCGCCTCGGCAGCTGCGTCTGGCTCTCCCCGCGCGATCGCCGAAAGTACCCGCTCGTGTTCTTTTATCGAGGCGATCGCTGATTTTGGAACCACCGCCAAAGCAGCCTGATAACGCCGAAATCTAACCTTCACCTGGCTGTAATAGGCGGAAAGCAGCCCGTTTCCGCTGCCTTGCACGAGCGCTTCATGAAACTGCACGGCGCCGCGCTCATAGGCCAAGAGGTCATTGCAATCGACCGCCTCCTTCATCTGCCGATTAAGCGCGCGCAGTCCAGCAACTGTGGCTTGGGCATTCGATGATTCCGCAAGCTCCCGCGCCGCGAATTCTTCGAGCGCGCTGCGCAGACCGAACAGTTCCCGCAACTCATTTTCGGACAATGGCAGGACGGTCGCACCGCGATGGGGAGCAAGCGAGATCAGGCCTTCGGTCGCGAGAATGCGAAATGCCTCACGTAAAGGCACGCGACTGACCGCGTATTCCCGCGTCAGTCCGAGTTCGGTCAGCCGCTGGCTCGGCTTGATCTCTCCGTTCGCGATCTTAAACCGCAGATGCTGCGCGATGCGCTCCGGTAGAAGATCCGCACGTGGAAATTGCTCGCTCGCCTCGGCATTCATGGAAGAAGCCTCTGGATTAGTGTGGCTAGATTGTATAATTGTCTAGAACTTTTTCCGGGTCAAGGGGGTGGTCGATGACTTCAAGCGACGGTGTTCGGGTTGAGAAGCTAGGCGCCGCGCTGGTTCTGACAATCGACCGGCCTTTTGCCGGGAACGCCGTGGATCTACCGACGGCAGAGGCATTGCGCGGCGCGCTTGCGACCTCCGACGATCCAGACCTGCGCGCTATCATCATTACCGGCGCAGGCGATCGCTTCTTTTGTGCGGGCGGTGACTTGAAGGCCTATCAGCTGATCGAGACCCCCGACATTCTCGAGAGCACCTTCGGCGCGGTCCGAAAACTCCTCGATGCGTTGGAGGGATGTCCGCTTCCGGTGCTGGCCGCAATCAACGGTTATGCGCTGGGGGGCGGTATGGAGTTGGCACTTGCTTGCGATTTACGGTTTGCATCGCGAAGCGCTGTGATTGGATTGCCGCAGACCAAGCTCGGAATCATTCCCGGATGGAACGGAGTGGAACGCCTAGTCGAAACGATCGGCCGCTCCAAAGCGATAAACCTTTTGCTGAAAGGAGAGCGACTTGACGCGGCTCGCGCAGAGCACATTGGTCTAGTAGACGTCGTCGTTGAAGGTCCGGTATTACAGGCCGCGCTAGACTACGCTGATAGCCTTCAGGAAGGTGCTCCTCTAGCAGTCAGGGCATGCAAACGAGCCGTGCTCTCGGCGCTGAGATTGCCACGACGCGAATCCCAAGTAGTCACGTCATCGATATTTGAACAATTGTGGTTCTCCGAAGATCACCGTGAGGCCGAACGCGCGTTCATCGAGAAGCGCAAGCCGAACTTTCGCGGCAAATAGCTCATCTCTCCCCGCACGCTAGGTGCTCGCCGGATGAAAGATCGTGGCGGAGATATATCGTACCGCCGCTGCTAGTTGTTTATCGGTGAGCCACTCCGGATCCACGACGTTTATCGAACTCTCGACCCATCAGATGGGGATGGGACAGGGTCGGTAGATATTCGGACCTACCCCCTATTCGATCAAACCGTGTCACCCGGCCGCTCGCGCTGAATTTCAACGATATTCGCCAAAGCCATACCGGAAGAAGTGACGCACCCGGTCAGGAAAAACTATGTTGGAACTGGCCCGAAGGCCGGCGGAGGAATTCTCCGTTTTGAAGCTGCCTCGTATGCAGATGCGACCTTCAGGATGATATCCTCCTTGCCGGGCTCGCAACGAAATACGAGCGAAAAAGGAAGCCCAGGATCCGCAAGCTGCGTTGGCACCTCGGAAGCTGCCGATACGTAGCGTTTGCCGTCTTCGCTGAGCTTGAACACCGGATCGTAGGTCACCTTAACATATCCGGCCGGAACCAGGACTTCGGTCAAGCCGGCGTTCGGTCCCATCAGCGATTCCGGCGTCAGGTTTGATGGAATATCGTATTGATGCGGATGCCCGATCAGCCCCGGAGCCCAGGGCGTGTGCAGACGCACCAGCGCATCAAGCTTGTTCTCCAGGATCACCATCATGTCAGCCCGGCGCAGCAATTCTCGGAGCATAATTCGTTCGTTGACGCCTTGCCGACCGTCGAGCTTGTTACGGGGATCGCCAACCTCTTCCCAATTCTTGAATGCTGCGCGCTGATCGTCGCCCCAGAACTTTGATCTTGCATTGAGAGCTTTCCAGTCCGACAGGGTTTCCTGAAAGCTCCTCTCCTTCCAGTCGCGGGTGCGGCGCATCAAATATTGCGAGATATGGTACCTGAATGTGTTCGACAGTTCCTGCTGCTGAATTGTACGGATGTCGAGATTGGACGGTGGCAGAATGCGTCCTTCGGCCATCGCCACGCAGTAATCGATCGGTTGCATGGTCCCCTTGCCAAAGACCTTCCCGGGCAAGAACTCGGTCGGCACAATCGCATCGGCAAAATCCCTGAAGAGCGGTTGGCCCTTGCTGTCGAGCCGGAACAGGATATCCGGCATGATCAGCGGAATAAGCTGCGCCAGCGCACCGGTATAGTCGACTGCCATGACTTCCAGGTCAGGGTCGCGCTCCCACAGGGCATGCCGGGATTCAACCAGCGTCGCGCCAAGCTTCTTGCCGAGAACTTCCTTGATCTCATGCGCCGCTGCCGAAACGATAGGCTGCTCGGTTTTCGAGCCTTTAGGATAGATCATGGACTCGCGGATAACACCGATGCGCATGCCGGCCAGCGCACCGGCGTTGCCCGGCATCATCGCAAAACTGGCGTAAGGTCCATCGATCACTGAGGATCGTGGTACCGTCGTGAAGGGGTCGCGGGCGTCGTAATAGCCGTTATCCGCATCTTTTAGCGCATCAAGGATCTTGGCACAGTCGACGAGTGTCCGGGCGTGAATGCCGGTGCGGTCGCAATGCACGTCGGCACCGATCGCACCTCCATTAAAGCCGAGCATCGCCTTGTGCGGGAGAATAAGCGCGATCGCGTTGTGATTCGACGGACCCCGACACGAGGCGCGGGTTTCTTCGCCGAGGCTCGCCATCACGAGATTGACGCTGACCGACAACGCCGACCCCGAACTTGACCCCAACGAGGCGGCGCGCCTGGTGTCATAGGGATTAACCGCGTTACCTCCCCAACTGCTGCGCTGATACCCCAGCGTCGAGGCGAGCACTTTCTCCGGGTGGTTTTTCCCGCCGGGATCCCCAGCGCGGCCGTTGTACTCGGTGTTGATGGCCTTGGCGAAAATAATAGCGCCCTTGCTGCGCAGTTGATTGACGAGCAGATGATCCCGCGCAGGGAAGTCGATGTCGTAGGCCGCATCGCCGCCACCGGTTGACCTCATATCGGCCGTGTCGAATGAGTCCTTGAACGAGAAGACAACGCCGTACATTGGCAGCTTCTCGATGTCAGGATTTCGTCCGTACTGCGCATCCAACTCGGCGGCTCGCTCCAAAGCGTCCGGCTGCTGTCGGAAGAATTCGCAGACCGGTGGAGCACCCTTCGGCAACGGTCCCTTCGAAGGATGAAGATCGTATACGCCCTTGCACGTGACCGACCGCTCACCGCGGATGTTGAAGGTTCCGATCGCGTTGACTTGTCCCGCGTTGGGTTTGCCAACGATCATCCCGTATTGTTGATAAACTTCAGGATCCGAGGCCGTCGGCTCCATGCGACCGAACTCAAGCGGCAGCCCCCTGTACTTTTCCAAGTCAGGCAGGATCGTCGATGCTTTCACCGTCTCTGTCGGAAATCGCAGCCGCGCCTCAGCGCGAACCGTGCCATTCGTTTCCGGGATGTCGGCGCCGTCTTCCGTCAGAAGGACGCAGGCCACGCCGTTATAGGCGCGCGAGCGATCGATGTACCGCTGAACCACCTCGACAAGGGTAACCTTGCCAGCACGGATCGCTTCATGCAGCCCGGCAATAGTCGCTTCTTCCAACCGGAACGGCTCTGCATGAGCTTTAATCGCTATGGTGTAGTTCTCCATGACTTTTAAAATTTCAGAAATTGACGGAAACGAGCACGATATCAGATCATGATTTCCAAAGGGCACCTATTCGTGAACAGAGGGATATCTGGAGACGGTCAACCCAAGCATAACAAACCTCGTTCATTAGGCGGCAGCGGTCGAACCCTATCCGGCCAACTGTCTCAGCTCTTTTCAAAAATATAATCCGACAGGTTTACCTCGCGTGTCCTTTGCCACAGTTCGGACGTGCTAAATGGAAACTTTTGCGTCACGCGTCCCCCTCTGTTCTTATACCAGCTGTTTACTGTCGAAAAGCCCCAAGCCCGAAGCCTGTTAGCCGCGTCAACTCGTTCCGTGAATCCAGGTTTCGACATGCTGGCCGACGCCGCTGGCGTGGCGCGCGAACACCGCGCCGAGCACGCCGAGCGCGGCCCACATGCTGCCGTCGAATTGCCGATCGTCACGCCGACCCGCATCGGGCCGGATTCAACGGTGCCGGTTAGGCCATCAGCCCCGAATATCCCTGTGCGTTCTGGTCGAATCCCAGCCATTGGCCAGCCGGGCCCGAACTGCCGAACCCCGTGACGCTGGCCATGATCAGGCGCGGATTCCCTTCGCGCAAGCCTTCATAGCCGAGCCCCATCGCTTCCATCGCACCCGGCTTAAAATTTTAGCACGTCTCCACCGCGCGACAGTTCGCGAATGAGGGCCAGCCCCTCCGGCGTTCGAAAGTCTACCGCGATGCCCCGCTTGCTGCGGTTGGTGCTGAGAAAATACGTGCTCACGCCGTGATCGAACGGTCCCCACACGCGACTCATCTCACCGTCCGGCAACGGTTCGACCTTGACGACATCGGCGCCGAGATCGGCAAGGATCATGGAGCAGAACGGCCCGGACAATGCGCGCGTCAGATCGATCGCGCGCAGGCCCTCAAGGGGTAACGTCACGAGCGGCTTCCTTTCGGTGTTGGCATGTTTCCTCTAGCCCATGAGCGCTTTGGGCAGCCACATCGCGATAGCAGGAAAGACACAGATCAAGGCTACCGCGACGATCATGATAACGACAAAGGGCAGCGTGCCCAACAGCACATCGCGGAATGGAATGTCTGGGGCGATATTCTTGATCACGAACAGATTGAGGCCGACCGGCGGATGGATCAGTCCCATCTCCATCACGATCGTCATCACAACACCAAACCAGATCAGGTCGAAGCCGGCGCTGCGCAATGGCGGCAGGATGATTGGCGCTGTCATTAGGATGATGCTCGCTGGCGGTAAGAAAAAGCCGAGCACAACCACCATCAGGAGAATGGCCATCAACAACAGCCCCGGCGACAGATGGCTGGCGACAATCCATTCAGCCGCACTCTGGGAGATGTGCAGGTAACTCATCACCATCGAATAGAGCAACGACATGCCGACGATCATCAGCAGCATCGTCGACTCCCGTACCGAGCCGACGAGCAGAGGACGCAGATCCGAAAAGCGCCAGGCGCCGTAGATGACCGCGATAAGCGCAAGCGCCAGAATGGCCCCCAGCCCTGCTGTTTCGCCCGGACTGGCGAGGCCGCCGTACAGCGCGCCCATCACGCCGAGCAGCAAGATCAAGAACGGCAGGATGCGTGGCAGCGCCGAAAAGCGCTGCGCCATGGTAAAATTGTCCCGGCGGAGGATCGGATGCTCGACGCCGGCGCGGTAAGCATCGCGATATTCCTTGCGAAAGCGCGCGACGGCGTAGACGGCGAACATCCCGCTCAGCATCATGCCGGGGACGAGTCCTGCGAGAAACAGGCGCCCGAGCGATTGTTCCGACGCCACTGCATAAAGTATCATTGTGATCGACGGCGGCAGCAGGATGCCGAGCGTGCCTCCGGCGGCGATGATGCCGGCGGCAAGGCCCGGGGAATAACCACGCCGGCGCATTTCCGGAATGCCGGCGCTGCCGATTGCCGAACAGGTGGCCGCGCTCGATCCTGCCATAGCCGCGAACAACGTGCAGGCGACCACATTGGCGACGCCAAGTCCGCCGGGCACGCGATTGAGCCAAACGTAAAGCGCATTGTAGAGATCGGCGCCGGCGCGCGACCGACCGATCGCTGCGCCCTTGAGAATAAACAGCGGGATCGTTAACAGCGTGATGTTGGCGATCTCCTGATAGACGTTCTGCGCCACCGTGCCGAGCGAGGCAAACGGCATAAAGCCGATCATGAAAGCCACCGCCACCGCGCCCAGCGCAAAAGCAATCGGCACTCCGGCAAAGAGGATCACGAGTGTGGCGCCGCCATAGAGCAGACCGATCGCAAGCGGGTTCACGCGCGCGCTCCTCGTCCACCGCCAAACGCCTGGCCGAGTTGCATGGCCAGGCGCAGCGTCAAAAGGCTCATACCCGCGGCCATCATCGAATAGGGTATCCACAGCGGCGGGGCCCAGGCGGAATCCGTGACCCGGCCGTCGTCGATCGCTTCAAGCAGCAACAGCCACGACTGCCAGGTGAAGAACCCGCAAAACAGCAGACAGATGATGTCCGAGATGATCTCTCGTACGCGCTCCACCCCCTCCGGCAGAAAACCCTCGATCGCCTCAATCGCGACATGCCCCCGCATCGACTGCACATAGGGCGCCGAAAGGAAGGTCGCGCCGACCAGTAGGAAGACGGCCATCTCGTCCTGCCAGTCGGTCGAGGAGTGCAGCACATACCGAACTGCGATCGAATAGGTCAGCACCAGTCCCGCTGCGATCGTGGCCAGCGCGCAGGCCGAAACCAGCACGCGGTCGATCGCGTCGAGAACGCGGACGAGCACGCTCACCACTTCCAGATCGCGCATGCCCCTCCGCTCCGGCAGGCCGGTCAAACTTCCTCCGCCATCTTCAGGAACCGCGCCGTATTCGCCGAGCGCGCGGCGAAGTCCTTCCAGGCGCTGTCACGTGCCACGGCCCGCCATTGCTCCAGCGCGGACGCGTCCATCGCGACAACCTGGGCGCCGGCCTTGGCATAGACGTCGGACAGACGTTGATCGTCGGCCTTAGAGCCTTCGAGGCCCATCGGCTGGACGGCCTCGCCGGCCTCCACTATGGCCTTCTGTTGCTCCGGAGGCAGTGAATCGAACACGGTCTTCGACATCAGGATCGGTTCGAGGACGAAAAAGAAATTGGTGCCCCCGGCCGCGGTGAGACCCTTGCTGAGCTCCTCCAGCTTGAACGAGATCAGGCTGGTCGCACTGGTTGCGGCAGCGTCGATCGCCCCCGTCTGCATGGAAATGTAGATTTCGTTGGACGGCATGTTGCTCGTCGCCGCGCCTGCGGCCTTGAACATCATGTCCATCTCGCGGCTACCGCCCCTGATCTTCAGGCCCTTGGCGTCATCGGGCCTGAGGACGGGCTTGCCGCGCGAGGCGATCCCGCCGGATTGCCACATCCAGGTCAGGAGCTTCACGCCCTTGGCTTCCAGAATAGCCATCATCTCCTTGCCGATCGGCGCGGTCTTCCACCGATAGGCCTGCTCGTAGCTGGTCACCACGCCCGGCATGAAGGTGATGTTGAGTTCGGGAATTTCGCCGCCGGCATAGGTCGTGGGGTAGAGGCTGATGTCGAGGGCCCCCTTTTTCAAGGCGTCGAATTGAGCAAAAGTCTTCATCAGCGACGAGTTCGGATAGATCTCGAACTTCAGCGCTCCGTTGCTGCGCTTCTCGGCTTCCTCGGCAAACTTGCGGCAGAGGCGGTCGCGGAAATCGCCGGTATCGCCGCTCGAGCCTGGGAACTGGTGCGAAATCTTCAGGGTCCGAGTGTCGGCCCACGCGCCGCGCGACAGGCCGATGATTGCGGGTGCCGCGATGGCGCCGAGCGCCGCGCGTCGAGTGATGCCATTCTTCATGTCGCCTCCCTTTGCTGCTTTCCGTCGGCAGGTCTTCCACCTGTCTTTCACGATCGGTTCCTCGTTTGCTTCGGTTGCCTAACTGCTTCGCCTTCTGCTGCCGAGCTCGGCTGCGTTCCCATCGTGCTCCGCGAGACGGCGCACGACCACATCGTAGAGCGCGGCGAGTGGCTCGCGCAGAACCTCGGCCGGCAGTTCGTCGATCACTTCGCTGACGCGCCTTGCTACCAGGCTTCCGACGTGCCGGGCACGGCGGCGTTCGAGACGGCCGCCGGCGCCTGGCCTCTTCGCGAGCCAAGCCTGGTGCCGGTCGATTTCCGCAGCGAGCGCCTCGATACTCGCGGGGTCGTTGAGGGATGTCGGAACGATCGGCGGAATCCAGCCCTCGCCGTCATCGCCGCGCATCTTGATCACCGCCGCCAGTTCGCTCGCCAATTGACGCGCGCCTGGCTGATCGGATTTGTTGACCACGAGGATATCGGCCGTCTCGAGAATGCCACCCTTCATCGCCTGGATCTGGTCGCCGGTGCCCGGCATCAGCACCAGAAGGATGGTATCGACGATGTGGCGCACGGCATATTCGACCTGCCCGACCCCAACGGTTTCGAGGATGGCTTCGGCGAAGCCGGCCCGCTCCACGATTTCCAGCATGTCCGGCAGGTTGTCGGCGAGCCCGTCATGGCTGCGTCGGCTGGCGAGCGAGCGAATATAGACCCGCGGGTTCTGCGCGAGCTCCTCCATGCGGATCCGGTCGCCGAGGATGGCGCCGCCGCTGATCGGGCTTGTCGGATCGATCGCAAGGATTGCGATATCGCCTTCGTTCCGTAGGCGGCGGCGCGCGAGGGCGGCGATCAGGCTGCTCTTGCCGGCGCCGGGCGGACCTGTAACTCCGATGCGCGCGCACACGCCCGAGCTGCCCTCCGCGGTCCTCAACACCTCCGCGACCGAGGCGTTCGCGGCGCGGGTCAGCGCTTTTGACATGGCGCGCCGCTTCTGGCCGGTGCTGGTGCTCATGAGTTCCCGGCCGGCAAGAGAAGATCGTTGTGCTCGCCGAGCAGTGGCGGCGGCCGGGACGCCTCGATGGCGCCGGTCTTCACGGGATTCCCGATCGAACGGATTGTTCCGCCCGGAGTAGGAATTTCGACGACCATGTTGCGGGCTTGCGTCTGTTCGCTCGTCAAAGCGTGCTCGAGCGTACTGACTTCAGCGGCCACCACGCCGAGCGGCACTAGGCGGCTCATCCAGTCCTGCGCGCTGGAATTCTGCAGTACGCCCGCGATGGCCTCGATAACCGCGTCGCGATTGGCGCGCCGCGCTTCCATCGAGGCAAAGCGCTTGTCCGTCAGCCATTGCGGCTGGCCTGCCTCCAGGCTGAACCTGCGCCAGAAATCGTCGTGCGTGATGAACAGGGTCAGCCAGCCATCCTGCGTCGGAAAGACTTGCGCCGGGACCACATAGGGATGTGCCGAATGCGCGTAGCGGCGCGGCTTGACGCCCGAATTGAGCCAGGAAGCGGCGATGTAGTTCAGCTGCGAAAGCATCACATCGTACATTGCCACGTCGACCTGGCCACCCTGCCGTTGCACCAGCTTGGCGACGAGACCAAGCGCGCCCATGATACCCGCGGAATTGTCGACCGCAGAATAGCCAGTCTTGGTTGGCGGGCTGTCCGGCTCACCCGTCAATTCCATCACGCCGGTCATGGCCTGGATGACATAGTCGTAGGCAGGGCGGTCGGCGTAGGGACTGTCGATTCCGAAGCCGGTCAGGGCGACGCATACGAGCGCAGGATTGACCTCATGCAAGGCATCATAGGTCAGACCAAGCTTGCGGATCGCGGACGGGCGCAGATTGGTGACCAGTGCATGGGCATCGCGGGCGAGCGCGTGCAGTTGCGACTGCCCCCGCGGCGAGCCGAGATCGATCACCACGCTACGCTTATTGCGATTCAGGCAGGCGAAGTATTCATTGTGCGGCCCGATAAAATTCGGACTCACCTTGCGCGCAATGTCGCCGTCTGGCGGCTCGATCTTGATCACGTCTGCGCCGAGATCCGCGAGCAACAGGCCGCAATAGGGACCCGCCAGCATATGGCCGATCTCGAGAATCCGTATGCCGTGCAACGGACCCCTCATTTGAGTGTCCTTGCTATCGAGGCGACGACGTCGGCCAGAGGCATCTCGCTGGTGTAGATCTGCTTCACTCCCAGCGCGTAGAGATCCGGCCAGTCCTCGGCCGGTATCGTGCCGCCGAGAAACAGCGGAATGTCGCCGGCCCCGATTGCCTCGAGACTTGCACGCGTCTGCTGCACCAGATCGCGATGGCTGCCCGACAGCACGCTGAGGCCTACCGCGTCGACATCCTCGTCGACCGCGACCCGGGCGACATAGTCCGGCGTCTTGCGCAGGCCGGTGTAGATCACCTCCGCGCCGGCGTCGCGCAGCGCCAGCGCGATCACTTTCGCTCCGACGTCGTGGCCGTCGAGGCCGGGCTTGGCGATCAGAATGCGCTTTCCCTTGAGCGGCGCGGCGGCTGATATGGTCGTCATAGCCCAACTGGCTCCTGGAAATTGCCCCAGCGGCCCTTCAGCCGCTCGACGATTTCGCCTACGGTCGCGTAGGCGTGCGCACAATCGACAAGATAGGGCATTAGATTTTCGCGATCGTTCTCACTGGCCTTCGACAGGCGCACAAGCTCGCGCTCGACCGCGCCATTGTCGCGGCGCGTACGTAGCGCCTCGAATTTCTCGGTCACGCGCTGGGCCACGGCCGGGTCGAGCCGGAATACCTCGCCGGTCGGCGCGCCCTCGCCCGAGTGGACAAACGCGTTGACGCCGACAATGATCGTCTTGCGGCTGTCGACGTTCTTCTTTCGCTCGAGTGCACGTTCGGCGATCTTCGACTGCATCCAGCCGTCTTCGATGGCTTTCACGACGCCGCCATAGGCGTCGATCTCGTCCATCACGCGCATCATTTCCTGCTCCATCCGGTCGGTGAGACATTCGACCAGATGACTACCGCCCAGCGGGTCGACGGTCTTTGCGATACCGCTTTCGTAGGCAACAACCTGCTGCGTGCGCAGCGCGAGTTCGGCGGCGAACTCGGTCGGGATCTGGAACGCTTCGTCATACGCGGCAGTGAAGATCGACTGGGCGCCCCCGAGCACGGCAGCCATGGTCTCGATCGCGACCCGCATTACATTGTTGTAGGGCTGCGCCGCGGTGAGCGAAGAGCCGCCACAGACGACGCCGAAGCGGAACATCAATGCCTTGTCATCGGTAACGCCATAACGTTCCCGGAGCAGTCGGGCCCACAGGCGCCGCCCGGCGCGGAACTTGCAAATCTCTTCGAAGAAATCCATATGCACGTAGAAGAAGAAGCTTAGCCGTTTGGCGAACTTCGCGACGTCGCCGCCGCGTCCGATCAGTTCGTCGACATAGGCGAGCCCGTTGGCGAGCGTATAGGCCATTTCCTCGACCGCCGTCGAGCCGGCGTCACGCACATGCGCGCCGGCGATCGAGATCGGATTGAACCGCGGCGTAACGTCGTTGGCGTAGAGGATCGAATCCGCGATCAGCCGCATCGATGGGCGCACCGGAAAGATCCAAGTGCCGCGCGCGACATATTCCTTCAGAATGTCGTTTTGAATCGTGCCGGTGAGCTTGGAGCGCGGCACGCCCTGCTTGTCAGAACAGGCGACGTACATTGCGTAGATGATCGCGGCTGTGCCGTTGATGGTGAAGGACGTCGATATTTTCGAAAGGTCGATGCCATCGAACAGGATCTCCATCTCCGAAAGATTGGAGAGCGACACGCCGACCTTGCCGACTTCGGGACGGGCGATCGCATCGGTCGGGTCGTAACCGCATTGCGTCGGCAGATCGAGCGCCACGGAAAGGCCGGTCTGCCCCTGGTCGAGCAGGAATTTGTAACGCTGGTTGGAGTCCTCCGCACTGCCGAACCCGGCATATTGGCGCATGGTCCACATGCGCCCGCGGAAGCCGTCCGGAAAGATGCCCCGCGTAAACGGATATTCGCCGGGCAGGCTGTCGTCGACGGTATGGTCGCGCGCGGTTGCGACCAGCGGCAACTCAATGCCTGATGGCGTCATCGGCGCCTCGACCGTCTCATCCCGTGGCGACTGCTGAGTAGTTGAAACGGCCACCGGCGCCTCCCGTCATTTCTATTTTTTTGAACCGGCCATCTTCGCCACAGCGGTCCAATGATCATCATGCACCCATGCACGGGCGAAAAACGCGCCTTCGCGCACCGCCCGCTCTTCCGCCGAGGCGCCGAAACGATGCATGACACCGAGCGACTTGAAAGCGCGCATTACCTGGGGCCGCTGCGTCATCTGGGCCACATAGGACGTGACGAAGCTGCTGCCCGCCGGCCCCTCGGGCGCCACGGCATCGACCAGCCCCTGCTGCTGCGCGTCCGCCGCGTTGAGCACCTCCGCCGTGGCAAGCAGCCTCAGCGCGCGGCTCGGGCCTACAATATTGAACAGATCTGTGCCGCCGCCCCACGCCGTCGCGATATTGAGCTTCGCCTGCAGGAAGCCGATGCGCGCATGCGCCATCGCGACGCGCAGGTCGCAGGCCATGGCGAGTTCGGCGCCGCCGCCGAGCGCATCTCCATTCACCACGGCGACGACGGGAACGGGAAAGCGACGGACCGTATCGAGCGCCGCCCGCGTGCGCGCCGCGAAAGCGACCGCGTCTGCCTCGCCGCGCAGTGTTTCGAGTTCCTTCAGATCGCCTCCCGATGCGAAGGCCTTGTCGCCCGCACCGGTGAGAACCGCGACGGACACGTCGTCGCGTTCGGACCATTTCGAGAAGGTCGCCCCGATCGCCGCGATTAAGGCGTTGCTGAGCGCATTGCGCTTCTCGGGGCGCGACAGCGTGACGTGTAGCACGCCATCGTCGAAGGCGGTGGCGACCAACTCGCTCACAAGTCCCCCTGGATCTGTTTGCAGATGTCCGCCAGCCGGCGTTGATGATCGGCGACTTGTTCGGCCATGCGATGCATGGGGCCGGCAACCGCAATACCATAGGTGTCTCCGGCAAATTTCACTGGCATGGCAACGGCCATAACGTCGGCGACGTTTTCGCCGCGCGTGATCGAATAGCCGCGGGCCGCGCAGCGTTCGATCTCCTCGGCGAGCTGGGCGCGACCGATGATGGTTGCATCCGTCATCGCATCGAGCGGAAGTTTGGCCAATACGTCGGTGCGCGCACGCGGCTTCATGGTCGCCAGCAGCGTCTTGCCTATCGAGCTGGAATGCAGGGGCTTCAGATCGCCGGGCCGCGCGGTATAGCGGATGTTCTGCGGTCCTTCGAGCACGGCGAGGTAGATCACGCGCCCGCCCTGTTCTTTGCCGAGGATGGCGGTCTCCTGCGTCTGGTCACGCAGCGCCTCCAGCCGCGGCATGATCCGCCGCAGCCAAGGCTCGCTCGCGGCGATAGCCGAGGCGACATCGTACATCTTGCGGGTTGGGTAGATCTGTCGGCGCGGCCCAACGCCGAACAGAAACCCCCGCCCCTTCAGCGCCCGCACCAGATTGAAACAGCTCGATAGGGGCGCATCCAGCGCTGCCGCGACCTCGGACAGAGTGAGCGGCCGCTGCTCCCGCGCGAACAGCTCGAAGACGTCCAAAGTGCGGCTGGCTGATTTCACATCCATAAAAGATATTTCATCATATTGTAGAAATTGAGTCAATCCGCTAAGCCGAATGGGCCTGAGGTCCGTAACGGAGGCGAATTTGACGGGATTTCGGACGTACGGGGCGGCTGCGGAACTTTGGGTCACCGATCGCGGGCGACGGCGATCGCAGGTCCATATGCGCCACGCGGTTAAGGGCTAGGCGCGATGGCGCGGGCGGGAGCGGAAGGCAAAGCGCTGATTCTGCTGGTGACGTTTTTTCCGCAATGCGTCGTCTCCATGCTGAGCATGACTCCGCCCGTCATGGCCATCCAGATTTCCCTCTCTCTGGGCCTTTCGCCGCAAATCGCCGGTGTCTATGTCGGGCTTGTCTACGCCGGCGCGATCCTCAGCAGTTCCTTCTCGGCCTCGCTGATCACGCGGCTGGGCCCACTGCGCACCAGTTTTGCTTGCGTGGTGACTGGCGGCGCCGGGCTCGCGCTACTTGCCGTTCCGCATGTCGCCGCGTCCTTGTTGGCGACCGCCATCATCGGACTTAGCTACGGCCCGCTAACCCCGGCGAGCTCGCACGTGCTGGCGCGCTACCGCAGCGGCGCGGGCATGGCCTTCCTGGTGTCAGTGCGCCAGACCAGCGTGCCGATGGGCGGCGTACTCGCCGGCTTCGTCGCGCCGCCGCTCGTTATCGGGTTGGGCTGGAACGCCGCCTGCGTGTCAATTGGCGGGGTAACCGCCGCGCTCGGGGCCGCCGTCTGGATCGCAGTGTCCGTGATTCGCAACGAGCTACCGGACAAGCCGCACGGACATAGCGCCAGCCTTTTTGAGCCGGTTCGCTTCATTTTCCGTCGCCCCGGCCTCGCCTCGCTTGCGACGAGTTCGGTTGTCTACGCGGCGATGCAACTGGTTCTGAGTTCGTTTCTCGTCGTCTATCTGACAAGCGTAGCCAGCCTGGATCTCGTGCTCGCCGGTGCGCTGCTGAGCGCCAGCCAGCTGGCCGGCGTGGCGGGCCGCCTCGGCTGGGGATTCGTTGCGGATCGGGTGGCGGCACCACGTCTACTGCTGCTTGGCATAGCGCTACTGATGGCAGTAGCTGCCGGGTTGATGAGCCTGTTTACGGCGGCATGGCCGGTGGGCGCGATCGCCGCCGTTGTCATTTTGCTTGGCGCCACCGCCAGCGGATGGAACGGCGTCTTCCTGGCGGAAATCATCCGCGACGTCAGGCCCGCTGAAGTCGGCCTGGCTACATCCGGAAGCCTGATGTTTACCTATATGGGGATCGTGCTTGGACCGTCACTGTTCGGCGGACTGGCGAGCGCCGTCGGCTTCCCGAAAGCATATATAGTCATGGGCGCGGCCGTGCTGCTAGGCGGCATACTCGGAGCGCTCGGGGGTGCGGGTCCGTCAGACAATGCACGGGGCTAGCCGTCCGGTTCGCCCAGTTGCTTTCCTTTAACCCAGCGCGTGAAGGGCGGAGATTGTGTTCCGCCACCCGGTCGTCCGAAAACAGCTGCCATCAGAGGCACGAACCATCAGGGGACTGACGCGATGTCCTCTAAGCTCAGCAGCCCACAGCATCAACAGCGGCCGTTCGTCGGTCGAACGTTATGAAATGCTCGCATCGCGCGACTGAAGCTTGGAGGCCCGTTGAAAAACGTACGAATTGAAGCGCCGAATGGAAAGGCAACGCAGTTGGACCTTTTCGAGTTTCTCAATCAGTTGATCATCTACCGCGCCTTCTTCGAGCACGGCGTGCACGGAGGCCGGAGCATCTGTGCATTGGCTACTCCCCCGGCGCCGATCAAGTCGCCCACCTGAACGCGAGACGAAGCGGCGGACAAGCGGGCTAAGGTTTCATGAAGCGTGCCGCTTGCATCCAGTGTCTTCAGTTCTGACAGGCCGCCAATATGCAGGTCGCCCCAGAAGATCTGCGGTAGCGTGGCGCAGCCGTTGGCACGTCGGATCATCTCGTCGCGGCGCTCCCAGTTGGCCGCAATGTCGATCTCGCGAAAAGCGATGCCCCGGCGCTTCAACAGCGCCCGGGCGGCGTTGCAATAGGGGCAGAAGCGGGTCGTGTAAATCTCGATATCAGGCATCGTGGATTAGAGTATAATGCTAGGGTTACGGATGCACTGGTCGCAATTCAGCAGGTTGACCTGCTTCGCGGAGATTTTCCAGACACCTTCAATCCTTAAGAGACGGTGTGCTGCCCAGCCGGCGAGTACACGGATCTCGCCGTCCCAGAACTCCGAAATCGAGAAGTTTGAGCGCACCATCCGCTGGTCGTCGCGACCGCACCGGAAGACCTCCACATTAGAGATCATGCGCGCGGTACGCGATGCTGGCGCTTGCGACCAGGCATAGCCGGTGCGGAGCCGAAATACCCGGTCCTCGAGCCTGCGCCGGTCATCAAAGGATATCGCGATCTCCGTCCGGGGATCGCCGCCGTCAGGCGTCGACGGAATCCAATAGGCGCATTCGGGAGTGAACAACGTCAGCCACTCTTCATAGAGAAGCCGGTCGAGCAGCCGCGCCTCCTGCTCCAGCAGCTGGCGAGCTAGGTCGCGCTCGGCCGGATCGACAACACTGAGCGCATCGTCCTGCCAGGCGGTGAAATCTGCGATCAATTCAAGATAGTAGTCGTTGGTGACGTAGTAGGATAGGTGCCGAGCGTATCGAACTCGCGCAACGCTTCGATGTGCTGATCCGATAACTTACGCGCCTTGATTGGAACATTCGGATCAGTGTGTTTCGGAGGTCTCGGCATCCTAAATTTGGTGGCCATTTGGTGGACACTTTCCGGTTTCGCGCTACCCCTTTTCATTGGATTTTGGAGCGGGAAGCGAAGCCCCAATAGCACGAAAACCCCTGTAAAATACGAGGTTTCCGCTGCATTGATTGGGGTTTTTGAAATCGCGGTTAAAACGACGTTTTTAGATTGGGAAGCTGCCGTTCTACCATTGAACTACGCCCGCGATCGCTTGCAGCGCCATTGATTAGCCGAGACTACGCGGTCCGCCAAGCCGTTAGTCGAAAGGACCCCGCACGCCTTAACCGAGACCGAATTTTCCAGGTGCAGCCGTTTGTGACGGTGCTATGATGCTTTGGGGTAATTGCGTATGGCGGGGCGGGCGTACACCATTTTTGACACGGGCATTGGCCGGTGCGGCATCGCATGGGGCCATGACGGCGTTGTTGGCGTGCAGCTTCCCGAGGCACGCGAGATCGAAACCCGCAAGCGGCTGTTTCAGCTTTATCCCGAGGCCCGCGAAACGCGGCCGCCGCTGAATGTCGAACTGGCGATCGAGGGCATTGTCGCGCTGCTGCGCGGCGAAAGCGGTGATTTCTCCGACGTCACGCTCGATATGGGCGGCATTCATGCCTTCAATCAGCGCGTCTACCAGATCACGCGGATGATCCCCCGCGGCGAGACCCGGACCTATGGCGAGATCGCGGCGCGGCTCGGGGCTTCCGGCGCGGTGCATTCGGTGGCGCAGGCGATTGCCCGTAACCCCTTTGTGATCATCATTCCCTGTCACCGCGTGCTCGAAGCGGGCGGCTATGCGGACAAGATTTCCCCGCATGGCGGCGTTATTTCCAAGCGCCGGCTGCTCTCGATCGAGGGCGCAGGCGGCCCGAGCAGCAAGACCCTGTTCGACGTGTTGCTTCCGGTTGCGCCGCCGCGTCTGCCGGGTTAATTCTCCGGCATGATCAGAACTACCCTGCTGCAACGAAAATCCATCTCGGTGTCAGACTTCCGCTGCAGCGCCGTGCCGGGCGACGCGCCGTTCGTGGAGCGGTATGGCTGCCACTCGGTTTCCTATGTCCGCAAGGGCAGCTTCGGCTGCCGGACCCGCGGCCGCACCTTCGATCTGGTGGCGGGGTCGATCCTGGTCGGTTTTCCCGGCGACGAATATGTCTGCAGCCACGATCACGTTTGCGGCGACGAGTGCCTGTCGTTCTTTTTGAGCCCGGAACTGGTGGAAGCAATAGGTGACCGCGCGGAGACCTGGCGGATCGGCGCCGCACCGCCGCTGCCGGAATTGATGGTGCTGGGCGAACTGGCGCAGGCCGCCGCCGATGGCCGCAGCGACATCGGCCTTGACGAGGTCGGGCTACTATTCGCCAGCCGCTTCGTCGAGGTGGTGTCGGGACGCTCGCGCGAGGGCGCGCCGGCCAAGGCCCGGGACCGCCGCCGCGCGGTGGAAACCGCGCTCTGGATCGATGCGAATTCGCACCGGGAGATCGACCTGGAACGGGCCGCGGGGGAGGCCGGTATCAGTCCATTCCATTTCCTGCGCCTGTTCGCGAGCGCGCTCGGCGTCACCCCGCACCAATATCTGGTGCGCTCGCGGCTGCGCCACGCGGCGCGCCTGCTGGCCGACGATGACAGGCCCGTCACCGACATCGCCTACGATGTCGGGTTCGGCGATCTGTCGAATTTCGTGCGCACATTCCACCGCGCCGCAGGCGTCTCGCCGCGCAGGTTCCGTGAGGCCTCGCGCGGCAAGCGCAAGATTTTCCAAGAACGCCTGGCGCTGCACTGACTAGGGTCGTCTCCGCAAACGCGCGTTCTGCAGCGCGCCTTGAACCGGAGACCACCATGTACGACCACATCGGGCTGAAAGTCGGCAATCTCGGCGCCAGCGTGCGCTTCTATGCGGCCGCGCTGGCGCCGCTCGGATACGTCTTGTGCTCCCGCGACGACAACGGCGCGGGTCTTGGACCCAAGGGCGAGCCAGCGCTGTGGCTCTATCCGCACAAGGGGTCCGTCGGCGCCGGCGCCCATCTGGCTTTCCGTGCCCCCGATCACACCGCGATCCGGAAATTCCACGCCGAAGGCGTGAAGGCCGGAGGCCGCGACAATGGCGGGGCTGGCCCGCGGGCCGACTACAGCCCGACCTATTTCGCCGCGTTCCTGATCGACCCCGATGGCAACAATGTCGAGGCGGTTTGCACGTAACGCCGGCCCCACACACCGCCGTCATCCTGAGGAGCGCGCTGTTGCGCGCCTCGAAGGATGTAGCTTGCACCTCGCCCTGTCATCCTTCGAGGCTCGCTGACGCTCGCACCTCCAGCGATAACGGCGAAGCCGTTACGCAGGGATGACGCCACTCACCTCCTGAAGCAGGCAAATCCCATGGCTTCCATCCACAAGGACATTCCGATCGACGCCGATCCCGACGACGTCTGGGCCGCGGTGCGTGATTTCGGCGCCGTAAATCAGCGGCTGGCGCCGGGCTTCGTCACCGACGCGCGCCTCGAGGGCGACACGCGCATCGTGACGTTCCACAACGGCAACGTAGCGCGCGAGCAGCTGGTCGATTGCGACGATGAGCGACGACGGCTGGTCTATGCAATCAGCGGCGAGCGGGTGAAACATTACAGCGCCTCGGTGCAAGTAGTCGCCGATGGCGAGGCACGCACCCGAATGACCTGGATCGTCGACGTATTGCCCAACGAAATTGCGCCCTATATCTCCGGCCAGATGGATCTGTCGATCCTCGCGATGCAGAAAACATTGGCGCGATCGGCAAAAGTGGAATCAGGACTTGCGTCCGATCGCCCGCTCCATCATGGCTCGAGCGCATGACCGCGTCGGCGTTTCTCGACGCGCTCGGCGCCGACGGCCCCGCGGCCGATCGTACCGGCAGGATGGACCTTTACGGACGCTTCGTCGGCTCCTGGGAGCTCGACGTCCTGCAAATTGCCCAGGACGGCTCACGGCGCCGGCGTGAGGGCGAATGGCATTTCGGCTGGGCGCTGGAAGGCCGCGCGGTCCAGGACGTCTGGATCGTCCCGCCGCGCGGCGAATTGCGTCGTGGCGACGCCGCGGCCAACGTCAATTCCTATGGCACGACGCTGCGGGTCTACGATCCCCGGATCGATGCATGGCAAATCCAGTGGACCGATCCGGTCACCCAGAATTTTCTCCACATGATCGGCCGCAAGCAAGGCGACGACATCGTTCAGCTCGGGACCGCACTGGACGGGACTCTGATCCGATGGAGCTTTTCCGAGATCACACCCAATTCCTTTCGCTGGCGCGGCGAAATCTCGGCCGACCAAGCCGCGCCATGGCGCCTCAACGTCGAATTCACCACCAGGCGCGTCGGATAATTCCGGCCCTGCCGCCCGATCGTGGCGGCGGTTACCGCCGCCGCATCACCGACTGCTGCAGCCGACGGAGAGCGGCGGCGCGCCATGGCAGCCATCTTGCCCCTTGCGCGCCATCGTGCGCTTCGGTCATGCTCGCGCCTGGATGTTGGCCGCGAGCGTCGGGCCGCGCGTCTCGTTTCACGCGAAATTCATGGTTGGCGCCGTGAACATGCGCCCGCCTCTCGTATTGTACCGCCATAGGCGAGGAACAAGCATGCGCAATTATCTTCCGCTGACCAGCCATCTCCTGCTGGCGATGTGTATCGCGGGCCTGACGGTCCCGCTCGCCGCCTGCAACGAGCAGGACAGCGCCGCGACCGAACAGACGTTTGGACCCTCGCCCACGCTGCCGGCGCCGGAAAATTCGCTGATCCCCACGGTCAATGTCGCCAAAGCGATCGGCTGGCCCGCCGGCGGCAAACCGGTCGCCGCCAGCGGAATGGCGGTCAATGCGTTCGCCACCGGGCTTGATCATCCGCGCACGCTCCTTGTCCTGCCGAATGGCGATGTGCTGGTGGCCGAGACCAACGCGCCGCCGAAGCCCGACGATACCAGAGGCATCAAGGGCTGGATCACGAAGATGGTCATGGGCCGCGCCGGCGCCGATACCTCGAGCGCCAATCGCATCACGCTGCTGCGCGACGCCAACGGCGACGGCGTCGCCGAAACCAGGTCGGTCTTTCTCGAAGGAATGAACTCACCGTTCGGCATGGCGCTGGTCGGCAACGACTTCTACGTCGCCTGCTCCGATGCGATCATGAAATTCCCTTATCATGCCGGCGACACCAAAATTACCCTGCCCGGCGTCAAGCTCGCGGACCTGCCCGCCGGCACCATCAACCATCACTGGACCAAGGATCTTGTCGCGAGTCCCGATGGGACAAAGCTCTATGCCACCGTCGGTTCCAACAGCAATATCGGCGAGAATGGCATCGAGGCCGAGACCAATCGCGCCGCGGTGCTCGAAGTCGACCGTGCCACCGGAAAGTGGCGCGTGTTCGCCTCCGGGCTGCGCAATCCGAACGGTCCGTCATGGCAGCCGCAGAGCGGCGCGCTCTGGGTCGTCGTCAACGAACGCGACGAACTCGGCAACGATCTCGTGCCCGACTACATGACGTCAGTGAAAGACGGCGCGTTTTACGGCTGGCCGTACAGCTACTACGGCCAGCATGTCGACGTCCGTGTCCAGCCGCAGCGGCCCGATCTGGTGGCGAAGGCGATCGCGCCGGACTACGCGCTCGGCGCGCATACGGCTTCGCTTGGGCTGACCTTCAACACCGGGCATCTGTTTCCGCCCGAGATGGCCAACGGCGCCTTCATCGGCCAGCATGGCTCGTGGAACAGGAGACCGCGCGCCGGCTACAAGGTGATCTTCGTGCCGTTCGCCAACGGCAAACCCTCCGGCAAGCCGCAGGACGTGCTGACTGGATTCCTCAACGCCGACGGCGAGGCGCAGGGCCGCCCCGTCGGCGTCAGGATCGACAATCAGGGCGCGCTGCTGGTGGCCGACGATGTCGGCAACGCGGTGTGGCGGGTGACGCCGGCGGGCAAGTCGGCGGCGCGCTGATCATGGCCGTGATGAGGAGCCATCCGCGTCAGTCGTCATATTCCTTCGAAATATCCTGCCCGGTGTAGTCGGGCATGAACGACGCCGCGACAAGGCTGATGACCGAGCAGCCGGCGATGTAGATCGAAATCGCATAGCCGGAGTGATAGCTGGCGAACAGGGCTGTGGCGATCAGGGGCGCCGGACCGCCGGCGATCACGGAGGCGAGCTGATAGCCGAGGGAAGCCCCGCTGTAGCGCAGTCGCGGCGTAAAGGCCTCCGCGATCAAAGCCGCCTGCGGCCCATACTGCATGTCGTGCGGGATCAGCGACAGCACGATGGCGATGAACACCGCCGACGGAATTGCGGTGTCCACCATTCCGAAATACAGGAAGCCGAACAGGCCTACCGTCGCCGCGCCGATCAGATACATCTTCCGGCGCCCGATCCGGTCGGAGATGTGGCCCGACAGCGGGATGGTGATGAACGAGACGCAACTGGCGACCAGCACCGCGACCAGGATCAGGTCGCGCGACATCTTCAGGGTGCCGACCGCGTAGGCGAAAATGAACGCGGTGAAGATGTAGAACGGCGCCTGCTCGGACATCCGCAGCAAGGCCGACAGCAATATCTCCTTCGGATGCTTCTTGAAGACCTCGATGATGGGAGTCTTTTCGATCTTCTTGGTGTCCAGCAGCTCCTGGAACACCGGCGTTTCGAGGATGCCGAGGCGAATCCACAATCCGACGCCGACCAGCACGATCGAAAGCGCGAAAGGAATTCGCCAGCCCCAGGCGGCAAACTGGTCGCCCGACAATTGGCTGAAAGCGAGAATGGCAAGGTTTGCCAGAAACAGGCCGCACGGCACGCCGAATTGCGGCCAGGATGCCACCAGGCCGCGTTGACCGTGGGTGCGCGACCATTCCATCGCCAGCAGCACCGATCCGCCCCACTCGCCGCCCACGCCGATGCCCTGAAGCATCCGCAGCACCGTCAGGATAACAGCGCCCCAGATGCCGATCGACGCATAGGTCGGCACGAATGCGATCAGGAAGGTCGAGATGCCCATGCACAGCAGCGTGGCGATCAGCGTCGCCTTGCGGCCGATCCGATCACCGTAGTGGCCGAAGATCGCGGCCCCGATCGGGCGTCCGACGAAGCCGATGAAATAGGTGCCGAAGGCCGCCAGCGTCGCCGTCAACGCATCTTCGTTGGGAAAGTACAGCTTGCCGAAAATGAGCCCGGCAGCGGTGCCGTAGAGGAAAAAGTCGTACCACTCGATGGCGGTGCCGATGGTTGACGCGATGACCGCCTTGCGCAACTGCGCACTGTGGTCGGATGCGGACATCGTCTCATGCGTGACTGCCATAGCCATTGAAGCGTCCCCTGTCTGGTCGTTTTCCTTGCTCGTGCGAACCGGTTTTCGGCGGTTCTGTTTGGCGCGATGCTACAATTAGCGCGCGGCGACCGGAAGACGCATCTTGCCGGGGACCGCCGGATTGCTGCGCCGCAGGAGAATGCGGTGAAGGCGGCCGTCGCGGCTCGTTCCCCAGGGGCGGCGCCCTCTCAGGGCAGGAGAAGGAGGAGAGAACCGGCGATCACGCCCGAAAATGCTTGGAGAGCTTCAGGCCCTGCGCCTGGTAGTTCGAGCCGATGCGCTGGCCGTAGAGGGCGTCGGGCCGCGCCAGCATTTTCTCGTAAACCAGGCGGCCGACGATCTGGCCGTGCTCGAGGATGAACGGCACTTCACGCGAGCGAACTTCCAGCACCGCGCGCGAGCCCTGCCCGCCGGCGCCGGCATAGCCGAAGCCCGGGTCGAAGAAGCCGGCGTAATGCACGCGGAACTCGCCGACCAAAGGATCGAACGGCACCATCTCCGCGGCGTAGTCCGGCGGCACCTGGACCGCCTCTTTCGAGGCCAGAATGTAGAACTCGCCGGGGTCGAGAATGAGGCTGCCGTCGGGCCGCGCGGCTATCGCCTCCCAGAATTCATCGACCGCATAGCCGCCGCGGCGGTCGATATCGATCACGCCGGTATGCCGCTTGGCGCGATAGCCGACGAAGCCGCTGGCGTTCTCGCCCGAGAGGTCGACGCTCAGCGCCACGCCGTTGTTGAGATCGGCGTCGTCGGCATCGACCAGCCGCTCCAGATCGTGCAGCGCATCGAGTTCATCGGCGTTCAGAATGGCATCGCCGGTGCGAAAGCGCACCTGGCTTAGCCGCGAGCCTTCGCGCAGCAGCACCGGGAAGGTCTTTGGGCTGATCTCGGCATAGAGCGGGCCGTGGTAGCCGGCGCCGATCATGTCGAACCGCCGCGTGCCGTCCGCGATCACGCGGGTGAACACGTCGAGCCGCCCGGTCGAGCTCTTCGGATTGGCGGCGGCGACGATTTCCGGCGGCAACGCCAGCGACTCCAGCAGCGGCACGATATAGACGCAGTTGGTCTCCAGCACCGCGCCGTCGGAGAGGTCGATTTCGTGCAGCTTCAGCTCGTCGATGCGTTCGGCCACCGTGGCGCCCGGCCCCGGTAAAAAGCTCGCCCGGACCCGATAGGCGATGTCGCCCAGACGTAGATCGAGGCTCGCCGGCTGGATCTGGCTCTCGACAAACGGATAGGCCGGCAGGATCAGGCCGGCATCCGCCATCGCCGCGATCATGCGATCGGGCAGGATGCCATTGGCGTCGGGTGCGAGCGCGAAGGTCACGGGGTGGGTCCTTAAGGATGAACCAGGCCATCCAGACGCTGAAATATGGACTTTTATCGGTTATCCGATGGTTGCCTTGACGGAAAGGGCGTGAGGG
Source organism: uncultured Alphaproteobacteria bacterium (assembly GCA_963829315.1). Taxonomy (GTDB): domain Bacteria; phylum Pseudomonadota; class Alphaproteobacteria; order Rhizobiales; family Xanthobacteraceae; genus Bradyrhizobium. The sequence goes on along the minus strand of CAWHIO010000044.1, from coordinate 530,943 downwards.
AATATCAGCATGACTTATCCCGTGGTGATTTGAGCCGGCCGGCTTGCAGCCACGTTAAACAAGTCGCTAAACAGGCCGGGGACAGTGTGATCCCGGCCTGTGGAATTTTTCCAGGCCGGTTTTTTTGTGACCATTTTCAACGGATGGTCACGACGGAGGTCACATGTCCAACTCTACCACGTCCACGTCTGCTGCGCCGGCTTCGCCTACCGCCCGCTATCGCCCCGAAACCCGGCTGGTCCATTCCGGGACCATCCGCTCGGAATTCGGGGAGACATCCGAGGCGCTGTTTCTCACCCAGGGCTACGTTTACGACAGCGCCGAGCAATGCGAGGCGCGCTTCAAGGGCGAAGATCCCGGCTATATCTATTCACGCTATTCCAATCCGACCATTGCGATGTTCGAGCGCCGGATGATCGAGCTCGAAGGCGCCGAAGCCGGCCGCTCGACCGCAACCGGCATGGCGGCCGTCACCACGGCGATACTCGCGCCGCTGAAAGCCGGCGATCACGTAGTGGCGGCGAAAGCGATGTTCGGATCGTGCCGCTACGTGGTCGAAGACCTGCTGCCGCGCTACGGCATTCAATCGACGCTGGTCGACGGCCTCGATCTTGACCAGTGGCAGCGCGCGATGCGGCCGAACACCAGAAGCCTGTTCCTGGAAAGCCCGACCAACCCGACGCTCGACGTGCTCGATATCGGCGCCATCGCCGAGATCGCGCACCGGGGCGGCGCACGGTTGATCGTCGACAATGTCTTTGCAACGCCGATCTGGCAGAGCCCGCTCGAGCTCGGCGCCGACGTCGTGGTGTATTCCGCGACCAAGCACATCGACGGCCAGGGCCGCTGCCTCGGCGGCATGATCCTCGGCTCCGAAGCGTTCATCGCCGAGCACATACACACCTTCATGCGCCAGACCGGGCCGTCGATATCCCCGTTCAACGCCTGGGTTTTGCTCAAGGGGCTGGAGACGCTGGCGGTCCGGGTCCGCGCCCAGACCGAAACCGCGGCCGTCATCGCCGAGGCGCTGGCGCAGCATCCGAAAATCTCGCGGCTGATCTATCCCGGCCGCGCCGATCATCCGCAGGCCGCCCTGGTGAAGAAGCAGATGCGCGCCGGATCGACGCTGGTCGGCTTCGAGGTCAAGGGCGGCAAGGCGGCGGCGTTTCGCACGCTCAACGCGCTGAAGCTGGCGCGGATCTCGAACAATCTCGGCGACGCCAAGAGTCTCGTCACCCACCCGGCCACCACCACGCATCAGCGGCTGGCGCCGGAGGCGCGCGCCGACCTCGGGATCAGCGAAGGTTTTATCCGATACTCGACTGGCCTCGAACACGCCGACGACCTGATCGAGGACCTGCAGGCGGCGCTGGAAAGGGCCTAAGGCTACAACGCACTATCATCGTCATTGCGAGCCAACGGGTCGCGCGAATGCGCGCCCGATGACAGGCTCCGCGAAGCAATCCATTCCTTCACCGCAATAGGCTGGATTGCTTCGTCGCGCGCGCTCCTCGCAATGACACCAACTCACATCGGCCGGTAGGTCTGCACGTTGGACGGCACGTTGACGCCAAGCTTGATCTGGCCCACCGACTTGATGATGTCGTCGCCGAGCAACTGGGCGAAGCAGGCGTAACCCCAGTCGTTCATGTGCAGGCCATCGGCAATCACGAAGCTGTCGATCGGCAACGCCTGGTTCTCATGCCACTGGCGCATCACCTCGAAGCGCGGAAAAACGCCGACATGACGAAGTTGCGCGACCCTGCGCAGCAGTTTGATCAGCCGGCTCGTGCTTTCGGCATGCTCATTGACCTTCGGGGAATATTGCGGATCGACCAATACCAGATCGGCGCCGGCGGCCTGAATGCGCGCGACGCCGTCCTCCACCAGCTGGACGGTCTCGCCAGGATCGAGGTTACGCAGCACGGCATTGGTACCGACCTGCCAGATCACAAGATCCGGCTTCATATCCAGCACCTCGACCTGCAGCCGCTTCATCATTTCCGGCGCGTCTTCGCCACCCTTGCCGCGGTTGACAACGGTGATGTCGGCGCTCGGATATCGCCGGCGCAGTTGCGCCGCCAGCCGGTTGGGGTAAGTGAACTCGGGTGACGTCGAGCCGTAGCCGGACGTCGAAGACGATCCGAATGCCACGATCACCACCGGCTGCCCCGCAGCCAGCTTGCCCGCGACATGCGGCAGCGATCCCATCGATGTCGCGCCGCCCTTGGGCGGCAGGCACGGAACGCGGCTGAATACGTCAGAGGCCGATTTCGCGACCTGCTTCACCTTTTCGATCGCCTTGTCGGTGAGGCTCTTTGGCGGCGACGGATTGGCCGGATCGGGGGGCGCGGCATTGACCGCCACGGTCGCATCGGTCGCCGGCGCGGCCGGCCTCGCGCCGTCGGATTTGGCGTCGTCAGACTTGACGCTTTCAGGCTTCGCGCTTTCAGACTTGGCGGCGTCCGGCTTGGCGGTGTCCGATTTGGCGCTACCCGCCAATGCGGCCTGTTGGGCGGCCTGCGCGCGCGCCGGCGCGATCGTGGACGGCGTCAGCAGCACGAGCGCCGCGATCGCGGACACGGCCAGCAATGTCGTTCTGCAAAAAGGGCGGTGACAACTCATACACGTCATAAAAAGCGGATCCTCAATTCTGCTGGGCGGGGTTGAGGCGAGCGGCATCGATCACAAATTGCGACAGCGCCCGGCCGATGCAATTATGGACCCGCTTGGCAAGCTCAACGCCATGGAATGTACTGAACAGGTCAAACTCTCCCGACTCGTTCCAGTGCTGCATGATGGCGAAACGGTCGAACAGCGGAACGTCGTGCTGCTGCGCCACCACCCGCATATTATCCAGATAGGGCGGCGCGGAAATCATCGTCTCGGTACGCGGGCTATACTGCGGATTCATTAAAATCACGTCGGCGCCGGCTTCTTGCAGCGCAACAACTCCCTCGTCGACCGCGGTGCGAAAATCATCCGGATCGATGGATCGCACGGCATCGACCGTGCCGGTCTGCCAGATCACCAAAGTCGGCTTTTTACCCTCCATTAACTTGGGCAAACCCGCAACAATTTCTTCGGCGGTTTTCTTGGCCTGTATTTCTACGGATATGTTGACCGCCAGCGACGGAAGTTTTTCTTTCAGTGCGACCTGCAACCTGCCCGGGTAGGCGCTCGCCTCCGGACTATTTATCGGCGCATTAATGGTCGACGAGCGGCTGCCGAGCACCAGAATGTCCAGCGAGCGGTTGTTTTTGATGGCGTCCGCGACTTTGGGAAGGGCGCTTTCGCTCGTCAGCAGATAGTCCGGGACCTCGCAACTCTCAGGAGCATCCCCGGCACGCGCGGGCGCTGCGGCCAACAGACCGCCCAGCACTATCAAGCCCAGGATGAGTCCCGAGTTGGACTTCATGCCCCCCCTCCCGCCATATCGGCGTTGCCGCCGCTGCCCTTCGTCCGGGGCGCATTCTTGTCGGCAGAATGCTTGTACCACGAAAACAGCCATGCCGCGGCGGACATAATCAGGATTCCGGAAATACTGATAACAAAGTGCAACCCGGCGCCGCCGGACATCTCCGCCAGCAGGAAATGCCCGGCGAATGCCAGGAAAACGCCAAGGCAGAAGATCTCCAGCGAATGCTGGCCGCACAGGATCAGCGGCCGCAGCCAGGGCGACTTCAGCCCGCGCCAGTCCTTCGGCAGGAAGCGCACGGTGATGGCCGCCAGCGCCAGAAAATGCGCAAACCTCAGCACGTCAAGATCGGTCTTGCTGATCGGATACATCCATTGCTCGAGCCGGCGCGGCATCAGATGGCTGAGCTGCGGCCAGTACCACGTCAGGGTGACCAGGAACGCGAACAGCAGATAGCCGAACGAAATCCACAACGTGATCGGCGAGGAAAGGATCCGCGACATCCGCTTGGCGCCGCCCTGCGCGCACCACGCACCGAACACGAATAACAATTGCCAGGCGAATGGATTGAAGACCCAGACCCCGTTCGGATAGGCCGACAGATAAAGATCAAATTCCCAGGTCGCGGCATAGAGCATGACCGACAGCGCCAGCGTCAGGTCGGCGCTGCGCTTCATCAGCCACAGGATCAACGGCAGGAAAAGCATCAGCACGATATAGAGCGGCAGCACGTCCATGTTGACCGGACGAAATCTCAGGAGCAGTGCCTGGACGATGGTGATGTCCGGCTCCTTGAGAAAATCCATGATGCCCATTTCTTCCGAGTACAGCGGGTTCTCGAAGCTGGTGGCGACGTAGGAAATTTCCGCAAGGAAGATCGTGAACAGAAACACGTGCGCGACGTAGATCTGCCAGACCCGCCGCAGGATGCGCGCGGTCGCGACCACGAAGCCGGCCTCGCGCATCGCGCGGCCATACACGAAGGCGGCGGTGTAGCCCGAGATAAAAATAAATATTTCGGTGGCGTCGCTGAATCCGTAGTTGCGGATCGTGAGCCAGGTCAGGAGATTGGGCGGCAGGTGATCGATGAAGATCAGCCACAGTGCCAGCCCGCGGAACAGATCGAGCCGCAGTTCGCGCTCGCCGGCAACCGGCAGCGAAATCGCCGGGAGGGCAGCGGCGGGCGCAATGTCGTCCACGACTACGTCCGCTGGGGCCGCCAGCGGTGGTCCGGCTATTCGGTCGGCTAATGAGGTCATCTGGCACCGTCTTGGGCAGGCGGCCTACAGGCCCGCGTCGCGATAGTATAGGCCTCTGGGCTTCAGGCAAGTTGCGCCCGCAAGCGCCCGCGCGATAGGTCAGAACTGTGGTGAAACGACGATGGAACCGATCGGAAGGGACTGTCGATGCCGGCCCGGCGATTGGTTCTGCCGGAACTATTGGCTATGATGGCGAAGGATTCCGAAAGATCAGCCTCGCATGTACCGCGCCGTCACCCGCCAGATCGAAGTCACCGTCGAGCCGAACTTCCTGCCGGAACGCTCGTCGGTCGAAAGCCGTCAGTATTTCTGGTCCTACACCATCGTCATCACCAATTCGGGCGCCGAGACGGTGCAACTGCGCACCCGGCACTGGATCATCACCGATGCGACCGGGCGCAAGCAGGAGGTCCGCGGCGAAGGGGTGGTCGGCGAGCAACCGGTGCTGGCCCCGGGCGAACGCTTCGAATACACCAGCGGCGTGCCGCTGCCGACCGCGTCGGGCTTCATGACCGGGCGTTATCAGATGGTCAGCGAGAGCGGCGAGAAGTTCGAGATCGACGTGCCGACCTTCTCGCTCGACAGCCCCGATAACAAACGTGTGTTGAACTGAGCGCAACGCGCATTGTTCGTTTGGCCGCTTCGTCATTGCCGGGCTGCGAGACTTCTTTCACCCTCCCCTGAAGGGGGAGGGTCGGCTCACATAGAGCGCAGCGAAATGTAAGACGGGGTGGGGTGATCTCTCAACACGGACACTGATCGTTTGGATAGACCGTCACCCCACCCCGCCGCTTCGCGTCGACCCAGAGAGCGAGCTTCGCTCGTCTCGACCCCTCCAGGGGAGGGTAAGGAGTGGCGAAATCGTTCACGGCGTTTTCCGTTCCAATTTTCAAACAGCCAAGGACTCGAGGCGCTTCCAATCCGTCATTGCGAGCGCAGCGAAGCAATCCATGAAGCAACAGGGCGGTAGAAGTGGATTGCTTCGCTGCGCTCGCAATGACGGCGGGACACATCTTCGCGATCTCGCCGCGCGTTTCGCGCGAGTTTTGGCCTGCTCGTTCCGCCCTCCAAACAGAGGGCGCAGGGAATGCCGGGCGCCCGATGCGCCCGATAGCCGCGTGTGCAAGGTGAGTAGCAGAACGCACACGCGTTAGTCAGGTCACACCGGAATCACCCGGCATTCCCCGCGCAATGGTTTACGGCTTATAGCGCGCTCTCCCCGGGGACCGGGCTTTCTTGCCCCCGTCGCCCGCGCTCCCTAGCGCGAACTTGATGCCGGCGTCGGGGCATCAGGACCACACGACTTCGCCGTCCGCCTCAAACGCCATTCGTCAAAGGCGCTATCCGCGTCCACCGCATCCCGCCCCGCGTTCGTGACGATCGCGAGCGCCCCTCATGTCGAGGCGGGACGGGGCGAGTTTGTAAAGATGATTTGCCCGACGGCGAAAGCCGAATTTTTTCCGCGAGAGGACTGGACAGCTTGCTAAATGATTTGCCTGTCTTGCGTGATTTGCCCGTCGGGCAGTGCTCTGATTCTTGCTGGGTCGACGCCAGCTTCCCGGTAGCGACGGTGGTCAGCCGCTGTCGCGCAGCACGAGCTCGAAGCCGAGGTCGATGTGGCGCGGCCCGGTGCGCGTGAGAATAAGCTTCGCGGCGGTTCGTCCGATGGCGTCGCCGTGCACGCGGATGGTGCTCAGGCTGGGCTCGATCAGCCGGCCCATCTCCAGATCGCCGAGGCCGATGACGGCGACGGGCTGCTCGGCGGCGGAACCATGGCGCTGCAATCCGGCCCGTCGCAGCCCCGACATGAAGCCGATGGCGTGGGCGTCGTTGGCCGCGAACACGGCGTCGACGCCCGGCAGCTCCGCGAGCGCGGCGACGCTGCCCGACGCGTTGCGCTCCAGGATCAGGCGGCGCGGACATGTCGCGCCGGCCTCCAGCGCGGCGTCCCTGAATCCAAGCCAGCGGCGCGTGCCGCGCGGATCTTCGCCGCCGATGAAGGCCAGGTTCTGCCGTCCCTGCGCCACCAGATGCCGCGCGACCGCAACGCCGGCCGCATAATTGCTGAAACCGGCGACCGCATCGATCGGGGTCGCCGGAAGATCCCAGGTCTCGACCACCGGAATGCCCGCGCGCTGCAGCAGCCGCGTGCCATCTTCTGTTGCGGGCGATCCCACCATGATGATCGCCTCGGGGCGGCGCGACAGCAACGCCGCCAGCATGTGATCTTCCCTCGCATCGTCATAGCGCGACTGCGCCAGGATCACGGCGTAGCCGAGCGGCTCCAGCTCGTCGGACAGGCCCTGCACGGTATCGGCGAAGATCGAATTCGCGATCGTCGGCACCAGCACGCCGACCGAGCTGGTACGGCTGCTCGCCAGCGACCCGGCCACGAGATTGGGCACATAGCCCAATTGCCGCATCGCCGCCTCGACCCGTCCACGGGTCTGCGGCGCGACGAGATCCGGCAGCCGCACCACGCGGCTGACGGTAATCGACGACACGCCGGCCAATTTGGCGACGGCGGAGAGGGTCGGGGCGGAACGGGATTCGCTGGGTTCGGCAGGGTTCATTTCTGGTCAGTCTACCGGAATCCCCCACGGGGAAAAAAATGAGTGCGCCTTGCGCTAGATCAATGACAGCGCTAACATTACCTGAAAGTGAGCCAAAATGCTCGATGACAACGCTATCATTTCCGGCGGCCCAAAGGAAGAAAATCGGCGGGTACCAGGCCCCGCCAAGCAGCAGCCCTCCCGCGAGGCAAGGAGAAGCCCACGATGATCTCGGAACAGGATGTGCAGGCCTACAAGCGCGACGGCGTGGTCATCGTCCCCGACGTTCTGGGCGCGGCGACACTTGCCGAGGTGCGCAAGGTGATCGCGGAGCTGGTCGCAGGCTCGGCCGCAACGCTGGAGCACACCGACGTCTACGATCTCGAGCCGGGCCACACCGCCGAAAATCCGAAGGTCCGCCGCATCAAGGCGCCGCAAAAGGTGCACCCGATATTCGACGAGATCGTGCGCTCACCCGCCGTGCTCGACATCCTGACCAAGCTGATCGGCCCCGGACTGCGCCTGCACGGCTCCAAGCTGAACATGAAGTCGGCGCATTACGGATCTCCGGTGGAATGGCACCAGGACTGGGCGTTCTATCCGCACACCAATGACGACATTCTGGCGATCGGCGTGCTGCTGGACGATACCGATCTGTCCAACGGGCCGATGCTGGTCACCCCCCGCACCCATACCGGCGAGATCTGGAATCACCACGGCGACGATGGTTGTTTCGCCGGGTTAATCGACCCCGACACGATCAAGAGCGAGATCGAGCGCGCGGTACCCTGCATGGGACGGGCCGGCAGCATGTCGTTCCACCATGTGCGGGCGCTGCACGGATCGGCGCTCAACACCTCGGATCGCTCGCGCAATCTCCTGCTCTATGAAGTCGCCGCCAGCGACGCCTGGCCGCTGATGGGGGTCAAGGATTTCGACGAGTTCAACGGCCGTCTGCTGTCCGGCGATGTCGTCGTGACGCCGCGCCTGACCGAGGTTCCGGTGCGGATGCCGTTGCCCCCGGCCAAGCGGCAGGGATCGATCTACGAAACGCAGTCGGCGGCCAAGAAATCCTACTTCACCCGCGCGGCGTAATCTTCGCCAGAGCGTCCGCGCTACGCGCGGATGCCGCCTGCTTCGATCAAAAAACAATTCGATCAAAGAAAACAAAATGACAAAAAAGCAAAACGGGGGAAACGATGACGGAGATCAAGGCCGATAGTGCGACCCGCGCGCGGCTGCGCGTTATCCTGGCGGCCAGTGTCGGGTCCGCGCTCGAATGGTACGACTTCTTCCTCTACGGCACCGCCGCGGCGCTGGTGTTCGGCGATCTGTTCTTTCCGAAGAGCGACCCGATCGTCGGCACCATGCTCGCCTTCCTGACCTTCGGCGTCGGCTTTGTGGTGCGGCCGATCGGCGGCATCCTGTTCGGCATCATGGGCGACCGGTTCGGCCGCAAGCCGGTGCTGGTGGCGACCCTGCTGATGATCGGCATCGGCACCACCGCGATCGGTTTGTTGCCGACCTTCGCCCAGATCGGCTACTGGGCGCCGCTGGCGCTGGTCGCATTGCGTGTCGTCCAGGGGTTAGGGGCCGGCGCCGAGTATGGCGGGGCGGTGATTTACCTCGTCGAGAATGCGCCGCCGAAGCACCGCGGCTTCTGGGGCAGCTTCGCGCCGCTCGGCGTGTCGGTCGGCAACCTGCTTGCGGCCGGGGCTTTCGCGCTGGTCACGCTGCTGCCGCGCGACGACCTGATGGCCTGGGGCTGGCGTCTGCCGTTCCTGGCGAGCTTCCTGCTCATCCTGATCGGCATTTTCGTCCGGCTGCGAGTGGCGGAAACCCCGGTCTTCACCGAGGCGGTTCTCGCGCGCGGCAAGGTCGAACGCAATCCGGCGATGGAAGCGCTGCGCCGCCATCCGCGGAATTTCATGGTCGTGCTCGGCGCGCGACTGGCCGAAAACGGTCTCGGTTACCTGTTTCCCGTGTTCGGCCTCAACTATGTCGTCAATACCCTGGGCGTGCCGAGGGCCGATGCGCTGAGCGCGCTGATGCTCGCCTTCGTCTTCGAGCTGTTCACCATCGTGGGATTTGCCACGCTCTCCGATCGCATCGGACGGCGCCCGGTCTACATGTTCGGCGCGCTCGCGGGTGTCGTGTTTGCCTACCCGTTCTTCCTGCTGGTCGGAACCAAGGAGTGGATCTGGATCGCGGTCGCCTTCGTCATCGCACGGGCGGTGGTGACCGCGGCGATGTTCGGCCCGCAGGCGGCATATTTCGCCGAACTGTTCCCACCGCAGCGGCGCTTTGCCGGGTTTGCTTTCGCCCGCGAACTTGGCTCGCTGCTGGCCGGCGGTCCGGCGCCTTTCGTGGCCACCGCGCTGGTGGCATGGTCCGGAACCTGGTGGCCGGTGGCATGCTACGCAGCCATCCTGTCTGGTCTAACCGCGCTTGCGATCTGGGCAGGGCCTGAGACCTACCAGGAAAGCATCACGGTCGATAATACCGTGGATGGCAGGCTCCAGGCCGTGGCTGTGCCGATCCAGGCTTAGGCGATGGCGCAACAGTTTCGCGTCCTGCAGTCGCTCTGGGCGATGGAGCGGCGGCGGGCCGATGGAATCGAGTGGCCGCTCGAGAGGCAGCTTGCGATGATCCGCGATGCCGGCTTCGACGGCGCCGGTGTCCGGTTCATCGATCCGGCCTTCGCCACCGAGGCGACCTCCTTCCTGCGCCAGCACGGCATGATCTGGCAGGCGCAGTGCTATCCGACCTCTGTCGATGACTTGAAACCGGTGCTCGAGCTGGTCGCCAAGCTCGGCGCCGACCACGTCAATCTGCAGCCGAACGTGCGGCCACAGCGGATCGAGCCATGCATTCCGCTGCTCGACGGCTGGCGGCGGCTCGCCGATCAGGCCGGCATCGCGCTGCATGTGGAAACCCACCGCGACCGCATGACCACCGACCTGTTCTTCACCTTGCAATTGCTGGATTGTTTTCCCGATCTGAAACTCACCGCGGACGTTTCGCATTATCTGGTCGGGCGCGAATTCGCCTGGCCGGTCGACGACGTCAATCACGCCATGATCCACCGCATCCTGGACAATTCCTGGGGCATCCACGGGCGGATCGCGAGCCGCGAGCAGGTGCAGATCTCGCTGGGCTTTCCGCAGCACCAGGGCTGGGTCGCCCTGTTCATGGACTGGTGGGAATACGCCATCCGCTCGTGGCGGAAACGGGCGAAGCCGGACGCGGTGCTGACCTTCCTGTGCGAACTCGGTCCGCCGCCTTACGCCATCACCGGACCCGATGGATCCGAACTGTCGGACCGCTGGCAGGACGCGCAGGTCATGAAGGACATGGTGCGCTCGCTCTGGCAACGCATCGCCAGTGAAGCCGCCCCGACGGCAACCGCCTGATCAGGTGTCCTGCTCCGCGCCCGCTTCGTGCGGCGTGAATTGATAGACCGACGAGCAGAACTCGCAGGTCACCACCACCTTGCCGTCCTTGACCATGGCGGCGCGGTCATCGGGCGCGAAGCTCTTGAGCATCGCCGACACCGCGTCGCGCGAACAGGAACATTGCGCGCGCAGGGGTAGCGGCGCGAACACCCGCACGCCGCGCTCGTGAAACAGCCGGTAGAGCAGCCGCTCACCCGACAGGTCGGGATCGATCAGTTCGACATCCTCGACCGTCGAGATCAGCGACTGGCCTTCGATCCAGGCATCGTCTTCCGCGACCGTGTGGGCAACGACGCCCTCCGGGGCATCGCCCGGATGCAAATCGGGCTGCCGCGCGCGCTCCGGCGCCTTGGGAAGAAATTGCAGCAGCAGGCCGCCGGCGCGCCAGCGGCGTCTGGGGCCGCCGTCGCCGCCGCGCCACTCCTCGCCGACCGCCAGCCGCACCCGCGTCGGGATCTGTTCCGAGCGCAGGAAATATTCATGGGCTGCGTCCTCCAGGCTGCCGCCCTCCAGCGCCACCAGGCCCTGGTAGCGGCTCATGTCGGGCCCCTGATCGATGGTCATGGCCAGATGGCCCTTGCCGAGCAGCGCGCCGGAATCCTGACCGTCCTTGAGCCGGCCGGCATCGAAGCGCGCATAGGCGCGCAGGCGATCCGGGGCCTGGAAGTCTACGATCAGAAACGACACCGGACCGTCGGTCTGGGTCTGCAGGATGAAGCGGCCGTCGAATTTCAGCGACGAGCCGAGCAGCGTCGTCAGCACGATCGCCTCGCCGAGCAGCCGGCCGACCGGGGGCGGATAATCGTGCTTGGCCAGGAGATCGTCGAGCCCGGGACCGAGACGGGTCAGGCGGCCGCGCAGATCGAGTTCGGCAACCTCGAACGGCAGCACCGCGTCATCGACCGGAACCGCCGACGGTGCGCGGATCGGGGTTTGAGGCAGGTTTTTCATGTCGGGGAATTGTGAGGTCATGGCGCATTATCTGGGGTCGGCGGTCGCGAAACGAAAGGGGGCACTGGTTTCCGTCGTCCCTGCGAAAGCAGGGACCCATAGCCACCGATGGCCATTGTTGCATCAAGCCGCGGCTCCAGCTTTGCTTTAATAACGCTGGTGGTTATGGGTCCCCGCGTTCGCGGGGACGACGATGGTATTTTTGCGCGCGCTTTACCCCACCGCCTCGAAACACCACGCCAGGATGCCCTTTTGCACGTGCAGGCGATTTTCGGCCTCGTCGAACACCACCGATTGCGGGCCGTCGATCACCTCGTCGGTGACTTCGTCGCCGCGATGGGCGGGCAGGCAATGCATGAACAGCGCGTCGCGCTTGGCCAGCGCCATCAGCCTGGCATTGACCTGATAGGGTTTCAGCAGGTTGTGGCGATGTTCGCCGTCCTTGTCGCCCATCGAGAACCAGGTATCGGTGACCACGCAATCGGCGCCGCGTACCGCGGCTTCCGGATCGCTGCCGAGCACGATCGGCGCGGCCGTCGCCTTGATCCAGTCCCGCATCGCCTTGTTCGGCGCGAGCTCGGGCGGGGTCGCGACATTCAGTTTGAACTTGAACCGCTCCGCCGCGTGCGCCCATGACGCCAGCACATTGTTGTCGTCGCCGGTCCACGCCACGGTGCGGCCCTCGATCGGACCGCGATGCTCCTCGAAAGTCATCAGGTCCGCCATCACCTGGCAGGGATGCGAGCGCCGGGTCAGCCCGTTGATCACGGGAACGGTGGCGTGGGCGGCAAGCTCGAGCAGCGCATCATGGTTGAGAATCCGGATCATGATGGCGTCGACGTAGCGCGACAGCACGCGCGCGGTATCGGCGATGGTCTCGCCGCGGCCGAGCTGCATTTCCGCCCCCGTCAGCATGATCGCCTCGCCGCCGAGCTGGCGCATGCCGACGTCGAACGACACCCTGGTGCGGGTCGACGGCTTTTCGAAGATCATGGCCAGGGTCTTGCCTTCGAGCGGCCTTTTCGGCTTCTCGCCCTGGCTCTTCGAGGCCTTCAGCTTCGCTTTCATGGCGACGCTGGCCGCGAGCATGTTGCGCAGCTCCTTGGTCGGGAGTTCGTTCAAATCCAGAAAATGACGCAATGCCTTGCTCATCGCCCCGCCGCCCGTTTCAACTGATCGCCGGACAGCGCCGTGCAGGCGCGATCGAGCCGCTGTACCGCTTCCTCGATCTCGGTCTCGGTGACGATCAGGGGCGGCAGGAACCGCACCACGTTTTCACCGGCGCCGACCGTGAGCAGATTTTGCGCGCGCAGCGCCGTCACCAGATCGGCCGACGGCACCACCGCCTTGAGGCCGATCAAGAGCCCCTCGCCGCGGACTTCGGCCAGCACGCCTGGGTGCCGATCGACCACGGACGCGAGCTTCTGCTTGAGCAGCAGCGACATCTTCTGCACGTGCTCGAAGAAACCCGGCTTCAGCATGACGTCCAGCACGGCATTGGCCGCGGCGACCGCCAGCGGGTTGCCGCCGAAGGTCGAGCCGTGCGAACCCGGCGTCATGCCGGCCGCGGCATCGGCGGTCGCCAGGCACGCGCCGATCGGAAAGCCGCCGCCGAGCGCTTTGGCCAGCGGCATCACGTCCGGCGTGACGCCGAGGCGATTGTGGGCAAACAGTTCGCCGGTGCGGCCCATGCCGGTCTGCACCTCGTCGAAGATCAACAGCATATCCTTGTCGTCGCAGAGCTGGCGCAACGCCTTGAAGAAGGCGTGAGGGGCCGCGCGCACGCCGCCCTCGCCCTGCAGCGGCTCGATCAGGATGCCGGCGGTATGCGGGCCGATGGCTTTTTTGACAGCATCGAGATCGCCAAGCGGCACCTGATCGAAACCATCCATCGGCGGGCCGAAGCCTTCGAGGTATTTGGCCGAGCCGGTGGCCGCCAGCGTCGCCAGCGTTCGCCCGTGGAACGCGCCCTCGAAGGTGATGATCCGGTAGCGCTCGGGGTGACCCTTGGCGGCGTGATATTTGCGCGTGATCTTGATCGCGCATTCCATCGCCTCGGCGCCGGAATTGGCGAAAAACACGAAGTCGGCGAAGCTCACCTCGCACAGCCGCGCCGCGAGCCGTTCGCCGTCGGGACTCTTGAACAGGTTCGACATGTGCCACAGCTTCGTCGCCTGCTCCTGCAGGGCCGCGACCAGATGCGGATGGCAGTGGCCCAGCGCATTCACCGCGACGCCGGAGGTGAAATCGAGATAGCGCTCGCCGTTGGTCGCGATCAGCCACGCCCCTTCGCCGCGCTCGAAACCGAGATCGACCCTGGCGAATACCGGAAGCAGATGCGACGTCGCGCTCTTGGTCATGATAACCACCAGTGCCCTCTTCCCGAAGTTCGTGATCGTATCGCAGCGGCCCCTTCCACGAACTTCGGAAAGCAGAGGGCACTGGCTTAAGATCCCAGTGAGGGTTGGGACCGGCCGCAATGCGCGCATTGGCGCCATCGCATCGACAGCCCGTCCCGGAAAACAAAACGTGCCGCCTTTTAGGGGCGGCACGTGGAACTATTCTATGCGCACGGCGATAACTGTCAACCAGTTGCGCGGTGGCGAGCCCCGTAAACACCCGGTGTCGCGGAAAGATCGCATTGCAAGCCTTAAGTGACGGAACATGTGGACGCACCCACGCCTACTCTTGCGCGGGAGTCACGCCATATTGTAGCTTCTTTCCTGTCGGGTACGACATCTCGTGCGGTAGTACTGTTCCTCTAAGTCTCAACTGTTAGGCGTAAACGTTCGGGCGCGCTTTCCGCGCCCGGCGAGGGCTAAGGGATTCTGCTGGCAGGGATTTTTTAGAGCTTTGGCATCGCAGCGCTACCCCGAAATCGGCCGGCGCGAGCGAAGGAAAGAATGCGATGACGGTATTGACTTGGTCTGACGATCGCGTCGAGCAGCTGAAGAAACTCTGGGAAGCCGGGCTGTCGGCGAGCCAGATTGCCGCGGAGCTCGGAAATGTGACCCGAAACGCCGTGATCGGCAAAGTCCACCGGCTCGGCCTGTCCGGCCGCGCCAAGAGTCCGTCTTCGGCGGCGCCGCGCCAGCGCAAGGCCCGTCCGGCCCAGCACATGATGCGGGTGTCGCGCCCGGTCTCCCGCGGCAATACCGCGCTGGCCCATGCCTTCGAAGTCGAACTGGAGCCGGATCCGGTCGCCTATGACAACGTCGTGCCGATGAGCCAGCGGCTGTCGCTGCTGGAACTGAACGAGGCCACCTGCCACTGGCCGATCGGCGACCCCTCCAGTTCGGAATTCTTCTTCTGCGGCGGCAAGGCGCTGACCAGCCTGCCCTATTGCGCGCACCACTCGCGGATCGCCTATCAGCCGGCCAGCGACCGTCGCCGCCAGCCGCCGAAGCCGGCGCGCTAGAGCGCCGCCTTCATTGATGTCGTCCCCGCGCACGCGGGGACCCATAACCACCGATGTTCGGGGTTATCTCCCACTGCGGCTGCAGCGCTTTTGAGAAAATTGGCAATGGTGGTGATGGGTCGCTGCTTCCGCAGCGACGACCATGTGCCGTGATCGCCGCTATTCCACCTTGGCGAAGCGATCGTCGAGCGCATAGCCGGCGCCGCGGACGGTTCGGATCGGATCCTGCTCGCGGCCGGGGTTGAGCAGTTTGCGCAAACGCCCGATATGCACATCCACGGTGCGCTCGTCGATATAGATATCGCGGCCCCAGACGCTGTCGAGCAATTGCTCGCGGCTGAACACGCGGCCGGGATGCTCGAGGAAAAACTCCAGCAGCCGGTATTCGGTCGGACCGAGATCGACCGGACGGCCCGAGCGGGCGACGCGGCGCTTCTCGCGATCGAGTTCGATGTCACCATAGGTGAGCACGGTGGCAAGGCGCTCGGGACTGGCGCGGCGCAAGAGGCCGCGCACCCGCGCCAGCAATTCCGGCACCGAGAACGGCTTGACGATGTAATCGTCGGCGCCGGTGGCAAGCCCCCTGACCCGCTCGCTTTCCTCGCCCCGCGCGGTCAGCATGATGATCGGCAGCTGACGGGTCTCCGGGCGCGCCCGCAGCCGCCGGCACAGCTCGATCCCCGACAGGCCCGGCAGCATCCAGTCGAGCACGATCAGATCGGGGACGCGCTCCTTCAGACGGGTGTCGGCGTCATCGCCGCGCCCCACCGTTTCGACGTCATAGCCTTCGGCGTCGAGGTTGTAACGCAGCAGCGTGGTCAACGCTTCCTCGTCTTCCACCACCAGAATGCGCGCGCTCATGTGCGTAGCCTTCTCTCGTGTTCTAATTTCCAGGTACAGTCGTGGCAAAGGTCGTCATGTCGCCCTTCGGGCGCTTGTCGAGAATCTGCTGGCCTTCGATCATGTAGAACACGGTTTCCGCGATATTGGTGGCATGATCGCCGATCCGCTCGATGTTCTTGGCGCAGAACATCAGATGGATGCAGAAACTGATGTTGCGCGGATCCTCCATCATATAGGTCAGAAGTTCGCGGAACAGCGAGGTGCAGATGGCGTCGACCTCCTCGTCGCCCTTCCAGACCGTCATCGCCGCGGGCAGATCGTGCGCGGCGTAGGCATCGAGCACGGATTTCACCTGCGACTGCACGAGATCGGTCATATGCTCGAGGCCGCGGATCAGCTTCAGCGGCTGGAAATCGCTCTCCAGCGCCGCGACCCGCTTGCCCATGTTCTTGGCGAGGTCACCGATCCGCTCCAGATCGGTTGCGACCCGCATCGCGCCGACGATCTCGCGCAAATCCACCGCCATCGGCTGGCGCCGCGCGATGGTCGATACCGCGCGCTCCTCGATCACGCGCTGCAGATTGTCGATTTCGGCGTCGGCGGCGACGACACGCTGGCCGAGCGCGACGTCGCGCCGGATCAGCGCATCGACGGATTCGACGATCATACGCTCGGCAAGACCGCCCATTTCCGCGACCAGCCGGGTCAATTCCTGCAGGTCGCTGTCAAACGCCTTGGCGGTATGGTCTGATTGCATTCCAATTCTCCCGCGATTTGCGCGTCAGCCGAACCGGCCGGTGATGTAGTCCTGCGTGCGCCGATCGTTCGGCGAGGTAAATATCTTGTTGGTTTCGTCGAATTCAATGAGTTCGCCGAGATACATGAAGGCGGTGCGGTCCGAGACACGGGCCGCCTGCTGCATGTTGTGGGTGACGATCACGATGGTGTAGTCGGTCTTCAGCTCGTCGATCAGTTCCTCGATCTTGGCGGTTGAGATCGGGTCGAGCGCCGAGCACGGCTCGTCGAACAGGATCACTTCCGGACGCACCGCGACGGTACGGGCGATGCATAGCCGCTGCTGCTGGCCGCCGGAGAGGCTGAGGCCGTTGGCGCTGAGCTTGTCCTTGACCTCGCTCCACAACGCCCCCCGCTGCAGCGCCTGTTCAACGCGGCCGTCCAATTCGGACTTGGGCAGTTTCTCGTACAGACGGATTCCAAAGGCGATGTTCTCGTAGATCGACATCGGAAACGGCGTCGGCTTCTGGAACACCATTCCAATCCTGGCCCTCAGCAAATTCAGATCCAGCCCGGGGTCGAGGATGTCCTTGCCTTCGAACAGCACCTGACCTTCGGCACGCTGGCCGGGATATAGATCATACATCCGGTTGAGAACGCGAAGCAGCGTTGACTTGCCGCAGCCCGACGGGCCGATGAACGCGGTGGCCTTGTTCGCATACAGCGGAAGACTGACGCCCTTGAGCGCCTTGGTCTCCCCGTAATAGAAATTCAGGTTTCGGATCGCGATCTTTTCCTTAAGCACGGAACCGTCCCCCGGATGTGGCGCGGCGACAGCCGCGGTCTTGGCGGTTGCGACGTTCATGATGCTTTCCTCGTTCCTGTCAGCGAGCGCGCCACGATGCTCATTGCCAGCACCGCGAGCGTGATGATCAGCGCTCCGGTCCAGGCCAGATCCTGCCAGTCCTTGTAGGGGCTCAGCGCGAACTGAAATATGACAGACGGCAAACTCGCCATCGGCGCATTCAGATTCGTGCTGTAAAACTGGTTGTTGAGGGCGGTAAACAGCAGCGGCGCGGTTTCACCGCTGATGCGGGCAATCGCGAGCAGCAGCCCTGTGATGATTCCGGATCTTGCCGCCCGATAGGCGATCTGCCTGATCATCAGCGACCGCGGCAAACCGATCGAAGCCGCCGCTTCCCGCAAGGTATCGGGGACCAGCGTCAGCATGTCCTCAGTGGTTCGAACCATCACCGGAACCACCAGCACCGACAGCACCACGGCGCCGGCTATTCCGGAAAAATGGCCCATCGGGCGAACCATGACGTAATAAATGAACAGGCCGACCACGATCGACGGCGCGCTGAGCAGGATATCGTTGATGAAACGAACCAGGCTGGTGAGGTGGGTATGGCGGCCATATTCGGCCATGTAGGTTCCGGCGAGGATGCCGATCGGAGCGCCGATCAGAAGCGCCAATCCCGTCATGATCAGGCTGCCGACGATGGCGTTGAGCAGTCCGCCTACCGCTCCCGGCGGCGGCGTCATTTCGGTGAAGACGCGAAGCGATAGTCCGCCAAACCCATGCCAAAACAGCACCCCGAGAATGAGCGCCAGCCAGGTCAGACCAACGAACGTCGCGGCATAGGACGCGACGGCGGCGAGTACGTTGCGGCGGCGCCGCGACGCGTAAAGCGAGGCGTCCATCAGCCGATCCTCCGATTGATCCGGAGCAGCAGGTAGCGCGCGATCGCCAGAACGATGAAGGTGATGATGAAAAGAATGAGACCGAGCGCGATCAGCGACGAGGTATAGAGATCGCCGACCGCCTCGGTGAATTCGTTGGCGATCGACGCCGAGATCGTCGTGCCGGGCGCCAGCAGGGACGTCGAGATCTTGTGGGCGTTTCCGATCACGAAAGTGACCGCCATGGTTTCGCCGAGCGCCCGACCCAGTCCCAGCATCACGCCGCCGATGACGCCGATGCGGGTGAACGGCAGCACGACATAGCGCCAGACTTCCCACTGGGTCCAGCCCAGCCCGTATGCGGCTTCCTTCAGCACCGGCGGAACCGCGTCGAAGACGTCGCGTGAGATCGACGTGATAAAGGGCAATACCATGATCGCGAGGATCAGGCTCGCCGTCAGAATTCCGATGCCGAAAGGCGGCCCTGCGAACAGAGTGGAAAGGACCGGTACATTTTCAAAAGCCGCAATGATCGGCGGCTGGACATATTGCTGCAGGAAGGGCGCGAATACGAACAGGCCCCAGATCCCGTAGATGATGCTCGGGATGCCCGCCAGCAATTCGATGGCGATGCCGATGGGACGACGCAGCCACATCGGACAAAGCTCGGTGAGGAACATGGCGATCATCAGCCCAAACGGCACCGCGATCAGCATGGCGATCAGCGAGGTAACGATGGTGCCGTAGATCGGCGCGAGAGCCCCGAATTTGTCGGTGACCGGGTTCCAGCTCTGTGTGGTGAGGAAACCAAATCCAAATTCCTGCAGCGCCGGTAGCGCGCCCAGAAACAGCGACACGATCACGCCGCCAAGGACCATAAGCACCAATAAAGCTGCGGTCTTGGTAATGCGATGGAAAACGATGTCACCGACCCGGAGCCTGTTGAGTACCCTGGCCCGCTCAGCCACATCCTGCACGTCCACCCCGGCCTCCTGCCAAACCACATCGACCACGTTGCACCTCCCATGCACTCACTGAAAATCAGGAACCCGGGCAAGCCGAACCGAACCGGCCTTCCGAATGTGAGAGCGGGGAGGCATTGCCCCCCCGCTCTCGTTGACTTCAGTTGGAGGCGGAGAACAGCGGCTTGCCACTGCCGTCCTTGATTTCGGCCGTCCACATCTTCTGGATGGCCGTCACCACCTTGTCCGGCATCGGAACGTAGTCCAGTTCCTCGGCCATCTTGGAGCCCTTCTTGTAGGCCCAGGCGAAGAACTTCAGCGCCTCGGTGGCGGCGGCTGGATCTTGCGGCTGGGTATGGATCAGGATGAACGTAGCGCCGGCGATCGGCCAGGACGTGGCGCCCGGCTGATCGGTCAGGATGACGTAGTAATGGTCAGCCTTTTCCCAATCCGCGTTCGCCGCGGCGGCCTGGAACGCCGCGGCACTGGGCTCGACGGCCTTGCCGTCCTTGTTGATCATGCTGACCGAGGTCATCTTGTTTTGCTTGGCGTAGGCGTATTCGACGTAGCCGATCGCGCCCTTGGTGTTGGCGACGTTGTTGGCCACACCCTCATTGCCCTTGGCGCCTATGCCGGCCGGCCACTCAACCGAGGTGTTGGCGCCGACCTTCGATTTCCAGTCCGCGCTGACCTTCGAAAGGTAGTCGGTCCAGATGAAAGTGGTGCCGGAGCCGTCCGAGCGATGGACGACGACAATCGCCTGCTTGGGAAGCTTCGCGGAGGGATTCAACTTGGCAATCGCCTCATCATCCCACGACTTGATGTCGCCCAGGAAAATCTTCGCCAGCGTCACGCCGTCGAGTTTGAGATCGCCGGGCTTGACGCCTTCGAGGTTGACCACCGGCACGTCGCCGCCAACCACCGTCGGAAACTGAACGAGTCCCGATTTGGTCAGGTCCTCCGGCTTCAGCGGCATGTCGGACGCGCCGAAGGTCACGGTCTTGGACTGGATCTGCTTGATCCCGCCGCCCGAACCGATCGACTGATAGTTCATGCCGTTGCCGGTTTCCTTCTTATAGGCATCGGCCCATTTGGCGTAGATCGGATAGGGGAACGTCGCACCCGCGCCGGAGATATCCAGCGCGCGGACGGGTAATGTCGAAGCGGCCACCAGGCCGGCAGCAACAACGGTTTTGAGGAAATTCACGGGCTTTCTCCATGATGAGCGGGGCGCTGTGTGGGACCGGTCGCGCTCCGAGGCCGCTTCTATAGAGTGGCGTCATAGACCTAATATTGCAGTTACATGACAGTCATGTGACGGGAACCCGGCGAGGCCTTTGGCCGGATTTCATGATTTAGGCCCTGAAAAGCATGGCAATGGCGGCATTTCACCGGCCTGGAACGCGCGTTTCGGCTTGCGATGGATGATGAACGACCGGAATGACAGCCGCGCGGTAGCCTGCCACCTGCCATCCGGGGACAGCATTTGAAGCGGGTGGAGGTTGCCAGCTAATGGTCCGGCAGCCAATCCGCGATCAGGCCGCCCGCACGTTCGACAGGAAGCCCGCGACCGCGGATTTCAGATGGTTGCTTTCGGTCGAGAGCGACCGCGCGGCCTGCAGCACCTGGGTCGACGCCGAGCCGGTCTCAACCGCCCCGGTGTTTACATTCGTGACAATGGACGCCACGTCGGCCGTTCCCTTCGCGGCCTCGCCGACATTGCGGGCAATTTCGTGGGTCATTTCCGTTTGTGCCTGCACCGCCTCGGAAATTTCGGTCGCGATCTTCGAAATCTGACCGATCGTGGCACTGACGTCCTGGATGGCCCCCACAGAGTCGCTGGTTGCCGCCTGCATCCCGGTGATCTGGGATTCGATTTCCTCGGTCGCCTTGGCGGTCTGGGCCGCGAGCGCCTTCACCTCCTGCGCCACGACAGCAAAACCGCGGCCGGCTTCGCCCGCGCGCGCGGCTTCGATCGTGGCATTCAGGGCCAGGAGATTGGTCTGCTCCGCGACCGACGAAATCAACTGCACGACGTCGCCGATGCGAGCCGCAGCCTGGGTAAGGTCCGCGATGCGTGCGTCCGCTTTTCCGGCGCGCATGACAGCTTCGTCCGCGATCTTGCGCGATTCGCCGACCCGCACCGCGATATTCTGGACCGAGGACCTCAGCTCGGACGCCGAATCTGCAACCGATTGAACATTGGTCGAAGCTTCCTCGGAAGACGCAGCAACCGTCGCCGAAAGGCGCTCGGTGTTTTCCGCCGTCGTCGTCAACGCATGCGCGGCGTTTTCGAGCATGGTCGCGTTCGAGGACACCGCCTGGATGATGGCGCCCAATGTCGTCTCGAATTCGTCGGCAAGCCGCTGCATCGCCAGTTTGCGCTCGGCGCCGGCCTGCTCATCGGCGAGACGTTTTTCATCCTGTTCGGCCTTGGCCCTCTCGACCGCCACCACCTTGAAGTTTTCGACCGCCTTGGCGATGTCGCCGATTTCATCCAGACGGTCGATCCCCGGCAGCACGACATCCAGCCGTCCCGTCGCAAGCTCGCGCATCGCCTCGGCAAGCCGCAGCAGCTGTCTTGTCGCCAGACGAGCGCCGAAGAAGGCCAGCGGCAAAACGATGACAAGGGCCAAGAGCGCCTTGAGCGCGAGCGACCAGGCGAATGCGAGCTTCGCCGCTTCAATCTCCTTCAGGCTGGCGACGAAGGCAACCGTCATTCCTTCCCCGACGTCGCTCGGCAGATAAACCACGCGAGCCTGAGAGGGCGCGTCGCCGACGGCGAAATCGACGGTGGTGGGCGAACCGTTCGAGGCGGTCTGGAGTGCCTGAGGCGGCAGGACAATCGGAATGCCCTTGCCGAAGGTCGATGCCGTCACCTTGGCATGCGAGACGAAGACGACCTCCATGCCGGTTCGCTTCTTTAATTCTTCGGCGAATGTCTCGTTGAAATACGAGCCAACCTTCACGGTTCCGATGACGTGGTCCCCGGAAATGACGGGCCGGACGCTGTCTTCAGCCGCCTCGCCCGACGTCGGCGACACCGTCAGGCCGCCGGCGGGTTTGCCTGACAGCGCCATCCGAATCTGGGGCTGGGAGGACTTGTCGTCGCCCCGCTTAGCCGGGTTATGCCCGCGTTGCAGGACGATACCTTTGTCATCCGTCAGCTCCAGCGCGGCCAGGGCAGGATCGGCGCCATGGATGGCCTTGAATTCGCGCAGGGTCACGGCTTCGAGTTCTTTGGCGTCGCGTTTTTGCAATGCACCGACGATATCGGGATGACGGCCGAGAATGTCCGAGTACACCTTCATGCGGTCGCCGACGGCGCCCAGCGCCGCAAGACCATCGTTTGCCGCCGCCTTCAAGACGTCCCTGTGGCCCTGATCGAGAGTTTTGCTCATGGCGTCATAGGACAGGGCGCCAGCCGTAATCACCCCGGAGGTGAACATCACGGCGGCGGCGGCGCCGGCCTGTACCTTGAGCGACCGAAGGGAGGAGGCCATCTAATTAACCTTCGTTAAAAAAACTTCTGTCAAAACAGACCGAGCTTAGACACCAAACCTTAACAAAGGCGATCTGGCCGGACCGCGCAGGCCCGTATTCATACCAGCGTCATCGAGCGGCAATATTTGTCGTCAGGTCCGGCACAAACACAACGACCTCGAAAACTAGATGGATTGGACAACGGGGTCGCGGCAGCATCAATGGACCGGGATTTGTCGAGGCTGCGCGCTCAACGCCATGACCGGCGCGGCCGCCATCGCGATGGCCGGCGCAGGCCCTGCTGGCTGCTGCAAAATCCTGAACCGGCGACAGCAACCATCATGCGCGCAGCCGATCTTTCGGCGGAAATTCCCGCGATGTTTTACTTTTCTTTCGCCCGTGCTAGTGGGGCGAACTTCGGCATGCACCCACGCGTGAGATAGGAATCATATGCTTCGCATCATCGTTCTTTCGGCGGTCGCTGTTGTCTCGGTTGGCCTATCGGCAGCGGATGCGGAGTCATTGCCTCGTGCATCGGCAAAATCTCCCGGGGAAATTGCAGCCGCCAGCCGGCTGATGGCGGAGAAACAGGAGGGGTGCCGAATGGAGGCCAAGCGGCAGAAATTGACGTTTTTCAAGCGCCGCGGTTTTATTCGTCGATGCATGAAGGGTAAGTCTTAGAGCAAGATCGGTTCCGATTGAATCAGAACCGACGCTCTAATCTTTTGTTTTGACGCGTTTTCTTCACGCGAACCGGCATCCACTTCGCTCGAAAACGCTCTGGCCATTTCAGGCGTGACAATCAGCGCGGGGCCGCGCGGATGCGTTGGCACGCAGCCAAATGCGGATCGTTTCACATTCGGCGGTGTGGCTACGCCACTCTTTGTTTGGGCAGGAATGTATTCTGCAGGTCGAGCTTGGTAACCGGAACGGGCCGGCCAAACAGATAGCCCTGCACCAGGTCTACCCCCGCGCCCCGCATGTATTCGAACTGTTCCTCGGTCTCGACCCCCTCGGCCGTGGTAACGGTGCCGAGACCCTGGGCCAGCGCGAGCGTCGAGGCCACCACGGCCTTGCAATCACGGCGGCTGAGAACGCCCTGTGTGAACGACTTGTCGATCTTGATCTTGTCGAAGGGAAAATTGGTCAGATAGCTCACGGAAGAATATCCCGTACCGAAATCATCGAGCGCCACGGAGACCCCGAGGTTCTTCAGCTGCCGTATCGTCGTCAGATGCGCTTCCTGGTTTTCAAGAAGCGCGGTTTCCGTGACCTCCAGCTCCAGCCGTCCGGGCGCAAGACCGGTCTCCACCAGGGTGCGCAACACGACCTCGAACAGGTTTCCCTTTTTGAACTGGACCGCCGAGATATTGACGGCGACCTTGACGTTCGCAGGCCACGACGTCGCATCCGTACAGGCCCGCCGCAGAATCCATTCCCCGAGCGGCGCTATCAGACCCGTTGATTCCGCAAGGGGAATGAACCGGTCCGGCGCAACAAGACCCTCGATCGGGTGCTTCCAGCGAACCAGCGCCTCAACGCCGCAAAGCAATCGCGTCTTGGCGTCCACCACGGGCTGGTAGTGAAGCTCGAACTCCTCTCGCGCGATCGCGCTCCGCAGTTCGTTTTCCGCCAGTTTCTGCGTATTGGCAGCCTCGAGCATTTCAGGCCGGAATACCCGGAAGTCGTTTCTTCCACTGGCTTTGGCGTCGTAGAGCGCAAGATCCGCTCGCTTCAGAAGTCCCTCGGGGTCAATCTCATGTTCCGGGGCCAGCACAATGCCGATACAGGCTCCGACGCTGGCCTGATTGCCGTTGAGATCAAATGGCCGGGTAACGGCGCTGATGATTCTCAGCGCGAGCGCAGTAGCCCCCTCGTGCTGATCGGATTCACCCTCCTGGATGATCGCAAATTCGTCGCCGCCCAACCTCGCCAGCACGTCGGTTTCCCGAATCGTGGACTGCAGACGTCTGCCGACCTCGACCAGCAATTGGTCGCCGGCAGGATGTCCCAGCGTGTCGTTGACCTCCTTGAATTCATCGAGGTCGAGCATCATCACGGTGACCGCACCGCCATTCCGCTTGAGGCGCTTGCATGCTTCTTCGAGCCTGGCATTGAATTCCGCGCGATTTGCAAGGCCGGTCAGCACGTCGTGCCGCGCCAGGTGAATGATCTCGGCTTCCGCCCGCCGCCGATCGGTGATGTCCTCGTGCGTCGCGAGCCACCCGCCGTCGGCCATTGGCTGTCTTGTGATGAGCATGAAGCGGCCGTCGGCAAACTCGTCGACCCTGCTGGTTGTCGCGTCTTTCGAAATCTGATCGAGTGTGGCAATCATGGCCTGGGCGGCGGACTCGCTTGTCTCGCCCTTGAGAATGCCGCGGGAGATGCGATCGGCGATGATCGCGTCGTGGGGCGTGCCGACCTTCAGCAAATCCGCCGATACTTGATACAGCTGCGCATAACGTTCATTCCAGACCACGAGCCGCTTCTGGCCGTCGAACATGCAAAGCCCCTGCGTCATATTGCTCAAGGCCGCGTCGAATTGCATGTTGATGCGCGACAGTTCGGTGGCCTGCCGAAAGACGTCGGTCTCGCGGCGTAGCCGTTCGGTGATATCCTCATGGGTGGCTACCCATCCGCCATCCGGAAGCAGGCGGTTGGTGATTTGAATTGAACGCCCGTCCGCGGTGCTGGTGGTGATGGATTCCCCGCGCACCGCGCGCTCCAGGAGCCGGGAACAATGTTCGTCGATATCGCCCAGCAGCGACCCCGTTTGCTTTCGATGCGCCACCAGATCGCGAAAACCGCAACCCGGTTTCGCCGTGTCGCGCGACAGGCCGTACATCTCGATATATCGCCGGTTGCAAACGACGAGCCGATTGGATCGATCGAACAGCGTCAGGCCCTGCGTCATATTGTCGACGGCGGTATCGAGACGCTGCTTTTCCAGCGCCAGCCGACGCTGCGCTGATTGGTGCTGCCACGACAGCCGCCGAACGATCAGAACCAGGATGACGGCGATGATGATCGCGGAAAGGCCGGCGGCAACAACCATGAATTTGGTCTGCGCCCGCCAATCGGCAAGGGCCGAAGCCACCGTCGTCGTCGCTATAACAGACAGCGGAAATCGACTTAAGCTCTGAACGGCGGCCAGTCGATCCTGGCCATCGACGGGGCTGATCAGCTGCCTGGTGCCGTGCTCCAGATCCAGCAAAGCCGCCGCCGCGGGCACCGCCCTGAAATTCTTGCCTATCGTCTCTTCGACGTGGGGATAGCGCGCCAGTCTCGCTCCATCATGATGGAACATGGAAATCGTGGCATCTTTTCCCAGCGCCACCGAGGAAAAGAATTCTTCAAATTTGGCGGGCGTAATTGCCCGTGAAACGACGCCCAGAAACTCACCGCCCGGCCCGGTCACCCTGCGGGTCATGAGCGTTTTCCAATTCCCGGAAAACCGGCTCTTCACCAGCTCGATCTGGGGCTGTGGCACCTCCGGGCTTGACTTGAGAGTCCTGAAATACCCACGATCGGCGATGTTGACGGCTGGGACGGCCTCTACTTCCGACGAATTGATCAGGTCTCCGGCCGCGTCATAAATATTGAAGCCAGCGATTTTATGGGAATCGCCTACCCTGGCCTTCAACATCAGGTGCGTTTCGGTCGTGGACATCTGTCGCCTGAATTCCTCCGCAGACGCGATTCCGGTTTGATGTACCTGTGCGATGATGTCGTTCAGGGGAACGTCAGCGTCGCCCAGCTGCTGATCGAAGTGATGAGCAAGCAGCCAAACGGTATTTTCCAGCTCGCGTTTGCTGCTTTCAAGCGCCTGATCGCGGAAATTGCCGACCATGATCACGGTCCCGATCGCGATTGCCGCGATCAGCAGGATGCCGCAACCGACAAGCCAGCGAATTGGGTCGCGTCGGCCGGGCAATTCACCGTCGCTGAAATCGGCTGTTCCGGCCACGGCTTCGCGGCGCGCAGGGCTGATATTTGGAAGCGGCTTCTGCATTTTCGCTCTCCCCGGCAGACTTCAATACAGTCCGCGGGTAGAGGTCGCGTTAGCAATATGGGTTAGCTGGATGTTAATCCGGAACCTTTCCGGACAGCGCGAGGCGTGATTCAGGTCGAATCCGGGATCTTGGCCTGCGGAAAGCAGGCGGTAAAAGTGGCGCCGTGTTTCAGCACGCTCTCGATCAAAAGCCGGCCGCGATGACGGTTAACAATGTGTTTGACCAGCGACAGACCAAGCCCGGTTCCACCCTGGGCGCGGCTGTCGCCGACATCCACCCGATAGAACCGTTCGGTGAGCCGCGGCAGGTGCTCGGGCGCGATGCCCGGGCCGAAATCGCGCACGATGACCCGTACCTCCGGAGCGCCCTCGCCCGACATCGCCGAGGTGAGGGAGACGATGACCTTGCCGCCGGACGCTCCGTATTTCAGCGCGTTTTCGATCAGGTTCTCGAACAGCCGCAGCAACTCCTCGCGATCGCCGGCGATCGAAACCGGCGCCTCCGGCAAATCGATGTCGATGACGACCTGGCGTTCGCGCGCCAGCGGCTCCAGCCCGTCGGCGACCTGCCGGATGATCGGAACGATATCCACCAGCGTATCCGGGCGGACGTGGGCCGAGAGTTCGACCCGCGACAGCGACAGCAGATCGTCGATCAGCCGTGCCATCCGCGTCGCCTGGGTATGCATGATGCCGAGAAAACGTTCGCGCGCCTTGGCGTCATCCTTGGCCGGTCCCTGCAGCGTATCGATGAAGCCCGACAGCGCCGCCAGCGGGGTACGCAATTCATGGCTGGCATTGGCCACGAAATCGGCGCGCATCTCCTCGACCCGACGCAGCGGCGTTTGGTCGTGGAACGTCATCAGCATGCATTTATCGGTGCCGCCGAACAGCGTCGGGACCGGAACCGGGGTGATGATCAGTTCCATCCAGCGATCCACCGGCACGTGATCGAGATAGGTCGCGCGACGGGTTTCCGTCGTCGCGATGGCTTCGCGGAGCGCGGTGATGATCTCGGGCGAACGCAACGCGAATTGGGCGAGCTCATTCCTGCGCAGCGCCGGCGCCAGCTGTGCGGCGGCCGCATTGAGGTGGATGACGCGGCCGGCGCGGTCGAGCAAGACGGCCGGATCCGGCATGCCGGCGACGATGGCGCTGACGGCGGCGGTTTCGACCGGGTTGACCCTGCGGACATCTTCGCGGGACGCAGCGGCATTGTGCAGTCGCCACGGCACCAGCGCCGCCGCGGCGATACAGGCAAAAACGGCAGTAGCGCGCAGCGGTGACAATCCGCCGAACGCCACCAGCACCGCCAGAGCCAGACCGGCGGCGAGCAGGATGATCGCCGAGTGCCTCAACCGATCCGGCCACGGCGAAAAGAAGGAAGAAGGAGAATCGTCTATAGCCATCAGGCCGGCTCCCATCCCATTCGGGTCCGCATCGTCAGGAGCCGGTATCCCCACGCTCTCGCACGTAAACGGCTTCGCGCTTCGGCTCGGCGCCAGCGCCTGGCGTCACCCGCGGCAGGCGTTTCAGCCGCGCACTGAGGATAACCTCCCGAAACGTCAGTAAGATTACAGATATGACGAATGGAGCAAGATAGTAGAGGAGGCGGAACAGCAGCATTCCCGCAAGCAGGTCTTCCCGGTCCATCTGCCACAGACCGACCAGCATGGCGGCGTCGAAGACGCCGAGCCCGCCAGGGGAATGGCTGGCGAAGCCCAATAGCGTCGCCGAAACGAAAATCACCGCCACAACGACGAAGCCCAAATTGGGTTCGTCCGGCACCAGTTCGTACATCGCCAGGGCACAGAAGCCGAGATCGACGATTCCGATCGCGATCTGCAGCAGCGTCAGCGGTCCGCCCGGCAGCACCACCGTCCATGGCCCGCGGCCAACGTTGCGCGGTCGCGTCCATACCCAGACCACATACGCCACCAGGGCGATGATGATGGCGAAGGCGGCCAAGCGATTGAACCAGGGCGGCAGCTGATCGATCGCCGCGGCGGCTTCCGGATGATAGGCGATTCCCAGCCCCAGCACCGCGGCATTGCCGAGCCAGAACGTGAGGCCGGCGAGAAAACAGATCTTGGCGACGTCGATCGCGTTCAGCCCCCAGGCCGAATAGATACGATAGCGCACCGCGCCGCCGGTAAAGACGCTGGCGCCGACATTATGCCCGATCGAATAGCTGGTGAAGGCTGCGAGCGCGTTGATGCGATAGGGAATGTCGTTTCGGCCGATCGCGCGCACCGCGAACAGATCATAGAAGGTCAGTGTGAAATAGCCCGCGGCCACGAACAGCGCCGCCAGCGCGATCGAACGGGGCTCGGTCCCCTTGATGGCCTCGATGACCTCGCCGACATCGATGCCTCGGAGCATGTGATACAGCACGTAGCACGCGATCCCGATGACCGTGACGCTGATCGCAACGCCCAACTTGTGCAGGATTTGCCTCTGGCGCAGAACCGAGATCGCCCTGCGTATTGCTTCCAGCATCTAGACCTCGAACTACGATCCCACGACGATAAGCGCCATGCGGACTTGCCGCCACCGCGCCATACTTGCTCCCCGGCGTCATGTGGTAGCTTGTTTTGGGCCGGAGTGGAATTCGCTTGATGCGAATAAAACGCGTTCCTTCAATATATTAGGGGATCGGTGGCGACGGAATCCGTGGTTTTGCTGTATTCGCTCCGGCAGGGCCGAAATCGTCACGCGCAAGCCTGCGCGCGAGGGGTGAAGTTTTCGCGATTTCAGGCGGCCGACCCCCGCGTAAAGTCGGCCATTGGACCAGGCATCACGTAGTGACCGAACATCCGATGATGAGCTGCGGGCATCTTCAGTCACCCCCGGCCTCCATGCAGGCCAGGCTGCACGGCTCAGGCCGCCTTCGCATGGCCGGAAAGCACCCGGTCGCGCAGCCACGATCCCACCGCGCAACCGGCCAAATACAGGGCGAACATCATGAGGCCGAGGTCGAGCCAATAACCGGCGCGGCCGGGAACCACGCGGGCAAGCGCCGCGGCGACAAGTGCCGCCACCAGCACCGCCAGCCACCGCGCAAGCGGCTTCGACACGCCCTGACCGCGATGAACCACGGCGATCCAGCCCATCGCGAACCCCAGCAACAGCGACGCCAGCAACCAGCCCCAATGAAATGTCGCCAGATATGTCATCGCTATTCCTTCACCACGAATTCGATGCGGCGGTTCTGCGCCTTGCCTTCTTCGGTGTCATTGGTCGCGACCGGCCGCGCGCTGCCATAGCCGACCGCGGTGAACCTGCCCGCGGGTAATCCGGCCTTCACCAGATACTCCATCACCGCCTGTGCTCGCTTTTCGGACAGCGTCTGGTTGAAGGCATTCTCGCCGTCGCCGTCGGTGTGCCCCCCGATCTCGATATTGGCGGTCGGGCAGCGCAACGCGGTTTCGATCAAACGATCGAGCAGGCCGGCGGAGTCCGGTTCAAGGTTGGCGCGCCCGGACACGAACCGGATGGTTGCCTTCCCGAGCAATTCCGAAAACAGCTGCTGACACACGGTGGCATCCACCGGCGCTGCCGCAGGCTTCACCGAAATTTCCGCCTTGAGCTGCCAGCCCTGCTGGAAATCCTTGACCAGGTTGCTGCGGATCTGAGCCGGCGCCGTTTCATACAAGGCGTCGCCCGAGAGCTTCACCTCGCGGTCAGACACCACCAGCGTACCGGTCGACAGCCGCGACAACGCGCCCAGCGCCGGCACCACGGCGCCGGCGAATCCGGATGGCGCCCCGACGCTGGCCTTGAGATTGTCGACCACCTTCTCGCTGAAGAACTTGCGCGCGGCTGCCGCCACGATCGCCGCGTGGACGCTGTTGTCGGGCACATAGCCGGTCAGCGTCAGCGTCACCGCGACCGGGTCCTTGTAGGCCTGGAATATATAAGGCGGCGCCTTGATCTCATTGGCGGCGACCGAAAACCCCTCGGGGAGATTTTTCAGGGCGGCCGCGATCGCTTCCCTGCCGCCGAGATCGCGCGCCATCCCGGAAAGGCTGACCTTGGTGTCCGAAATCGTGATCTTGCCGTCCTTCAGTTTCCCGACCTGGTCAACCAGCAACAGCGCCGCATTGTCGAAACGGGCTGGCGCGCCACGCGACAGGTTCATCTGATCGACCACCTCGACGCCACCGAGAGCTGCGCGGGCCGCCTCCAGGAGCTTGCCCTTGCTCGCCGGCAAGGGTGAACTGCCCGACAGCGTGACCCTGACCACGTCCCGCTCGGCCGACCAGACGAACGGCTTGGCCTCGGGGACCAGGCGGGTTTCATCGTTGACCAGCCGCACGCCCGGCACGGCTTCGACCGAGGCCACCGCGCTGCGACGCCCCTCTTCGGAGAACGCATCCGCGGTAAACGTGATGTCGCGGCCGGCGACCGTTATTCTGCTCTTGTCGAGCACGGTATCCTTAAGGGCGGCGGTACTTCGGGCCGCAAGGTCGGATTCCACGGGCCCGGTACTCGTCCACGCCGCAATCGCCCAAAGGACAACCAGCGGAATCACGCCCGGCCACCATTTGCTGCTCCACCTGAAAAATCCGTGCATTCGCTGTCCCGCGGGACCTTGCGTCCCGTTTTCCGAAGTTCGTGAACTCTTGTGGCGTCCCCTGACACGAACTTCGGAAAACAAAGGGAACTGGCAACACTATGATCCGGTACTGATTTTCGGATTTGCGCTTCCGGCGCGAATTCGCGAAAGCCCATCCCTGCAGCACTGGAAACAGAGAGAAAACAAACCCTTGCGGGGCTGTCAAACCCGAAATAACAGGGAATGGTCCGGCGGGCTATACGGCCCGACTAACCGTTTGTTCAGGGGTCTGCCACTAGCTTCAAAAAACCCGTCCAAACCGGTCAACCAGTCCTGATGAAGCAGTTACGCAACCACGTCATTCGCGCCGGACTGGGAGCGCTTTACTTCACCGGCGCACATCATCTGCTCCGTCCGATCTTCGCCGGCGTCGGCGCCATTTTCATGCTGCACCATGTCCGTCCGCGCCCGCGACGGCGAATTCCAGCCCAATCGTCATCTCGAGGTGGCGCCGGAATTCCTGCGCGCGATGCTGTCGCATCTGCGCTCGCGCGGCATCGACATCATCACCATGGACGAGTTGCACCGGCGGCTGACCGAACGCGATTTTTCGCGGCGCTTTGCCTGCTTCACGTTCGACGATGGCTATCGCAACAACAGGGATTTCGCGCTTCCGGTGATGCGGGAGTTCGAGGCGCCGTTCACGGTGTATGTCGCCAGCGATTTTGCTCAGGGCGTCGGTCATCTGTGGTGGATCGCGCTGGAAATGGTGATCGCCAGGGCTTCCTCGGTCGAAGCCGAGATCGACGGCGTTGCCACCCGCCTCGACACCTCCACGCCGGCCGCCAAGCAGGCCGCGTTCGACCGTTTGCACGACTGGCTGCGCGCCTTGCCGGGCCGGCATGATCTTGCCCGCGAAATCGGCGCGTTGTGCACGCGTCATGGCGTCGACGAAGCCGCGATCTGCCGCGAGCTGTGCATGTCCTTCGATGAGCTGAAGCCGTTCGCCGACGACCCCCTGATCGGTATCGGCGCGCATTCCATCACGCATTGCAATCTTGCCAGCCAGCCTGCGGAAATCGCCAGCCAGGAGATGGCGATAAGCCGCAAGCGGATTGAGGATGTGCTGCAGCGACCCGTCCTCCATCTTGCCTATCCCTATGGCGACAGGCTCGCGGCGGGCCGCCGCGAATTCGCGCTGGCGAAGACGGCCGGATTCAACACCGCGGTGACGACGCGGCCGGGCATGCTGTTTCCCGAAAACGCGGAACACCTCACAGCGCTGCCGCGGGTCTCGCTCAACGGCAACTATCAGGACGAGCGTGTACTGCCGGTGCTGACCTCGGGTGCGGCGACCGCGATGTGGAATGGCTTCAGGCGCGTCGACGCGGCGTAGGCTAAGGCATTTGCCGTCGTCCCGGCCAGGCGAGCAACGCGAGCGCGAGCCGGGATCCATAACAACGATATCCTTGTTGCGAGAGCTGGGGCCACCGGCCAGTGCGACAATAGACATCGGTGGTTATGGGTCCCTGCTTGCGCAGGGACGACAAGAACGGCCTTTCTTGACTCCCCTCATCCCCGCGGCCAGAACCATGGGCAAAATCAGGGAGCATCGCATGTTCAAGGATCTGTTTTCGCTGAAAGGCCGCATTGCACTGGTGACCGGCGGATCGCGCGGTATCGGCAAGATGATCGCGGCGGGTTTTCTCAACCAGGGCGCGGCCAGGGTCTACATCACGGCGCGCAAGGCGGCGCCCTGCGAGGCCACCGCGAAGGAACTCACGGCCGAATATGACGGCGAATGCATCGCACTGCCGATCGATATTTCCACCATGACCGGCATCGCGATGCTGGCAAGCGAGATCGGCAAACGCGAACCAAGGCTCGATATTCTCGTCAACAATGCCGGGGCCGCATGGGGCGCGGATTTCGACGAATTCCCGGAAAGCGGATGGGACAAGGTGATGAACCTCAACCTCAAGACGCCGTTCTTCCTGACCAAGGCGCTGGCCGCGCCCTTGCGCGCCGCCGCCACCGCCGAGAAGCCCGCCAAAGTGATCAACATCGCCTCCATCGACGGCATCTTCGTCAACCCGCTGGAGACCTATTCCTACGCCGCGAGCAAATCGGGGCTCATTCACCTGACACGCCGGATGGCCGCGAAACTGATCCGCGACCACGTCGTGGTGTCGGCGATCGCGCCGGGACCGTTCAAGTCGGACATGAACAAGGCAGCGCGCGACAACGCCGATGAAGTCGCCACGCGCGTGCCCTCGGGACGCATCGGCACCGATGAGGACATGGCGGGAGCCGCGATCTATCTTGCCTCACGCGCCGGAGATTACGTGGTCGGCGCGACCATCGCGGTCGATGGCGGCATCGTCTATGCCAATCCAGGCATTGCGGGCGACGGCTGGGAATAGAGCGTTTCACCCTCCCCTGGAGGGGGAGGGTCGACGCGAATGAAATGAGCGGCGGGGTGGGGTGACAGTCTATCGTTTTGGGCAGCGCTCGCGGTGAGAGACTGTCACCCCACCCCGTCTCGCATCTTGCGATGCGAGCCGACCCTCCCCCTCCAGGGGAGGGTAATAGCGAACCCTCACGTCTCGATCTTCACATATTCGAAGTCGCCCGGCTTGTTGTCGATCCCGACCTTGGGCGGTGAGATCCACGGCGCGAATTGACCGGCTTCGGTCACCGGCGTCATCAGCGACGCGATAAAATCGCCGTCATCGGTCGACGGCAACCATTCATTCCGGCGCCTGTTCCAGGTCGCATCGTCGATCAGCACGCCATCCGGGGTGGCGTGGATATCCTTGAATTCGCCGATTGCGCGGTGGAACGCGACATTCGGCAGCGTCAGCTTGAAGTCGTAGCCAGCCGTCGAGATGATCTTGTTCCAGCGCAGCAGCCCCTTGACGCAATCCTGGGTGTAATCGTCGCGCAGCCGCATGTTGAGCGCGGTCAGCGCCGGCTCGTCAACGCGCTTGATCTGCCCGTCGACCAGCTTGAGCACCGGATAGGTGTCGTTCTGCAGGCGGTGATCGTCCTTGATCTGGGTCTCGTGGTAGCGGCCCTTGACGCCGGCATTGAAGGCGTTCGCGGCATTGGTCGAGACTTCCGAGCCGAACAGGTCGAGCGACAGGGTGTAATGCAGGTTCAGCTTCTTCTGGATGGTCGGAAGGTCGATCACGCCGAGTGCACGGACCTTTGCGACATCGGAGGGATCGCCGATCCCGGCGGCGCGCATTGCCTCGCAGGTTCGCTGCACCACACGGCTGATGCCGGTTTCGCCGACGAACATGTGGTGCGCCTCTTCCGTCAGCATGAAGCGGCAGGTGCGCGACAAGGGATCGAAGCCGGATTGCGCCAGCGAGTGCAACTGCATCTTGCCGTCGCGGTCGGTGAAATAGGTGAACATGAAGAACGACAGCCAGTCCGGCGTCGCCTCGTTGAACGCCCCCAGCATGCGCGGGCTGTCGGCATCGCCGGAGCGGCGGCGCAACAGCTCATCGGCCTCCTCGCGGCCGTCGCGACCGAAATATTTCTGCAGCAGGTAGACCATCGCCCAGAGATGGCGGCCCTCCTCGACATTGACCTGGAACAAATTGCGCAAATCGTAGAGCGAGGGCGCGGTCTTGCCGAGATGGCGCTGCTGCTCGACCGAAGCGGGCTCGGTGTCGCCCTGGATCACGATCAGGCGGCGCAGCATGGCGCGATGTTCGCCCGGCACTTCCTGCCAGGCCGGCTTGCCAAAATTCTCGCCGAACGGGATGACGCGGTTCTCCTCCTGCGGCGCCAGCAGGATGCCCCAACGATAATCCGGCATCTTCACATAGTCGAACTTCGCCCAGCCGCGCGGATCGACCGAATAGGCGGTGCGCAGGTAGACCAGCGATTGCTGGAAACCCTCCGGCCCCATGTCGCCCCACCAGTTCATGTAACCGGGGTGCCATCCTTCCAGCGCCTTGAGCACCTGACGATCCTCGCTGAGATTCACGTTGTTGGGAATCTTGGTCGAGTAATCGACATTCATGATGTTCACGTTCATGGCGTGCTCCTTGTCGTCGTTCCGGCGTGCATCGCGTCTTGCTCCGCCGTCATCCTGAGGAGCGGCGTCTTCGCCGCGTCTCGAAGGATGCTGGCTTGGTAACTATCATCCTTCGAGGCTCGCTAGCGCTCTCACCTCAGGATGACGGCGACCTAACTTCTACACTCTCGTCATGTCGAACTGCGCCTTCTGGCCGGTGCCGTAGCGGCGCAGCGCGCCCTCCTCGCCGACCGCGTTGGGGCGCTGGAAAATCCAGTTCTGCCACGCAGTGAGGCGGGAGAAGATTTTCGATTCCATGGTCTCCGGTCCGACGAAGCGCAGATTGGCTTCCATGCCGGTGAGGCTGTCGGGCGAGAAGCTGCAGCGCTCCTCGAAGAACACCCTGATCTCGTCGTCCCAGTCGATATCGTCGAGCGCGAAGGTGATGAGGCCGAGCGCCTCGGCTTGCTCGGCGTCAAGGGCCTCGCCGATCCTCCCCTGCGCGCGCGCGACATCTTTGGGCTCAGCCTGAAAGCGCGATTGCAGTCGCGTCAAGCCGTGGCTCATCGGATAGGGCCCGAAATTCAGCGCGGACAGCTCGATCGTCGGGGGGCTGCGGTTGTCGCCCTGCCGCGAGCCGATCAGCATGTAGGAGCGGTCGGCCGCGAACACCAGTTCGGCCAGCGTGCCGGCAAAGCACGAGCCCGGCTCGACCAGCGCCACCAGCGTGCGCGAGGTGACGTCGATGCGCTTGAGCACCCGCTTCCAGTATTGCCTGATTTCGTTGACCAGCCAATGCGCCTTGTTGGCTTCCAGAAAGGCGTCGCAGGCCAGCACATTGGCGCGTTCGCCATGCGACTTGAACACCAGCATGGCGGTCTGAAGTTCGTTGATGCGCAAGTGCAGGATGGCGTCGTCGAGTTCGCGCGCCACCTGCAGCGGCCAGAACGAAGCCCCTTGCGCGATCATGCCGTCGATATCGGCGGGCGGCGGCGCGTCCGGCGCTTTTATAGAAATGGTGGCGATGCGCGCCGCGCGGTCGATGTCGACGCTGACCAGGCCGTAGCGGATGCCGCTGTCGTCGACGGTGCGGTTCAGCGGCGCCAGCGCGATGCCCTTGCCGCCGCCGTTGCGTTTCGAGGCGGCGGCGAATTCCCTTGAGCGCTCGGCGACAATTGCCTCCAATTTACTGTTCGGCACGATCTCGTCGACCAGACGCCATGCGACAGCCCGCTTGCCCTTGATGCCTTCCTCGATGGTGCAGAAATAATCGGCGTGGTCGCGGCGGACCTTGCGCTTGTCGACCACGCGGGTCAGTCCGCCGGTGCCCGG
Source organism: uncultured Alphaproteobacteria bacterium (assembly GCA_963829315.1). Taxonomy (GTDB): domain Bacteria; phylum Pseudomonadota; class Alphaproteobacteria; order Rhizobiales; family Xanthobacteraceae; genus Bradyrhizobium. The sequence continues at coordinate 494,249 of CAWHIO010000044.1, read as the reverse complement.
CAGCACGGCGAGCAGCGGCACTTCCGGCAGCGCCACCGAGGCCGCGCCATCGTCGGCGAGGATGATATGATCGGTGGCCAATGCGAGTTCGTAGCCGCCGCCGGCCGCGGTGCCGTTGACGACCGTGATGAAACGCTGCCCGGAATTCTCGGATGAATCCTCCAGGCCATTGCGGGTCTCGTTGGTGAATTTGCAGAAATTGACCTTGTGGGCGTGGGTCGCCCCCGCCAGCATGCGGATGTTGGCGCCGGCGCAGAACACCCGGTTCTTGGCCGATCGCACCACCACCACCTTGACGCCGGGATGCTCGAAGCGCAGCCGCTGCACCGCGTCCGCCAGCTCGATGTCGACGCCGAGATCGTAGGAGTTCAGCTTGAGCTGATAGCCCTCGAACAGCCCGCCATTCTCATCGACGTCCATCGTCAGCGTCGCGACGTCGCCCTCGACATCCAGTTTCCAATGCCGGTAGCGCGACGGATCGGTCTGAAAATCGATGAAGCTGGCTCCGCCAGCGAGAATGCGATCTTCACCGGCCATGGACCATCCCTATGCGAGGTTTTGGGTTCACCTGTCTGATATGCACAATAATGCATGTTTTGAGCGAGGTCCAGAGGCTTTTGGATCACAAAATCTGCATTTTGTTTCATACTCGGCCAATGGAGCCGATCGCCACCCAATCGGCCTTGGACAATGTCGTCTGCGCCAGTTTGGCCAGCAAAAGCGCCGCCAGCGCGGCCGTCGGGAAGCTATCGGCAAACCCGTCGCCGGCGGCGGTCGCCTTGCGCGCGCCCAGCGCATTGACCTCCGCCAGCGCCTCGTCCAGCAGCCGCGCGGCGGCGTGGGGCTTTTGCATCCGAAGCTTCAAATTGGCGTTGGCGATCTGGATGCAGGCCCGCAGCAGGATCCGCTCGCGTCCGCCTTGCGGCGCCGCCGCCCACACCGCCTGTAGCACCTCCTGCGATTCCCAGAAATATCCGGCGTCGTTGAGCGCAATCCCGTAACGCAGCGCCGGATGCCGCGCGGGAACGAAGTCGCGAAAGCGCGACGGCACCAGGGCCTTGGCCTGCCACAGCGTATCGTGATCGGCCTCAGCGCCGGCGGTTTCGCCAGGCACATAGGCCCAGCCCGGCAGCGGCAGGTTGACCGCGGTGGAAGAAATGTTCATTGGCGCAACGCCATGACCAATATTTTAGGCGGCTCGGCCTGCCGAGCCTTCATGGAAATACAAAATGCGTTCAGCAAATTCCGTAATCAAATTAAGCGTCGTTTCCGGCGCTTCGCGATGCGGCGAATGTCCGGCCCCCGGAATCATCGTCACATCGACCGGACAATAGCACTCTTGCCGGGCGATCTCGATCTGGCGAATTGTCCCATACTGGTCGTCGGCGCCCTGCAGGATGGCCACCGGCACGCGGATATAGGCGAGATATTCGGAAATATCCCAGTCGCGAAATTTCGGATCGAGCCAGGCATCGCTCCAGCCGTAGAACGTGTTGTCGACGTCGCTGTGCCAGCGCGCCAGTTTTGGCTTGAGGCCTGCGGTCTGATAGGCCTTCCTGGTGTCCGCGATCGCAGCAATCCCCATGTCCTCGACGATGAAATGCGGCGCGATCATCACCACGCCGCGCACGCGGTGATCGGCCGCGCCACCGGCGTAAATCGCCGCAATCGAGGCGCCGTCCGAATGACCGAGCAGGAGCCCGCGACGGAAGCCGATGTTGTCGAGCAGACTAGGCAGGATTTCGAGCGCCTCGATGCTCATATAGTCGAGCGGACGCGGCAGCGCCGCGGGGCTTGAGGCGCCATAGCCCGCACGTGAATAGACGAAGACACCCGCGCCGGTCGCCTGCTGCAACCGGTCCGGAAAATCCCCCCACAGCGCCGCCGAGCCCAGGCCTTCATGCAGCATGACGATGGTCGGCGCGTCAGCGGGCGCGGGCCCGATCATGCGGTATTCGAGATCGGCGGCGCCGATGCGGAGGAAGCCGGAGGGGTTTAGGTCTGGCACGACGTTGGCTTTCCGAGCGTGGCTGTGAGCAGCCTCATTGCTGTCGTCCCTGCGAAAGCAGGGACCCATACTCCGCGGCCTCTCGTTCAAACCGCATGGCCAACGCCGCTGGTAATAACAATAAAAGCCGGTGGTTATGGGTCCCTGCTTTCGCAGGGACGACCAGCAGAGACGATCGCGGCTCCTTCACTACCGCGCCCCATCCCGCAGTTTGAACCTTTGGATCTTTCCGGTCGCGGTTTTCGGCAAGGCATCGACGACCTCGATCCAGCGCGGATATTTCCAGACCCCGATCTTCTGCTGGACGTGCTCTTTCAGAGCCTCCTGCAGTCCATCGATCTTTGCATCCGCGCGCAACACCACGAACGCCTTGGGCTTCAGGAGCCCTTCCGGATCGGCCTCGGGCACCACCGCGGCTTCGAGCACCGCGGGATGGGTGATCAGCGCGCTCTCGACCTCGAACGGCGACACCCAGATGCCGGACACCTTGAACATGTCGTCGCTGCGGCCGCAGAAGGTGTAGCGTCCTTCGGCGTCGCGAACGTATTTGTCGCCGGTGCGGGTCCAGTGACCCTCGAAGGTCCGGCGGCTCTTGCTGCGCTGGTTCCAGTAGCCTTCGCCGGCCGAGGGCGCATCGACCAGGAGTTCGCCGACCTCGCCATCGGGCACCTCGGCGCCGGCCTCGTTGACCAGCCGCACCTTGTAGCCCGGCACCGGGCGGCCGGATGTGCCGTATTTGATATCGCCGGGCGCGTTCGACAGAAAGATATGCAACAGCTCGGTCGAGCCGACCCCGTCGAGAATATCGACGCCGAAGCGCGCCTTCCAGGCGTTGCCGACCGACTCCGGCAATGCTTCGCCCGCCGAGGTGCAGATCCGCAGCCGTGTGCCGCCGCGCTCGTGCTTGAGCGCCTCATCATGCAGCATCGCCGAGAACAGCGTCGGCACGCCGAAGAAGATGCTGGGATTGTACTTGTTCATCAGCGCGAACATGACAGCCGGCGTCGGGCGTTCCGAATTGAGCACGGTGGTGGCGCCGACCGACATCGGGAACGTCAGCGCATTGCCGAGGCCATAGGCGAAAAACAGTTTCGCGGCCGAGAGGCAAACGTCGTCCTCGCGAATTCCGAGCACCTGGCTGGCATAGGTTTCCGCGGTCGCGGCGAGATTGGAATGCAGATGCCGCACCCCCTTGGGCATGCCGGTCGAGCCTGACGAATACAGCCAGAACGCCGGTTCGTCGGCATGGGTCGGCACGGTCACGAAGCTGTCGCTCTCGCCTTCGAGTTCATCGGACAATTTCTTGAAGCCATGCGCGTCGTTGCCGCAAACGACGACATGATCGAGGTCGGACAACCGCCCGACCATGTCCTTGACCACCGGCAGCAGCGCCTCGGAAATGAACAGCACCCGTGCGCGGCAATCCGCCAGCACGTAGGCGTATTGATCCGAGGTCAAAAGCGTATTGAGCGGCACCGGCACGATGCCGGCGCGGATCGCGCCGAGGAACACCGCCGGAAAATCCGTGGTGTCGAGCATGATCATCGCGACGCGCTCCTCGCGGCGGACGCCGAGGCGGCGCAGCATGTTGGCGACGCGGCGGCTCTGCTTCTGCAGATCGCCATAGGTCAGCTCGGAGACGGTATCGGTGAAGGCCAGTTTGCCGGCCCGGCCCTCATCGACATTGCGGTCGAGCAGCCAGGTCACGGCATTGTAGGAACCGGTGTCGCTCATGCCACGCCCCTCAAGCCCAATCTCTTAAGCCCAAGCACGCCACGACGCTTCTCCCTGAGTTTAAGAATTATAATTCATAGAAAGGCACCGCGCGCGCTTGCTGTCAATCCTCTTCGGCATTATGATTCCTGAAGGCCGGTTTCTAATGGAATGCGCTTCATACGAGGATCATGACCCAGGATAGCGATCCCGAAACCGGCTTTCTCGAACAGCTCGGCCAACGCGTCCGCACCATGCGCGCGCTGCGCGGCATGTCGCGAAAGGTGCTGGCAAAAGTCTCGGGCATTTCCGAACGCTATATCGCGCAACTTGAAAGCGGCAAGGGCAACGTCTCGATCGTGCTGCTGCGCCGGGTGTCGAACGCGATGGGCGCGCATCTCGAGGACCTCATCCCCGCCACCGAGCCGGCGCCGGACTGGGCCGTGATCCGCGATCTCCTGCGGAAAGCGTCGCCGAACCAGATCGCGCAGGCCAAGGATATTCTCGCAGGCCATGGCGGCGCGGCGCAGCGAGGCATGTCGTTTGCCGGCATCGCCCTGATCGGCTTGCGCGGCGCCGGCAAGTCGACGCTCGGCAAGATGCTGGCGAAAAAAATCGGCTGGAGTTTCGTCGAACTCAACAAGGAGATCGAGGCGCAGAACGGCCTGTCGGTCGCCGAAATCATCGCGCTCTACGGCCAGGAAGGTTTTCGGCGGATGGAGCAGGCCGCGCTCGGGCAATTGCTGGCGCGCAAGGAATTGACGGTGCTGGCCACCGGCGGCGGCATCGTCTCCGAGCCCTTGACCTTCGACCTGATCCTGTCGTCGTTCTATACGATCTGGCTGAAGGCCGAACCGGAAGAGCATATGGCGCGGGTGCGCCGCCAGGGCGATCTGCGCCCGATGGCCGATGACCGCTCGGCGATGGCGGAATTGCGCAACATCCTGCTCAGCCGCGAGCCGCTCTACGCCCGGGCTTCCGCCGTGGTCGATACCGCGGGGCTCAGCGTGGATGCCGCGGCCGCACGCCTGATCGACGCGGTGGCGCCGGTGCTGCAAAGCGAACCGCGGATGTTCGCGCGGGGGTGAGCCCCTAATCGCGTGGTCCCGCGTTAACGCTGCTTCGCAGAGCCACGCCCTATGCATGGTGAGCGCTGGCCGAGGCGACGCCCGTTGGCTAGAATGGCTCGGACGCCAGCTCGAAAGGGACGCGACCGCCATGATGAGCCAGGAAGCAAACGACCTGATCACCCGCACCGGACCCAAAGACGCGTGCGGGAAATTGATGCGGATGTACTGGCAGCCGGCGGCGCTGGTCGATGAGTTGCAGGGGCCGCGGCCGGTGCGGCCGGTCAAACTGCTCGGCGAAGATCTGGTGCTGTTTCGCGATGAGCGGGACAATATGGCCTGATCGAGCGGCACTGCGCGCATCGCGGCGCCGACCTTGCGTTCGGGCGGCTGGAAAACGGCGGCCTGCGCTGCGCCTTCCATGGCTGGCTGTTCGATGCCTCGGGCCAATGCCTGGAAACCCCGGCCGAGCCCAGGGATTCGCAACTCTGCAAGGGCATCAAACAGCGCGCTTATCCGGTGGTCGAGAAAAGCGGAATTCTCTGGGCCTATCTCGGCGAGGGCGAGCCGCCGGCCTTTGCCGAAATCGATTGTTTTGTGGCGCCCGGCAGCCACACCTTCGCCTTCAAGGGCCACATCAACTGCAACTGGCTGCAGGCGCTCGAGGTCGGCATCGACCCGTCGCATGCTTCGTTCCTGCATCGCTTCTTCGAGGACGAGGATACCTCAGCCGCGTACGGCCGCCAGTTCCGCGGCGCCTCGGCCGGCACCGATCTGCCGATGACAAAAATCCTGCGCGAATATGACCGGCCCATCATCAATGTCGAGCACACCGAATACGGGTTGCGGCTGGTCGCGCTGCGCGAGATCGACGACGAGCGCACCCATGTGCGCGTGACCAATCAATTGTTCCCGCATGGCTTCGTCATCCCGATGAGCACGGAGATGACGATCACGCAGTGGCACGTGCCGATCGATGACGAGAATTGCTACTGGTACGCGATCTTCACCTCCTATTCGACGCCGGTCGACAAGAACAAGATGCGCGACCAGCGCCTCGAACTCTACGAGCTGCCGGATTATCGCTCGCGCAAGAACAAGGCCAACGATTACGGGTTCGATCCGCACGAGCAGGCGAACTCGACCTATACCGGCATGGGCAATGACATCAACGTGCACGACCAGTGGGCGGTGGAATCGATGGGCGCGATCCAAGACCGCACCCGCGAGCACCTCGGCACCGCCGACAAGGCGATCGTGCAGTATCGCCGCCTGCTGCGGCAGGAAATCGAAAAGGTCGCAGCCGGCCAGAAGCCGTTCATGTTCCTCGACGCCGCCCATGCCAGGAGCATCCAGGGGCCGGCGACGATGGACGGTATCGGGCCGACGCGGGGTTGGGAGACCTTCTGGATGGAAGTCGACGTCAAGCGCCGCCGCGGCGCGCCGTGGGCGGCGCCCGTGCCCCCGGAGATCGCCGACAAGGCGCCGCATCTGAGAGCGGTCAAGTGATCGCATTTCTTCGTCATTGCGAGCGCCCGACGATGTCAATTCGTGTTGGTCGTCATTGCGAGGAGCGAAGCGACGAAGCAATCCATCCTTTCTTTCTGCGGCTCGATGGATTCGCTTCGCTCCGCTCGCAATGACGAACAATACGGATCAATTCCGTTGACCGCTTTGAGGGGGTGACGCGTTGAGTTTTGTCAGGCGTCACGGTCTGTGGTCGGACGAGCAGCGCGAGGCGGCGACGCGCCTCAAACGCATCGTCGAGGAACAGAAGCTCGAAGTCATCCGGCTGTCGTTCCCCGATCAGCACGGCATCCTGCGCGGCAAGACGCTGGTGGCGGCCGAGGCGCTGGCCTCGCTGGAAAGCGGCTGCACCATCACCACCACGATGTTCGCCAAGGATACCGCGCATCGCACGGTATTTCCGGTCTTCACCTCCGGCGGCGGTTTCGGGATGCGGGAGATGGAAGGCGCCGCCGATGTGCTGATGGTGCCGGACCCCACAAGCTTTCGCGTGCTGCCGTGGGCGCCCGCCACCGGCTGGCTGCTGTGCGATGTCTATTTTGCCGACGGGCGGCCGGTGCCGTTCGCAACCCGCCATCTCTACAAGTCCGTGCTCACGAAGCTTGGGCAGCGCGGCTACGATTTCGTCGCCGGGCTAGAGGTTGAATTCCACATCTTCAAACTCGAAGATGCAAAAATGTCGCCCGAGGACGCCGGCCAGCCCGGCCAGCCGCCCGACGTCAGCCTGCTGTCGCACGGCTATCAATATCTGACCGAGCAGCGCTACGACCAGATGGAGCCGGTGCTGGAGATCGTGCGCCGCGACATCATCGCGCTCGGCCTGCCGCTGCGATCGATCGAGGTCGAGTTCGGCCCGAGCCAGTGCGAATTCACGTTCTAGCCGACCAGGGGGCTTGAGCCTGCCGACACCATGGTGCTGTTCCGCAGCGCGGTGAAGCAGATCTGCCAGCGCCACGGCTATCACGCGACCTTCATGTGCCGCCCCAAACTCCCGAACGCGTTCGCGTCCGGCTGGCATCTGCATCAGTCGATCGTCGCGCGCGCCGGCGGCGAGAACGCGTTCATGAACAAGGGCGGCGACGAGGCGTTGAGCGCGTTCGGCCGTCATTATCTCGCGGGCCTGCTGCAGCATGCCCGCGCTTCGGCCGTGTTCGCGACGCCGACCATCAACGGCTACAAGCGCTATCGGTCCTATTCGCTGGCGCCGGACCGCGCGATCTGGGGCAAGGATAATCGCGGCGTGATGGTGCGCGTGCTCGGCGCGCCCGACGATCCCGCGACACGGCTGGAAAACCGCATCGGCGAGCCCGCCGCCAACCCCTATCTCTACATGGCCTCGCAAATTCTGTCGGGCCTTGACGGCGTCGACCGCGCGCTCGATCCCGGCCCATCCGCCGACACGCCCTATGAGACGCAGGCCGCGCTGCTGCCGAAGACGCTGCGCGAAGCGGTCGATGCGCTGAAGGACGACCGGTTCTTCCGCGACGCGCTCGGCGCGGGCTTTGTCGACTATTACACCCACATCAAGAACGCCGAGATCGAGCGCTTCCAGGCCGAGGTATCGGACTGGGAGCAGCGCGAATATTTCGAGATGTTTTGAGGCCCCAAATGCCTCGGCGACCGCGGTGAGCTCCCCTCCCCCGCGCGCGCAGCGCGTGCGGGGAGGGGTCGGGGGTGGGGGTCCACACGGGCGGTGCCGATGCCGCCACCCCCCTCCCTAACCCTCCCCCGCAAGGGGAGAGGGAACGAGAGGGAACGATAGAGCAGCGCGAATATTTCGAGATGTTTTGAGCGCCGTCATTGCGGGCGCAAGCGAAGCAATCCATACTATGGGATAGTGACCTGGATTGCTTCGTCGCTTCGCTCCTCGCAATGACGCGGGGCGTACCGCGCCCGCGCTCAAATCCCCAGATACCGGTGCTGCAGATCGGGCTCGGCGATCAGCTCTCGCCGACGTGCCGCTCCACACCGCCCTGCCCCGCTCGATGATGTAGTGCCGGTCGGCAATGCGGGTGAGATTTTCCACGTTCTTGTCGATCACCAATACCGACTGGCCCTGCGCTTTGAGCATCGACAGGCAGTTCCAGATTTCCTCGCGGATCAGCGGCGCCAGCCCCTCGGTGGCCTCGTCCAGGATCAGCAGGCGCGGATTGGTCATCAGCGCGCGCCCCACCGCCAGCATCTGCTGCTCGCCGCCGGAAAGCTGGTTGCCCATGTTGTTGCCGCGCTCGGCGAGCCGCGGGAACAGCGCGTGGATCTTCTCCAGCGTCCACGGATCGGCGCTGCCCAGACGATTGGCGGAGGCCGCGACCAGATTTTCGCGCACGGTGAGGTTCGGAAAAATCTGGCGGCCCTCGGGGACGAGGCCAATGCCAAGCTGCGCGATCCGAAACGAGGCAAGCCCGCGCACGTCATGTCCGCTGAAACGGATCGTGCCTGATCGCGCCGGCGTCAATCCCAGGATGGAGCGGATGGTCGTGGTTTTTCCCATGCCGTTGCGGCCCATCAGGGCCACCATCTCGCCCGGAAGAATCTGCAGCGACATGCCGAACAGCACCTGGCTCAGGCCGTAGCAGGTCTCGATTCCCTCGACTTCGAGCAAAGGCGCGGCATCAGCCATGGCGGGTCACCACGTGCTGGTCGCCGAGATAGGCGCGCCTGACCTCTTCATTGCTGCGGATCGCCGCCGGCACGTCGGAGGCGATGACGCGTCCATAGACAAGGACGGTGATGCGGTCGGCCAGCGCGAACACCGCGTCCATGTCATGCTCGACGAGGATGATGGTGACCTCCCGGCGCAGCTCCGAAAGAAGCTTCACCATGCGCGCCGATTCCGTGGCGCCAAGGCCGGCCATCGGTTCGTCGAGCAGCAGCAATTGCGGCTTGGTCGCAAGCGCGACCGCGAGTTCAAGCTCGCGCTGTTCGCCATGGCTCAATTTCGACACCACGACATCGGCGCGTTGTTCGAGCCCGACCCTGGCGAGCGCGGAGCGCGCCGCCTCGCGGAGATGCTTTTCCTTGCGGGCATTGCCCCAGAACCGGAACGAGTGGCCGTCGCGGGCCTGCGCCGCCAGCGCGACATTGTCGGAGGCGGTGAAGTCCGGCAGCAGCGAGGTGATCTGGAACGAGCGCGCCAGCCCGAGCTGGCTGCGCCGCCACGCCGGCAGTTGGGTGATGTCCCGACCGGCAAAGACAATGGTGCCGGCGCTCGGACGCAATTGTCCCGTCAACTGGCTGATCAGCGTGGTCTTGCCGGCGCCGTTCGGCCCGATGATGGCGTGCAATTCGCCGCGGCTGACATCGAGCGAGAGCTTGTCGGTCGCGACGATCCCGCCGAACCGCCGCACCAGATTTTCAACGCGAAGCAATGGTTCAGCCACGGGAAAGCCTCCCGACCAGCCCCATGATGCCGCCGCGCCCGAACAGCACGATCAGCAGCAACAGCGGGCCCATGATGAGCGCCCAGTATTCCGTGACCTGCGACAGGAATTCTTCCAGCACCAGATAGACGATCGCGCCCAGCACCGGACCGAACAGCGAGCCCATGCCGCCGAGGATGACCATCACCATCAGATCGCCGGACCGGGTCCAGTACATCACGGCCGGACTGATGAAGTCGGTATTGTTGGCGAGCAGTGCGCCGGCGAGGCCGCACAGCATGCCGGCGATGACAAAGCAAACCAGCCGGTACCGGTTAACCGGAAATCCGATCGCCTGCATGCGCTGCTCGTTGGAGCGCAGCCCCTGAACCACCAGGCCGAAACGCGAATTGACGATGCGCGACACCAGATAGATCCCGCCGAACAGGCAGCCGAGGCAGAGATAATAAAACTGCACGCGGCTCGACAGGTTGATCAGGCCGCCGAAATTGCTGCGCTTGTAGATCGTCAACCCGTCGTCGCCGCCGTAGCGCGCCAGTCCCGAGGCGACGTAATAGGCCATCTGCGCAAACGCCAGCGTAATCATGATGAAATAGACGCCGCGCGTGCGTAACGACAGCGCCCCGATCACCAGCGCGAACAGCGCAGAGCAGGCAATCGCCACCGGCCATTGAACGAAACCGGAGCCGATGCCCTCGGCCGCGAGAATGCCGACCGCGTAGCCGCCGATCCCGAGATAGGCGGCATGCCCAAAACTCATCATCCCGCCATAGCCCATGATGAGATTGAGGCTGACCGCGGCGAGCGCGAAGATGACGATGCGGGTGAACAGCGTCAGCACGAAGACGTTGCCGGTAGCGTGCGAAAACACCGGAAGCAACAAAAGTCCGGCGACGATCAGCACCGCGATCGCGTTGCGGGAATTGAATGAAGCGGTCATCGCCGGTTGGCCGGAAACAGCCCCTCTGGCCTGACCACCAGCACAATCGCCATCAGCAGATAGATCAGCATCGAGGAGAGCGCGGGCGCCGCGGTCGAGGCCGCGGCCGAACTCAGGATCTGCCGCAGCAAATCGGGCAGGAAGGCCCGGCCGAGCGTGTCGATCATCCCGACCAGGATCGCGGCCACGAACGCGCCGCGGATCGAGCCGATCCCGCCGATCACGATGATGACGAAGGCCAGAATGAGGATGTTCTCGCCCATCCCGATCTGAACCGTCAGGATCGGCGCCTGCATCAGCCCGGCGAGACCGGCAAGGGCCGCGCCAAGCCCGAATACCAGCGTGTAGAGCAGCTTGATATTGATGCCGAGCGCTCCGATCATCTCCCGGTTGGATGCGCCGGCGCGGATCAGCATGCCGATGCGGGTTCGCATCACGACGATGTAGAGCATCAGCGCGACCGCGAGCGCAACCACGATGATCGCGAGCCGGTAGGCGGGATAGAATACGCCGGGCACGATCTGAATCGGCACCGTGAGCCAGCCGGGCAGCGGCAGCGCCAGACCGGCCGGGCCCCAGATCAAGCGCACCGCGTCGTTGAAAAACAGGATCAAGCCGAACGTCGCCAGCACGTGGTCGAGATGATCGCGGCCATAGAGATGCCGCAGCGCCACCAGTTCCAGCACGATGCCGAGCACAAGCGTCGCGCCAAGCGCCAGCAGCACGCCGATGATGAAATTCCCGGTCCAGGCGACGAAGGTCGCCGCGAAATAGGCGCCCATCATGTACAGCGAGCCATGCGCGAGGTTGACGAGGTCCATGATGCCGAACACCAGCGTCAATCCCGCCGCCAGCAGAAACAGCAGCAGGCCGAACTGCAGCCCGTTCAGGAATTGTTCGACGACAAGCAGCATGGGTACTCTAGATCGCCTTTCGGAGCATCACACCGCGATGCGGCGCGAAGGATGAAGCCAGCACTGACATCACTGAAGTTATCGGGTTGCAAGACATGTGCCGACAGGAAAACAGCGGCGGCGCGAGCGCCGCCGCTGTGTTGAACAGGGGCCGTGATCACTTCATCGGGCATTTGTCGTGGAAGCGATCCTGGTCGTCCTTGACGATGGTGGCAATGGTCTTGAGCGAGAGGGTGCCGTCGGCATCCTTCATCACGTTCTGCAGATAGAAATTCTGCACCGGGATGTGGTTGTTGCCGTATTTGAAGGGACCGCGCAGCGACTTGAAATCCGCCTTCTCCATCTCCGCCTTCATCGCGTCCTTTTTGCCGGTGTCGCCCTTGACCGCCACCACGGCGCTGTTGATCAATTGCGCGGCATCATAGGCCTGCGCGCCGTAATAGGTCGGACGCAGCCCGGGATACTTCTTGCGGTAGTCCTCGACGAACTTCTTGTTCTGCTCGTTCGGCAGATCGTTGACCCATTCCTGCGCGCCGGGAACGCCGATCGCATTGTCCTTCTGCAGCGGCAGCGACAATTCGTCGATGGTGAAAGCGGTGTAGAGCGGGATCTGCTCCTTGATGCCGGCCTGCACATATTGATTGAGGAACTGGACGCCGGCAGCCCCCGGATAGAACACGAAGATCGATTCCGCCTTCGAGTTGCGCGCCTTGGTGAGTTCGGCCGAGAAGTCGAGCTGGCTCGGCCATACCGTGTATTCCTCGCCCAGCACCGCGCCCTTGAACGTGCTCTTCACGCCGGCCAGCATGTCCTTGCCGGCGGCGTAGTTCGGGCCGATCAGGAACACCGACTTGACGCCCCGTTGATTCATGTAAAGGCCCATCGCCGCCGGCGTCTGGTCGTTTTGCCAGGAGGTCGAAAACACGTAAGGCGAGCACAATTCGCCGGCGAGCTGCGACGGTCCGGCGTTGGCGCTAATCAGGAAGGTCTGCGAATCGACCGCGGTCTTGAGCGAAGCCAGCAGCACGTTCGACCAGATGTAGCCGGCGATGAAGTCCACCTTGTCGGATTGCACCAATTTCTCGGTCTTCTGCTTGCCGACATCCGGCTTCTGCTGGTCATCCTCATAGATCACCTCGACCGGCTTGCCGCCCATCTTGCGGCCGAGATGATCGAGCGCCAGCTCGAAGGAGTTGCGCATGTCGTTGCCGATAACGGCGGTCGGCCCGCTGAACGTGGAAACAAACCCGATCTTGATCGTATCCCCCGCCAAGGCAGGGTTTGCCAGGGCGAGAGCCGTCGCGCCCGCAAGCCAGAATGCCGTTCTCATTTCCGTTCCCTCCTCATTTCTTATGCCGCCAGCCAAACGAATTGCCCCGTCTTGGAGCGCTCTGCGCCCCCTTTCGCAGGCCCCTCCGCCAGAAGTGACTTATTTTGTGCGCGAAATCCCTGGTCGGCAGCAAGCACGAACCGCCTGCTCCCCCTTAGAACCTTCGGCCCATGCCGCAGCGGCATGCACCATAGTTCGCGACGGACGTGAATGGCAAGAATTATAGTGCTGGTTTATGGATCTTCTGGCTGCGATGTGTGAGTTGGCAGACGGTGTCGCCACAAATAACGCAAACGACCGACCACCGCATTCAGGCCCCCGGCAGCATCGATCAGATCGAGGCAAATCGTACGATGGCGACTGGAATGTTGAAGCGACGCACACTGATGCCGCTCATATCACATACCGTTGCTCAGATGCGCCTCATTCGCCTTTGTGAATAGAGCGCATTTGCCGTAGGCCACCGCTTTCCCCACGTCGCATAGCGTGACGTAAGGATTGGTCTCGTAGGCGGCTTTCGCCGTGTTGAGCACGACGAACGCTTCGTCGAATTTCTTGAAGTCGATGCTGGGCGTGAGCGTGGTATTCACCGCGTCGCAGATGGTGGCAAGCACCGCCGCCATCGTCTTCCATTTCTTCCACCATTGATCCTGATCCTGCAAGGCGGTGGCCAGTGCGCCAAAGACAATAATGGCGATGGAAACTACGTAATGCATATGTTTGTAGTATTTCGAATATTCGAGCCAAGCCACCAGCAATTGTTGAATTGGCTCAGGGATATCCCTTTTGAGGGCTTTGACTTCCTCGGTCGCTTTTTCGAGATCGGCTTGACTCACCACCGAGCAATCCCTCGAGGTAATTTGCCCGAGCAGAGGCCCAAGTCCTGGGCTTCTACTGCGGCTCGGTGGTTTTGGTCGGACTTTGGCCAAAAGCGACCTCGCCAGAGCTGAACGCTGCAAAGAGCGCAGCTGCGACGAACAGAGCGCGAAACAGCGCGACTATCATGTTGATCATGGTGCCCTCCCCGATCCAATTACCCATTATACAACTTTAAGTATGATACGATGTCAATATTAACTTGAAGGTGCGCATGCCGATCTTGCACCACGCGCTGCGCGCGCAAAGTCGCTCCCCGCCACGCATGAACACGACACCGTTGTCACGATCCGATGACCGGTTTCAGAACTCGCAGCGGTGTGGAACACCTCGGCGCTCACGATAGGTGCTCGCTATCGATCGATAGGCAAAGCGGTCTTGGACCTCGATCGTGAAGCGCCTACATATGCGAGGTACGGAGCATTCGAACCCAGAGTCGACCCTGATGACTGCAGAGCAACCGCCACCGCCCAAGACCCATCGCGTGGTGATCGTCAGCGCCGGCTTCGGCGGGCTGGAGTGTGCGCATCGGCTGGCCGGCGCGCCGGTCTCGATCACGCTGATCTACCGCCGCAACCACCATGTTTGCCCGGGGCAAATGCCCCGCTACGGGCGCGACCGGGCGACGTATTCGGAGCTACAGGTCGCCGAGATGGACCTGTGAAAATCTTCTCGGCGCGTCGCAGAATGCGACAAACGTTCGTGGGGACGATACGCCTTGGCTATCGGTCGATTGGCAAAGCGGGCTTGGACGCAAGCGTTTGAGAGCCTACGCTTTGAAGCGCACGGAGAAATCTGAACCGGAAGGTCCATCCAGATGGCGACAGCGCAGCCGCAACCGAAAACGACGCATCGCGTGGTCATCGTCGGCGCCGGCTTTGGCGGACTGGAATGCGCGCATCGGCTGGCCGGTGCGCCGGTCTCGATCACGCTGGTCGACCGCCGCAACCATCATCTGTTCCAGCCGCTGTTGTATCAGGTCGCGACAGCCTCATTGGCGACCTCGGAGATCGCCTGGCCGATCCGCTATCTCATGCGCGATCGCCGCGAGGTGACGACGCTGTTCGCCAACGTGAACGGCGTCGACGCGCAGAATAAGCGCGTGCTGCTCGATGACGGCGATACCCTGCCCTACGACACCCTGATCCTCGCCACCGGCGCGCGCCACGCCTATTTCGGCCATGACGAATGGGAGCCGTTCGCGCCGGGCCTGAAGACGCTCGAGGATGCGACCACGCTGCGGCGCCGCATCCTGGTCGCCTTCGAGCGCGCCGAGCGCGAGAGCGATCCGGCGCGGCGCGAAGCACTGCTCACCTTCGTCATCATCGGCGCCGGGCCAACCGGCGTCGAACTCGCCGGCACCATCGCCGACCTGGCGAAAGACACGCTGGCGCCGGATTTCCGCAACATCGACACCCGCAAGGCACGCGTGGTGCTGATCGAGGCAGGGCCGCGGGTGCTCGCGGGCTTTCCCGACGATCTCTCGGCTTACGCGCAAGCCTCGCTGGAAAGCCTCGGCGTCGAGGTAAAGGTCGGGCAACCCGTCACCGAATGCTCGGTCGACGGCGTGGTCTACGGCGACAACAAGCTCGAGGCCAGAACGATCATCTGGGCGGCCGGCGTGCGCGCCTCACGGGCCGCGGAATGGCTTAACGCCCCCGCCGATCGCGCCCATCGCCTGGAGGTTCTGCCAGACCTTACCGTGCCCGGTCATCCCGACATCTTCGCCATCGGCGACACCGTAACGATCGCCGGCCCCGACGGCAGACCGGTGCCCGGCATCGCCCCGGCGGCGAAACAGCAGGGGCGCTATGCCGCGGCAACCATCAAGGCGCGGCTGAACGGCGGCACGCTGCCGCCATTCCGCTACAAGCATGCCGGCAGCCTGGCGCAGATCGGCAAGCGGCTCGCCGTGATCGACTTCGGACGCATCAAATTGCGCGGCACGATCGCGTGGTGGATATGGGGCATCGCCCACATCTATTTCCTGATCGGCCTGCGCAACCGGCTCAGCGTCGCCCTCAGCTGGCTGTGGATTCACGCCCGCGATCAGCGCGCGGCGCGGCTGATCACGCAAGGAAGCAGCAAGGTGGTGCGCTGAGTTTGCACGCCACGCCCGCCGTCGTTCTCACTTCACCAGCGAACACCCGCCGTCGGCGATCGGCCGGAACGCCCGATCGGCCGGAATGGTCGAAACCAGCCGGTAATAGTCGTAGGGATATTTCGATTCTTCAGGCTTCTTGACCTCGAACAGATACATCGGATGGATGACGCGGCCGTCCTGACGGATCGTGACGTCGCCGAACAATTTGTCCTTGCCGCTGAATTTCTTCATCTGCGGAACGACGTCCCTGGCATGGTCGCTGCCGGTCGCGGCCACCGCGTTGAGATACGCCAGCGTCGAGGCATAGACGCCGGCCTGATTGCCGCTCGGCATCTTGCCATTCATGCCCGGCCGCGCACTAAAACGCATGGCGAAGGCGCGGGTGTCGTCGTTCATATCCCAGTAGAAAGCTTCCAGCAGTTGCAATCCTTGCGCGACCTTCAGCCCCATACCGTGCACGTCGTTGATGAACAGCAAAAAGGCGACCAGGCTCTGCCCACCCGACTTGATGCCGAACTCGCCGGCCTGCTTGACCGCGTTGATGGTATCGCCACCGGCATTGGCAAGGCCGATGACCCCGGCCTTCGAATTCTGTGCCTGCAGCAGCAGCGAGGCGAAATCGGAGGTGCCGAGCGGATGCCTGGCTGAGCCCAGCACCTTGCCGCCGTGCCTCTCGATATAGTTGGTGGCCTCGGCCTCGATACCCTGGCCGAGCGCGTAATTCACCGTGAGAAAAAACCAGTCGGTGCCGCCGCGCGCCATCATCGCCGCCGCCGTGGTGTTGCCGGTGGCCCAGGCATCGTTGACCCACTGGATCGTGTTCGGAGAGCAAGCCTTTCCGGTCAGATCGGAGCTTGCGGTCGACGAGGCGAGAAACGTCATCGGCGAATCGCGCAGCAGCGCGTTGATGGTGAGGCCTACCGCCGAATTCGGTACATCGACCACCGCGTCGACCTTGTCGATGTCGAGCCATTTGCGCACGATCGCCGCGCCGACGTCGGCCTTGTTCTGGTGATCGGCGTAGACGATCTCGACCTTGATGTTCTTGCCCCCGCCGTTGAAATCCTCCGCCGCCATCCGCGCGGCTTCCACCGAACCCATGCCGTTGGTGTCCTGGAAGATGCCGGAGATATCGTTGAGCACGCCGACACGGACCACGTTGTCGGAAATTTCGGCCTGCGCCGTACCCCATGCGGCGCACGACAACGCCAGCGCCAGACCAAACCTTGGACCCCTCATCGCCGCCCTCCCTGTTGTTCTGTTGTTTTTCTTTTTCGTTACAGTCTGGGTATCCTATCTCTTCGACAGAAGCATCGCCTTAAGGCATCTCCAGGGGCGTTTGGCGCGAGGCGAGATCTGGCGTGTTCGCCCGGCAGGGCGCCTTGCAGGGGCGACACGATCTTGCTCATAAATTAGGCAAACTGGATGGGCGCGACCTCGCTTGCGCGGCCCAATTGGCGCCCTGAATATCCTACAAATGTCTGATTTTAAATAACTATCTTCATAATTGGATACCGCCGCGCCGATGTACACAATGGCACACCGCTTGCTTCGTTGAGTATGGATTTCCGCCTTCCCGGAGTGCAGTGAGTCATGGCGAACCGACCCTTCCTCTGCTGGATTCGAAAGGCGCCCTTGCCGCACTTGCCGATTGAACTCGTCCCCGATCGGAGCCGCGCGTGACCGAAACCGTCGCTGCCATTGTCGCCGCGCATCGCGCAGGCCAGCTGTCGCCTGCGCAAACCGTCGCGCGGAGTTTTCAGCGGATTCGCGATCACAACGATCCGGCCATCTTCATCAGCCTGCGCGACGAGGCGGACGCGGTGGCGGAAGCCGAAGCCTTGACCGCGAAGGATGCCGCGCAGCTGCCGCTGTACGGCGTTCCGGTCGCGGTGAAGGACAATATCGACGTCGCCGGATTGCCCACCACGGCCGCCTGTCCGGCTTATGCCTACATGCCGTCGCTCGACGCCACGTCGGTGGCGCGGCTGCGCGCCGCCGGCGCCATCATGATCGGCAAGACCAACCTCGATCAGTTCGCCACCGGCCTGGTCGGCGTGCGCTCGCCCTATGGCATCCCCAACAATCCGATGCGCGGCGATCTGATCCCGGGCGGATCGAGTTCAGGCTCGGCGGTGGCCGTGTCGGCCGGGCTGGTGCCGCTGGCGCTTGGCACGGACACCGCCGGCAGCGGCCGGGTGCCGGCGATGCTCAACAACATCGTCGGGCTGAAACCGAGCCTTGGCCTGGTTTCCACCGCCGGCGTCGTGCCGGCGTGCCGCACGCTCGATTGCGTCTCGGTGTTCTCGCTCACCGTCGACGACGCGATGACGGCGCTGCGCGCGATGGCCGGCCCCGATGGCGCCGATCCGTTCTCGCGCAGCCGGGAGCTGGCGGGGGTTTCCGCATTTCCCGCCAATCTGCGGCTCGGCGTGCCGCGCGACGGCCAGTTGATCTTTTTCGGCGACAAGGCCTCGGAAGCCGCCTACGGCGCGGCGCTCAAGCGCTGGACCGCGCTCGGCGCCACGCTGGTCGGATTCGATCTCGAACCGTTCTATGAAACCGCGCGGCTGCTCTATGAAGGGCCGTGGGTGGCGGAACGCTATCTGGTGATCCGCAATCTGTTGGCGTCATCGCCGGACGCGATCCATCCGGTCACGCGTGAGATAGCCGCCGGCGGAGCACGGCTCACCGCCGCCGACACCTTCGCGGCGCTTTACCGGCTGCAGGCCCTGCGCCGTATCGCCGAACGGGCCTTTGCTAATATCGATGCGCTGGTGCTGCCGACGGCGCCGACCGTGTACTCGACGGCGCAGGTGCTGGCCAATCCGATCGAACTCAACTCCAGGCTCGGGACCTACACCAATTTCGTCAACCTGCTCGATCTCTGCGGCCTCGCCGTGCCGGCGGCGATCCGGCCCGACGATATTCCGTTCGGCATCACGCTGCTGGCGCCGGCCGGCCAGGACGCGCGGCTCGCCAGCATCGGCCGGGTCTTTCAGGCCGACACCAAACTGACGCTCGGCGCCGGATGCGTGACACAGCCGCCGCTGGCCGACCTCTCGGCGAGCCTCGGCGAAGACGAAATCGCGATCGCCGTGGTCGGCGCGCACCTCTCGGGAATGGCGCTGAACGGCGAATTGAAAACGCTGGGCGGACGATTGCTGGAGGCCACGGTCACCGCTGCCGACTACCGGCTCTATGCGCTCGACACCAAGCCGCCGAAACCCGGCATGCTGCGGGTGGCGGCGGGAACCGGCGCATCGATCGAGCTTGAGATCTGGGCGCTACGGGCGGCTTCATTCGGGAAATTCGTCGCCGCCATTCCGTCGCCGCTGTCGATCGGCACCGTGCGCCTCGCCGACGGCCGCGGCGTCAAGGGCTTCATCGTCGAAGCCGCCGATGTCGACGGCGCCCGCGAGATTTCCGCGTTCGGCGGCTGGCGCGCCTTTGTGGCCGAAGCCACCGCGGGGTGATGTCCTCATGGTGAGGAGGCGCTCTTGCGCCGTCTCGAACCATGAGCGGTGACGTCACTTCCTTCGAGACGCGGCGAAGACGCCGCTCCTCAGGATGAGGAAAGTCTACACCGACACCGCATAGATCTCGTATTCGTCGCGCACCAATTCGATATGCGCGCGCATCGCCGCGGCCGCGCCGGCCTTGTCGCCGCGCAGGATCGCCACCACGACGCGGTCGTGCTCGGCGTGCGATTTCGCCAGCCGCCCGAGATTGCGGAACTGGGCGCGGCGGAACGGCTGCACCCGCACCCGTGTCGCCAGCGTGATCTCGGCGATGTAGTCGTTTTGCGAGCCGGCATAGATCGTGTTGTGGAAGCGTTCATTGACCTCGTGAAACCGGTCGGGATTGCCGGCATGGCTCAGCATCCGCAATTCCTCGTGAACCGCTTCCAGCCGATGCCGGTCGGTGGGCGTCATTCGTTCCGCGGCAAGGCCGGCGCACAGCGCTTCAAGCTCGCCCATCGCCTCGAACATCCCGGTCAGCCGCTCGATCGAGGGCTGCGCCACGACGGCGCCCCGATGCGCCCGCGCCTCCACCAGGCCCGACGCGACGAGCTGGCGCAGCGCCTCGCGTACCGGCGTGCGCGATACGCTGAAACGTCGCGCAATGTCGGTTTCGTCAAGGGCTGCTCCCGGCGGCAGCGCACCGCGCACGATTTCATCCGCCAGTTGCAGGCGCAGTTCCTCGGCGCGCGTGATCTTGTCCGGATAGGGCGCGGCGCGGTCGACGCGACGAACCACCGTCTTTGTCTCCTGGGTGGGTGCCAGCGGAACGCCGGTTGGGAGATCGTCAAGACTCATGTCTTTTGATCCGTGTTTTTTTCCGTAGGTTCCTCGATAATGCTGACATGCGCGGCGACGATTTTCCAGCCTTCCGGAAACCGCACCCATGTCTGCATCTGCCGCCCCACTTTGCCCGGCGCGGAGTCGCGATAGAACAGCGTCGAGGCCACGGCGGCGTCGCGGCCATAGGTCGTGATCACGGCGCCGGCGGTCCGCCGCATCAGGCCGGCCGGCGATCGCGCCGCGCGAAACGCCATGATGGCGTCATAGCCGTAGAGATTTTCGCCGATGCCATAGCGCAGCGTGCGGGAATCGGCGCGGAACAGCTGGTCGAGAACGGCGACGTCGTTCGTCACCAGCGCCTTCTCGTAGCGCGCGAATTGCTCGGTCACCTCGGCCAGCACCTCGGGAAGATCGACCTGCATGGCTAAATTCCCCTCGGCCGTGGCGCCGCAACCACGCCGGCGCGCTCCAGCGCATAGGCCACGCGCAGCGCGATATCTTCCCGCCAGGGCGCGGCAATGATCTGCACGCCGATCGGCATCGGCTCGAGCGGCACCGGCACCGCGACCACCGGAAGTCCGATGAAGGAAATCGGCTGGGTGTGAATGCCGATATTGGCGCGCACCGGCAATTCGACGCCGTCGAGCACGAAGGTCGCCTGCCCCAGTTTCGGCGCGACGCAGGGCGTGGCCGGCGCCAGGATGACGTCGACCGACCTGAACAGTTCCAGCACCTGGGTGCGATACCAGCGGCGGAATTTTTGCGCACGATCGACCAGCGGTGCCGGAATCATCGCGCCCGCCAGCAGTCGGTCGCGCACTGCCGGATCGAAGTCGTTCGGCCGTTGACGCAGCCGATCGAGATGCAGCGACGCGCCTTCGCAGGTAGAGATGACATAGGCCGCGGCGCGGGCGCGTCCGGCTTCGGGAATTTCGACGGTTCGCGTCACGCCGAGCGCTTTGGCGATACGGGCGACCACCTCGATCGCTTCCGGGAAAACATTCTTCTGGAAATAACCGCCGGCAACCGCAATCCGGACATCGCCGATACCCTGCGCCAGCGACGGCAAGACCGGCTCGGCCGGTCGCGTCGTGCAGGCGGCGTCGTCCGCATCAGGTCCCTGCATCGCGTCATACGCCAGTGCGAGATCGCCGACACTGCGCGCAAACGGGCCGAGGTGATCGAAGCTGGAGACGAACGGAAACGACCGCGCACGCGAGAGTCGGCCGTAAGTCGGCTTCAGTCCGAAGATTCCGCAAAACGACGACGGCACCCGGATCGAGCCATTGGTATCCGAGCCCAGCGCCAGCGGCACCAGGCCGCCGCCGACCGCGCTGCCGGAGCCGCCCGACGAGCCGCCGGTCATCCGCGTCACGTCGTGCGGGTTGCGGGACGGCCCGTCGTGGATATTCTCGCCGGTGAAGTCGTAGGCGTATTCGCCCATATTGAGCGCGCCGACCAGCACCGCGCCGGCCGCCTCCAGACGCTCGATCAGCGTGGCGTCGCGACGCGACGGCGAACGATCGCGGTTGATCTTCGACCCGGCGCGAGTCGGCAGGCCCTGCACGTCGAACAGATTCTTCACCGCGAACGGCACACCGGCAAGCGGCCCGGCATTCTTTCCGGCCGCAATAGCGGCATCGATCGCACGTGCCCTGGCGCGCGCGCGATCGGCGGTGACGTCGGTGAACGAATTCAGGGCGGAATCGTATTTCGCGATTCGCGCCAGCGCGGCGTCGGTCACGCCGAGCGCCGACAGTTGCCGACCCTTCACGGCCAGCGCGATTTGGCCAGCCGAAAGCCCATCACGGTCGGCGGTTGCGGCGATATCAGGCTGCAAAGACACTGGCCGGCTCGGTTTCGTCGGGGAGCGCGAACTCATCCACCAGCCGCGCCAGCTTCAGCGACACCTCGAGATTGGCACGCACCGCCGGCTTCCAGGCGTCCTCGACCGGCAGGCCCAGGACTTTCGAGGCGGCGTCGATATAATCATCCAGTGGATCAGTAGCCATTATTGTCCATAACTCGGTAGTTGGTGAATCGGCAACGGCGGATGCGGAATCGCCGTCAGCAGTTCCCTTGTATAGGCATCCTGCGGATCGCCCAAGACCCGTTCCGAAGGCCCTTGCTCGACGATTCGCCCCGCCCGCATCACAATGACACGATCGCACAATAGCCGCACCACATTCAAATCATGCGAAACGAACAGATAGCTCATCCCCAAGGATTGCTTGAGGTCCTGCAGCAAATTCAGCACCACCGCCTGTACCGAAACATCGAGCGCGGCGGTCGGCTCATCGAGGATCACAAGCTTCGGATGCAGCGCGATCGCGCGCGCGATACCGACGCGCGCCTTCTGGCCGCCGGACAATTGATGCGGGAAACGATCGAGCAGATCGACCGGCAGGCCGACCAGACCTGCCAGCTCCTCGCAGCGGGCACGCAACGCGTCGCGTCCCTTGATGCCGCCAAGCTGCATGATCGGATCCGCGATCGCGCGCGCGGCGGTGAAGCGCGGATTGAGGCTGTCGGTCGGATCCTGAAACACCATCTGGATGCTCTTGCGCAGCGGCAGCCGCGCGAAGGCATTGGGCAATATGCCGCCGATCTCGTCGCCGTCGAACATGATGCGGCCGGAGGTCTGGTCCAATAGCCGCATCACCATCATCGAGGTGGTGGATTTGCCGCAACCGGATTCGCCAACCAGGCCGACGCTCTCGCCATGCCCGACGGCAAAGCTGATGCCGTCAACCGCGCGGAACATTTCCGGCTCCGCCGGCGGCTTCCGCGAGAACAATTTGGCCAGCGTCGCGGTGGCGCCCTGACGCGGATATTCCTTGACCAGTTTTTCGATCAGCAGCAGCGGCTTTGTATTGCCGTCGCCCGCAGGCTTCTTCTCCGTCTCCCCGCCTTCGGGGTGAGGGGTGGTTGAAGCGGACGCCGCCTCCTCCTCCGGAAGCAGGTCGCGCAAGGAGACGCCGAGCCGGGGCGTCGCGCGCATCAGTTTCCTGGTATAGGCGTGCTCGGGCCTGGCGAAAATATTGGCGGACAGCGCGGTCTCGACCACGCGACCCTTCTCCATCACCACGACGCGGTCGCAATAGGCCGCGGCCAAGCCGAGATCGTGCGTGATCAGGATCGTCGACATGCTGCGGCGCCTGGTCAGTTCGACGACCAGGTCCATCACCGCCTTCTGCGTCGTGACGTCGAGGCCGGTGGTCGGCTCGTCGGCGATCAGAAGCTGCGGATTGCAGGCCAGCGCCAGCGCGATCACCACGCGCTGGCACATGCCGCCCGACAATTCGAACGGATAGGCGTGATAACGCTCGCGGGGACGCGCGATCTTGACCTGCTCCAGCGCCGCGATCGCCCGGTCGGTGACATGGGCGCGATCGACCTGAACATGCTGCAACAGCACGTCCTCGATCTGGTGGCCGATCTTGCGGATCGGATTGAGCGCCAGCCGCGGGCTCTGGAAGATCATCGACATTTCGCGACCGCGCAGGTCGCGCATCTGGTCCTCGGTCGCGGCCTTGACGTCGACGCCGGAGAACATCACCGAGCCTTCGGCGATCTTGCCGGCGCGATCGAGAATCCGCATCACCGCGTAGGACGTGACCGATTTGCCGGAGCCGGACTCGCCGACAATGCCCAGCGTCTCGCCCTTGGCCACGGCGATATTGACGTGCTGCACCGCCTTGACGATGCCGCGCCGGGTGGCGAATTCCACCGTGAGATCGCTGACGTCGAGCAGCGGCGGTGCGGTCATGCTTTATGTCCTCCGCTGCGGATCGACCAGATCGCGCAATCCGTCGCCCAGCAGGTTGAAGCAGAACACCGCGATCATCAGCGCGCCGCCGGGGAAGAACGCCACCCACCACTCGCCGGAGATGATGTTGGTCGCGCCTTCGGCGACCATGATCCCCCATTCCGGCGTCGGCGGTTTGACGCCGAGGCCGATGAACGACAGGCCGGCCGCATTCAGGATGGCGTATCCCATGGTAAGGGATATCTGCACCATCATGATCGGCATGATGTTGGGCAGGATGTGCACCAGCAAGATCCGGAATGTCGCCATTGCCGGACAATCGCGCCGCCTGCACGAAGCCGGCCTCGCGCCGGACATTGGCTTCGGCGCGCGCGACCCGGACATAAAGCGGAAAATTGATGATCGCGGTCGCGATCACGATGTTGGTCACGGTATTGCCGAGTGCTGCGACGATACCCATCGCCAGCACGAACAGCGGAAACGCCATGATGGTGTCGGAGACGCGTCCGACGATGCGGTCGGTCCAGCCGCCGAAGAAGCCGGCGGCTATTCCGGCAAGCCCGCCCATCACCAGCACCAGCGCCACCGAGGCGATGGCGATAGTGAAGTCGAGGCGGGTTGCGGCCAGCACGCGGCTGAAAATATCGCGGCCCAACAGATCAGTGCCGAACCAGTGGTGCAGCGATGGCGACTGCAGCGTCGCAGAGGTATCGCTGGCGAGCGGATCGTAGGGCACGAGGTAAGGGCCGAACAGGGCGCCCAGCGCGATCAGGACAAACAGCCCGAAGGACAGTCCGGTCACCGGATTGTCCGCCACCACGTAAGCCGCGTGGCGGAAAATGGAGTTGGTCGGCGGCTTGGGTTGCACCTCGGTGACCGGTGCCGCCGTCAGGCTGGCTTCGGTCATGCCTCGAGCCTCACGCGCGGATCGATCACGCCGTAGAGCATGTCGATCAGAAGATTGAGCGCCACGTACAGCACCGCCATGGTCAGGACGAAACCCTGCACCGGCGCGAAGTCCGATTGCAGCAACGCTTCCACCGCGTAGGAGCCGATGCCCGGCCAGGCGAATACCTTCTCCACCAGCACATTGGCGCCGAGCAGGAACGAGAACACCATGCCCAGCGTCGTCACCACCGGCAGCATCGCGTTGCGAAACGCATAAGTAAGGATCACGGTGCGGCCATTGAGGCCGCTGGCGCGTGCGGTTCGTATGAACTCGGACGCCAGCACCGCCAGCATCGAGGCGCGGGTCATGCGCGTGATCGGCGCCAGCGAGAACACCGCCAGCGTCACCGCCGGCAGGATCAACTGGCTGAGCGAGGCGCGGAACGTCTCGAAATTTCCGGTGATCAGGCTGTCGATCAGATAGAAACCGGTGATGTCGGGCGGCGACGTGGCAAAGGCATCGAGCCGGCCAATCGGCGCGGGCGACCAGCCAAGCTTGAAGTAGAAGACGTAGACCAGCAGCAGGCCGGTGAAGAATACCGGAAGCGAAACGCCGGCGGTGGCGATGATCCGGCACAAATGATCGATCAGGGAGCCCTGCCTGACCGCGGCGAAGATCCCGAGCGGCACCGCGATGACGATCGCGAGCATTAGTCCGGACAGCGTCAGTTCCGCCGACGCCGGCAGGCGGCTGGAAATTTCGGTCGCCACGGGGCGGCCGGTGGACAGCGAATTGCCGAAATTGCCGTGGGCGAGATCGTTGACATAGCGGGCGAACTGGTCGGGCAGCGACCGGTCGAGCCCGAGCGATTTCCGGATTTCGGCGATCGATTGCGGGGTGGCGGCGGGTCCCGCGAAATAGACCGCGGGGTCACCCGGCAACACGCGGGTGAGCAGAAAGGTGACGATCACGACACCGATCAGGGTCGGGATGACCGTCAACAGCCGCTTCAGGATCATCAACATGGTCTTCTAGCCCCAGAATTTTCGGAAGCCGCGTTGAGAAATGGTCCGGATATGGCGGTCGCGCGGCCCTGCTGTCGCGGTCCCCCTCACGCTTTGACGATCGAGCGGTAGTCGAGCTGCCGGTGGAACCAGTAGACGTAGCCCGAGATGTTCTTCTGCGTGGCGACGTTCAGGAAATGGCTGAAACAGCGGAATCCGCGGCACATCGTTGTAGGCCTTCGAGATGAACCCCTCGACGTCCCTGGCATATTTCTCCTTATCGCCGATGGCGGCGGCGGCGCGCGCACCGTCGATCAGGACGTCCATGTCGGGGTTCACGTAGCTTGAGGTGTTGAAGATGGCGTTCTGGCCGGAATAGCACCAGAAAAAGAAGTACTCGGGATAGTCGAGCCAGCCGGAGAAAAAGTTGACCATCAGCGGCATCGACTTCTTGGCCATCTCGCTGCGCCAGTTGGCGCCGGGCACCTTGTTGATCGAGGTCTTGATGCCGATCTGCGCCAGGCTCTCCTGTACCAGCACCGCAATCGGTTCGCATATATCGCCGGCGCCGAGATCGAACGAAACGGTCGTGTCGATATCCGACACACCGCTTTCGGCCATCAGCGCCTTGGCCTTGGCCATGTCGTTGACGTAGCCGGTCTTGGCGGGCCACGCGATATCGGTAACGCTGTTCGACACCCCCCCGAACAACGGATTGGCGAGACCGAACATCGCCGCATCCATGATCTTCTGATAGGGCAGCGCGTAAGCCACCGCCTGCCGGACCTTTGGGTTGTCGAACGGCGGATTCTTCACGTTCATCTCGACGGAGTACATGCCGTTGCCGATCGGGTTGGAGATGATGACGAGCTTGCTCTCCTTCTTCATCTCCGAGGTGTCCTTGCTCGAGAGATCGAACGAGATGTCGGCGTCGCCGCGTTCCATCAGGGCGCGGCGATTGCCCTGCGAGGGAACGGTGCGCCAGATGATCTTCTTGAGCTGTGGCAGCTTGCCGCCGACCCAGTCGTCGTGGCGCTCATAAACCACCTCGACACCGGGCTTCCAGCTCGTCACCTTGTAGGCGCCGCTGCCGGCGGTGTTGCTCTTGGTGTAATCGAGCGCCCACGGATCCTTTTCCGTGGCTTTCTTCTTCAACAGCTCGGAATTGTAGATGCTGGGCACGATCACCGCGAGATCGGGGATCGTCAGGCGGTCCTTCTTGGCGAAATCGATACGGACGGTATGGTCGTCAACGAGGACGAACTGTTCCTTGTCGACCAGCGAACCGGCCTTCATCTGCACCGTGGGGAAGCCGCCGACCGTCACCGCGCGATCCAGCGACCATTTGACATCCTTGGCGATGACCGGCGTGCCGTCGTGGAATTTCGCGTTCTTCTTCAGCTTGAAGGTGGCCGACATGTCGCCGATGTTCATGTCTTCGGCGAGTTCGGGTTTGAACTTGTCGCGATCGTAAGACAGCGTGCCGTCGGGCAGCGTCTTGGTCTCATGGGTGATCAGCCGGTCGTAGCAATTCCACGACGTCTCGTAGCCCGGACGGTTGGTGCCGACGCCGTGGATATCGAGATTATTGGGACCGCCCTCAGTGACGACCAACAGCGTCTCCGAGCGGCCGTCAGCCTTGGCGGAGGACCAGATCGCGGGGGCCGGCACCACGGCGCCGGCGGCGATGCCGGAGACGGATTTGAGGAAATCGCGGCGCTTCATCTGACGCTCCAACGCACGAGGAAATCGGCCTTTGGAACAGCGTCGCAAGGTTCGTGCCATTTCTTAACGGATTCCTACTCTGGCGTTAAGCCTCTGATTAAGCTTTGGATATCGATCCTGAGGCGGCCAGTCCGGGCAGCCAAACGCAAAAATCCATTGCATACAAAGGGAAGCCGTTGCCTATTTGATGAGCAGATATTTCAACCGCTTTTTCCTTGCGCGATCCCGCCGGCGGGACGGCCATTGAATGGGGGCGAAGACCGGCGCGCAGCGAGCCCGATGGGCCCGGCTCGCGCATTTCCCGCAGCAAAATCCTCTGCCATATTTCGTTGAACCTTTTTTTCCAGCCATCGACATCTTCAAAGGGGGTCAAGTTGCCTGTGTACAGCCGCGCCTGTCTTTCGCGGACCGTAGCAATCGTCGTTGCGCTGCTTTTGGCGGCGGTCACGACGAGCGCCTTGGCGCGGGAATTTCGCGCCGCCGATACCCAGAGCGAGGATTATCCGACCGTCCAGGCGTTGCGCTATATGGGCCAACTGATCGAGGAAAAGAGCGGCGGCCGGCTCAAGATCGTCGTGTTTCATTCGCGCCAGCTCGGCGAGGAAAAGGAGACCATCGAGCAGACCCGCGCCGGCGCCATCGATCTCAACCGCACCAACGTCGCGCTGATCGGGACCTTCGTGCCGGCGATGAATGTGCTGGCGATGCCCTTTCTGTTTCGCTCCATCGAGCATTTGCAGAAGGTGCTGGACGGCCCGATCGGCAACGAGATCCTGGGCAGCTTCGAGTCCTTTGGATTCGTCGGCCTGGCATTCTACGACTTCGGCGCCCGCTCGATCTACAACAGCGTCAGACCGATCCGCTCGATCGCCGATATCAAGGGTTTGCGGCTTCGCGTACAGCAATCCGAATTGATGTCGGACATGATCAAGGCGCTCGGCGCCGAGCCGATCGAGCTGCCCTATGGACAGGTTCGCACCGGGCTCGCGACAAAGCTGATCGACGGCGCGGAGAACAACTGGCCGTCCTTTGTCACCACCGACCATTACAAATATGCCGGCTTCTACACCCTCACCGAACACACGATGAGCCCGGAGGTGGTCGTCATGTCGCGGAAAGCCTGGGAGAGCCTGTCGCCCGAGGACCGCAAGATATTTCGCGAGGCCGCACTTCAATCGAGCCGGTTCATGCGCGAGAGGTGGAAGGATCTTGAGGAGCGATCGCGCCGGCAGGCGGAGGATGCTGGCGTGACGATCGTGACCGACTTCGACCGCAGGCCTTTCGAGGCGGCGATGAAGGAACTCTACGCAAAAGTGCAACGCGATCCTTCGGCCGCGGAGCTGATCGAACGGATTCGCAAGGTGGACTGAATTGGTCTTTGGAACCAGCCAACACGACGAAGCTACGGAACGGCGGGCGAGCCTTGCCGCGCGGGGCCATTCGCGCATCGTCGGACTGGTCCGCGCGGTACCTATCCGCTGGCGTATCCTGTCGATTGCGGCGCTGAACTCGGCGGTCGTCGTGGTACTGGTCGCGCTGATATGGAACGGCGTGCAGGTGCTCGGTTCGGCCTGGGACGACGTGCGGCAGGTGCGGGAGTCCGACAAGGTGCTGGCGCGGCTGGAGACCGAGACCAGCCGCCTGCAGAACCTGATCCATCGCTACATCAATCAGCCCAACCCGGAATTATTCGCCGAGATATCGCATCTTCGCGAGGCCGTTCTCGGAACCCTCACCACGCGCGCCTCGACCGACCCGATGTTGTCTGGGTCGGTGCAGCAGCTTGAGCACGTCACCGAACGCTTTCTCAGCGGCTTCAGTGAATTGCGCCGCGTCCAGGCGACAATTTCGAAAACCTACGAAGACGAGATCCTGACGCCGGCCAGGGACATGGCCGGGCTCTATTCGATCATCGAGGGCGCGACCGGACACCGCGGTGCCCTGATCTGGCCGTCGCTTGGAAAATCCCGCGAGGCGTTTACCGCGATGCTGGTCGCCGCCAACGCCTATTATCTTTCGCTGGCCAGCGCTTCGGCCGAGGAAGCCCGCCGCAACACCGAGACGATCGAACGGACGATTCCGGTGATGAGCGACCTTGCCGATAACGATCTGCAGCGGATGGCGCTGCAGCGATTGAACGCGCGGACGACGGCGCTGCGGGACGGCCTTCTCAAACTGTCGGAGCAGCTGGCCAACCGGACCGAATTGTTGCGCAATACGATCGATGCCAGTCAGGCGGAGGCCTCTGGCGCCATCGACGAATTGTCGGTCAGGATGCGCCAGCGCGAGCAAAGGGCGCAGGAGACGTTCGACCAGACGCTGGCCGACATCTCCCGCAAGGTGCTGTCGATCGCCGTGATCTTTCTCGGCATCATCATCACCGCGGGTGTCCTGATCGCGCTGTCGATCCGGCTGCCCTTGCAGCAGATCATGGCGGCGATGCAGGCGATCACCTCGGGCGACTACAATCGGCGCGTACAGGGAACCGGCGCCAACGATGAGATCGGCGAGATGGCGCGCGCGGTGGAGGTGTTCCGCGAAAACGCCATCGCCAAGCGCAAGACCGAAGACGAGTTGCGCGCCTCGAAAGAGAAGGCCGAGGGCGCGCTGCTCGAACTGAACGCCGCCCAGCAAAATCTGATCGACGCCGAACGCCTGGCGGCGCTCGGCGGCCTGGTCGCCGGCGTCGCCCATGAGGTAAACAACCCGATCGGCATCAGCCTGACGGTTGCCTCCAGTTTTGCGCGCCGCGCCGAGGTGTTCGAGGCAGAGTTGAAATCCGACACGGGGCTGCGCCGATCGCAGCTGGAGGATTTCGTCCGGACCTCGCGCGATGCCGCCCAGCAGTTGGTGGGAAATCTGCATCGCGCCGGCGAGCTTATTCAATCCTTCAAACAGGTCGCGGTGGACCGCTCGCATGCGGAGCGCCGGCAATTCAACCTGAGTGAGGCGACCGACCAGATCGTCGCCAGCCTGCGGCCGGCCCTGAAGAAGGCGTCGATCACCCTGTCGATCGAGGTACCGGACGGCCTGGTTATCGACGGTTACCCGGGCTCCTACGGCCAGATTTTGACCAATCTGTTCCTCAACGCCGCCAATCATGCGTTTGCCGACGGACGGTCCGGGGCGATCACGATTTCAGCCAAGGCCCGCGGCAATGACGACGTCGAGATCGTTTTTGCCGACAACGGGGCCGGAATGACGCCGGACGTGCAGCGGCAGGCCTTCGACCCGTTCTTTACGACGCGCCGCAACGAGGGCGGCACCGGGTTAGGCCTGCACATCGTCTATAATCTCGTCACCCAGCAGCTCGGCGGCCGGATGATGCTGGATTTCAAGACTGGGACAAGGCACCACATTTCGCATTATCATGCCGAGGGCCGCCAAAGGCGGCCCTGCAACCGAAGACCAAGCTCGCGACGGGACCCCTTCATGGCCGAACAGGACGATGTCCTCCATCTGATCGACGATACCGGCACGGCGCCGGAGGCATCGACCGCGCGCAGATGGAAGGTCGCGGTCATCGACGACGATCAGGCCGTGCATGAAGGCACACGGTTTGCGCTGAGCGACTACAGTCTCAATGGGCAGGGGCTGGAAATCCTCTCGGCCTATTCGGCTGCCGAGGGGCGAGATCTGATGCGCGCTCATCCCGACGTCGCCGCCGTGCTGCTCGACGTCATCATGGAAACCGACGCCGCGGGCCTCGATCTGGTCGAATACATCCGAAATGAGATCAAGAACGAGACCGTTCGCATCATCCTTCGCACCGGACAGCCCGGACAGGCGCCGGAACGCCGCGTGATCGTCCAGTACGACATCAACGACTACAAGGCGAAGACCGAGCTGACGGCCGACAAGCTGTTTACCTCGCTGACCGCGGCGTTACGCAGCTACCAGCAGCTCGAGCGCATGGTTCAGACCCGGCGCGGGCTTGAAATCATCATCGATGCCGCCTCGACCCTGTATGATTTCAAATCGATGCAGCGCCTGGCTGAGGGCGTGCTGACGCAAATCGCGTCGTTGCTCAATGTCGATTGCGCCGGCATTCTGGTGCTGCGCGACGGCGGCGTGGTCAGCGATGATTTTTCCGTGCTGGCCGGTTCCGGCTGCTATAGCCGCTTCACCGGCGTCGCCGGTTCCAAATCGCTCGATCCCGACCTGCGGTCGATGGTCGAAGCCGCCTTCAGGCGGCGCAAGCATGAATTTGTCGATCACCGCACCGTTCTTTACGTTCGCACCGGCAGCGGACGGGAAGTCGTGGTGCTGCTGCAGGCCGAGCGGCAACTATCCGAAACCGACCGGTCGCTGGTCGAGATTTTCGGCAGCCGGCTTTCGATCGCATTCGACAATGTCATTCTCTATCAGCAGCTGCACGAGGCCAACACGCAGCTCGAAGACCGCGTCGCCCAGCGCACCCGCGCGCTGATGCAGGCCAACCGCAGGCTGTCGGCGCAATGGCTGCGGCTGCAGCGCGCCAACGGCTTCAAGAACGAGATCCTCGGCACCGTCGCCCATGATCTGAAGAATCCGCTCGGCGTGATCCTCGGCCGCACCGAAATGCTCACCGAACTGATCGCCGCGGGCTCTTCCAGGGAGAGCGTGACGGCACAGGTCGAACATATCCGCGACGCCACCAAGCGTTTGACGCTGATGGTCGACCACCTGATTTCGGACGCCATGGCCGATGCCTTCGACATCACCATCCGCCGCGAACCGGTCGATATCGCGGCCCTGGTCAGCGAAGTCGCCGATGCCAATCAGCCTTTGGCCGTCAACAAGCAGCAGACCATCACGGTTTCGGCGCCGCCGAATTTTGTCACGATGTGCGACACCGACCGGATGCGGGAAGCGATCGACAATCTCGTCAGCAATGCCATCAAATACAGCCCGATCGGCGGCAAGATCTCGGTGCTGGTAAGCCACGAGAAGAACAACACCGTCATCCGCATCGCCGATCAGGGCGCCGGTCTTTCGCCCGAGGACCTTAGCCGGTTGTTCGGCCGCTTTCAGCGGCTTTCAGCCAAACCCACGGCCGGCGAAAGCTCGACGGGCCTCGGCTTGTCGATTGTCAAGCGCATCATTGACATGCATGGCGGCGAAGTAACCGCCGAAAGCGCCGGGCCCGGACAGGGGTCTACCTTCACCATCAAATTGCCGGCGACAGACGAATGATGACATGACGCAAAATCCTCACATAATCATTGTCGATGACGAGGCGCCGGCCCGCGAGATGGTCGGCGACTATCTCAAGATGCACGGCTTTACGGTGACGCTTTGCGACGGCGGCAAGAGCCTGCGCGGGGCGATCGAAACCACGGTGCCCGATCTCGTGGTCCTCGATCTCAATATGCCGGAGGAAGACGGGCTTTCCATCATTCGCGACCTGAAAGGCCGCACCAATGTCCCCGTCATCATGCTGACGGCCACAGCCAGCCCGATCGATCGCGTGGTCGGGTTGGAGCTCGGGGCCGACGATTACGTCGCAAAACCCTGCGAATTGCGCGAATTGATGGCGCGCATCCGTTCGGTGCTGAGGCGCAGCGCGCCGATCCGGGCACAGGGCGCCGCAACCGAGGCCGGCGGTGCAAAGGCGGCGAAAGAGGCGTTGGTGCGGTTCGGAACCAAATGGCTCGACCTTGAGGCACAGGCGCTGCGCGACGCTGAAGGCAATGAACATCCGCTGACCGCATCCGAATTTGGACTACTCAAGGTTTTTGCGGCGAATCCGAAGAGGGTGCTGTCGCGCGAGCGCCTGCTGGAATTGGCCAACGCGCGTGACAGCGAAGCCTTCGATCGTGCCGTCGATCTGCGAATCATGCGAATTCGGCGCAAGATCGAGATCGATCCGACCAAACCGGCGGTGATCCGCACCATCCGAGGCGGCGGATATTTGTTTTCGCCCGTCGGCGACAAAGCCTAGCAGCGGACGGTTCGTGTAAGTTCGCTTTGCGACATAGCGGCGTTTGGCGCCCTTGGCCGGCCGTTCCGGAGCGGAATGCGGCTTCTGGATTTCGGCGCGGCAATACCGTAGTTACTAGCCGGCCATGCCCATGGTCAGCAATTTCGCCGGAACCACGGATAATTGACCCTATGCTACGTATTCCCGGCGCGATGTCGCGCCTCGCGATCCAATGCCTGCCCATCATCCTTTTCGTGCTCGTGTTTGGCGTATCGTCGGCAACCTCTGCTGCGGCGAATTCCGGTATGCATCGAAAAGTCTATCTGCTGCGTGGCCTGACCAACGTCCTGTCGCCAGGGCTTGATCAACTCGCGGATGAGCTCGGCAAGAGAAATATCAACGCAACGATATCCAATCATGCATTTTGGGAGTTGCTGGCTACCGAGGCCATTCAGGATTGCAAGAGCGGGCGCGTGAGCTCCATTGTCCTGGTGGGCCATTCGCTCGGCGCCGGCGCGGCAGTCAGCATGGCGGAGCAGTTGCAGCGGGCGGGCGTCCGCGTCGCCTTGATTGTCACGCTGGACCCCGTCGCAAAGACCGCCGTTCCCGGCAACGTCCATCTTTTGAAGAATTTCTATCTTTCCAGCGGTGTCGGAACCAGGGTCGAGCGCGGCGGACATTTTCACGGCCTGCTGCAGAACGTGGACATGGGGCCCAATACCGAACTCGGACACGTCTCTCTGACGACCGCACCCTCGATTTAAAAGCAAATCATGACGGATATCGTCGCCGCCAATTCCGGGTGCCGCTGAAGCATAGCGGCCGAACAAGACATATCTTGAGGGTTTTGCAGGCGTCGTCATCAACCGCACGCGGCGCGACCGCACGGGACACGAATGCGGCGCAATTCCGGTCAACATGATCGTCGATGTCGCGGACAGGAGCCCGACGACCTTGAGCCGTATCCAGCGTCCGGCCGACCTGCATTTGAAAGGTGCGTGCACGGATGCGAATGGTTGCCATGTCGAACAGAGTAACCTTGTTGCTTTGCGCGCTCACCGTCGCGGGGATCATCGCGTCGACCGCGCTCGCCGAGGAGGCAAGGTTCCAAAGCAGGCAACTCACGCCCGCCGGCGAATACACCTTCGGTATCGAGGGGCCGGCCCGTCGACCAGCAGGGAAATCTGTACGTCGCCAATTTTGGCAGACCGGGCACGATCGGAAAAGTGGCGGCTGGCGCCTCGCAATCGGAATTGTTCGCGATCCTGCCCGAGGGGAGCATCGCAAACGCGATCCGCTTCGACCGCGATGGCCGCATGTTCGTCGCCGACTACAAGAAGCACAATATCTTCCTGGTCAGTCCGGACGGGAAAGACATCGCGACCTATTTCCACTCTGACGAATTCAATCAGCCCAACGACATGACGATCGCGTCGGACGGCACGATCTACGCGAGCGACCCGCATTGGAAGCAGCACGATGGGCAAATCTGGCGAATCCGGAAATCGGCCGCCGGCGAGGTCGTCGGCGAGAGGATGACCGCCGACCGCCAGATGAGCACCACCAACGGCATCGACCTCAGTCCGGACGGCAAGACGCTCTATGTCGGCGAGTCCGATACACGGCAGATCTGGTCGTACCGGATCGACGGCGCGCGGCTGCTTGCTCCGCGGCTTCTCAAGGGGTTCGACGATTTCGACATCGACGGCCTGCGCACCGACGTCGAGGGTAATCTGCTGGTCGCGCGGATCCTCAAGGGCACCGTCGCCGTGCTCAGCCCGCAGGGAAAATTGCAGCGGGAGGTTCGGCTCAGCGCAAGAGAACCGACGAACCTCGCCTTCGGCGGCACGGATGGAAAGACGGTTTTCGTGACACAGCGACAGGGCGGGTTCGTCGAATCGTTTCGCACCGACCATCCGGGCCGCGAGGCCTGCCTGCGGGGGTGTCCGGCGGGAAAGTAGCAAGCCAGGCCGCCCGCCACACGGTCTGAACGCCGCCATACGCAGAACTTCGTATTTGGTTCCCTCGGGATCGCGGTCGCAGCGAAATCCACAACTTAAAATTTATCTCATTCAAATTGCTGGCTTTTCCGACCCGAATGTTTCGTCGCCGCGGCCGCGACGAAACAATTCTCCTGCGCATGAAACCATTTTCCCCTTGGCGTGCAGACGTCCCGAAACGTTCGCGGACTATCAGTTTACCCAAGGAAGCGCCGCCGAGCGGCGATAAGGGGAGACTGTCATGCGAAACGTGATTGCCATCAATGCCGCAGCCCGCCAAGGCATCATCGCCGCCCAGGCGACCTCGGACGAAATGCTGCTGGAAAGTATCGCCGATGGCGGCCGGACCGCGATGCACATCCTCTACTCCCGTCACAATGTACGGGTTTACCGCTTCGTCCTGCGCATGGTGCGGGATGCCACCATGGCGGAGGACCTCGTCAGCCAAGTCTTCCTCGACGTGTGGCGCACCGCCAGCCAGTTCGAAGGGCGCTCCCAGGTCTCGACCTGGCTATTGTCCATCGCCCGCTTCAAGGCGCTGACCGCGCTGCGTCAGCGCCGGCACGAGGACATCGACCAGGAAGACATGCTTGAGATCGCCGACGACGCCGACACGCCGGAAGCGTCGCTCGATCGCAGCACCACCAGCGCCATCCTGCGCGCCTGCGTAGCCAAACTGTCCCCGGCGCACCGCGAGATCATCAACCTCGTCTACTATCACGAGAAGTCGGTGGAAGAGGTCGGCGCCATCATCGGCATCCCCCAGAGCACGGTGAAGACCCGGATGTTCTATGCCCGCAAACAGCTCGCCGACCTGCTCAAGGTAGCCGGCGTCGACAGCCTGGCGGCGTGAAACCAGGCCTCGGATGTCCGGCCGAGTTTCCTGGCCGCAAACTGCCTGCGACGATCCGAGGAGGCCACCCTCCCCGGGTCGTTTGCGCGTTTGCGGATCGCGCCGAAACCAGGCGATCGGGGCACCCGCGCGACCGGCAAGAGGCGAAAAGCGCAAACATTCCAGCCAGATATTCGGATTGCTTGCCATCGTGCCGTCCCTGAGATTTGATGGCGCCGGTGATTTGGCAGACGGGTAAAGCACGCCCAACAGCGCCAGACGACCGCGCGACAAGGAGACGCTTGAATGACAAGATTTCGGCACCTGATCTGGATGGTGATGGCGGCAGCCGGACTGATGCTTTCGGTCTCTCACAGCCTTGCGCAGCAGCCCGATGTCGGTGACCAGCCTGGTCTCCTGCCGGACGATTCCGTTGAGCTCGATCCGGAATGGCAGAAGCAGATGGTGTATTACCGCACAACCGAAGCGCCGGGCACCATCATCATCTCCACGTCCGAACGCCACCTCTATCTGGTGCAGCCCGGCGGCCGCGCGATACGGTACGGCATCGGCGTTGGCCGCGACGGCTTCCAGTGGCAGGGATTGCTGAGCATCGCCAGAAAAGCGGAATGGCCGGACTGGACGCCGCCGCCGGAAATGATCGAGCGCCAGCCTTATCTGCCGCGCTTCATGGCCGGCGGGCCCGGCAATCCGCTCGGCGCGCGGGCGATGTATCTCGGCACCACCGTCTACCGCATTCACGGCACCAACCGGCCGGATACGATCGGCACCAAGGTGTCGTCCGGCTGCTTCCGGCTGGTCAACACCGACGTCGCCGACCTCTACGATCGCGTCCCGGTGGGTACCAAGGTTATCGTGCGGCAGAAGCCGGAACTGTGACCGCGACGGCTGCGTTCGCAGCCGTTCGATTTTCCCGATAGTGGTGAGAGACAAATCATGCGGACATTCCGAGGCGGCCTCCTGATTGGGCTGGCGGTCGCAGTCGCGGTCGCGGCCGTCGCTGCCGCCTATGAACTCTACGACACGCGGACCCTGAAGCGGACGGTCCGTCGCGGCGAAGTGCTGTGCGGCGTCAACAAGGGCCTGCCCGGCTTCTCGATCCCCGACGACAAGGGCAACTGGACCGGCTTCGATGTCGACTTCTGCCGCGCGGTCGCGGCCGCCGTCTTCAACGACCCGAACAAGGCAAAGTTCATTCCGCTCGACGCCAATGAGCGCTTCAAGGAACTGCAGAGCCGCAAGGTGGATATTCTTTCGCGCAACTCGACATGGAGCATGTCGCGCGAGGAGAACTACGATCTTTATTTCCCGGCGGTCGCCTATTACGACGGCCAGGGATTCATGCTGCCGCGCTCGCGCAAAATCGATTCCGCGCTCGACCTGAACGACAGCAAGGTCTGCGTGCAGGAGGCGACGACGACGCAACTCAATCTTGCGGACTATTTCCGCACCAACAACATGAAATACCAGGAGATGAAATTCGGCAAACTGGACGATGTCATCAAGGCCTATGAATCCGGGCAATGCGACACCCTCACTGCCGACGTCTCCCAGCTTTATGCGCTGCGCTTGAACCTCGCCAAGCCGGGCGATCACGTCATCCTGCCCGACGTCATTTCAAAGGAGCCGCTGGCGCCCGTGGTGCGCCAGCGCGACGACGACTGGATGATGATCGTGAAGTGGACGCTCTACGCCATGATCAACGCCGAGGAACTCGGCGTCACCTCAAAGAACATCGACGAGGCGCTGAAGTCGAAGAAGCCGGACGTGATGCGGCTGGTCGGCACCGAAGGCAGCTACGGCGAAGATCTCGGGCTGACGAAGGATTGGGCCGCCCGCATCATCCGCCACGTCGGCAATTACGGCGAGGTCTATGAGCGCAACGTCGGCTCGGAATCCCGGCTGAAGATTCCGCGCGGGCTCAACCAGCTCTGGAGCGCCGGCGGCATCCAGTACGCACCGCCGATCAGATAGGCTCTCCACACAACAACGTGTCATCACCCGCGAAAGCGGGTGATCCAGTACGCCGCGGCCTGTCCCCAGGACTATACGAGCGCTGCGGAGTACTGGATCGCCCGGTCAAGCCGGGCGATGACAGCCTCACGTGATGCGCCCTCCGCAAGCCGAATAACCTCAATAGCCCTTCATCCGCGCCAATTGGTCGGCGTGGAAATTGCTGTCGCCGAACATTTCCTGGCAGACCCGCGCCCGCTTCATGAAGAAGCCGATGTCGAACTGGTCGGTCATGCCCATGCCGCCATGCATCTGCACGCCTTCCTGGACCGCCAGTGTCGCGGTTGATCCTGCGCGCGCCTTGGCGACCGCCACCGCGGCTGCGGCATGTTCAAAATTCGTATCCAGGGTCTGCAACGCCTTCAGAACCGTGGCGCGGGTGATCTCGATCTCGATATAAAGCTGCGCGGCGCGGTGTTGCAGCGCCTGGAATTCGCCGATCGCCTTGCCGAATTGCCGGCGCTCCCTGAGGTAGTTGATGGTTCGCCCGAACACTTCCTCGGCGACCCCGACCATCTCGGAGGCGACCGCGCCGCGGCCGACATTGAGCACGCCTTCAAGCAAGAGTCCGCCGTGGTCGACCTCGCCGAGCACGCTATCGGCGTTGACCTCGACGGAATCGAACTTGATCCGCGCCGCATTGTGCGAATCGACCATCGCGGTGCGCTCGACATCGATGCCTTTGGTTTTGGGATCGACCAGGAACAACGTCAACCCGTCGCGCTCGCCGGCCGCGCCTGCGGTGCGCGCCGCCACGATCAGCAGGCCGGCGGTATGGCCATCGATCACGAAGGCCTTATTGCCGGCCAGCCTGAAGCCGTTGCCGGAACGCACCGCCTGCATCTTTGTCATCAATGGGCGATGTTTTGTCCCTTCGTCGATGGCGAGCGAAGCGAGCAAAGACCCGTCGGCGATCCCGGGCAAATGCTCGGATTTCTGCGCGGCGCTGCCACCGCGCGACAGCGCGGAAGCCGCCAGCACGGCTGAGCTAAGAAACGGCGACGGCATCAGGTTGCGGCCGATCT
This sequence comes from uncultured Alphaproteobacteria bacterium, assembly GCA_963829315.1. GTDB lineage: Bacteria > Pseudomonadota > Alphaproteobacteria > Rhizobiales > Xanthobacteraceae > Bradyrhizobium. The sequence goes on along the minus strand of CAWHIO010000044.1, from coordinate 454,906 downwards.
CTTCCATCACCACGCCGGCCTCGACGCAGCCCAGGCCGCTGCCGCCGAATTCCTCCGGCACCAGCAGGCCGGAAAATCCCATCTCGGCGAAGGTCTTCCACAACTCGCGAGAGAATCCGGTCGCGTCCTTGGCGTCGCGCAGTTGCCGCAGATGCGACACCGGCGCCTTGTCGCTGATAAGGCCACGGGCGCTGTCGCGCAGCATGGATTGTTCTTCGGTGAGGACGAGGGCCATGGCAGGTTCCGTTTAGACAGGTATTTCCAGGTTGTCATTCCTGGGCGCGAGTGAAACGAGCGAACCCGGAATGACGGCTTGCGGTGACCGGCGGCCTCACGCCCCCGGCAGATCGAGAATCCGTTTGGCCACGATGCCGAGCATCACCTCCGAGGTACCGCCCTCGATCGAGTTGGCCTTGGTGCGCAGCCAGGCCCGCGGCCGCGCACCGCCCTTCGAGCGTTCGCTCTCCCATTCCAGGGCGTCGATGCCGCCCGCGGACATCAAAATCTCGTAGCGGCGCTTGTTGAGCTCGGTGCCGTAATATTTCATCGCCGAGGAGAACGCCGGATGCCCCTCGCCGGCCTTTGCCAGATCGACCGCGCGTTCGGCGGCGCAAGCCAGCGCCGCCTCGTCGATCTCGAAGGCGGCGATTTGTCCGCGCAGGATCGGATCCTCCAGACGACCGTGATCGTCGGTGCCGACCGCGTCCGCGGCGATTTGCCCGAGCGGCCGGCCGACGCCGCGTTCGCCCATACCCGATATCATGGCACGCTCGTGCTGCAGCAGGTATTTGGCGACATCCCAGCCGCGGTTGACGGTGCCGACCACGTTGGCTTTCGGTACCCGGACATTGTCGAAGAAGGTTTCACAGAACGGCGACCGGCCCGAGATCAGGAGAATGGGCTTGGTCGAGACGCCCGGTGAGGCCATGTCGAACAGAATAAAACTGATGCCGTCGTGCTTCTTCGCCGCCGGATCGGTCCGCACCAGGCAGAAGATCCAGTCGGCGTAATTCGCATACGAGGTCCATATCTTCTGGCCGTTGATGATGAAATCATCGCCATCGCTTTCGGCGCGGGTCTGCAGCGACGCCAGATCCGATCCGGCATTCGGTTCGGAGTAGCCCTGGCACCAGCGGATCAGCCCCGCCGCGATCCTGGGCAGATGCTCCTTCTTCTGTGCGTCGGTGCCGTATTTGAGCAGGGCCGGCCCGAGCATGGAGATGCCGAACGAGGTCAGCGGCTGGCGCGCGCCGAGCGCGGCCATCTCCTGGCGCACAATCTTTGTCTGTTCGGGATCGAGGCCGCCACCGCCGAATTCTTTCGGCCAGTGCGGCACGGTCCAGCCCTTGTCACGCATCCGCTCGAACCAGACGCGCTGCGGCTCGGATGAAAATGTGGTGTTGCGGCCGCCCCAGAAGGTATCTTCCTCCGAGGTCATCGGCCGCCGCATCTCCGGCGGGCAATTGGCCTCCAGCCAAAGGCGGGTTTCGCGGCGAAATTGTTCGAGATCGGACATCGGCGTTTCCGTTGTTGTTTGGCGGACCTTAGCCCTCGCTTGAGGGAATTCAATATGTCTGTGACGCCGCCCATGCAGCCGTGGGATGTGGCCCTGATCGCCAATTCCGTGTATGCGCAAAGCCGCGAGCGATTGAAAAACAAAAGGAAACCCCAATGCGGCTGAAGTTGCTTTCGCCTGGCGAAATGAGCGCGGACCAAAAGCAGACCTACGATGAATCCATCGCCGGCAAGCGTGGCGCCCCGCCGGCGCCGATGATGGCCTGGCTCAACAGCCCGGAGATGGCGCGTCACGCCACGCGCCTGGGCGGCGTTTTGCGGTTTGATACGATGTTTCCGGCCGAACTGTCCGAGATCGCCATCCTGGTGACCGCGCGGCACTGGACCTCGCACTACGAATGGTATGCCCACAAGCGGCTTGCGCTCAAGGGCGGCATGGACCCGAAAATCATCGAGGACATCCGGGACCGCCGTACGCCGCATTTCGATGACCCCACGGGCCAGATGATTTACGACGTCGCCAAATCGCTGCACGAAGGCCATGGGTTGACCAAGGCTCTCTACGAGGAGGCCGTAAAAATCCTCAGCGTGCGCGGGCTGGTCGAAATCGTCGGCCTGTGCGGCTATTATACCATGGTCTCGATGACGCTGAACACATTTGAATTTGACCTGCCGGAGGGACAAGTGTCCGAGCTTGCGTAACGGGGGACCGTTGCCTAGATCGTCAAACACCAACCAGCGCATACGGAGCGAGCATGCCCGGAAATCCACCTGTCATCGCGGGAACGCGAATCGGGCATGTTCACCTCAAGGTGGCCGATCTCGATCGCGCGCTCGGATTCTATTGCGGCGTGCTCGGTTTCGAATTGACGCAACGCCTGAGCTCCGGCGCGGCGTTCATTTCGGCCGGCGGCTATCACCACCATATCGGCCTGAACACCTGGGAAAGCAAAGGCGGCCATCCGCCGCCAGCGGGCACGACCGGGCTGTTTCACACCGCCATTCTCTACCCGACCCGCGCCGCGCTGGCGGACGCCCTGCACCGCGTGACCAGTGCGGGAATCCAGCTCGATGGCGCCAGCGACCATGGCGTCAGCGAAGCGCTCTATCTGCGCGACCCCGACGAGAACGGCGTCGAGCTGTATTGGGACCGGCCGGAAGCGCAATGGCCGCGCAAGCCCGACGGATCGCTCGCGATGTTCACGCACCGGCTCGATCTCGAGGATCTGCTTCGGCAGCGCGTGGCGTAGTTCTTTCGTCATTGCGAGGAGCAAAGCGACGAAGCAATCCAGCCCTTGACCAAGATGGATTGCTTCGCGGAGCCTGTCATCGGGCGCGCATTCGCGCGACCCGTTGGCTCGCAATGACGGTGTTAGCTACGCGAGGCCGCCGCCTTCGGCGCCCCGTCCCCGCACCATGATCAAAACGGCGGCGATCAGTTCAAGCCCGATGCAGCCGTAGAACGGCAGGGTGTAGCTGCCGGATGCATCGCGCAGCAGGCCAATGATGCCCGGACCGAACGCATAGGTAACCTGGGTGATCGCCGTGGCCAGGCTGATCAGCACACCAAACGAACGCGGGTCGAATTCGCGCTGGATGATCAGGGAAGGCAGTGTAATCATATTGCCGACCGAGAACCCGAACAGCGCGCAGGCCGCGATCAGCAGCACTTCGTCGCGCGAATTGATGATGACCGCCAGCGCCACCGTCTGACTTGCAAACGACAGCGCGGACGCCAGCCGCTGATTGAGCCGGTCGATCACGGTTGAGAACAGAACCCGCCCGACCACCGCCATCGCCGTCAACAGCGCGACCGCGACGGCCGCGTGTTCGCGTCCGATCAGGGGATCGAGAAAGCTGATCAGATGGACGACGAACCCGACCTGCGCGCACAGCACCAGCGCGAATGCGATCGATACGGTGAGGAATGCGACGTCGCGAAGCGCCAGCGCGCGTATCCGCGACGCGGACGCGGCTTCCGGAACCGGCAATTCCGTTTCGACCCGGCGATCGGGTGGCCGGCCGACAAAAATAACAATCACGGGAATTGTCAGCGCGAGCATCGCGATCGCCGCCGACATCATGGCGCCGGCGAACCCGAAACGATCGATCGCGACCACCAACAGCGGCACCCCGATAATGCCGCCGAAGCTTGCGCCGTTCAGCGCCAGGCTGATCGCCATGCCGCGCTTGTTGTCGAACCACAGACCGAGCGTGTTGGTGATGACGCCTATGCTGGTTCCTGCCCAGCCGAACGCAAGCACGGCATCGGCGGCATAAAGCTGCCAGGGCTCGGTGACCCGGCCGATCAGCACGGCGGCGGCCGCCATCGCACATACGCCCGCCAGCAGGCAATTGCGCGGACCCAGGATGCGGATCGCTTCGCTGACGGAGACGATCAGCAACGCACCTAATAGACAGAAGAAGGTCGTGGCGGACGAGATCAGGGAAGTTGGCCAGCCGTGGAGCCGGTGCAATTCGGCGACATAGACGGTCTGGCCGTAAAAGCCGAGGCCCCAGCCGAAGATGGCCACCAAAAAGCACACCGCGACGATCCGCCAGCCGTCGTAGCGGATCGATGTTTCGTCGGCGGCGGCGGGACTGGACGCTTCCATGCGAGTCTTGGCCCGGGATGAGACGCCGCATGCTAGCGGATGGCAAACCGCAATGCTTCGTCCATTACCGAAGCTTGCGATCGGAAGATCAGGTGACGATCCTGGTCGGATCGTAGAAGAAGCGCTCGCGGAATATCCTGTCGCCGCGCCATTCCTGCAAACTCACTTCGTCGAACCGGCGCACCTGGCCGGAGTTGTCGGTCAATTCGAAATTCCAGTGGATGGCGACCTGGTCGCCCTCGACCACCGACGACACCGCCTTGGAATAAACGTGCGACATCCGCGCCAGGACACCGCGCTCGTGGGCGACCAGCAGGTCGCGGCCGACGCGCGGCGGCGCCAGGTTCTCCTGCATGCTGGAATCCTCGGTGTAATAGCGCTCGATCGCGCCGGCGTGGTCGCCGGATTCGACGAACGCAATGAACTCATCGAGACGGGCGCGCGACGGCATCAAAGACCTCCTCCTACATTTCGGGCGAAAGCCTGGTTCAGGATCAGATGCTCGGATCGGGGAATTCCGGAGCCTGCTGCAACGCCGCCCGCCGCTTCGCAAATGAAGCCGCCGCCAGCACCGCCAGTCCCAACAGCACCGGGGGATACACCACCAGATTCACCGCGGACCATCCGTAGTTCGCCAGCAGCTGGCCGGAGGAAAACGAACCCAGCGCCATCATGCCGAAAATCAGAAAATCGTTGAAGGCCTGAACCTTGTTGCGCTCCTCTGGCCGGTGCGTCTCCAGCACCAGCGCGGAAGCCCCGACGAAGCCGAGATTCCAGCCGACGCCGAGCACGATCAGGGTGGCCCAGAAATGCATGGCCGTAATACCGGACATACCGATGGTGGCGCCGGCGGCTTCGAGCAGCAGGCCCGCCGCGACGATTCTTGGCGCGCCAAACCGCGCGATCAGCGAGCCGGTAAAGAAGCTCGGCCCGTACATCGCAACGATATGCCACTGGATGCCGAAATTCGAATCGCCGACGCCCAATCCGCACATTTTCATCGCCAGCGGCGCCGACGTCATCACGAGATTCATCGTGGGATAGCTGATGACGCCACACAGCGCCGCCGCGATGAAGCGAGGCTGCCGCACGATCTCAAACAGCGGACGGCCCCGATGCAGATCCGATGGGGCGGGTTTCGGCGCATCGACGCCTGCCAGAACGGCCATTGCGACCAGCGCGATGATGGCCTGCACCACGAAGCTGAAGGCGAACAGATAGGGCGACCAGACATCCATCGTCCATTGCACGAGCTGCGGGCCAAGCACCCCGGCGAACACCCCGCCGGCCATCACCCACGACACCGCCCGCGGGCGATACACCGCACTCGCGCCGTCGGCGGCGGCAAAGCGGTAGGATTGCGAAACTGCACCATAGAGTCCGCCGAGGAATGTAGCGCAGCAAAACAACAAAAACGAACCGCGCAGAATCGCGAAGGCACCGAGCAAGCCGGTCAGCACGCCGCAGCCGGTGCCGATGATGAAGGCGACGCGGCGTCCAAAGGCGCGCGAGATAGCGCCGGTCGGCAAGGTGCCGGCGGCGAGCCCCACCACATACATCGACAGCGGGACGGTCGCGAGCGAGATGCTGGGTGCCAGAGTCGCTCCGACAATCGAGCCGGTGGCAAAAATGACCGCCGAGTTCGCGCCGGTCAGCGCCTGCGCCGCAGCCAGCCGCAGCACGTTGGAACGGACGCGGGCATCGCCGGAAACTCCGTCAGCTGCGGTCATGTCGATCATCGGTTGTTTCCACCCAAAGGCGGCCGGATACGCTCGGGCCCTGTTGATTCCTCGTACCATGAAGGCAGGCGCAGGCTCAATCAACCGACGCGAACGGGCAAGCGCCATGCATTGTCGCTCAGGCCGTGTTTGATCGGCCAAATACCAGCGTGAGATTGTTGGCTGGCATCTCGGCGATATCGACAAGCCGCAAGCCGGAACGCGCGGCCAGCTCTTCGAGGGCCTCGATATCGCGCACGCCCCACTCGGGATTTCCTTCACGAAGACTTGAGTCGAACGCCGCATTGCTGGCGGCGGTATGCTCGCCGCCGCGCTTGAACGGACCGTAGAGAATCAGCTGCCCGTCGGGACGCAGGTAGCGCCCGGCGCCGGCCAACAGCCCCTCGGCGACGCGCCACGGCGCGATATGGATGACATTGGCGCAGAACACCGCCAGCAATGCGCCGGGGCCGCTCCCGTCGTGCATCTGCGGGCACCAGGAGGGATCCGACAAATCGATCCGTATCGGGGTGCGAAGATTCGGAAGCTGCGCATGGGCGCGCCAGGCTTCGATGCTTTTCAGGTGCTGCGGATTGAGATCGCTCGGCCACCAGGTGATTTCGGGAAGATGGCGGGCGAAATCGACCACATGCTGGCCGGTGCCGCTGCCGACCTCAACCGCATCGCCGGCCTTCCCGGCAAGGAATTGCTGCAGCACGGCCCGGATCGCCTGATGGTTGCGGTGGAATGCCGGCGCGTCGAGCCGGCCATCGGGTTCGACTGGCCGGCCATCCTTGCCGAATTCAACGACATATTCAGCCACGCCCAACTCCCGGATGGTTAGGATTGGCGAATATTCGACGTTTCCCGGTGCGCCGCAAGATCGCGCCGGCAGGCTGATCGCCGCCCGTGTTGTCAGCTGATGGCGTTTACGGCTCGACCGGCTATATTCAGGGCCAATGATCGTGGGAACCGCGCCTTGACCGACCATTCTGCGACAAAATCCGGGCCGTTGCCGGCACTCGCATGGGCGCTCATGATCGGCGCTGCCGTACCGGTAACGGCGGCCAGCGCCCAATCGGGCGCGGTCGACGGTCAAAGGCTGGCTTTCGATCGCGGCAAGGGAAACTGCCTGAGCTGTCACGAGATCAAGGGCGGCGATCTTCCCGGCAGCATCGGGCCGGCTCTGAAGGATATCCAAAGCAAGTATCCTGATCGCAACGATCTCGTCGCCATCCTCACCGATGAAACCAGACGCAATCCACAAACCGCCATGCCCCCATTTGGGCGGAATCGCATTTTGACCGAACAGGAAATCAACGCGATCGTGGATTTCCTGCAGACGCTATAATGGCGCGCGATTTAGGAGACTTGGGATGACGACCCCTGACAATGGTTTTCCGGCCACGCGGCGGCTGATCCTCAAGGGCGCGGGCACGGTCGCGCTGGCAGGCCTCGGCATTGTCTCGCTCGGCCGCGCCAATGCCGCCGCCAATGACAGATATCCGGAGGACGCATTCAGGCAAAAGGATGAGAAAGAGGCGATCAAATTGCTCTATGGCAGGACCGCCGAACCCTCCGACAAGGTCAAGCTCGACGCGCCGGAAATCGCCGAGAACGGCGCGGTGGTCCCGATTTCCGTCAGTACGACACTCACCGAGGTCACCTCGATCGCCTTTGTGGTTCCGGAAAATCCGAACGTGCTGGCGGCCTATTACAGGATTCCGCCGGGCACGATGCCGAACGTGGCCAATCGCCTCAAAATGGCGAAGACCACCAATGTGACCGTGATCGTGGAAGCCGGCGGCAAGCTTTATAGCGCCACCAAGGAAGTCAAAGTGACCGTGGGCGGCTGCGGCGGCTAAGTCGCATTTGAGTGAAGGAGAATCCCGATGGCATCGAGCATTCGCGTGCGCGCGATAGCGGGCGGCGAGACCACCGAAGTCCAGACCTTGATCCAGCACCCGATGGATTCCGGCTTCGTCAAGGATGCCAGGGGTGAGTTCATCCCGGCGCATTTCATTCAGGAATTGACCTTCGAATATGACGGCCGAAAGGTGTTCGTCGCCGATTGGGGTACGGCGGTCTCCAAGGACCCCTACGTCAAGTTCAGTTTCAAGGGCGGCAACAAGGGCGGCGATCTGAAAGTCAGCTGGATCGACAACAAGGGCGAGACCGATACCACCATTGTGAAGATTCAATAATGGTTCTTGTTTTGACGCCGCTACGCTTGGCCCTGGCTGCTCTCGCGGCACTGGCGCTTTCCGTGCAGCCAGCCGGCGCCGCCGACGCGCCTGACCCGGCGGCCGACGCCAAAGTCTTCAGGAATTTCTTCGTCAGGAAATTCCCCAACGTGAAGCTGGAGGAGTTCGTCAACGGGCCCTATGCGCTGAACCAGGACATGCGCCGGCAATGGGAAGAAAAGGAGCAATTCCCGCCTTACGAATTCTCCCTCGAAATGGGCAAGGAGTTGTTCGCCAGGCCTTTTGGCAACGGCAAGGGCTACGCCGATTGTTTCCCCAATCGGGGCATCGGCATCCGGCAAACCTATCCCTATTTCGACGGCAAGGAAGGCAAGGTGGTCACGCTTGAACTGGCGCTGAACCGGTGCCGCGAGGCCAACGGCGAGCCGGCCCTCTCCTATGTCGATGAAGAAATGGCCGCGCTGACCGCCTATATGGCGTTCACGTCCCGCGGCAAGCCGTTTGATATCAGGATTCCCGACGATCCGCGCGCGCTCGAGGCCTACCAGAACGGCAAGCGCTATTTCTATTCCAGGCGCGGCCAGCTCAATTTCTCCTGCGCCACTTGCCACGTGCAGAACCCCGGCGAGCGAATGCGCGCCGAAGTGCTCGCACCCGCGCTCGGGATCCTGAATGCGATGCCTATCTACCGTTCCGAATGGGGTGGGATGGGCACGATCAGCCGGCGTTTCACCAGCTGCAACAGCCAAATTCGCAGCGTCCCGCTCGATCCGCAGGATGAAGAATACCGCGATCTCGAATATTACCTGTCCTACGTCAGCAACGGATTGCCGATTTCCGGTCCGGGCGCTCGGCCATGACCATGACAAAAACGAGAGCGCCGATGCGGACGTCCATCTTCTCGCTGATTCCCCTGTTGTTGATCGCAGGCCCGGCGTCGGCGCTCGCCGCGAGCACCGAGGCCGATTTCAGGGCTGCCTATGCCGCGGCCGAAGCCGCCGAAAAGGCAGCGGGCCACTTGCGCAATCAATGGACGGTGACGGCAACAGCTTTGGCCGACGCCAAAAAGGCCGCCAATAAGGGCGACTTCGATCAGGCGTTGGCGTCGGCGAAGGAAGCCGAGGCGCTGGCCAAGGCATCCATTTTCCAGGCGACAAGCGAGAAAGAAGCCTGGAAAGCTCTCGAAATACGCTGAACCTGTCGCATGATCCGGAAAAGTGGGAGCCGGCTTTCCGAAAAGATCATGCGCAAACAAAGAGACGAATGACGCACAGTCCTCGCATGACAATCCGCCGCCGGGATTTTCTCAAACTGGCAGGCACGGCCGCGCTCTCCGGCGGACTGCCGCCTGTCGCGCGCAGCGCCGACCGTGCGAGCGTCTACGACCTCGAACGCTTCGGCAATGCGCGCATCCTGCATATCACCGACACGCATGCGCAGCTCTTGCCGGGATATTTTCGTGAACCGAGCGTCAATCTGGGTTTTGGCGCCATGCAGGGACGGCCGCCGCATCTGGTCGGTCGCGCCTTTCTCGATCGATTTGGCATCGAGCCTGATAGCGCCGACGCCTATGCTTTCACGTCCCTCGACTTCGAGAAAGCCGCGGTTCGCTTCGGCAAGCTCGGCGGCTTTGCGCATTTGAAAACGCTGATCGAGCGCTTGCGCAGCGATGCTGGCGCAGGAGGTTCCCTGCTGCTCGACGGCGGCGATTTGTGGCAGGGCACCGGGCTTGCCAACGCCACGCAGGGCGCTGGGATGGTCGAGGCCGCGAACCTGCTCGGCATCGAGGCGATGACGGGCCACTGGGAGTTCACCTATGGCGAAGACGCCCTGCGCAGCAACCTCGAACGATTCAAGGGCGAATTTCTGGCGCAGAACGTCTATCTGACCGAGGAAGCCGCATTCAACGACGCCAAAGCGTTTGATCGCGCGTCAGGACGGGTGTTCAAGCCGGCCATGATCAGGGAGATCGGCGGCTACCGCATCGCGGTGATCGGCCAGGCCTTTCCATATGTTCCGATCGCGCACCCAAAGCGGTTTACCCCGAACTGGACCTTCGGTATCCGCGAGGAGGAATTGCAAAGACTGGTCGATGCGCTACGCGGCGGCGACAAGGTGGACGCCGTGGTGCTGTTGTCGCACAACGGCATGGACGTCGATCTCAAGCTCGCCGGCCGGGTGCGTGGCGTCGACGTCATTCTCGGCGGCCATACCCACGACGCGGTTCCGCAACCGATTGCCGTGACCAATGCCGGGGGCACCACGCTCGTCACCAACGCCGGCTCGAACGGAAAATTCCTCGGCGTGCTCGATCTCGAGCTCGCCAGAGGCCGGGTCAGCGATGTCAGATACCGGCTGCTGCCGGTATTCTCGGAATTACTGAAGCCCGATGCGGCGATGGCGGCGCTGATTGAAACGATCCGCGCACCGCATGCGTCGGCCTACGCCGGGAAGATCGCGACCGCCGACCGCCTGCTCTATCGCCGCGGCAATTTCTTTGGCTCCGTGGATCAATTGATCTGCGAGGCATTACGTACGGAACTGAACGCCGAGATTGCGTTGTCGCCGGGCTTCCGCTGGGGCTCGTGCGTTCTGCCGGGACGGTCACTGACGATGGAAGACGTACTGTCCGAGACCGCGATCAGCTATCCCGAAACCTACCTCCAGACCATGACCGGCAGCCAGATCAAGGATGCCCTCGAAGACGTCTGCGACAATCTGTTCAATCCCGACCCCTATTATCAGCAGGGCGGCGATATGGTCCGGGTCGGCGGCTTTACCTATAGCTGCGCGCCGGCGGAAAATATCGGTCGCCGGATTGCCGACCTCAAGCTCGACAACGGCCGGTCGATCGAGGCCGGCAAGAACTACAAGGTGGCGAGTTGGGCGTCGGTCGTTGAGCAGCCGGGAATGCCGGTGTGGGACGTCTTTGCCCGATATCTTGGCTCCGGCAAGCCGCCGGATGCGCGCAGTGCCGGCGTCAGCCTGAGGGGCGTCGACGGCAATCCTGGGATCGCGGGAGGCGGATAAGGCCATTTTCGCAATGCAGAAGACGGAAGGCCGTGCGCTGTTGTGTCCTGTCGACCGGCGCTTTGCGCAGCGGATTGGCGTGATAGTATCGGGAATCAAATCGCGGACCTGCCACTGATGATCTTTCGCCAGCTGTTCGACAGCGTATCGGGAACCTACAGCTATATCCTGGCCAGCCGCGCCGGCGGCGAAGCGCTGATCCTCGATCCGGTGCTGGAGAAGGTCGATCGCTATTGCCAGTTGCTGCGCGAGCTCGACCTCAAACTGGTCAAGGCCGTCGATACGCATCTGCACGCCGACCATGTCACCGGGCTCGGCGAGCTGCGCGACCGCACCCATTGCGTCACCATCATGGGCGAGCAGACCAAGGCCGACGTGGTGGCGATGCGGGTCGCCGACGGCGACAAGGTGACGATCGAGGGCATCACGCTCGACGTGATGTACACGCCGGGCCATACCGACGATTCCTACAGCTACCTGATGGGCGATCGGGTCTTCACCGGCGACACGCTTCTGATCCGCGGCACCGGCCGCACCGATTTCCAGAACGGCAGCGCGCGGGCGCAATATGATTTCGATCTTCAACCGGCTGTTGAAGCTGCCCGACGAGACCATGGTGTTTCCCGCCCATGACTACAAGGGCGACACCGTCTCCACCATCGGCGAGGAAAAGCGGTTCAATCCGCGGCTGCAGGTGCGCTCGGTCGACGAATATGTCGAGTTGATGGGCAATCTGAAGCTGCCAAACCCCAAAATGATGGATGTCGCGGTGCCGGCCAACATGCATGTCGGCCTGCATCAGGAAAATCTCGCCAAACAGGGCCAGTCGTTCACCGCCCGGGAGGCGATCGACAGCCTCGGCCGACCCGATATTCTGCTGGTCGACCTCAGGGAAAACAGCGAGCGCGCCAAGCACGGCACGCTGCCGGGCGCGCTGCACGCGCCCTATCCCGCTATCGGCGAAAGCCTGCAGCCCGGCGGGATGCTGCGCGAAGTCGCTGCGGCGACCGGACGGCGTGTCGTGTTCTTCTGCGCTTTCGGCGAGCGCTCGGCGATGGCTGTGGCTGCCGCCAGCGAAGCGGGCCTCGCCAACACCGCGCATATCGCCGGCGGCATCGACGCCTGGAAGAAAGCCGGCGGACCGGTGCTGACGGGTTAGAGGCATCTGTCGCTCCACCCGCTTCAGCTCCTTGACCAGCACGTCCAGCGCGTCGGCGAGCATGACCCCGCCGCACACCGTCAAACGATCCGGAATGACGATGCGCCTCGATGGCGGATAGAAGCGCTCCAGCGCTGGGTGCAACAGGAAGGCGCGGCCGTCATCCTCGGCGCGGTCGCCGGCCTCCGACACCACAATCAAATCGGGCTTCAGGTTCACGATGGCTTCGAGCGAGGCAAAACCGCCGAAGCTGATCCCGAGTTCAGCCGCCGCGTTGAAAAGCCCGGTCTCGGCCAGCAATGAGCTCAGCAGGCTGTCGCTGCCGGACGACCCAGCCGCGCCGGGACAAAGGCAGCACCCGGTAGTGCCTGCTGGCCACGGCCTGACGCGCCCGCACGATCGCGTCGTCGAGCCGGGAGATTTCGGCGCGCGCGCGATCGGGGTGGCCGACCACGTCACCCATCTCTCGGATCTGGGCTTTCACTTCGTCCAGATTGCGGGGCACGGAGAATTCGGCGAGACGCAGTCCCTTCTCCTTCAAAAGCTCCCGCGTCGACCGCTTGTCGAACAGGCTCGCCACCACGATATCCGGCCTGAGCACCAGGATGTCTTCGGCGCCGCCCGAAAGAATCCGGTATCGGCCGGCAGCATCGGCCGCGAAGGATTCAAATCGTTCGCGCGCGTAGCGGCTGAGCCCGAGGATTTGCTCCGGATCCGCCAGCGTGATCAGCAACTGGTCCGTGCATACATTCATCGATGCGATGCGTGGCAGGCTGTCCGCCCTCACGGAGGCGGACGATAGCGGCGCCAAGCATCGCAAGGGCTGCAACGGCTGATCGGGACAAATCTCCGGGGCGCATGGACATGCTCTTGCTAGATTTCCGCCCATGGCACGATCACGGCCTCGCGCTGATATTCCGCGCGGTAGGCGCTGATCCGGAACACGTCCGCCATCACCTGCTCCGACAGCGCCTCGCTGGCCGCACCTTGCGACACCAGGCGGCCGTCTGAAAGCACCAGGATCATATCGGCAAACCGCGCGGCGAGCCCGAGATCATGGGTCACCACGATCACCAACGTGCCCTTGTTGGCGGCAGCGCGCAGGGTTTGCATGACATCGAGCTGGTGGCGCGGATCGAGCGAGGATGTCGGCTCATCCGCCAGGATCACCGGCGCTTCGACCGCGAACACGCGCGCCAGCGCCACGCGGCTGCGCTCGCCACCGGACAATTCCGTGACGCGGCGATCGCCGAGGTCGACGACATCGGCCGCCTGCATCGCCCGCAGCACCGCCTCGGCATCCTCCAATGTCAGCCGCGCGGGATCGGTCGCGCCATGGGGGTAGCGGCCGAGCGCCACGATATCCCGCGCCGGCAGCGGCCAGTGTACGACGTGGCCCTGTGGCAGATAGGCAAATCGCCGCGCCCGCGCGCGCAACGACAACGCCGGCAGGGCATCGCCCCCGACATGGACCGCGCCTGTCGAAGGCACGAGCCCTGCCAGAGCGCGCAGCAGCGTCGTCTTTCCGGCGCCATTCGGCCCGACCAAGCGCGACCAGATGTCCCGACGACAGCGCGAGCGAGACATCGTGCAGCACGGCGCGGCCGGCCAGCGTCACGCCGAGGCCCTGCGCGGTGAGGAAGGCGGCTACCGTCATGCGACGCCTCCGCCGAGTGCACGCCGTTCGCGCATGATGAGATAAAGGAAGAACGGCACGCCGATGATCGAGGTCAACACGCCGACCTTGATATCGCTGGTCGATGGAATGATCCGCACGGCGATATCGGCTGCCAGCAGCAGCGCGCTGCCGGTGAGCGCGCTTGGAATCAACAGCCGCGCCGGATCGTGTCCGATCAGCGGCCGCATCAGATGCGGCGCGACCAGGCCGATGAAGCCGATCGTACCGGACACCGCGACCGCGCCGCCGACGCCAAGCGCGACGCCCGAAATCACCAAGAGCCGCAACCGGGCCACATCGACGCCAAGACTTTGCGCCGTCTCCTCCCCGAGACTAAGCGCGCGGAAGGCGTTGCGCTGGCTCAACAGAATGACCGCACCGGCGGCAATGAAGGGCAGCGCCAGCATGACGTGGCGAAAACTGCGGTCGTCCAGCGAGCCGAGCAGCCAGAATGCGATTTCAAGCACTACGAACGGATTGCTCGACAAATTCATCACCAGCGCGGTCGCAGCACCCGCAAGGCTCGATATCGCAAGCCCCGCCAGGATCAGAATCAACAGGCCGGCGTTGCGGCCTGCGATCGCCAGCAGCACGAAAACCGAGGCAAAGGCGGCGATGATCGCGGCAACCGGAAGCGCATATGACCTGACATCGGCGAGGCCGAGCGCGATGATCAGCACCGCGCCGAACGCGGCAGATTGCGGCGCGCCGAACAGCGAGGGCGCGGCAAGCGGATTGCGCAGCAACCCCTGCAGCGCCGCGCCGGAAAGGCCGAGCATCGCGCCGATCGCAAATCCCAGTATCGCGCGGGGCAGCCGAATTTCCCTGACGATCACCTGCTGCACGTCGCTGCCGCCACCGAACAGGGCGTCGACCACGGTTAGCGGCGACAGCCGCACCGGACCGATCCCGAGCGAGGCCAGCAGCAGCAGCACGACGAGAACGACGAGCGCCGACGTCACGCCGGCGCGCCGGCGCGCCGCAACGTCGACCGACGCCATGACGTTCTGAATGCTCATCCATCGTCCTCAGGCGGCGACGCCCTCGCCCTGCCCAATGCTCATACAATGATTGAGGTCTGGCACAAGCGGGGCCCGCGAACAAAATGAGTACCCGCGACGCGCGCCGGCGCGCGGCCGGATGATGGCATTGACTCGGCGCCCGTCACAATTCTAGATAGCCGCGACGGTTCCCTGTTTTGGGGATCAAAAGGGAATGCGGTGCGGAGAGATTTCTCCAATGCCGCGGCTGCCCCCGCAACTGTAAGCGGCGAATCCTTCGCCATATGCCACTGGGAATCTCGGTCCTGGGAAGGCGACGAAGGGTAACGACCCGCGAGCCAGGAGACCTGCCGTCAGCCGTGGTCACACGCGAAGATGTCGGTCGGGGAGTACAGACATTAGCTTCACCTGATGTGCGCAAGCACGATGGTGGGACTTGGTTCGCTGTGACGTGCCACTGACGTCATACCGAGGTCCCACCATGTCTTCCACCATCAAAGCCGCACCGCGGCGTCGCAGGCTTCTGCTTGCGTCGGGTTTCCTGCTGCCTTTCTTCACGCTGGGTATTTCTGCCGCCAATGCGCAGCAGGCATCGCCGGGCCAATTGCCTCCCATTGAGGTCAGCCCGCCACGCGACGAAAACCAGACCCGGGCTAAACCCTTAGCCGATCAAGATTCGGATTCGCGCCGCGTCGTGCCGAATGTGTCTCCTGCGACCAGTACAAACGTCTCGCCAACCAGCGGCACGACGGCCGTCAGGCAATTCAACGGCATCGTCGGAGCTTCGTCGACCGTGATCACCGCGGAAGATATCGCGCGCTCGCCCGCCCAGACGGTGCAGGAGATCATTGCACAGACCCCCGGCGTGCAACTGACGACATTGTACGGCGGCGTGAACGGCGCACAAACCAACGTGGACGTCAGGGGCTTCGGAGCCTTCGCCACGGCCAATACGCTTGTTTTGATCAACGGCCGCAGACTGAATGATGTCGATCTGGCCGGCGTCGATCTTTCGACCATCCCGCGCGATTCGATCGAACGCATCGAGATCACCAGAGGCAACAGCGGCGCCGTATTGTACGGCGACAACGCTGTCGGCGGCGTCATCAATATTGTCACCAAGACCGCCGCCGGCGGCGCCCCGGTATCGATAAGCGCCGAAGCCGGTGTGGGGTCATTCAATCAGCGCCTTGGCTCGGTTTCCGCCACGGCGAACCAGGGAGCCTGGTCGACGTCGTTCTTCGGAAATGGAATCAAGCTCTGACGGATATCGGACCAACAACGCGCTCTCGCAACAAAACGGCTTCGGCGAGATCCGCTATACCACGCCTGACTTCAAAGCTTTCTTCAACGTCTCCGGCGACAATCAGCAACTCGGATTCCCCGGCGGCAGGAGGGTCAATCCATCTGCCGGCATCAATGAACTCGCTACCGACCGCACCGGCACCGACACCCCGTTCGATTTTGGAAACAAGCAGGGCGCCAACGCGACCGCTGGCTTCACCAAGACGTTGTGGAACGGCGCCGAACTCATCGTCGACGGCGGTGTACGGGATAAGAGGCAGCAGGCGGGATTCTTCGGCAACATTCCGCTGCAGGACTTCAACGCCAGCTACATCGACACCAGACTGCAGACGTGGTCCCTGACCCCCCGGCTAAGCATCAAAAACCCGGTGTTCGGATTGCCTTCAACCATCCTGACCGGAATCGATTATTACGACGCGACCTTCCACTCCAATCGCGGCGAGTTGCAAAGCACTCCGCCAATTCACGTCTATGATCTGTCTCAGCAAACACTCGCCTCCTATTGGCAACAGACTATCGGAATACTTCCGAGCACCGATTTTTCGTATGGCGCGCGGATTCAGCAGACAAGCGTGGGTGCCAGAGATACTCTCGATCCAAACGCGCCGGGGTATTTTGGCGACGCACAAGCGCTGCCTCTCAAGAGCGTCGAAACGAATCACGCATTGCATGTAGGGATCGAGCACCGTTTTAATGAGGTGTTCACGATCTTCGGACGCGCCGCAAGCGCGTTTCGCACGCCGAACGTCGATGAGCGCGTAGCGTCCGGCCCGCTGTTCAACTCCGACGGCACTGCCAATGTTGGAAACTTCATGCTGAAAACTCAAACCTCAAACGACATCGAAGGAGGCTTCCGGGTCAAGGCCGGCAAGTTCGAGATGCAGTCGAGCATCTACAACATGGATCTCACCAACGAGATCCATTTCGATCCGGTGAATTTCATTGACTACAATCTGGACCCGACCCGCCGTTACGGCTCCGAGACCGCCGCGACATACCGCGCCAGTGACACCCTCCTGCTGCGCGGCGGCTTTGCCTATACCCGCGCGGTATTTCGCGAGGGCCCCTTCGCGGGCAATGATATTCCCCTGGTATCGCGCTACACGGCCAATGCCGGCGTCAGCTGGAATATCTGGCAAAAATTTCTCGTGGCCGATGCAACGGTGCGCTACTGGAGCAGCCGCCACATGGACAACGATCAGCCCAATACCCAGCCGCTGATTCCGGCCAATGCAACGGTCGATTTCAAGCTGAGCGGGGCATATGACAGATATTTCTGGTCGCTGAGCGTGAATAACGTGTTCAATGTGCTGTATTATGATTACGCGATCGCGAGCGCGTTCACGCCAGGTGCGTTCAGTGCCTATCCGTTGCCGGGCCGCACCTTCCTGCTGAAGGCTGGCGCGACGTTCTGATCGGAACCCGCGGTTTGCAGCCTTGCGCGGCCCGTCTGATGCGGGGCACGCAAGGGGCGGCGTCCTTCACCACGATTGCAGATTCCGCCCGGAACGGACCCCGTTCCGGGCGGATTCAGCCGAAATTTGCCCCTTCCGTGGTCCAAGACATGGTAGGATTGTGACAGAGATCGTCGCACGATGATGCGCGCCGTGAATTTTGAGGCACCGATGGACGACGAACCGAAAAGCCCAGCCGAACTGAAAGAGATCAGATTGAACCGAAAGCTTGCCCAGGACGCCGAAGGCATCAAGGCCATGGCCGAGATCGCGGCCGCCGACGTCGCGATACGAAAGCGGACCGCAAACCTGCGCGCGATGCGGCTGGCGAGGGAAGCCGCAGACCGCGACAAGCCACCGGAGCCCAAAGCCAAGGCCAAGCCCAAAAAGAAGAAAACAACTTAAATGACAAAAGAAGACCGCAACCGCGCCGATGCACGTTTCAACAAGGCCGCGCGCACCGCGGGCGAGGCCAGGACCGGCATGGCCGAGCGCGACGCCGCGCTGAAGGCGGTGACCGACAACATGGCGAAGCTGAAGGCATTGCGGCTCGCGCGCGAGGCCGCCGAGCCTCCGGTCGTGGCGCCGAAAAAGCCGCGCGCCAAGCCGAAGAAATCAGCAGACAAGAGCCCGGCGCTGTCTGATTGGCTGGCGGGACAGCAAAGCGGCGGGCGTCGCACTTGAACGTTGCTGGTTGACCGGATCTATCCGGCCAAGCGCTTTGCAACCAAGTGGTTTACAGCTATGCGCTCAAAACTTGCCCCCAACGCAAACCCGGTTACCCCCGGGCTCAGGCGACCTTGGGGGCGTGCTCTGCGCCGGGCGCGGGCCATTGGATCAGCGATCGGGTCTTGGTCGCGGCGTCGTAAACCTGAATTTGAAGCATCTGGAATTGATTCTTCAAAGCCATGCCGGTTTCTTCGGCGGCCTCGACCGTATCGTGGTGGGATTTGAAGTGTCCGTCCACCACGAGCGAATAGCCTTCGGTCGGCGCTTTGTCGGCGCGAATGATTTTGCGCGGCGCCTGTTCTTCCACTTCGATTTTCGGCTTCTTCATCGGTAGCTCCCGGATCATGATCCGACTAGACTGGACCATGCTCTCATCTGTTTGTCTTGAGCATGATCTTCCGAAAAACCGGTTCTCGCTGTTCCGGATCATGCTCTGGTTGCGCCTCCCTTTACGCTGAATGTCGCAAAAGTGCAGGAAAGATTGTTCGGTTGCGGCTATATACCGCCTCAAGGACGGTGAGATTGATGCCGAAGACGTGACCGGACCATCGAGCAGAGTCACCGATCCGACCGATCAAGGGCAGCGAGATGGGCGGAACTGGCAAAAAGCACGAACTTCCCGGCAAGGATGACGGAAAATCCAAGAAATCGTCGAGCAAATCGCCGCCTGCGACCGCGGCGGATGACGACTTCGAGGATGGCGACATTGCCACGCCAAAGCGCGACCGCTACGGCGAAGACGACCAGCCGCTTTGATATTTTGAAATCCTGCATCGCGACCCTTGCGACCAATTGGCCGCCGCCCGGCGCTGCGCTTCCGGCTGCGTTTTGAGGGCTGCCATGCAGCTCTATTCATGGACAAACAACCAACACAGCCGATAGTTTCGCCACTAAAGAGAGGAATCCGGGATGGCCGACATTCTGGCCGCGCCGCAACAAGCCAAGACAGACGAACAACTACGCACGCTGGTGGCGATTTCGACGGCCCATTGGGTCAGTCACTTTCATATGCTGGTGCTGCCGATGCTGTTCCCCTTTCTCAAGGAGCGACTTGGCGTCGGGTATATCGAGCTTGGCTTCGCGCTGACCGTGTTCGCCGTCACATCCGGCCTGACGCAGGCGCCGATCGGCTATCTTGCCGATCGTATCGGCGCCCGCAAAATCCTGCTGATGGGACTGACGCTGGGCGGCCTCGCCCTGATCATGCTCGGCCTGCATCTCAGCTATCCGTGGCTGATCGCCAGTGCCGTGCTGCTGGGACTAGCCAACAGCGTTTATCATCCGGCCGACTATGCGATCCTGTCCGCTCATATGAATGAGGCGCGCATGGGCCGCGCCTTTTCGATTCATACCTTCGCCGGTTTCGTTGGCGGCGCGGTGGCACCCGCGACCGTGGCGGTGCTGGTCGCAGCGACGGGAGGCCATGGCGCGCTGCTTGTCACCGGCGCGGTGGGACCGCTTGTCGCACTGTTTCTCCTTGCCGTCGGCATTCCCGATGCGAGCGCCGCGGACCGCCAGATGGCCGGCACCGACGCGCCGCGGCAGAACGTCATCACCCCCGTCCTGATCGTGTTGACGGTCTTTTTCATGCTGCTCAGCCTGTCCAACGCCGGCATCGGCAATTTCGGCGTTGTTGCGCTGATGAGCGGCTACGGCGTGACATTCCCGGCCGCCAATATCGCGCTGACGGCGTTTCTGGGCGCCAGCGCGATCGGCGTGCTGGCAGGCGGATTTCTCGCCGACCACACCAGGCGTCACGGGCAAGTGGCCGCCGCCTGCTTTGTGGTGAATGCTGCGATCGTGTGCTTGATCGCAGCGGTGAATCTGCCGCTGCCGCTGCTGACGGCGGCGATGGCGTCGGCGGGGTTCCTCGGAGGCGTGATCGCCCCTTCGCGCGATATGCTGGTTCGCAACGCGGCGCCGGCGGGTGCGGCGGGGCGGGCCTTCGGCATCGTCTCTACCGGCTTCAACATCGGCGGCATCATCAGCCCGCTGCTGTTCGGCTGGATCATGGACCAGAATCTGCCGCATTGGGTGTTCGGCGCTTCGGTCGTGTTCATGGTCCTCACGGTCCTGCTCGCACTCGTCACCGAGCAAGGCCCGCAAGAGAGACCGGCGGCGTCCGATGCGAGGATGATGCACCCGCAATGACCGTCCAGGGCGGTACGGTCAGGCGAATTTCGGCTGCCGCGCTTCCCCCGTCAAACGCGCACGCTCGCTATCGGGCCAAAGCAGCAGCAGGCCGAGCAACCCGGACGCGATCAAAATAACGGCGTTGATGGTAAAGCCGGTCATGTAGCCATCGAGCAGTCCTGGCGCGTGCTGGATCACGCTGCCCATGACCGCCGGGGCCAAGATGCCGGCAAGCGTGTAGATCGCTCCATAGATCGAGATCACGGCGCCGCGCTGGGCCACCGGCGTAAACTCCCCGAGCATGGGCGCGCAGACCACGTAAATCGATCCGCACAGCCCCGACCCTGCCACCAGCAAGGCGATCTGCAGCGCAGCGCCCTCGACATGCGGGATAACGGCAAGGATTAATCCGCCGACGATCAAGGGAACCGCGCCAAGCACCCCGCGCGCGCCGCGGGTAGAAACCCCGCGCGCCATCAGGACCTGCGACGTCCACCCGGTGAGGAGCACGACAACGGCGCCGAACACCCACGGCAGGATCGAAATCCACCCTGCGTCCCTCTGCGAAAAGCCAAGTCCCTTGACGATGAAGGGCGTGAACCAGGTGAGCCCCAGCGATAGCGCCCAATAGGCGCCGAAGGTCGCGGCACAGCAGCCAATGAAGGTCCGCGAGGTCAGCAGCTGAAAATAGGGAATGCGGGGCTCCGCCTCCGCCATCACGGCAGTTTCAACCAGCGGGCCTTCCTCGCCGAGGACCAGCCAGACCGCCACCCACGCCAGGCCGACGACACCGAGCGCGCCGAACGCGTAGTGCCAGCTGTAATTGACGATCACCCAGTTCAGCGCCGGAACGGCGAGGATGACGCCGAAGGCGGATCCCTGCGACAGCACCGCGGTGGGCAACGTTCGCTTCTCGTCGGGAAACCACTTGTAGATCGCATGCACCGCCACCGAACCCGCCGGACCCTCACCGGCGCCGAGGATGACGCGGCAGATCAGCAGCGTCGAGAAACTGACCGTACCCACCATGGGGAACTGGGCCAGCGCCCATATGACCGCCAGAACGAGAAGCACCCAGCGCGTCGCGATGCGATTGACCAGGAACCCGACCACGATGGCGGCGATCGAAAACAGGAAGAAGAACGCTGAGCCAAGCAGGCCGAACTGCTCGGGCTCGAGCTTCAGCTCAGTCATGATCGGCACGCCGGCAAGCCCGACCACGATCTTGTCCGCGAAATTCACCAGCATGAGGAGAAACAGGAGAAACGTGATCCTCCAGGCACCTTTGGGAGCCGGTGGCGTGGTCATGATCGTTCCCTCATCGCGGTTTATTGTCTTGCTGGCCCTGTTGGATCGGCCGATCCAATGCTACCCAAGCCCGATCAGGCAATGCAACCAGACATTTTGACCGGATCCCGCTCGCTCTCAGGCCGCCGCCCGATGCAGTTTCGGACGGAAGCCGCAACCGGACGACGATCGCGTCGCCGTCACGTTTGAGACCGTGATCTCCGGTTATGGTCTTGGTATGTTGCGCGGCGATCATAGGGCTTCCATGGTGACACGCTTCGCATGACAACCGGCAAACAGATCGTGCTGAGCGTTCGCAATCTGACCAAGACCCATCGCTCCGCCGGCGAGCAAATCGCCGTACTCCGCGGGGTGAACCTGAGCGTCGCGGCAGGCGAGCGCGTCGCGCTGACCGGCGAATCCGGCAGCGGCAAGAGTACGCTGTTGCACCTGATCGCGGGCCTCGATCGGGCCGACGCCGGCGAAATCAGGCTCGCCGACACGTCGCTCTCGGATCTCGGCGAAGCCGGCCTGGCGGCATTGCGGCGCGACCGTCTCGGTCTGGTATTTCAACAATTCAACCTGATCCCGAGCCTCAATGTGAGGGATAACCTCGTGTTTCAGTCTCGCATTGCCGGCTGCCACGATGCGGCATGGCATGCCGAGCTTGTCGAACGATTGGGCCTCGGCGGCCTCCTGGACCGCTACCCCGAGCAGTTATCCGGCGGCCAGCAGCAGCGGGTCGCGATCGGTCGCGCGCTGGAGGTCAAGCCGCTGCTTCTGCTTGCCGACGAACCCACCGGCAATCTCGACGAGGCGACCGCAGACGACGTTCTCGCGCTCGCGCGCGATCTGGTCGCGCGAACCGGCTGCGGCTTTCTGATGGTCACCCACTCGGCGCGGCTGGCCGCCACCCTCGACCGGCACGTCAACCTCAGCGCGGGACTGATCACGTGAACCGCATCCTGTGGATTCTCGCGGTTCTCCTGAGTCATTGGCGGCGGCATCCGATGCAGCTCGCCACCTTGCTGATCGGCCTGATTTCGGCGACCGCGCTGTGGAGCGGCGTACAGGCACTGAACCAGCAGGCTCGCAGCAGCTACGACCGAGCGGCCGCCACTTTCGGCGGCGCCAGAACGGCAGCCCTGGTCGGCCGCAGCGGCGCCACCTTCCCGCAGCAACTCTTCATCGACCTGCGCCGCGCCGGATGGCCGGTGTCTCCGGTACTCGAGGGCCGCATCCAGATCGGCGGCAGGTCATTCCGGCTCCTCGGCGTCGAGCCTGTCACGCTGCCGGCCGAAGTCGGCAATGCGCCGGCGATTGGAAGAGCAGGCTTGCAATCCTTCATCACACCGCCGGGAGAAATCCTGGTGTCGCCCGAGACGCTTTCCGAGCTTGGACTGCCGGAAGGCGCCTCGCCCCTTGCGAGCGGCGGCACCTTGCTGCCGCCGCTTCGCGTGGCGGCGCAACTCGCGCCGGGCATCATGGTGGTCGATATCGGCATTGCGCAGCGGCTTCTCAAACTGCCCGGTCAAGTTTCCCGGCTCCTGATCGGTAAGGCCAGAGGCCGCCGCCTCCCGCTCGAGAATGTCACCGCTGACAAGCTCCGCCTGACAGCGCCAGACGCGGAGAGCGATCTCGAACGCCTCACCGACAGTTTTCACCTGAACCTGACCGCGTTCGGCATGCTGTCATTCTTCGTCGGGCTGTTCATCGTCAACTCCGCGATTGGCCTTGCGTTCGAGCAACGCCTGCCGATGTTGCGAACCTTGCGCGCCTGCGGGGTATCGGCGCGCATGCTGAACACGGTGCTGGTCGTCGAGCTGATATCGCTGGCGCTGGTTGCGGGCCTGGTGGGGCTGGTCTGCGGCTATTTGATCGCAGCCGCGCTGCTCCCCGATGTCGCCGCGTCGTTGCGCGGGCTTTTTGGCGCGCAGATTCCCGGTCAGCTCACGCTCAAGCCGGAGTGGTGGATCGCGGGCCTCGCCATCAGCGCCGCCGGTGCGCTGCTGGCTGCGACCGCGAGCCTGTTGAAAGCGATCCGCCTTTCGGTGCTGGCCGCGGCCCAGCCCTATGCCTGGCAACAGGCGCAGCACAGATGGCTGGTGTTGCAGAGCGCGGTTGCCCTCGCCGTGCTCGCCGCCGCCGGCGGCTTTCTGTGGCTCGGCGATTCCCTGGTTTCAGGTTTTGCGCTGCTTGCGGCGCTGTTGCTCGCCGCCGCGCTGGGATTGCCTGCGGTTCTGGAACTGCTGCTGGCTCAGGGCCAGCGGCGTGCAAATCGCGCGCTGGCGGTCTGGTTCTGGGCGGACAGCCGTCAGCAACTTTCGGGATGGTCGCTGGCGCTGATGGCGCTGCTGCTCGCGCTCTCGGTCAATGTCGGCGTCGGCACCATGGTCGAAACCTTCAGCCGAACGTTTACCGCCTGGCTCGACGGGCGGTTGGCGGCGGACGTTTACATCAATGCATCTGACGATGCGCAGGCCACAGCCATCAAAGCGTGGCTCCGCGAACGCCCCGAAGTCGCGGCGATCCTGCCCGGCGGCCGAGCCGAAACCCAGATCAATGGAGCGCCGGTTGAAGTTCTCGGCATCGCCGATCACGCGACCTACCGCGATCACTGGCCACTGCTCCAATCGACCCCCGACCACTGGACCAGGCTTCGTGCGGGCGATAGCGGCCTGATCAGCGAGCAGCTGGCCCGACGGCTGAAGCTTGCCATCGGCGATGCCGTTGAGGTGGCCGCACCCGGAGGAAGCTGGACACTCGAAGTGGTCGGCATCTACGCGGATTACGGCAATCCCAAGGGGCAGATCGCGGTCAATTTTGCCGCGCTGACCCGGCGTTTTCCTGATATCCCGCTGACGCGACTTGGCTTGCGCGTCACGCCTGCCTCGGTTCCGGCGCTGATGTCGGCGCTGGCCGACAAATTCGGACTGGATGGCCGGAACCTCGTGGACCAGGCGACGCTGAAGGCCGAATTCGACGCAGATCTTCAACCGGACCTTCGCGGTGACGGCGGCGCTGAATGCCTTCACGCTTGGGGTCGCCGGCATTGCCTTGTTGACCAGCCTGCTCACGCTCGGCAATTCCCGGCTGCCACAGCTTGCGCCGCTCTGGGCGATCGGGATCACGCGTCGGCAGCTAGCGGCCATTGAACTCCTGAAGACCATGTCGGTGGCACTGATCACCGCGCTGCTCGCGCTGCCGCTGGGCCTGTTGGTGGCGTGGTGCCTGATCGCCGTGGTGAATGTAAAAGCGTTCGGCTGGCGGCTGCCGTTTCACATCTTCCCACTGCAGCTAATCGAGCTTCTCGGTGTGGCCATCGCGGCTTCGCTGGTCGCCGCGCTGATTCCCGTTCTCAAACTGGCACGCATGCAACCGGCGGCCCTGATCAAGATTTTCGCCGATGAACGATAGATTTCGGATATCACGTCGCGGCTTCGCGGGCGGCGCGCTTGTTCTCGCCCTCGGCCGCACGCCCGGCTTTGCCCAGGGCTTTGCCGGACTTGGCATGAGCGCGGAGGGCTTCGCGCCCGTGATCCCGGGCAAGACCTTCGCCTTTCCGGCCGATCATGGCCCGCACCCGGACTATCGGATCGAATGGTGGTACGTGACCGCGAATCTCGTGGATCCGGCCGGCACGGCCTATGGCGCGCAATGGACCTTGTTTCGTCAGGCCACCCGTCCCGGCCCACAACAGGAAGGGTGGGCCAACCAGCAGATATGGATGGGCCACGCGGCCGTCACGCGCGCCGACACCCACCGCTACAGCGAAGCCTTCGCCCGCGGCGGGGTCGGCCAGGCCGGCGTCGAGGCAAAGCCATATCGCGCCTGGATCAACTCATGGCAAATGCGCGGGCTCGATGGCATGCGCGAGGATTCGCTCGCGCCGCTTGAGCTCAGCGCTTCGGGTGCCAATTTCGCCTACGCGCTGCGGCTCGACGCCGATCACGCATTGGTGCTGCAGGGAGAGGCCGGCTACAGCAGGAAATCCGGGCGGGGACAGGCCTCGTATTATTTCAGTCAGCCCTATTTCAAGGCGACCGGCAGCATCACCATCGACGACCGGCCGGTCGAAGTCACCGGACAAGCCTGGATGGACCGCGAGTGGAGCAGCCAGCCGCTCGCCTCAGATCAAACCGGTTGGGACTGGTTGTCGCTGCATCTGAACTCCGGCGAAAAGCTCATGCTGTTCCGGCTGCGTCAGAACGACGGCAATCACTACGCTTCGGGCAACTGGATTTTGCCGGATGGCAAATCCCGGCAGATCGCGTCCGCCGATATCACCATGACGCCGCGGACCTTGACCGCCATCGAAGGGCGCAAAATTCCGACCACCTGGGATATTGCGATTCCCTCGCTGGCCCTCGCGATCTCCTGTGCGCCGCTGAATGCGAGCAGCTGGATGGGAACGAGCTTTCCCTATTGGGAAGGGCCGATCGGTTTTGCAGGCAGCCGTAGCGGAGTTGGATATCTTGAGATGACCGGCTATTGAGTCCTGCGCCTTCGCTCCCGAGAGAGGAATTCTCGTCATGTATCATTTCACCGCACTCGTCACCTGCCTGGCCATCCTGTTTTATTTCCTGACCGGCACGCAGGTCGCGAAGGCGCGCGCCACGTTCGGCGTCAAGGCGCCGGCGATATCAGGCAATCCCGACTTCGAGCGGGTGTTTCGCGTGCAGATGAACACGCTGGAATGGCTGCCGATCTTTCTGCCGGCGCTGTGGCTGTTTGCGATCTACGTCAGCGATATGGTCGCGGCTGCGCTTGGTCTGGTCTGGATCGTCGGCCGTATTCTTTATATGACCGGTTACTCAAAAGCTGCCAACAAGCGCGGGCCTGGCTTTGGGATTCAGGCCGGCGCGGCCATCCTGCTCTGGTTGGGCGCGATTGGCGCAATTGCGTGGCGACTGGTTCATGCATGAGGGCGGAATCGCCGCCTTCAAGGGCCGAATCTGCCCGTTGCGGCACGCGCAATCGCGAAATTTGACGCCGCGGCCGTTATTTGACTTCGAGCCGATCCCAAGTTTAAGTACCAGGTGCAGCGGTAAATCCGCATTGTCCCAATTTATAACCTCAGTCCTTTGGAGTGCTTCCCGCGCGCGAAGGTTATAGCGAGCCCCTTGCATGAATGCCTTTTTCAAGCGTCAGCTTGCGGATTACGTGGAATATCACCGCGATCCCTGGAATTGCGCGATGCATGTGTTTGGTATTGTCACGCTGTTCCTCGCCGCGGTTCTCCCCCTCAGCCTATGGCACCTTTACGCGCTGGGCGCGTACGTCACGGTGGCGCCGATCGCCGTCTTGCCGGTGCTGATCTATTGGTTGTTGCTCGACGCAGCCCTCGGCACCGCGATTCTTGGTGCCGCTGTCGTGTTGCTTGCGGCCGCTGCGACGATTGTGAGCCATGCCAGTCCCGTCACGGTGTGGTCGATTACGGCCATATTGATCGTAACCGGCGTCGGCTTTCAGGTTGTCGGACATCGGGTGTTCGAACAACGACAGCCGGCACTGGTGGATAACCCAACCCACTTGCTGCTCGGGCCGATGTTCGTGATGGCGAAATTGTTCATCGCATTTGGGTTTCGGCACGACCTCGCGGTGATTATCGATCAGGTTCCATCGCGATCGCCGCGCGGCCCGTCACCCTATGTCGAGGAACATCAGGTCGAGCCGCTGCCACGTTCATGACCCGGGTCCTTGTCACTGGCGGCACCGGCTTTATCGGACAGCACCTTGTATCGGCGCTCGCTGCTGGCGGTCGACGGGTCCGGGTGCTGGATATTCGCCCACCCACCTGCGCGGTTCCGGACGTCGAATATGTTGCAGGTTCGGTCCTTGATCCAAACCAGGTGGACGCGGCGCTCCACGATGTCGCCGAGGTTTATCACCTCGCCGGACTTCCTGGTATGTGGATACCTCGAAAGAGCGATTTCTATGCGGTGAATTGCCACGGCACGGAAGTTGTCGTCGCCGCTGCGCGCAAGCGCGGGATTGCGCGCTTCCTGCATTGTTCGACCGAATCCATTCTTTTCCGGCCATCGCCGCTACAGGATGCCGGCGAGTCCAGCCTGCTGCCGCCACAGGAAATGCCAGGTCTCTATACCCGCTCCAAGATGCTCGCCGAGCAGTGCGCCGCGCAGGCTGCGGCATCCGGATTTCCGCTGATCATCGGCACGCCGACGATGCCAATCGGACCTCACGATCACAACCTTACTCCTCCGACCGCCATGCTCCGGCATTTTCTGAGCGGGCGCGTTCACTTGTACCTTGATTTCATCGTGAATCTGGTCGACGTGCGCGACGTCGCCGTGGGCCTGATCCTCGCGATGGAACATGGACAAATTGGACATCGCTACATTCTCGGCGGCGAGAGCATCTCGCTGAGGAATATCCTGCGGATGATGTCGACGATCAGCGGCCGCCGCTATGTCTCGATTCCGGTTCCCGGCCGAGTGGCGGAAATGTCCGCGGCAGTGCTGGAATTCATATCCGATCATGTGACCCACCGTCCGCCCACCGGGACGGCCGAGGGCGTGCGGATCGCGTTGCGGGCGACGGAGCTATCGATCGAAAAAGCGCAACGCGAGCTTGGCTATGCGCCTCGCCCCATTGAACCCACGTTGCGTGAGACGATTGCCTATCTTCTCGGCGGCGGCAAAGGGCTGTAATCGGGTCTTTCCTCGGCTTTCCCCGCATTTGCCAGCACCGTCCAATCAGGAATATAAGTCAGGTCATGATGCATGATCCGAACCAGTTTCTAGCCTTCGTCTGGAGTGGCTGGACCGCCACGTGGCCCACGCAGTTGCTGGCGCTGATCTGGGTCGCATGGCTCATCAGCTGGGGCATCGGCTCATTCTTTTCCGGCCGAACCGAAAAGCACGTCCGGACCTGGGACTCGCGGGCCTACCGCATCCCCATTCTCGTGGGAGCCATCCTGCTGACGCCCTGGACGGCGGAGGCGCTCGCAGAGAAACCGCTATGGCAGGTCGGCACTGGCGGCACATATCTGCTCGCGGCCCTGACCGCAGCGGGCTGTCTGTTTACATGGTGGGCGCGAATCCACCTCGGACGTTTCTGGTCCAACGCAATCACGCGCAAGGAAGGCCACCGGGTGATTGACACCGGCCCTTACGGACTGGTTCGTCATCCGATCTATACCGGGCTTATCGGCGCCATGATCGCGACGGGCATCGCGGTCGCGACGGCGACAGCGCTGCTCGGCACGGTGTTGATCGCAATCGGCCTCTGGCAGAAGGCGCGCATGGAGGAAGGCTTTCTGACGACCGAGCTCGGCGCGGACGCCTATGGACCCTACTGCCGCCGCGTTCCAATGCTGGTTCCGTTCCTGCCGCAACGCTGAGCTCCACGTATCTTGCCGTCGCGAATGGCACCTGCGGCCTGCGGCATTAATGCCTGGGTGGCGACTGTCCCGAGACCTCGACCAGCGGCATCAGATGGCGCGGAACGACGACGCGTTCGCCCGGCACCAGCGGCGTGCGTTCCGCCCCCTTGTTGATCTGGGTGACCGACCAGAGCGGCACGTGGTAGGTGGCCGCGATCGTCTGCAACGTATCCCCCGGACGGGCGAATACCGGCATGCCGCTATCCCACAGTTCGATCGCGGCCTTGGCAGGAACGACAAAGCGAATCGGCACTGGCTCGTCGTCGACCTTCACCGGCGTTGTCGCGAGCTGGAGGATCTTGGCAAGTAACTGGTCGTGGACCGTATCGATCTTTTCGATGTTGATATGTGAGACTTCATCATGCTCCGAGAGGTCGAAGCTCGCATAGTGGCCGCGGTATCCCGGCTGCGGCTTGACGTCACCGCCGCCCAGAACGCTTTTCGACAGGAAGACATTGATGAAGCGATCGACGTTGAGCGGAACGCTGGGCGTGACATGGGCTGGATCGATCGCGACAGCCAGGCTTACCCGGATGCCTTCAGCCTCAAGGATTTCGGAAAACTTCAACACGCAAAACCCGCCCATTGAATGCCCGATCAGAATGATCGGAACGGGATTCTCCCGGTAGTCACGAATCGCTTGCGCGGCGATGATGCGGCAGATCGTGAACTCGTAGACACTCGCCGGGATACCTGCACGTTCGATCCGCTCGGTCAGCCAATCCATTCCGCGTGAGAAAAATGGACCCATGGCACCGCGGAACAGGTAGGCGCGCCCGCGCAGTTCAGCCGTTGGCTCAGGGGCGGGCGCCGGCGCGGCGGTCTCGCCCGACACCGCGGCCGGACCCGCCATCGCCAGATCGAAGCCGCCATGGAAGAGCGGGGCCCAAAGCATCGCTCCAAGAACGACCGTTGCAACTCGCGTCGGATTGATCATGCGCTCCGCGAACCATTGTAAACGCTGGTAGCCCCACCACACGGCGCCGGCATCGGCGCATTCGGAGCAAAGAATACGCCATTCGACGCACGAGGCGTACATTACAGCCGTCGAATTGGTAGAATTGTGGCGCGCTTTGATATTACGCGGGTAACCCGCACAAGCGGCAATGGCCCACATCGGGCCATTGCCGCTGCATCCAGGGTTTACCTTGCCATGCTCGTCTCTGGCTTCGGCGACGCAGACGCCTCTCTCGGCCGGCCCCCAAACGCGACGGCATCGATGGCGCTTATCACCTTGCGCTGGATGATCTCGTTCTTGTCGATGGTGATGTGGCCGACACCCGGGACATTCTGCACGTTGACGTTCTCCAGCGAGCCGTGCAGCTGCTTTGTTCTGGCCACGGGCTCGCCGTTGCCATTGCCGATGTAGAAATTGATGTAACGCCCGACGCGGCCGGCCAGGCTGGTGCGAAACACCGAATCCAGGCCTATCGCCAGTTTGACGGGAGCACCGAGCTGGTCGAGGCGCGCCACCATATCCGGCAGGACCGTCGCGCCCGAGGAGTGCCCGACTAGAACGATCGTCCGCACCCGGCCACTCCTGTATTCCGCCGCGGCTTCGTCGGCGAGGGATGACCATGACAGATAATTGACGACGGTGACGGGGATGCCTTGCGCCTGCAACTTGGCGGCGATGTCGTCGAGCCCCAGGGAGAAGATATTGAGCACACCGCGCAGCAAATAGACATGAGTGCCGGTTCCAGTTGAAGCCGGGACCGCGGCATTTGCGCTTGAGACGATCGGAAGCATCAGCAGAAGCAAAGTAACCGCGAGGGCTTTCAGCGACCGCAACCACAACCGGCCAGACAACTGACGCCTGTCGACAAATCCCGTGTAGCCGCTGGATGACTTCATTGGTTCTCCTCGGACGCCCAAATTGGTTGGCCGGAACGTAGACTCGGCGCGCTCGCATCTGCAACATAGGGAGCCGCGGCGGGTGATTTAATCCCCGCTGCGTGTCCCTATTGCAACACCCTGGTGAATTTAACGCTGTTTTGAACTCTGCTTCTGCATCTTAACGGTACTGGCTCCGTGGCGCACGTCGGAATGACGCTGCGCCGGGTTCCGTACATAGCGAGCTTGCGATCACTTCGTCAGCGGGCAACCGCTGTCTTTCGCCGAAGGGAAAGCCTTGTCGCCCGGCACAACGGCAAGCTGTTTGTAGTAATCCCACGGTTTCTTGGATTCGGATGGCTTCTTGACCTCGAACAGATAGAGGTCGTGCACCATCCGACCGTTCTGCAGCACCTTGCCGCCCTGGGCAAACATGTCGTCGACCGGCAGCTCTTTCAGCTTCTTGGCAACAGCATCGGAATCCTTGGTGCCGGCCGCCTTCACGGCCTTCAGATATTGCAGCGTCGCCGAATAGGTGCCGGCCTGGATCATGTTGGGCATGCGTCCGGTTCGCTTCATGAAGCGTTCCGCGAACGCACGGGTTTTGTCGTTCTGGTCCCAGTAGAAACCTTCCGTCAGCACGAGACCCTGCGCTGCCTGCAGCCCGAGGCCGTGCACTTCGGCGAGCGTCAGAAGCAGTCCGGCCAGCTTCTGCCCCCCGGCAACGATGCCGAATTCCGCCGCTTGCTTGATCGAATTGGTGGTGTCCAGCCCGGCATTGGCCAATCCGATTATTTTCGCTTTTGAGCTTTGCGCCTGCAGCAGGAACGAGGAGAAGTCCGACGAGTTCAGGGGAATGCGGACCGAACCCAATACCTTGCCGCCGTTTGCCGTGACGATCTCGCTGGTATCTTTTTCGAGCGCATAGCCGAAGGCGTAATCGGCGGTCATGAAGAACCATGTGTCTCCGCCGGCCTTGACCAGCGCGCCACCGGTACCGACGGCAAGCGCATGGGTATCGTAGGCCCAGTGGAAGCCATAGGGCGTGCAGGCATCGCCGGTCAGGCGCGAGGTCGCAGCGCCGACGACAATATCGATCTTCTTCTTTTCCTTTGACAGCTCCTGCACGGCGAGCGCCACCGACGACGTCGTCAGTTCGGTGATCATGTCGACGCCTTCGACCTCATACCAGCGCCGCGCGATGCTGCTGGCAAGATCGGGCTTGTTCTGGTGGTCGGCGGAGACGATCTCGATCTTCTGGCCGAGCACGCTGTCGCCGAAATCCTCGATCGCCATCCTGGCCGCCTCGAGGGAGTATTTGCCGCCATAGTCCGCGTAGACCCCCGACTGATCGTTGAGAATGCCGATCTTGACACCCTGCGCCGACGCCGGAACCGCGAGTAACAGCCCGCATGCCGCAACGGCAGCCCGCAACATTCCCAATTTCATATTTGCCTCCCCCAAAATCCCGGTTCTGATCATGATATTTTATAACTTTAACGCTGCCCATCTATTTAGGAATGAGCCGAAAGTAGGGTCGCCGAACCGTTTTAGACGATGGGCACCTGCTATCCGGCCTGGGCCGGCGTTTTCCGGTGCGATCGGTCCGCCAGGTTGCGGACCAGCATGTAGAAGATCGGCGTGAAGACCAGCCCGAACAGGGTCACCCCGAGCATGCCGAAGAACACGGCGACCCCGACCGCCTGACGCATTTCCGAGCCCGAGCCGGATGAGACGACCAGCGGCAGCACGCCGAGAATGAACGCAAACGATGTCATCAGAATCGGACGCAACCGCAGCCGGCAGGCTTCGATAACGGCTTGCAGCCGGTCGCGGCCCTCAAGCTCGATATCGCGGGCAAATTCGACGATCAGGATGGCGTTCTTCGCCGCCAGTCCGACCAGCACCACAAAGCCGATCTGGGTGAGAATATTGACGTCCTGTCCCATGATCCGCACGCCGATGGTCGCGGCCAGCAGACACATCGGCACGATCAGGATCACG
Organism: uncultured Alphaproteobacteria bacterium; assembly: GCA_963829315.1. Taxonomy (GTDB): domain Bacteria; phylum Pseudomonadota; class Alphaproteobacteria; order Rhizobiales; family Xanthobacteraceae; genus Bradyrhizobium. The sequence goes on along the minus strand of CAWHIO010000044.1, from coordinate 421,836 downwards.
GCGAACGGCAGGCTCCAGCTGCCATATTGCGCCGCCAGCACCAGGAATACGAACAGCACGCAGATCGGGAACACGTAAAGGCCGGAATTGCCGCCGGTGACCTGCTGATACGACAGGTCGGTCCAGTCGTACGAAAAGCCACTGGGCAGAGTCTGGTCTGCGAGCCGCTTCATGATGTTGATCGCCGTCGCCGAACTGGTTCCGGGGGTCGTATCGCCCTGAAGTTCCGATGACGGATACAGATTATAGCGCGCCACGCGATCCGGACCGGCGGTGTTGCTGAAATCCACGACGCTGCCCAACAACACCATATCGCCGGCGGCGTTGCGGGTGCGCAAGCGGGCAAGATCGGCGGTCTCCTTGCGAAACGGCAAGTCCGCCTGCGCGGTGACGTGATAGGTCCGGCCGAGAATATTGAAATCGTTGACATAGGCCGAGCCAAAATAGGTCTCGATCGCATCCGTCACATTCTGGATCGGTACGCCGAGCTTCTGTGCCTTGATGCGATCGATATCGACGAACACCTGCGGCGTATTGGCACTGAATGGCGAAAACACCGAAGTCAGCCCCGGCGCCTTGCGAGCCGCAGCGACGAGTTCGTCGGTTGCCGCCGCCAGCAATTCAGGGCCGCGGCCCTGCCGGTCCTGGATCCGCATGGTGAATCCGCCGCCGGTACCGATGCCGGGAATCGAGGGCGGCGGGATCACGATAATGAAAGCGCCCTCAAGCGCGGAAAGCCGCTTGCGCAATTCGCCCGTGATCTTCGCGGCCGACAGGCCCTTTTTCAGACGCACCTCCGGTTCTTCGAGCACCGGAAACAGCGCGGCCGAATTGCTGGCCTGGGTCCGCGTTGCGCCGGACAGTCCGGCGAACGCCGCCACGCGCACGATGCCAGGCGTGTCGAGCGCAATGCTCTCGACCTCACGCACGATCTCGGTGGTTCGCGCCAGCGAAGCCGCGCCCGGCAATTGCACCGAGACGATGACGTAGCCACGATCCTGGGCCGGAATGAACCCCTGCGGCGTCGTGACCAGCAACCAGCCGGCGCTGCCGATCAACGCCACATAGATCAGAAGCATCAGCGCCGAGTGCGTGATGACAAAGCTGGCGGCACCGGCGTAGCGATGGGACAGCCAGTCAAATCCGCGGTTGAAAAGGTCGGTGAATCTTTCCCAGCCGCGCCCGATCAGGTTCCAGCTTGCCGGCGGCCGCTTCTCCTCGTGAGGCTGCAGGATTTGCGACGCCAGCGCGGGCGACAATGTCAGCGAGCAGAAGCACGAGATCGCGGTCGCCACCGCGATGGTGATGGCGAATTGCTGAAAAAACTGCCCGGAAATACCGCCGAGGAATGCGGTCGGCACGAACACCGCGCACAGCACCAGCGCGATCGAAACCAGCGCGCCCCCTACTTCCTCCATGGTGCGCAGCGCGGCATCCCGCCGGCTCATGCCGTCGCGAAGATGGCGCTCGACGTTTTCGACCACCACGATCGCGTCGTCGACCACAATGCCGACCGCGAGCACGAGTCCGAACAGGGTAAGATTGTTGATCGCGAAACCAAGCGCCGCCATCGCGGCAAAGGTGCCGACCAGAGAAACCGGGATCGCGACGATGGGGATGATGGCGGGGCGCCATCCCTGCAGGAACACCAGCACGACAATGACCACGAGGATCATCGCCTCGTAGATCGTCTTGATCAATTCGCTGACGGACTGCGCGATGAATTCGGTCGGATTATACCCGATATTGTAGTCGAGACCTTTCGGGAAATTGGCCTTGAGCCTGATCATGGCATCGGAAATGTTCTTCGCCGTAGCCAGTGCGTTCGAACCGGGGCGCTGGGTCACCAGCATCGCAACCGCGGTCTTCCGGAGCAGAAAACTGTTGGTGGTGTAGTCCAGCGCGCCCAATTCGATACGGGCCACGTCGCGCAGCCGCACGGTGCGTCCGTCTGCGCCGGCTTTGACGAGGATATTCTCGAATTGCCCGATGTCCTTTAACCGGCCGGTGAAAGTGAGATTGGGCTGGAAGGCGCGATCCGCGATCGGAGGCGCCGCGAGCTGGCCTCCGGCGATCTGCAGGTTCTGCGCACGGATCGCCGCCAGCACGTCGCCGGCCGTCAATCCGAGATTCGCGATCTTGTCGGGATCCAGCCACAGGCGCATCGAGTAGTCGCGCGCGCCGAAGATCTGGATGTCGCCGATACCGTCAAGCCGAAGCAGCTGGTCGCGGACCTGAAGCAGAGCGTAGTTGCTGATGTAGAGCTGATCGAAGCTGTCGTCGGGCGACAGCATGAACACCACCATCAGGATGTCCGGGCTGTTCTTGCGTGTGACGACGCCGTTTCGCTGCACCTCTTCCGGCAATTGCGGTTGCGCAATCGCGACCCGGTTCTGAACCAGCACCTGGGCCTTGTCGAGATCGGTGCCAAGTTTGAACGTGACCGTGATCGTGAGCTGGCCGTTCGAGGTCGCCTGGCTGTAGAGGTAGAGCATGTCCTCGACGCCGTTGATCTGCTGCTCGATCGGCGCCGCAACGGTGTCGGAAACGGTTTGCGCGGAAGCTCCGGGATATTGCGTGGTGACCACGACAGTCGGTGGCACAACTTGCGGATATTCCGCGACCGGCAGCGTGGTGTAGGCGATCGCGCCGACGATCAAGAGCACGATCGACAGCACCATCGCCAGAATCGGCCGGTTGATCGAAAGCTGGCCGAGGTTCATGTCTTGCTACCGGCAGGGGCGGCCGCCTTGGCGACATGCGGGGTCACCTTCGCCCCGACACGCGCACGCTGCAGGCCTTCGACGATCACGCGGTCGTCCGGCTTCAGGCCTTCGCGGACCACGCGCAAGCCTTCGTCGATCGGTCCGAGGACGACCGGCCTCGCCTCCACGGTATCGTCGTCCTTGACCACGAAGACGATCTTGCGCGATTGATCGGTGGCAATGGCAGTGTCCTGCACCAGCAGCGCTTCGTAAGGCGCGCTCGCGATCAGGCGGACCCTGCCAAATTGCCCCGGCAGAATCGAAAAGTCCTTGTTCGGGACCACCGCTCGTCCACGCAGCGTACCGGTCGAAACATCCAGCCGGTTGTCGAGGAAATCCACCTTGCCGTCGTGCGACGGTTTGGTTTCGCCAGTCAACGTCACCTGGACCGGATTTGGGTTGTCGCGCGAACTCGGGCGCTTGCCCTCGAAAAACAGCCGGTTGTATTTGAGGTAGGTAGCCTCATCCATGTCGAAATAAACGTAGATCGGGTCGAGCGAAACGATCGACGTCAGCAGCGTTGAGCTGCCCTCGCTGCCCTGGACGAGATTGCCGACGCTGACCAGATGCCGGCTGACCCTGCCGCCGATCGGGGCGACGACATGGCTGAATTCGATATTGAGCTGGGCCGCCTTGAGCAGGCCTTCGGCCTGGGTCTGCGCCGCCTTCGCCGCCTGCAGCGCCTGGCGGCGCTGGTCGACGGTGGAGTCCGCGACGTCCTGGGTCTTGATCAGTGTAAGCGCACGGTCGAGTTCACGCTTGGCGAGTTCCGCCTTGGCGCGCGCATCCGCGAGCTGGCCATCGGCCTGCTCGGCAACTGCTTCGAAGGGGCGGGGATCGATGATGTATAAGAGGTCGCCGGCCTTGACGAAGGCGCCGTCGCGGAATTCGACGTTGGTGACGAACCCGCCGACCCTGGCGCGAACCTGAACCTCTTCGACCGCGTCAAACCGTCCGGTGAATTCGTCCCAGTCCGTGACGGTGCGTTTGGTGGGCTGGGCAACCGTGACGGGCGGTGCAGCCGCCGCGACCGGCGGCGCCGCCTTGTCATCGCAACCCGACAAGGTGACCGCGAGCAGAACGATCATCGGCCCGAGACTGCAGAACGAACCGATATTGACAATTCGAGCTAAACGCCCCGATTTCTCAGTCGCGCTCACTGCCTTCTCCCCTGAACTATTGTCGCGAACGATCGAGATGACCAGGACCCGCGGCAGGACCAAGATGAGATCAGCCGACAGTCTGTTCAAGAACCGGTCGGGATCAAGCAAAATTTGTCCTGCGCAGCGCGGCCAGCAAGTAAAAAAATATCTGCGTCGGCCGGAACCGCCGGAATAATTTGCTGGCCGGCGAGTTTGAAGGGTAGCCTCTGGCGCAATTTCATCCCAGGTGCTGTGTGACAGGGATATTGCACGGCCCCGACACGCGGCCGGATATGTGTGCGCCTGCACCCTGACGCTCGCGTCAAAGCAAACCGGGCCGCTCCCGGCTGAAGCGCCGAAATGGCGGAACGCATTTTGAGGCTCCCCAGCTTGGCGCTACTCCGCTAGATTGCCTCTAACGAACAAAACCAAGGGTCCGGGGAGGACAATCGTCGTGTACGGGGGGCGCGCAGCTTTCGGCGCGATGGCGGAGGTCGTTTTCGGCCGCCCGGCCGCCGACGCCGTGGTCGGGCAAATCGACCGTTTCGGCGTTGCCCGCGCATTTCCGATCGTCAGCGACACGCTCAGCCGCGGGACCTGCGGGATCAAGAACGCGATCAGGAAAACAACGTCGGCGATTCCGCGCAAGATCGGGCGTCTGGCACCCAAACGCGAAGCTCTTTTTTGCCTGCATCCTGAAATCATTCGGAGGAAAGATGTATACCGGCAAGCATGCTCATCTGCGTCCCCTTCAGCCCGCCTTCATCATGGCGAATTCCGGCGAGGCCGTGAGCTACGCCGAACTCGAGGCGCGCAGCAACCGCCTGGCGCACCTGTTTCGCAATCGCGGTCTGAAGCGGCTCGACCACTACGCGATCTACATGGAGAACAACAGCCGCTATCTGGAGGCCTGCGGCGCGGGCGAGCGGGCCGGCCTGTATTATACTTGCGTCAATTCATACCTGACGGGAGGCGAATTGGCCTACATCGTCGCCAACAGCGAGTCCCGTATCCTCATCACCTCCGTCGCAAAGCTTGAGGTTGCCCGCGAGGCGCTCGCGCAATGCCCCAAGGTCGAACTCTGCATCGTGGTGGACGGCGGCAGCGAAAGCGAGCGCATTGTCGGCCTGCACGAAGCCACGCGCGGACTGCCCAAGACGCCGATAGAAGACGAGTGTATCGGCACCGCGATGCTCTATTCGTCGGGCACGACCGGGCGACCCAAGGGCATCTTGCGGCCACTGCCTGAACAGCCCCCGGGACAGCAGCTGCCGCTTTTCGATTTCCTGCAAAAACTTTGGCAGTACCGCGAAGGCATGATCTACCTGTCGCCCGCGCCGCTCTACCATTCGGCGCCCCAGGCCGCGGTCAATCTCACCATCAAGACGGGCGGCACCGTCATCATCATGGAGAACTTCGACCCGGAACGCTATCTCGAGCTGGTCGAGAAATGGGGCGTGACCCACAGCCAGCTGGTGCCGACGATGTTCTCGCGCATGCTGAAGCTGCCGGAGGCCGTGCGACAGCGCTACGACCTGTCATCCCTCGAGATCGCGATTCACGCCGCCGCCCCCTGTCCCGCCGCGGTGAAGGACGACATGATCAAATGGTGGGGACCTATCATCCACGAATATTACGGCGCCACCGAAGGCCTCGGCTTTACCGCCTGCAGCAGCGCCGAGTGGCTTGCCCACCGAGGGACCGTGGGCCGGGTCCTGCTTGGCGAACTTCACATTCTCGATGAGGACATGAAGCCCTGCCCCGCCGGCACGCCCGGCACGGTCTGGTTCAGGACCGCGACGCCGTTCGAATATTTTAACGACCCGAACAAGACCCGCGAGGCCCGTTCGCCGGACGGCAGCATGAGCACGGTCGGCGATGTCGGCTATGTCGACAGCGACGGTTTTCTGCATCTGACGGATCGCGCGACCTTCATGATCATCTCGGGAGGCGTCAATATCTATCCGCAGGAATGCGAGAACCTCCTGATCACCCATCCCAAGATCGCGGACGCCGCGGTGTTTGGCGTCCCCAACACCGATCTTGGCGAGGAGGTAAAAGCCGTGGTGCAACCGATGCCCGGGATCCAACCGGGGCCGGACCTCGCCGAGGAACTGATCTTTTTCTGTAGCCAGTCGCTGTCACGCCAAAAGGTGCCGCGATCAATCGATTTTGAGAACGAACTGCCGCGGCTGCCGACCGGCAAGCTCTACAAGAGGCTGTTGCGCGACCGTTACTGGGGCAACAAGGCCTCACGCATTCTGTGATGGTGCCGGCATTCCCAACGGCCGGTGCCCATGAAACACACCGGCGCGAAGGCAAAAACCTTCGGCGCCGCCCCCACGCGCACCATCTTATCTCGTCGCAAACCAGATGAGATGACGCGCACCGCTACGCCTTGCGGTGGCGCGCACGGCAACCTCGTTCACAGCGAAACCGGCGTCGCGAAGCCGCTTGGAAAACAAGGGATGCGGCCCCGACGACCAAACCGCGAGCACGCCGCCCGGCCGCAATGCCCGGTGGATGTTCTTCAGCCCTTTCAGATCGTAGAGCGCATCGTTGGCTTTGCGGATCAGCCCCTCCGGTCCGTTGTCGACATCGAGCAGGACCGCGTCGAACGCCGACCGATGCGATTGAATCACATCGACGACGTCAGCGGCGCGAATGCTTACGCGAGGATCGGCAAGGCTATCGCCGAAGATGTCAGCCAGCGGACCTTGCGCCCACGCGATCACGGCGGGCACCAGTTCGGCCACCGTGATCCGCGCGTCGGATCCCAGCACGGCAAGCGCGGCGCGGAGCGTGAACCCCATGCCCAATCCGCCGATCAATAAATGTGGACGCCCGACCGCTTCGATTGTTTTGCAAGCGAGCGTGGCGAGCACCTCCTCCGATCCACTGAGGCGGCTGTTCATCAGCTCGTTCTGGTCCAGCATCATCGAGAACTCGGCGCCTCTTCGCATCAGGCGAAGTTCGACGTCTGCGCCAGGCACCCGTGCGGTATCGATCTGCAACCACGGAATCATGCGATGTTTCTATGCTGTTTCAGTTGAATCGTGCACAACCCGGAATAGCACGGGGGCGGCCTGTGCGCTGCCACGAATTCGTCGCCGGCAGGTCTGGATCGCCAGCCTATTCGATCGCCTTCCCGGATATCTACGAAATACGGCGCTTGATTGATCTGCGGGTTTTTGCTGAAATGCATGCGGGCTGAGGTGCACAATGAAGTGGAAAAAGGAGCGCGACCTTCTGATCGCGCAAACCATGGCATTTGTTCAGTCCGTCGCCGGAAAGACGACGGAGGCTGCAGGCCGGGTTGAACCGCTTCCGCTGGATGAACCCGACAAGGTGGAACGACCTGTCGAGACCGCTGCGATCGCGCGCCCGTCTGCGGTTCGTCACAGTGAACTCCGCGAAGAAATCCGGGGCAGGGTGGCGGCGTTCCGCGCCCATCAGGAGCTCTTCAATCGTAACCGGGACGCCTATTGCGACTCTGTGATGGCGAAGGTTCGCGCTGCCACGGAGCACCCGTCCGCGGCGCCGGGCCATCAGCCGGGCAAACATTGATCCGGATCTTGCCGGGCACGGTCCGCAGGCCCGGAAAACGGCCTGCGTGGCGCGATTTTTGCAGACTTTAATCGGCTAGCCCGTTGCCGACAGCAAGCGAGGCCAATCAGAGGAGCAACGTCATGACGCTACTAAATCGAAGGGGTCTGCTGGGCACGGGGTCCGCCATGTTGGCGCTCGCGGCATTTGGCGGCAAGGCTGCCCTGGCGGGGGGATCGCCGGGATTGACCACCCACATGCTCGACACCGCCAACGGCAAGCCCGCGGAAGGCGTGAGGATCGATTTCAGTGTGCTCGAGGGCGGCGCGTACAAACTGATCAAGACGGTTCACACCAACGCCGATGGCCGGAACGCCGAACCCCTGTTGACCCCCGAGAACATGAAAGTCGGCCAATACGAATTGGTGTTCTATCTCGCCGAATATTACAAAAAGCTCGGCACCGTGCTGCCCAATCCGCCGTTCATCGAAAAGGCCGTGATCCAGTTCGGCATGGCCGATGCGGCTTCGCATTATCACGTCCCGCTGCTGGCATCACCCTGGAGCTATACGACCTATCGCGGCAGCTAGGAACGTCGCGTTCAAGCGGGGGCCGCGATGATGAGCCGTCACAGACTGCTGGCGTCCTTGCTCGGTGCCTGGTTGCTTGGGCCGGTCATGATCGCGGTCGCGATCGCCGGCCCGGTCGACATGGCATCGATCAATGCGATGGATCGCGCGGCCTTCGTCCAGAAATTCGGCGGTATCTTCGAGAACTCGCCATGGGTCGCCGAAAAGGCCTGGGACAGGCGGCCGTTTGCAAACCTCGATGAGATGCACGCGGCGATGGTGGCGGTGGCGAAATACGCACCGGCGGCGATGCAGCTCGCCCTGTTGCAGAGCCACCCCGACCTCGCCGGCAAGGAGGCCGAGGCCGGCACCATGACCGCGTCATCGGTCGCCGAGCAGGCCAGCGCCGGGCTCAACGCCCTGTCGCATGCCGAGATGGCGCGGATATCGGACCTCAATGCCGCCTACAAGAAGAAGTTCGGATTTCCGTTCATCATCGCGGTGAGGATGCACACCAAAGAGGGAATTCTGTTCGAGTTTAACCGCCGGCTGCAGAACGAAACCCAAACCGAATTCGCCGACGATCTGCAAAATGTCTACATCATCACCAGGCTACGGCTGAACAAGCTGCTGGACGCGAGTTGAGCGGAACGCGGTTTCAAGCAAAGCATGCCCTCGGACTTGTTCCGTGGGTGCGCGCCGGTCCGCGTGAAGAAAAGACTCTAGAAACGCCGCGCGACCTTCTGTTGCTCACCGGCGAGATTCTCGGCCGCGACAGCCCGGCGAAACCCTTCGCGCGCCTGCAATCGCTGCCAGTAGGCCGCAACCGCCGGACCGAACTCCCTGGAGAGTCCGATTTGCTGCGCCAGCAACAGCGCGTATCCGACGGAAATATCGGCAGCAGTAAACCTGCCAGCACAGAGCATGTCGCGATTGGTGACCGCGGCTTCCACAGCGCGCAGCCGGCCGAAGAACCACTTGGTGTAATCCGCAGCTACTTGCGGATTGCGCCGCTCTTCGGGTTCGAGCTCGGAATAACGGAGCACCAGGGTTTGCGGGAAGGTCAGCGTTGCCTCGCCGAAATGCAGCCAGTTCAGATACGCACCGTAATCCGGCTCATCGACGCCGACCGCGAGCGGCGTCGGACCGTAGCGCGTCACCAGATATTGCGCGATCGCCGCCGATTCCGTCATGCGCGTTTCGCCGTCGATCAGCAGCGGGATGGTGCCGAGCGGATTGAGGCCAAGATATTCCTTGGCGAACACCCTTGGCGGAAATGGCAGCATCTTGAGATCGTAGGCCAGTCCGAGCTCTTCGAGCGTCCATAGCGGCCTGAACGAGCGCGCCGCGGCGCAGTGATAAAGTGTGATCATGTCGTTCCACCCCTGCCTCTGAATCGCGGCCGCTCTATATCTCGAAAGCGTTCTCTATCTGTGCGGGAGCGCCTCTTGCGAAGCTAAACCGCACGCCAAGCAAAAGTCACTAGTGTCCCTCCAAGGACAGCCGTAAAGTCTGGACCGCTGATCGTTTTTGATCCTCGCAACAACGAGCCTTGCGGTCTTCCAGCAGGTGTCCCAAGTAAAAGAGCTGGAGCAACCGACGCCGAACCGCCATGGGATCGCAGATGCACTATCTGCCGCTGACGCCATTACTGTTTTCGATCCTGGTCTTCCTGTTCATCGGGCTGATCATCCTGGTTCAGCTTCGCATCCTCAGATATGCCTATATGAAGCTCGGGTTGAGTTCGGGGGGCGCGCTTGTCCTGCTGTTCGGCTCGCTGATCGGCAGCTATTTCAATATTCCGGTTACGTTCCTGCCCGGGCCGCTGGTCAGGTCGGGGCAGATCGTCGATTTTTTCGGCATGCAATACGTCGTGCCGCTCGTGAGCTCATGGCCCGGCACGGTTCTCGCCGTCAATGTCGGCGGCGCGGTGATACCGACGATGATGTCGACCTATCTGGTGATTCGATATCAGCTATGGCTCAAGTCAGCGATCGCGATCACCGCCATCGCTTTCATCATTCACTCCATGGCCACCCCGGTACATGGAATTGGCATTGCGGTGCCGGTCTTTGCGCCCGTCGTGACCACGGCAATCCTTGCATTCGTCCTGTCCCGCGAATACGCGGCCCCGCTGGCCTATATCGGCGGCTCGATGGGAACGCTGATCGGCGCCGATCTGCTCAATCTCGACAAGATCAGTGGCCTCGGCGCGCCGGTCGCATCGATTGGCGGCGCGGGAACCTTCGACGGCATCTTTCTCACCGGGATTCTCGCCGTCCTGCTTGCCGGCATTGCTTCTCCCTCGCGCCCGAGACCGGCCTGGTGAGCGAAGGGGTGCGCCGGCATTCTCTCCGGCGAGTTGCTACCCTCCCCAACTATCAATAATAAGAAATGAAAAATCCCGGAGCGGGCGATCCCTCTCGACCGACCGTTCCGGCCAACAAACAAAGGGCAGCGGTTACGCCTATGGAAGCTCGCTCAAGCCGTGCGCCGACCGGTAAATGGTCGCCCTCATCCCATGCAAGCGACGTCGTCAAAGGCATTCATGCCATGCTGCACCCGCGCAATATTGTGCTGGTCGGCGCGACCGACAAGCCGGGTAACTACGCCGAGCGTATCTGGAACAACCTGAAACAATACAAGTTCGAAGGCGGCCTCTATCCGCTCAACAACAAGCGCGAAACGATCTGGGGCGTCCCCTGCTACAGGGATTTTGCCAGCCTGCCGGACAAGCCCGATCACGTGCTCGTGCTGGTGCCCGCCCGTTTCGCGATTCAGGTGATCCGGGACGCCGCGGCGGCCGGCGCCCGCTCGGCGACGATCGTGACCTCCGGCTTCAGCGAACTGCAGGACGACGAAAGCCAGAAACTTGCCGCCGAGTTGCAACTGGCGATCCGGGAAACCGGCCTCGCCGTCACCGGGCCGAACTGTCTTGGCAATCTGAGCGCCGGCGAAAGACTGTTCACCAACATCGACGACCGCGTGGTCACGATGCAGGCCGGTCCGGTCGCGATCGCCGGTCAATCCGGCGCGATTGTGATGGCGATCCGCCAGGCGCTGGAAGATCGCGGCGTCGGCGTCGGCTACATGGTCACGACCGGAAACGAGGCCGGACTCGAGACCCCCGACCTGATGACCTATTTCGCGGCCGACCCCTCGATCCGCGTGATCGTGGTTTATCTCGAAGGCGTGCGCAATACCAAGGTCTTCCGCGAAGCCTGCAAGGCCGCCCGCGCGGCCGGCAAGCCGGTGATCGCGCTCAAGCTCGGGGCGTCCGAAGGCGGCCGCGCCGCCGCGATGGCGCATACCGGCGCGCTGGCCGGTTCGATCGAGACCTTCGACGCCATTTCGACCCGTGAAGGTGTGATCCGCGCGCGCGGTCTGGACGAGTTGATCGAAACTACCGAATGCTTCGTCCACGCCGACCTGCCGAAGGGCTCGCGCCTTGCTGCCGTGACCCTGTCGGGCGGCAAGCGAGGCCTGCTGATCGATGCCTTCTCGTCGGCAGGCCTCAATTTCGCTCAACTGAGCCAAGGCGTCAGCGACAACCTCACGAAAATGCTCGGGCCTGGCTCTATCGTCGGCAATCCACTCGATGCCGGGTTCGCGGCCGTGGTCGACCCTTCGGTCTACATGCGGTCGATCAAGATCATGATCGATGATCCCGACACCGACATTGTCATCATCGATTCCGAATTGCCGAAGGCGCCACATGAATTGCGCGAGCGGAATTTGCGCATCGTCAACCAGATGGCGTCGGCCGCGGGCAAGCCGGTTGTCTATGTCTCGGCGATGTCGATCGGCTTCACCGAATTCACCAAGGGCTTGCGCCAGTCGCTGCCGCATATCGCGGTGATGCAGGGTCTGGACCGGGCGGTGGGCGCCATCAAGTCGCTGATCGACTACGCATCGCTGCGCAAGCAAGTGCCGGATATCGTGTCGAGTTCGAGCGCCTCGGCGCGCGCGATGCTGGAGCGCATGCTCAAAAACGCCAAAGGGCCCGCGCTCGACGAAGTCGCCTCCAAGAAGCTGCTGAGGGCCTACGGCATCCCGGTGTCGAGAGAAGAGATTGCGCGGACCGCGGCTGACGCCGTCAGGATAGCCAGGAAGATCGGCTTTCCCATCGTCGCCAAGGTTGTCAGCGCGGAGATCCTGCACAAGTCCGACATCGGCGGCGTGGTGTTGGACATCACCAACATCGCCGAGGTCAGGAAGGCTTTCAACGACATCACCGCGCGGGCGAAGAAGCTGAAGAGCAAGCCGAAGCTCGAAGGCATCCTGATCGCACAACAGGTCAAGTCCGAGCTTGAACTCGTCGTCGGCGCCGCACTCGATGCCGAAATGGGTCCGGTGGTGCTGTTCGGAACCGGCGGCGTCGATATCGAACTGATGAAGGATATCGCGCTGGCCGGGGCCCCGCTCGATGCGGCCGAGGCCAGGGAGTTGATCGGCCGCACCAAGGCTGGTGTGAAGCTTAGGGGGTATCGCGGCAAACCCGCGCTGCACGAAGCTTCGGTGGTGAAGGCGCTCGTCGGCCTGTCCAACATGATGGCCGACGCGGGAAGCCGGATCGCCTCCATCGACGTCAATCCGTTTCTCGTCAATGCCCGGACCGGCGTTGCCGTCGACGGCCTGATAGTCCTTAATACCGCCGCGGCCGAAAGCGCCGCCGGCCATTGATGCTGACAATGGGGGATCCGATGAGATTTGCGTTAGGTATCCTGGCGGTGGTCGGCGTAGCCGTTTCCGGCGGAGCCTGGGCGCAGACGCCAACGGCTGGTTCTTCTTCTGCATCCGTACCGTCGGCAACATTTCCGGCGTGGGCCTATCCATGGGCTCCCGACTTCAAGGGCCCACCCGACGACGGCGTGCCCCGGCACGTGCCTGACAGCACAGCCGCCTTCACGCTCACCCAGGAGCGCAATCTGTTTTTCGTTCCGGACTGGCATCCCGACGATCATCCGGCGATGCCGGACGTGGTCGCGCACGGCAGACAGCCCGACGTTCGGGCCTGCGGCTCGTGTCATCGCGCGGAAGGGACCGGCGGGCCGGAGAATGCAAGCCTGGCCGGCCTGCCCGCTTCCTACATCGTCCAGCAGATCGCCGACTATAAGAGCGGCGCGCGGAAATTCGCTGGCCCGCAGCGAAGTCCGAGCCTGCTGATGACGGCGATCGCCAAAGCCACCACTGAGGAAGAAGCGAAGGCTGCGGCGGCCTATTTTGCGGCGCTCAAGGCAAAGGCAAATATCAGGGTCGTCGAGGCCGATACCGTGCCGAAGACGCGGATTGCCCGGGTGTTCTACATGCTTTCGAAGGATGGCGGCACCGAGCCGATCGGCGAACGTATCGTCGAGGTCCCGGTGGATGCCGAGCAATTCGAGCATCGCGACACTCGTTCGCAGTTCATAGCCTACGTCCCGCAGGGAAGCATCGCCAAGGGCGAAGCCCTGGCCAAAACCGGGGGCAATGGCATTACAACGCCCTGTGCCACCTGCCATGGCCCCGACCTCAAGGGCGTGGATTCCATTCCTGGAATTGCCGGACGCTCGCCCAGCTATCTCGTGCGCCAGATCTATGACTTCCAGCAACACGCCCGAGCCGGAAGCGCGGGTGCCCTGATGGCGCCGGTGGTCGAGAAACTCTCGCATGCCGACATGATCTCGCTTGCGGCCTATGTTTCGTCCCTGAAGCCCTGAACGACTGCGGCGCGAAAATGCGCGTCCAGGCCGGACGAGGCTTCGGCTGCCGGTTTTAGGCTGTCCCATTCTGCCGGTGCGGGCGGGAATGTCCCATACCCCAGGGAACAAAGGCCGGTGAACGACGTTGGTCGGGGTTCACCGTTTTGGTTGATCCTGGGGCATTGAGAGGGGAAGGACATTGCTTAACCAAGATCTATCTGCCCGGTCGGGTGGATCATTCCCGACCGGGGGCGGCGAACTTGACGCGTTGATCAGAAAATTCGATTGGGCAAAGACCAGCCTTGGCCCACTCGCGACGTGGCCTCAAAGCCTGAAGACCATTACCGAAACCCTGCTCCGATCCCCCGTCCCCATCGTACTGCTGTGGGGCGAGGACGGCATCATGATCTACAACGATGCCTATTCGGTTTTTGCCGGCGGCCGGCATCCAAAGCTGCTTGGATCGAAAGTCCGCGACGGATGGCCCGAGGTTGCCGACTTCAACGACAATGTCATGAAGGTCGGCCTGAGCGGCCGCACCCTTGTCTACAAGGATCAGGAACTCACGCTCTATCGTCACGGCCAGCCCGAGCAGGTCTGGATGAATCTCGATTACTCGCCCGTTCTGAACGAGGCGGGCGAGCCAGCCGGCGTGATCGCCATCGTGGTCGAAACCACGCAACGGGTGATCGCCGAACGCCGCGTGCGGGAAAAGCGCGACGAATTGCATCGCGTCAATGAAATCCTGTTCGAATCCCAGAGGGCGCTAAAGGACCGTGAAAGCGATCTTGCCCACGTTCAGCAGATCGCCCGCATTGGAGGCGTCAACGTCGACCTGAGACACGGCTTCGACAACGGCAAGCGTGCGCCTGAATATCTTGAGGTACATGGGCTTGCTCCGGGTACCGTCGACAGTCACGAGGACTGGGTAAGACGACTTCATCCCGATGATCGCGACCGCACGCTGCAACATTTTCTGGAAGCGGTGAGCGGCGGCGGAACACATTACTCTTCCGAATACCGGATCGTGCGGCCGAACGATGGGCAAATTCGATGGATCGCCTGCGAAGCCGAGATCGAACGGGACGAAAAGGGCCGGCCGGTCCGTCTTGTCGGCGCGCATATGGACATTACCGATCGCAATCTGGCGAAGGAACTGCTCGGGGAAAGCGAAGCTCGCTTCCGCCTGATCGCCAACAGCGCGCCGGTGCCGATGTGGGTCAGCAAACTGGATGGCACGCGGGGCTTCGTAAACCAGGCGTACCTTGATTTTCTCGGTCTTGGCTACGATGAGGCGCTGGTTTTCGACTGGCGCAACATCCTTCACCCTGACGATCTCAGCCGGATTGTCAAAGAGAGCATCGCCGGAGAAGCCTCCCTCAAGCCGTTCGTCCTGGAAGCGAGGTATCGCCGGGCGGACGGCGCATGGCGATGGATGCGATCGGAGTCGCAGCCGCGCTGGGACCCGGCGGGAAAACACATCGGCTTCATCGGCGTGGCTCACGACATCACGACCGCCAAGGAAGCCGAGAACGAGTTGCGCGGCCTCAATGAAACGCTGGAGCAGCGCATCAAGGAGCGCACCTCCCAGCTTGAGTTCGAACGAAGCGCAATTGCGCGCCATGTTCGAGACCAGCAACCAGTATCAGGGGCTTCTGGACCTGCAGGGCAACGTCATCTATGCGAACAAGACGGCGTTGGCGGGTATTCGGGCCGCTGCTGCCGACGTCGTCGGCAAGCCGTTTTGGGATTCGCCATGGTTTTCGGGAACGTCCGGCGCGCGCGAAGTGGTCAACGATGGCTTTGCCACAGTCCTTCGTGGCGAGAGCGTGCGGGCGGAAATGCTGCTGCATTTGCCGATCGGCGACCGGTATTTTGATTTTGCGATGCGGCCGGTATTCGATCAGCATGGCGCGGTGGCCGCCGTCTTGCCGGAGGCGGTCGATATCACCGAGCGGCGCCAGGCGGAGGAAGCCCTTCGTCAATCCCAGAAAATGGAAGCCATCGGTCAGCTTACCGGCGGCGTGGCTCACGATTTCAATAACCTGCTGACGATCATTCGCTCGGCCACGGACTTCCTTCGCCGCCGCGATCTGGATGAGGGTCGGCGCCGACGCTACATCGATGCGATTTCCGATACGGTAGATCGTGCCTCGAAATTGACCCGGCAGCTTCTGGCATTTGCGCGGCGACAACCTTTGACGCCCCAGGTGTTCGATGTCGGCGTGCAAGTCGAAGCCATCGCGCAGCTCATCCGCCCGCTGGTCGGCGGAAGAATCCAGATCGAACTGACGATTCGCGATCCCGAGTGTTTCGCAATGGCGGACGTCGCACAATTCGAGACCACCCTTATCAATCTTGCTGTGAACAGCCGGGACGCCATGGCGGATGAGGGTCTGATTTCGATCAATGTCGAGAAGGCCGAGGCGATCCCGGCCTCGGGTACGAGCGGAAAGCAGAGCGGGAAATTCATCGCCATCTCGGTCAGAGATACCGGTACCGGCATCCCACCCGAGAGGCTGACGGCGATTTTTGAGCCGTTTTACACCACCAAGGAAGTGGGAAAAGGCACCGGCCTCGGTCTCAGCCAGGCCGTCGGATTTGCCAAGCAATCCGGCGGCGAGATTGTGGTGACCAGCGTTTTGAACGAGGGCTCGACCTTCACGATCTACTTGCCGCAAGCGGAGGTTCCCAGCGGTCAGGCGGACGGAGTTGCCGCCAATAGCGAGGCGACGACGAGCGGGCGCGGCCATCGCATTCTGGTTGTGGAAGACAACGAAGATGTCGGAAAATTCTCGACGGAGCTGCTGCAGGACCTGGGCTACGCCACCAGGCGCGCCGAGAATGCGAAGCAGGCGCTTGCGCTGATCGCCGCGGACGAGCTGGCATTCGATCTGGTGTTCTCCGACGTCATCATGCCCGGAATGAACGGCGTCGAGCTGGCGACGATCATCCGCGAGCGATACCCCGGCCTGCCCGTGGTATTGACCAGCGGCTACAGCAGCGTGCTGGCGGAGAATGCCCATCACGGCTTCGAACTGATTCAGAAGCCATATTCGGTCGAAGCGCTGTCCCGTACGTTGCGCAGGGCCATTTCGGAACGATTTTAACCCCGATCAACACGCTTCCCCCGGCGGCGTTTTCAGAGCCCGCAACCTAGGCCGAAGGTTGCAGGATTTTCCCTGCGATCGTCATTGGCAAAGACGAGCCGGAAAGGCTACGTTCACCGCCTCCAACGGCATCGGAGAATGCCGGATTTCAAGACGCATCACCTTGTCTGGGAGGACAGTATGGGCATCTCGCAACGACCTTGGCCGGTCGACCGGCGGACCATTTTGCGGACAAGCGCGGCGCTTGCTGCAGTGCAATTCTCATCCCCCTTCATCATCAAGGCCAGAGGCGAAACGCCGGTGCGGATCGGATTGGTCGACCCGCTGACGGGGGTTTATGCCGCAATCGCTCAAGGCGAGGTGGTAGGCGCCAAATTCGCCACCGAGCAGATTAACAAGAACGGCGGCATTCTGGGCAGGCCCGTCGAGCTCCTGATCGAGGACTCCGCCAATGACGTCGGCACCGGGGTGCAGAAGACACGGAAGCTGATCGAACGCGACCAGGTGAGCTTCATCATCGGCGACGTGAATTCCGGCATTGCGATCGCGATAGCCCAGGTCACCAGCGAGAAGAAGGTGCTTCATATCGTGTCCGGCGGTCATACCGATCCGATCACCGGCGCCAACTGCTCGTGGAACGTGTTTCGGGTCTGCAATTCCACCGCCATGGACGCCAATGCCATCGCATCGACCCTGATCGAGAAATTCGGCAAGAAATGGTACTTCCTGACGCCGGACTATGCCTATGGACACTCGGTCCAGGCCGGCTTTGAGAAGCTGTTGAAGGCCGCGGGCGGCACTTCCGCCGGGTCCCTCGTCCCGCTCGGCACGCCGGATTATTCGGCCTATCTGATCCAGGCAAAGGCCTACGGCCCGCAGGTGTTGATCAACGTCATGGGCGGCGGCGATCAGGTCTCCAGTCTCAAGCAATTCGTCCAGTTCGGCCTGGACAAGCAAATGGCGGTCGGCGGCACCCTGTTCGAGCTTGAGAGCATCCGTGCCGTGCCCGACGGCGCACGCGTCGGATGGTGGACCATGGAATGGTGGTGGGACCAGCCGGGCGTGCCGCATGTCGCCGAATTCAATGCCGCGATGAAGAAGATCACAGGCCTCTCGGCCACCGCGCGCAACTGGTTCGGCTATGCGTCGGTGCAGACGCTGGCGGTGATCGCCAACCAGGAGAAAACGCTCGACGCCGTGAAGCTGTCGCGTGCGCTTTCCGGATTCAAGCTGCCGCCGGAAATCGCCTTGCAACCGGGCGCACCGGCGTTCCGCGCCGGAGACCACGAATTGATGAGCAGCGTGTTTGTCGGCGAGGCGCACCCGCCTCAAGGCGATCCTGACAATATGTTCACGGTGCGCACCCTGGTGCCGGGAGAGAAGGCCGCGGGTCCGGCGGAGGGCACCGGCTGCAAGATCCAATGGCCAGCCTGAGACAAAATCACATGGGGCAAATTTGGCGGCTGGTGCTTCGAGGCATCAGACGAGACGAAACGTCCAACAACAGAAACAAAGATCGTTCGGAGGAAATCCATGACATCGCAGATTCTTACCAGCAAATTCGATCGGCGCAGGCTGATCAAGGGCGCCGCCGCGCTGGGCGCCTTTCAGGTGGCTTCCCCCTTCCTCATTCAGGCGCGCGGCGAGACGCCGATCCGGATCGGCATGGTCGATCCCCTCACCGGCGTCTACGCCGCACCGGCCGGCAACGAGGTGATGGGCGCCAAGCTCGCGGTCGAACAGATCAACGCCAAAGGCGGCATGCTCGGACGTCCAGGTCGAGCTTTTGGTGGAGGATTCCGCCAATGACGTCGGCACCGGCGTGCAAAAGGCGCGCAAGCTGATCGAACGGGACCAAGTCAACTTCATGATCGGCGATGTCAATTCGGGCATCGCGGCGGCGATCGCCCAGGTCACCGCCGAAAAGAAAATCCTGCACATTGTTTCCGGCGGTCACACCGATTCGATCACCGGCAAGGATTGCAAATGGAACGTGTTCCGCGTCTGCAACACCACCCGGATGGAGGCCAACTCGGTTTCCGATCTGCTCTTCACCAAGTACGGCAAGAAGTGGCACTTCATCACGCCGGACTACGCCTTCGGCCATACGCTTTATAGCGCCTGCACCGACAATCTGAAGAAGCTTGGCGGCACCGTGACCGGCAACGAGCTGACGCCGCTCGGCACGACTGATTTCTCCGCCTACCTGATCAAGGCGCGTGCCGCCAATCCGGACGTGATGCTGCTCCTGGTGCAGGGCTCGGACATGATCAACTGCCTCAAGCAGATAGTGCAGTTCGGCCTCAACAAGCAAATCCACGTGGCGGGAACCCAGCAGGAGCTCGAATTGCTTGCCGGCCTGCCGCCGGAAGCGCGCATCGGCATCTGGATGTTCGAATGGTACTGGAAGCAGCCCGGCGTTCCCGGCGTCGAAAAATTCGTCGCCGATATTCGCAAGGTCAACAATGGTAAAGTACCGACCGCGCGGCACTGGTTCGGCTATGTTTCGGCGATGAGCTTTGCGCTGGTCGCAAACCAGCACAAAACCACCGACGCGGCCAAGCTCGCAGCCGCACTGGAGAATTTCGAGCTGCCCGATGACGTCAAGCTGCAGCCGAACAAGGTCTATTACCGCAAGGGCGATCATCAGCTGATGACGTCGGCCTTCGTCGGCGAGGCGCAGTCGAAAGGCAAGGACGACCCGGAAGATCTCTATCGCGTCGACCAAGTCGTCCCCGGCGACAAGACCGCCCCTGCGGTCAGCGACACCGGCTGCACCATCCAGTGGCCGGCATAGCATAAAGCCTGCTTTTTCCTTACGATCCGGGAGCTCACATCTCCCGGGTCAGCTGCATGGGTTTTTCTTCCGGTGAATTATGACGCAACTGCTCCTGTTTAACGTCACCAACGGGCTCATCATCGGCGCCTTCTACGTGCTGATGGCGCTCGGCCTTTCGCTCATTCTCAATTTGAGCAACGTCATCAATTTCGCCCATGGCGGATTTCTCGTCATCGGCGGCTATATCGCCTATACGATCACGCCCTATGTCGGGTTCTGGGGTGCGTTGCTGCTGGCGCCGCCCCTGACGGCCGTCATCGGGCTTGCGGTCGAGCGCGTGCTGATCCGGCCGCTATACGGGCGTGATCCGCTCTACAGCCTGCTCCTGACCTTCGGCCTGGCTTTCATCATCGAGGATGGCACCCGCTTCATCTGGGGCCCGCAGGGCAAGCCGGTCACCATTCCGCCCTTTCTGGCGCAGCCGCTGAGCAACGATTTGTTCTTCATCACCGGCTATCGCCTGTTCATGGTGGCCGTGGTGATGATCGCGGTGGCGCTCCTGTTCCTGCTGTTGCGCTACACCCGTCTCGGCATTCGCATCCGTGCCGGCACGCTCGACCTCGAGACCGTCGCCGCACTCGGCATCAACGTACAGATGCTGCGCTCGCTCAATTTTGCCGTCGGCATCTACCTGGCGGGTCTCAGTGGCGTTCTCGCCGCCGGACAGCTCGGGCTTGAACCAACCATGGGCACGGGGCTGCTGATGCCGAGTTTCATCGCCATCATCGTCGGCGGCATCGGCAGCCTGCCGGGAACGCTGGTCGGTGGCCTGCTGATCGGGGTGGCCTCGGGGTTGACGGCGGTGTTTCTCCCGGCCGCCAGCGAGGCCGTGATCTATGTCATGATGGCCGTGGTGCTGCTGTTGCGCCCGCGCGGATTGTTCGGCGAAGAAGGAATGATGAGTTGAGCGCCGAACAAATCCGCAAGCTGGTCGTCCTCGCGGCGATCTGGGCGGCGTTGCTGCTCGCCCCCTATTGGATGGTGCCGCTCGGCGGCTATACCGCGCTCGCGACCCGCGTGCTGGTGCTCGGACTGGCGGCGATGTCGGTGAATTTCCTGCTGGGATTTACCGGCGTGCTGTCGTTCGGCCATGCCGCCTATTTCGGCCTCGGCGCCTATGGCGCCGGGTTGACGCTGAAATTCCTGGCGGCCAGCACGCCGCTTGCGCTCGTTCTCGGAATGCTGCTGGGCGGCCTTTGCGGCGCCATCCTCGGCACGCTGATCGTGCGCCGGCGCGGCGTCTATTTCGCCATGGTCACGATCGCGTTCGGGCAGGTGTTTTATTACATCGCCTTTCAGTGGAGCTCGCTGACCGGCGGCGACGACGGCTTGCGCGGATTCTCGCGTCAGCCGATCGATTTCGGCCTGTTCAAGCTCGACATTCTCTCCAGCGCCGATAACTTCTATTACTTTGTGTTGTTCTGCTTTGCGCTGGTGGCCGGCGCCATGGCATTTATTCTGCGCTCGCCGTTCGGCCGCACCATGATCGCGATCCGCGAGAACGAGCGCCGCGCCCGCTTCCTCGGCATCCCGGTCGAGCGGCATATCTGGATCGCGTTTACGCTGTCCTGTTTCTTCATGGGGTTTGCCGGCGCGCTGTATGCGCTGGTCAACAACTTCGCCGATCCAAGGGGACTTCACTACAGCCAGTCCGGCGATTTCGTCATGATGGCGGTGATGGGCGGGATGCGCAGCTTCTGGGGTCCGCTGCTCGGCGCCGCCGTGTTCGTGGTTTTGCAGGACTACCTGTCGAGCATCACCGTGAACTGGATGTCGTTCGTAGGTCTGCTTTTTGTGCTGGTGGTACTGTTCTTCCCGCGCGGACTGCTGGGCTTCCTGCAGCGGAGCAAGGCATGAACGTTCTCGAAATCAACAATGTCACCAAGCGGTTCGGCAATCTGGTGGCGGTGCGTGACGTTTCGCTTAACGTTGCGAAGGGCGAAATGTGCGCGATCATCGGGCCTAACGGCGCGGGCAAGACCACCTTCTTCAATCTGATCAGCGGGTTCTTTCCGCCGACCTCCGGCAATATCGTCTTCGACGGCCGCGACATCACGCGGCTGTCCACCCATGAGCGCGTCACCCGCGGCATGGCGAGGACTTTCCAGATCACCGAAATCTTCCCGGAACTCACCGTGTTCGAAAACGTCCGCATATCGGCGGAAGTCGCCGGCGGATATCGCTTGCGGCCCTGGATCAGCCGGTCGGAAGCCACCAAGCTTCACGCCGGCGTCGAAGGGACCCTCAAACTGGTATCGCTGGAAGGCAAGGCCGACAGGCTGGTCGGCGAGCTGGCCCATGGCGACCAGCGCGCCGCCGAGATCGCGATGGCGCTGGCCTTGAAGCCGCATCTGTTGCTGCTCGACGAGCCGACCGCCGGGATGGGCGATCAGGAAACGTTCCAGGTCACGCAACTGATCCGTCGGCTGCACCGTGAAAGCAACTACACCATCGTGCTGATCGAACACGACATGCGCGTGGTGTTTCATCTCGCCGACCGCATCTGCGTGCTCGATCAGGGCCGGATGCTGGCGCAAGGCACGCCGCAGGAAATTGCCGCCAACGAGACCGTGCAGGCCGCCTATCTGGGTAACGCCGCATGACCGCAGCCCTGACCGCCGAAGGCCTTCACACCTATTACGGCAAGAGCCACATCCTGCACGGTGTCAGCCTCAGTGTTGCCGAGGGCAAGATTACCGCGCTGCTCGGCCGCAACGGCGCCGGCAAAACCACCACGCTGCGCAGCCTGATGGGGCTGACCCCTGCGCGCGAAGGCAAGATCACGGTGTTCGGCCAGGACACCACGCGTTGGCCGACCTTTCGCATCGCGGCCGGGGGGGTGGGCTATGTGCCGGAAGGCCGGCGCATCTTCGCCAATCTCAGCGTCGAAGAAAATCTAAAGGTTCCGCTGGAACGCGGCGGCCCCTGGACCATCGCGCGAATCTACCAGCTGTTTCCCCGCCTTGAAGAGCGCAAGCTCAATCGCGGCCGTCAGCTTTCCGGCGGCGAGCAGGAAATGTTGTCGATCGCCCGCGCGCTGCTCTTGAATCCGAGGCTGCTCATTCTCGACGAACCTTCGCAGGGGTTGGCGCCGCTTATCGTCCGCGAGGTATTTCGCATCGTCCAGCAGATGAAGACCGAGGGCATCTCGGTTCTGCTGGTCGAACAAAATGCGCGAATGAGTCTGGAAATCGCCGACGACGCCTATGTTCTGGACGACGGGATCGTTGTCTATTCGGGATCAGCCCGCGAACTTGGCGCCGACGAGGCCCGTGTCCGGGCGCTTGCCGGCGCCAGCGCCGAAGAATGGACGCTGACGTAGGTGCATGGTCGGCGGTGCCGATCTGATTGATTGTTCCGTCATGGCCGGGTTTGTCCCGGCCATCAACGCCTTTCGCACGTAAGACGTGGACACGTGGACAAGCCCCGGCCATGACGATTTCCATATTTACGTCGATCAAGCCTCACGCGCGGTAGGCGGTCTTGCTTGTGCCGCGATAGAGCACGCGAACCTGCTCTTCCGATACCTCCTTGTGAAAAGCCAGGGCCTCGGGCTCAAGGTCGCGTTTTGGCACATGGGCGGGCAGGAAGTGATGATAGTCATCCTTGCCGCGCACCAGCGTCGCCCAGTCCCGTGCGCCGACTGCCTGCTTCAAATGGGTCGGGATATAACGGATGGCCAGCCCGATGCGCCGGTCATCGGAGCGATTTGGCTCCGACCCGTGAAACAGCAGCACATGATGAAGCGATGCCTGGCCCGGCTTCAACTCCACATAGACGGCCTTGGCTTCGTCGACCTCGACGGCGATCTCCTGGCCGCGGGTCAGCAGATTGTTCTGGTCGAACGTGTCCTCGTGCTGGACCTGGCTGCGATGAGTCCCGGCGATGAACTTCATGCAGCCGGAGACCTTGTTGGCCGGCGACATCGCGATCCAGGCGGTCGCCACATCGGACGAACTGAGGCCCCAATAGGTGGCGTCCTGATGCCAGGAGACAAAACCGGGATCGCGGGCCTCCTTGATAAAGAAGCTGGTGTTCCAGCACAGGATGTTCGGTCCGAGCAGATCCTCCATGGCGTCGAGGATTTTCGGATGACGCACCATCTCATCGATCCAGGTGAACAGGACGTGGCTGCGATGGCGCATCTCGGCCTTGATCGGGCCTCCATTGCCGGCTTCGTAATCCTCAAGCCTGCGGCGAAAATCAGCGACTTCGCCCGCGCTCAGGGCATCGATCGGAAAGTGGTAGCCACGATTGTGGTAGGCCGCGACTTCGTCTTCGCCCAGTAGTCTTGGCATGGCTTCCCTCCGAAACTCTCTATAATTTTCTTAGCCCGCGCGTGGTTGACCAAGGCTGACGCTGCCACTTTGCGCTGTCAAGACGCCGCCGACCGGCCATGTTCCGCTTCTTGGCGACGCGATCGCGGCGGCATTTTCCGATCTGGCTTTGCCCGCGGGGGTGTCGCGGCGCCGGATCGGGCTTTCGCCGGATTCGCTTTGCCCATACAATCGGGAAACGATGCGGCGGCCTTGAGCCTCCCGACCGAAGAGAACACAGCCGGATCCTGGATGAAAGCGCGGGCCAGCAACCTGATGATCGGAACCACGACGCTCGCGGTCATCGCCGCGGCGTTCGTCGGCGTTCTCGGGTTCCGTAAAATCCACAGCATCCAGCAACGGGGGCCGCTTCGTATTGTCTTCGAGGGCTCCGCGAGCGGCCTGCAAAAAGGTGGCAGCGTCAATTTCGACGGAGTCCAGGTCGGGGAAATACTGTCGCTCAAGCTCGACAATCCTCGCAAGATCGTCGCTTTCACGAGGGTAGATAACACTGCGCCGATCCGCAAGGATACGGTTGTGGGTCTGGAATTCCAGGGGTTGACCGGGGTGGCGGCGATATCGCTGACCGGTGGTGCGGCAGAGGCGCCTCCGGTTCCGCTCGATGCCGACGGCGTTCCGACCCTGACCGCCGACCTGAGCGAGATCCAATCGATCCGCGACACCCTGCACAGCGTCGACCGTATCCTCGTCGGCAACCAGGCGACGATCAAGGATGGCCTGCTGAGCTTCGAGACCTACACCGCGTCGCTGGCAGGCAAGGGTGACGCGATCGAACAGGTTCTAGGCAAGGCGAATAACGCCTTCGCGAGCTTCGACAGCGCCGTGACAAAGATCGACAGCGTCATTCCCGGCCTTGCCGACGGAAAGGCCGGCGAATTGTTTGAGAAGGTGAAATCGATTCGTGAATTCGCCGAGACCTTCAACAAGAAGTCCGCCGCTTTCATCGAGGAAGGCCGTCGCTCGCTTATGGATATCAGCGAGGGCGCCGTCAAGGTAACCCGCAAGTTCGATCCGCAGGCGGTCAGTGGCGGCAACCCGCCGCCGCCACGGAAGCCGAACCCAAAGCGCCAGTGATCGTTGCCGCCGTTCGCCGCGCTGGATTTCAACCGCGGCGCGGCAAAGGCTTCAACCGGGGAACAACTGGGCAAACCAAAGCACCCGACCCCATGGATTCCACGACGCCAGCCCCAAAAGCGTCGCCAAGATCCCTCAGGTTTTGAATTGTCGGTCTCAGTTCAAAATTTTTTAGTTTGCCACGGGAACAATTTTTCCTCTGCGGAATTATTTTTCTTCGGCTCCGTCTATTCAGCTAACAATCTGTAATCTCTAGGGTATTTCTCTTGCATCGGGATTGCACGCGCGATTTTATCGGGTGAGACACGGCTCGCATGCGCCGCATTTGCGTAGGTCTTTTGACCATTGAGGGGGAATCATGAGTGATCTCGGCTCTGCTGCTCCATCCACCCGGCGCCGCACCAAGGTCAAACCGTACACCAATGGAAAGCCGGATCCCTCGCAGGAATTGCTTCAGGCATTGCAGGCGATGCGAAGCGGCGATTTTTCGGTACGAATGACCGGCGATCATCTCGGCATCGACGGCAAGATCGCCGATACGTTCAATGAAATCGTCGCCGCCAATCAACGCATGGCGCAGCAGCTGGAGCGGGTCGGCCAGGTGGTCGGCCGGGAGGGAAAGACCCGCCAGCGCGTCAAGTTCGGACTTGCCAGTGGCTCATGGGCCGACATGGAAGGCTCGGTCAATACGCTGATCGACGATCTGCTCTGGCCAACACGCGAAGTGACACGAGCGGTCGCGGCCGTCGCGCAAGGCGACCTGCTGCAAACCGTGCAGCTCGATGTCGATGGCCGCCCGCTGGGCGGCGAGTTTTTGCAGTCGGCCACCCTCGTCAACACGATGATCAAGCAGCTCAGTGTGTTCACCTCCGAGGTAACGCGCGTCGCGCGCGAAGTCGGCACCGAGGGCAAGCTCGGCGGTCAGGCGCAGGTCCCCGAGGTGACGGGTGTCTGGAAAGACCTGACCGAGAGCGTCAATTCGATGGCCAACAATCTGACCGGCCAGGTTCGCAACATCGCCGAAGTCACCATCGCGGTCGCCAACGGCGACCTTTCCAAGAAAATCACCGTGGACGTTCGCGGCGAAATCCTGCAGCTCAAGGAAGCCATCAACACCATGGTGGACCAGCTCCGCTCGTTCGCCTCCGAAGTCACACGCGTCGCCCGCGAAGTCGGCACCGACGGCAAGCTCGGCGGCCAGGCGATCGTGCCCGGCGTCGCCGGCACCTGGAAAGATCTCACCGACTCCGTGAACGCGATGTGCGGAAATCTGACGGCGCAGGTGCGCAATATCGCCAACGTCACCACCGCGGTCGCGCGCGGCGACCTCTCGCGCAAGATCACGGTCGACGTCCGCGGCGAAATTCTGGAGCTCAAGGACACCATCAACACGATGGTCGATCAGCTCAACTCGTTTGCTTCGGAAGTGACTCGCGTCGCGCGCGAAGTCGGCACCGAAGGCAAGCTCGGCGGCCAGGCCCAGGTCCCCGGCGTCGCCGGAACATGGAAGGACCTCACCGACAACGTCAACTTCATGGCGAGCAACCTCACCGCCCAGGTCCGCAATATCGCCGACGTCGCGACCGCGATCGCGGGCGGCGATCTTTCCAAGAAGATCACGGTGAACGTGTCGGGCGAGATCCTTCAGCTGAAGGAAACGCTCAACACCATGGTTGACCAGCTCAATGCGTTTGCCGGCGAGGTCACCCGCGTCGCGCGCGAGGTTGGTACCGAAGGCCGATTGGGCGGTCAGGCCAACGTGCTCGGCGTCGCCGGCACCTGGAAGGACCTGACCGAGAGCGTCAACTCGATGGCGAGCAATCTGACGGCCCAGGTTCGCAACATCGCCGAAGTGACGACCGCGGTTGCCAACGGCGACCTGTCGAAGAAGATCACGGTGGACGTGCGCGGCGAAATCCTCGAGCTGAAGGACACCATCAACACCATGGTCGACCAGCTCAACGCCTTTGCCGGCGAAGTGACGCGCGTGGCGCGCGAGGTCGGCACCGAAGGCAAGCTCGGCGGTCAGGCGCTGGTGCGCGGCGTCGCCGGTACCTGGAAGGATCTGACCGACAGCGTCAATTCGATGGCCAGCAACCTGACGGGACAGGTCCGCAACATCGCCGAGGTCGCGACCGCCGTGGCCAAGGGAGACCTGTCGAAAAAAATCACCGTGAACGTGTCGGGTGAAATCCTTCAGCTGAAGGAAACGCTCAACACCATGGTCGACCAGCTCAACGCCTTTGCCAGCGAGGTGACACGCGTCGCGCGCGAAGTCGGCACCGACGGCAAGCTCGGTGGCCAGGCTCAGGTGACCGGCGTGGCCGGCACCTGGAAGGACCTTACCGACAGCGTCAACTCGATGGCCGGCAACCTTACCGCCCAGGTCCGCAATATCGCGGAAGTGGCGACGGCCATCGCCGGCGGCGACCTCTCCCGCAAGATCACCGTGGACGTCCGCGGCGAGATCCTGCAGCTCAAGGAAACGCTCAATACGATGGTCGACCAGCTCAACCGCTTCGCCGGCGAGGTGACGCGCGTGGCGCGCGAGGTCGGCACCGAAGGTCGCCTCGGCGGCCAGGCCAACGTGCCTGGCGTCGCCGGCACATGGAAAGACCTCACCGACAGCGTCAATTCGATGGCTGGCAACTTGACCGCGCAGGTCCGCAACATCGCCGAAGTGACCACCGCCGTCGCGCGCGGCGACCTGTCGCGCAAGATCACGGTGGACGTGAAGGGCGAGATCCTCGAACTGAAGAATACCATCAACACGATGGTGGACCAGCTCAACGCCTTCGCTTCGGAAGTGACCCGCGTGGCCCGCGAGGTCGGCACCGAGGGCAAGCTGGGCGGACAGGCCGAGGTGCCCGAGGTAGCCGGCACCTGGAAGGACCTCACCGACAACGTCAATTTCATGGCGTCGAACCTGACCGCCCAGGTCCGCAACATCGCCGAAGTCGCGACCGCGATCGCCGGTGGCGACCTGTCCAAGAAAATCACGGTCGACGTGCGCGGCGAAATCCTGCTGCTCAAGGACACCTTGAATACCATGGTGGAGCAGCTTCGCTCGTTCGCCGCCGAAGTGACGCGCGTGGCGCGCGAAGTCGGTACCGAGGGCCGATTGGGCGGTCAGGCCGTGGTGCCAGGCGTCGGCGGCACCTGGAAGGATCTGACCGACAACGTCAATCTGCTCGCCGCCAACCTGACCACCCAGGTCCGCAACATCGCCGAAGTCACCACCGCCGTGGCGCGCGGCGACCTGTCACGCAAGATCACCGTCGACGTGAAGGGTGAAATCCTCGAACTCAAGAACACCATCAACACGATGGTGGACCAGCTCAACGCGTTCGCCGGCGAAGTGACCCGCGTCGCGCGCGAGGTCGGCACCGAAGGCAAGCTGGGCGGACAGGCGCAAGTGCCCGGCGTCGCCGGAACCTGGAAGGACCTGACCGATACCGTGAACTTCATGGCGGCCAACCTGACCGAACAGGTTCGCGGCATCGTCAAGGTGGTGACCGCGGTCGCCAACGGCGACCTGAAGCAGAACCTGACGGTGAAATCGAAGGGCGAGGTCGCGGCACTCGCCGACACCATCAACAACATGACGGACACGCTGGCGACGTTCGCCGATCAGGTCACCAGCGTCGCGCGCGAAGTCGGCGTGGAAGGCCGGCTCGGCGGTCAGGCCAACGTGCCCGGCGCGGCCGGCACCTGGAAGGATTTGACCGGCAACGTCAACCTGCTGGCGGCCAACCTCACCTCGCAGGTACGCGCGATCGCCGAAGTTGCGACGGCGGTGACAAAAGGCGACCTGACCCGCTCGATCCAGGTCGATGCCAGGGGCGAAGTCGCGGAGCTGAAAGACAACATCAATACGATGATCGGCAATTTGAGGCTCACCACCGACGTCAATACCGAGCAGGACTGGCTGAAGACCAACCTCGCCAAATTCACCAACATGCTGCAGGGCCAACGCGATCTGACGACGGTCGGCCGCCTGCTGCTGACCGAGCTCACCCCGCTGGTAAATGCCCACATGGGCGTGATCTACCAGGTCGAGAATGAGGAAAATCCGCACCTGCGGCTGCTTTCGGCCTACGCCGGTGACGGCGCCGATCGTCATCGGGAAATCGTGCAATTTGGCGAAGGTCTGATCGGGCAATGCGCGATGGACAAGCGCCAGCGGCTGGTGTCGGAAATCCCCGACGACGCCACTCCGATCAATTCGGCGCTGTTGCGGGTAGTGCCGAAGAATCTCGTTGTGCTTCCGGTGCTGTTCGAAACCCAGGTCAAGGCTGTCATCGAGCTGGGCTCGCTTAGTTCGTTCACCACCTCTCAAATGACCTTCCTCGAGCAGCTCACCGACAGCATCGGCATCGTGCTCAACAGTATCGAGGCGACGATGCAGACCGAAGGACTGTTGAAACAGTCCCAGCAGCTCGCCGGAGAGCTGCAGACGCAGCAGAAGGAACTGCAGCAGACCAACGAACAGCTGGAGCAGAAGGCCCAGCAGCTTGCCGAGCGCAACGTCGAAGTGGAGCGCAAGAACCAGGAAATCGAGCAGGCGCGGCGCGCGCTGGAAGAGAAGGCAACCGAGCTTTCGCTGACGTCCAAGTACAAGTCGGAATTCCTCGCCAACATGTCCCACGAGCTGCGAACGCCGCTCAACAGCATTCTGATCCTGGGCCAGCAGTTGACCGAAAATCCCGACGGCAATCTGACCCTCAAGCAGGTCGAATTTGCCCGCACCATCCACGGCGCCGGCACCGACCTGTTGAACCTGATCAGCGACATCCTCGACCTCTCGAAGATCGAATCGGGAACCGTGACCGTGGATGCCGAGGATATCCTGACATCCAACCTGCTGGAGACGGTCGGGCGGCCGTTCCGGCACGAGGCGGAAAACCGGCAATTGTCGTTCGATATCGATGTCGACCCCAATCTGGGACGCAGCATCTACACCGATTCGAAGCGGCTGCAGCAGGTGCTGAAGAATCTGTTGTCGAATGCCTTCAAATTTACCGCCGAGGGCGGCGTGCGCCTCAGCGTCTCGGCGGCGCTGCGCGGCTGGAGCGCCGAACATCCTGTTCTCAATCATTCGCCAGCCGTCATCGCCTTCGAAGTATCCGATACCGGCATCGGCATTCCCCAGGAGAAGCAGAAGCTGATCTTCGAGGCGTTCCAGCAGGCGGACGCGGGAACCAGCCGAAAATATGGCGGCACCGGTCTCGGGCTCGCCATCAGCCGCGAACTCGCGAGCCTTTTGGGTGGCGAAATCCATCTTCAGAGCACGCCCGGCAAAGGCAGCATCTTCACGCTCTATCTGCCGCTCAAATACGCCGGGCCGACGGTGGCTCCGCGGGTCAGCGCATCGTCGCCATACAGCGTCGCGCCGGCGCTACCGGCCGCGCAGGAACGCGCCGTCGAGCAGCTCTCGGACGACCGGTTAAATCTCGAACCGGGCGATACCATCCTCCTCATTGTCGAAGATGACCCGCATTATGCGCGGGTGCTGGTGGATCTCGCGCGCGACAAGGGCTTCAAGGTCCTGGTCGCGGCGCGGGGCTCGGAGGCGCTGGATCTGGCCAAGCAATACCAGCCCGCCGCCGTCTCGCTCGACGTCTTCCTGCCCGACATGCTCGGCTGGACGGTGTTGAGCCAGCTCAAGCACAATCCGCTGACGCGGCATATCCCCGTTCAGATCATCACGCTCGACGAGGATCGCCAGCATGCGCTGGCGCGGGGCGCGTTCTCCTTCGTGAGCAAGCCGACCACGACCGAAGGGGTGAGCGCAGCGCTGTCGCAGATCAAGGAATACGCCAAGCCCCGCCGCAAACGCCTCCTGATCGTCGAGGACAATGTGGCGGAGCAGATGAGCATCAGGGAACTTCTGGGCCACGACGACATTGAGATCGTCACAACCGACACCGGCGCGAGCGCGCTTTCGATGTTGCGCGAAAACCCCTGCGACTGCGTCGTCCTCGATTTGCGGTTGCCTGACATGAGCGGCTTTGATGTGCTGGACTCCATCCGCAACGACGATTCGCTGTCCGACGTGCCGGTCGTCGTGTTCACCGGCCGCGAGCTATCGGTGGAGGAAGACGCGGAATTGCATACGATGGCCCGGAGCATCGTGGTGAAGGGCGTGGAATCGCCCGAGCGCCTGCTCGATGAAACATCGCTGTTCTTGCATCGCGTGATCACGGAACTGCCGGTCGAGAAACAGCGAATGCTGGAGAAGCTCAACAGTTCCGACGAGGACCTCGTCGGTCGGACCGCGCTCCTGGTCGATGACGATGCCCGCAATATCTTCGCGCTCTCCAGCGTGCTGGAGCGGCGCGGCATGAAGGTACTTACCGCCACGACCGGCAGCGAGGCGATCGCGCTGGTGGAATCCAACCCCGAGATCGCCGTCGTTCTGATGGATATCATGATGCCGCAGATGGACGGTTACCAAACCATCGGGGCGATCCGGACCAACCCGTCATTCCGCCGGCTTCCCATCATCGCCCTAACCGCGAAAGCGATGAAGGGTGACCGGGAGAAGTGCCTGGAGGCGGGCGCTTCCGACTACCTCGCCAAACCCGTCAATACCGAGCAATTGCTGCTTGCTATACGCATGTGGCTACATCGTTGATTGGTGCGCCAGATGATGGACCACGAAAAGGTAAACATCCTTTTGGTCGACGATCAGCCAGCGAAGTTGCTGGCCTATGAAGTCATTCTCAAGGAGCTCGGTGAAAATCTTGTCGTCGCGGCCTCGGGGCGCGAGGCGCTCGAATACCTGCTCAAGAATGAAGTTGCGGTCATTCTGGTCGACGTCTGCATGCCGGAACTGGACGGGTTCGAGCTTGCCGCCATGATCCGCGAGCATCCGCGATTCCAGAAAACGGCGATGATTTTCATTTCCGCCATCCAGGTCAGCGATCTGGACCGCCTTCGCGGCTATGAGATGGGCGCGGTGGACTACGTGCCAGTGCCGGTGATCCCGGAGGTCCTGCGCGCAAAGATCAGGGTGTTCGCCGAACTCTATCGCAAGACCCGGCAACTGGAGCAGTTCAATGCCGAGCTGGAGGATCGGGTTCGTGCGCGCACCGGCGAGCTTGAAGAATCAAATGCGCGGCTGCTCGAAAGCGAGCAGCGCCGCAGCCTTGCGCTTGCGGCGGGAAGCATGGGTTCCTGGGACTGGGACTGGGTCAACGGGGACTGGATGTGGGACGAAGGGCAATTCCGGATCTTCGGCGTCGATTTACGAAGCTTTGTCGTCAATCCGGAAAATGTCCAGGCATTGCTGCACCCCGACGATTTTGACGAATTGCGCAAGACGATGGCCCAATTCGACAAAGGCAAAAGGTCTTACGAAGCCGAGTTCCGAATCATACGGCCCGACGGCGAAATTCGCTGGTGCGTCGGCACGGCGGCCGCAACCGTCGACAGGACCGGCCGCGTCATCCGCGTCAGCGGGGTCACCGTCGACATCACCGAACGGAAGCGAGCGGAGGAGCGGCAAAACCTTCTGGCCCGCGAGGTCGATCATCGCGCGAAGAATGCGCTGGCGCTGGCGCAATCGATTGTCAGGCTGACCCAGGGCGAAAGCGTCAAGGCCTACATCCAGGCGGTGGAAGGGCGGATCAGCGCGCTGGCGCGGGTGCATACCATTCTGTCCCTGTCGAGCTGGCAGGGCGCGGAAATAACGAAGCTGGTCGACGAGGAAATCGCGCCCTATGCCATGGGCGATCAGATCGCATTCAGCGGTTCAAACATTCAGCTGCAGCCCGCGACCGCGCAAACGTTGGCCCTGGCCCTGCACGAGCTGTTTACGAACTCGGCAAAATACGGCGCCTTGTCCACGCTGTCTGGCCGCCTCACGATCAAATGGGAGGTCCAGGGAGACATCCTTGAGCTATCGTGGGAAGAGCGGAACGGCCCGACGGTGGAAAGGCCGGTATCGCGCGGATTCGGAACCAGAAGCGTGATCGCCAGCATCGAATTGCAACTCGGGGGACAGGCCAGGTTCGACTGGCGTTCCGAAGGCCTGATCTGCCGGCTGTCAGTCCCGCTGATGCAGGGCGGAGCCGCGCGGCAGCCCAACTATCGCCAAAACCCGCCGGTTGCCGGTAACGGACATGCTTCGGTGTCCGCGGGAGCCTGAAGGTCCTTCCCGGCAAACTCCCGCCAGCACGTCAGCCCCGAGTTGCGCTCTTTAGCCTAGAAATTGCTCGAGGAAGACTCATTCGGAATGCCGTCGATCGGGCATTCGTCAGTCCCCGCGGTCGAGCGGGTCATCGCCTCGACCATTTCGCGCGTGCCTTCCGGATCGGCGATCCACTTCTTGTAGAAATCGTACGGGCAGGCCGCGACGCCGCGCGCGCTTTCACCGGAGTTGATCATGCCGGTGTAGCCGCGATGGACCAGTTTGTAGAGGTGGTTCTGCGACTGGCCGGTGCGGCGTACATCGCGGATCAGGCTCTTCGACAGCTGGGCATACTGGATGCCGTATTCCTCCTCGCCAGTCTCGCCCAGGGTGCGGCCGTCGAAGCCGATGATCGCGGAGTGACCGAAATAGGAATAGACGCCGTCAAAGCCGGCGGCATTGGCGACCGCGACATAGACATTGTTGGCCCAAGCCATCGCCTTGGAGATGAGGATCTGCTGTTCCTTGGCCGGATACATATAGCCTTGGCAACGCACGATCAGTTCGGCACCCTTCATGGCGCAGTCACGCCAGATTTCCGGAAAATTGCCGTCGTCGCAGATGATCAGGCTGACCTTCAGGCCCTTCGGACCTTCGGAAACATAGGTGCAATTGCCGGGATACCAGCCTTCAATCGGCACCCACGGCATGATCTTGCGGTATTTCTGGACGATCTCGCCCTTGTCGTTCATTAGGATCAGGGTGTTATACGGCGCCTTGTGGGGGTGCTCCTCATGGCGCTCGCCGGTGAGCGAAAACACGCCCCAAACCCTGGCCTTGCGGCAGGCTTCGGCGAAAATGTCGGTCTCGGGGCCCGGGATCGACGAGGCAGTCTCGTACATCTCCTTGGAGTCATACATGATGCCGTGGGTCGAGTATTCCGGGAAGATCACCAGATCCATGCCCGGCAGGCCGGTCTTCATACCCACCAGCATATCGGCAATCTTGCGGGCGTTGTCGAGCACCTCGGCCTTGGTGTGCAGTCGCGGCATCTTGTAGTTGACGACGGCTACGCCGACCGTGTCGTTGCTGCTGGAAATGTCACCGTGAAGCATGGGATCGCCTCCTGTTTGGTTTGGGTTTGCCGTCGATCAAACGGCCAAGTACGGGGTGGATAAGGTTGCCGGCCAGCGTATCGATCGGTTCGAGCGCCGCGGCGTGACCTTTCCTGGTGATCCCCAGAGATCGCGAGGCATCAGTGGCTGATCATCCACGGACGCGCGGTCGGAAAGCCTTTCGCGCCGCTTCTGGTTTTCTTGACAAGGCGGGAAGGCTTGCCCGAGCAACACCCGCAGCCGGGCGCATGCGACGCCTTGTATTCACCGATCGTCTTGGGCGCGTTGGCGCTGCGTTCATTGGTGGCGTAGGCCTTGCGCTTGTCGGACGACATGCAGAAGAAATTCGGCGCCGTCAGAATCGCGCGCGGCGACGAGCTCGCGCATTTCGGACAGCTCTGCGGCGCGTCGCATTCCGCCATCGGCCGCATGTCCGTGAACGGACCGCAATCGTTGCAGAGATAGTCATAGACCGGCATTTGTCACCTCGCGCGTTCAAGCGGACAGCAGCAACGACGGATGCGGGGCAGCAGACGAAAAGACCGTCCCGCATCGCGTCGCGCAGGGAGCTATTTGTCGGGCGATAGCGACACGTCGACACCGCCCTTGATGTGCTTGATGGGCCCGGCCGACGACGGCATGATATCGAAATCGAAAATCTCCGTCGGCAGGTACAGCGTGGCGCAGGCGTTCGGGATATCCACGACGCCACTGATGTGCCCTTGCACCGGCGCGACGCCCAAGATCGTGTAAGCCTGAGCGCCGGAATAGCCGAACTTCTTGAGGTATTCGATCGCGTTGAGACAGGCCTGACGGTAGGCGATGTGAACATCGAGATAATGCTGCTCGCCCTTCTCATCGACCGAGATGCCTTCGAAGATCAGATAATCCTTGTAGTTCGGCGTGATCGGCGACGGCTTGAAGATCGGATTCTTGATGCCGTATTTGGCGACGCCATCCTTGATGATGTCGACCTTGAGATGCAGCCAGCCGGCCATCTCGATGGCGCCGCAGAAGGTGATCTCGCCGTCGCCCTGGCTGAAATGCAGGTCGCCCATCGAGAGCCCGCCGCCCGGCACATAGACCGGGAAGTAGATCTTCGAGCCACGCGACAGGTCCTTGATGTCGCAGTTGCCGCCGTGCTCTCTCGGCGGCACCGTCCGCGCACCTTCCGCGGCGACCTTCGCCTTGGCATCGCCCTTCGCGCGCCCCGCGTGAGCGGTGGCGGCGAAAGGCGGATTGGCAAGCGGCGGCACGCGCGTCGGATTGGTGGCGATAAGCGCGTTTTCTCGCTCATTCCATTTAGCCAGCAGCTTCGGATCGGGCAGACAGCCGATCAGGCCGGGATGCACCAGGCCGGCAAAGTTCACGCCGGGAACGTGGCGCGACGAGGTGTAGAGGCCCTTGATATCCCAGATCGACTTCTGCGCCAGCGGGAAATGCTCGGTGAGGAACCCACCGCCGTTCTTCTTCGAGAAGAAGCCGTTGAAACCCCACAGGCTCTCCTTCTTCGGACCGATGTCGAGCAGATCGACCACCAGAAGATCGCCCGGCTCGGCGCCCTTCACCCCGATCGGGCCCGACAGGAAGTGCACGATGGACAGATCGATATCGCGCACATCGTCCGCCGAGTTGTTGTTCTTGATGAACCCGCCGGTCCAGTCATAGGTCTCGATGATGAAGTCATCCCCCGGGCCGACCCAGGCGACGATCGGGACGTCGGGATGCCAGCGGTTATGGATCATGTCATTGTCGTAGGCCGACTGGGAAAGATCAACCTTGATCAGTGTCTCTGGCATCTAAAGCTCCCCTGTTTACAAGCTCGGTTAGGAATCAGACGGACAAGTATTTCGAAATCTGCGCGGCATCGACGCCGTCGCGCGGATCGTCGCGCACAATCTCGCCATTCTCGATGACCAGCACGCGATCGGCGACGTCGAGCGCGAAGCTCAATACCTGTTCGGAGACGATGATCGAAAGGCCGCGGGTGTCGCGAATCCGCTTCAGGGTGCGGGCCATTTCCTTGATGATCGAAGGCTGGATGCCCTCGGTCGGCTCATCCAGCAGCAGCACCTTGGGTTTGGTGGCCAGCGCGCGCGCGATCGCGAGCTGCTGCTGCTGTCCGCCCGAAAGGTTGCCGCCGCGGCGCCCCTTCATTTCCAGCAGCACCGGAAACAGCTCGTAGAGGTCGCCGGGAACCTCTTTCTCGCCCGAGGCGACGAGGCCGGTCTCGATGTTTTCCTTTACCGTCATGGCGGAGAAGATCATGCGGCCCTGCGGTACATAGGCCAGCCCCTTGGCCACCCGCTCATAGCTCTTCAGCTTGCTGAGTTCGGCGCCTTCCATGTTGACCGAGCCGCTCTTGGTCGGCACGATGCCCATCAACGACTTCATCAGCGTGGTCTTGCCCATGCCGTTGCGGCCCATGATCGCCACGATCTCGTTGGGCGCCACCGACACGTTGAGGCCGTGCAGCACTTCGCTCTGGCCGTAGGCAACATGCAGATCGGAGATAGCCAGCATCAAGATGCTCCTTGTCCTGCGTTTCGCATGATCTTGCCCGGCAATCGGACATCACTTTCCGGGATCATGCGCTAGTGCCCCAGATAGACTTCGATGACCTTGGGATCATTCTTGACGTGTTCCATCGAGCCTTCCGACAGGATCTGGCCCTGGTGCAGCACCGTGACCTTGTGCGCGATGTCCTCGACGAATTTCATGTCGTGCTCGATCACCAGCACCGAGCGGTCCTTGATGATACGGTTGAGCAGTTCCGCGGTCTTGACGCGCTCGCTGACGCTCATGCCGGCCACCGGCTCATCCAGCATCAGAAGTTCCGGGTCCTGAATCAGCAACATGCCGATTTCCAGCCATTGCTTCTGGCCGTGGCTGAGCAGCTCGGCACTCATATTGAGGCGGTCCTTGAGGAAGATGATCTCGGCGACTTCCTCGACCCGGTCGCGCACCACGGCGTCGCGGGTAAAGGTCAGCGCGCCAAACACCGTGCGGCCGCGCGGATAGGATATCTCCAGGTTTTCGAACACGGTCAGATCGTCATAGATCGACGGCGTCTGGAACTTGCGGCCGACGCCGGCCTGCACGATCTGGTTCTCCTTCATTTTCGTGAGGTCCTTGTCGCGAAAATGGATCGATCCCGACGTCGCTTTGGTCTTGCCGCAAATCAGATCGAGCACCGTGGTCTTGCCGGCGCCGTTCGGGCCGATGATGACGCGGATCTCGTTTTCATCGACATAGAACGACAGGTCGTTGACTGCCTTGAAGCCGTCGAAGGAGACCGTCAGCGCCTCGACCGAGAGCAGGAAGGGTTTGGGCTGGTGACCTATCAGCATGGTGATCTCCTCACTCGGCCGGCGCGCCGTCGGCGACTGAACTGTCGTGCCAGCCCGCCTTCGGTCCGGAGCCGGATTTGCGCGACGGCATCAACCGGTTCAGCTGTGGCTGGATGTAGTCGCCCCAGATCCCGGCCAGACCGTTCGGGAAGGCGAGAACCACCGCAATGAACAGACCGCCGAGCCCAAACAGCCACAATTCGGGAAACGATTCCGACAGGCTGGTCTTGGCGAAATTGACCAGCAGCGTGCCGTAAATCGCGCCCAGGATGGAAAGCCGCCCGCCGACCGCGGTATAGATCACCATTTCGATCGATGGCACGATGCCGACGAAGGACGGCGACATGAAACCCACATTGAGCGCGAACATGGCGCCGCCGATCGCGGCGAATATCGCGGCGATGCAAAAGGCGAAGATCTTGAAGTTCGCGACGCTGTAGCCGGAGAATCTGACGCGATCTTCCTTTTCGCGCATGGCGACCAGGATGCGTCCGAGCTTGGAGTGGCGGATGAATTGCGCGATGAAGATGCAGCCGAACAGGCACGCCACTTCAAAGAAGTAGAGTACGATCTTGGCGTGATCCGGCCGGATGTCCCAGCCCTTCAGGGTCCGCAGGTCGGTCATCCCGTTGATGCCGCCGGTGTAGCCCTGCTGGCCGACGATCAGAATGGTGAGGATTGCCGCGACCGCCTGGGTGATGATGGCAAAGTAGGTGCCGCCGACGCGACGTTTGAACATCGCCGCGCCGATGATGAATGCGAAGAATGCCGGCACCAGGATAACCGCGGCGATGGTGAAGCTGAGACTGTGGAACGGCTTCCAGAAGAACGGCAGTTGCGTGATCTGATTCCAGTCCATGAAATCGGGGATGCCAGGCGTCGACTGGATCTTGGTGTTCTCGGGACTGGAAGCCTCCAGCTTGAGGAACATCGCCATGCAGTAGCCACCAAGCCCGAAAAACACGCCCTGCCCGAGGCTCAGGATGCCGCCATAGCCCCAGCAGATAACCAGTCCCAGCGCCACGAATGCGTAAGTCAGATATTTGGCGACCAGATTGAGACGGAACACGTCGAGGCAGAGCGGCAGAATGACCACCAGCAGGACCGCGAGCACGAGGATGCCGATAAGTTCCGATCGGTTGGCAAAGCGCGGATTGTCGATCATGGCTTCAGCCTTTTTCTTGCTTACTTGCGAACCTTGAGAGCGAAGAGACCCTGCGGCCGCAGCATCAGAATTCCGACAACGGCGAGCAGCGTGAGTACCTTGGCCATCGAGCCGGACATGAAGAATTCCAGGGTCGACTGCGTCTGGGAGATCGAGAACGCCGAAGCAATCGTGCCGAGCAGACTTGCCGCGCCGCCGAACACCACCACCAGGAACGTATCGACGATGTAGAGCTGGCCGGAGGTCGGGCCTGTCGAACCGATCATGGTGAAGGCGCTGCCGGCAACCCCGGCGATGCCGCAGCCAAGCGCGAAGGTGTAGCGGTCGACTTTTTCGGTGTTGATGCCGACCGCGCCGGCCATCACGCGGTTTTGCACAACGGCGCGGACCTGGCGGCCCCAGCGCGACTTGTACATGATGTAGGCGACCGCCACGGTGATCAGCACCGTCAGCGCCATCACGAAGACGCCGTTGATCGGCACCTCGATGCTGTCGGAGACATGCATGGATCCGAGCATCCATTGCGGCAGTTCGACGCCGACTTCCCGCGCACCGAAAATCGAACGATACGCCTGCTGCAGAATCAGGCTTAAGCCCCAGGTGGCGAGCAGCGTATCCAGCGGACGCCGGTAGAGATGCCGGATCAGCCCCCATTCCACCAGCATTCCCAATGCCCCGGAAGCGATGAACGCCAAAATCATCGCCAGGAAGAAATAGCCGCCGAACAAGCTCGGAAGATAGGCCTGGAAGAAATTCGACGTCATCCAGGTGACGTAGGCGCCGAGGATCATGAACTCGCCGTGGGCCATGTTGATGACGCCCATCTGGCCGAAGATGATCGCAAGGCCGAGCGCCATCAGCACATAGACAGAGAACAGGATCAGGCCCGCAAACCCCTGCATCACGAAGATGGAGCCGAGATCGCCAATCGAGTACTCGCCGAACATCGATGTCCTCCGTCGGGGAAGTCCCGCGTCGCGAGCGGATTCGCGACGCGGGGGTCTTAAGCGTGGATTGACGATCCAC
The DNA here is from genome assembly GCA_963829315.1 of uncultured Alphaproteobacteria bacterium. GTDB lineage: Bacteria > Pseudomonadota > Alphaproteobacteria > Rhizobiales > Xanthobacteraceae > Bradyrhizobium. The sequence goes on along the minus strand of CAWHIO010000044.1, from coordinate 381,983 downwards.
GCCAGGGAGAGGCTTTGCCTGGGGAGAAGGCGCGATAAGGCCTGCGCGTTCTTACTGGTAGCCCTTGGGGAACGGATCGGGCTCGACCAGGTCGGCGGTCTCGTAGATCAGCTCGAACTGACCATCGAGCTTCGCACGTCCGACCCGGGTCTTTGACCAGAGGTGATGGTTCTCGTGAATCCGGACGTAACCTTCCGGTGCACCCTTGAACTCGACCCCGGGCGAAGCTGCCGCGATCTTGTCGACGTCGAAGCTGCCGGCCTTCTCGACGGTTAATTTCCACAGCCACGGGCCGAGATAGGCGGCCTGGGTCACGTCACCGATCACGGTCTTCTCGCCCCACATCTTCTTGAATGCGGGCACGAAGACCTTGTTGTTGGGATTGTCGAGCGACTGGAAATACTTCATGCAGGCATAGGCGCCCGCGATGTTCTCGCCGCCGATGCCGTCGATTTCGTCTTCGGTCACCGAGATCGTGAGCAGCGGCTGCTTGGCGAGGTCGATGCCGGCCGCCTTGAGCTGCTTGTAGAACGCGACGTTGGACCCACCGACGACGTCGGTGAAGATTACGTCGGGCTTGGTCAGCTTGATCTTGTTGATCACCGAGTTGAACTGGGTGTTGCCGAGCGGGTAGTATTCCTCGCCGACGACTTTCCCCTTCAGCACGTTCTCGACATGCTTGCGCGCGATCTTGTTCGAGGTGCGCGGCCAGATGTAGTCCGAACCGACGAAGAAGAACGATTTCGCGCCCTTCTCCTTGGCGATCCAGTTCAGGCCGGCGAGGATCTGCTGCGTCGCTTCCTGACCGGTGTAGATCACGTTCTTGGACTGCTCGAGGCCTTCGTAGAAGGTCGGGTAGTAGAGCATGCCGTTGTATTGTTCGACGACGGGGAGCACCGCCTTGCGCGACGCCGAGGTCCAGCAGCCCATGATCGCCGCGACCTTGTCGTTGACGAGAAGCTTCTTGGCCTTCTCGGCGAAGGTGGGCCAATCGCTGGCGCCGTCTTCCTGGATGAACTTGATCTTGCGGCCGAGGACGCCGCCGGCGGCGTTGATCTGTTCGATCGCAAGCTTCTCGGCCTCGATCGAGCCGGTTTCCGAAATGGCCATCGTGCCGGTGGCCGAATGCAGGATACCGACGGTGACTTCAGTATCGGTAACCGCGAGACCCGTGGTGTTGATCGCGGAGGTTGCCGGCGCTTGTGCAAAAGATGGGCGAGGAAGCACGGTAAGGGCGGGTATCGCCGCGATTCCCATCAGCAGCTTGCGGCGAAATGCCGACTGCAGCCCCTGTTTAGTGTCGTCTGACATGATTACCCCATTTTTGGTTCGAGGACGCGCTATTGGTCAGACGAGGATTGCTGAAATTGTGCAGTGCACAGATACGCAAGATCGCGTATATTGCACCGCAAAATAGCGACGTAGGTTTTGTCACCGGGTTTCCAGTTGGGGTCAGGAGTTGGAAAGTGGCAGGGCGGCAGCGGATTGACCGCGTTAGACGCCAATATAATCAATGGGTTGCAAACCAGACGCTGGAGGATTACGCGCTCCGCTTCACGGCCAAGAGCGCGCGGCGATGGTCGGCGGCCCGCGTTGCCAATACGGCGCTCGGCGCCATCTCGTTCCTGGCGCTGGAGGCGATCGGCGGCACCATCACGCTCAACTACGGCGTCACCAACGCTACGGCCGCCATCCTCGTCGTCAGCGTCATCATCTTCTGCTGCGGTCTGCCGATCGCCTACCACGCCGCGAAATGCGGCATCGACATCGATCTGTTAACCCGCGGCGCCGGCTTCGGTTACATCGGCTCGACCATCACCTCGCTGATCTACGCGTCTTTCACGTTCATTTTCTTTGCGATCGAAGCCGTCATTCTCGCCACCGCGCTTGAGATGTGCTTCGGAATTCCCCGCCCGCTCGGCTATCTCATCAGCGCCGTCGTCATCATTCCGCTGGTCACCCACGGCATCACGCTGATCAGCCGTTTCCAGTTGTGGACGCAGCCGCTGTGGATCGTTCTCCACATCATGCCGTTCGCGGCGATCGCCTACGCCAATCCGCACTCCTTTTCGGAGTGGACCAAATTTCCCGGCGAGCACGGCAGCCCCGCGGGCCATCTCGATCTGCTGCTGTTCGGCACCGCCGCCTCGGTGGTGTTCTCGCTGGTGGCGCAGATTGGCGAGCAGGTCGACTTTCTGCGCTTCCTGCCGCGTGACCGTCGGACCTCGAAGACCTCGTGGTGGATCGCGCTGCTCAGCGCCGGCCCGGGCTGGATCATTCTCGGCGCGCTGAAGCTGCTGGCCGGATCCTTCCTGGCCTTCTTCGCGCTCAGCCATGGCGTCACCAACGAGCATGCCGCCGAGCCCGCGCACATGTATCTCGAGGCCTTTCGCTACGTGCTGTCGGAGCCGAATCTCGCTCTGGCGTTGACCGGCACCTTCGTGATCCTTTCGCAGTTGAAGATCAACGTCACCAACGCCTATGCCGGCTCGATCGCATGGTCGAATTTCTTCTCCCGATTGACCCACAGCCATCCCGGCCGCGTGGTCTGGCTGGTGTTCAACGTGCTGGTCGCATTGCTGCTGATGGAGATCGGCGTCTACAAGGCGCTGGAGCAGACGCTGGCGCTTTATTCAAACGTCGCAATCGCCTGGGTCGGCGCGCTGGTCTCCGATCTCGTCATCAACAAGCCGCTCGGCCTGCGCCCGCAGCACATGGAGTTCAAGCGCGCCCATCTCTACGACATCAATCCGGTCGGCGTCGGCGCCATGACCATCGCCACCATCGTTTCCATCAGCGCGTTCTATGGCCTGTTCGGACCGACGGCAAAAGCGCTGGCGCCCTTTGTGGCGCTGATCGTCGCCTTCATCACCGCGCCGCTGATCGCATTCGCTACCGGCGGCAGATATTACATCGCGCGCAAGCCGAAGCGCAGCTGGCAGAATGTCGAGGCGATCCAGTGCTGCATTTGCGAGCATACCTTCGAGCCCGAGGACATGGCGGCCTGCCCCGCCTATGCCGGATCGATCTGCTCGCTATGCTGTTCGCTTGACGCGCGCTGTCACGATCTCTGCAAGCCGCATGCGCGGATTCAGGCGCAGGTCTCCGATACCCTCGGCAAATTGCTGCCGCAGCCGATTTATGCGCGGATCAATTCGCAGCTCGGACATTATCTCGGCGTCTTTGCGATTTCCGCCGGGCTGGTCGGACTGACGCTCGGCCTGATCTATCTGCAGACGTCCGCGGCTGTTCAAGCCGATAGTCAGCAGCTATCCGACGTTCTCTGGAAGGTATTCTTCGCGCTGACCATCATTATCGGTGTCGTCGCATGGCTGTTCGTCCTGGCGCAGCAGAGCCGGCGAGCGGCGGAGGCGGAAACCCGGCGGCAGACCGCGCTGCTGATTCAGGAAATCGACGCCCACAAGCGCACCGACGCCGAATTGCAGCGCGCCAAGGAGGTCGCGGAGTCCGCCAACCTCGCGAAGAGCCGATACGTGGTCGGGTTAAGCCATGAATTGCGTTCGCCGCTGAATGCGATCTCCGGCTACGCGCAATTGCTGGAGCAGGACGCCAGCCTGAGCGCCAAGCCGCGCGATCAGGTTCGCGTGGTCCGCCGCAGCGCCGATCATCTGTCCGGGCTGATCGACGGTATTCTCGATATCTCAAAGATCGAAGCCGGCCGGCTCTATCTGTCGCGGGACGAGGTTCGTCTCGGCGAATTCCTCGAACAGTTGGTCGGCATGTTCCGCCTGCAGGCCGCCGCCAAGGACATCGATTTCGTGTTCAAGCGGCCGGCAGTGCTGCCGGTCGTGGTCTTCGCCGACGAAAAGCGGCTACGCCAGGTCCTGATCAACCTGTTGTCGAACGCCATCAAGTTCACCCAGGCCGGCAGCGTTCAGTTCGTCGTTCACTATCGCAGCCCCGTCGCCGAATTCGAAGTGATCGATACCGGCCCTGGAATTCAGACATCCGACCTTGAGCGAATCTTCGCACCGTTCGAGCGCGGGGCGCTGGGCGTCTCGCAGCCGCAGACCGGGACCGGTCTCGGGCTCACCATCAGCCGGCTGCTCGCGGGCGTGATGGGCGGCGACATTCGGGTCTCCAGTACCGTTGGTGTCGGCAGCAGCTTCCGGATGAAAATCCTGCTGTCGGAAGTAACGAACCCGACGCGGATCGCGCCCGTCGACGCGCCGGTGTTCGGCTATCACGGTCCGCGCAAGACGATCCTGATCACGGACGATGATCCCGTCCAGCGCGATCTGCTGCGCGAAGTGCTTACGCCGCTGGGCTTTATCCTGCTCAGCGCGCCGGATGGCGCTGGTTGTCTCGCGCTTGCCCAGCATTGTCGGCCTGACCTTTTCTTGCTGGATATCTCGATGCCGGGCATGGATGGATGGACGGTGGCGGAGACGCTGCGTTCGACCGGTCACCATCAGGCCCGTATCCTGATGGTTTCGGCAAGCGCATTGGAGGCCCATGGCGCGCCGCTGGCGCAACCCTTTCACGACGGCTATCTGATGAAGCCGATCGATATTCCAAGGCTGCTGGAATCAATCCGCCAGCTCCTCAAGATCGAATGGCAATATGAAACCTATCAGGCTGCCCTTCCACACTGGAAGCCGGACGGTGGCTCGCGACCGCCGCTGAAGCATGTCGAGGAGCTGATCAGCCTTGGGCAGCTAGGCTATATTCGCGCGATCCAGCTCAAACTCGATGAAATAGGCACCGACTACCCCGAGCATGCCGGCTTCGTGTCGCAGATGCACTCCCTGATCGATCGCTTCGACCTTGATCAATACATGGCCACCCTGAAGACGCTGCACAGCTATGATCACTGAACCCAAAAAGCGCGACGTCGTACTGGTCGTCGATGACTCGCCGGAGACGCTGCGCCTGCTGACCGACGCCCTTGATAATGCCGGCATGACGGTCATGGTTGCGATGGACGGCGCGGCCGCCATGCGCATTGTCGATCAGATCACGCCGGACATCATTCTGCTCGACGCCGTCATGCCGGGCATGGACGGCTTTGAAACATGCCGGCGCCTCAAGCGCGATGCGGGCTTGAGCAATGTGCCGGTCATCTTCATGACCGGGCTGGCCGAGACCGAGCACATCGTCAGCGGACTGGAAGCCGGTGGCGTCGATTATGTCACCAAGCCGATCGTCATCGAAGAAATGCTGGCGCGGATCCGCGTTCATCTTGCCAACGCCCGACTGACCCAGAGCGCCCGCGCGGCGCTAGACGTATCCGGCCGCTTTTTGCTCGCCGTCAGCCGGCAAGGCACGATCGTGTGGGCGACACCGCAGGCGCAGAAGTTGCTGTCGGAGAATCTGGCGGGCTCCGGAAACGACGAATTCGTGCTACCCGACCCCATGCTGCAATGGCTTGAGCAGGCGCAGAAAGGCAAAGCCGGACCCAAGACCCAGGCCCTGGCGTCGTTTCCGGAGAACGAGCAACTTCGGCTGCAATACATGGGGAAACTCGGACCGAATGAATTCCTGCTGCGGCTGGCAAAGGATGCAGGCACCGACACGCCTGCGGAATTCTCCAGCGAGCTGGGATTGACCACCCGTGAGGGAGAAGTGCTGTCGTGGCTGAGCAAGGGGAAAACCAACCGCGACATCGCCCAGATCCTCGGCCTCAGCCCCAGGACGGTGGACAAGCATCTGGAGCAGATCTACGCCAAACTCGGCGTCGAAAACCGCACCGCCGCCGCAGCCATCGCGACCAGCGCCGGCCGGCGCAACTCGTAAACTCCGAACTTGCGTCGTTCGACCGTTTTAACGCCGGGCTGGCGCAGACCGTTGCATCGTGTTAGCCGCCTGCAAGCTGGCGCGCATGGCAGGCAATCGATGTTCGAAGCAGTGATCTGGGATTTTGGCGGCGTGCTCACGTCATCGCCGTTTGAGGCGTTCGCCCGTTTCGAGGCCGAGCGCGGGCTGCCCGCCGATATCATCCGGCGCACCAATGCCGCCAATCCTCTGGACAATGCCTGGGCGAAATTCGAGCGGGCCGAGGTGGACATTGAAGCGTTCGATCGGCTGTTCGCGGCGGAATCGCTTGCTTTGGGCGCGGAGGTTCGAGGCCGGGACGTGGTGCCGCTGCTTTTCGGGGATCTGCGGCCGGAGATGGTGGAAGCGCTGAAGCGGGTAAAGACCACGCTCAAGACCGGCTGCATTACCAATAACCTGCCAGCGAACGCGATCGGCAGCGTGGGCGGCCGATCGCTTTACGTCGCGGAGGTGATGACGCTGTTCGACCATGTCATCGAGTCGGCCAAAATCGGCTTGAGGAAGCCCGACCCGCGCATCTATCGGATGATGGTGGCGGCGCTGGGTGTCGATCCGAAAGGCTGCGTCTATCTCGACGATCTCGGCATCAACCTGAAACCGGCGCGCGAAATGGGCATGACCACGATCAAGGTAATCAACGCAGCCCAGGCCCTCGCCGAACTGGAGGCGGCGACCGGACTGTCGCTGCGATAGGCGCTGAACGCGGTCTTCGGCCGGCAACGATTTTAGGCCGGGCCGGTTCTGGACTGACAAGGTTTTGTCCAATACCAATACCAATACAATCACGGAACGGCCCGTCTTGCCGCCGGGGAGTCGAGAAATTGCCACTGCCCAAACATCTATTGCCGACGACCGTCGTTGGAAGCTATCCGCAGCCCGACTGGCTGGTGGATCGCGAGATGCTGTCCAAATCGGTGCCCCGCACCCGCATGACCCAGATGTGGCGCATCCCGCAGGCCTACCTCGAGCAGGCTCAGGATGACGCGACGGTCGTCGCGATTCGCGACCTCGAGCGCGCCGGCATCGACATCGTGACCGACGGCGAAATCAGGCGCGAGAGCTACTCCAACCGCTTCGCGACGGCGCTGGAGGGTGTTGATATCGAAAATCCCGCGATGATCGTCTCGCGTTCGGGCCAGCAGACGCCGGTGCCCCGCATTGTCGGGAAGATAAACCGCAAAGCTCCGGTCGAATTGCGTGACATGGAGTTCCTTCGCCGCAATACCGATCATGCCGCGAAGATCACCCTGCCCGGCCCCTTCACCATGAGCCAGCAGGCCAAAGACGAGTACTACAAGGACGATGAAGAGCTGGCGATGGCGCTGGCCGCCGCCGTCAACGCCGAGGCGCTGGAATTGCAGAAGGCTGGCGCCGACGTCATCCAGCTCGACGAGCCGTGGGTGCGCCAAGATCCCGCGGCCGCCAAACGCTATGCCGTGAAGGCAATCAACCGGGCGCTGCAAGGCATCACGGTGCCTACGGTCGTCCATGTCTGCTTCGGCTATGCCGCCGTCGTTCCCGGCGAGACCAAGCCGACCGGCTATTCGTTCCTGGCTGAACTGGCGGATTCGACCGCCGAGCAAATTTCGATCGAGGCAGCGCAGCCCAGGCTCGATCTTGGCGTCCTTGCCGACCTGTCATCCAAGACCATCATGCTCGGCGTGATCGACCTCGGCGACCCGAACATCGAGACTGCCTCGGTGATCGCCAACCGCATTCGGCACGGCCTCAAATATGTCAACGCCAACCGGCTGGTCCCGGCGCCGGATTGCGGCATGAAATATATGCCGCGCCATATTGCGTTCGGAAAGCTCAAGGCGATGTGCGACGCGGCGGCCATCGTGCGCAAGGAGATCAGCTAAATCGCGCAGCCTAGGCGTCGATAGCGTCCTTGATCTTCCTCCGCGTCAGCGGCAGATCGCGCAGCCGCTTTCCAGTGGCATTGGCAATGGCGTTGGCGATCGAGGCCGCGGCCGGGCCCTGCCCGGTTTCGCCGCTGCCCAGGAACGGCAGACCCGGCCGGTTGATAATGTGCACCTCGATATTTTCCGGCACTGAATTGAACCGCAGGATCGGATAGGTCTGCCAGTCGATGCTGGTGATTCTTATATCGTCGAAGGTGACGGCCTCATAGAGCGTCCAGCTCATCGACTGCAGAATCGCGCCTTCGATCTGGTTGATCAGCCCGTCCGGGTTGACGACCTGACCGCTGTCGACCGCCGCCACCGCGCGCACCAGGCGCGGCCGCCCGGTCTCCCGGTTCACTTCCACCTCGGTCGCAATGGCGCAATAGGCCGCCAGACTCTTGTAGCGTGCAAAGGCAAAGCCGAAGCCGCGATCCGGCGGCGCTTTCTGGCCTTTCCGCCACCCAAAACCCTGGGCAGCCTTCTCGATGACCTCGCGGCCGCGCTGATCCTCCAGATGTTTCAGCCTGAACTCGACCGGGTCGGCAGCGGCGGCGCTCGCAAGTTCGTCCATAAAACTTTCGATGGAAAATACGTTGTGATAGGCGCCGAGCGCCCGCATCGCGGAGACGCGAACCGGCATGGCCGGGATGAAGTGGTGCACCACTTGCGCATTGGGGAATTTATAGATCGGGATCGCGTTGCGGTCGCCGCCGCCTGCCGGCAACGGAATCGGCTTCGGCTCCGGCACCGCAAACGGCTCCGCCATGTGCTGGGCCGCCAGCATCGACCCGGCGCCGCCCGGCCGCATCGAGTGGGTGTTGGTCCAGACATCGAAATTCCAGTCGGCAATCTTGCCGTTGCCGTCGAGCGATGCCTTCAGCTTAGTGACCATCGCCGGCCCGAACGGCTCCCAGGCATGCTCCTGCTCGCGGCTCCATTGCACCCGAACCGGCATGCCCGGCAGCGCCCTCGCAATCAACGCGGCATCCGCCGCCGCATCGTCGGCGCCGTTATGGCCGTAACAGCCGGAGCCCTCGACATGGATGAGTCGGACACTCGCCGGTGGCACTTTCAGCATCTCGGCGATGCCCTGGCGATCGGGATAGACACCCTGGGTATGCGTCCACACCGTCATCGCACCGTCGATGAGTTGCGCGATCGCGCAGGATGGTCCGATCGAACCGTGCGCTTGATAGGGGCGCGTATAGGTGGCCTCAATGGTCTTTTGGCCGGTAGCCGACGGATTGCTCTGCTGGAAGATGGTCGAATCGTTCGACTTCAGGCCGGTGAGAACGCGAAGCAGGTCGTCCTGCTTCGGCAGGCTCGGCTTCTCTTTCCATTTCGCCGCCGCCGACAACACTTTCATGGCCTTGATCGCCTGGAATTCCTTTCGGGCGACGACGGCCAGAAAATTGCCGTCACGGACGACCTTGACGAAACCGGGCAGTTTTTCGACCGCCGACGTATCGCACTCCGTCAGCTCAGCGCCATAGCTCGGCGGTCGCACGATGCGGGCATGCACCATTCCGGCCAGCCGCATGTCCTGGACATAGGCGGCGCCGCCGGTGACCTTGGCCGGAATGTCGACGCGCGGCACCGGCTGCCCCATCACCCTGTAGGTTGCCGGGTTCTTCAGCTTCGATTTTGGCTGCGCCTGGACATGCAGCATGTCGCCTGCGACCAGATCGCCGTAGCCGAAGCGCTGGCCGTCCGGCGCGATGACCGCGCCGTTTTCGGTCCGGAAATTCTCTACCGGCAGATTAAGCCGCCGCGCGGCTTCCGCGACCAGAAGCTCGCGGACCTGTGCTGCGGCGTTCTGGATCGCGGTGCCGCTGTATTGCGTGGATTGGCTGCCGGACGTGTAGCCCTCATCGGCGGTGAGACCCGTGTCGGCGGTGATGACCTTGAGCGAGGCAAAGGGAACGTCGAGTTCTTCGGCGGCGATCTGCTGGAACGCGGTCTTGAAACCCTGGCCGAGTTCGGCCTTGCCGGTGAATACCGTGATGCTGCCGTCGGCATCGATGCGGACCCATGAATCCAGCAACGGCGCGTCCTTCAGGCTGCCCGGAAGGCTCGGCGGACGGGGCGGAGTGGCGGCGGGAGGGGTTTGGTCCTGCGCGAAGGCATCCGGCATCGAAAAGCTGACGATCAGCGCGCCGCCGCCCGCCAGCACACTTCGGCGGTCGAGAATCACTGGGCCGTTCATGGCGTGCTCCCGTGTACGATTCCCTGGGTGGTCGACGACAATTCGGCGGTATCCATCAGCCTCGCGGCCCGGTGCACCGCGCGCAGGATGCGCATATGGGTGCCGCAGCGGCAGAGATGCGGCTCCAGTTCGGCCCTGATCTGCGCGTCGGTCGGCTTGGGATTTTTCTGCAGCAACGCCTGTGCCCGCATCATCATTCCGGCAATGCAGTAACCGCATTGCGCCGCCTGCTCTTCCATGAAGGCGCGCTGGATCGGTGCGGGCGCATCGATCGTGCCCAGCCCTTCAAGCGTCGTCACCTGCTTGCCCTCAAGCAGAAGCAGCGGCGTCACGCAGGACAACACCGCCTTGCCGTCGACGATCACCGTGCACGCACCGCATTGCCCGAGTCCGCAGCCGAATTTGGCGGCATTGAGCTTGATGTCGTCCCGAAGAACGTACAGCAGCGGCGTATCCGGGTCCGCATCGATCTGGTGGTCGTGACCATTGACCTTCAATGTCATCATGGCTTGTCTCGCTGTGTGGGATCGGCGAGAGCGTTTTGCGGCCCCGCGGAGGTCTGGAGAAGCACGGTCTGCGTGAGCCTGGCATCCTGGACGGCTTTTTCAACGCCGTTCCATGGCGGTTGGTTGCTGAAGCGGGAGCGCAGATAATTCAACAGAGCCACAACCTGCTGATCGGTCATGCTGCTGGCAAATCCCGGCATGATCGGGCTGCGCTCTCCCTCCACGGGGCGGATACCGGAGAGAACAATGTTGGCGGCGTTGCGTGGGTCGGGAGCGCTGAGGGCGGTACTGAGACCGAGATTGACCCCGCCATAGGGCAGCGGTCTGCCGGTTTCATGACAGGTCGCGCAGGCGGCCGAATAGATCAACGCACCGGCAGCATTGGTCGGCGACAAATCAAGCGGGGGAGATTTGATTTGTGCCCGGACATCGCTGGCCTGGCGGAGGTGATCCTGCGTAGGCGGGCCGAACACGCTCGCCATATAGGCCGCGATGGCATGCACATCGCTCTCCGGCACCGACGACAGGTTGCTGACAACCTCGGCCATCGGCCCACGGGCGACGCCGTGATCGGGATGCCAGCCCTGACGAAGATAGCGGAACAGCGCCTCGGTGTCCCAGGGCACCGGCGCGGGCGAACGCGCGTTGATCGCATAAGCATGCCAGTTATCGACGTCGCCTCCGGAAAATGAGGCACTCGCCTGCTCCGCGCCCAGGGCATTGCGCGGCGTGTGGCACGCGCCGCAATGCGCCAGGCCTTCGACCAGATAGGCGCCGCGATTCCATTCCGCGCCTTGCGCCGCATCCTGCTGATAGGTTCCGTGCCGGAGGAACAACAATTTCCAGCCCGCAACCACGAAGCGCTGGTTGAGCGGAAAGGCGAGATCGTTGGCGTGAGCGGGAGCGTGGACCGCCGACCGCGTCATCAGAAACGCATACAGCGCGCGGTCGTCTTCGTCGCTGACATTGATGAAGTGGTCGTAGGGGAAAGTCGGGTAGAGGTGCTGGCCGGCGCGATCAACCCCGGAGCGCATCGCCCGCAGGAACGCCGCCTCCGACCACCGGCCGATGCCGGTTTCCGGATCCGGCGTGATGTTCGACGAATAGATCGTGCCGAATGGCGTCGGCACCGGCAGGCCGCCGGCAAAGGCTTTGCCACCTCGCACGGTATGGCAATCGTTGCAATTGCCGATCGCGGCGAGATCGCGACCCCGCTTGACCAAGTTTGCGTCGAACGACTGCGGCGCCGGCGGTTCTGCCGGCGATATCGCCGGTCGCCACACGACCGCAAAGACCGCGACCGCGCTGCCGATCAAGAGCGCCGCGACAATGCCGGCGGTAGTTCGTGGCTTCGCCATCCGTCCCATCAGCTCTTGTTGCTGTTGCGGATATTGCTAGCACAAATCCATGGCCGGCGCGCCAGCCCCGCACGGCCTGAGTCCGGTTTCACGGCCGCCTGACCGGCCTACAGGTCTGGCCATTTCAATCCGGAAAAGCCCGTCTCGGGATCACCGCTATTTGATTTCGGGCGGAGGCGCTTCGGCTGAGAATACCCGCTCGAACGTTGCCAGATCCGGGCCGGGCAAATCCGAAACCGCAATATAGGTGAAATGCGCATCGCTCCAGCTCCGGACATTGTATCCGGCAATCGTCTGCTCCGAGACCGATTGACCGGGCTGCAGCGTCGTCAGGCTGACCGTATGCGCGGCATGCTTGTAGACGATCGTGGCAACGGGATCATGACCGATGACATCCACCCGGCCCCCCAACAGCGCAAAGCCCTGCGCCGTGAGGTCGGGCACCTGCGGCGATTCCGGCAGGCGGGCCGTGAACCATGGCTTGACCGTATGGCGGTCGGAAGACGCAATATCGAAGGGTTGAGGCGCCAGTAAGCTCCGGATATGGCCGGCAACCACCTCCCTCGCAACCTCCTCGCGTTGAGCATAGCGCCCGATCGTCATCATGACGGAGCTTGAGATCACCGCGCCGAACACCGCTGCTGCGGCCAGGGCCTGAAACGACCAGCTTCGTTGACGCAGAATCCTGACCGGGCCCGGGCGCTCCGCGTCCAGTCTCGACTGGATGCGGGCCTGCAGCCCGGGTGGCATGTCGAGTTGCGGAAGCGAACGCACGGCCTGTCGCAACGACACCAGCCGGTCATACCGGGCCTTCAGGGATTGATCGCTGGCCAACCGGCGCTCGAACACGTTCGCGGAAACTGGATCGAGTTCGCCATCGCAATAAGCGTTCAGCTGCAATTCGTCGCCGTCTCTCGAGGATGCAACCGTCATTGCTTTCGATCTCCCAGAAGGGCCGTCAGAAGCTGCCTGCCCCGGGACAGACGGGACATGACCGTCCCGATCGGAACATTGGTGACCTCGGCAATATCGCGATAATTCATCTGGTTTATTTCCCGCAACACGATGACTTCGCGAAATTGCACCGGCAACTGCGCCAGGGCTTTCTGGACCTGCTCGGCGTCGGCCTTGAAAAGGGCTATCTCCTCGGGTGTCTCTATCCTCGTGCCGTGCGGCCCCTCATGCTCAAGTTCCAGTTGCTGCGCGGCACTCAGGTCATTCATGAAAACAACCGTTTTGGGCCTGTTTTTCGTCAGCCAGCTAAAAGCCGTGTTGCGCACGATGCTCAGGGACCACGCACGGGCATTGACGGCACCGAAGCTCCTGATGCCGCGATACGCGCGCAACGCGGCTTCCTGCACAATATCTTCGGCGTCAGATGCATTGCCGGCGAGCCATTGCGCGAGACGATAGGCCTCGGGCAAATGCGGCAGAAAGACCTCGTCAAACGCTGCGCGCTCATCGTTGTTTTGCACAATCGGAACCGACACTCGTTGCTGGCCAGGCAATTGATCCGAGCCTTCCGGTCGGTCTTTTAACACGGCATTTTCAGGTTCGGTACACCGGAGATTGGTCCGGTGTACCGATAGAGTTATCGGCATGTTGCCTCATGGGCGACGCGGTTACTTTACGATGATTTTTCCCATCATGTGCGGATGCAGGCCGCAGAAATAATCGAACGTGCCGGCACTGGCGAACGTGAAGGAATACGAATCGTCGGTATCCAGCGCCTTCGACCGGAAGGCCTTGTTCTTGTCGACCACCGAGTGCGGTATGTCGTCGTGGTTGACCCACTTGACTGTCGTGCCCACGGCAACCGTCAGTTCCGGCGCGGTGAAGGTGAAGTTGTCGATCGTAACGACATTTTCCTCCTGTGCCGCGACCGCGCCGAACGCCAGCAGCCCGCCGACAACCGGACCCGAAAGCGCCGCAATGACCACGGCACGACCGGGAGTGAATCGCGCCATCGTGAGGCGGATGTGGCTCATCAGGGTTTGCATGCAGTATCCCCGGTCAACCGGCCAGCGTCTTGTCGACGATGGCGAGCGGCTTGTTGCCCTGCAAAACGGTAACGCTGGACAGCCCAAGCACGGTGCGAAGCTTGTCGGCGGGGACGAGCATCGGCCCTGGCGAAGGCGCACTGCCGGGAGCCGGCTGCGGAAATGCCGTCGACAGCGCCGTATGGAAGGTCATGTTGCCCTCGACCTTCTGCGCCAGCTGATGGATATGGCCGTTCAGCACGGTGACCGAACCGAAGCGCTTGAGCAGATTGAGCGCCTGCGTACCGTCTTCGGTACCCCAGCCCCATTCCCGGTAGATGACCTGCAGCGGGATATGCGCAAAGACGACGATCGGCGTGCTGCTCGACTTGTCTTTCAGATCGGCTTCGAGCCAGGCGAGTTGCTCGGCGCCGAGATTGCCGAGGCCTCCCCCCTTCAGATCGACGACGTTGACGAGGCCGATGAAGTGGACACCGTGATCGTCGAAGCTGTACCAGCCTGCGCCCTTGGAGCCCTTGCCGTAGCGCTCCAGATAGGCCTTGCCGCGTTCTTCATCGATGATGTCGTGTTCGCCGGGGACCCAGTGGATCTGGACGCCGGTCTCGCCGAAGACCTTGTCGGCATTGTCGAACTCCGCAGGCTTGGAGAGGTGGGTGATGTCGCCGGTGTGAATGATGAAGGACGGCTTGGTCGGCATCGCCTTCACCTTGGCGACGGCCTCGCGCAGCGTGCCCAGCGCATCGGGATTGGCCGCCTTGTCGAAGCCGATATGGCTGTCGCTCATTTGCAGGAAGGTGAATCCGGTGGGCTCGGCCGCAGCCGCTTCGCCGATCAATCCCACGGAATGAGGAATACCGCCGCTGACGGTCCAGAGCACGCCGGTGCCCGCCCAGACCATGCATTCCAGTACTTCGCGGCGGCCTAGTCCTTTTGCATGATCGTCAAGGCCTTGTTTAGCCATGTCAAATTCTCCCTGAGGGGCCGAACGGCTCCAGCTGGCGCAGGATCGCGCCGTACCAGAGAGACTCGACCGTCTCGGGCTTTATTCCCGGGGGAGAAAATTCGGGGGCCTGCCGGCTGCGGCGGCCGCTTTGGGAGCGGGATGAAGGCGCCCGGGGGTTCGGCCACCTGACCCCGAGCCCCGTTTCGATAGAATCGAAACGGGGCTCCAATTCCTGTTTTGACGCGTTTTCTTCACGCCAACCGGTATCCACTTCGCTCGAAAACGCTCCGGGAATCGCGAATCACCCACGCCCCAAACGAAAACAGCCCCAGCCGAGGCACGGCTGGGGCTGTTCCTGATGGCTCGGCGGGGCGGGAATTGCGCGACCAGCTCTCCCGCACTCCTCAAAAGAGAGTGGGGGGAGCGGACTTAACCGCTCCCCCCACAATGGCTTGGACTTGTATCAGATCAACCGGTTCAGATCAGAACTGGTAGCGCAGACCAATGCCCGGGTCGTAGTTCGAGACCTTGTTGAAGGTGTTAACCAGGGCCGGATTGTTGAGGTTCGGAGAGGTGAGCTTGTAACCGCTCGCCAGACCGCCCTGTTTTTGCGAATACGATACGCCAGCATAGAGATCCATGTGCCTGGCGAAGCGCCAATCCATGGCAATACCGACCATGTCCATCGATCCGCTGCAACCCGGCGAGAAGCTGGTGCTGCAGTTGCCGAAGCCGCCGGCGACATTGTTGTTGCTAGCCGTCAGGAAGCCCTCCTGACGATAGCCGTAATAGGAGGCCATGACGTCGAAGGTCGGCGTAACCGCATATTTCACGCCAGCCCAGAAGATATGCAAGACCCTGTCGGACTGATAGAAGCCGTTGTTGGCAAAGGCGATGTTGTAGCCGCCGTTCATGAACGCCATCGCGCCATTTGCGATGCCAACAAGCGGGTTGTCCGGGTTTTGGTACTGGATATGCTCATAGCCGCCATAGAGCTTCCACTGCCCGATGGTGTATTTGGCGGCAACGGCGAACACCGTGTTGTCGGACACGACCGAAGACACGCAGCCGAGGGAACAGCCAATGCCGGAAGCGTTGATTGCCAGCACTTGCGCCGAGCTCAGGGTTGTTCCGATGGAGTTAGCGTCGTAGATTTTGCCGCCGACGAAATCCATCGAGAAGCCCATATAGTCGAAGCCGACATCGCCTTCGAAGGCGTTACCGGTGGCGCTGTTGCCGCCGTTTCGAAGCTGGGCGATGCCCGCCAACCGAACCGGGCCGACGTTCAGGCGATATTCGTACGAGTTGTCGTAAATACGATCCTCGGTGACACCGCCACCGCCGGTCGCACCTTCGAAGGTGATCGCCGACCAGGCGTTCGAGCCGGACAACGCATCATAGTTGACGACGAGGTCCGAGGTCAGTGCGCTCTGACGGCCCATGGTGAACGTGCCATAGGTCGGCGAACTGATGCCGAAATAGGCCACGTTGTTGAACATCGCGCCGGCTTTCGACGAATCGCCGTAGGAGTTCGCCCACTGAAGGGTGTTCGTGTTGGCTCCCAGACCGTTGTTCTGCACGATGGCGCCGATGCCGTTGCCATTCATGCCGCTGGCCGGATTGAACAGGGTCTGCAAGTTGAACACGGCGTACAGATTGTCCGCGATCTCCTGCTTGCCGCGCAAGCCGATGAACGAGGTGCTCATCTGGTTGGCGCCAACGCCGAACTGCGAACCGTTGGAGGCCTTTTCGACGATGTAGTTCTGCGGTCCGGCAGCCATGGCGTTGAACGGGGTGCCGTGCTGGACGTAGGAGAGACCCATGTCGAAGTTGCCGTACAGACAGACGCCGTGCCAGCACAGATCGTCACTCTCCGGGGGGCGCGCCTTGACGGCTGCCTTGTAGGGCAGGTCGGCGGCCATTGAATCCACCGGATTGACGTTCGACGCCACCGGCTTGGTTTCGAGAGCCTTCTGGCGCTTCTCCAGATCAGCCAGGCGCTTGGTCATCGCCTGGTTCTGTTCGCGAAGTTGCTTGGCCTGAGCCTGGATATCCGTGAGCTCGTCGGCGTGAGCCGTCGCCGCAAAAGCCAGGACGGCTACTGCTGATATAAAAGTCCTTTTCACGTAAGTCCCCCAAATAAAGCGCGGAACCAACACTCCGCGAACTGCCAAGATCCGGAGCCTCGGACGAGGACTCCCTAGGCGCTCACTCTGCTTCAGGGGATGAAGAAATACTGTCACCCGCGTGCAACAGTTGGACATGAAGCCGCGTTTTCGGGGCCTCCCCCGTTAGACGCGCCAGTCCTGTTGCCTCGGGGACACAGTCAGTTTTGTATCTTTAGTCGCCGTTTCTATTAATACAACTTTAGGATGCGGCCAATTCGCCTCCCGAAGGGGAGGCAGGCCCCCGATTCTCCGGGGGCCTGCCCTTTGCCTTGGATCCAGATCGGACGTCGTTGGCCTGGACCAATCGGCTGTCGAAGGACAGAGACATCGCGAACCGCATTGCAAATGTGGATCTCAGGCGCCTCTGTCTCCTGTTTGTGTGTCTCTCTCCTACCCAACCATCAGAACTGGTAGCGCAGACCAATGCCCGGGTCGTAGTTCGAGACCTTGTTGAAGGTGTTAACCAGGGCCGGATTGTTGAGGTTCGGAGAGGTGAGCTGGTAACCGCTGGCGAGACCGCCCTGCTTTTGCGAATACGATACGCCAGCATAGAGATCCATGTGCCTGGCGAAGCGCCAATCCATGGCAATCGAGACCATGTCCATCGATCCGCTGCAACCCGGCGAGAAGCTGGTGCTGCAGTTACCGAAGCCGCCGGCGACATTGTTGTTGCTAGCCGTCAGGAAGCCGTCCTGACGATAGCCGTAATAGGCGCCCATGATATCGAAGGTCGGCGTGACCGCATATTTCACGCCAACCCAGAAGATATTCATGACCCTGTCGGACAGATAGAAGGCATTATTGGCAAAGGCGATGTTGTAGCCGCCGTTCATGAACGCCATCGCACCGTTTGCCACGCCAACAAGCGGGTTGTCCGGGTTTTGGTACTGGATATGCTCATAGCCGCCATAGAGCTTCCACTGCCCGATGGTGTATTTGGCGGCAACGGCGAACACCGTGTTGTCGGACACAACCGAAGACACGCACCCGAGGGAGCAGCCAATGCCGGCAGCGTTGATTTGTTGCTGTTGCGCCGAACTCAGGGTTGTTCCGATGGAGTTAGCGTCGTAGATTTTGCCGCCGACGAAGTCCATCGAGAAGCCCATATAGTCGAAGCCGATATCGCCTTCGAAGGCGTTACCGGTGGCGCTGTTGCCGCCGTTTCGAAGCTGGGCGATGCCCGCCAGCCGAACCGGGCCGACGTTCAGCCGATATTCGTACGAGTTGTCGTAGATACGATCCTCGGTGACACCGCCACCGCCGGTCGCACCTTCGAAGGTGATCGCCGACCAGGCGTTCGAGCCCGACAACGCATCATAGTTGACGACGAGGTCCGAGGTCAGTGCGCTCTGACGGCCCATGGTGAACGTGCCATAGGTCGGCGAACTGATGCCGAAATAGGCCACGTTGTTGAACATCGCGCCGGCTTTCGACGAATCGCCGTAGGAGTTCGCCCACTGAAGGGTATTCGTGTTGGCTCCCAGTCCATTGTTCTGCACGATGGCGCCGATGCCGTTGCCGTTCATGCCGCTGGCCGGGTTGAACAGCGTCTGCAAGTTGAAGACGGCGTACAGATTGTCCGCGATCTCCTGCTTGCCGCGCAGGCCGATGAACGAGGTACTGAACTGGTTGGCGCCAACGCCGAACTGCGAACCGTTGGAAGCCTTTTCAACGATGTAGTTCTGCGGTCCGGCAGCCATGGCGTTGAACGGGTCGCCGTGCTGGACATAGGAGAGACCCATGTCGAAGTTGCCGTACAGACAGACGCCGTGCCAGCACAGATCGTCACTCTCCGGGGGACGCGCCTTGACGGCTGCCTTGTAGGGCAGGTCGGCGGCCATCGAATCCACCGGATTGACGTTCAACGCCACCGGCTTGGCTTCGAGAGCCTTCTGCCGCTTCTCAAGATCAGCCAGGCGCTTGGTCATCGCCTGGTTCTGTTCGCGAAGTTGCTTGGCCTGAGCCTGGATATCCGTGAGCTCGTCGGCGTGAGCTGTCGCTGCGAAAGCCAGGACGGCCGCTGCTGATATGAAAGTTTTTTTCACGTAAGTCCCCCAAAAAAAGGCGCGGTACACAATCGCCGCGAACCTGATTTTACGTGGAGCCTCGGATGAGAACCCCTTACGCGAATAATCTGCATCACGTCGCGCGGAAATGATGTTACCTGCATGCAACAGCAGATTCAGAAGCCGACAAAAATCGCTAAAATGATTTTTACGAATTAAAAAATTTTTATAAATCAAAAAATTTTTACGAAACTATAACGCGAATCGCAAATTTCTAAAAGGATTTTTAGAGACACGCAGAAACCCCCATATACGCGAACGATCTTTCATTGTTCGAACTCACGCAAAGGAATATTCGGGGCAATCACAACTCACAGATCACGAGAG
The DNA here is from genome assembly GCA_963829315.1 of uncultured Alphaproteobacteria bacterium. Taxonomy (GTDB): domain Bacteria; phylum Pseudomonadota; class Alphaproteobacteria; order Rhizobiales; family Xanthobacteraceae; genus Bradyrhizobium. The sequence goes on along the minus strand of CAWHIO010000044.1, from coordinate 362,706 downwards.
AGAGAAGAGAACCGAGAAGACAGCAGAGAGAACAGAGACATCATCGGACCGCGCAGCGGATGCGGAAGCCGAAATGTCTCTGTCTCCTTGCTCTATTCAATCATCAGAACTGGTAGCGCAGACCAACGCCCGGATCGTACGCGGATGCCTTGTTGCCGGTTGCTCCCGGCAAACCGTTAGCCAGCAGGAAGCCGTTGGCGAGACCGTTCTGCACCTGCGACCACATGATGCCGGCATAGGCATCGAAGTGCTTGGCAAAGCGCCAATCGGCAACGAAGGAAACCGCATCCAGCGATCCGCTGCAGCCCGCAGAGGAAACGTTCGAGCAGGTACCCGTCGGGTTGCTGCCGTTTCCGATCACGAAGCTGTTCTGGTGTTCGTGGTAATAGGCAAGAGACAGATCGAGATCGGGCCTGACCGAATACCGCGTACCAACCCAGAACGTCTGCAGGATTCTGTCGGTGGTGAAGTTGGTGTTGTTGGCCACACCGACGTTATATCCGCCCAGGAGGAAGGCGCCGGGGGCCAGCGGGTTATTCGGGTTGGAGAAAGCGACGTGCTCATAGCCACCATAGAACTTCCATGGCCCTATGACGTACTTGGCAGCAACCTGAAACACGGTGTTGTCGGACACCGTCCCAACCACGCATCCCAGGGAACAGCCAATGTTGGCGGCAGTTATTGCGCCTATTTGCGCGGCGCTCAGAGCTCCTGAGGAAACCGCGTCATAGATTTTGCCGCCGGTGAAATCCATCGAGAGGCCCATATAGTCGAAGCCGACATCGCCTTCGAAGGCGTTGCCGGTACCGCTATTGCCGCCATTGCGAAGCTGGGTTTCCACGGCGAAGCGAACGGGGCCGACATTCACCCGATATTCGAACGAGTTGTCGTAGACACGGTCCTCGGTATCTCCGCCGCCGCCGTTTGCACCCTGATAGGTGAGCACCGACCAGGCGTTCGACCCACCTAGCGGATCATAGTTGGTGACCAGGTCCGACGTCAGCGCGCTTTGCCGGCCCATGGTCAGCGTGCCGTAGGTCGGCGAACTGATACCGAAATAGGCCGCGCCGTTGAACATCTGGCCGGCCTTGGAAGAATCGCTGAATGCGTTCTGCTGGGTCAGCGCCAATCCGTTGTTTTGGACGACGGACCCGACCCCATTGGCGGTCATCCCGCTCGCGGGGTCAAACTGCGTCTGCAGGTTGAACACGGCGTACAGATTGTCCGCGATCTCCTGCTTGCCCCTCAGGCCGATAAACGACGTGCTGAGCTGGTTGGGGCCGGCACCGAAATAAGAACCGTTGGAGTTCTTCGAAACCAGATAGTCCAGCGGTCCGACGGCCATGGGGCTCAACGGGGCGCCATGGTTCTGGTAGTTCAGACCCATGTCGATATTGCCGTACAGACAGATGCCATGCCAGCACAGGTCGTCATTCTCCGGCGGCCTTGCCTTGACCGCCGCCTTGTAGGGCAGATCGGCGGCCATGGCGTCGACCGGATTCGCGTTCGACGCCGCCGGCTGGGTTTCGAGAGCGCGCTGCCGCTTCTCAAGGTCGGCGAGACGCTTCGTCATCGCCTGGTTCTGTTCGCGAAGTTGTTTCGCCTGAGCCTGGATATCCGAGAGCTCGTCGGCGTGACCAGCCGCCGTGAATGCCAAGACGGCCGCTGCAGAAATGAAAGTTCTTCTCACGTCGTGTTCCCCAAAAAACTCGCGGCAAAAAACTTTCCGCGAAACCAAGATTACGAAGCCTCGGACGAGGACTCCTTGCGCGACGTTCTGCTTCAGGACGCTCGCAAAGTCTGTGGCCAGCTCGCCACAGCGATCAGGAAGCCGACAAAAATCACTCGCTTGCAAACGAAGATGTGAAAACGCTGAAGAATCTGGTCGCAGTGAAGTGAAGCTCTTTAAACGCCAATTTAATCCAGCGTCATAAAACGTTCAGATGCGACGCCGTGAAATGCAAAATCGCATCTTGCCGCGTCCCGCCAAAACCAGCATGCTCGTTCACAAAAGTGAAACATCTGGGCTCTCGTCCCAGGGGCAGGGAGGCGACCGTGAAAAAACAGGAATTCGATCGGCGCGATTTTCTCAAGACCGCCGTGGTAGGCGGCGCCGCCGCGGCCGGCGGGACCGCCGCGATCGCGACGCCGGAAGTCGCGCAAGCGGAGCAACCGGCCACCGGCCGAAGCGGCAGCACCGGCCGGATACGCCTTTCTCAATCTCGATGAAGCGGCGTTCGTCGAGGCCCTGGTCGATCACATGATCCCGGCCGACGAGATCAGCCCGAAAGGCACTGATCTTGGCGTCAACATCTATATCGACCGGGCGCTGGCCGGCGCCTGGGGCAAGGGTGAGCGTCTCTATATGCAAGGCCCCTGGAAGCTGGGCAGCCCGAGCCAGGGCTACCAGCTGCCGCTGACGCCGGCGCAGCTCTACCGTGCCGGCATCGCCGCGACCAACGCGCATTGCCGCAAGGCCTACGGCAAACCATTCGACCGGATCGCCGACGCGCAGCGTCAGGAGGTGCTGATCGGCCTCTCCACCGGCAAGATCACTTTCGACAGCGGGCTGCCGGTGCGGGTGTTCTGGACCACGCTGTATCAGACCGTGATCGAGGGCATGTATTCCGACCCGATCTACGGCGGCAACCGCAACAAGGCCGGATGGGCGATCATCGGCTTTCCCGGCATCATCGCGGTGCACCGCGATCATGTGGCGCAATATCGCGGCAAGCCGTTCCCGAGCAAGCCCGTCGGCATCGCGGACATGAGCTGAGGGACGCGCACCATGACCACGAAACTCAAGGAAGTCGACGTCGTCATCGTCGGGCTCGGCTGGACCGGCGGCATTCTGGCCAAGGAACTGACCGAGACCGGGCTGAAGGTGGTCGCGCTCGAGCGCGGCAGCCCGCGGACGCAGCGAGAACGACTATTCATTGCCCAACATCCGCGACGAGCTGCGCTATGTCGTGCGCCACGACCTGATGCAGAACACCGCGCGCGACACCATCACGGTGCGCAACAATCCGCAGCAGGATTCGCTGCCGATGCGAAGGCTCGGCTCGTTCCTGCCCGGCGAGGTGGTCGGTGGCTCCGGCGTGCACTGGAGCGGTCACACCTGGCGCTGGACCGACATGGAATTCAAGGTCCGCTCCAACTACGAGGAGCGATACGGCAAGAAATTCATTCCTGACGACATGACGATCCAGGACTGGGGCATCAGCTATGCCGAGCTCGAGCCGTATTACGACAAGTTCGAATACACCGCCGCGGTCTCCGGCAAGGCCGGCAATATCGGCGGCCAGATCAAGGACGGCGGCAATCCGTTCGAGGCGCCGCGCGCCCGCGAATATCCGTTGCCGCCGCTGACGCCGATCCTGGCGAGCGAAATGTTCACCGCCGCCGCGCGCAACGCCGGTTACCATCCGTTTCCGCGGCCGTCGGCCAACGCCTCGCAGCCCTACACCAATCCGGACGGATCGAAATTCGGCGGCTGCCAGTATTGCGGCTATTGCCAGCGCTTCGGCTGCGAGGCCAACGCCAAGGGCAGCCCGCACATGACGGTGATCCCGATCGCGATGGCGCGGCCGAATTTCGAGCTGCGCACCAATTCCTGGGTCACCAAAGTGCTGAAGGATTCCGACGGCAAGCGGGTCACCGGCGTCACCTACACCAATGTGCTCAATGGCGAGGAGTTCGAGCAGCCGGCCACAATCGTGCTGCTGTGCGCCTATGCCATCAACAATGTGCACCTGATGCTGCTGTCGGGCATCGGCGCGCCCTACGATCCGGTGGCGCAGCAGGGCGTGATCGGCAAGAATTACTGCTACCAGACCGGCGCCAGCGCGACGCTGTTCTTCGAAGGAAAGTTCTTCAACCCGTTCATGAACGCCGGCGGCTCCAACGCCACCATCGATGACTTCAACAGCAACTGGGCCTTCGACCGCGCGCCGCTCGATTTCGTCGGCGGCTATGTCGTCGCCGGCGGCTTCAATACCCCGCTGCCGATCGGCTACCGTCCGGTGCCGTCGGGCACGCCGCAATGGGGCAGCGAGTGGAAGCGGGCGACGGCAAAGTGGTACCAGACCGCGATGGTGATCGGCGCCAGCGGCAGCGTCATGGCCAACCGCTATAATTGCTACGATCTCGACCCGACCTATCGCAACGCGTTCGGTCAGCCGTTGATGCGCATGACGTTCGACTACAAGGCCAACGAGCACCGGATGGGCGGCCACGCCGCGCAGACCATCAACACCATCGCCAAGTCGATGAACCCCACCAGGCTGAACCCGGCGTCGGCGCGCACCGATCCCTGGACCGTGGTGCCTTATCAGAGCACCCACAACACCGGGGGCACCATCATGGGCACCAATCCGCGCGACAGCGCGGTCAACAAATATCTGCAGAGCTGGGACTGTCACAACCTGTTCGTGGTCGGCGCCAACGTGTTCCCGCACAATTCGGCGTACAACCCGACCGGGCCGGTGGGCGCGCTGGCCTACTGGACCGCGGACGCCATCAAGAACCGTTACCTGAAGAACCCCGGTCCGCTGGTGCAGGCATGATCGACATGAAGCGTATGACGATGACATTGCTGATGACGCTGCTGCCGCTCGCCGCCGCCCGCGCCGACGGCGATCCGGCGCGCGGCGAAGCCCGCTTCCAGGAATGCGCCGCCTGCCACCGGCTGGAAGCCGGCGCCAACGAAGTGGGCCCGAGCCTGCACGGCATCTTCATGCGCAAGGCCGGCGAGCTCGCCGATTTCCGCTATTCGCCGGCGATGAAGCGCAGCGGAATCGTCTGGACGGCGGAGACGATCGGGCAATACATCGCCGATCCGCAAGCCATGATACCGGCCAACCGCATGCCCTACGCCGGCATGGCCAGCGCCGCCGACCGCGCCGATCTCATCGCGTATCTGGCGAAGGCGACGAAGTAGACGTGAGAGTGAGTTGCGCGCTGTTATTCCTTCCCTCTTGCGAGGTTCGAGGCGCGCACCGATTTTTTCAAACAGCCAACTCGAACCGTCATTGCGAGGGAGCGAAGCAATCCATCTGGCAACAAGGAAGCGTGGACCGTCGCTTTCCGCCTTCGCTCGTTGCGCACGGCGGACAGGCCGCTCCTCGCAATGACGGCAGATAAGCGTCGCGATCTCGCCGCGCGTTGCGCGCGAGTTTTGCTGGAACTTCCGCCCTCGCATCAGAGGGCGCGGGGAATGCCGGGCGCCCGATGCGCCCGATAGCCGCGTGTGCAGTGGTAGAAAGCACAAAAGCACACGCGTTAGTCAGGTCACACCGGAATCACCCGGCATTCCCCACGCAATGGTTTACGGCTTATTTCGCGCTCTCCCCGGTGATCGGCTTGTTGACACCGTCACTGGCGAAGCTGTGCTTCCGCCAATTTGACGCCAGCGCCGAGGCGTCAGGACCACACGACTTCGCCGTCCGCCTCAAGCGCCATTCGTCAAAGAGCGCATCCGCGTCCACCGCATCCCGCACCAACGTCCGTGACGATGCGAAACGCCCCTCTGTGAGGACGGGACGGGGCAAGCAATAGAGATGATTTGCCCGACGGCGAAAGCGGAATATTTTTTGCAAGGAAGGCTGGACGGCGGGATCGTTTGACCCGTTGATTTGCCCGGCGGGCTGACACCGGAGAGCTTCGCGGACGGGTATCGCAGTATGCCGCCGGCCGAAGTCGCCACGGTGACTGAAGCGGCTTCTGATCCGAATGAGCATCGGTCATCATGGCGTCCCCGCTTTCGCGGGGATCGGCGCACGGAGTGGCACCCTACTCCAGCGGCTCGACCTTGACGATCGAGGCGCCGTGGTTGTTGCCGGCCCAGAAGCTGACCGGCGTGGTGGAATTGTCGACGAAGACGCGCCTTATATTGGTGCTGCGCGGCAGGAGATAATTGATCGCATCTCCGGTCGCGGGATTGAGCCGGGTGACGCGGTCGCTCAGCATCGAGCCGGTCCAGGCCTCGCCGTTCCTGTCGGTGGCGACGTCGTAGGGCGCCGACCATTTCGGCGCGACCGGCCACTCCTTGAACTGTTCGGTCTTGGTATCGAACATGCCGATGCGGTCGGCGTGATATTCGCCGAACCACAGCCGGTCCTGCGCATCCATCGAGCCGCGGCGCGGCGCCGAATCCGGCGTCGGGATCTCGTACAGCTTGACCGCTCCGGTTTTGGCGTCGATCCGCCCGATGTGGCGCTGCCGGAAGTCGGTGAAAAACACGTTGTTCCTCGAGTCCGGAATCACGTCGTAGATATTGTGCGGGCCCGGCACGCCCTTGAACGGCACAAAGGTTTCGATCTTTCCGCTGGCGATATCGAGCCGGTGAACGCCGGCAAAGCCGTTGTTCTGCGCCCAGACCTTGCCGTCGACGCCGGAGCTTTGCGGGCTGGCCATGTTGATCTGGGCGGCGTCGATGTTTTCCTCGCCCTCCAGCGGCCAGAACCTGAAGCTTTCGGTCTTGCGGTCGAATCGCGCGATCGTGGCCTGGTACATGTTGCCGAACCACAGATTGCCGTCGGGGTCGCTGCGCAGGCCGAGCAATCCGGTCGGGAAGCCCGGCTTGTGTTCCGGAATGGCGAATTCGGTGACCTTGCCGGTCTTGGGATCGAGCCTGCCGAGATTCTGCTCGCCGAAGCTCGAATACCAGACCGTGCCGCGGTCATCGACGATGACGTCGTGCGGCTCGATCGTCTCGCGCGGCAGATCGTATTCGGTATAGATGACGCGGGTGGCCGCACCCGTCGGGCGCGGCAGGGTCTTCAATTCGAAATTCCATTTCGGCTGCGCAGAGAGATTGATGCTGGCGAGGTATTCGGCCGCACCCCGGTAGACCCGCACGCGCTGATCGCCGCGCTCCTCCATCAGCCGTTCGGCGCGGCGCAGTTGCGGGTGCGCCGGAATGCTCTGGTTCACATAGCCCTGCATGCGCGGCAGAACGGTCGTCAGGAAGTCGTCGGCGCTGTATTTCGAATTGAGCGGGCGCGCCAGCGTGTGACAGCCGACGCAATTGAGCAATTGCCCCTTCTGCGCGTCGGTGCCGGGCATGCTGGCGAGCCATTCGGCATTGGTCAGTTGCGCGGCGATATCCTCGGTCTTGCGCAAGCGCGAGATCGGCGGTCGCGGTCTTGTCCGCCGCGACCACAACCTGATCGGGACCATCGAGGTCGTAGCCGGCGGCCCGAATGCGCAGGGAATACGGGCCCGGCTCGAGCCTGCGCCGCCGGGAAGCTGTAGCGGCCGTCCTTGCCGCTCACGACTGTTATGGTGATGCGTCGATCCGGTCTTTTTGGCGCTGACCAGAACGCCTTCCAGCGCCTCCTGCCCGGCGGTGACCTTGCCGGCCAGCGCCGGCCCCGCCTGCGCCGCCAATTGGCCCGTGCCCGCCAGCCATGCGGCGACCACGAGGCAAGCGATGCTTGTGACCATCGATCGGCGTGGCATGACCGCCTCCCCTGATTTTGCTTATTTTTATTTGCAGCAGCGAGTGTAGATGGCAGATTTCGGGAAGACCAGGGGGCGATGGCTGCAGAGCCATGCCAGGCGTGCTTATGGTACGCTGCGAAATCGGAGTGCGGCCCTCGCGGGGCAAGCTTGAACAGGGAAGAGACAGGAAAGACCAATGAGTATCGACCAGGCCAGGGACAGCCGCGCCAGCGTATCGGGGATTTTCGCCGCCCTCTTCGGCAACGCCAGCGTGGACCCGGTCTACGCGCCCTACGGACTTTTTCTGTTGCGCGTGGCGATCGGGTTCGACTGGATCGTCCACGCCTTTCTCAAGATCTCGCGCGGCATGTACACGCACGAGGCGCTGCTGGCGAAAAACGGCATCACCCCCTTGCTGGCCTGGCCGACCTTCGGCCTTGAGGTGGTCGGCGGCGTCGCCATCCTGCTCGGCTGGTACACCCGCCAATGGGCGGCGTTCCTGCTGATTTTTTTGGCGTGGTGGTCTGGATCAAATGGCCGGTCGGCTGGGGCTACTCCAACACCGGCGGCGGCTGGGAATATCCGCTGTTCTGGCTGGTGGCCCAGGCCGTCGCTGGTGCTGGCCGGCAGCGGCGCCTTCGCGCTGCAGGCGACGTCGGGCGTTCCAGATCCAAATAGCCGGAAGACTGACGCGGGCGCGACGAATCGCGGCGGCCGTAACCGGCTCTGCCACCTGCCGCGCGCAATCATATTTGCCCCCCATCCGGGTACCGCCAGCAGCGTTTCGCACGACGGACCCGAATTTGCCTCGGTGTAGTAAACGGGTGACAGCCCTAGTCGAGTAATGCGCCTACTGGTTTTTGATTGATTTCGAGCGTCGTCTTGGCGCGGCCGTCCTATTGGGAGATTGCCATGAAGAAGCTCTTGCTCGCGGCTTCGGTTCTCGCGCTTTGCTCCGTTCCGGCTCTAGCCGCCGATTTATCACCGCGGATGTATTCCAAAGCGCCTGTCGCCATTGATCCTGGTTATGACTGGTCCGGTTTCTATCTCGGCGGCAATGTCGGATACAGCTGGGGCCGCGCGACTACGGATGCCACCGGTGGCGGAACCACCTCGACTACCGCGTTCCGCACCGCCAATGGCGGCCCCGGTGGCGTAGGTGACGTGACGACGACAGGGGTTATTCCTGCAACCGCTCTGCCGGGCGGGCGGTCGAATGTGGACGGCTTCATCGGCGGTGGACAGATTGGTTACAACTGGCAGAGGAGCCAATGGCTGTTTGGCCTTGAGACCGATTTTCAAGGCAGCGGCGAACGCGGCTCGTTTTCAGCGTGTGGCATAGCGGGTTGCCCAGCCGGCTCCACAATAACGACTGCCGATACGCGATTGGATTGGTTCGGTACGGCGAGAGGACGAATTGGTTACATTCCGTCCCAGCGTGTCGTTCTCTACGCTACTGGCGGCTTGGCCTACGGAGCGCTGCGGACCAATGTCACCGAGGGAGTCGTCGGGACAGGTACCGGAACCTCCAGCACGGATGACACCAGGGTCGGTTGGACGCTTGGAGCTGGCGCCGAAGCCGCCCTCGATCAACACTGGTCGGTGAAGCTTGAATATCTGTATGTCGATCTCGGCCGCTTCAACAATGCAGGCGCCTCAGCGTCCTCAACAACCACCGTTGCGAACGTGCCATCGCAAGGCTTCAGCACCGCCACGACCACTACGTTGTTGGGCACCGCTTCGACCCGATTCACCGACAATATTGTTCGCGTCGGCGTCAATTATCGCTGGGGCGGCCCGGTTGTCGCGAAATACTGATCCTCTCGCTTTGGATCTGACATGAAAGCCCCGGCATCGCCCGGGGCTTTTTGCTGGCGTGGCCTATTTCAAGAATGCGTGCCGGAGGCAATGAAGACCGCAGGCAAGCCGGCCGCGGTCCGGCCACAACGCAGCCGGTGCGCCCATCGATGCGCGGGGATCAGGCCGCCGTCGCCGGCTCGAGCTGGCTGACGATCATCCGCTGCAAGGTTTCGACCGACTGGAAATTCTCCGGCGTGATCTCGGATTGCGGAATCGTGAAATCGAACTCGGCTTCCACGCCGAGCATCAGATTGACCATGTCCATCGAGGTCAATCCGACATCCACCAGCCGCGATTGCGGACCGACTTCAACGGCCATCGCGTTCTGCTCGAGGATCGACTTGACCAGGGCCAGCACCCGGTTCTGAACATCGGCGTCAAAGGCTTGCATCGTTCCGCTTCCACTGTCGAGCTCGACACGCCATCGCCCGATCCGGCGATGCCAAAATCGGGATCCTTCCAATCCGCCTTATAATTCCGCGACCTTTTGAAAGACAGTGAATCCCGTTTGATCCAAATCGTCATTCTGTTCTTAACGCTAACGGCGATCGCTAAAAAGCCATGCATCGAAAACACCGCTGATTAACTTTCATCGACGAAACGAATTTTGTTTACCCTGAATTTCATCGACGCATTTGAATTAAATCCTTAGCCTCGAAGCCCGATCGGAAGCTGTTCAAGCGATCGATGTGGCATTGCGCGATCGCTTCGCGCAGGTGTTTCGCAGCGACAAACCATCGAGGCAAATCGGCCATGAACGTGCAGCAAGCCAGTTTCCGCGACGCGGCCGCGGACAAGCCAGCGAACCATTCATTCTCGATCGAAGCTCCTTCCCGCAGCGCATCGCATCCGTCGCGGCGGCGGCCGCCACTGAGGCCGAGGACGTCGATCGCGCCGCCCGCTTCCCGCAAAAGGCCATCGACACCGCGCGCCAGCAAAGACTGCTCGGCGTCCAGATCCCGCAAGCCTTCGGCGGCGACGGCGCCTCGATGTCCGACATTACCGACATGTGCTACGCGCTCGGCCGCGCCTGTTCCTCCACCGCGATGATCTTTGCGATGCACCAGACCAAGGTCGCCTGCCTGGTCCGGCACGGCACCGGCAGCGGCTTCCACGAAGCCCTGATGCGCCGGGTGGCGGCCGAACAGCTGCTGCTGGCTTCCTCGACGACGGAAGGGCAGAACGGCGGCAACATCCGCTTCTCGACCGCCGCCGTCGAGCACGCGGGCGCCGAGATCTCGCTGGTGCGCAACGCGACCGTGATTTCCTATGGCGCGCAGGCCGACGGCATCGTCACCATCGCCCGCCGCGCCAATGATGCCGCGGGCTCCGACCAGGTGTTGCTGGCCATCACCAAGAAGGACTACACGCTGGAACGCAGTCTCGAATGGGAGACGCTCGGCATGCGCGGAACCTGCAGCGCCGGTTTTGAGCTGAAGTTCACCGGTTCGGCCGAACAGATCTTCCCGGAAGGCTACGACAAGATCCATGCGCAGACGATGACGCCGGTTGCGCATCTGTGCTGGTCGTCGGCCTGGGCCGGGATTGCCGCTGCTTCCGTCGAGCGCGCGCAAGCCTTCATCCGCAAGGCCGCCCGCGGCGCCGGCGGCCAGATGCCTCCGGGGGCGGCGCATTATACCGCGGCCAAGATGACGCTCGCCAAGCTGCGCGCCATGATCACCGCGAACCTCGACACCTATCTGGCCCATGAGCACGACGAGCGCGCGCTGTCCTCGCTCGACTTCCAGTCGCAGATCAACCTGCTCAAGGTGGAAGCTTCCGAACTCGCGGTGGAAACCGTGATGAGCGCGATGCGCGCCTGCGGACTGTCGGGCTATCGCAACGACGGCGACTTCAGCGTCGGCCGGCTGCTGCGCGACGTGCTGTCGGCGCCGATCATGATCAACAACGACCGCATCCTTGCCAATATCGCAACCGCCAGCCTGATGAGCGCCGTGCCCGCGACCTTGCGCGATTGATCAACCGACATTCGACAAATCAGGGAAGCCGACCATGAACGTAGCCATCCGAACCGCCGCGCCGGAGATCGCATCGCAACCGGTTGATGCGCTGGACCATCTTGCGGATAAGCTGTTCCACAAGATGGGCACCGACGGCGTTTACGCCCGCACCGCGCTTTACGAGGACATGGTCGAGCGGCTCGCCGCCCTGATCACGCGGCATCGCGAAACCAATACCGAGGTGATGCGGTTCCCGCCGGTGATGAACCGCGGGCAGCTCGAGAAATCCGGCTACCTGAAAAGTTTCCCCAATTTGCTCGGCTGCGTCTGCGGCCTGCATGGCACCGAGCGCGAGATCAATGCCGCGGTCAGCCGCTTCGATGCCGGCGGCGACTGGACCACGTCGCTGTCATCAGCCGATCTCGTGCTGTCGCCGGCGGCCTGCTACCCGGTCTATCCGATCGCGGCGGCAAGGGGCCGCTGCCCTCGGGCGGCTTGCGTTTCGACGTCGCGGCCGACTGCTTCCGCGCCGAACCGTCCCGCCATCTCGACCGCCTGCAGTCGTTCCGGATGCGCGAATATGTCTGCATCGGCAGCCCCGACGACGTGTCGGATTTCCGCGAACGCTGGATGGTGCGGGCGCAATCCATCGCGCGCGACCTCGGCCTCGCCTTCAAGGTCGATTATGCCAGCGATCCGTTCTTTGGCCGCGTCGGCCAGATGAAGGCGGTCAGCCAGAAGCAGCAATCGCTGAAATTCGAACTTCTGATCCCGCTGCGCTCGGAAGAGCAGCCGACGGCATGCATGAGCTTCAACTACCATCGCGACCATTTCGGCATCACCTGGGACATCAGGGATGCCAACGGCGAGCCGGCCCATACCGGCTGCGTGGCGTTCGGAATGGACCGGCTGGCGGTGGCGATGTTCCACACCCACGGCACCGACCTCGCCAAATGGCCGGCCAGTGTGCGGGAACTGCTCGGCCTGTAACAGACGACACAGAGTGATCCGTTGAACGAGCTCCGTCAGAAAATTCGGTGTCGTGAAATTGCCGAGACGGACATCGATGCGGTCGCGGATCTGCTGACGCGCGGATTTTTCGGCCGGCCGCGCCAATACTGGATGCAGGGACTGCGCCGCCAGGCCATGCGCGAGGTGCCGAACGGCTATCCGCGTTTCGGCTATATGCTCGACGCGGGCGGCGAACCGGTCGGCGTCCTGCTGCTGCTTTACACCTCGCGGGTGAGCGGCAACGAGGTGGCGATCCATTGCAATCTGTCGAGCTGGTATGTCGATCCCGCGTTTCGAAATTACGCGCCGCTATTGACCAGGATCGCGCAGCGCCACCGGGAAGTGACTTACCTGAATATCAGCCCGGCGAGCTGGACCTGGCCGATCATCGAGACGCAGGGGTTCAATTCCTATTGCAGCGGGTTGTTCTTCTCGGTGCCGGCGCTGTCGCGCGCCGCCCCGGGCATGACCGTCGAAACCGTCGCCGCCGACACGCCGGCCATCGCCGGCCTGTCCGATTCTGAATCCGAACTGCTGACCCGGCACGCCCGATACGGCTGCCTCAGCCTGGTCTGCCGCGCGGCCGGCGGCGAAACCTTTCCCTTCATCCTGCAGCCGCTGCGCATCCGTCGCGGGTGGATCGCGCCGCCGGCGATGCAACTGGTGTATTGCCGCGATATCGCCGATTTCGTGCAATGCGCCGGCCGCATCGGCCGGGCCCTGATCCGGCGCGGCAAAATCTCAGTGATCCTCGACGCCAACGGCGCGGTGCCGGGCCTCGCCGGCATTTTCTCCAGAGCGCGCGGCCGAAAATACTTCAAGGGCCCGCACCGGCCGCGTCTCGCCGACCTGACCGATACCGAACTCGTGCTGTACGGACCCTGATCCATCGCCACCTCGCCGGCGCCGACCGCAACCACTTTCGAAAGACCCGCCATGCACAAACTCAGCCCGCACCGCACCGCCGCCGCGGCTCTCGTCGAGCAGCTTCGGATCAACGGCGTCGAACATGTGTTCTGCGTTCCCGGCGAGAGCTTTCTGCCGGTGCTGGACGCGCTTCGCGACAGCGGCATTACAGTTACGGTGTGCCGTCATGAAGGCGGCGCGGCGATGATGGCGGAAGCGATCGGCAAGACCACGGGACGGCCGGGCATCTGCTTTGTCACGCGCGGCCCCGGCGCCACCAACGCGTCGGCGGGCATCCATATCGCCCAGCAGGATTCGACGCCGATGATCATGTTCGTCGGCCAGGTCGAAACCTCGGTGCGGGAGCGCGAGGCGTTTCAGGAGCTCGATTACCGCGCGGTGTTCGGCAGCATGACCAAATGGACCGTCGAGCTCGACGATCCCGCCCGCGTCACCGAATTCGTCTCGCGCGCGTTTTACACCGCAACCAGCGGCCGGCCCGGGCCGGTGGTGGTGGCGCTGCCGAAGGACATCTTGAGCGAGCGCGTCAACGTATCAAATGCGCCGCCATTCGAGCCGGTCGAGACCTCGCCGGGCGAACAGGAAATGGCCAAGCTCGGCGAACTGCTGGCCGATGCAAAGAACCCGCTGTTCGTGCTCGGCGGCAGCCGCTGGACCGAGGCGGCGCGCCGCCAGATTCACGAATTCGCCGAACGGACCGGATTGCCGGTGGCAACCAGCTATCGCCGGTCGACGCTGTTCGACCCCTTGCACCCGCTCTACGCCGGCGACCTCGGGCTCGGACCGAACCCCAAACTGGTGGCGCGCGCCAAGGAAGCCGATCTGCTGGTGCTGGTCGGCGGCCGTCTCGGCGAGATCCCCTCGCAAGGCTACTCGCTGCTTTCGAGCCCCTCGCCGCAGACCAAGCTCGTCCACATCCATCCCGGCGCGGAAGAGATTGGCCGGGTGTACCGGCCGCATCTGGCCATCCACGCCTCGCCGAACCGCTTTGTCGCCGCGCTGCAGCGATTGACGGTGGCGGCGAAGCCGGCATGGCGCGCGAGCGCCGATGCCGCGCATGCCGATTTCCTGGCCTGGACCGACACCGCGACGCCGCAGCCCGGCGACGTCAACCTCGGCGAGATCATGATCTGGCTTCGCAATCATGTGCCGACCGACACCATCCTGTGCAACGGCGCCGGCAATTATGCGTCGTGGATCCATCGCTTCTATCGCTTCCGCGAATTCATGACCCATGTCGCGCCGACGTCGGCGTCGATGGGCTATGGCATGCCCGCGGCGATCGCGATGCAGCGGCTGCATCCGGACAGGCTCGTGCTGTCGGTCAACGGCGACGGCGATTTCCTGATGAGCGGCCAGGAATTCGCGCTGGCGGTGCAGTATCGGCTGCCGATCATCGTCGTGGTCTGCGACAACGGCATGTACGGAACCATCCGCATGCATCAGGAGCGTGAATTCCCCGGCCGCGTCAGCGCCACCGAGCTGCACAATCCCGACTTCGACGCCTATGCGCGCGCCTTCGGCGGCTTTGGCGCGGTGGTCAACAAGACCTCGGATTTTCCGGCGGCGTTCGCGGCGGCGCGGCAATCCGGCCTGCCCTCGATCATTCATCTGAAGATCGATCCCGATGCGATCCTGCCGGCGGCCACCTTGTCAGGCATCCGCGAGCGCGCGCTGGCAGCAGAGCGTAGAGGATCGCCTTCTGGCCAGAGCGCTTGCTTCTTTCGAGACGCGCGCAAATGCGCGCTCCTCAAGCCATGCAGGTCGTTCTTGACGTAACCCGCAGTAAGACGTGGATGCGCGGCGACAAGGCCGCGCGTGACGAGCATAGCCTGAAGGCCCAATTCTATTGGCTCGTTTTTTGAGTCGACTCTGCCCACGAGGTCAATTCCATCAACTCAGCCGTGGGCGAAATCCCAGTACAGCTTTCGCGCGCGGCTGTAGAATGGGCCGGGCTGCAGCGAGCGGTCGTCGATCCGGATGATCGGCGCGACTTTTGCGAAATTGCCGCTGGAGAAGATTTCGTCGGCGTGCTGAAAATCCGCATATTTCAGGGTCTTCTCGACCACGGTGACGCCGTCGGCGCGCAACAGGCCGATCACGCGCTGCCGCGTGATGCCGTTCAGGAAGGTGCCGTTCGGCGCCGGCGTGTAGACCACGCCGTCCTTGGCCATGAACACGTTCGAATTGCCGAATTCCGCGACATTGCCGAGCATGTCGAGCATCAGGCAATTGTTGAAGCCGCGCGCCTGCGCCTCGCCCAGCGCGCGCGAATTGTTGGGGTAGAGACAGCCGGCCTTGCAATCCACCGGCGCGCTTTCCATGGTCGGCCGGCGGAACGGCGACAGCGTGATCGCCGAGCCGGAGGTCGGCGGCATCGGCGCGACGTAGATGCACAGGCACCAGTTGGTGGTTTCCGGATCGAACAGCACGCCGCCGCCGCTGCCGCTCTGCGCCCAATACATCGGCCGGATGTACAGTTCCGCATTGGCGTCGAAGCGCGCGATGCCTTCGCGCGCGAGGCCGAGCCAGGTCTCGCGATCGACGACCGGCTTGAGCTTGAAATTGACGGCGGACTGGTTGACCCGCGCACAATGCGCCTCGAGATCGGGCGCCACGCCCTCGAACGCGCGCGCGCCGTCGAACACGGTCGAGGCCAGCCACGCCGCATGGGTGCGCGGACCCATGATCGGCACGTTGCCCTCGTGCCAGCCGCCTTCGAAGAAGGTCCAGGTCTGGGAAAAACTGACTGGTTTGATCGTCTCGGCCATCGTTCCATTCCCGCTGCGAGCGGGACCCCGCACCATCCCTTGACTATTGTCGGAATTCCCTAAGGATTTACTTGCGGGATATCCCGGCTATCGCGATGGATTAACGCTCGATAGACCACCATTCGACCCACCGTTTTCTCGTGGCGGAGCCGGATATGCCCCTCGATCCCCTGGCCCAGCGTTTTCTCGCGATGATGGCGGCGGCCGCCTCGGAAGGCCGATCGCCTCGACCCTCGATGAACGCCGTCAGGCGTTTGCGAAAATGATGCGGCTGGCCCGCGCCGAGGTGGCCGCCGTGACCGGAATTGACGGCGCGCTGCCGGGCCCGGCGGGCGATCTTCCTTACCGCCTCTATGCGCCGGCGGATGCCACCGGCGAACCGTTGCCGGGCTTCGTGTTCTTCCATGGCGGCGGCATGGTCGGCGGCAGTATCGAGAGCCATGATGCCGTCGCCGCGGCGCTGGCGCAAACCACCGGCTGCCGGCTGGTTTCCGTCGGCTACCGCCTGGCTCCCGAGCACCGATATCCCGCCGCCGTCGAGGATGCGATCGCGGCGACCAGCTGGGTATCCGCCGAAGCCGCCTCGCTCGGCATCGATGCGGCGCGGCTCGTGGTTGGCGGCGATTCCGCTGGTGCTACGCTTGCCGCCGTGGTGTGCCAGGAGAGCCTGCGCGGCGGCGGCCCGGCGATCGCGGCGCAATGCCTGATATGTCCGGTGCTCGATTTCGAGGAAACCTCGCCCTCGCGGGAAGAATTCGCCGAAAACCACCTGCTCGACATGGCCACGCTGGAGGCGGACCTCGCGCTCTATCTGCCGGAAGGCGTGGAACGCAGCGATCCCAGAATTTCGCCGCTGCGCGCGACGAAATTCGCCGGACTTCCCGCCGCCATTATCCACACCGCCGAATTCGACCCGATGCGCGACGAAGGCAACGCCTACGCGGCAAAACTCGTGGCCGCGGGGGTTGCCGTCGAACACACCTGCCACGACGGCATGATCCATAACTTCCAGGCCCTGGGCGCGGTTCTGCCGCAGGGACGGCTGGTTCTCCACCAGATCGGCGAACAGGTCCGGCGCGCGGTCGGCGGCTGACCGGCGCCTTGAAGAAATTGGCAAAGCATTAACCGAAAACGCGCCGGCATGGTTACGCGGCAATAACGATTTCATTCAAATTTTAATCAATTCGCCGAGGTCCATTAGGGTTACTTCGTCGATGTTGGCGCGAATTATTGAAGGGTTGACCATCCGCCTCTAACACTGAGGCCTGCGAATAAAACGCATGGTCAAATGCGTTGCCGCAAAGCGGTGAGGTGGATAATGCGCAACGAAACGATTGCTATTCACGCCGGCTACGAACCCGATCCAACCACCAAATCCGTCGCGGTCCCGATCTACCAGACCGTCGCCTACGCCTTCGACAGCGCCGACCACGGCGCCGCTTTGTTCAACCTGGAGGCGGAAGGCTATCGCTACAGCCGGATCGCCAATCCGACCACGGCGGTTCTTGAAAAACGCGTCACCGAACTCGAAGGCGGCGTAGGCGCGCTCGCGGTCGCGACCGGCCAGGCCGCGCTGCATTTCGCGCTTGTCAATCTCGCCGACGGCGGCGGCAACATCGTCTCCGTTCCGCAACTCTACGGCACCACGCACACGCTGCTCGGCCACGTGCTGCCGCGCCAGGGCATCACCGGGCGTTTCGCGGCGAGCGACAAGGCCGACGCGATCGAAAGGCTGATCGACGAAAACACCAAGGCGGTGTTCGCGGAGACGATCGGCAATCCCGCCGGCAATGTCTGCGACATCGAGGCGCTGGCCAAGGTCGCGCATCGTCATGGCGTGCCGCTGGTCGTCGACAATACGGTCGCCACGCCGATCCTGCTGAAGCCGTTCGATTACGGCGCCGATATCGCCATCCATTCGCTGACGAAGTTTCTCGGCGGCCACGGCACCACCCTCGGCGGAGCGATCGTGGACAGCGGCCGTTTCCCCTGGGCCGAGCACGCGCGCCGCTTTCCGGCCTTCAACGAACCCGACGAATCCTATCACGGCCTCGTCTACACCAAACAATTCGGCAGCAGCGCCTACATCCAGCGCGCGCGCAGCGTCTATCAGCGCACCATGGGCTCGGTGCTTTCGCCGTTCAACGCGTTCCTGCTGTTGCAGGGGATCGAGACCGTGGCGCTGCGGGTCGAACGCCATGTCGAGAACGCCCGCAAGGTCGCCGAATTCCTGCGCCACGACCCGCGCGTCGACTGGGTCAATTATGCCGGGTTTTCCGACAGCCCCTATTACGCGCTGGTCCAGAAATACCTCAACGGCAATGCCTCCTCGCTGTTCACCTTCGGCATCAAGGGCGGCCTGGAGGCCGGCAAGACCTTCTACGATGCGCTGAAGCTGATCACGCGGCTGGTCAATATCGGCGACGCCAAATCGCTCGCCTGCCATCCCGCCTCGACCACCCACCGCCAGATGTCTGCCGAACAGCAGCGCGTGGCCGGCGTGCTGCCGGAAACCATCCGGCTTTCGATCGGCATCGAGCACGTCTCCGACATCATCGAGGATATCGACCAGGCGCTGGCGCAGGCCAGCTCGCCGCACAAGCGGCTCGAGGCGGCGGAATGAATCGGCCCGGCCCGACATGACCGTGCTTTTGGAAAAACGGCGGCTGATCGTCAGCCCCGGCCTCGCACCGACGCAGCTGCGGCGGGAAGACAAACTCGGCCATCCGCAACACGTCGATGTCGACCTCACGATCGGGCTCATCAACAACATGCCGGATACAGCGCTGCAGGCGACGGAACGCCAGTTCATGCGCCTGCTAAGGCGAGCCGCCGGAGACGTCCGGATCGATTTCCACTGCTTCTCGCTGCCTTCGGTGAAACGCTCGCAACCGCTGCAGTGGCGCATCGACCAGCAATATTCCGATATCGCCGATCTCGACCGCCTGCAGCTCGATGGATTGATCGTCACCGGCGCGGAGCCTGCCGCCGCGAGCCTTGCCGAAGAGCCGTTCTGGCCTGAACTCGCGTCAATCGTCGACTGGGCGAAGACCAATACCCGCTCGACCATCTGGTCGTGTCTGGCCGCCCATGCCGCGGTGCTGCATCTCGATGGCATCGAGCGCCAGCGGCTCGACGCAAAATGCTCCGGAATCTACGACTGCTTCAGGGTGGCCGATCACTGGCTGACCGACGGTCTTCCCTCGCCGTTCAGGGTTTCGCACTCGCGCCTCAATGAGCTGCGGGCGGACGATCTGGCACAGCGGGGCTATCAACTGCTGACGCTCTCGCCGGACGGCGGCGTCGATATGTTCGCCAGAAAGCTGCGCAGCCAATTCATCTTCTTTCAGGGACATCCCGAATATGAGGCGCTGTCGCTGGAGCGCGAATATCTGCGCGACATCGCCCGCTTTCTCGGCCACGAGCGCGACACCTATCCGGCCATCCCCGCCGGCTATTTCGATACCGACACCGAAGAGCGCCTGGCAGCCTTCGAGACGCGCGCGCGCGCCGAACGCAGGCCGGCGCTGAGCATGGAGCTGCCCGACCGCACGCTTCGGCCGGACGTCGCAACAGGCACCGCTGCGACCGTGATCTTCCGCAACTGGCTCGACTATCTCACAGGCGGCGCGCGAGCGGCATTGCCGCGCTCCAGCATCTGAACCCGGTGAACGACATGCGCCCTGACTGGTCAGCACTGAAGGCGCGTGTCAGCAACCGCCTGGCCAGACACTTTTGCATTTCGCCGTTCCGGCTGCGAAACCGGGGCCCGATGGTCAGTTTCACGTTCGACGATACGCCGAAAAGCGCGGCCGCCGTCGGCGTCCCCATTCTCGAGGCGTATGATGCGCGGGCGACCTTCTATGTCGCGGGCGGGCTGGTCGACAAATGGTCCGGCCATTGGGACGGCATCAGCGGCGATGAGATCGTCGCACTTCACCGCCAGGGCCACGAAATCGCCTGCCACACCTTCTCCCACACCCGAACCACCGATCTCGATGCGGCAGCACTGGCTGGCGAGATCGAGGACAACCGCCGCTACCTCAGCGGACTCGATCCATCGATCAGACTCGAGAATTTCGCCTATCCCTACGGCCTGGGATCGGTGTTGCGCAAAGGGCAGCTCAACAAGATCTTCCATTCATCGCGCGGCATTATTCCCGGGGTCAACGCCGGGGTGGCGGATCTGCAATTCCTGCGCGCGACCCCTCTCATCAACCGCGATATCGACCGCGACGGCATCGATCGCATGTTCGACCAAGCCGTCGCCAGCAACGGCTGGCTGATCTTCTACAGCCATGACGTGGCGGCCGAGCCGAGCCCCTACGGCTGCACCCCCTCCCTGCTGCGGCACGCGCTCGATGCGGCATCGCGACGAAACGTCGAGATATTGAGCGTCGCGCAAGCGCTGAGCGCCGCCGGGGCGTAGCTGCCAGCCAAGCAAATTTGCCGCATATTCCCTGGATCCCTGCAATACGGCGCGGGAGTGAGCGCGCAATGTCGTGCAGGTTGACGGGCCCCATGATACCTTGCTTCAGCGCGACGGCGCAGTCGGCGTTGCAAAAAGGGCGTTTTGGCCGGATCTGCAAAGAGGCGGATCGCCCGAATCAGGGATAGAGCTGTCGTCAAGCTCGTACACGGACCAACAAACCCGCATGCCTGTTCCCGCCTCAGCCGCCAAGCGCCCGTCCGGCCCCACCCCTGACGCGCTTTCCGTCCTGAACTCCGTGTTTGGGCTGCCCGGCTTCCGTGGCGAGCAGGAAAAGATCATCGGGCATGTGACCGACGGCGGCAATTGCCTGGTGCTGATGCCGACCGGCGGCGGCAAGTCGCTGTGCTATCAATTGCCGGCCCTGCTGCGCGAGGGCTGCGGCATCGTCGTCTCGCCCTTGATCGCGCTGATGCGCGACCAGGTCGCCGGACTGCTCGAGGCGGGCGTCAAGGCCGCGGTGCTGAATTCCACCCTGACTTACGACGAGGCCAACGCGGTCGAGGCGCGGCTTCTCGCCGGCGATCTCGACCTGCTCTATGTCGCGCCCGAGCGGCTGCTGACGCCGCGCTGCCTCAACCTGCTCGGCCGCGCCAGGGTCGCGCTGTTCGCGATCGACGAGGCGCATTGCGTGTCGCAATGGGGGCACGATTTCCGCCCGGAATATATCGGCCTGTCGGTGATAGCGGAGCGTTTTCCCGACGTGCCGCGCATCGCCTTGACGGCCACGGCCGACGAACTCACCCGCAAGGAGATCATCGACCGGCTCGGGCTGGCCGGCGCGCCGCGTTTCGTCGCGAGCTTCGACCGGCCCAACATCCGCTATGAAATCGTCGACAAGCAGAATGCGCCGGCGCAACTGAAGGCCTTCATCAGCGAGCGCCACGCAGGCGATGCCGGCATCGTCTACTGCCTGTCGCGCGCCAAGGTCGAGGACACCGCAGCCGCGCTGACCAAGGCCGGCATCGAGGCGCTGCCCTATCACGCGGGTCTTGACGCCAAAGTGCGCTCGCGCAACCAGGACCGCTTCATCAACGAGGACGGCATCGTGATCGTCGCTACTGTCGCGTTCGGGATGGGGATCGACAAGCCCGACGTGCGCTTCGTGGCCCATCTCGATTTGCCGAAAAGCATCGAGGCCTATTACCAGGAGACCGGGCGCGCGGGGCGCGACGGCAAGCCGTCCAGCGCCTGGATGGCCTATGGCCTGTCCGACATCGTGCAGCAGCGGCGCATGATCGAGGAGTCCAGCGGCGCGGAAGCGTTCAAGCGGGTATCGCTCGGCAAGCTCGACGCGCTTGTCAGCCTCGCCGAGACGGCCAGCTGCCGACGCACCCGCCTGCTCGGCTATTTCGGCGAGACCCTGAAAGCCGCCGGCTGCGGCAATTGCGACAACTGCCTGTCGCCGCCAAAGCTCCGCGACGGCAAGGTGATGGCGCAAAAACTGCTGTCCTGCGCCTACCGCACCGGGCAGCGCTTTGGCGCCATGCACCTGATCGATGTTCTGGTCGGCCGCCTGACCGAACGCGTCCAGCAATTCGGCCATGACAAGATTTCCGTCTTCGGGATCGGCCGCGAGCTCAATGAAAAGCAGTGGCGGGCCGCGCTGCGCCAGCTGGTGGCGATGGGCCATCTGCAGCCGGACGCGGAGGCCTTTGGCGCGCTGAAATTGACGGAGACCGCGCGCGGCGTGCTGAAAGGCGAAACCGAAGTGATGCTGCGCGAGGAGACCCCGGGCTCCCGCCTGCGCGCCAGCCGGACCAGATCAAGGCGCGGCGATCTCGCGGCGGCTCCGGGCAGCAAGCGGCGAAACCGGCCATCCCGCGCTGGTCGGCGCGCTGCGCGCCTGGCGCTCCGAGGTGGCGCGCAAGCGCGGCGTGCCGGCCTATGTCGTGCTGCACGACGCCACCATCGACGGCATCGCCGCGTCGCGCCCGATGACGCTCCATCAACTGCGCGATATTCCGGGAATCGGCGACAAGAAGCTCGAGCATTACGGCGACGAACTGATCGCGCTGGTGAAAGCCAACCGCGCTGCCTAGGCGTTGGGAGACTGCCATGGGGATAGGAAGCTATACGGCTGCGCCCATGGCAGCTCTTGCGCTCGGACTTTTCCTCGCGCCGCCGGTTTCCATCGCCATCGATGCGATCATCGGCACTGCCGCGTCGCTCGTCTCACCCGCCATCGGCAATCTTGGCTTTATTTCTCGCTGCGATGGGTCAACCGGACGCCCTCACAAAAAACCAATCGGATGCGCTCAACGCCTACAACCATGCGGTAAGCGACTTTGAGACGGTCCTGGGCCAGCGGCGCGCGCAGATCAATTCGAAGCAGCCACTGCCGAATTTGCCGGGACAGGCGCTCTACCTTGCACGCATCGAGATGATGAGCACCTACAAGGACCTCACCGACGCCCTTCCCTCCAAAATCGGAAGGCCCAACAAGTTCGGAATTCCTCCGGCGTACCTTGACGCCGACAAGGAGCCGCTGCTCGACGAGTACAGGGCGCTTTTCGACCTCATGGAGGCGCCACCCGCCAACGCGCAAAAATCGGATTCTCCATTCAAGGACGTTGTCGATCTGGCGATTGCCATTGCGCGAGCCAGGGGTCTTGATGCGGCGAATGCCGAAGCGGCAGGCCGTATCAGCCTGGGGCTGTTCTTTGCCGAGACAAATGGCAACCAGAACGTCGGGAATGCGCGTTCGAACAAATACAAGGGAAGCTTTCAAGCGGGCCCATCCGAGGATCAAAATGGCCGAAGGAAATGGGCGGCGATAAAAAGCGCGGTAGCAGCCTTCGATCCTGCGCTGAGCCATCGCGACGACAGGGAAGAGGCGCGGGCTGGCAATCTGGATCACCGGTTCAACCACTGGACCGCCGTGCGAGACGCCCTCATGAACGAACACGCAGACCTTTTCCCGCAAGTTCCGGCGATCGTGAAAACACTGCCGAACCAGATCGACCAGATGAAGCTCTTCGAGCTCATCCAGATCATTCCCACGCCGACCAGGTCCGCACTCAAGTCAGGCAACTTGCTCGGCTACAGAATTTCCGACCCGAAGATCATGGGATATCTGCGCAACAACAGCATCTTCGCCTTTGGGCAGGCTGACAGGGCAAGAACATCTGCGACCTTCCGCGAAATTCTTGATGCGATGTGGCTCTTCAATGCCAAATTTGAACGAGCGATTTCCAAATTCGACGAGATCAAGGCGCGGTAAGGGAGCTGATAACCTGCTGCTCTCAAAGAATTTTTGGGCCCGCTCGTCGAATTGAGGGCGCAATCTATTTCCAGTAACCCGTGGCGCAAAATCCCTGTAAAATGTCGTCTTGTGCGCCATGCCGTCATGGACGCGCGAACAGAAAATTATTCTGGGGAAGTTGGGATTGCCGCCGTCAGGGAAGAAATTCGCCGGATCGGACTTTGGCTTTCGGTGCCGCCGTCGCACCGTCATCGCCGCGGTGGCCGCATTGGTGCTTCTGCCGAGCGAGGCCAGCGCCGGCTGGCTGTCGGATATCTTCAAGGGCTCGTCAAAGCACGGCAAATCGCCTGCGCACGTCGCCTCACGAAAGCCGGCGACCCCGGCGAAGCGCGCTGCCGCGCCAAAGCCCCCGACCATAAGACTTGCCGCCCTGGGGCCGGCAAACCTGAACCTCCTGAAGCCGCTCACGCCAACCTGCGATCCCTCGAAATTCCGGATCGTTCTGGATGTGGGACATACCGCCGAATCGGAAGGCGCGACCAGCGCCCGCAACGTCCCGAGTTCACCTTCAATCTGCGACTTGCGCAGCGGATCGAGGAGAAATTGAAGGCCGAAGGCTTCGCCGAGACCAGGTTGCTCCTGACCGAGGGCAAGGCCAGGCCCAGCCTCGCCAAGCGTGTCGCCGCGGCCAATCGATCTGCATGCGAATCTCTTTCTGTCGATCCATCACGACTCCGTGCCCAACTCATTGCTCGAGGACTGGGAATTCGAGGGCAAGAAACGCCATTTCAGCGACCGCTTCAGCGGTTATTCCGTCTTCGTTTCGCGCAACAATCCCGACTTCAAGACGAGCCTGTTGTTCGCCGAACTGATCGGCAAGGCAATGAAGGCCCAGGGCCTGCAATATGCCCAGCAATATACCCAGGCCATCATGGGTCGATACCAGCACCCGCTGCTGGACAAGGAAACCGGTGTCTATAGCTACGATCAACTCGTCGTGCTGAGAACGACCCGGATGCCCGCCGTCCTGCTGGAGGCGGGCTCTATCATCAACCGGGACGAAGAGCTCAAAATGGACTCGCCCGAGCGCCGGGACATCATCAGCGGTGCTGTCGCAGCGGCAGCGAAGGAATTCTGTGGTCCTCAAGAGGCCTTCCTCGGTCCGCTCTGATGGCGCGGCAACGACACCACATCGCATCCGTGCCGGATCCTGGCATTGATGCCGGCAACCTTTAGTCAGAGGAGACCGATTGCGCGAAGCCGGGTGAGCATATTCAGCATGTTCATCCGTGCTGGCCTTGTCTTGATAACGATGCTGCCGGCCTCGGCTTTGGCAGGCTCCGCCATGCCCAAAGGCTTGGTTTATTTGCGTGATATTGATCCTGCAATCGTTCAGGACATTCGCTATGCGGGATCTCATAACTTTGTAGGAAGACCGATAAGAGGCTACCTCGCCGCCGAGTGTATCCTCAGCGAGCCGGCCGCACGAGCCCTTGAAGCGGTGCAGAGGATGTTGGCCGAGAAAAAGCTCTCGCTCATCGTCTGGGATTGCTATCGGCCGAAGCGGGCCGTCGCTGATTTTCTTCAGTGGAGCAAAGATCCAACTCGCTCCGAAATGAAGACCGAATTCTACCCTCGCACCGACAAGGAAAAGCTATTCGCGCTTGGGTATCTCGCAAAGCGGTCGGCTCACTCGCGGGGAAGCACAGTGGATCTGGGCATCGTCCCAGCCGCTGTTTCAATCGCGCCGCCGCCAGATCCCGCGCAATCCCCCAAGGCATGCACGTCGCCGAAAGGCGAGCGATTCGAGGATGGAACAATCGATTTTGGCACGGGCTACGACTGTCTGGACGTGCTTGCCCATCCGTCAAACGCTGTTGTGGGCGGGATGGCGCTGCGCAACCGTCGAACGCTAAGCTCCTACATGGAACGCGCAGGCTTTCGTCCCTATGCCAAGGAGTGGTGGCACTTCGAACTTGTCAATGAGCCGTTCCATCGCGACGGGTTCGACTTCGAGGTCTCGGCCTCACCGTCATCGAACGAACGGCCGGCGCGCTGACCTCCAGATGAGCAATAGTCCTGCGATCTGGCGGCAGGATCGGTCTTTGCCAACTTCGGAATGATTGTGTGCGGGACGGGAATCACCGAGGGTGGTTTTGCACCCCAAGGACCATCATTCCGTGCCAGCGGCAGCCCCTTACCTTGAAAGCCTCAATCCGGAACAGCGGCGGGCCGTCGAGCATGGCGCGGCGGGGCCGGGCCCGTTTGCCCCGCTGCTGGTGATTGCCGGCGCCGGCTCCGGCAAGACCAATACCCTTGCCCATCGCGTTGCCCATCTGATCGTCAACGGAGCCGATCCAAGACGCATCCTGCTGATGACATTTTCGCGCCGCGCGGCCTCCGAGATGACGAAACGCGTCGAGCGGATCGCGCGCAAGGTCATCGGCGACAATGCCGGGGTGATGACGGACGCGCTGGCGTGGGCCGGCACCTTCCATGGCATCGGCGCGCGCGTGCTGCGGGAATATTCCGACCAGATCGGTCTCGACCCTGCCTTCACGATCCACGACCGCGAGGATTCCGCCGACCTGATGAACCTGATTCGGCACGAAAAGGGATTTTCGAAAATCAAAGAGCGGTTCCCGACCAAGGGCACGTGTCTTGCGATCTACTCGCGTTGCGTCAATGCGGAGACCTCGATCGAGCAGGTGCTCGGCGCGTCGTTTCCGTGGTGTTGCGGATGGGCGGGCGAACTGAAGGAGTTGTTCGCGGCCTATGTCGAGGCGAAGCAGCGCCAGAACGTGCTCGATTATGACGACCTGCTGCTGTACTGGGCGCAGACCATGAGCGATCCGGCGCTGGCCGAGCGATATCGGCGGTCGTTTCGACCATGTCCTGGTCGACGAATATCAGGACACCAACCGCCTGCAGTCGTCGATCCTTCTGGCCTTGAAACCCCGCGGTGAAGGCCTCACGGTGGTCGGCGACGATGCGCAATCGATCTACTCGTTTCGCGCCGCGACCGTGCGCAACATTCTCGATTTTCCCGGTCAATTCTCGCCGCCGGCCGATATCATCACGCTCGACCGCAACTACCGCTCGACGCAGACCATCCTCGCCGCCGCCAACGGCGTGATCGATCTGGCCAGAGAGCGCTTCACCAAGAACCTGTGGACCGACCGGACTTCAGGCATGCGGCCTCGGCTCGTCACGGTCCGCGACGAAGCCGATCAGGCGCGCTGCGTCGTCGAACGCATTCTGGAAAACCGCGAATCCGGCACGCTCCTGAAGCAGCAGGCCGTGCTGTTCCGTACCTCGAGCCACAGCGGACCGCTGGAAGTCGAACTCACGCGCCGCAATATCCCGTTCGTCAAATTCGGCGGCCTCAAATTTCTCGATGCCGCGCATGTCAAGGACATGCTGGCGCTGCTGCGCTTTGTCGAAAATCCGCGCGACCGCGTCGCCGGTTTCCGCCTGATGCTTCTGATCCCGGGCGTCGGTCCCACTTCGGCGCAGCGTGTGCTCGATCACATGGCTGACGGCGCCGATCCGATCGCAGCCCTTGCCCAGGCGCCGGCCCCGCCGCGCGCGGGGGACGACTGGAGAACGTTCATCGGGGCGGTAGCGGATATCAGCCATTCAACCTGGCCCGCCGACCTCGAGCGCGCGCGGCTGTGGTACGAGCCGCATCTGGAGCGAAACCACGAGGATGCCGCGACCCGCCGCGCCGACCTGATCCAGCTCGAACAGATCGCCAGCGGCTATCCTTCGCGCGAGCGCTTCCTTACCGAGCTGACGCTCGATCCCCCCGACGCCACCAGCGATCAGGCCGGGGTCCCGCTGCTCGACGAGGACTATCTGATCCTGTCGACGATCCACTCCGCCAAAGGCCAGGAATGGAAATCGGTGTTCGTGCTCAATGTCGTCGACGGCTGCATGCCCTCGGACCTCGGCGCCGGAACCAGCGCGGAGATAGAGGAAGAGCGTCGGCTGCTTTACGTGGCCATGACCCGCGCCCGGGACGATCTGGATCTGTTGCTGCCGCAGCGTTTCTTCACCCACGGCCAGCATGCCCAAGGCGACCGCCACGTCTATGCGTCACGGACGCGTTTCATTCCCACCTCGCTGCTTGGCCTGTTCGAGCAGACCGTCTGGCCATCAGCGGTGGCCGGTGCGGCCGCGCGCGCCGCGAGCCAGGAGCCGCGCATCGACGTCGGTGCGCGGATGCGCGGGATGTGGCGCTGATCCGGAACAGGAGACCTTGCAGCCCCAGACCACCGGCACGCAGCCGTAAGCCGTCGGCATCGGCGCGACCGGTTACGGCAGCAACGATTGACGGCGACGGCCAGGGCGCTCTACGCAAAAGCAACGCCTTCGCCCGATGTAATGGAAATGCCAACCCGCGCGCCGGTTGGCCAGCGCGCCATCGCTTCATGCCCTCCCGACCGCACCAGCAGCCGATCGCGGGACGCCTCGCCACACTCTATATAGGTGTCGACATAGCCGCCCTGATAGACATGGGCGACAATCGTGCCATGGGTCGCGCACGCTTCGGTCGCTTCCGACATCGCGAGGTGTTCGGGCCGCACGAACAGATCGACCGGTGCAGACTTCGCCACATCAGCCAAGGGCCCGCACGGCACTTTTACCCGAACGGGCCCGATGGCGATGATCGCAAACGCGCCTTCCACACCCTCAAGCCGGCCGCGCAGCACATTGGCGTCGCCGATGAACGAGGCGACAAACCGGTCGCAGGGCTGGCGGTAGATTTGCTGGGGCGTTCCGAGCTGGCGAATCCGCCCCTCCGACATCACCGCCAGGCGGTCGGAAAGGCTCAAGGCCTCGCTTTGGTCGTGGGTCACGAAGATGGTCGTGACATTGAGCTTGCGCTGGATCTCCCGCAATTCCACCTGCATCGACGCCCGCAGGTTCTTGTCGAGCGCCGAGAACGGCTCGTCGAGCAGCAGCACCGTCGGATTGATGACCAGCGCGCGCGCCAGGGCCACGCGCTGCTGCTGGCCGCCGGACAGCTGGCGCGGCGTGCGATCTGCAAATCCCGCCAGCCGCACCAGCCCCAGCACCGCTTCGACGCGGGCGTCCCGTTCCTGCTTCGCAACGCCGCGGACCTTCAAACCGTAGGCGACATTGCCGGCAACGTTCATGTGCGGAAACAGCGCGTAGTTCTGAAACATCATGCCGATTTCCCGCTTGTAGGTCGGCACGTCGTTCATGCGCTCGCCGGCGATCAGGATCTCGCCGCCGTCCGGGCTCAGGAATCCGGCGGCCAGATTGAGCAGGGTGGTCTTGCCGCAGCCGGAGGGACCGAGCAGGGTCATGAACTCGCCCTGCCTGATCGACATCGACACACCGTCAAGCGCGGTGGTTTCGCCGAATCGCTTGGTCACGGCGTTGAAGCGGACCGCGCCGTCTTGATCGGCGGCCGGACGTTGCGCTTCGCGCGTCCTGATCAGCGAGTTTGTTCAATGTTCAATACCTTGCCAAGACCGAGATACGCATTCGCAAAGATGATCAGCGCGGCGGTGGCCGCGATGTACATGACGGACAGCGCCGCCATCGAGGGATCGGCGAACTCCCTGACATAATTGTACATCGCCACCGGCAGCGTCTGCGTCCGCTGCGCCGTGACAAAGAGCGACGCCGTGAATTCGTTGAACGACAGCATGGCGGCGAACAGCCAGCCGCTGACCAGGCCCGGCAGCAGCAGCGGCAGCGTGATGGTCACCATCACCCGCAGCGGCGAGGCGCCGAGGCTCGCCGCGGCCCGCTCATAGCTCTGGTCGAGGTTGCGCAAGGAGACATAGACGCTGCGCAGCACGAAAGGCAGCACGAGGACGATGTGGCAGGCGATGACGACCGCATAGCTGCGGTTCCATCCGATCTGCGCGGCCAGGATCAGGAAGCCCAGCCCCACGGTAAAGTGCGGGATCACGAGCGGCGACAGCAACACGCCCTCGATGACGCCGCTTGAAACGAAACCGGTAGCGGTTGAGCGCGAAGGCAAACATGGCGCCGACCGCGAGCGCCACCGTCGAGCTCCACGCCGTGACGATCAGGCCATTGCGAAAGCCGTCGCGAAAATCCTGATAGGCGATGGCTTTGGCGAACCAGCGCATCGACCACGCCTGCGGCGGAAACGACAGGATCGCCTTGTCGTTGAACGCCGCGATGGTCACGACGGCGGCCGGCAGCACCAGGAAGCCGAGGATCAGCACCACGACGAGTTTGCCGATGAAGCCGAGCAGGCGCTGATAGGTCGAGCGCGGCATCTCAATGCGGCTCGATGGTTTCGAGCCGGCGCGACGCCAGCCGCAACATCGACAATACCACGATGGTGAGCGCCAGACCTGTCACGCACAGGCTGGCCGCGAACGGGAAATTGAAACTGGCGAAACCGAGCTGATAGACCAGATTCGAGATCATGTTGACCCGGCCGCCGCCGATCAGCTGCGGCGTGGCAAAGGCACTGAACGTCCAGGCAAAGGCCGTGGTGACGCCGGCGACGACGCCGGGCATCGACAGCGGCAGCGTCACGGTCAGGAAGACGCGAACCGGACCGGCGCCAAGGCTTTCGGCGGCGCGCTGATAGTCGCGGTCGATATGCGACAGCGCCGCCGCCAGCATGATCACCATCACCGGCATCGTGACGTGAACGAGCGCGACAACGACGCCGAAGGTGGTGAACATGAACTGGACCGGCTGTCGTGATGATTCCGAGATGGAGCAGGATCGAATTGATGAATCCATTATTGCCGAGAACGATGATCCAGGAATAGGTCCGGACCACTTCGCCCAGGAACAGCGGCGTGACGACGATCACCAGCAGGGTCGGATTTGAGAATCGCATTTTGCGAACGAACCAGCGCATAGGCCAGCGGATAGCCGACGATCAGGGTCGAGACCGCGGTCAGAAAGCAGATCCAGACCGTGTCGAGAAACACCCGCGCGTAGAGCGGTTTCAACAGATCGGTGAAATTCGCAAGCGTAAAGCCGCCGGGATCGAGCGAGCCGGGAACATAGGCGCGCAAGCTGAATTGCAGCACGGCCGCCAGCGCGGCGACAAGGCCGAAGGCGCAGAGCAGCGCGGGCGCAGCGAAGGTGCGCAAGAATGGCTGCTGCGGGTTCACGGGCCGACGGGCGCGCTGGAGCGGATGGCTTTTCCTTGACAGCCATCCGCTCCATCTTTCTGTTTGAGCATGACCTTTTCAGAAAACCGGTACCCACTTTTCCGGATCATGCTCTAGTTCATGATGTTTTCGGCAAACCATTTGCGCCACTCCGCGGTTTTCTCGGCGCGCAGCCTGGCATCGATGTTGATCTGCTGTTTCCATTGCGCCGCGGTCGTGAACACGCCGGGAAGTTTGGCAATCTCCGGATCGATCCTGGCATTGAGGACCGCGGGGCTGCCCTTCTT
This sequence comes from uncultured Alphaproteobacteria bacterium, assembly GCA_963829315.1. Taxonomy (GTDB): domain Bacteria; phylum Pseudomonadota; class Alphaproteobacteria; order Rhizobiales; family Xanthobacteraceae; genus Bradyrhizobium. The sequence continues at coordinate 331,607 of CAWHIO010000044.1, read as the reverse complement.
GATCCTGGCAATCTCGGCCTGGATTTCCGGATCGTACAGCGCATTGATGAATTTGTAGGCCAGTTCGGCCTTCTTGGAGCCTTTCATGACGGCGACGGTGTCGACACCGAGAACCGCGCCCTCCTTCGGAATCACAAGGGTGATCGGAACGCCCTGCCCGATCATGTAATAGGCATTCATGGACAACACGATTTGCACCGGCGTTTCGCCGCTGGCGAGCAACTGCTGGCTGTTGGCGTCGTTGGTGTAGAAGGCCTTGAAATTCGGCTTCAGCGCCTTGAGCTTGTCCTGTCCCTTTTCCCAATGCGCGGCGTCGCTGCCGGAAAGCAGCGCCGAGACGGCGATGATGTGGCTGGGATCGAAATCCGGCCCGGCAATCTTGCCCTTCAGTTCCGGCTTCCACAGATCGCCCCAGCTCTCGAATTTCATTTCCCCCAGAAGGTCGGCGCGATAGCCGATGGTGTAGACATAGGCCCAGGCGCCGAGGTGAAACGGACTGATCCGCGCTTCATCGGCGAGATTTTTCGCGTTGGGAATTTTCGAAAGATCGAGCGGCTCGAACAGCCCGTCATTGGCATAGAGCCAGCCGACATGCGAGGTCGTAAATGTAATGTCGCTCTCGGGATTGCCCTTGGCGAGTTTCTCCTTGTTGAGCCGATCGATGGTGCCGCCGGTGATGAACTCGACCGGCGACGCCGGTCTCGGCGGTGAATTTCCTGGCAACGGTTTCGGCGACAAGATCGCGCCAGCTGCCGCCCCAGATGCTGACGACCAGTTTGTCCTGCGCCTGCGCGGGCACGGCGATCGCAAGAGCGAAGAGAGCGAGTAAAACGCGTTTCATGTTCCAATCCCCGGTTTGCAATATTCGCTATGGCGCAATCCGATCTCGCCGCGCTCGGCCGCAATAGTCTGCACCATCGGTGTCGGATCGACAACGGCACCGATCTTTCCTACATTCGCGCCGGTCACGCCGGATCGCGGACCTGGCATGGTCGGAATTGACACAGTCAGAAGTTGAATAGGCCGCGACAAGCCGCCTGCTCGCGAAGGAGTTGATTGATGGTGGCGTCGGGTAAGCAATCCGCAGATCCGCATCGGCCGTCCGAGATCCTTGAAACACTGAAACGTCTTGGATTCGGTGTTGCAATTGCCGTGCCGGACAGCTGGCTTGGCGAGATCCTGGTGCGCATCGAGCATGAGCCGGCCATGCGGCTGGTGCGGGCGACCCACGAGGAAGAGGCGCTGGCGATCGCCTGCGGCACCCGGCTGGGCGGCGTGCGGACCGCGATGTTTGTGCAAAATGCGGGGCTATTGAGCATGGGCGCCGGGATGGTCTCCCTCGCCCAACGCTATCAATTCCCGCTTTTGATGCTGGTATCCTATCGAGGGACCATCGAAGACCCGGTGTTCTATCACACGCCAAAGGGCCGGGTGACGGAGCCGGTCCTGAGGGGACTGGGCCTTGCCCATGCGCGGGCCGATCGACACCGGCCGATCGGTCCCCAGGTCGAACGCGCCGCGACCTACGCCGAGGAAGCCTGCTGCCCGTTTGCGCTGCTGCTGTCGCAGGAGGATGTCCAATGGTGAATGCGGCGAGGCCGAGCCGGGCCGATTATTACAAGGCCCTCGCCGAGACCCTTCCCCAGCACGCATTGGTGGTGACTTCGCTCGGCAACGCCTCGTATTTGTGGGCGGCGATGCACCATCAGCCCAGAGAATTTCTACTTCGAAGACGCGATGGGGCTGGCGCTTCCGCTGGCGCTCGGGCTTGCGATCGCGCAGCCGCGCCGGCCGGTCATCGTGGTCGAAGGCGACGGCGCGGTGATGATGCATATGGGCGCGCTGGTCACCGTCGGCGCGGTGGCCCCGGGCAACCTCACGGTGTTGCTGATCCAGAACGGCGTCCATGCCGCTTCGGGGGGACAGGCCCTGACCAACGCGAATCTCGACCTCGCCGCGCTCGCGCGGTCGGCGGGAATCCCCCGCGCGCGGAATGTGACGACGCCGGACGCTTTTGCCGCGGCGATGCGCGAAAGCGACGGGGCCGGCGCAAGGTTCCTTGTGCTCTCGACAAAACCCGATACCGAGGTCGTTCGTCCGCCGATTGCGCTCGATCCCGTGCTCACCAAACAGCGCTTCATGTCGGCGATTGGCGCGCCGCGCTACGTGCCGACCATGTTCGGCGGCGGACGACTCGAACACGACTAGCCTTCGCGGCAGGGAGTCGTCCCGAATTTCCGGGCTGAGTGACGTTCGTCTGTTGATTATTCATCAGAGCCCGGGACCGACGCGAGCCCGAATGTTCGAATCTCTCCCGAAAGGAAATCATTTTAATTCCGCAGCCTGGCCTGGACCGGCTGGCAAATCCTTTTGCCGCTTTGTTTCGCGGCAGCGCGATCGGCATTTTCCGCACGTTTCCCATTTTGGTCTTAAATTCGCCCCCGACCTGATTCATCGTGTCGCCCTGGAAGACGATTGGGGGCGTTCCTTGTTTTGGGGAGTAACCATGGGAACAACATATCCGTCACACGACCAGCACGATCGTCGCGAAGAGTGCCGGCTGCGGGACGACGAACATTCCGACGACGTTCTCTCGCTTCTTGAGGAGAATGCCCGCCTTCGCGGGCTCGTCGTTAAGCTATCGAACCTCATCCTTAGAAACGTCGCCGAACAAAGGTAGTCGTGCCGCTACCGGCCGAAGGCATCAAGCCTGAGAGCGTATCGGTGCGCCCGGTATTCGATCGCGTATCGCCCTTCATCGAGCGGCTGCGCGGCGGCTGGGGTTCGGGCCTTGACGCGGACCGTCGGCCACTTCGGTCGATCGCTTGATCTGCCTCCGCGCGAAAAGGAGCGGCCGGCGGCCACCCTTGGTGCTTGCGTGAATGTTGTGTCCACCAATCGAGCGGCTGCGGCGTCGGCAAGCCAGGCGCTTCCTGCCTTGGCCCATTTTCTTTACACAAGCCGATACCCTCTTCGCTCGAACGCGCATGGCGCCGGGTGCGGCGAAGTCAGCGAACTGGTTTCTTCAAATCGATTTCGCCGCGGCGACCATTGCCGCTTTCGGGCTATCGGCCATTGCGGGTAAGGCTCTCGCGCCGAGGCTGTGTCCTTCCCGCTGACCTTCAATTCCTGCGCATCGGGACAAATAATCTCCACGCGGCAACCCGGGCCCGGGAAGATCGCCAACCGAAAGCCATGCAACTTTACGATCGCAGTCACGAGATTGAGCCCGAGGCCTACACCGGGCGTATTTCTGATCTTGTCGGAGCGGTAAAAGCGCCGCTGCACCGCGTCGCGCTCCTGTTCGCTGATGCCGCAACCGGTATCGGTTACGCGCACGACGGTTTCGCCTTCGACGCGCAGCAATTCAAGATCCACCCTTCCGCCTTCCGGCGTGAATTTGATCGCGTTGTCGATCAGGTTGGCGACCGCCTCGATCAACAGGTCGCGGTCGCCGCGCACGGTCAGATTGTTCGTCGCTGCCACGCGCAAGGCGATATTCTTGTTTTCGGCGATCGGCTCATAGATATCGCGCACCTCACCCAGCATGTCGTGTAGCGCGACGCTGCCGAACGGCCGCCGACCGGCGGCTGTTTTCGATTTCCGCGAGCCGCAGCAAGGCGGTCACGATCGTCAGGGCCTGATCGATGCCCAGGATGGACCTGTCCACAACTCCCTGAAGCTGCTCCAGGGTGGTGGCGTTGGTGCGCCCGCGCTCAAGCGCCAGCCGCGCGCGCGTCAGCGGCGTGCGCAGGTCGTGGGCGATATCGTTGCCGACACCGGCGAGCGCGTTGATCATCGTTTCCATCTCGTCGAGCATGCCGTTGACGATGATCGCCAGTTTCGAGAAAGGCTCATCGACGGAGCGATGCGGAAGCCGCTCGCGCAGATCACCGGCAATGATGCGCTGAACCCGCAGGTTGACCTCTTCGACGCGCCCCTGCGCGCGCAGGCTCAGCCAGGCGCCGGCGAGCAGACAAAGGCAAAAGCCCGGGACCAGACCGAGCGCGAGCGCCAGGCCAACGACATGGGAAATCTTCCTGGCTTCGTCGACTTCTCGTCCGATCACCACCGTTTGACCGCTCGGCGTACGCCTCGCGATGGCACGGATGACGCGAGTTTCCTTTCCGGTCGGAAGCACCCTGGTGACGGAGACGCTCTGAACTGAATTATCCGCCTTGAGCCCGGGCGGCAGCTGTTCCAGATTGCCGCCGACCCTGCGGCCATCGCTATCGAACAGTCCGGCATACTGAACGTTGCGGGAATCCTCCTTCAGATGCTGATCGACCGAATACAACCGGCGTTCTTCGGGCACTGCCGCAATGATGTTCAGCTCGCCGGCGATCACCACGTCGGACCGCGCGATCAGGTAACTGTCGGTCTTCCAGTAGATGAAGCCGAACAGCGCGGTGACAAAGATTGCCAACACGCCGGCCACGGCCAGCGCCCAATGGAAGGTGGTCGAGTGTATGAACTGCGGTGGACGCATCGGATATGCCAGTCGGTTCCTGCTTGACGTCAAGGGCGACGCATCGCGGCCGGCCGTCTGAACTTTACGGCCCGGTCCGAAGAATGAACCCGGCGCCACGAACATTGTGGATCAGGGGCATATCGCCGGGACCGTCGACCTTGTGCCGCAGCCGGCCCATATGCACGTCGACGAGGTTGGTCGCCGGAACGAATTTGTAATTCCAGACCTCCTCGAGCAGCATGGCCCGGGTCAGCAACTGATCACTGCGCTGCATCATATATTCGAGCAGGCGAAACTCGCGCGGCAGCAGATCGATCACGCGGTCTCCGCGTTTGACGGTGCGCGCGATCAGGTCGAGTTCCAGCGGCCCCGCCCGCAATGTCGTCTCGCGCGATTCCACGGGCCGGCGCAGCAGCGCTTCTATTCGCGCAATGAGCTCCACGAACGCAAACGGCTTGGTGAGATAGTCGTCACCTCCCATCCGTAATCCGCGCACGCGGTCGTCGACCGCGCCAAGCGCGCTCAGCACCAGCACCGGGGTGCGGACCTGATCCTTGCGCAATGCCTCGATCACCGTCAGGCCATCCATGCCCGGCAGCAACCGATCGACAATCATGGCGTCCGGCCGCAATGAGCGCGCCTTGTCGAGGCCTTCGATGCCGTTGGCCGCCCATTCGACCTCAAAGCCGCAATCGACCAGTTCGGCGGTAATTTCTTCAGCGGTTTCGCTGTCATCCTCGATCAGAAGCAGTTTTGCCATCGGCCGACCCTCAACCGCCCCGAAATTATTCGTCGTGCTTGGGCTTCGAACTTTCGAAGCCGCAGGCCTGCGAGAAACCAATGCCACCATGTCAACGTCCCGCAATGCCGTGGGTTTCGACGCCAGCCAGCCGATCGCTGTCGCGCGTCAAGTAACATAGGCGCGATGGCTGGCCCCGCCACTAAATTGGCTGTTAACATTTGCGTGTCCGAGCGGCTCGACGATCGCTGCGATCGGCTACGGTCGCGTAACCGGCAGCAACTGCTGATTTTATTTCAGCTGGCCGTATAGAGCACCGAAAATTGTATTTAATGAAATTTCCGGATTCGGACGCGGGAGCAAGCCTAACCGGGGACCAGCATCAGGAGAGCCGCCAGGCCCATGACCGCGGCCCCGATCCAGCCAAGGACCACGATCGGCCGGCTCGACGTGAACGCACCCATCACCGATTTGCTCGAGGCGATCAGGATGATCACCACGATCAGGGGAACTGCGACCACGCCATTGATCACGGCGCTCCAGAACAGGGCCTTCATCGGACTGATCGGCGAATACTGGATGACCAATCCGGCAAGCACGCTGACAGCGATCACGGCATAAAAACCGCGCGCATTTTTCGGACTTCGTTCAAGGCCCGATTTCCAGTCCATGGCTTCCGAGAACGCATAGGCGGCAGAACCCGCGAGCACCGGCACGCCGATCAACCCGACGCCGAGGATGCCGATCGCAAACAGCAGAAAGGCGAATTCGCCTGCCAGTGGCCGCAGCGCGCTCGCCGCCTGCGCGGCGGTCTGAATGTCGGTGGTTCCCGACACGTGGAGCGTGACCGCGGTGGCGAGAATGATGAAAAAGGCCGCGAGGTTGGAAACGAACATTCCGCTCCAGGTATCCCACCGGATGCGCCGGAGTTCCGCGGGCGCCGCTTTCGGATCCTTTAACAGCGGCGCAGCGCCCCGCTTGGCGCGCATGTCCTCGACTTCCTCCGATGCCTGCCAGAAGAACAGGTATGGACTGATGGTGGTGCCGAAGACACCAACGACCACGGCGGCGGTGTTGAAGTTCAGCGTCAGCTTCGGCCACACGGTCCTCAGCGCCACCTCGCCCCAGGGAACATGCACCGTGAACAGGACGGCGGCATAGGCCAGCAGCGAGAGCGCCAGCCACTTCAGGAAGAAGACGTATCGGTGATACGGGACGAAAATCTGAAGCAGCAGCGTCACCAATACAAAAACCAGCGTCATGAAGTGGCGATCGACGCCGCTGACCAGTTCCGCGACTTCTCCCATCGCCGCGACATCGGCCGCAATGTTCAACGTGTTGGCGATCAACAGCAGCAGGACCACGCCCTTGAGCACGATCGGCGGGAACGCGGTCTTGATGTTGGCCGCCAGTCCCTGGCCGGTGACCCGTCCGATTTGCGCGCACATGGCCTGGATCGCGGACATCAGCGGGTACGCCAGCGGCATGGTCCAGAGCATGTTGAGGCCGAACTGGGCGCCCGCCTGGGAATAGGTCGCAATGCCGCTAGGATCGTCGTCGGCGGCCCCGGTAATCAGCCCGGGACCGAGCCGCGCCAGGGGATGCACCTTCACGCGGGCCCAGAGCGCGGCCAGCGATTTCGCTTGCGGAGATTTCTTCTCATTCTTCCTGGACGGTGGCACGGCGTCTTACCTTGTTCCAGCGAGAATCAGGGACGGACATCTTTGCCGACCGGCCTCGCTGCCGTCCATAGGAACGGCAGGGTCTCGGACCATATGCCCACTGGAACCTATGCCCGGATTCGGTGGATCATTGTGACAGCAGGGCGTCACTGATCTTTTCAGCGATCATGATCGTCGGGATATTGGTATTGGCGGTGGGCAGGCGCGGCATCACCGATGCATCGGCCACATAAAGGTTCTCGCTGCCGATCACCTTGCCGTCGGGATCGACGACCGCATGTGAATCCAGGGGATCGCCCATCCGGCAGGTCCCGGTCGGGTGCCAGACGCCGAACACGCTGCGACGGACGAAATCCGCAAGCGCCTGATCGTCCTCGATGACGTCCTTGAACGCGATCCCGTTGAGCAGGAATTGCCTGACCAGGAGGTGGCGGAGTTTTGCCGGAACATCCAGCAGGGCGCCAAGGACCGACGCAGCGATGCCGTTGGCGCGGCCGACCCCGCTCAACTGCTTGATCCGCGGCGAATACGAGGCTGGAAAGAAATCGTCCGGTGCCGAACTAAGCACCGGATTGACGAGCAGCCGGGCAAGCATTCGCACGCCCGCCATCATCCGTTCGAGATCACGCGAATCCTCAAGAAGATTGAGTTCGACCGACGGATAGCGGCCCGGGTCGGGCGATGCCAGCGAGACCCGCCCGGCGGAAAACGGCCGGTTGCACCAGAGAAAATAAAGACCGAGTCTCGCCCCCAGCCGATGCCAGCCGGCGCGGGCCGAAGCGGTGACATACATGTCGGAGCGATCGCACCCCTCGCATCCGGACGAATAGCGCAGCGCGACGAAGCTCGCCCGCCTTTGCGACAGCGGCAGCCTGAGCGCGCGAGGCAGAAACTGACAAAAGGTCAGCGCGGGATGATCACGCAAATTGCCGCCGACGCCGGGGCGGGCGATCGCGACCCCGATTCCAAGCGCGCCAAGCGCTGCCGGTGGACCTATCCCGGCCCGCAACAGCATGGCAGGCGACTGGATGGCGCCCGCCGTCACGATCACGCGCCGCGCGCGGACGAAGACGCTCTCGCCATCGCGAAGGACGCGAACACCCTCGGCGCGCCGGCCATCCATGACAAGGCCCGCGACATGCGTGCCGGGCCAAATTGCGAGATTGCCGCGCCGGCGCGTCGTCGCGTCGAGATAGGCCGCGGCGGATGACACACGACGATCATTCCGATTGGAGAAGGCCGGAGGAAAAATGCCATCCTCGAACTCGGTATTCTGATCCTGCCGGAACGGCACGCCGCTTTCTGCGAAGGCGGCGCCGACGGCGGCACCGAACGGAGGCCAGCTCGGTCTGCGAAATTCGGCGGATCGGTATCGGTCCATCCTTGCCGTGCAGCGCGCCTTCGAAATCAAGGTCGGTTTCCAGTTTGCGGAAATACGGCAGCACATCGTCCCAGCCCCAGCCATCGGCGCCGAGGTCACGCCACTCGTCATAGTCGCGCGGCAGACCGCGATTGGCCGACTGCACGTTGATGCTGGAGCCGCCGCCCATCACGCGCGCCTGCTCGTAGGCGCGCGCGACCGCCGCCGCGTTTCCCACCCGCGCCGGCAGAGGCGGTGAGCCCCGGCCAGATGTAGCGGTCGCCGAAGAACACCGGCATCGGGTAGCTGTCGAGGATCTCGGCCGGCTCCGCGCCGGGCACGGTATCCCTGCCCGCCTCGATCAGCAGCACGCGGCGGGCGCCGTTCGCCGACAGGCGATTGGCGACCACGCAGCCGGCCGATCCACCGCCGACCACGATATCGTCGAACGCAAGGTCGTTCATCGCATCCGCTCCGGCCACGGCGGCGGCCGATCCCATGGCCGCCGCCCGCGACATCAGCGGAAATCTCCCTTGGTCTCCGGGATCAGCAGCGCGCCGATCAGGTAGATGAAGAAGATGACGACGACGAAGATCGACAACGACATCGGAATTTGCGCCGGACTGGCGCTTGCGAGCGAAACGAAGGTCGGCATCATGCCGCCCAGCGCAAAGCCGATATTCCAGGACAGACCGGTGCCGCTGGCGCGGATTTCGGTCGGGAACCGTTCGTTGAGAAAGATCAGGATCGGCGCGTAGCCGGCGTTTCCGAGAAAGGCGATCGCCAGCGCATAAAGCGTGATGACGCTGGTATCGGTGGCCTTCGCCATGCCGAGATAGCAGACCGGCAGCAGCACCAGCATGCCGACGCCGACCAGGAGGAACGTCTTCTTGCGGCCGATATAGTCGCTGAGGCCGCCGAAGAAGACCGCCGACACCATCGCAATCACGCTGGCGCCCATCAGGATCAGCGACGAGACGCTGTTGGGAACGCCGTTGACCACCTTGAGAAAGGACGGAAGATAGCCTGAGGTCAGGTAGTAGCCCGCGCCACCGCCGAACGTAATCAGCAGGTTGAGAAACAGGACGTTGCGCCAGCCGCTCGAAAACAGCTTCTTCACCGGCTTGTCGGTCGCGGTAATCGTACCGGCCGCCTTGCGCTTCTGCTGTTCCTTGAAGAACGGGGATTCCTCCAGATTGTTGAAGATGAACCAGCCGAGCAGCGAACTCAAAAGCCCGGCGAAGAACATGCACCGCCATCCCCATACCGCGAACGCATCCCCGGGAAACAGCGATGACATCACCAGGAACACGAACGAGGCCAGCAGCGCGCCGATGCCGGCGCCGCCGCCACCGACCAGACCGGACATCGCTCCACGCCGGTTCGGCGCGGCCCATTCGGTGCCGATGGTGTGGGTCGAGGCCACCACGCCGCCGACAAAAATGCCCTGAACCAGCCGCAAGATCAGAAACAGCGCGGGCGCAACGTACCCCGCCTGGGCGATCGTCGGCAGCAGGCCGAACGCGGCGGTGCTGATACCGACGCCGACGATCGCGACAAACATCGCGTTCTTGCGGCCGTGGACATCCGCGTAATGACCAAAGATCGCGGAGCCGACGGGGCGCATCAACAGCGTCACCGCGAACGAGGCGTAGACCGCGGCCAGCGACAAGGTCGGGATGCTGGAGGGAAAGAACAGCGCACCGACGACCGGGGCAACATACAAAAGAATGAACAGATCAAATAAATCCAGCGACCATCCCAGCAGCGACGCCACGATCGCGTTTCGCATTTGCCGCGTTGCGGCGGGCGAGCCCGCCTCAACACCCTCTAGATTAGCAATTGACATTTTATCCCTCCGTTTTTCACCCCAAGATGACTTTTTGTTAGTTTCAGCGCCCGACGAATTTTGGCGGACGTTTTGCGTTGAAGGCTTCGACGCCTTCCTTGAAATCATCCGATTGACGCAGACGGCTGTAGCAATGGCCTTCCAGTTCGATCGCGACCGTCAGCGTCGAGTCTTCGGTATCGTTCAGCAGCTTCTTCGCCGTTCGTTGCGCCAGCGGCGAGAAGGTGCGGAGCTCATCGACCAGTCTGTCGGTCGCGGTCTCGAGCTCGGCATCGGGCACGCATTCGGTCGCGATCCCCCAGTCGAACGCCTGCTTGGCGGAAATGCGCTTCGACCGCATCACGATGTCCTTGGTGCGGGTGATGCCGATCATCTTCTGCAAGCGCGCGGAACCGCCCGAGCCCGGTATCTGGCCAAGCTTCTGCTCGGGCAGCGCGTAAAGCGTCGTTTCCGATGCAATCCGGAAATCGCAGGCCAGCGACAGCTCGAAGCCGACCCCGAAGCAATAGCCCCGGTTGGCGACGATCACCGGTTTCGAACAGCGCGTCGGCGAGGCGATGTTCCAGGCGAGCTTGGAGACTTTTTCAGGCGTGGCTTCCATGAAGCCGCCGATATTGCCGCCGCTGGAAAAATGCTCGCCGACCGACCGGACCACGATGACGCGCACGCGCGCATCCTCGTCCAGCGTCTCGAACACCAGCCGCAACTGATCGCGCTGCGGCATCGACACCACATTGTAGGGCGGCCGGTTGAGGATGATATCGGCGCGCTCATGCGCCTCGTCGATTTCGACCTGGAACCCGTCGAGCTTGGCGAGCCTCGCGTCCGCGAATGAATAGGCAGAGGACATGTTACTTCCTTTCTGTTGTGTCAGGCCGCGCTTGACGGCGGCGCGTGTTCGAGCTGGTAGTCGCCGGCGACGAGCAGGCGGCGCAGCAGTTTTCCGACCGGAGATTTCGGCAAGGCATCGACGAAGACGAAGCGCCGCGGGCGCTTGAAATTGGCAAGCCCTGACGTCCGGCAGAACTGCTCGAGTTCCTGCTCGGTCACGGGTCCCTTGCGCTTCACAAAAGCCGCGACGATCTTGCCCCATTTTTCATCGGCAAGACCGACGACGGCGACTTCGAGCACGGCCGGATGCAGCGAAAGGCAGCTTTCGATCTCGACCGGCGAGACGTTTTCGCCGCCGGTAATGATCATGTCGTCGACGCGGCCGGTCACGAACAGATCGCCATCGCGGTCGACGAAACCGGTATCGCCGGTAAAATACCAGCCGTCCCGCAGCGACTTGGCATCGGCGTCGGGCCGGCGCCAGTAGCCCTCGAACGACTCATCGCCGGCCAGCAGGGCGACGATCTCGCCTTCCTCATCGGGCGCCGCAAGATCCGCCGCCGAATTGGCGTTCAGCTTGACCACCCTGATTTGCTGATTGATGCCGGCCTTCCCCGCCGAGCCGGGCTTGGCAGGCGCGTTCTGATCGATCGTGAAGGTATAGATCTCCGAACTGCCGTAATGGTTGACGAACAGATCGGGACGGAACGCCTCGTTCAGCGTCTTCAGCAGCCCGTCGGTCATCGAGGCGCCCGCGAAGCCGAGTTTTCGCACGCTCGAGACGTCGGCCGATGCGAATTCCCGCGCGTGGACCAGATCGTGGTACAGCGTCGGCACCAGATACAGATTGGTGATCTTCTCCGCCTCGATCAGCGCGAGCGCCTGTTGGGCGTCGTAGCGCGGCAGGCATACGAAGGTGCCGCCGATCAGCGACATCGCGATCAGCGAGCGAACGCCCATGGTGTGGTAGAGCGGCATCACGCCGAGCGTGCGCTCGCCGCGCCGGTAGAGATTTTGGGCGACGTGGGCGATGCCCGCGGCGCGTTCCGCGCGGTGCCGCCGCGGCACGCCCTTCGGCCGCGAGGTGGTGCCGGAAGTATAGAGCATGATCGACCAGGCTTCGGCGCTGACCCGCGGCGTCGCGTCCGGCGCGCGCTCGGCGACCATGCGGTGGAAGTCGAATTTGCCGGCGGCATCATCGCTGCCGACGTAAATGGTCGCCAGAGCCGCTGCGCGCCTGGATTTTTCGACCGCCGGCGCGGAAACATCCTGGTACACCACGGCGCAGGCTTCGGAGTTTTCGATGCAGAAGTCGAGTTCATCCTCCTTGGCGCGCCAGTTGACCGGCGTGATCACGATGCCCGCGAGCTGACTGGCCCAATGCAGCGTGGCGGCGGCCTCGCAATTCTGCAGCACGGTGACGACATGATCGCCGGGCTTCAGGCCGATGCGGTCGAAGGCCGCCACCAGCGAGGAGATGCGCGCATACCATTGCGCGTAGGTCAGGCGAACGCCGTCATCGACAATCGCCAGGGCATTGGGATCGCGCGCGACACTCGCGACAAAGCTGGTTCCTAGGTCAAGCATCGGATGTCTCTCTGCTCACATCGCCCCTCATTTCCGCGGCCGCCTCAAGCGCCGCGCGCACGATCGGCGTATAGCCCGTGCAACGGCACAGATGCCCCGTCAGCAGATCGCGAATGGCCGCCTCGTCCGGGCGCGGATTTTCGCGCAGGAAACAGTCGAGCGACATCAGCATGCCGGCGGTGCAGAAGCCGCACTGCAGCGCGTGGTTGCGCTTGAACGCCGCCTGCAGGATGCCAAGGCGGTCCGCCGACGGCGCGAGGCTTTCGACCGTCCTTAACGCGCAGCCGTCGATCTGCACCGCAAGCGTGAGGCAGGCGCGCGCCGGCTTGCCGTCGATGTCGACGGTGCAGGCGCCGCACACGCCGTGCTCGCAGCCGACATGGGTGCCGGTCGCCCCGATCTGGTGCCGCAGGAAATCGGTCAGCAGCATCCGCGGCTCGGCTTCGCCGGCGCATGGCTTGCCGTTGAGCGTGAAGCGGACGGCGTGGCGCCGACCGGCTGGCCATCGGCTCATGGCAGCACCTCCCGCACCAGATCGCGGCCGATCATGCGCACGAGGTCGCGACGGTACCGCGCCGTCGCATGGACATCGTCGCGGGCGTCGAGCTCGTAGGCGAACGCGTTCAAGGCGTCGTCAAGCGCGCTGCCCTCAAGCCGCGGAAAATCCCGCGCCGCCGGCATGTCGGCGACGCCGCCGACGGCGAGGCGAACGCCGTCCGCTGTTGCCACCGCCGCACAGGCGACAATGGCGAAATCGCCGTGACGGCGCGCCACTTCACGGAAGGCGCAGCGCTTCTGATCGGCGGGAAATGACACGGCTTCGATCAACTCGTCATCGGCGCGCGCCGTCGCCATCATGCCGGTGAAGAATTCCTTGGCCGCAACACGCCGGCGCCGCCTGGCGCTGCGCAGATGCACTTCGCCGCCGAGCGCCCGCAACACCAGCGGCATCTCGGCGCTGGGATCGGCATGCGCGATCGAGCCGCACACCGTGCCCCTGCTTCGCGTCTGCGCATGACCGGTCCACGGCAGCGCCAGCGCCGCAAGCCGCAGGCTCTCGCCGAGGTCCGACCATTCCAGCAGCGCGGCCTGGCGGACCCCCGCCCCGACCGTCACGATTCCTCCCTGGCGTTCGACGCGGGCGAGTTCGGGAAGGCGCATGATGTCGATCAGCGTCTTCGGCCTCGCCAGTCGCATGTTGAGCATCGCCATCAGCGATTGCCCGCCGGCGATGATGCGCGCGTCGCTGCCTTCGCGGCCAAGCACCTCGAGCGCCTCGTCGAGGTGCTCGGCGCGAACATAGTCGAACGCGGCGGGCTTCATCGGCCGCCTCCGAACCAGCGCCGCAGCTTTGCGAAAACGGAACTCGAGCCGCGTTGCGGCGCCGCCGCCCGCCTGCCGCGCCAACGCCGCAAAGAACTGCCCGATGATCACGCGCGCGGCGCCATCGAGCAGGCGGCCGCCGATGCTCGCCACCTTGCCGCCGATGGCCGCCTCGTAGACGTAGCGGACGGTCGTTCCGCCGTTCTCGGCCGGAACCAGCGTGATGCGTCCTTCCCCACTGCCAAAGCCGAGCGCGCCTTCGGCAGCGCCGCCGAGCGTCACCGCCCGCGGCGGATCGAGGTCGGACAATTTGACGTCGGCGCGGTAGCGTCCCTTCACCGGACCGATACCGATCGTGACGTCGGCGCGGAAATGCGTGTCCGAAACCTTCTGAACGGCGTGGCATCCGGGGATCACCGCCTGAAGCGTCGCCGGATCGAGCAGCATGTCCCAGACGCGCTCGGGCTGGCGCGCCAACATTGGCCTCGCCTTCGCCGCGCAGTCGCCGGTCGCCGCGCTTCTCGATTGCCCCGGCGGCACGGCCCGCGGGCGGCGCGGCCTCGGTGCCGCGCACGATGCTCGGCGAGTTTCGCCGGCACCAGCGGCAATTCGAGGTCGGTTGCCCCGAGCGCATCGGCCACCGCGTTGGCGATGCAGACCGGCGTCGACATGCAATTGCCCTCGCCGACGCCTTTTGAGCCGAGCGGCGTGAACGGCGACGGCGTTTGCATGTGGAGAATCAGCGGATCCGGCACTTCCGCGGTCGTCGGCAGCAGGTAATCCGCGAAGGTCCCGGTCAGGAAGCTGCCGTCGGCGGCATAGGCATATTCCTCGTAGAGCGCGGCGCCGAGGGCCTGCGCGAAGCCGCCGCGGATCTGCCCGTCGACCATGGCCGGGTGCAGGATGGTGCCGCAGTCGTGCATGGTGACGTAGCGGTCGATCCGCGTTTGCAAGGTGGTGCGATCGATCTCGACGCCGCAGAAATCAAAGATGAAACCGTGGCAGAGCGAGGAGTTGATCTGATCGGCTTCATCCGGGGCGGTCAGTTCCGGCGGGCTCCAGAACACGGTCTCGCGGATCGTCTGTCCGACGCCGTCGGGCAGCGCGGCGGGCGACCAGTGGCTCAATCCCGCGACACGGGAGAACGACAGCTTGTTGTCGGGATTGCGCTTCGATCCGATATGGCCGCCGGTGAACGCGATATCATCGATCTCGGTGTTCAACTGGCTCGCGGCGATGCGCGCCAGTTTTTGCGCAATGCGCTCGGCGGCGAGTCTGGCGGTGCCGGCCACCGCGGGCGCGAAACGGCTGGCGTAATTGCCGGACGCGATCGACCAGGCGTCCTTGGCGGTATCGATCTCGGTATTGACCCGGATATCGGCGGGCTTCAGGCCGAACACGTCGGCCACGACCTGCGACAGAACCGTGCGATGGCCCTGCCCCTGCGGCACCGAGGCGACGTGAACCGTGACGCTTCCGACCGGATCGATCGCGACCGTCGCGGTGGCCTGGGCGCCGTTCTTCGGGCCGGCCTTGCGGCGCTCGGCCGGCGTCAGCACGGTGGTGATGTAGCCCATGTTGGACACGCTGGGCTCGACCACGGCGGTATAGCCGATGCCGTATAGCCGTCCTTGCGCGCGCGCCGCGTCACGGCGCGATTTGAGTTCGGCGAGCGCCCCCTCGTCGACGCCGCGTCTGATCGCCTCCTGATAATTTCCGGAATCGAGCAGCGCGCCGCTCGCGGTCCGGTACGGAAAGGCATCGGCGGCAACGAGATTGCGGGTGATGACATCGAGCGGATCGAGGCCGAGTTCGACCGCGATGCGCTGAACCAGCCGCTCGAGCGCGAAATACATCTGCGGGCCGCCGAAACCGCGATTTAGTCCCGTCGGGGTCTTGTTGGTGACGACGACACGGTTGCGGACCTTGAGATGACGGATGTCGTAAGCGCCGGTCAGATTGCCGTGCATGCGGTAGAGCGTCGCCGGCTCCGGCGCGCGCAGATGCGCGCCGCAATCCTCGACCTGGTCCCAGTCGAGCGCCAGGATGCGGCCGTCGCCGGCGACCGCCGCGGTGAGCGTCGTGGCGCGGTTGGTGGCGGAAACCGATGCGGTCAGATGCTCGAGCCGGTCCTCGATCCATTTGACCGGGCGCCCCGCCGCGCGCGCGGCCGCGGCGATCAGCACGATGTAGGGAAAGACGCCCTGCTTGACGCCAAAACTGCCGCCGGAATCCGGCGGCGTGCGCAGCCGCAGGCGGTTGCCCGGAACTTTCAGCGCCCGCGAGATCACCGCATGGATACTGAAGGGACCCTGGAAGTTGGCGAGCACGTCGTAGGAATCGTCGCCCGGATCATACTCCGCCACCACGCCATAAGTTTCGATCGGCGTGCAGGAATTGCGCGGGTAGCGAATGTCGATCCCGATCCGGTGCGCCGCCTTTGCAAACGCCTGCTCGGGATCGCCGTAGCGAAAGCTCCGGTCGCTGGCGACATTGCCCGCAAAGCCGTCGTGCAGAATCGGCGCCTCAGGACGCAGCGCCGCGAGCGGATCGACCACGGCCGGTCGCGCCGCGTAGCGCACGTCGATCAGATCGAGCGCGTCTTCGGCCAGATAGCGATCGGTGGCGACGACAATCGCGACCGGCTCGCCGACATAGCGCACGCGCCCAACCGCGATCGGCCAGCATTCGACCGGCGCCTTGACGCCGACCACAAGGCTCGTCGTCAGCGCCTTGACATCCTCGCCGTGCAGGACAGCGACCACGCCGGGCGCCTGCTTCGCCGAGGACAAATCGATTGAGACGATATCCGCGTGGGCGTGCGGCGAACGCAGGATCGCCGCGTGAAGGGTGCCGGGGCGAACCCCGAGATCGTCGATAAAGCGGCCGCGCCCGGTCAGCAGCGCCGAATCTTCGACGCGCGGGATCGACCGGCCGACCCATGGCGGGCCGGGCCCATCACTGGCATTAAGGTGGCCGGCGGCTTCCGCCATCCCGAACGTTCTCCCGCGCGCACTTCGGATGCGTCAGGCGAGAGTATTCAGCGGGCTCCCGGATCTGGCCATGCCGGCCGATCTCGAAACTTACCATCCCGTCTCATTTCGCATCGCCGCTGCGGTGCAGCATCAGCTTGCGAGCCGGGAAACATTCCGGAACTCACGCGGGCTGACGCCGACATGATTGCGGAAGAAGCGGGTAAAATGCGCAGGCTCCGCAAAGCCGAGCTGGTCTGAGATGTCGCAGACGGTTGCGGATTGATTCAGCACCGCATCGACCGCCTTCTCCATGCGCACGACATTCATATAGACCTTGGGCGGCACGCCGATCGAGGCCTCGAACAGGCGGAAGAAATGCGCGCGCGACAGTCCCGCTTCCCTGGCGAATGTATCGAGAGCGGCGCCGCGCCTGGTTTCAGACCGCATCGACGCGGCAACCTTGCGGATGCGCCAGTCGCCCGAGCGGAGATTCATTTCCCTGATCGAAGCCGGAAAGCTTCGCCAGGGGGTAAAACGCTCGATCACCGAGATCATCAAATCCGACAGCAGCGCTTCATGGGCGGTCCGCGCCTCGGGGCGGGCCATCATGTCGGCCGCGAGATTCATGGCGAGGCCGCGGATGCGCGGCGAGACGTCGCCGGACGGATGGCTGAAGAAACCGGGGGCGCCGCTCGCGGCCCAGCCCGGCCGGAACGCCATCAGCCATTCCGGTTCGATATAGAGCGCCAGGATGACGGTGCGCGGCCTCTCCGGATCGTGGACATAGGAATGCGGCTGCCAGCCGTTGACCAGGACGGCGGTCTCGTTGGTGAGCGGATAGACCTTGTCGCCGACGACGAACTGGGTGTCCGCCCCCTCGACCTTCAGCAGCACGTGGCAATGCGGATGGGCGTGTCGCACCAGCGACCAGTCCATATCGAGAAGCGCAACCCGGCCAAAGGCTCCGTACGCGATCCGCAGCGCTGTCGACATGGCATCTCTCCCAGATAGCGACGCGCTGGCTGTCATGCCAGACGGCGGTCCGTCCCGTTTCCTCGTTGCATTCCCCTGGCTTGAGCCAGCGTTGTTTTATCTGAGGTCAACCTCATGACCTCAGCCGGCGATGATCCGCGCAAAGGCAGCCTTGGGATCATCCTGAAGTGCGGCATCGAGATCAACGTTTTCGACGCCCTTCACATGAATGCGCTTGAACTCCATCGGCTCGGTCGCCAGCGGCTTGGTCGCGTCGATCCCCATCTTGGCGCTGATGCCATTGTTCGAGGACGGATCGAGCTTCGAGCCCTGCGCGCCCGAGATGATGACGAGGTCGCGGTCGGCCTGAAAGCGGGTCGCAATGGCCCATTCGATTTCGCTTTCGTCGTCAATATTAACATCCATGTCGACCACGACCACCTGCTTGAGGTCGTAATGGCCGCCGAACGCACCCATGATGATATTCTTCGGCTCGCCCTGGCTGGCCTTGTCGATCTTGACCGCGAGGTGATAGCGGCAGGTGCCGCCGCGGGTAAGACGCACGTCGCGCACCGAGGGGAAACTGCGTTGCAGGTGGTCCAGCAGCGTCGCTTCGCGCGGAATGCCGCCGAGCAGCAGATGCTCGGTTCCGCCGCCGACGATGGTGTGAAAAATCGGATTCTTGCGGTGGGTGATCGCATCGACCTGGATCACTTCGCGGTCGGCGCGCGGGCCGTAATATTGCGGAAACTCGCCGAACGGCCCTTCGGGCTCGCGGACCTTGGGCAGGATGCGGCCTTCGATGACGATTTCCGCATGCGCGGGCACGCGGACCCGGTTGGTCTTGCATTTGACCATCTCGACCGGCTGGCCGAGCAGCGCGCCGGCGATTTCCATTTCGTCAACGTCCAGCGCGGCGATCGCCTGGGAAGCGAGAATGCAGGCCGGATGCACGCCGATCACCAGCGCGATCTCCAGCGCCTCACCGGCTTCCTCGGCCATCCGGAAATAATGCAGGGTGTGCCGCGGCAGCAGCAGAACGCCAATGCGGTCGGGGCCGCTCACCTGACAGCGGTGGATCGAAACGTTCTGGATTCCGGTCTTCGGATTGCGCGCGATCAGGAGCGCCGCCGTAATGTAAGGCCCGCTGTCATGTTCGTTGTGCTTGGGGATCGGCAATTGCTTGAGCAGATCGACCTCGTGATGAACGACATCCTGCACCGGCGCCGCCATGACCTCGACCCATGGCAGCGGATGGCGAACCGCGTTCTGGAACCGCGACAGCAGTTCGCCGGTGGGAACGCCGAGCGAATCCGCGATCCAGCTGCGGTCGGCAAACAGGTTCGCCACCACGGGAATCGACTGCTGACCTGGTGACGGAAACAGCACGGCGCGCTCATTTTCGAGCTTCTTGGCGACCGCCGCCAGTTCGTCGATCAGCGAGAGGCCCTTGCGCGCGACCGCGAGCCGGTCGGTGGCGGAGAGCCATTGCAGCCAGCCGCGCAAATCCGGATGCGCGCTGTGGCCGGCGGTATCGGTGTTGGTACGCGTTGCTTCCATCGCTCGCTCCGTCAGGGAACCCTTCATGGCCGAACGGCCCCGCAAAGGCAACCAATCAGCCGAGATCGGCCATCACGCGCCGATATTGGTTCGGCGAGGTTCCCGCATGTTGCTGGAAAAATCGGGTGAAATTGCTTTGGGCGCTGAAGCCGAGATGTTCGGAAATCTCACCGATCTCATCCTGCTGCTGGCGCAGCCGGCTGACCGCAGTCTCGACGCGAAGGGCATTGGCGTAGACGCGCGGGCTGACGCCGGTGCAGCTGCGGAACAGATGATTGAAGTGCGGGCGAGACAGGCCGGCAAGCCGGGCAACGTCATCGAGATCGACCGCCTCGGCCGCACGCTCGCGCATATGCCGCAGCGCCCGGCCGACGCGATAGTCCCGGGGCCCGTGATGCCTCCGCAGCCTCGCGCCTTGATCGCGCCAGTCCGAAAATCCGTGGGATACGTTAAGACAAAGCTGAAGGATCGATTCCTGCAGCTCGTCGTGCTGGTCATGAGGATCCGCCATCCGCCGCACCAGATTGGCGCGAAGCCGGTTGATCTCGCTGGTGATCGGAATCCCCGCACGGGGAAAGAACCCGGGCTCGGCGCAATTGACGAAGGCCCGATCCGCAGCCGCGAGCCAGCCCGGCTCGATGTAGAGCGCGAGAAACAAGGTCCGCTCGGCACCCTGGCGATGCAGATAGGCGTGTTGCTGCCACGAATTGACCGCGACGAGCATGTCGCTTCGCAACGGCACTGTCTGCTCTTCGACCACGAAATTCTGGTCTGGGCCGCTGGCCTTGAAGATCAGGTGGCAATGCGGATGCGCATGTTCCACCAGCGAGGTGTCCATGTCGAGAAGGGCCACGCGTCCAAAGCGGCCCCGAAGGATGCTCAAAGCCCTGGTCACCGTTGATCTCCGACCGGCAGGTCTTTCATATGGCAGCCCCGAACGATAACCCGAATTGCCGGCAACGGGTACGGATCCGGCGGCAAAAAATCATCTGAAACGATAAATCCTGCCCGCTGCGGCAAAGCCCGGGCGACCGCCCCCGGAATAAGCTGCCCTCAAAGTGCCGGGTAACGGCCGATGCCGGCCGGCCAAACACAACGAGGGAGAACAACATGGACGTGGCATTTCAGGATGCGGGCCGCGATCGCCGCGAACAGCAACGTCAGCGCCTGTTTCGCGACAAATTCATCGCGGAAACGCCGCCATGGTATCACGGCGCCATCCATCTTGGCTTCACGCTGCTGGTCACCGGTGCTGCGATGTGGCTGTGCTGGAGCCACATTCATAACGCCGGCTGGCTGTGGCTGCTGGTCATTCCGATCGCGCTATTCGGCAACTGGATCGAGTGGGCCGCGCACCGCTATATCCTTCACCGCCCGGTGAAGGGGCTGGAGATGATCTACAAGCGCCACTGCACGGTGCATCACCAGTTCTTCACCCATCATGACCTGACCTATCATGGCCACAAGGAATGGCGGGCGCTGCTGTTCCCGCCATTCGCGCCGCTGGGCTTCGTGCTGGCGGCGCTGCCGCCGGCGTTCCTGCTCGGTCTGCTGATCTCGGCCAACGCCGGATACATTACGGTATTCACGATGGCGGCCTACTACCTGATGTATGAAGGCCTGCACACGTTGTCGCATCTCGACGACGAGCGGCATCCCTATCTGAAGTATATTCCGCTCATCAACACGGTCCGGCGGATGCACACCATTCATCACGTGCTCGGATTCATGCAGACGCGGAACTTCAATCTCACCTTTCCGATCTGCGACGCCCTGTTCGGCACCAGCGATCTCGACCGCGGGCTGGTCGGCACCCTGTTCAACGGCAACTCCAACACGCACATGCGCAAGGACCTGCTGCCGACCGACCCCGGCATTGCAGTACCGCAGCTCGACGGCCGTGCGAACGAGCAGGTGAAGATCGCCTGACCCGGCTTTCGACAAGCTGAAAGCCGCCCGTCTTTTGCTCCGAGGCCTGATGACTTCGTGGCTTTGCGCGCTACGCCGCGCTTCGCTCCGGTTCGTCGCGCCTGTCCAGCGCGAAGGCGACCGCCGCGTCGGCGTGGAGGAGCGTCGAATCAAACACCGGCAGATCGAAATGCTGCGGCCCCACCAGCAGGCCAATTTCCGTGCAGCCCAGGATGACGCTGTCGGCCCCATCGGCCGCGGCGGTCGCGACGATATCGAGATAGCGTTGGCGTGAGGTTTCGCGCACCACGCCGCGGCACAATTCGTTGAAGATGATGTCGTGCACGGCGGTGCGGTCCTCGTCATCCGGCACTATCGGCGAAAGCCCGTGCTTGTCGCGGAGTTGCGCGAGATAGAAATCCTGTTCCATCGTGTAGCGCGTGGCGAGCAGCAGCGGGCGGCGACAGCCGGCGGAGGCGACCGCGGCTCCCGTTACATCGGTGATGTGCAGCAGCGGGATGGATACCGCGCGTTGCACGGTATCGGCCAGCTTGTGCATGGTGTTGGTACAAATCAGGACGCAATCCGCGCCGGCGGTCTCGAGGTCGCGCGCCAGGTCTGCAAGCAGGGCCCCGGCGCGGTCCCACGCATCGCTCTTCTGCAGCGCCACAATGCTTTCGAAGTCGACCGAGTGCATGATCACCTTGGCGGAATGCAAGCCGCCCAGGCGTTCGCGGACGCTCTCGTTGATGCGCCGGTAGTAGACCGCGGTGCTTTCCCAGCTCATGCCGCCCAATAGCCCGATCGTTCGCATGTCCTTTGCCCTTGCAGTTCTGGTTTGAGTCGGACGTTCCGGTCCGAAGTCTACACGCATTTTCCAAAAATACCACATTTTTGGTAGTAATTTGCGCTAGATATGTATATTAGGGTAAAATATTGCCATATTCAGGCTAATTGAACAATTAATATGCAGTTGCTGAGGTGCATAGCGGCACCGCGCGCGATCGGAACTCAACGCAGCCGCGACTTTGTGCTATTGCGGCGATGCGGCCCCCGGCCATCTCGTCAAGGACTTCCGATGCATTCACTTCCGCGGCGATTGATCGTCGGGATAACCGGCGCCTCCGGGGCCATCTACGGCGTTCGGTTGTTGCGCCTGCTGCAGGCGACCGACATCGAAACCCATCTGGTCATGAGCCGGTCGGCGAAGATTACGCTGACGCAGGAGCTGGATATCGGCGTCGCCGACGTTTCGGCGCTGGCGGATGTCGTTCACCAGGCCGACAATGTCGGGGCCTCGATTTCCTCCGGGTCGTTCAGAACGCTGGGCATGGTGGTGGCGCCCTGTTCGATGCGAAGCCTCTCCGAGATCGTCTCCGGCGTGACCTCGACCTTGCTGACACGCGCTGCCGATGTGGTCCTGAAGGAACGGCGCCGTCTTGTCCTGATCGTCCGTGAAGCCCCGCTTCACCTCGGCCATCTGCGTTCCATGACCGCGGCTACCGAAATGGGCGCGATCATCTATCCGCCGGCGCCGGCGTTTTACGCCCGCCCGGAGAGCCTTGAACAGATGGTCGATCATACAATCGGTCGGGTGCTTGACCTGTTTGATATCGAAACAAAGGCCGTCAGCCGCTGGGGCGGCTTGAATTCGATCAAGAATGCCGATTCATGAAGCCGCGCCGTTCATGAAGCTGTCGCGGCCCGAGCTTGAGGCCGCCAGCTGGGCGTTTGCTCTGGATATCTATGCCCGGCCCGGGGTCGCGGATGCCTGCCTCCAATTGCAGAACCGGGCGGGCGTCGACGTCATGCTGTTTCTCATGGTCGCATACGCGGCCGTCAGGCATCGCATATTGCTGACGTCGTCCGAGATCCGGGAACTGGATGAGGCCTGTCGTCCATGGCGCGAGCAGATTGTTCAACCGCTCCGTGCCATTCGCGCAGGCCTGAAGGCGGGGCCGTCGCCGGCCCCCAGCAGCAAGACCGAGCAATTCCGTTCGAAAGTAAAGTCGGTCGAACTCGCCGCCGAACGATTGCAAAATCAGCTGCTGGCGGATCGCTTGCCGCTGCGGCCTGCGGAGCGGGACGCGGTGAACGCGGAAGACCTCCGCTCCGTGCTTTTCAGCGTCGTGACGTTTTTCCTTGAAATGCGTGGGGACACGCCGATCGCCGAGCTAGCGACCTCGATCGACGGGATCGTCGAGGAGGCGATGCAGGACACGCGCTAACGACCGCCCTTTTCCGTCACGTCTCTTTCGCGCCTTTGGATGCCGTCTCGCCGCGCGCCGCGAACTGCAACGGCAGAGCGGTGGTGAACTTGATCTGTTCCATCGCAAAGCTCGAACTGACATCCCCCAATTCGATCTTCTCGATCAGCCGTTTGTAGACCGCATCGTATCCGGCAATATCCGGCACCACCGCGCGCAGGAGGTAGTCGACGTCGCCGCTCATCCGGTAAAACTCGACGATCTCGGGGATCGACATCACGATCGCGGTAAACTTCTTCACCCATGCTGCGTTGTGCTGATTGGTGCGAATGGCAATAAAGACGGTGACGCCGACGCGCAGCTTCACCGGATCGAGCAAGGCGACGCGCTTGCGAATCAGGCCCTCCTCTTCAAGTTTCTGAATCCGGCGCCAGCAGGGGGTCGGCGAAAGCCCCACCTTTTCGGCTATTTCAGCCACCTTCAGCGTCGCATCCTCCTGCAGGATCTGCAGAAGAGCGAGATCGAGATCATCCATGCGCCATTCCCCGTCTCAGAACCAAGCCCGCAAGATTTTTTAACACAGTGCGCCGGCAAGCGGGAAATCCCATTGCGCCACTGCCCCCGAAAGTGCGAAATCTTTCCTCGAATGGGAGGGTTGCGAGGAATACACCTTGATCTTGCGGCTCCTCTCAGCAAACTGCCGCCAACGCCAGGCTTGGAAACCCGCCGCTCTCGCGCACCCGGTGCCTGAAGCTGGCCGGTCATTGAACAGGAAAACAGGATGTCGGAAACGATGAGGGCGCTGGTTCTGCGCCAACATGGCGGGTTGGAAAACCTGACGGTGGTCGAGGATCACCCGAAACCAAAGGCGAAGGCCGGAGCGGTGGTCATCCGCGTGCGCGCCTCGTCGTTCAACTATCACGACGTATTCACGGTGCAGGGCATGCCGGGCATCAAGGTGCCGCTGCCTGTCGTGATCGGCCTCGATATGGCAGGCGAGATCGTCGAGATCGGCGAGGGGGTTGCCGGCTGGAAGATCGGCAGCCGCGTGCTGGTCAATCCGCTCAACAAGAAGAAGGGCCTGATGGGCGAGATGCTCGATGGCGGCATGGCCGAATATTGCCTCGTCGAAGCCGACCAGCTCATCGCGATGCCCGACGGCGTCAGCTTCGAGGAGGCGGCGTCCCTGCCGGTGGCGTACGGCACCGCGCACCGCATGCTGATCACCCACAACACGATCCGCAAGGGCGACCGCGTCCTGATCCTGGGCGCCAGCGGCGGCGTCGGCACCGGCTGCGTCATCCTGAGCAAGCTGCTCGGCGCCGAAGTCATCGCCTGCGCCAGCAGCGCGGAGAAAATGGCAAAGCTCAAGGCGATGGGCGCCGACGAGGCGATCAACTACAAGGAAGTCGACTTCTCGAAGTGGGCGATCGAAAAATACGGCAAGCCGCAGCGGCGCAGCTATGACGGCGGCGTCGATGTCGTCGTCAATTTCACCGGCGGCGAAACCTGGGTGCCGTCGCTGCGTTGCCTCAAGCGCGGCGGAAGCCTGCTGGTATGCGGCGCCACCGCCGGGCATGATCCGAAGGAGGATCTGCGCTACATCTGGAGTTTTGAGCTGAAGGTGATCGGCTCGAACAGCTTCTACGAGGAAAACCTGACCGACCTCATGAAGATGATCGTCGAGAAGAAGATCAAGCCCGTTATCGACGAGGTGCTGCCGCTCGAGAAGGCGGCCGAAGGTCTGCGTCTGATCAGGGATCGTGAGGTCATCGGCAAGGTCGTCGTCGTCCCCTGACTGCTGCGGTTTCACCCGACGCCGGGTGATGCGGCGAAGCAAGTTGTCTGATCATCGTCCTGTCCGCCCTTCATGGCAGAGAAGGACCAAAAGAGGGTTCCGTCCGATGAGCGAAGTCCCCAGCGTCGAAGACGTCCAGAAACTGTTGTCGCGCGGTCCGTTCCACCAATGGCTCGGATTGAACGTCGTCGCGGTTGGCGAGGGCACGATCGAGCTGACCGCCAACTGGCGCGAAGAGTGGGTGGTCAACCCCGATCGAGGGTATACCCATGGCGGCATCCTTGCGACGCTGGTCGACCTCACCGCGGATTGGGCCATGGTCTCCCGGACCGGGCGCGGGGTTCCGACGGTGGATCTGCGCGTCGACTACCATCGCGCCGCGATGCCCGGCGTGCTGACGATCCGCGGCGAGATCGTGCATTTCGGCAAGCAGTTCTCGGTGGCGGAAGCCAGGGTTTTCGACAAGGAGGGTCGCCTGTTGGCGAGCGGGCGCGGAACCTATCTGACGTCGCCGCCGGCCTGACAGAGACTTTCGCGGTGTCCCACATTGCTGCATTTACAAATCTGGGAGCGTTGACGTCGAGCGCCTGCGACCTCGACAAGGTCGCCATCATCGATCTCGGCACCGGCGTTGAGCGCCGCTTCAGCTACCGGGATTTCGAAGCCCAGGCCAATGCGGTCGCGCGGTCTCTCGCATCGCGTGACATGGTGCGCGGCGACCGGGTCGCCATTCTGTCCGCCAATCGCTTCGAATATCTCACGACTATCCACGGCATCATGCGCGCCGGCTTTGTCGCGGTGCCGGTCAATTTCAAATTCCCGACGGCCACGATCGACTATATCATTCGTGACTCCGGCGCGAGGCTCGTCTTCTGCGACGCACGGCGCTTCGACAGCGCGCCAAAGGATCTGCCGCGTATCCGGTTCGACGGCGAAGGCAGCGAGTTCGCCGACTTTCTGAAGCCGGGTCCGTTCGCGCCCATCGCGGCGGCGAGCGGTGAGCCGGCGATGTTTCTCTACACCTCGGGTTCGACCGGGCGTCCCAAGGGCGTCGTGCTCTCGCACCAGAGCCATATCTGGGTCGTCGAAACGCGGATGGCCGCCCAGGATATGTCGCGCCACCGCTTTCTGGTCGCAGCCCCGCTCTACCACATGAACGCGCTGGCCATGAGCCAGCTGGCGCATGCGGCCCACGCAACCGTGATCTTGCTGCCGCAGTTCACCGCCCAACTCTATTTGAAAGCCATCGAGAACTATCGCTGCACATGGCTCACCGCGGTTCCGCCGATGATCGCGATGATGCTGAATGACAAGGAACGGCTCGCGGCCACCGACCTCTCCAGCGTCGAGTTCCTGCGCATGGGATCGGCCCCCGTCAGTCACAGTCTGATGGAGGCGATTCACCGCGCCCTGCCAAAAGCGGCCGTTACCAATGCCTATGGCACGACCGAGGCCGGACCCGTCGTATTCGGGCCGCATCCGCAAGGATTGCCACAGCCCGAAATGTCGGTCGGCTACCCGCACCCCAAGGTCCAGCTGCGGCTGGTTGGCGATGACGGCCGGCCCTCCGACATCGGTGTGCTCGAGATGAAAAGCCCGGCGATCATGAACGGCTATCACAATCGCCCGGAACTGGTGTCGCCGATCACCGGGGACGGCTTCTATATTACCGGCGACGTGTTTCGCCGCGACGAACACGGCTTCTACTACTTCGTCGGGCGGACCGACGACATGTTCGTCAGTGGCGGCGAAAATATTTTCCCCGGCGAAGTCGAAAAAATGCTGGAGACCCATCCGGACGTGATCCAGGCCTGCGTCGTGCCGGTGGATGACGACATCAAGGGTACCAAGCCGGTGGCATTCGTGGTGAAGCGTCAAGGAAGCAGTCTTGACGAGAGCAGCCTGAAGTCCTTCGCCCTTAAAAACGCTCCCGCCTATCAGCACCCGCGCTCGATCTGGTTTGTCGACAGCCTGCCGCTGGCTTCGACCAACAAGCTCGACCGCAACACATTGCGTGAACTGGCGGCCAGGAAGCTGCAGCGCCATTTCACCCCGGCGGCAACTTCATCCATTGAGCGGCCAAAACGGCGCGGCACGGAGATAGAGCCGGCTGGACGAAGCCCTCCGCGGATTGTTCGACCCGCCGGATGCGGATGGCCTGAAGTTTGCGTGAGCCTGGTCGCAGCGGGAGCGGATGATCGTGAAGGTACTGGTTCTCGGCGGCGGCGTCGTCGGCGTGACGACGGCGTATTATCTCGCACGTGGCGGGCACGAGGTGACGGTCGTCGACCGCCAGCCGGAGCCGGCGCGCGAGACCAGCTTCGCCAACGCCGGCGAGATATCGCCCGGCTATGCCTCGCCCTGGGCCGGCCCCGGCGTGCCGATTAAGGCGGTCAAATGGCTGTTGATGAAGCACGGCCCGCTGGTGCTGCGGCCGAAGCTCGACCCCGCGATGTGGTCATGGCTCATCAAGATGCTGCGCAACTGCACGTCGGCGCGCTACGCGGTCAACAAGAGCCGCATGATTCCGCTGGCCGAATACAGCCGTGACTGCCTGCGCGCGCTGCGTGACGAGATCCATATCCGTTATGACGAGCGCAGCCGCGGCACGCTGCAACTGTTCCGCAAGCCGTCCCAGCTCGATGGCACCGCCAGCGATATCGCCGTGCTGCAACAGTACGGCGTGCCTTATGAGGTGCTCGATCGCGATGGCTGTGTCGGTGCCGAACCGGCGCTTGCCGCGGTGAGGCACAGGATCGCCGGCGGTCTTCGATTGCCGCAGGACGAGACCGGCGATTGTCATATGTTCACGCAGGCGCTCGCCGCCCATGCCGCCAGGCTCGGCGTCCAGTTTCGCCTCGACACCACGATCGAGCGGCTGGAAACCGACGTCAAGGGAATATCCGGCGTCATCACAAGCGCCGGCGTGTTGCGCGCTGACGCCTATGTGGTCGCGCTCGGCAGCTGGTCGCCGCTTCTGCTCAGGCCGCTCGGCATTTCGATCCCGGTCTATCCGGTCAAGGGTTACTCGATCACCGTGCCGGTGATCGATCCCGATGCCGCGCCGGTGTCGACGGTGATGGACGAAAGCTACAAGGTCGCCATCACGCGGCTCGGCGATCGCATTCGTGTCGGCGGCACCGCCGAAGTTTCAGGCTATTCCGACACACTCTATTCCGCGCGGCGGGCGACGCTGGAGCACTCCCTGACCGAGCTGTTTCCGCGCGGCGGCAACTTGACCGAGGCCACGTTCTGGAGCGGGTTGCGGCCGATGACGCCAGACGGTCCGCCGGTGATCGGCGCCACCCGTTATGCCAACCTTCATCTCAACACCGGTCACGGCACGCTCGGCTGGACCATGGCGTGCGGTTCCGCGCGGGTGCTCGCCGACCTGCTGTCGGGCCGCAAGCCCGAGATCGATACGGCGGAACTCGCGCTCGCCCGATATGAAAGCCGCTTCGGGTAAGCGCGTCGACGCTCGACCGGCGCGATGCGATCCGCCCTGGCTCAAGCCGCCGACCAGCCGCCATCGATCGGGATCACCGCGCCGGTGATGTCGCGGCCCGCGGGTCCGCACAGGAAGGCCACTGCCGCGCCGACATCTTCCAGCCGGACGAAGCGGCGGCTCGGCTGGCGTTCCTTCATGTAGTCGCGGGTGGCCTCATCGCGCGAGATGCCGCGGGCCGCCGCCATGGCGTCGATCCGGCCGAGGATGGCGGGCGTCGGCAGCGTTCCCGGACTGACCGCATTGCAGGTGATGCCGGTGCCGGCGGTCTCCAGCGCCACCGCGCGCGTCAGGCCAAGGATTCCGGTCTTGGTGGTGACGTAGTCGACCCGCCCCTCGGCGCCGCGTTGGCCATAGTGCGACGACATGTTGACGATGCGGCCGAAATCCGCGGCCCGCATCCGCGGCAGCGCCAGCCGGATGATGTGAAACGGCGCCGTGAGATTGACGGCAAGCGAGTGTTGCCAGTTGGCGGCTGAAAATTGCTCGATCGGGGCGAAGTGACGGACCACGGCATTGTTGACGACGATATCAGGACCGCCGCACGCCTCCCGCGCAAACGCCATCAGCCGTTCGATCTCGGCCAGCTCGGATAGATCGGCCCGGCCATAAACCGCGGTCGTGCCGTGGCGGGCCGCCAGCGCAGCCCGCGCAGGCTCGACGTCTTCAGGCGGATCAATTCCGTGCAGCACGATGTCATATCCGGCGGCCGCGAGACTTTCGGCGATCGCATAGCCGAGACCCGCGCTTGAGCCGGTGACGAGCGCCGAACGACGCGGTGCGGCGGCCATCATCGGGCCGCTCCCGCCGGCCGGCGTTCGGCGATGCCGGTCAATTGATCGAACAGGAGATCGGGGATATCGAGGCTGTCTTCGGCGATCCGTCGGCGGCGGTCCTGCCGCGAGCGGTCAAATGGCATTCGCACGGGGCCGCCGCCAGCGACGGGCCGTGCGGTTCGCACCGCATCCGCATAAGCCGACACGTTGTTGCGAAAGGTCTCGGCCGAACCCAGCAGATCCGGCCGCATCGCCACGATGACGAATCCAAAATCCGCGAGGTCGGGGGGAATTGGCGGCGAGCCCGCCATGATGCCAAGCAGTTGCACGACGATGCCGAGACCGGATCCCTTGTGTCCGCCCCACGCGGCAAAGGCTCCCGCGAGCGCGGAAGCCGGATCGCGGGTCGGCTGACCGTCGCGGTCGAATGCGACATCGTTCGGCAACGGCCGGCCGAGGCGGCGCGCCAGCGTCACTTCGGCGTGGATGATCGCCGAAGTCCCGACATCCCAGATCACCGGATCGTCGGCGCTGGGGAAGCCGAAACAGATGGGATTGGTGCCAAGCCGGCCCTCGGTCGCGCCGTGCGGGGCAACCCAGGGCGAAGCATTCGATGCGATCATGCTGACCATCCCCCGCGCGGCCGCGATCTCGGTATAGTAGGACAGCATGCCGGTGTACCAGGTTTGGTTGGCGCCGACGACCGCGATACCCGAAATTGCCGCCTTCTCGATCGCGATCGCAGTGGCGCGATGCGCGACGATGTAGCCGAGATGATCGCCACCGTCGAGCTGCGCCGACACCGGGGTCTCGTGCCGGATCCGGATCGGACGGCGGCGGTCGCCGGTGCGCGCAATCCTCTCGGCGATGCTGATGGCGCGCGCCAGTCCGCCATAACTCAACCCGCGCAGCTCGCAATCGATCAGATGATCGGCGATCAGACCGGCATCGGTCTCGTCGTGACCGACCGCCGTCATGACGCGGATCGCAAGTTGATGCGCCTCTTTGATGGTGAGCTGCATGATGGTTTCCGGTGTACTGGCCGTCCCGCCGTGCGGCAGGCGAAACGGCCGCAAGCGACTCTGCGGCGGCTTTCGGTCAGGCTCCTTTGGCTTCCGCATCGATCTGGGCGAACACCTCGCGCGCGGTCCGGAACGAATCCACGCCGGCCGGAACGCCGCAATAGATCGCGACCTGGAGGAAGATCTCGCGGATCTCCTCTTTGGTCACGCCGTTCCTGAGCGCGCCTTTCAGATGCATGCGCAATTCGTGATGGCGATTGAGCGCGCTCAGCATCGCCAGGTTCAGCATGCTGCGGGTCTTGCGCGGCAGGCCGTCGCGGCCCCAGACATAGCCCCAGCAGTATTCGGTCGTCAGTTCCTGCATCGGCATGTTGAAGTCGTCGGCGCTCTCCAACGACTTCTCGACGAACTCCTTGCCCAGCACATCCTTCCGGATGGCCAGACCGCGATCGAAAGTTTCCTTGCTCATCAGTTTCTTTCCTTTGTCCATGTTCAAACGACCATCCGCCTCGCGGCCGATGATTTCAACGCTTCGGCCAGAACGGCTCGGCGACAGCGAGCTTCTGCGGGAAGACGGTGACCGGGATGCCCTTCTGCCACTGCACGACGGTCATTTCGGCGTCGACACGCCGGCCCTTCTCGTCGAATTTGAGAATGCCGCCGGGATAGTATTTGGACGGCCCCCCATCCATCGTCCGCAGCGCCTCGGCGACGGCGATCTTGTCGGCCTTGCCGGCTTTCTCGAGCGCGTCCTTGATGAGCCACATGTCGCCGTAGGTCGAAATGGCGTTCTGCGTCATCCAGGGCTCGTTGAAGCGGGTCTTGAGTTCCTTCACCAGGTCCTCATGCCCCTTGGTCGCCCAGCTGCCGACGCAGGTGATAACCCCCTGCAGCAGATCCGGACTGATGGTTTGCAGAATGTCCGGCTCGGCGATCGCGATCCCGAACGAGATGGTCGGGATGCGGCCCTGGCCGAGGCCGAACTCGTTCATTTTTTCCAGAATGAGCTTGCCGTCGGAGATCACGGTCGGAAGGAAGAACAGCAGATCGGGCCGTGACGCGCGCACTTTCTGAACCAGCGGCGTGGCGTCGGACAGCGGCGGCGTGAAGGTCTCGTCCATCACCAGCTCGAGACCAAGCTCCTTGAGCAGGCCTTCGCGCATCGGCTTCACCGATGCGACCGACGAGGCGGTGTTGTCGCCGATGATCGCCACAGTCTTCGGGCGCTTGCCGGAGGCGGTCTCCGACAGCTTCATCAGCAGCGGCAAGGCCTGTCTGGCCTGCGAGCCCGCCGTGGCGGAGGTCTGGAACACATATTTGAACCCGCGATCGGTGATCAGATCGGAGTAGGACAGTGTCACCACCGGGAGCTGCGCGCGCTCGGTCACCTCGGTCACCGCAAGGGTGAACGAACTCAGATAGGCGCCGCTCGCGGCGACGAGGTCGGTCTCCTGCGCGACCATGCGCTGGGCTGCGTTCTTGGCCTTTTCCGTGGTGTCGCCGCAGTCGATCACGACCAGCTTGAGCTTGGCGCCGCCGAGCGCCTTGACGCCGCCGGCGCTGTTGACGTGGTCGACCCCCATCTCGGCCCCCATGCGCATCACGGCGCCCGGCCGCGCGTAGAGCCCCGACAGCGGCACGATCAGTCCGATCCTGACGTCCGCAGCCGCCTGCGCGAAGGCGCGTGGCGCGGCGAGGCCGAGTGCGGTGGCGGCAAGCATCGTGCGCCGTGTCAGCGCGAGTGGTGTGTGGTTGGTCATGGTTCCCTCCGGTGTGTTGTGGTTTGCCTGTTTGGTCGCCGATCGGTTATTGCGTTTCTCCCGTCGAGCCGCTTTTCGGCTTCGTTGATTTACATTCCGAGATAGGCCTGCCGGACCCGGTCGTCGGCCCGCAGCGTTTCCTTGTTGCCTTCGAGCACCACCCGGCCCGCTTCGAGCACATAGCCATGATCGGCGGATTCCAGCGCTTCGGCGACGCGCTGCTCGACCAGCAGAATCGTCAAACGGGTCTGGGCGCGGATCTCGATCAGTTTTTCGAAAATGAAATCGGCGATCGCAGGCGCCAGTCCCATCGACGGTTCGTCGAGCATCAACAGCTTGGGAGCCGATGCCAGCCCGCGCCCGATCGCCAGCATCTGCTGCTCGCCGCCGGACAATGTCCCGGCGAACTGGTGCCGCCGCTCGGCCAGCACCGGAAGCAGGGAGAAAATGCGCTCGATATTGTCCTTCCAGGCGCGGCGGCCGGCCTCGGTGAACGCGCCCATCTCCAGATTCTCCATCACCGAGAGCGACGGAAACACCTGACGGCCTTCCGGAACGTGGGCGATGCCAAGATGCGGCCGCGCCGCCGCGGCAACCTTGAGCAGGTCGACGCCTTCGAAATGGATCGTGCCGGCGCTCGGCTGCACGATGCCGGAAATCGTCTTGAACAGCGTCGTCTTGCCGGCGCCGTTCGGTCCGACGATCGCGACGAACTGCCCGGCCTCGACGTTGAGCGAAACATCGTTCAGGACCGGCAGCACCGAATAGCCGGCGCGGACCCCCTCAAGCCTGAGCATGTGCCACCCATTTCTTGCCGAGATAGGCCTCGATCACGCGCGGGTCGCGGGTGACCTGTTCCGGTTCGCCGTCGGCCAGCACCGCGCCGTGATCGAGCACAAGGAACCGGTCGACGAGGCGAACCATCGACTGCATGGTGTGCTCGATGATCGCGACCGTCATGCCATCCCGCGCCAGCCGTTGCACGACGGCGGTCACCTCGTCGGCCTCGCCATGGCCGAGACCCGCCAGCGTTTCGTCGAGCAGAAGCAGGCGTGGTTTCCCCGCCAGCGCGCGGGCGATCTCCATCAGGCGCAGCTCCTTGGTGGTGAGCTCGGCCGCCATCTTGTCGGCGACCGCACCGAGACCGACGCGATTCACCGCGTCGTCAGCGAGACGATGCGCCTCCTGCTCGTTAGCTGCCTGAACATAGGCGCCGACGCGGACATTGTCGCGGACCGACATGCGGGGAAACGGCCGCATGATCTGGAACGTGCGCCCGACCCCCGCTCTGCACAGCACGTGCGGCCTGCACCCGACCATGTTGCGGCCGTCGAACACGACTTCGCCGGAGCTGGGAGGCAGGAATCCATTGAGCAGGTTGAACAGCGTGGTCTTGCCGGCGCCGTTGGGCCCGATGATTCCAAGGATCATGCCCCGGCGCACATCGAAGCTGACGTCCTGCACCGCCTTGAGCCCGCCGAACGACTTCGACAACCCCTTCACGGACAGCAATATCTCGCCGGACGGCGGCTTTCGCGGCGGGCTGGCGGCGCGAGCATCTGCCGGCGCGAGCGGCGCGGCCGGCGCCGGCAATTCCGGCGTCATCGCGGCGGCGGTTCGCGCTCCGCGCCTGAGCCGATCCCGCAACGTCCAGAATACGCCCTCCGGCGCCACCAGGATGACGACGATGATGGCGAGGCCGTAGATCACGCCCTGGATGCCTGGGATTTGCGCGCCCAACTCGGCGTTGAGGATTTCCCCGACCGGGATCAGTACGGCGGCGCCGATCAGCGGTCCCCACACCGTACCGACGCCGCCGAACATCGCAACCGTCAGCGCTTGCGCCGAGACCAGCATGCCGAATACCGACGGCGGCGTGACCACCAGCAACACCACGGCGTAGAACGCGCCGACGGCGCCGGCGATCGCGCCCGACAGCACGATGGAACGCAGCTTCCAGGCCAGCGCGTCGATCCCCGCGGCCTCCGCCGCCGCCTCGTTCTGCTTGATCGCCAGCAGCGCCATTCCGAACCGCGAGCGCTCGACGGCGCGGGTAATCAGCACGATCCCGAGCAGCATGGCGAGCGCGACCAGGGTGTAAAGCCGCGGATCGGAAAACTGCATGTAGGCGAGCGGCGCGTCGCGCTTGATCGGCAGCGTCAGCTCCTGAAAGCCGAGCCACTCGAACACGTAGAGCATCGCCAGCGGGTAGGCCAGCATCGCCAGCGCGAAGTAGTGGCCGCGCAGCCTGAAGGTCGGGAAGCCGATCAGCAGGCCGGAAACGCCACCGATGACGGCCGCGATCGGGATCAGCAGCCACGGCGTGAGATCGAAATAGATCTGGCCGAGCGCCGTGGTGTAGGCGCCCAGCCCGAAGAACGCGGCATGACCAAAGGACACCAGCCCGGTGTAGCCGGACTGGATATTCCAGGCCAATCCGAAGCTCGCCCAGACCAGCACCAGCGTCAGCATCAGCTGATAATACGAATTGCTGACGACCAGTGTGAGGCAGGCATAGATCAGCGCGGCGATCAGGATCGGCACCAGGGAGCGCATCAGGTTCTCTCCACCATGCGACCGAAGAAGCCCTGGGGACGCAGGAAAACGATCAGCAGAAAGACGACGAAGATCGCCGCGTTCTGTAGCTGGGTCGGCAGCACCAGCGTCGAGAGCTGCTGAACCAGCCCGATCGTCATGCCGCCCCAGAACGCCCCGATGATGCTGCCCATGCCGCCAAGCACGACGCCGGCATACATGACGATGACGTAGTCGATGCCGATATAGGGATGGAACGGATAGTTGGTGGCGAGCAGCCCGCCCGCGACCGCGGTGACGGCGGCGCCGAGACCGAATGCGATCCTGTAGGAGCGGTCGATATCGATGCCCATATAGGTCGCCGCCACCGGATTGTCCGCGGAGGCGCGCAGCGACTTGCCTATCCGCGTGCGCGTAATCAGGACGGCGAGCAAGGCCATGGCGACGATCGAGATCAGCGCGGCGATGCCGCGCGACTTGTTGACGAAGATGCTGATGAAATCGCCCCACAGCGGCCCGATTTCCCAGGCGCTGGACGACAATGGCGTGCGGATCGAGGCCAGCACCGATCCGAACACGATCAGGCCGCCATTCTGCAGCACCAGCGCGACACCGAGCGTGAGGATCAGCTGCGCGAAATGGCCCTCGCCTTCGAGCTGCGCCGTGCGCCGCCCGGTGACCCGCGAAATCAGGAACCGGTGGATCGCATAGCCGAACAGGAACAGCAGCGGACCGGCCAGCAGGATCGCCACATACGGGCCGATGACATTGCCGAACACGTCCTGGATGCCCGCCGAAAGAAACAGGTAATAGGCGGCGTACATGCCGAGCATCATGAAGTCGCCCTGCGCGAAGTTGATGACGCGCATGACACCGAAAATCAGCCCGAGTCCGACGCACATCAAGCCGTAGATCGCCCCGGCCAGCAGCCCGGCCACCAGCGCTTGCAGCACGTTCTCGACGACCTGCGACGTCATCGGGCGCACCCGGCGGCAACGGCGCGGCAATGGTCCGGCGCAATGCTCATCAATCCTGTCCCCCTCGTTCGCCTCGGGTCTTGCGCCCGATTTTCTCGATGTCTCTATTCCTCGATCATCACCGCGCCGCTCTGGCGCGTGACGCCACGGCGCGCGATTTGCCTTTGCGGCCTGCCGGCGTGCAAAGCGCGGCAAGGCGACCGGCATGAGCGAACCGCTCCAGACCGTCGATCATCTCCTCCACGGCATCCGCCCGCTCCAGGCCGATCACCTCGCTTGCGGCGGCGCGGAAACGCGCGCGGATTTCGCTTTCCGTCGCCGCGACAACGTCGGAGATTCTCCGGCTGATCCGCGCGCCGGTCGAAAGGCCGACCTCGACCTCGGCGCCCTGGGCGGCCGGGAACGCGGCGGTGAAATCGGCGTCGCGCTTCAGCTGCATCAGGGCGGCGAGCCGCAGCACCGCCGGGTCATCGAGCCGGCGGTAGTTTTCTTCCGCGACCGATTTGCGAACCAGCGCCGCCGCAACGCCGTATTGGATGCTCATCTTGGCCTGCAACGCGTACCGGTACGGCCCCGAAAAATCGCAGCCGGGATAGTCGATGGCGGCGTCCGGAAGATGCACGGTGATGGCGTCAATGGCCGCCACGCTGTCGATCTCCTGGGCGACGCGGATCGCCGCCTGGCAGGCGGTCTGGGCGAAATTGCAGGCCGGAACGGGCTTGTTGTAGACCGCCAAAATCTCTTCGCTGCCCGCCGGAAACAACGCGATGGTGTCCGGTGAAGGCACGCGTCCGAAC
Organism: uncultured Alphaproteobacteria bacterium; assembly: GCA_963829315.1. Taxonomy (GTDB): domain Bacteria; phylum Pseudomonadota; class Alphaproteobacteria; order Rhizobiales; family Xanthobacteraceae; genus Bradyrhizobium. The sequence goes on along the minus strand of CAWHIO010000044.1, from coordinate 294,973 downwards.
GCCGCGAACAGTCCGGCCGGACCTTCAATGATGTGTTCGGACCCCTGCGCCCCGGCTTCGGCAAGCTCGATCGCGGTAATGGCGCTGCGCGCGGCGAAGCCGGGATGGAAATACATGTCGCTGCCGCCTTCATGCGGCCATTGATTGAGGCCCGACGAGGTGTTGGCGGCGAGCGCCAGCGCCGCGACCGAGGCATCCTCGTCAAGACCAAGCAAAATACTGCCGGCCACGGCGCCGGCCAGCGGGCCGAGGATGCCGGTGGGCCGGAATAATCGCGCCAGCGCGGTCGTCATCAGCGCCCGGCCGACACGGCCGCCGACCTCGTACCCGATCGCCGCCGCACACAATAGCCGCGCGCCGGACACCGGCGTGCGTTGCGCAAGCGCGAGCAGGACAGGCCAGATCACCACGCCATGGTGGGCGATACTGCCGGCATGCATGTCCTCGCGGACCAGGCCATGCCCGAGCGTGGCGTTGGCGAAACCCGCATCGGCCGCCGATGTGACGACCTCGGACCCGACGATGGCCGACCCCGACGTCAGTCTGGCGGCGACGGCGATGGCTTGCCGGCTGGTCGGCAGGTCGCGCGCCTCGAAGGCGCAGGACAGAAAGTCGAGCAGGCACATCTTGAGCTTGGCTTGCGCCGGCGCCGACAGCTGCGACAGATCGACCGCGCGTACCGTGCGCACCATGGCGCGCGCGACCGAGACCTGCCGATGATCCGGACGCGCGGTGTTGGCCATGGGGCTTCTCCTGTCACTCACATCCAGCGTTCGGCTATCCCCTGATCTGGACGCCCGCCCACTCCTCCGACAGTTTTGCGATCGAGGTGAAATCCGAATCCGGTCCGTATTTGGCCTGCGTCAATGCCAGGATCTGACGCACCACCGCGCCCATGATCATCGGTATTCCCATCGCTTCGGCTTCGTCGAGACAGAGCCGGACATCCTTGTAGGACAGCGCGGTCGCGAAGCCGAAATCGAAGGTGCCGGGCAGCACCGCGCGCGGAAACTTGTCCTGTGTCGCGCTGTTGCGGCCGGAACTGACATTGATGATATCGAGCAGCACCTTGGGATTGAGACCGGCCTTGACCCCCATCGCCATGCCCTCCGACGAGATCACGAGAGCCGCCGCCGCGAGCAGGTTGTTGACGAGCTTGGCGGTCTGCGCGAGTCCCGGCTTGTCGCCGGTATAGAACAGCTTGCCGAAATGCTTGAGGATCGGCTCGACCTTCGCGTCATAGACATCGCGCGGACCCGACACCATCACCGCCAGCGTGCCGGCCTTGGCGCCGGTGATGCCGCCGCTGACCGGGGAATCGATCAGGGTGATCTGTCGCTCGCCCAGCCCCTTGGCGACGATGGTCGCGACGCCCGGTCCGGTGGTGGAAAGGTCGATCACGGTCCGCACGCGATTACCGACACCGACGCCGTTCTCGCCGAGCGTCACCGCCTTGACGATGTCCGGCGTCGGCAGGCTCAAGAGCACGATTTCGGCGGTCGACGCCACCTCGCCGGCGGAGCGGGCCAAGCGCGCACCGCGCGCGACCAGATCGGCGGTGGCCTCCGGCTGCTTGTCGTAGACGCAGAGCGAGTAGCCGGCGTCGAGCAGCCGCGACGCCATCGGGCCTCCCATGCGGCCAATGCCGATAAATCCGAGAAGCTCACCCGCCATCGCATATCCTCCGTCGTGGTCCGGTCTTGATCGCCGGTCCGGCTGTTCGGACGGAAAGCTAGCGGCTCCCTCGAAGGAGAGCATCGCCGTTTAGGGAATAACAGCTTTCCTGCGCGCGGCGGGCGATGCTGCATCGCCGCGAACGAGCGACGGTTGTTTTCTTCCGTCCGGAGACAGCCAGAGGCCCTGCTGAACGAGCTCGTGCACCTGACGACGTACCATCTTGGCCAGCGCACGCGTGGCGGTGGTGGTCGGCCGCTGGCTGGAAGTCGCCAGGATCAGCTGCCGTGTCAGGACCGGATCGACGATCGACCAGCTCTTGAGCCGGCCCGCCTCGATCAAATGGCGCGCAGGTCCATACGACAGCAGGGTATAGCCGATGCCGCGCTCCACCAGACTCAAGGTCGACGGCATGGCGTCGACTTCAAGCACGACGCGCGGTTCAATCGCCGCCTCGCCGAGCAGCGCATCGACCACCAGCCGCAGGCCATGCGGACGGCTCGGCAAGATCATCGCCAGCTCGACAAGGCGCGACGCCGGCACCGGCCCAGCGGCCAGTCCGGCCGGATCATTCACCGCCCCCAGCAGGCTGATCTCCTCCTGAAGCAGCGGCTCCGAGCTGAGATTGCTGATGCGCGGCGCATTGTAGAGCACCGCTACGTCGATCTTGCCGGTGATCAGCCATTCCAGCAGATGACCGCTGAATCCCTCCACCACCCGCATCGAGATCAGCGGAAATTCCGACCGAAAGCATTGTACCAGCGGCACCGTCAGGATCGATCCGACCGACGGCGGCATGCCGATCGCGATTGTCCCGCGCGGCGACGACCGCAACGCCATGACCTCCGACGTCGCGCGCGTCACGGTATCCAGCACGCCGCCGGCATAGCTGTGAAGCAGCTTGCCGGCTTCGGTCAAAACGATGCCACGCCCGTTACGATAGAACAAGCTCGATGCCGAGCTCCTGTTCGAGCGCCTTGATCTGCCGGCTCAGCACCGGCTGCGCGATCGACAGCACCGCGCCCGCGCGCGAGAACGAGCCGAATTCGGCCAGCGTTGCGAAAGCCTTGAGCTGCTTGAGATCCATCCCGATCCATCCGCGTGGACACGTCCGATGCCCACGTTTTCAACATAACAGATAGCACGCGGACGACTGCGGACACGGTCCCCGGCATCTGGCAGCTTTTCGCTCCCGCGCCTCCCGCGTCGGGCAAAGGTCAAAAAGCGTATCGGGGAGATCATAATGTCCAATACGAAAAGGGGAACCGTTGTTCTGACGGGTGCGGCGGGAGGTCTCGGGCAGGCGATCGCGCGTGCGGCGGTGGCCGCCGGGCGGCGGATCGTGCTGGTCGACAGAAACGAGGATTCACTCAAGCGGTTCGCAGCCGAACTCGGCGCCGTGGCGCATCCGGTCCTGCTCGACATTACCGACCATGCCGCCGTCGACCGCCTGCTCGATCAGGTCCCGGAAGCATTCCGGCCCGTCGACGTGCTCGTCAACAATGCCGGACACGACATCGGCGGGCGCACGCGGTTCGACCAGGGTTCGCCCGATGACTGGACCGACATCATCCGCACCAACCTGATTGGCACGATGCGCGTCACCCGCGCTGTCCTGCCGGCGATGGTCGCGCGCAATGCCGGCCACATCGTCAACATCAGCTCGGTCAACGCGGTGCGAATTGTGCCTGACATGGCCGCCTACTCTGCCAGCAAGGCCGGCATACGCATGTTCACCGAAACCATCCGGGGCGAGCTCAGCGAGACCGCCATCCGGGTTACGGAAATCCTGCCCGGCCTGACCCGCACCGGCATCATCGCCACCCGCTACCGCGGCGATCGAGCCAAAGAAAAAGCCTATTTCGATCAGTTCAAGATCGCGCTCGATCCGGAGGACGTCGCGCGGGTGATTGCGTTCGCGCTAGAACAGCCGCCGCACGTACAAATTGCCGAGATCATGGTTCTGCCAGTCAACCGGTATTGAAAGTATCGGCACGACAAACTGGCTGACATATTATAATACGAACATGTTCCCCGCCCGGCTTCGTGGTCTTCGTGAGACCGGCGGAGCCCAAGCAAAAATTCAAACGGAGGATGCGCTATGGCAATCGAGATCGATGCCCGGGGCAAGGGCGTTTCGGTCATCACCCTGGCGGGCCATGACGCGGGCAATTTCGTGTATACGCAGGATCTGCTCGATCTTGCGGCAGTCCTGACCGGCCTGCGCCGCGGACAAGGATTTGCGGGCGCTGGTCATCACCGGGCGCGGCAATACTTTTTGCGGCGGTCGCATCGGCGCCAAGGGTCTGACGCGCGCCTCCGAAGTCGCCGAGGATCTGAACGCAATCCTGAAGGTCAACAGCGCCCTCAATGCGCTCAATGTTCCCGTGATCGTGGCGGTCGAAGGCCAGGCGTTCGGATTTGCTTTTGGAATTACCACCCAGGCTGATTACGCGATCGCGGCGGAAGACGCGGTCTTCTCGCTTCCGGAGATGTCCCACGGCTTGCCGCCCTTGATCGTTTTTTCCTACCTGTTCCGCTTTGTCCCCTACAAGCGCGCCTTCGAACTTGCCGTCACCAGCCGGCAGATCTCGGCGAAGGAGGCGGCGGATGCGGGCATCCTCACGGAAATCGTGCCAAGCGGCGCCAGCCTGAAGCGGGCCATCGAAGTTGCCGCCAAACTGGCCGCATTCGATCCGAAGGCGCTTGGCCTGCTTCGCAAGTTTGGGCGCGAGGCTGCGGAAGTGCACTCGAAGCCGAAGAGCGAACACGCCGTCGCATTGATGAGCGTGATGCTGGCGGAACGGACGGCCGCCCACTAAGCCGCACGCCTCGCACCTTTCGAAGTGTCGCTCTTGGAGCCATGGTACGAATAGATGCCGAAGAATGTTTTGGTGACCGGAGGAGCTGGATTTCTTGGCGGCTACGTCATGGCGGCGCTGGGAAGGCAAGGACACGAGGCGTTCGCTTATGATATCGCGCCGCCGGGCGCGGACACGCTGGCGGTTTCACCGGATATCGCGGCCCGCTTCAGGGCGGGCCAGATCAACGATATCGCCCGACTTGTCGATGTCTGCCGCACGCGGGAAGATCGATGCGATCGTCCACACCGCTGGAATCGTCGGTCTTGAGGTGTCGCTGCAGCAGCCGGTTGCGACCTACCAGACCAACATCATGGGACTGGTGAATGTCTGCGAGGTCGCGCGGCAATTGCGGATGCGGCGCGTCGTGCTGGTATCCAGCAATGCCGCCTATCACAAAGGCTCCGGCAGCAGCCTGGTGGAGAGCGATCCGGCATTTTCGACCCGGGAGGGCAATCCTGCCGGGCATTACGGCACGTCCAAAATGGCCGCCGAAGCCATCGGGCTTGCCTATGCGAGCTTCCAGGAACTCGATTTCCTCAGCCTGCGCGTCACCGCCATCTACGGCTTCGGCATGCGCAGCCCGATGTATATCAAGCCGATGGTCGAAAACGCGGTACTCGGTCGGCCGACCCGTTTTGCCACCGGCGGGCGAATGAAGCGTGACTACACCCACGCTTTGGACTGCGCCGACGGAATTATCGCGGCGCTGCAAGCCCCGCGATGGACCGCCGGCGAACAGCGGGTCATCAACATCGCCAGCGGCAGGGCACGAACCGCCGCCGAGGTTGCCGGGATCGTTCGCGAGGCGATCCCCGGGGCCGATATCGAGATCGGCGACGCGCTGACGCCGCTGGAAGAACAAAACGTCAAGATGCGGGCTTCGCTCGACGTCAGTGCTGCGAAGCGCCTGCTTGACTGGTCGCCGAAATGGCCGCTCGAAGCGGGCATTTCGGAATACGCCGAAACTTATCGGCGCAATCTCATCGGTTCCTGAACGAGTGCACCATGTCCGATCTTCCAAATTATGAAGTCTATGCCATCCGCTACGCGACGCGCGCGTCGAAGCGATCGGACAATTTCGTCGGCGGAGATCCCCATGACGGCCCGATGCCGCTCGATTACTACGTCTGGGCCGCGATCGGACCGGATCGGAGCTACGTCATCGATACCGGCTTCACCGCCGAGATCGCCGCCAAGCGCAAGCGCGACTATCTGCGTTGTCCGATCGAATCGCTGAAGCTGGTAGGCCTCGATCCGGCGAAGGTCGCCGATGTCATCCTGACCCACCTGCATTACGATCATGTCGGCAATTTCGACAAGCTGCCGGCGGCGACTTTCCACCTGCAGGAAAGCGAGTTGCATTACGCGGTCGGCCGCTACATGCGATACAAGAAGCTGCAGCATTCCTACGAAATCGAAGACGTCGTCGGCATGGTCCGCGCCAATTACGCCGGCCGGGTCAATTTTTACGATGGTGTGGCCGAGCTTTCGCCGGGGATCACGATCCATCCGGCGCCGGGTCATTCGGCGGGCCTGCAATTCGTGCGCGTGCACACCAGGCGCGGATGGGTCGTTCTGGCCTCCGATGTCACGCATTTCTACGAGAATATGGAAGCTTACAAGCCGTATGTGACGGCCTTTCATATCGGCGGCATGCTTGAGGGCTTCGACAGGCTTCGCGCCGCCGCCCCCTCGCCTCAACACATCGTTCCCGGGCACGATCCTCTGGTGATGAAACGTTACAAGGCGCCTCGCCCTGAGCTCGACGGCATCGTCGTGCGCCTGGATGAGCCACCCAATGCCTGAGCTGCCTTGAAAACGAAATGCCGGATGGTGAGCTGGACGCCGCGAGGGAGAACAAGATGAAAATAGGCTTCGCAGGACTGGGCGCCATGGGAGGCCCAATGGCGGGTCACCTGCTGGAGGCCGGTCACAAGCTTCTGGTGCTGACCCGATGCCGCGAATCCGCCGGCGCCGCGCGTCGCGAAGGGTGCGATCTGGGCTGAAACCGCGAAGGCCCTCGCGGCGGGGTCGGATATCGTTTTCACGGCGCTGCCTGGCCCCGCGGAGATCGAGGCGATCATGGCCGGGACGGATGGCCTGCGCGCCGGATTTTCGGCCGGCACTGCCTATATCGATCTCTCGACCAATTCTCCGGCACTGGTCCGCAAGCTCTCGTCCGATTTGGCCAGCATCGGCGTTGCCATGCTCGATGCGCCCGTCAGCGGCGGGCCCAAGGGCGCAGCTTCCCGCAAGCTGGCGATCTGGGTCAGCGGAGAACGCGCCACCTTTGATAGCTGTAAACCGATCCTTGATCTGCTCGGCGATCAGGTGCGCTATCTCGGGCCGAGCGGCAATGCCTCGGTCGCCAAGCTCGTCCACAACTGCGCCAATTACGGCATCCAGATGGTCCTGGCCGAAGCCTTCACGCTGGGAGTCAAGGCTGGCGTCGATCCCGTCGCCTTGTTCGGCGCGATCCGGCAGGGATCGCTGGGCCGCCAGCGCGCCGTCGACCGCATGGCCGATCAGTTTCTGCCGCATGAATTCGATACGCCGGCGTTTGCCCTGGAACTTGCCCATAAGGACGTATCGTTGGCCACCGCGCTCGGCCGCGAAAATGATGTGCCGATGCGCTTCGCCAACATGACGCTGGCCGAAATGACCGAGGCGCTGAACAAGGGATGGGGGAAACGGGATTCCCGCGCCGCCATGCTGATCCAGGAAGAACGCGCGGGCCTCGACATCCGCGTTCCCCGCGAGGTGCTACAGGACATTCTCAAGAACGAGCCACTGTAAGCGAACAAGCCGAGTACGAACCTGGCCAAAACGGCCAGCAGTTGTCCGACAATCCATAACAAGACCGCCAAAGGCGGCGTCGCCCCGAGACATGTCGAGATCAGAAACCGCTCGGCGTCAAGCGACGCGACGGAGGGAGGAAATGATGAAACCATTCTTGACGATTTGGGTGGCTGGCTTGCTGGCGTTCGCGGCGAACGGCACGGCGATGGCGGAAAATGCCGCGCTCGAGAAAACAAATATCGCGATATCGGTCGGCGGTTCCATCAGCCAGATGAACAAGGTCGCCTACTTCGTGGCGCTCAACCGCAAATATTTCGAACAGGAGGGACTGACGATCGATTCCACGGCTTTCGCGTCGGGAACGGCGGCGCTGCAAAGCCTGGTTGCGGGCGGAGCGGATGTCGCGGAAGGCGCCTACGAGCATACGCTGCGCATGCAGACCAAGGGGGTCAATCTCACCTGCCTGGTGGCCTATGGACGCTATCCAGGCAACGTCCTGGTGGTGCGGAAATCGCTCGCCGGCCAGATCAAGAAGATTGCCGACCTCAAAGGCAAGAAGATCGGCGTCTCGGCGCCCGGATCCTCCACGCATAACTTTGTCGCAGGATTGATGGAACGGGCCGGTGTGTCCTGGAAGGACGCCAGCTATGTTTCCATCGGCACCGGCCCGAGCGCGGTCGCCGCGATGAAGACGGGCGGCGAACTCGACGCCCTCGTCAACCTCGATCCTGCGATCAACGCGCTGTTGGATGGCGGAGATGCCGTCGTCCTTTCCGACAGCCGAACCGCGGAAGGCACCATGGCGGCCTTCGGCGGCGAGTATCTTGCCGACTGCCTGTTCGTGAAGAATGAATTCCTGAAGGCCAATCCCAATACCTCCCAGGCCATCACCAACGCCGTTGTCCACGCCATGCAATGGCTGAAAACCGCGTCGATCGACGACATCATCAAGTCCCTGCCCCCCGCTTATTACAAGAGCGATGAGGCGCTCTATCGGGAGTTGCTTGAGAAGAATATTTCCGCGTTCCAATGGGATGGCTTCATCACGCCGGAAGCCGCCAAGAATGTGCTCGACTCCATAGCGGTGCTCGATCCGGCCCTGCGGCACGCGAAGATCGATTTCGGCCTGACCTACGACAACAGACTGATAGAAACCGCGCTGAGGAAATATCACTCGCCGGTGTCGCAGTGATACCGACGCTAGATGCCGGCGTCCGGCAGGCCCGGCCCGCAACTTTGTTCTAGGCCTGGGCGGGAAGCGTGGGCTAGGTTTGCCACAACAATAAGGCCCCCAGAGGCGGCCAATATGGGGAGAAGCATGTGATGGCAACAATGCCACGGAGCCTGATATTGGCGGCAGCCCTCGCCGGCCTGGCATTCACGGGCGCGGCCTGGGCCGCGCAGATTGTGGTGAGCAATTACGGCGTCGCCGCCAACGGCATGCCTTACGCGGTTGCGATGGAAAAGGGCTTCTTCAAGGAGGAGGGTGCGGACGTCTCCGGCATCCTCTCCTCCAGCGGAGGCGGCACCACGATCCGCAACCTGCTCGGCGGCAATCTCGATTATGGCGAGGTCGACCTCGCCGGCACCGTGGCCGCCATCGAGCAGGGCAACGACCTGCACATCATCAGCGACAACGTGCTCACGGTCGGCGAATTCGTCTGGGCGGTGAAGCCGGATTCGCCGATCAAGAGCCTGAAGGATTTCAAGGGCCACAAGATCGGCTACACCAACCCGCGCTCGACCAGCCAGGCGCTCAACATCCTGCTGGTGCAGACCATCGGACTGACCCAGGCGGATGTCGAACCGGTCAAGGTCGGCGGCTTTGGTGAGCAGGTGGTCGCCCTCAATCTCGGCGCCATCGACGTGGCCACCCTGGCCGATCCGGTGTGGTCGAAGAACAGCGCCAGGCTGCGCACCGTCGTTCGCGCCGCCGACGCGTTGCCACCGCTGTGCAATGTGATTGGCGTCGCCACCGGCAAGGCGATGGCCGAGCATGGCGATTTCCTGCGGGCCGTGCTGCGGGCGCGGCGCAAGGCGGTCGAGTTCATGTATGCCCACCCCGACGAAGCCGGCGATATCGTGGCCAGGGTCTATGACCTCGACCCCGCCATTGCCCGGCAAGCGGTGCGCAATCTCACCACCATGGCGCCCGGCGCCACGCTTCCCTATTGGGGAGTTGGGCGCTTCGACATCAAGGGCATGGACGCCATGATCGCCGCCCAGCGTGGCGTCGGGGCATTTTCCGGCACGCCGGACTGGGGCAAGATGATCGACCGCAGCTTTCTCGCCGACGATCTCAGGAAAGACTATTAGGAAAGACGACTGGTGGACCCTCCGTCTCCAATCCACGTCTCGCTGCGCGGCGTCACCAAGGTCTTCGTTTCCGGGCTTGGTCGCACGCACGCCTTGGGACCAATCGATATCGATCTGCGCCGGGGTGAGTTCTTTGCCGTGGTCGGCCCATCCGGTTGTGGCAAGTCGACGTTGCTCGACGTCATCGCCGCGCTGGCTACGCCATCCCAGGGCGTCGTGACGTTCGAGGGACGGCCGATCGGGAACACGGTGCCGGACGGCGTCGGCGTCGTGTTCCAGGAGAATGCCTGTTTCCCGTGGCTCAACGTCGCCGACAACATCACCTTCGGACTGCGCCGGCAACCGGTCGACAAGGCGGAAATCGAACGGCGGCTGCAATACGCGCTGCAATTGATGGGCTTGCAGGACTTCGCGCATGCCTTTCCCTCCCAGCTCTCCGGCGGCATGCGTCAGCGTGTCTGCATCGCCCGCACGCTGGTGATGCAGCCACGGCTGATTCTGCTCGACGAGCCGTTTGGCGCGCTCGACCAGCAGACCCGTCTTCTGATGGGCGACGAGCTTCTCCGGATCTGGCGGGCCACCGGAGCCACGGTGCTGCTGATCACCCATGCGCTCGATGAGGCGGCGATGCTGGCAGACCGGGTTGCGGTGATGTCGGCCCGGCCCGGACGGATCCTGGAGGTGATCGAGACCGGCTGGCCGCGTGAACGCGACAGCCAGATCGTTTCTGTTCCGGAATTCGGCGCGATCACCGCCCGGCTATGGACCTTGCTGCGCGCGCAGTCGATGCAGGCGCTGCGGCCGGAGGCGCTCTAGGCATGCGCATTGCCCTCTACCGGCTGGTGGCGGTGCTGCTGCCGCTGGCAATACTGGAGATCCTTTGCCGCGATCGATTCATCACGCCGCTGACCCTGCCGGCGCCGAGCCGAATCCTGCTTGGACTGTGGGCGGTGATCGAGAACGGTACGTTCAACGCGGCGATTCTGAAGACGCTGAGCAATGTCGGTCTGGCGTTCGTGCTGTCGGTGGTGGTCGGAATTGCCGCAGGGGACTGCCATTCACCGCGCCCGCCTGCTGCGCGCGCTGCTGGAGCCGCTGTTCTCCACCTACTACGCCATTCCGATCTACGCGTTCTATCCGCTGTTCATTGTCGTGTTCGGTCTCGGTGACGCGCCGCAGGTGCTGATCGGCTTCATGCTGGCGGTGGTGTCGATGATCGTCTCCACGCTGGCGGGCCTCGACAGCGTTCCCGCCGTGCTCGGCAAGACGGGGCGCGTGCTGCAACTCGGGCCGGTGCAGACCGCCCGCAGCGTGACGCTGCCCTATGCCGCCCCTCATCTGTTCACCGGGGTGAAGCTTGCGGTCGCCTATGCCTTCATCGGGGTCATCGGCGCGGAGTTCATCATGTCCGGCACCGGGCTCGGCTACGAGATCCGCTTTGCCTACGACAATCTCGACAATAACGTGATGTATCCGCTGATCCTGCTGATCCTGCTGATCGCGATCACGGTCAACATGAGTCTGGACCGCTGGGAACGGCGCTTGCGAGCGCGGCGGGGGCACGGCTGATGCGCCGGACCATCTATACCCATCCGTCGCTGTTTCTTGTGATTGGGCTATTGTGCCTCTGGCAGATCGTGTTCTGGCTGGTCGGCCGGGATGCCTTGCTGCCTCCGCTCGAGACCATCCTCTATCTCGCTGGATTGCTACAAACCGAGCGGTTCTGGGGCCATATTGCCGAGACCGGAACGGCCTTTGTCATCGCGCTGGCGATTTCGGTGGTGGCCGGACTGGTGATCGGTCTGGCGCTCGGGTTGAACCGGATCGCCGCGGAAGTGTTCGAGCCATTTCTGCTCGCTGGCAATTCGGTGCCTAAAATCGCGCTCTATCCCATCGTATTGCTGATCTTCGGCATCGGCATGCCGGCCAAGATTGCGTTCGGCGCGATCCATGGCGTGGTGCCGGTGGCGATCTTCACACTGACCGCCTGCAGCAACGTGCCACCGATCCTTTTCCGGGCTGCGGCGGCGATGCGGTTGACGCGCTGGGACACGATCCGCTTGGTGCTGCTGCCGGCGGCGCTGCCGGATATCTTCTCCGGCATCCGCATCGGCTTCTCGCTCACCCTGATCGGCACCATTCTCGGCGAGATGTTCGGCTCCCAGCGCGGCCTCGGCTATCTGCTGATGACGGCCATCGGCTTGCAGAACATCCAGGTGATCATGTCGGTTACGCTGCTGCTGGTGCTGGTGGCGGCAACGGTGAACACCCTGTTACTCGCGCAGGACCGCCGATTGCGCAATCCGGCGATTTCTTCGCAGGCACCGTAATCACTGACTTGCCAAGCGTTGCGGAAATGGCGGGCGGCGCACGTCCTTTCACACCCAACATTCGAGGCAGGCCGGCGCTATCATCAACGATAGCGTCGCTCGAGCTCGTCGTATTTCGGCTTTGCGACGGCCCGCTGCCGGACATCGAAGCCAGCAAGCAGGCCGGCAACCGAAGCCAGTGAGCCCTCTTGTTTCAGCGCCATCAGCACATCATGGGAGGCCTTGAGCGCTGCCTGCAAAGCCGCGTTCGCGTATAGCACGCAGCCGAAGCCGAGTTCGGCAAATTTCTGCTGTCCCAATTCCGGGGTGAGGCCGCCGAACACCATGTTGGCGACCTGCGGCACGGAGAGGGCACCGGCGATCCGGGCCAATTCCTCGGCCGAAGTGGGTGCCTCGACGAAGGTCACGTCGGCGCCGGCCTCGATCATGGCGCCGGCCCGGTCGATCGCGGCCTGCAGACCGAGGATCGCGCGCGCGTCGGTGCGCGCCACGATCTGGAGGTCGCCATCGCTACGGGTGTCGACGGCGGCCTTGATCTTGGCCAGCATCTCTTCCAGCGGCACGACTTCCTTGCCGTCGAAATGGCCGCATTTTTTCGGGAACACCTGGTCCTCGATCTGAAGCCCGGCCGCGCCCGCCCTTTCCAGCACCTTCACGGTGCGCACCATGTTGACCGGATTTCCGAACCCGGTATCGGCATCGACCAGCAGCGGCAGCGCCACGGCATCGGCGATGGCCGCGACGTGACCGGCGAGTTCCGTCAGCGTCGTCAACCCGATATCGGGCGCGCCGAGATACATGTTCGCCACGCCGGCTCCCGTGACATAGACGGCTTCATAGCCGATGTCCTCGATGATCCGCGCGAACAAGCCGTTCGCGGCGCCGGCGAGGATCGTCGCGTCGCGCCTGGCGAATATCGTTTTGAGGATCGTCGTCGGTCTTGCCATGTCGTTTCTCCTGTCGCGAGCCGTTCGGCCGCCGGGTCAAGGCGTTCGGGCGGCGCGCGCTCCGCCCGCCGACACGCAACATCAACGTGTTGGCCGCGATCGCCACGACGACGATCACCGTGACGACGGCGGTCGATAGCGGCACGTTGTGCTGCGCCATACCGTTGACCAGCAGGAACCCGAGGCCGCGTTGCGACGAGAACATCTCACCAATCAATACGCCGAGCAGGCTTAGCGAAAAGCTGATCCGCAGACCATTGACGATATCCGGCAGGCAGGCGGGCATCAGCACCGAAAGCATCGTGCGGCCGGGGGACAGCCGCAACACCTTGGCGGTCCGGATCAGCACGGGGGGCAGATTGCGCACCGCGCCGAGCGTGAACAGGGTCGTCGGGACCAGGCCGTGCATGACGCCGAAGGCGACCTTGGCCGACATGCCGAGGCCGAAGATGAGCAGCACGACCGGATAGAGCGTGACTTTCGGGATGGTGTAGAAGCCCGCGAGCATGGGCTCGGCGACCTCTGCCGGCGAAGCGCCTTACCCCGAAGATCAGGCCGAGCGCCAGGCCGATCAGCGCCGAGAGCGCGAAGGCCAGCAGAAACGCGGCCAGGGTCGCGGCGGCATGATCCCAGAACATCCCGGTGCGAAGAAGACCGAAGAGATACACGAATGTCTGCAGCGGCGGAGAAACCGCAACGCCTTTCGTCCAGCTGCCGATCGCCTGCCAGAGCGCCAGCATCAGCAGGGTCACCACGACAGCGTCGAATGCGCGGATGCGCCGCCGCGACGTCGGCGTGGACAGTACGTTTTCAAGTGAGATATCGCTCATCCGGTGAACGGCGGCGCGCCAGCCGTTCCTCCCAGATGTAAAGAATTCCGTTGGCTATGACCGCAACCAGCAGCACGAACAGCATCAGACCGTACATGGCACGGTTGTCGAAGCTTTGGTAAGCGAAGGAAATGGCATAACCGAGCCCGGAGCCGGAAAGGATGAATTCGCCGGCGATGACGCCGATCAGCGCGTAGCTCAGCGCCAGCTTGAAACCGGTGAACAGGCGCGGCAGCGCGGCAGGCAACACGATCCACCAAAGCGTCCGTGCCGGGCTCAGCCGGTGGACCCGCGCGATCTTCAACAATACCGGCGAGACGCCATCAAGTCCCGAGAGCGTGCTGATCATGACGGCCGGCGCGGCGGAGAGGACCCCGAGCACCACCAGCGGAGCCTTGCCAAGACCAAGCAGCGCCACCAGCAAGCGGATAGAAAATGAATGTCGGCACGGAGTAGTACGATGCCAGCAGCGGATCGGCGACATCGCGCAGCCGCGACGAGCGGTGCACCAGCGCACCTGCAAGAGTGCCGCACCCGATCGCCAGAACGAAGGCGAGAATGATGGTCGAGAACGTATTCACGATGCTCTCGTTGAATTCGCCCGAGCCGATGTGATCGACCATCGAGACGATCATTTCGCTGGGAGGGATGACGGTCAATGGATCGATGATGCCGGTGCGGCAGCAAATCTCCAGCAAGATGACCAATCCCGCCAATACGGCGATGCGGACGAAGAGAGCGGCGCGTCGCCGCGTCATGCCGCCCGGCCCATCGTCTTGAGCGATTCCTCGCGGAGCGACGACCACAAACGCGCGGTCACCGTGCCGAATGCCGGATCCGAGACGATACGGCTGTCGCGATCGCGCGGCCAACCGGTCTCGACCATGTCGATGAATCGGCCCGGCCGCGCACTCATGACGCCGACACGATCCGACAGCATCGCCGCCTCGTCCAGGGCATGGGTGATGAGCAGCACGGTGGCGCCGGTCTCGCGCCAGAGCCGCAGCAGTTCATCGCCCATCAGCAGCCGCGTCTGCTGGTCCAGCGCGCCGAAGGGCTCGTCGAGCAGGATCAGGCGCGGCCGCAGCACCAGTGTCCGCGCGATGCAGACCCGCTGCCGCATGCCACCGGAGAGCTGCGCCGGATAATGACCGGCAAACTGGGCCAGCCCCATGAAGCTGACGGCATGATCAACCCGCTCCGTGATTTCCTTTTCCGACAGGTCGGAGGTGCGCAGACCAAAGGCGACATTCTGGCGGACGCTTAGCCATGGCATGCTCGAATCGTCCTGGAACACGACGCCGATGCCGTCCGGAACCTCACCGCGGAGCTCCCTGCCCTCGAACTGCACGCTGCCACTCGTCGGGCGAACAAGTCCGCAGAGCACGTCGAGCAACGTCGACTTGCCGCAGCCCGATGGCCCGACGACGGAGAAGAACTCGCCGCGGCGCAGCACCAGATCGATCGGGCCGAGGGCGTGCACTGCGGGCGGCCCTTCGTAACGGCGGACCACCTCATTGAGCACGACATGCGATGGCTCGGTCAACGCCGGGGTGCTCATTGTGACGAGCGCAGATCGGGCGGCAAATAGGAGGTGTCGACGTATTTCGGCCAATCGACGTCGCCCTTGATCTGTCCGGTGATCTGCAGATCCCTCGACCATGTGGTTCATGACCGCGTAATCGAGCCGACCATCGCTCCAATAATTTTCCTTGATGAGTTCGTGAATATGCGCCCGGAAGAGATCGACGTTTGGATTGCTGTAGGCCTTGGCGGTAATGTCGGCAGCCTCGTCCGGGATGCTCCAGCGTGTAGGCGAGCCCCTCGCGGCGGCCCGCGATCAGGCCCTTGATGATATCGGGATGCGCCCGCGGCATATTCCGCGGTCGTGATCATCACGGTCTGCATCATGCGCGGATCCAATATGTCGCGCACCATGAAGAGGGGTCTCACCAGTTCCTTGTTCTGCGCGTAGATCAGTTCGTCGGAGAAGCCGGCATCGATCGCGCCGCTGCTGACGGCGGAGATGTTGGCGCCGAGATCGCCGGCCGGCACGAGTTTCACCTGCTGCTGGGTCAATCCGCTGGCCTTCAGCGCCATCAGGATCAGCATGTTGCTCACCGAGCCGGGCGCGGTATAGGCAATTTGCTTGCCGACCAGATCCTTGATGCCGCTTCAGCGCCGAATCCTTCTTCACCACCCACATCTGGTCGGCGACGCTTTGAGCGCCGGCACCGATGATGATGAGCTTCTGGCCGGAATTGATCGCCTGGACGGCCGCCGCCAGTGAAACCTCCCCGAAAGGAACTCCGCCAGCCAGCGTGTTGCGGACCGCCGTGCCGCCGCCCGCTGCGGTCAGGATACCCGTGACATCCACGCCGTTTTTCTTGAACAGGCCCTTCGCCATGGCGACCGCATAGGGCACGCCGTAGAACTGCCCGCCCCAGTGGGTGACGGTGATCGTCTCGGCCTGGGCTGCCGGCGATTTCCAGGCGGCGATCGCCGCAGCCAGACCCAGGACAAGACAAACTTGGGCGAGCGTTTTTCCCTTTGCCATGACGTGTTCCTATTTCGATTGATCCGGCCTAGCCGGGCCGTAGCGCTTTTCGAAGGCATGCACTGCCGGAAAACCCATCAAATTGTTCATGTCGGCGAACGGCAGCATCGGAGCTTGGCTGCCAGTGCCTATTCCGGCTGTTTTCAGGTGACGATAGACAAGCTGCAGGGCGCCAGCCGCCGTCAGGAAGCCGGAACCGGGGTAAAGCGCGATCTTGAAGCCCATCGCCGCCAGCTCGGCCGTCGACAAATAAGGGGTGCGACCGCCCTCGACCATGTTCGCCAACAGTGTCGCGCCCTTGAAGGTTTCAGCGACACGGCGCAATTCCTCCAGGCTCTCGGGACTCTCGACGAACAGCACATCGGCGCCGGCATTCAGGAACCCGTCAGCCCTCCGCAAGGCGGCGTCCATCCCTTCGGCATAGCGCGCGTCTGTCCGGGCAACGATGAGAAAGTCGCGGCTTGGCCGCGCATCGACCGCGACGCGGATCTTGGCGACGGCGTCATCGGCCGGGATGACGCGGCGGAATTCGGTGTGGCCGCACTTCTTCGGGAATTCCTGATCCTCCAGCTGGATACCGGAAGCGCCCGCGGCCGCATAGCCGCGCACGGTGCGATCGACATTCAGCAATCCGCCATAGCCGGTATCGCCGTCGGCAATGAATGGAACGCTGATGGCGCCGGCGATGCAGCGCACGCGGTCAAGCATCTCCGTGAAGGTCGCGGTGCCAGCGTCAGCGGCACCAAGAGCGGATGCGACGACACCATATCCAGTCATGTAAAGCGCGTCGAAACCCACGCTCGCCGCCACTTTTGCCGAAATGCCATCAAAGACGCCTGGAAGCGTCAAACAGCCGTCGCGCTGCAGCAGCTCGCGCAGTGTCGTTGCCCTGACCAAGCCATCCTCCCGTGTTTCCAAGATCGGCGATGTTCTTGAGGGGCGTCCGCCGCTATCTTTTCTTGATTATCTAGAACTTTGGCGCCGCGCTCAACGCCAAAGCTTCATGGCGTCGATTTCTAAGGGTTGTTCGGCAAAAATCAATACTGGCTCGCCCCATGGGCGACAGGGTGGAGGCCGCCTGTCATGGCGGCTATCCATTCGAGAAACGGCAACTCTAGATGGCGCACCGGCGACATTCCGGGCCGGCGTCAGCCCAAAGGTGGCGTCGTCAATATTTCACGAGCCCGGAGAAAACATCGTCCAGGCCGGATTGCCACGGGTGGGAGACCCCGAACCAATCCTTGAAGCCATTCACCTCATAGCCGCCCAGATCGAGCTGTATTTCTCGGGGCCAATATCCGAATACATCCCGGCTGTAGCCAACCAAAAGAGAATCCGTGGGGCAAAGGTCTTTCAAACCCAATAGCGGTTCAGCGCTCACCGCTATGATCCTTTCGCCAAAGCAACGAAGGTGCTGGACTTCGACCAGGCGATTCCGGCTTCCTCCTGACATCACCTTGTCAAGCGTCGTCGAGGCAATTCGGCCTGACATTGGCACGTCATCGTCGATCGGGACCGCAGCATCAATTGCCTGCATCACCCCATTGGAAATCGTTTTTGCCCAGCCATGCCAGTTTTCAACTTCCATATGGTAGAAGCACGGCCCTTGAACCGCGCGGCGGACCAGCGGCATTAAACCCGGAGGCCGCGCCCCGCTAACGGGACGAATGTCTCCCGTAAAGCCCTGCAGTAATATCGAGGCAGTGTCTTTGCCAAATCTTTGTCTCAGCGCCTGCCGGACGATACCCGGGTAATCGGCGCTTATCTTTTCTTCCGGAAATCCCGAGGTGTGACAGGTATAGTGCCAAACCACCGCGGTGCGCTCACCTTGAATGACGATCGCGGTTATAAGGGGATCTACTGTGCCGCTTCCGTTGGGCGCAAACACGGTCCGTTCGAACTGGACTCCGCGGCGGGTCAACTGGGGTAGATGCCAGGGACGTCGCCTATTTACGCTGGCGTCGATGGCAGATCGACCTTTTGTTACCTTGCCTTGCTCGGGACGCGCGTTAAGCACATCCGACACCAGCCGAGTTAATTTCCTTCGCACATCGGCGAAGTGGTCATCGCAACGGTGGCCCAGTGCCGGCTTGGTGTCCTCCAATGCCGGAGCGGTATGCGTATGGGTTGCCGTGATCAACACATTCTCATTGGCCACGCCGAAGTCGGCGCACGCTGACAAAAGGATGTCGCTGAGTTCGCGACCAACGAACAAGACGTCGATCGAAATGAAAACCGCCCGGCAAACGCCCGCGGAAAACACCGCCAATATGTTTGCTTCCAGGGCACCCTCGGCGTCTCCCACGACGCGCGGCGATCCGGCTCGACCGGCGAGCGGCACCGGCCGATCGCAACCAATCGATACAAACCCGTGGGAAAACTCGATCATACGGCGCTATCCAAGAAGACGGCGAGCGACTTTTCGCGGCACGGACAGAAAGAACCTCGTCATTCGCGCCGGCGCGTATGTTCGAAGCCCACACGACGTGCAACCAGGATCGTCGCAAAAAGCCGCGGTTGGATCTTTCTCCATTATCTTGCGTTCCACGTTATATGCGGCGGCGGCATCGGCGAAAATAGAGTAGGCACCTCCGACAAGGCCCGTCCGCAGTATCCCTGCAGATTCATAGTGCCTGTAGAATTTTCCGAAATCCGCGCTGCATCCCGCGATATCTTTTCGTTCAAACCAGCGGATATCGTCGCCTTCCTGCACCGCGCATCCACGCAGTCGGCTCATGAGGGTTTTATCCGCGAGACCCAAATCCTCCTGTACGCGATGGACGGTGCTAAAGCCCGGACTGGAATCGACGCATCCCACCAGCAGTAGCTTGCCGCCCAAATCGATCAAATTCTTGATCGGAAAGAAGCTGGTCGAACTTTCATCGTGGCCTTGCACGATCGCATTGGCATTTGGGCCAATCGCGACAAATGAATTCGTGGGGTGCCTGCTTCTTACCGAAGAAGGGTGATCCAGAACGATTCGAGGTAGGGCACCCGTGTCCGATTTTGTTCTCGAATGAAATGGGAACTGCGCGGCGCGCTGCTTTTGCCAAAAATAATAATCCGACGTGAACGAGAGCGCCACGATTGTTCCAGTCGGGCCAATCGTATGAAAAATACCGTCGAACAATGCCTTGGCTGGACTTCCCGTCTCGACATTAATGGCTTTCGCGGCACATCGGACCAAAACAGTGTCGCCACTTCGAAGTCCGAGGTTCTGTAGATCGGATACAATCCGTTGCGTCATCAATGTCACAAGCTCTGCCAGCCCCCATGAATTTTATATCACTGCGGTCTTGCCCTGTACACCGATCGGCTTTGGGCTTGTGTCTCGTCCCGCTCTACCGCATTAGCCGCCCCAGTGACCGCGGTTCTGGCTCCAGAACTTGAAAGCCCCAGGGCTGGTGGAGCGCCGCTCGCCGAGTTGAGCCAATGTGTTCCGGATGCTACCGGGGTTGAGATACCGCAGGCCCGCCCCACGGAGACAAACCCTCGTGTCAAAGCGTCTCGACAAGTCGTGGACCGTTTTTGTCAGTGTCGAGAATTCCGAGCACGACAGATGCGTCGATATCTTTTCGAGGCCAGACGGCAGCTATGGGTTCGAGGAATTTCGGCGGGACATCGAAGACGGCGGGCAATGGACGCCGGTACAGCACTATTCGGGCGCCAGCTATGGCTCGTCAGCCCAGGCCCTGGACACGGCCGAACGATGCGTACCTCTGGCTGGTCGATGTCCTCGCCCAGAAACCGGAACTAAGACGGCGTATCGGCCTGGGTTGACCACACAGAACTTGACGCAGCCAAGCAAGTTTCGATTTGCCTGTTTTTACAGCCTCGGCGGAAGTTCCGAAGCTCAATTGGCCGCGTGTGACCGAAAAACTCTCGCGCGGTACCAAAGTGATTTCCCAGGTGGACGATCTCAGGCCTTGCTTGCCCCGGCGCCCAGGAATGCGTTCGCAAGAACGTGGTCTTCGAGGAGTTCTCGCGCGGGACCCGAAGTCAGAATCCGCCCGGTCTCCATCAGGTAAGCGCGGCCTGCGATCTTCAGCGCCTGCCTCGCCTTCTGTTCGACCAGCAGCACCGTCAGTCCTTCGTCCCGCAGGCGCAGCACCATTTCGAACACGAAATCCGTCATTTTTGGCGCAAGCCCGAGCGACGGCTCGTCGAGCAGCAGCAATTTCGGTTTCGACAGCAGCGCGCGCGCTATTGCGAGCATCTGTTGTTCGCCGCCGCTTAGCAGACTTGCCATCGTATCTCTCCGTTCGGCCAGGATCGGAAAGCGGCTCTGGACATCCGCCAGATCCGCGGCAGCTTGATCCTTGTCGATGCGGGTATATAGGCCCATCAGGAGATTTTCCCCGACGGTCATACTGGAGAGAATGCCCCGGCCCTCCGGCACCAGAGCGACGCCGAGACGCAGATTCCGTTCGGCACTGTTTGGCTTGAGCAGGCGCCCGGCATAGCGGATTTCTCCCTGGTAGGGCAGAAGGCCCGCGATCGCGCGGGCGATGGTCGTCTTGCCGGCGCCGTTGGCGCCGACCAGCGCGACGATCTCGCCCGCCGCGACGTCAAGGTCGACGCCGCGCACCGCAGAGATGGCTCCGTAACTTACATGAAGATTGCGGATTTCAAGCATCACGTGGCGTGTCCGAGATAGGCATCGAGAACGACCGGATTGCTGCGGATCTGATCGGGCCGGCCTTGCGCGATCATCACGCCGAAATCCAGTACGTAGAGGTAATCGCAAAGGTTCATGACGAATGCCATGTCGTGATCGATCAGCAGAATGCTCAACCCGCTATCGCGCAGCTTCAGGATCAGCCGCCGGATATCGTCCGCCTCGTCGTGGTTCATTCCTGCGACCGGCTCGTCGAGCAGCAACAGCTTTGGCCGCGCACTGATCGCGCGGGCGATTTCCACCCTGCGCTGGATGCCATAGGGCAGCGAACGCGCAATCCGGTCCTTCACGTCCGCGAGCTTGAGGAATTCGAGAATTTCCTCGGCGCGCCGGAAGGCCTGCGGATCGGCCCAGCGCGTCGGCAAGAGACGGCGCAATGTAAAGTCGCCATGCGGCTGCGCGACGAGCAAATGCTCCCACACCGTCATATCCCCGAACAGGCGGATGTTCTGAAAGGTTCGGGCAATCCCTGCGCGCGCGATCAGGTGGGATGGTTCAGCAGTGACCGCTTTGCCGTCGAGCCGCACCTCGCCTTTGCTGGGGCGATAAGCTCCGGTAATCACGTTGAAGGTCGTGGTTTTGCCCGCGCCGTTCGGGCCGATGATGCCGACGATCTGCTTCGGCAGCACCTCAAGGGAAATGTCATTGAGGGCGCGGATGCCCCCGAACATCTTGGTGATGCCCGCCGCCTCAAGCCGCGGCTGTTGTTTGCCGGTCATGCGGAGCGCCGAAGTCTGAAAATTCCGAACAACGAACGGTCGAGAATTCCCTGGCGCCGCACCAGCAGCATCGCAACCAACAGCGCGCCGAACACCGCGAATCTCCAGTCCGCCAGAAAGCGCAGATGTTCGGGCAACATGACAAGGAGCAGCGCTCCGACGAGCGCGCCCGCGCCGACGGTCGAGCCGCCGAGGATCACGGCGAGCACGAAGTCGATTGACCGCTCGAAGCTGAAGTTGCCGGGTTCGATGTAAACATGATGGTGCGCGAACAGGCCGCCGGCAACCGCCGCCACCGCCGCCGCGAAACCAAACGCCCCAACCTTGATGGTCGTGGTGTCGAGCCCGACCAGGGCTGCGGCGGTTTCGTCATCACGGACTGCGCGCAATTCGAGCCAGATCTGCGAATGCTCCAGGATCGCAACCAGAAGCAGGATGACGGCTGCCCACGTCCAGATATAACCCAGCGAGACGTGGCGCATGCCGTGGAATCCCCCGGCTCCGCCCATCGCGTCGAAATTCAGGAAGAAGCTTCGGACCATTTCGCCGAATCCAAGCGTTGCCATTGCCAGATATATTCCTCTGAGGCGCAGTGCCGGGAAACCGATGATCACGCCGATTGCGCCTGAGGCGGCCGCCGCGATGACAAGCGCCAGGGTCAAGGGGACTCCCATCGTCACGGTCAGGTAAGACGTCAGATAGGCGCCGATGGCCATGAAGCCGGCATTGCCGAGCGATAGCTGGCCGGTCGCCAGAATGATGTAAACGCTCAACGCCCCAAGCAGCAGAATGCCCACATCAGCCAGCAAGCCGGCGTAATAGGTCGACATCATACGCGTGGGCCCTGTTCGGTGCGGGCACCACCCAACAGGCCCTGTGGCCTCAGCAGCAGGATCACGATCATCAATCCATAGACGACGAAGTCGCGAATTTGCGATCCGCCATAAGCCGTCGTCATGACTTCCGCCACACCGATAAGCGGACCGGCGATAAGCGCCCCCCAGATGCGACCGGTGCCGCCGACCACCATGACGGCGATAGCCTTCAGGCCTATTTCCACGCCGATATAGGGAGTTATTGCCGCATAATGCAGGCCAATCAGCACGCCCGCAGCGCCGGCGAGAGCGCCCGACAACATGAAAGCCAGCAGAGTGAGGGGGCCGGCCGAAACACCGAGCAGGCGGGCGACGTCACGATTTTCGGCGACGGCGCGCAGCGCGCGCCCCATCGCGGTGCGTTGCACGACGAAGGCCAGCAGCGCGACCAGAACCACGGTCGCGCCGACGATGGTGAGTTGCATCGCGCTGGCGCTGACCGGACCAAGCGTGAATCGCCGGCCAAGAACCTCATCCGGCAACTGCAGTGGATCGGAGCCCCAGATGTTGGTCGCGACGTTTTGCAGGATGATCGAAAAGCCGAGCGTGCTGAGCATCGGCGTCACCACCGGCGCATCGCGGAACGGCCGGTACCCGACCCTCTCGATCACCGCAGCCACCAGCGCCGCGCCGGCCATGCCCGCGAGCAGCGCCACCGGCAGCGGCAGCTTCGCGAGAATGGCCGCAAAGCCGAAATACCCTCCGAGCATGAAAAGCTCGGCGATCGCCAGATTGAGCACGCCCAGAATGCCCATCACGAGCGAAAACGACAGGGCGATCAGGGTATAGACCGCTCCCAACGTCAGGCCGTTAACGAGCTGCTGGAGGAGCACCGGTCTGATTTGCCTTCTGGCTGGGAATGGGCGTCCAAATCCGGGGCGTCAGCACCCGGGGTGTCCGGGCGCCGCGCTGCAGCCGCGCACCTTCGATTGCCAGGCCCCGCTCTCGCCCTGCAAGATATAGAATGCCTTGATGGCGTCCCCATCATCGTTGAAACCGATCGGACCGCCCAAACCCGGGAAGCCGGCCAGCTTTGCCATGTAATCGCGGATCTTGGCCCGATCGGCTTCCAGGTCTTCCGGTTTTCCGGTCACGCCTGTCGCCTTGATCGCATCGATATAGATACTGACGATCTCGTAGATGTTCGCATCATACATGCTGGGCTCGATTTCAGGCGGCAGACCGCTCGTCTTGCGCAGCAGGGGTTGCAGTTCGCCGACGAATTTCTCGGGCTTGTCGCCTTTCATGGTGGCATAGAAGGTGGCAGGCGCAACGATCGGTATTTCCGGCGCGGCCTTGAGGATCGCCGACGATATCAGCTGGGTCGACCCGACTACCGGCTTGATCATGCCCTGCCGCTTCATTTCACGAATGACCGTGACCGCCTGGCTGTAATCCGCGCTGACCACGACGCCGTCCGGATTGAGCGCCTTCATCTTGGTGACCTGCGCACTGACGTCGAGATCGCCGGTGTTGAACGACAGCGGATCGCTGGCGTTCAGCACCTCGATATCGTTCTCCTTCATCAAGGCCGGCATGATCCTGCTGCCGACGGTCGCCGCAGTTGCGTCCTTGGCGTCGAAGATGATCGCGACAGACTTGATGTTGAAGCTTTTCTTGTAATACGGGACGGTGGTGCGGCCGAGCACGCCCTCATCGATCGTATTGCGGAAAGCCCACGGCCGATTGAGCTTGGCGACGCCCGGTTTCGAGGACGCCTGCGATGTCGCAACAATCTTCATCTCGTTTGCGACCGGGAATGTGACTTCCGCTGCACTGCTGGTCAGGGGTCCGGCAACCGCCAGCGCCTTGTCGTCACCGGCCAGCTTGCGCAGGTTGTTGGTGGCTTGCGCGGGTTTGGTTGCGTCATCGAGGATCGCGATGCGCAGCTTTGCGCCGTTGATGCCGCCGCCGCCATTGATCTGTTTCTCGAGCATCTGAAGGGTTACGGTGTTGGCGCGGCCCCATTCCGCAAATGGACCGCTGCTGGGCACGATCGCTCCCAGCACGATCTCGCGGTCGGCCTGCTGCGCAAACCCCGGGCCTGCGGCCGCAGTCGTCAACAACGCGCCTAGTCCGGCGACACACAGCGCTCTGCTCAAGCCCGACTTCATGCCAGTCTCCTCATTACCGTGATCTGGATTGGTTTCACGCCTGCAAACTGCCCCGACGGTCACGACCAGTGCCGCAACTATTGCCTCACCGATTGCCGTACCGATGCATGCCGCATGCCATCCGGCCTGCATCGGCATCGGCAATCCGATTTCCGATCATGGACGCTACCATCGGATAGCCAGCTTGAAAAGCTTCGTTTGTTATGTAATTAATTGATAGAAATCGCGGGCTGGCGCAAAGGGCGTGGGCAAAATGAAAATCAAACGAGTGCTCACGTTTCTGGACGAGATCCGCAGCCAGGACGGACAGGACGTTTCACCGCGGCTGCGAAAAGCCGCAGCCGTTGCGATTCTCGACAATCCCTTCGCCGGCCGTTTCGAAAAGGACCTGTCTCCGCTCACCAAAGCGAGCGAGACCGTGGGGCGTGAAATCTGTGCGATCGCCGTGCAGCTGCTGGCGCCCGACAAGGCCGTAAGTTACGGCAAGGCTGCCATTGTCGGCATCAACGGCGAACAGGAACACGGCAACGCGATGCTGACGACCGTGTTCGGCAACGTCATGCGCGAGGCGGTCGGGGGCGGAAAAGCGTGGATTTCTTCCATGACCAAGCGCGGCGGGCCGGGCAGCACGATCGACGTGCCGCTGGCGCACAAGGACGCGCTTTATGTACGATCGCACTACGATGGAATGACGATCATGCTGCCCGATGCGCCACAACCTGACGAGATCGCGATCATTGCGGTCTACGCCACGCGCGGACGGCCCAATCACCGTGTCGGCGGCCTGTCGGCGTCGGACATCAAGGGCGAAGATGGTCTCGTATAAAGTGGCACGAAGAAAGTACGGACAGACAGTTTTCTGAGCGGGGTCGCCCATGACGGTTGCAAAGACTGGTGCCGAACACATTGCGTCGCTGAGAGACGGTCGCACGGTCTATATTGATGGACAACTGGTGCCTGATGTCACGACCCATCCGGCGTTTCGGAATGCGGTACAATCGGCAGGTGCGCTGTACGACTTTCAGGCGCAGCCGGAAAATATCGAGCTGATGACGTTCAAGCCGGAAGGCTCAAACCGCCGTGTCAACCGCGCCTGGCAGATGCCGCGCAGCTATGACGAGATGGTTCAGCGCCGCAAGGCGCTGCAGGCGTGGGCCCAGATCCATTACGGCTTCATGGGTCGCTCCCCGGATCACGTCGCCTCGGCCCTGGTCGGCCAAAGGATGGGCATCGACGTGTTCAGGAAGCACAGCCCTGACCGGGCCAAGGCATTCGCGGACTATTTTGACTACGCTGCCAAAAGCGACCTGTTTCTGACTTATGTGATCATCAACCCTCAGGCCGAACGCGCGAAGGACTGGAGCCAACAGGCCGACAGTCTCGTCGCCCGCATCGTCGATGAGGACAGCGGCGGCATTACCATCCGTGGCGCCAAGATGCTCGGCACGAGTTCTGTCCTGGCGAACGAGGTCCTGGTTGCCAATCTTCAGCCATTGAAGCCTGGCGAGGAAGATCTCGCATTCTCCTGCGCCCTGCCGATCAACACCAAGGGCATCCGAATCCTGTCACGCAAATCATACGAATCCTCAGCGGTGTCGATATTCGACAATCCGCTGTCTTCGCGATTCGACGAAAATGACGCGCTGATCTATTTCGATGATGTGAAGGTGCCGTGGGACCGCCTGTTCGTCTACCGCGATACCGACGTGTGCCGGCAGCAGTTTCACGATACGCAGGGACACTCCTTTCAAAACTATCAGGCGCAGATTCGCCTGTCGGTGAAGATCAAGTTCCTGTTGGGTCTGGCGCGTCGGTTGACCGAGGCCATCGGCACCACCAAAATTCCCTCGATCAGCGAGAAGCTCGGTTACATGGCCGCCCAAGCCAGTATGGTGGAGGCGATGCTGTCGGGCATGGAGGCCAGCGGATCGAAAGTCGGCGAATATTGGGTGCCGAACAAGCATTTCATGTACTCGGCCCAGGTTTTGACCCAGGATCTCTATCCCCAATTCGTCAACTCGATCCGAGACCTTTCCGGAGGCGCGCTGATCATGCTGCCTTCTTCAATTGACGACTTCAAGGATCCGATGCTCAAGAAGATCATCCACACGACCCAGCGGGCCGCGGCGATGGAGCCGGAAGACAAGGTCAAGTTCCTCAAGGCATGCTGGGACGCGATCGGCTCCGAATTCGGATCGCGGCATCAGCAATACGAGATGTTCTATGCGGGCGCGCGTTTCGTCACCGCCGGTCACAGCTTCAGGACTTACGACTGGAATTCCGCAACGGGGGTCGTGGATAACCTGCTATCGTCCTATTCGCTGGCGGACGAATTGAGCGGCGCGACGCATTGACGGTGACGCAACCATGAAAATAGCGATCGTCAATCTCGGGGAAATCGTTTCCGGCGACTGGCGCGCGCCGATCGCCGCAGGCGACTGCATCGTTGCGGACGGCGGCAAGATCGTAAGCGTCGGAACCGCGTCGCCCGCGGCGATCGAGAGCGCGGATGTGGTGATCGACGCTGGCGGGATGACCGCGATTCCAGGCCTGATCGATTCCCACGTTCACATTACCTTTGGCGATTACACGCCCCGCCAGCGCACGGTCGGCTACCTCGAGAGCTATCTACACGGCGGCGTCACTACATCGATCTCGGCGTCCGAAGTGCATGTTCCCGGCCGCCCGCGCGACGTTGAAGGCGTCAAGGCGCTGGCATTGGCGGCACAGCGCTGCTTTGCAGATTATCGGCCGGGCGGCATGCGGGTGATCGCGGGCTCCGTCATCCTCGAACCCGCCCTCAAGAAGGAAGATTTCGTCGAGCTGGCGAGCAAGGGCGTCGGACTGGCGAAAGCCGGATTTGGCGCGGTGAAGACCGCTTACGATTATGTGCCGATGGTGGCCGACGCCAAGGCCGCGGGGCTCATCACCACCTGTCACACCGGCGGCTCATCGATTCCCGGCTCTGGCGCCATCACCGGCGACCATTTGCTCAAGATGCATCCAGACGTATCATTCCACATCAATGGCGGCCCGACGGCGATGCCGGACCGGGATTTCGAGCGCGTCATCAAAGAAAGCACCATGGCGCTGCAGGTGTGCACCGCGGGCAATTTGCGGACTACTCTGTTATGCGGTCGGCTCGCAATGCAGCATGATGCGTTCGATCGTTTCATTATTGCAACGGACACGCCGACCGGCAGCGGAATCATGCCGCTCGGCATCCTCTATACCATGGCGCATCTGGCGAGCCTGACCGAGATGACTCCCGAACAGGCGATCTGCGCGGCGTCAGGCAACAACGCGAAGGTGTATCGTCTCGACAGCGGCTTCCTGAAAGCAGGCAATGCCGCCGACATCGTGCTGCTCGATGCGCCCGACGGCGGCACGCAGGCCACCGCGCTGGCAGCGATCAGACATGGCGATATTGCCGCGATCGGCGCGGTGGTGAGCGCGGGCGTCCCGCGCTTCGTCGGCCGCAGCCGCAACACGCCGGCCACGACGCGCCAGGCGAGAATTGCCAGGTCGAACGTGATGCAGGATTTTGCCTCGGCCCATTGAGGGCTCCGGCGACGCTGTCAGACCGGATCGAAATAGTGGATTTCGAACAGCATGCAGCCGTTCTTCGACTTGAAGGGGCCGTGATAGGCCCCCGGCGGCCGCGAGGCGTAGGTATTCGGCGCGAATTCCGTTCCGCCTTCACCTCTCTCGTCGTTGCCGACCGTCAGATCGCCCGAGATGAGATAGACCTCTTCCCAGTAATCGTGGACGAACGGCTTGGTCGTGTAGACGCCGGGCGCGAAACGAAGCAGCCGCGAACGCGAGCCGCGCTTGTTGTTCTCATCGAGACCGCCGGACAGGATTTTCTGCTGGATGCCCGCCGGATAGCCGGCCGGAGTTTCCCACCCCGTGGACATGTCGACCGCGTGGAATTCCTTATGTTCCTTGTTAACGCCCATTAGCTTTTGGTCCTTCTGCCATTTGAACGCTTCAATCGACGCCGGCTGGAAACTGCAGAAGCGCGTCGCGAAATCGGCGGGAATCATGTTCTCTGGAACGAGAATTCTAATATACGTTAGGACTTAGCTAGTTTTCAAAGTCTTTTTCGGGGAACACCGGCGGCATGCTTCGTTTCGACCTTCACGCCCGGCAGGGCCAGCGGCCCATTACGCTGGAACCCGCAGCGCTCATTGTCGCCGGCTGGACCGGCCGCGACGAGGCCGCGTTACGCCATCACATCGAAGAGCTGGCCGCCATCGGCGTACCTCGTCCTTCTTCCGTCCCCGTGTTCTACCGCAACAGCATTCTCAATCTCACGCAGGCACCGGTGGTCGAGGTTCTGGGACCGGATACGTCCGGCGAAGTCGAGCCCGTCATCGTCGCCGTCGAGGACAAGCTTTGTCTGGCGGTCGGCTCGGACCATACCGACCGCAAGGCCGAGACCCAGGGCATTGCGCTGTCGAAGCAGCTATGCGCCAAGCAGCTTGGCCGCGATCTCTGGGCCCTCGACGAGGTCGTCGACCACTGGGACCAACTTAAATTGCGATCGTTCGCGACCATCGACGGCAAGCGCCTGGCTTACCAGGACGGCACGCTATCCGGGATGCGGCCGCCCGCCGACCTGATCGCGCGCTATGGATCCGCGCTTGCGCCCAATACCGTGATGTATTGCGGAACCCTTGCAGCGATCGGGGGCATCCGGCCTGCGACCCGCTTTGAGATGGAGCTCGAAGATCCCGTTCTCGGACGCACGTTGAAACACGCTTACGACATCAACGTCCTGCCCGTCATCAGCTAGCCTCTTATACTTCGGCCAATTCTGGAGAAGCGAGTGTCGCGCCAAAAAACCAAGTCCGAGCGCAACCAGATCCCCCGCCGCCACGATGGCGCGAAGCCGAAGGGATCGCTGCCGTTAACGGTGACGCGCCCCGAACTGCTCAACGACGATACCGATCGGGACTTTCGAAAGCTCGTGCACAATATCTTTGCCTTCATGGCACGGCACGAAGCGATCCGCGACGGCCACGCCCGGCAGATCGGCCTGGCCGGCATCGAATACACGATCCTGATTTCGATTGGTCATCTCGCCCTGGACGGCGATGTCAACGTCAAGACCGTCGCCGATCATCTGCACATGAGCGGCGCGTTCATCACCACGGTCACCAGCAAGCTGCAGGTTCTCGGTCTGGTCGAAAAGACGCAGGATAGCGTCGACCGGCGCCGGATTTCCCTCGCCATCACCGAGAAGGGAAAATATCTGTTGCGCAGCCTCGCGCCCTATCAGCGCGAAATCAACGATGTCGAATTTGGATCACTCGGCAAGGAAGACTTCCAGTTCTTGTCGAGAATTCTGGAAGCCCTGATCGTCTCCGGCGACGCGGCCGTTGCCCTGCAGCGCTACAAGGCTTCGATCAAGAACGACAGCAAGGTCGCCTGAACGCTGGTCTTGGGTTCGTTGCGGGTAAGCCTGGCGTCGGTGGCCCCATGGCTTTGGGCTGGCAGGATCATCAGTCTTTATGTGCTCGCAATGCGCGGCGGGCTTTCCATCGGCAGTTTGTTGGCAGGCGTATCCGCAAATCTGCTGGGAGTGCGTTACGCGCTGTTGATCAGTGGCGTCCTTGCCGTGGTGGCGCATTTCATCATCGCATTGATCCCCCCCCCGCGAAGCCACAGGGCCGGCAACGCTTGACAGAGATCAAGGAATCCCACCGCCCCGGGCATATGTTCCTCAAAAGGCAACCCAAAGGGAGTATTTGTCATGGCGGAAGCAGCCACAAAATTACCCATCAAGACAGAAGCGCCTCAGCCAGCACAGCTTAGCAAGACGGCAGACTGGCAGCCCTTCGAGGCCCTGCGCAACCAGGTCGATCGGCTATTTCATGATTTCCAGGGTGGGTTTCTCCAGGCCCCGCTATTTCGTCCGCTATCCCGACATTAAATTGTTCTGGCGCCGTGACTTTGGTTTCAACGTCACGCCGGCGATCGATATCGTCGAGAAGGATACGGCATTCGAGGTCACGGCTGAGCTGCCTGGCCTCGATGTCAAGGATATCGATGTCCGACTTGCCAACGGCATGCTGACCATTAAGGGCGAAAAGCGGGAAGAGAAGGAAGAAAAAACCAAGGATCGTTACGTGTCCGAACGTCGCTACGGCTCGTTCCGCCGCTCGCTGCAAGTTCCCGGCAGCGTCGACGCCGACAAGATCGAATCCAGCTTCAAGAACGGCGTCTTGACCATCACTCTTCCGAAGTCTCCCGAGGCGCAGAAGAAGCAGAAGACGATTCCCGTAACCACAAAATAGCGACAACCGGCGGCCTGCACCCGCATCGGAAACGGGCCGGTGAGGCCGGTGGGCTCGATCACACCGACTGATGACAAAGAGGCGGCGATGGCCCACAAGCAAATCCTGTTTCATTCAGCCGCCCGCGAAAAGGTCTTGCGGGGCGCGACACTTCTTGCCGACGCCGTGCGCGTCACGCTCGGGCCCGAAGTCGAAATCGGTCCTCATCCAGAAGAGCTGGGGCGCGCCGATCGTCTGCAACGACGGCGTCACCATCGCCAAGGAATTCGATCTCAAGGACGCCGAGGAGAACCTCGGCGCCCAAGTGCTTCGCCAGGCCGCCGAGAGGACCGGCGATGTCGTCGGCGATGGCACCAGCACCTCGACCATCCTCGCCATGCCATCCTCGCCGATGGCGTGCGCAATGTCGTCGCCGGCGCCAGCGCCATCGATCTCAAGCGCGGGCTCGATCGGGCGGCACGCGTCGCGATCGAGGCGCTGCACGCCATGTCGCGGCCGGTGAAGACGAAAGCGGAAAAGGCGCAGGTCGCAACCATTATCAGCCCACAACGACCCAGCGATTGGCGCGCTGGTCGCCGATGCCATCGAGAAAGTCGGCGGCGACGGCGTGATCTCGGTCGAGGAATCCAAGACCACGGAAACCACGCTGGATGTCGTCGAAGGCATGAAATTCGACCGTGGCTTCATATCGCCCTACTTCGTCACCGACGCGGAGCGCATGGAGGCCGTGCTGGAAGATCCGTTCGTCCTGCTTTGCGACCACAAGATCGGCGCGCTGCGCGATCTCATACCTGTGCTCGAGCAGGTCGCCAAATCGGGCCGGCCGTTGCTGATCGTCGCCGAGGATATCGAAGGCGAGGCGCTCGCGACCCTGATCGTCAACCAGCTTCGCGGGGTGCTCAAGGGCTGCGCGGTCAAGGCGCCCGGCTTCGGCGATCGGCGCAAGTCGATGCTGGAAGATATCGCGATTCTGACCGGTGCGCAGGTCATCTCCGAAGATCTGGGTTTCAAGCTCGAGAACGTGACGCTGCAACAGCTCGGTCGTGCCGCACGGGTCGTCGCGGACAAGGAAAATACGACGCTGATCGGCAGCGGTGGCGACCGTGCGCGGATTGATGGCCGGATTGCGCAAATTCGGCGCGAAATCGAAAAAACGACCAGCGACTATGACCGCGAAAAGCTCGAAGAGCGGCTTGCCAAGCTGTCCGGCGGCGTCGCGGTGGTCCGCGTCGGCGCCCCGACCGAGGCCGAGATGAAGGCGAAGAAGGAAGCGCTCGACGACGCCATCAGTTCCACCAAGGCCGCGGTGGCCGAGGGAATCGTGCCTGGCGGCGGTCTCGCCCTTCTGAGATGCGTCGAAGCGATCAGCCGGGAAGAAGCCGCCTGCGAAGGCGACGAGAGAACCGGCGTTCAGATCTTGAAGCGGGCGCTCGAAGCGCCGGCGCGCCAGATCGCGGAGAATTCCGCCGTCGACGGCGGCGTCGTCGTTGCGCGCATGCTGGGCGGTCAGGGCAATTTCGGTTTCGATGCCGCACGCAAGGAATATGTCGACCTGGTCGAAGCCGGCATCGTTGACCCTGCAAAGGTGGTTCGTATCGCGCTTGGAAAATGCCGTTTCGGTCGCCAGCGTGCTGCTGCTCACCGAGGCGACGATGACCGAAATTCCCGAGACGAAGCGCGAGCGGCCGGCTGAACCGGAAATGGCCATGTGATCGGCAAGATCTGCCGTGGCCGCTTCGAGAAATGCCTTGGCCCGGTCGGCTCAGTCGATGTGATGGAGGGAACCATGGACCTCAAAGAGGCTATCTACAACCGCCGCGCCGTGCGCAATTTCACGACCGAAACGGTGAGCGAAACGTCCTTCGGCAGCTTATCGACGCTGCCATCCAGGCCCCCAGCGCGGTCAACCAGCAATCCTGGACATTTTCCATCGTTCGCAACAGGGATTTGCTGGCGCGATCTCGCGGGAGGCGAAAGCCTCCATCTTCGTACCTCGCCTGCCGCCTAGCCTCGCCTCATTTCCAGGAGCTGTTGGGCAATCCGGAGTTCGACATCTTCTATCATGCACCCGTGCTGATCGTGATCTCCGCACAGGCGGAGAGCCCTTGGGTCGTCGAGGATTGTGCTCTCGCGGCAGAAAACATGATGCTCGACGGCCTGCGCCGCCGGACTGGGAACGTGCTGGATCGGTTTTGCGCAAGCGTGGCTTGGAACGCCGGAGGGAAAGGCGACGCTTAAATTGCCCGATAGCAGCAAGCCCGTTGCACCCATTATCGTGGGACACCCCAAATCGCCGGCTCCAGCCGTGCCGAGAAACGAGCCGAAAATAAACTGGGTTGCCTAAGTCTTCTCGGGCCTCAAGTCAGCGGCGCACTAGTCGAGTTGCACGATTTACGCAATCGTGGCCGACCTCGTGGCCGGGAAGCGCTTCAGAATTGCCACGACTTCCTGATCACTGACCTGCCGGAAGTCCCGGTAGAAGTACCCGATGGCCCCGAATAATTCCGGCGTCTCCAGACAAATCAAGGCATCGACTTCCTTGCGCAATTGCGCGATTGTGTCGTGCGGAGCGACGGGAACGGCGAGCACCAGTTCTTTCGGTTTCCGCTGGCGGATGGCCTGCAGCGCCGCCCGCGTCGTCGCACCGGTAGCGATGCCGTCGTCGATGACGATCACGACCTGGCCCGCGATTTCCGCCCGGGCGCGGTCGCCGATGTAGAGTTCGCGTCGGCGCTCGATTTCCGCAAGCTCTTCTGCACACGCCGCGTCGAACTGATGCGCGGTTGTGCCGGAAAGCTCGATGATCTCCTCATTGCGGACGACGATCGGCGCAGCCCCATCCACCACCGCTCCCATCGCGAGCTCCGGCTGCGTCGGCACTCCGATCTTGCGGACCAGTATCAGGTCGAGCGGCGCTTCAAGCGCCGCGGCAACCTCCGCGGCGACGGGAACGCCGCCGCGCGGCAAAGCAAGCACAACGGGCTGCCTGTCCTTGTATCTCGAAAGCGCTTTGGCCAATTGGCGGCCGGCATCCGATCTGTCCCGGAAATCCATCATTGACGCGCATCCGGCTTGCGCGAATCCGCTTTCGTGGCGCGGAGATTCCCGGCGAACAGATGGCTTGCAAACCAACCGGCGGCGAGTTCGATGACCGCGTCCAATGCGCCGGCTTCTTCAAAGAGGTGGGTGGCACCCGGAACGATTTGAATGCTCTTTTCTCCTCCGAGGCGCTCCAGGGCCTGTTGGTTGAGTTCGATCACACCATAATCCGCGCCGCCGACGATCAGGAGCGTCGGGATTTTGACAAGCGGCAATCTGTCACCCGCAAGATCAGGTCGCCCGCCACGCGAAACCACCGCGCCAATGCGATCACCGAGCCCGCTGGCCGCCACCAGAGCCGCCGCAGCGCCTGTGCTCGCCCCGAACAATCCGATCGGAAGGGAATTGACGTCCGGCTCCTCGATCACCCAGCGTATCGCCTGCTTCAGCCGCTGGGCGAGCAGGCTGATGTCGAACACGTTCTGCCGGTCGTCCTCTTCCCGGGGCAGCAGAAGGTCGAACAACAGCGTCGCAATCCCTCGGTGATTGAGCGCCTCCGCAACCCGGATATTCCTGGGGCTGAACTGACTCGACCCGCTGCCATGCGCGAAGATAACCAATGCCCGGGCTCCACCCGGACGGTTCAGGGTGCCGGCCAGACCGTGCGGCGGGATCAGCACTTCTCGCGAAATCAGCAGCTTCTTGCGCTCTTCTTCACGGCTTGCGGCGGAAATCTGGGGCATGGCTAGATACCTCCATTCCATTTTAAAGGAACGCTACCTCTTGGGTCGGAACAGACCTTGATCAGGGTCAAGCCGGGCTGGAGGGCTCCCGCTAGTTATTTTTGATGGTGCTTTTGCAAACGCCACCGTGGGCAGGTCAAGCAGATCCGGATGCGGCCGCTCTCGGTGACAAGGTCCGGTTTCTCAGCGATCCGGCGGCCTATGTGCCCGTCCCCGAACAGGTGGTCGCGCACGAAACCCACATGTCCTGGGTCTTCATGGCCGGCGACCGCGTTTACAAACTCAAGAAGCCCGTTCGCTTCGCCTATCTCGATTTTTCGACCCTGGACCGGCGCGAGGCGGCCTGCCGCGCGGAAGATCTGCTGAACCGGAGGCTCGCTCCGGATGTCTATCTGGGCGTCGCGCCACTCACGCTCTCGGCCGCGGGTCTCGCGATCTCAGGCGATGGACCCGTCGTCGATTGGCTGGTCGTCATGCGCCGGCTTGAGGAGAATGCGACCCTTGAGGCGGCCTTGCGCGGCGGCTGGTTGAGACCGGCACAGATCGATCGATTGGCGACAACGCTCGGCGCGTTTTACGCACACGCGCCTCGAGTCCGGCTTGAACCTGAGTCCTATGTCGTCATGTGGCAGAAGGCGCCCGCAGCGAACTGCCGCGCGCTGTTGGACGCCCGCTTCGGCTTGCCCTTTGGATGCGTGGAGCGGATTGCACAGGTTCAGCGCCGGTTTTCAATGCAGCGATCCGCCCTGCTCCGCGAGCGGATCCGCGCGCGGCGGTTCGTCGATTCCCATGGGGACCTTCGCCCCGAGCACATCTGGCTGCGTGAGCCCGTCACCATCATCGATTGTCTGGAATTCGATCCAAAGCTGCGGGCGAACGATCCTCTCGATGAAATCGCCTTCCTGCATCTTGAATGCGAACGCCTTGGCGGCCTGTGGGCTGGCGAGCGGATCAGGCGGCATCTGGCGCGTGCCCTGGAAGACGACGCGGCAAGCGGGCTTTTCCTGTTCTATCGCAGTCATCGGGCAATGTTGCGCGCGCGCCTGTCGATCGCCCATCTGCTCGATCCGAACCCCCGCACCCCGGAGAAATGGCCGCGCCTTGCCCGGATCTATCTTAGGCTTGCGGCGGTCGATGCCGCGGCGTCTCGAACGTATTCTTGGTAGTGCTCGGAAGGTACGGCCGCGAGCCTGAGGGAGCCGCGGGCTGGTCGGCTTAGAATACCAGCAGATCGTCAAGCGGCTTGTCTTCGTGGAGACGGCCGATAGCCTCCGCCAGCAAGGGTGCCGCCGGCACAATGTCGAGCTTGTCGCGCACCGGACCGGCCGGCAGGCGAAATGCCGGAACCACGTCGGTGGCGATGATGCGATCGATGGCCGGATCGGCAAGCGCCGTTTCGGCCCCCGGCATGAATAGCCCATGGGCGACGCATGCCAGAACCTGCCGGGCGCCACGCGTGCGCGCGGCCCGCGCCGCCCGCACCAACGTCCCACCGGTGCTGACGAGATCGTCGACGATGATGCAGGTCGCGCCGGCGACATCGCCCACGAACAGGTCGCCCGAAACAACCCCCGCACTGCGGTGTTTCTCGGCAAAAGCCTTGCCGACCGGACGACCCATCGCCACCTCCAGCGCTTCGCGCAACAGGTCCGCGCGCTTTCCGCCTCCCAGATCCGGCGAGATGACGCAAACAGGTTCCTCTCCGACGGTTGCCTTGATCCGGGCGATCATCAGGGGCGCCGCCGTGAGCGCTATCGCGCGACAGC
The DNA here is from genome assembly GCA_963829315.1 of uncultured Alphaproteobacteria bacterium. Lineage (GTDB taxonomy): Bacteria > Pseudomonadota > Alphaproteobacteria > Rhizobiales > Xanthobacteraceae > Bradyrhizobium. The sequence goes on along the minus strand of CAWHIO010000044.1, from coordinate 258,420 downwards.
GAAATGCATTTTCGAAGGCGGCTTCGTTGTGCACTTCAAGCGTGACGACGGCATCGCAGCCCATCGCCTCGAACAGCGCTGCGATGTAACGCGTCGTGACCGGATCGTTCGCCTTGGTGCGCCGGTCCTTGCGCGCATAACAGAGATAAGGCGCGACCGCGGTTACCCGCCTGGCCCCGGCGTCTTTCAATGCTCCGATGAAGAACAGCAACCGGCAGAGCTTGTCGTTGGCGCTTTGTAGCGGCCCGCCGTGAAGGCTATGGATCACGTAAACGTCGGCGCCGCCGACTGGATCGAGTGGTCTTGCCTTATGCTCACCATCCTCGAACTCCCGCTCTTCATGTGCGCTGAGGTGATGACCGAGCAAGTTACTTACATCGCGTCCAAGCTCGCTCGTGCCGTTCAAGGCAAATAGCTGAAGGCGATCACTTACAACCCGTGCGACGGCGGAAGGCGTCCAAATCTGTTTTTCCATCGCGGCACACCTCATTCTTCCTCAAACAAGGGTGACGGAGGGCGATGGTGAGGCTCGGTGCGTTCTACCGGCGGGTTTTCCTCCAGGGGTAGCTCGCGTTCCACTTCGACCGGCTCATCCTCAAGTAATTTGGCAGCCTCATTGGTCTGCTCCGAATAGGAGCCTCGCCTGCTCCCCGGCCGAGGCGGTCCACGATCTGAACGGGTACCGACAGAGATGGGCATGGCAAAATTCTCCCCTCATGCATCTTGTAACGATGGGGTGCAATCCGACGCTTGATTTAGGTCAATTTCTTCCCCGGGGACGACGCCTTTTGGAGGGCGCGACCTCAGCCGCTTCCATGGTCTTGCTCGTTCACCCATCCTTCGATCCGCACGGCTTGATTCCGATCAACTGGTTGGGCAGGCTATCTCGTATACGAGTTATACACTTGCACTTCCGTGGGTGGTCCGGCGTTACGTGGTAATGGAACCCCAAATTTCGCGCCAAACTTCCTCGCAACAGGCGGATTTGAATATTTCCAGCTATCTCATGTGACGGGAGAGACGGATGTCGAACAAAGATCCCATCAACTGGATGCTGTCCAATGCCATCGAGACGCTCGCCCGCGCCGAGCGTTTGCATCAGCAGTTCCTGAATCTTCAACCCTTGACCGGGACACGCGAGCCGAGTTGGGAACCACCCATCGACGTGCTCGAGACTGACCGCGAAGTTCTGATCTTGATCGCGCTGCCGGGCGTCGATCCCGATGAGGTCGTGGCGGTGATCGACAAGGGAACACTCGTCGTCGGCGGACGCCGGGTGTTGCCCGCGGAACTCCGCAACGCGCGAATCCTGCGTCTCGAACTGCCTCAGGGCCGGTTCGAGCGCCGCATTCCCCTGCCGCTGGGCCGCTACACCATCACGCGTTTTGCCGCCAACGGCTGCGTCGGCTTGCGTCTCACCAAGTCCAGTTGAGGAGACTCTGCATGGCCAATGAATCAACCGGACCCACCTCCGGAGTCACCCCCCTCCCCGATCAAACGGCTGCAATTCCAGCAGACGCGCTGATCATTATACCAGTGCGCAACACCGTGCTGTTTCCCGGCGTCGTCATGCCCATCACGATAGGGCGGCCGAAATCGATCGCCGCGGCGCAGCAGGCGGTGCGGGAACAGCGACCGATCGGGATCCTGCTCCAGCGCGATGCGGAGTTGAGCGAACCGGGGCCTGACGACCTGTATCGCGTCGGCACCATGGCCAATATCGTGCGCTACATCACCGGCCCCGATGAAAGCCACCATCTCGTCTGCCAGGGCGTTCAACGCATCCGCATGCTTGACTACCTTCCGGGCACCCCGTTTCCGGTGGCCCGGGTTCTTCACATACCGGAACCCACAACGAGCTCGCCGGAAATCGAGGCCCGTTTTCTGAATTTGCAGCGGCAGGCCATCGAAGCTGCGGAGCTGCTTCCGCAGGCCCCGCAGGAGTTGATTGCCGTTCTTCAGGCGACCACCTCGCCCTCGACCTTGGCGGACCTTGCGACGTCCTACATGGACATCAAACCCCAGGAGAAGCAGGAGATTCTCGAAACGATCGACCTCGCGCTTCGCATGGAAAAGGTTTCACGGCACCTGGCCGAGCGTATCGAGGTCCTTCGCCTGAGCCGAGAGATCGGACAGCAGACAAAGGCGACTTTCGACGAGCGCCAGCGGGAGGCGATCCTTCGCGAACAGATGGCGACCATCCAGCGCCAGCTCGGCGAAGGCGACGGGAAGACCCAGGAGGTTGCGGAGCTGAACGAGGCTATCGCCAAGGCCAAAATGCCGCCTGAAGCGGAAAGCCAGGCCCGGAGGGAAGTTCGCCGCTACGAGCGGATACCGGAGGCTGCAGCGGAAGCAGGCATGGTCCGCAGCTATCTGGACTGGCTGATTGAGCTGCCCTGGAGCCTCCCTGAAGAAACGCCGATCGATATCGCCGAGGCGAGGCGCATCCTCGACGAGGATCATTATGGTCTGGAGAAAATCAAAACCCGGATCATCGAATATCTGGCGGTCCGCAAACTGGCGCCGCACGGCAAGGCGCCGATCCTCTGCTTTGTCGGACCTCCCGGCGTCGGCAAGACATCGCTCGGACAGTCGATCGCACGCGCGATGCAGCGGCCATTCATTCGAGTCAGTCTGGGCGGCGTCCACGACGAAGCGGAGATCCGTGGCCACCGGCGTACCTATATCGGTGCGCTTCCCGGCAACATCATTCAGGCGATCAAGAAAGCCGGTTCCCGCAATTGCGTCATGATGCTCGACGAGATCGACAAGATGGGGCGCGGAATCCAGGGCGATCCGTCCGCCGCGATGCTTGAAGTACTCGATCCGGAGCAGAATGCGACGTTCCGCGACAACTATCTTGGTGTGCCGTTCGACCTCTCACGGGTCGTGTTCGTGGCCACCGCCAATATGCTCGATACCATCCCGGGCCCGTTGCTGGACCGGATGGAGATCATCAGCCTGGTCGGCTACACCGAAGATGAGAAGCTCGAGATCGCGCAGCGCTATCTGGTCCGCCGCCAGCTCGAGGCCAATGGACTGAAGCCCGAACAGGCGGAGATCGAACCGGACGCGCTGAGGTGCATGATCAAGGGATATACAAGGGAGGCCGGAGTTCGCAATCTGGAGCGGGAGATCGGCAAGGCTTTCCGCCATGTAGCGGTCCAGATCGCCGAAGATAGCGCGGGCCGGGTTCTGCTGACCACAAAGGACCTCGCCGCTGTTCTCGGCCAGCCCCGGTTCGAAAGCGAGATCGCCATGCGCACCAGTGTTCCCGGTGTTGCAACCGGGCTCGCCTGGACGCCGGTCGGCGGCGACATTCTGTTTATTGAAGCCACACGCACTCCCGGAAAGGGAGTGCTGATCCTGACCGGCCAGCTCGGCGAGGTCATGCGCGAAAGCGCACAGGCCGCCCTGACGCTGGTGAAGAGCCGCGCTTCTCAGCTTGGAATCGATCCCTCCCTGTTTGAGAAGAGCGACATCCATATCCATGTGCCCGCGGGCGCCACCCCGAAGGACGGGCCCAGCGCCGGCGTTGCAATGTTTACGGCGCTTACCTCCCTGCTCACGGATCGCACGGTCAGGAACAACACCGCCATGACCGGTGAGATTTCGCTGCGAGGGCTGGTGCTCCCGGTCGGCGGCATCAAGGAGAAGGTCGTCGCCGCGGCTGCCGCAGGATTGACCCGCGTCCTGCTGCCGGCGCGAAATCGTCGCGACTTCGACGATATTCCGCTGGGGGCCCGCAACAAGCTTGAGTTCGTCTGGCTTGAGCGGGTTGACGATGCCGTCGCCGAAGCGCTGGAGGGCAAGAGCATGCCGGGCACCGTGGCCGCTGAATAGGACGGGACTTACCGCTTCAAAGGCTTGCGCAATTCGGCAAGCGGTCGGGTACTAAAAGGGGCGGCGAAGAAGCCAATGTATGATGAGATTACTAAATCGTTCGGCCGACCGGCTTTGATTCAGCCCGATCGCGATCCAGTCCGATAAAGAGCATCAGACACGCAAGCCGTGTTTCCCCAGAAGCTTCACCGTGCTGGCCTGCGGCCCCTTTTCGCCGATCTCATCGGCAAACATCACGCGGGTACCGACAGCCAATTCCCCGAATTTTCCGTCGACCACGCTGTTTCGATGGAAATAGATCTCCCGACCATCGGTTGAGCGTAGAAACCCGAAATTCCCTGCGGGATCAAAGCGCACTATGGTGCCGATCGCTTGACCTTCGTGGCTCTTGACCATTCCTTCCATGCGTCGCGCATTATCCTGAAGTCGTCGGCGTGCCCGTTTGAACGCGTCATTGACGGCAAACGACAAGTCGCTATGTCGTTCATCCGCCTTCGGCGTTCGTCCAATATTGACATCCCGTCCATCCGGCAGCGCCAGACGAATATTGATGTCGTACTGCCCCCCGGTTTGGTGGCGACTGCCGGGTCCCTTGACCACGATCCTGCACGCGGTAACGCGGCCATAACGTTGTTCGAGCTTCCTCACATGCTCGGTAAGCAGCTCGCGGGTCGCTGGATTGACGGCCATATCCTGGAATTCGATTTCAACCGCCGTTTCCATTACTCTCTCCACTCATAGGCACCGTCCCGAGCCGCGCGCCGTCAGTGAGACGCGACGCCGCCTGTAAGGTGCTTTTCGATTTCATTCACCGGATGCTTGGTCAAATCCTTGTTCACCTCCGCGACGATGCAGGCTTTCACATCCGGGTGGAATGCAAGTCGCAATTCAGCGAGGGTTCGCGGCGGCGCCACGACAACCAGCTTCTTGACCTTACTGGCACGCACAAGCCGCTCCATCGCGGCAGCCACCGCGCGAACAAAGTGTTGTTCCTCGAGCTCGTGCCAGTCCGTCGGTTCCACGCCGCTTCTTCCGCCTGTCAGCGATCCCTTGCTGATACGTCCGGGCCGATCGGTGCCCTGCTCATGACTCGGCGGGTTTTCGTCGACGAAGACCCTTTCGGTCTTGAGGTATGGGAATTTCTCGTCACCATCGTTTCGCAAAAACAGAGCCTTGCGGCCGTCACCGACGAACACAAATGCATCATGTGGAATCTTGAGATCCATGTCTCCTCCAGGAGTTGTGACGCGGCAAGTAGGTTAGGAAGCAACGACGAGGCGGTCCCTGACGTTCTTAACTCCGGGGGCGGACCACGCCGCATTCTCGACTGCGACCTTTTCATCCCAGCTCTGAACCCTGCCCTCCAACAGGACTTCGCTGTCATCTCGAACACTGACACGAATTTCCCCGGCCTCCACTTCGGCATGCCGCCTCAGGGCCGCTTCGATTTTGCCCCTTACATTCTCGGCTTTCGCGTGAGGTTCGATCTCGATATTGTTGATCACGCCTCGGACACCCGATAGTCTTCTGATGCCGCGTTCCGCACTGCTTTTTTGATATTGCCAATTGACCTTACCGGTCAGCGTCACCAGGCCGTCGTGCACGGTCACCTGGATTGCTTCGCCGGGCACGACGCTGTCCCACGACAGCATATTGATCGCTCGCTTGACGAGTTCGTCGTCGGATGTCCGCTCCTGCCCGGAATCAACAACTTCAATCTCATCTGCGATGCCGTGCACGCCCTTGACCCGGCGTACCGCCGTCACGGCCGCAAGCTTCTGCGCATAGCTGTTGACATATCCGGTGAGCGTTACGACGTTTTGGTCGACGGCTACCCCGATATGGGCGGCGTCAACGATGGGCTCATAAGCAAGCTCGTCCAGAATGTCGTCGCGTAGTTTCAGCTCGTTCATGGTCTGCCTCCCTCACGCCAAATATTATTATCGCGAATAACGGAAGATTCGTTTGATGCAGGTCAATTCTTCGATTTGAAAGGAACTCATATAATTCTGGTTAGAATCGCTTGCCCGAAGCAAATTTCTTGCGCCGCTGGCGCGCGGGCCGCGGCGAGGAGCGAATTCAAGGAAGAGCTTGGTATCGAAGTGGTTGGCCGACTTCATTCGCTTGGCGACATACGTCAGCGGTCCGGGAAAACAGTGCGCGGCTTTGCGCTCGAAGGTGATGTCGACGCGAGTGCCGTGGGCAGCAACACGATCGCGATCGAATGGCCACCGCGAAGCGGTCACACCATCCATATTCCTGAAGTCGATCGCGCGGCCTGGTTGGATATTCCTCCCGCTCGAAAAAAGATACTGGTTTGCCAGGAGCCACTTCCAGACCGCCTTGAGACCTTCGCCCTTCCGCAATCGCACTCAAATCGTGGAACTTGAAGCGCCGCTGATCGACTTTCGTTCCTTCCTCGTCTTCGCAAGACCTGAAGGAAAGTCCTGGTAGCGGATTGAGGCGGCCCTTATCCGATCGGAATCGCCACGAAGCTGGTCGTATCACGGCGCTTGATGCGAAGCAGAACCGCGCGTTTCGACTGAGTTCGGGCCTCCTCCACAACCTTGCGAAACTCGGCGGGCGTCTTAACCGGATGGCGGCTGACGTCCAAGACGACGTCGCCAATCTGCAACCCGCTTTCTGCCGCGCGGCTGTTCGGATCGATTTCAACAACGGCGACACCCTCCTCACCTGCGCCCGCTACGGCGCTGGCGGGGACCAGTGCCAGACCAAGAATCGATGGTTCGTTCGCCGCCTTCTTTTCGTCGGCTCTATCCTGCGCCGACGATGTCGCGGGGAGCTCGCCGAGCGTCAGCACGGCGGACGTATCCTTGCCGTTGTGAAAAACGCCAAGCTTGACCGAAGTACCAGGCGCCATCGCTGCAATTCTCCTGGCGAGCTCGCGAGGATCCTTGACCTCCTGCCCGTTCAAGGAAGTGATGACGTCGCCGGATTCGACGCCGCCCTTGGCAGCCGGCCCCTTGGGCTCGGCCATTGCCACGAGAGCGCCACTGGCCTCTCTCAAACCTATGGCATCAGCGATCTCGCGACTGACCGGTTGGATCTGTACGCCGATCCAGCCGCGTGTAACGTGGCCTTTCTCCTTGAGTTGCTGGACAACGAGCTTTACCGCTTCTGCCGGAATGTCGAAGGCGACGCCAACTGAACCGCCAGACGGGGAATAGATCGCGGTGTTGACACCAATCACCTCGCCCTTCACGTTGAATGTCGGCCCTCCTGAATTGCCTTTGTTCACGGGCGCATCGATCTGAATGAAATCATCGTAGGGGCTCTCGCCGATGTCGCGTCCGCGCGCCGAGACGATCCCGGCTGTGACCGTGCCGCCGAGCCCAAACGGATTGCCCACGACAAGAACCCAGTCTCCGATGCGGGGCTCGCTCGCCGCGAACCTCACATATGGCAAGTCATACGGTAGGTTGACCTTGATGAGAGCCAAGTCGCTTTGTGGATCGGCGCCGACCAGCCTTGCCTGATAGGTCTTTCCGTCATCCGTCGTCACCTCGAAGCTTTTCCCGTTCGCGACGACGTGATTGTTGGTGACGACGTAACCGTCTCCGGAAATGAAAAATCCCGATGCAACCGACGTTTCTGACTTCGGAGAGGGATTGTCGGGAACCGGAACTCCGAACTGACGGAAGAAGCGATCCAGCGGCGATCCGGGAGGAAATGGAAGTTCCTGTTGACTGTCGCCAGAATTGACCGTCGCTCCGACTTTCACACGAATGCCGACGACGGCGGGCTTAACGCGTTCGACGATATCCGCAAATCCTGTCGGCGAAGAAGCATTGACCGCATCCACCGCAGCTGCAAGGGCACGGTCGCCAGATATCCAACCCACACCGCTGACTATTATGCAGGCGCCAAGCGTCATGGTAACCAAGCGATATACAGCCAGCGGAAGAAGGCCGCGCCATCCAGAGCACAGCTCGTGCGCAGCCGAGCCGACCTCGTCCGTCATCGAATTGCCCCCACCTGCCATGTTGCGACGGCTTGCCAGTTCATACGACCGATATGGATCTGGGCGCACGCTGCCGGGAGTGGCGCGCCACGACCAATCGCCGTGCTTGCGACATGCGCATTAGCGATGTGAGCGATAAGAACGTCGGGATGCAGAGAAAAGCTACGATTGCCGGAGACGTCATATCATTTTCCTCTTCCAAAGCCGGTTAATGATGGCAGCGTGCGATGAGAGGGGCTTGCGCTAGGTCAAATTAAGCGAAGAAGTTCCGGTGCCCTCACCTGTAGCGCCCGGGTAGGACGTCATCGAAGAGGGCACAAGCTGGATCCGAATCAAACAGTCGGTTCGCGATCTAGACAATTCCAAGCCACTCCAGAGCCCTCCCCTCGCAAAATGCCCGCCCAATCGCCCCCCAGCAAATCCTCATTTTTCTGCACTTTCTAACTCTTTGCCGCCGACAGAGCCCGGTAGAAAATTCGCTTGGTGATTTCCACAATCGCAAGATACGCCAATGTCGCGCCGATCAAGAACGCGAAGAACAGCGGTGGGGGTGCCACGAATCCAAGCCACCGGCCGACGACGGGAAGCAACGGGAGAGCGATTGCGACAGCAATAACCCCAAGCGCCAGAGTGACGAGGAACAGATGCGGCGTGCTCCGAAAGAGCGGTCGTCGCGTCCGGATGGCGAAGACCACCAGAACCTGGGTCGTGATCGACTCGATGAACCAGCCTGTCTGGAACAGCATTTCGCCGGCGTCGAACAAATACAGCAGAACGTAGAATGTAAGGAAATCGAACACCGAACTGACCGGCCCGAACACCAGCATGAACCGTTCGATGAACTTGATGTTCCATTTTACCGGCCCGGCGATCGCCTCTTCGTCGACCTGATCGAAAGGGATCGCGATCTCCGAGACGTCGTAGAGCAGGTTGTTGAGCAGAATCTGGATCGGAAGCATCGGCAAGAAAGGCAAGATCAGCGCCGCTCCGGCCATGCTGAACATGTTGCCAAAATTCGAGCTTGAGCCCATTAGAACGTACTTGGAAACGTTCTGAACCGTACGGCGGCCACACGCCACCGCTTCGCGCACGACGGAAAGGTCGTGCTCAAGCAGGATCAGATCGGCCGCTGCGCGTGCGACATCGGCGGCGCCGTCCACCGATATTCCGACATCAGCCGCGTGCAGCGCCGGGGCGTCATTTATGCCGTCCCCCATGAAGCCGACGACATTGCCGAGGCGCTTCAGCGCCAGCAGGATCCGAAGCTTCTGCTGCGGGCTAACGCGGCAGAACAGGTTGATCCGCGGCAACTGCCCGATCAGCGCCTCGTCCGAGAGGTTTGTCAGTGCGTCACCCGTGAGCACCCCGGTTACCGGCACCCCAATCTCGCCGAAGACGTGGCGCGTCACCTGTTCGTTATCGCCGGTCAGTACTTTGACGGAGACGCCTGCGGCGGCCATCGACTGGATGGTCGCCCCGGCGCTGGCTTTCGGAGGATCCAGGAAAACCGCGAAGCCGGAAAAGACGAGATCGCTTTCATCGCTGATCGCGGCAGTCTGGTGGCTCGCATCGACGACGCGGCTGGCCACACCCAGGGCGCGAAATCCCTCGGCACCGAGTCCGTCGAGCGTGGCTTCGAAGGAGCGGCGCGTCTCAGGGTCGAGCGGAAACACCTTGCCATCCGCGTCCTCGTATCGTCGCGACAGCCGCAAGAGATCCTCCGGGGCCCCCTTGACGATCAAGCGGCGCTCGGTGCCGTGCTCGACAAGGACGGAGACGCGCCGTCGTTCGAAATCGAACGGCACCTCGTCGATCTTCTTCCAGCCCGCCATATCGAACGGATGGGCGGAAAGGATTGCCTGATCGAGCGGGCTTTTCATCCCGGTTTCGAACTGGCTGTTGATATAGGCGTTAGCATATACGGCATGGCTCTCGGCGCCGCGCCCGTCGATGGCGCGCATCAGCTTGATGGTGGCTTCCGTCAGCGTTCCGGTCTTGTCGGTGCACAATACGTTCATCGCACCGAGATCGTGAATTGCAGTCAGACGCTTCACGATGACCTTTCGCTTGGACAGCTCCAATGCTGACCTCGAAAGCGTGACGGTCACGATCATCGGCAGCAGCTCAGGTGTCAGTCCGACGGCCAGCGCCAGCGCGAACATCAGCGACTCCAGCACCGGTCGGTGAAATGAGATATTCACCACCAGCACGAAGAGCACCATCAGCACGGTGAGGCGCATGATCAGCAGGCCAAAGCGACGGATGCCGACCGCAAAATCGGTGGCCGGCGGCTTCTCGGCCAGGCTCGTCGCCAGACGGCCGAGCGCCGACTTGCCGCCTGTCCGGCAAACAACGATAGTCGCGGTGCCGCTAATGACGGAGGTGCCGGCGAACACGGCATTCGACGCTCCGGCGGCGCTTTCGCCACCGGAAGGGGCATCGCTGGCGTGCTTCTCCGCAGGGTACGGCTCTCCGGTCAAGAGCGCCTGGTTGATGAAAAGGTCGCGGCTTTCGAGCAATCGAGAATCGGCCGGCACGAGATCACCGGCGATCAGCTCGACAATGTCACCGGGCACAAGCCGATCGATTGGTACCGAGATGCTGGCGCCGTTGCGGCGCACGGTGGCCTGCACCGCCACCAATCGGCGCAGCGCCTCAACCGCGTTTTGAGCCCGGACTTCCTGGACGAAATCAATCGTCATGCTCATCATGACGATGGTTACGACAATTGCGAAGCTAGAGACGTCGCCTGTCAGCGCCGACAGGCCGCTCGCCACGAGCAGAATGATCACCAGCGGGTTGCGGAAGCGGGAGAGAAATTGCAGCCAGAGCGGCGATCGCTCGACGACGGCGGCGTCGTTCGGTCCGAATCTTTTCATCCGCGACCGCACTTCTGTGGCATCAAGGCCCGCAGCGGTCGCTGCGAGGCGCGCTAAAATCCGGTCAAGCGGCCCCTTCCAGATTTCTTCCGCGCCGAGTTCATCAATTGCCGGGTCCATTGCGAGATACCTCGACGTTTCGGGGTTCGAAAACGCCCAACAAATCTTCCCCTAGCGGAGCACAGGAGGCTTGACCTTCGTCAATACGGGACAAATTCAAGGTGATTTATATTTGGCTATGTCGAAATATATCAGGTCTTTCCTCCAAATCGGACTGCACGACGTCGGGCTTGTCGGCGGCAAGACCGCGTCGCTTGGCGAGTTGTATTCAGCTCTCGCGTCCGAAGGGGTTGCTGTCCCCAACGGCTTTGCCGTCACGGCGGACGCCTATCGCGATGCACTGATGCAGCCCGGCATTGCGGAAGAGCTTCATCGGCTTCTCGACGGTCTCGACAAGCGCAAGATCAAGCAGCTTGCGGCCGTAGCCGCCAAAGCTCGCGAAGTCGTCTACAAGGCGATGGATACGGAACCTCTTCGCCAACAGATCGTTGAGGCGTATCGGCAGCTCGAACGAGAGTTCGGAGCCGGCTTCGCGGTTGCCGTGCGGAGTTCTGCGACGGCAGAAGATCTGCCGACGGCAAGTTTTGCGGGCCAGCACGAGAGCTTCCTCAACATGCGTGGCGCAAAGGATTTGTTCGAAGCCTGCCGGCGATGCTTCGCTTCCATCTTCACGGATCGCGCCATTTCCTACCGCATCGACAACGGGTTCGATCACTTCAAGGTCGCGCTCTCCGTGGCCGTGATGAGAATGGTCCGCTCCGATCTTGCATCCAGTGGCGTCGCCTTCACGCTCGACACCGAATCCGGATTTCGCGATGTGGTTTTCGTCACGGGCTGTTACGGACTTGGCGAAACCATCGTCCAGGGACAGGTCGACCCTGACGAATTCTACGTTCACAAGCCGACCCTGAAACAGGGGTTTCGCTGTGTGCTGCGGCGCCGGCTCGGCGGCAAACAAATACGCATGGTTTACGGCAAGGGCAGCGGCAACCGCGCGACCCTCACCCGGACAGTGCCGAGCGGCGAGAGAGAGAGGTTCTGCATTTCCGATACCGAGGTACTGAGCCTCGCGGAAATGGCCGTGCGGATTGAGGAGCACTATTCGAAAGACGCTGGCATTGCCATGCCGATGGACATCGAATGGGCAAAGGATGGTTCCGACGGCAAGCTTTATATCATTCAGGCGCGGCCCGAGACGGTGGCCTCGCAGCGCTCGCCGGATGTCTTCGAGACGTATACTCTCAAGGGACGTGGGCCCCTGATCGTCACCGGTCGCGCGGTAGGGGAAAAGATCGCTTCCGGGCGTACGCGCCGCATTGCGACCGCGCGCGATCTCGCCGCCTTCAGGCCGGGCGAGATCCTGGTCGCGCCGGCCACCAGTCCGGATTGGGAACCGGTCATGAAGATCGCTGCAGGCGTCATCACCGACAAGGGCGGCCGGACCTGCCATGCGGCCATTGTGGCTCGGGAGCTGGGCATTCCCGCCGTCGTGGGCGCAACCCACGCGACAGACGAACTCAAGACCGGGACAAATGTCACGATCTGCTGCGCCGAAGGCGATATTGGCAGCGTCTACCAGGGAACGGTGGCCTTCGACGTCACGCGAACGCCGGTGAGCGAACTCAGACAGCCGCGTACCGCGATCATGGTCAATGTCGGCACCCCCGAAATGGCCTTCCGGGTGGCCATGCAACCGCAAGCGGGGGTCGGCCTCGCCCGAATGGAATTCATCATCAGCGAGCATATCGGCGTGCATCCGATGGCGCTCCTCAAGCCGAAAGAGATCGCATCGGCCAAGGCAAGGGCGGCGATTGCTCGTTTCGTCAGGGCCTATGAAAGTCCGTCCGATTTCTTCATCGAGAGGCTGGCGGAAGGCGTCGGCACGATTGCCGCAGCGTTCTATCCCAAGCCGGTCATTGTTCGGCTCTCCGACTTCAAGACCAACGAATACGCCAGCCTGCTCGGCGGCGAGGCGTTCGAGCCGAAGGAACAGAATCCGATGCTGGGATTCCGGGGAGCCTCCCGTTACAGCCACCCCGCTTACGCCGAGGGATTCGCGCTGGAATGTGCGGCGCTCCGCCGCGTCCGCGAGAAAATGGGTCTTTCCAATTTGCGCATCATGGTGCCGTTCTGCCGGACCGTCGAGGAAGGGCGACGCGTAATCGCGACGATGGCCTCCAACGGACTGAAGCGCGGTGATGGTGGACTTGAGATTTTCGTGATGTGCGAGATTCCGAACAACGTCATTCAGATCGACGCGTTTTCGGAGTTGTTCGACGGCTTTTCGATTGGCTCAAACGATCTCACCCAGCTTACGCTGGGCGTCGACCGGGATTCCGACATTGTCGCCTTCGATTTTGATGAACGCGATCCGGGAATGCTGGAAATGTTCAGGCAGGCGGTGGTCGGCGCCAAGCGCAACGGACGTCACGTTGGGATTTGCGGAGAAGCCCCCGCGAATTACCCGGAGATTGCGCGCTACCTGACCCAGCTTGGCATCAATTCGATCAGCGTCAATCCGGCAAGCGTGTTTCGCACCATGGCTGCGGTTCTCGAGGCGGAAACCAGCTTGGCGAAAATCAAGGTGTAGCGAGCGGCTACGCGGCGGTGACGGCTTTTTCGTGAATTTGCTCCGCCGCTGCATTGATCCTGGTCATCGTCTCGGTCAGCTGCTCATAGACCTCATCCTCGATCGTCACCGTGCCGAAGTTCGAGTTTTCGCCGTCGAAGCGTCCTTCAGCCGGCTGATCGGCATGCTCGAACCAGTGATAGCCAACCACGGCCGGTTTCCTCAGGGCTGCAGTGACGTAGCGTTCGAAGCATTTGGCGCGCTCGACCTGGCTCGCCACCCGCGGTCCGGCGCCGCTGGTATTGGGCAGGCCGGAATTGTCGCCGCGGAAGGAAAATTCGGAAATCAGGCACGGTTTGCCGCCTGCTGCATACGCGTCGATAGCTGCGCTGGCGTCGGAGCCGTAACAATTGAACGAGACCACATCGAGGTAACGACTGGCTGCGGCAATCACCCTTGAATGCGGCTGATACCCGAACCGGGAGCCGATCACGAGATGATTGGGATCGACAGCCTTGATGGCAGAGACGCACAAATCGAAATATTGTTCGGCGACAACCGCGACAAAGGCATCGCAGTCCGCGAAAAATGCCGCTCGCGCGGGATTGGCGAGGTTAACTTTGGTCTCCAGCGCGTCGCTCAAACCACCGGGCGGCATTCTGAAGAACGGCGCCTCGACATGTCCGATGTTGCCGAATTCCTCCCACGATCGCGCCGGCGTGCGCCAGACCGCGTTAAATTGGGAAAATTCCCGATAGCGCTCCTCCAGCCTTATGATGGCTGCGACGCGGCCAGGGCGGTGAGCCGGCAGGTTCAGAAACAGCGTCAGCAATTCGTCGGCCCCTCGCCAATCCGGCGACCAGTACAGTTCATTGTCGACAAACGTGCCGAGTAATCCGACGTCGTTGCGCCGCTTCGTGCAATTATTTTTCGCACTTGCGCGGATGTGACCCAAAAATGCGGGATCAAAGACATCGGGAAAGATTTCGTCGCGCCGGTGCAGCCGGAAGGAGGCACCAAGTGCGGCAGTGGGAGTGATCGCAAGCGGTGACGATCCCGCATTGGCGACGAATTCATCAGACCAGCAGCCGAGCGTGTTGAATTTCCAGCTCGCCAGCCGATTTGCCACCGTCGCGCGCCAGACGTACTGGCTGCCGTATTTTTCCCGACATCTGTCGGCGTACGGCACGCGATCGGTATTTCCGACGTGGTCCTGATCCAAGCGGACCGTGTTCACGCCCCTGGACAAAAACCGGCCACCATCAGGATCGACAAGCCAGAATACGCCGTCGTGCTCGTCAACACGAAAAAAGCCGCTTCCGCGGAAACGGTCATCGACAATTCCTCCCCATTTGGTTCTTTGCAATCGGATACCCCAACGGCACGGCAATAATGGCTATTAATCGCACCGGCCGTTAAGGGACACTTGATGTACCTCAAGATCGTTGCGTCACCGGCCGGCCTATTAATATCGTGTCCCGCGTCCTGTCGGGGCGGAAGGGCGAACAGTGAATTCGACCAGAACTTCGGCCGGCGTTCAGTCGAGGCAGTTCATGCCGGGATTGCAGCTGCCTTCCACCGCCGGCCTGCGCCCGGATTTCATCTGGGGCGTCTCCACCTCAAGTTTCCAGATTGAAGGCGCAACAAAGGAAGACGGCCGAGGACAGAGTATCTGGGATGTCTACTGCCAGAACGGTGAGGTAAAGAACCACGACACCGGCGATGTCGCGTGCGACCACTACCATCGCTACCGGGAGGATGTCGCCCTGATGAAACGGCTGGGCGTTCAGGCCTATCGGTTCTCGGTTGCCTGGCCACGCGTGCTGCCGCTGGGGCAAGGTTCCGCGAACGAACCGGGCCTCGCATTCTACGACCGGCTGGTCGATGAGCTGCTGGCCTCCGGCATCGAACCATGGCTGTGCCTGTATCATTGGGACCTGCCGCGGGCTCTCGAAGATCTTGGCGGCTGGCTGAACCGGGAGTTGACGGCATGGTTTGCCGACTATACGCGGCTGGTCGCCACGCGTTTCGGAGATCGCGTCAAGCGCTTCGCGACCTTCAATGAGCCGTCGATGTTCAGCCTGTTCAGCCGTTCCCTGGGCAAGCGGGATCGAAGCAGCGAAGGCAATCTCCACCGGATGATACATCATGTAAATCTCGCGCACGGTGCGGCCGTGGATGTGCTGCGCGAAAAGGTCCCCGCCGCGTCGATCGGGTGTATTCACAATTATCAGCCCTGCTTGCCCTCCAGCGGGAGCGACGCCGATGCGGTGGCTGCCGCTTGCCTTGGTACCTACTGGAACAAGGCATTCCCCGATCCGCAATGTCGCGGCGAGTATCCGTCACTCATGCGACCCGCGATCGATCCGTACATCCGGCCAGGCGACATGGCGCGCATTTGTCGCCCGGTCGACTGGTTCGGCCTTAATCACTACAGCCCGGTCTACGTAAAGGCGCAGCCGGGTTCGATGCTGGGGTTTGACTTCGGTGCCAAACCGGCCGGCGTTCCACTGACGCCGATCGAATGGCCGATCAATCCGGGCGCCTTCGCTGAAACATTGCTGACTATCCATGCGAGCTATGGCATGCCCATTTACGTTCTCGAAAATGGATATGGCAATTTTGACAAGCCCGACGAGGCGGGAGCTGTGATCGACACAGACCGGATCGACTTCCTGCGCGCCTATATCGGGGCGATGAATGCAGCCGCCTCTAACGGCGCCGATGTGCGCGGCTATTTCATCTGGTCGCTGCTGGACAATTTCGAATGGGAGTGGGGGTACAATCATCGGTTCGGTCTGACCTATGTCGACTATCCGTCGTTACGTCGGATTCCGAAATCATCGTTCCTTTGGTACGCCGATTTGATCAAGACGGCAGGACAGCGATGAACGCAGGCTCCTCAAGGCCAGCCATTCGGAAGGTGTTGCTTGCCGACATCGGCGGGACCAATGCCCGCTTCGCGCTCCTGGCCGGCGGAACTCTGGGCGCAATTGTCCATATGGCTGTCCGCGACTACGGCAGCTTTCGAGAGGCACTCACCCTGTTTCTTGCCAGGGTACCGGAGGCGGGCACGATCGACGCGGCCATTCTTGCTGTCGCCGGCCTAGTCCAGAACGGCCGCTGTGCCCTTACGAACAATCCCTGGGTGATCGATGCGGCCGACTTGCGCGACGCCTACGGATTTTCCACTGTGCGTCTCATCAATGATTTTGAAGCGGTGGCGTGGTCCCTGCCCCATCTTTCCCCCGAGAAGCTCCGGCAGATAGGCGGCCGACAACCGGTGATCGGCGCGCCTCTCGCGGCGCTTGGCCCCGGCACAGGCCTCGGAATGGCGGTCAGCATACCGTACGCAGCCGGTAATCTCGTGCTTTCGAGCGAGGGCGGCCATTCAACAATGGCCGCCAGCTCGTCGCGGGAGGACGCTGTGATCGCCCATCTGAGGCAGCGCCTTGGACATGTCTCGGCCGAACACGTTCTTTCGGGCCCAGGGCTGGAAAATCTTCACAAGGCTCTCGCCGCGCTGGACGACGCGATGCTGCCTAGCCGCGGCGCTGCCGAGATTACCCGGGCCGGGGTCGAGGGCACTTGTGCGACGAGCCGCGCCGCCGTCGACATGTTCTGCGCGATGCTTGGGACAGTCGCCGGCAATCTCGCACTCACGCTTGGTGCGCGGGGGGGAATATTCATTGGTGGGGGCATTCTGCGTCACATGAGCGAATATTTCGCCAACTCGCCGTTTCGGGCGCGTTTTGAGGACAAAGGCCGATTGCGCAAATACCTCGAACCAATTCCAGCCTATCTAATTCTCGATGAGGACGCCGCTTTCGTGGGCTTGCGGGCTTTGGCGGAGGTCGACGGCATTGACTGAAATCCCGCAGACTCAAATCGTCACCCTCACCATGAATCCCGCCGTCGACGTCTCGACGTCGGTAGCCAGGATGGTGCCTTTCACCAAAATGCGGTGTGCGCAGGCCCGCCGTGACCCGGGTGGAGGTGGGATCAACGTCGCCCGGGTTCTCAAGCGGCTCGGCGTGGAGGCAACCGCGATTTACCCGGCCGGTGGCGCCACCGGGCAGTTGCTTGCGAACCTGATTGAGCGTGAAGGGGTACGAAGCGTTGTGATCCCGGCGACAAACGACACGCGGGAGGACATCACGATCTTCGACGAGACCACCCGGGAACAATTTCGCCTTGTCTTCCCGGGTGCCCGGCTCAACGACATTGAATGGCGGGAGTGCCTGGAATCGATTGCGCGCATCACGCCCCAGCCTGCTTACACTATTGCGAGCGGCAGCGTGCCGCCTGGCGTACCGCAGGATTTTTTCGGCAGAGTTGCTCAGGCCTCGAAAGCGCATAGCAAGATCATTGTGGACACGTCCGGTCCCTTCCTGAGGGCCGCGTTGGAAGCAGGCGTTTATCTCATCAAACCCAACCTTCGCGAATTTCAGGAGTTGGCGGAGTTTGCCGCCATCGACGAAGCCTCGCTCGTCGACGCAGGACGCCGCCTCATCGACCGATATCGCATAGAGGTTGTTGCTCTCTCAATGGGGTCTGATGGCGCCCTGCTCGTAACGCGCGATATGGCTTTGCGTGCAAACGGTCTGCCTATCGACCCCATCAGCGTTTCCGGTGCCGGCGACAGCTTTCTGGGCGCGATGGTATGGAGCCTTGTGAAGGGTAACGGTCTTGAGACCGCCCTGCGGTACGGCGTAGCCGGCGGCTCTGCCGCGCTGCTCAATCCAGGGACGGAACTTTGCCGCCCCGACGACGTCCACCGCCTTGCTTCACAGGTGATCGTTACGCCGATTGCTCGGACAACCCGTTAGTTGGTAACCGGCATGCCGGATACGCTTCTTTAGGTCACAACAACTGGTCGGACCTATCCACGCAAAGACCGGGCGCCTCGTCGCACTGTCACCGCGATCCCTCCTGCAAAATCCCTAACTCGCGCTGTTTTTCACCGCCTTGTCGGGAACGACGGCGCCGAGCAGCATCTCGATACGACCGTTACCCCAAAGCGGGAGCAAGAGGCGCGCGTAACCGCCAAGACGCTTGGCATCTCCTTTTTCGGCTGACGCTTGGCGATAATAGGTGGGAGCAAGGCCCTCGACAGTTGCCCTGCATTGCAAGGCGAGTTCGTCGAACGGCGCGCGAAGTTCAACTTCGTCAAGAAATCTGTTGCCGATCATTTCGCCGTACCAGTCGGCCATGTCTGCTCCCATGAGATCGAACCGAAACCGAAAAGGGTCTTCAAAGACACCAATCAACATTGATTCGCGTCCCAGCCGCGATCGCAACGAAAATTTGACATCGTCCCAAAACGGAATGTCGTTGGCGCCGCGTTTCAAGCCATTCCAGTACCCCTGAATGCGGGTGAGATCCGGTCCCAGTTCGTCGGGAAGAGGAAATTTATGAACGCCTGCTGCCATCGATCAGCCCTTCTTTGCGCACGGGTACGAAAATACGGAACATCCTGGAAGCTTCGAGAGCCGCGCTGGCCAATCTTCAACAAGGAGGAGTGGCCCAGTCATGCGGTTATCCCTGTCATCATCTCGCACCTGCGGCCATGACATGCATCAAGGCCGCAGATGTCTCAAACAATTATTAGCCGACAGGCATGCCCGCCTGCGTGAGCTGGCATTTTGAGAAGACATCTGCTGGGGGGTCGGTAGCTCCCAACGGCTGCGTCAAACCCCAATCCGGAGCACCTCGCTTGGACCCGGAAATGGCTGTGACGGTTCCGTAAAGCGACGCCGGCGATCCCTGCTCTGGCCTCAGGCCCCGTTCCCAGCCCTCCTTGGCGTCCGGCGCGACGATCGCTTTTTAAGCATTTTGCATTCAGCCGGGCAGGTCTCGCACTGCCCGGCTTTTTGGCGATGTCTTTTCGCCCAAATTGCGGACCACCTCCGGCACGCATGGAAGCCATTCTTCCACGCGGCATAGATAGACAACATTAGTTCCGCGGGTCAGAATTACCTCTGCGCGGGGGTAAGACACCATGAAAATTCGAACGGTTATGGGGCGGTCACGCATGGCAGCCTCGATGTTTATGGCCGGCTTGGCGACGGCTGGGATACTCGTCGCTGCCAGCGCACAACAGCGCAGTCCTGCTGCGGTGAGCGTCGGCAGCAACGATCTTGGAGGCGTCGTCAGGAGTGCGAAAGGGCCTGAGGCTGGCGTCTGGGTGATTGCCGAGACGACGGATACACCCACGCGATACGCAAAGATTGTCGTCACCGACGATCGCGGCCGTTATCTGATTCCGGACCTGCCAAAAGGCAATTACCAGGTCTGGGTCCGCGGTTACGGGCTCGTTGATTCCGCAAAAGTTCAGGCGAGCCTGGGTAAGACGTTTGACCTGACGGCGGTGCCTGCTCCCACCCCGGCGGCGGCGGCGCAATATTATCCGCCGATCTACTGGTTTTCATTGTTGCCGGTGCCCGGGAAAAACGAATTCCCGATCGAGCACATCAAGAGCCAGGGCGAATGGCTGAACATCGTGAAGAGCGGCGCCTGCCAATCCTGTCACGCCCTGGGCACTCCTGGCACCCGGACCATCAGCAAGCGGCTTGGTACGTTCAAAGACTCGGCGGCTGCCTGGGCGGAGCGGCTGCAGGCCGGCAGCGCATCGGCGTTCATGGCACGTGACATCACCCGCCTGGGCACGCAGAAGGCGCTCGAACTATTCGGCAAATGGACCGACGGCATCGCCGCGGGCGAACTTCCGTTCGCGGCGCCACCGCGTCCGCAGGGGATCGCGCGCAACGTCGTGGTCACCGAGTGGGAATGGAGCGATCCCACAGCCTATCTGCATGACGAAATCTCGACCGACCGGTGGAATCCGTCAGTGAACGGCAAGGGCAAGATCTATGGATCCTCCGAGGATAGCACGGACTTTATGCCCGTGCTGGATCCGGCGGCCAACGCCGATAGTGAAGTCCAAATTCCGGTGCGGGACCCGAACACGCCGAATGTCACCGCTCGCCCGCACGGCTTCTCGCCGTCATGGGGCCCCAACACGATTTGGAACAGCCAGACGATCACACACAATCCGATGATGGACGGAAAAGGCCGGATATGGCTCACGTCACAGATTCGTCCGCCGGCAAACCCCGACTGGTGCAAGACCGGATCGACCCAGCCATCGGCAAAGGCATTCCCGATCAAGGAGTCAAACCGCAATATCGCGATGTATGATCCCGCGGCCGGCAAATTCACGCTGCTCAGCACCTGCTTCCCCACCCATCACCTCGCCTTCTCCCGCGACCACGACATGCTGTTCTTCAGCGCCGGCGTGGTTGGTCCCGGCGTGCTGGGCTGGCTCGACGTGAAGAGGTTCGAACAGACCGGTGATGAGGTGCAGTCGCAGGGGTGGACGCCATTCGTCCTGGATACGTCCGGTGACGGCAAGCGAGGCGAGTATGTCGAGCCTGACAAGCCGGTCGAGCCCGGGAAGGACAAGCGCATCGCCGTAAATGAGTACGCGGTGGCCGTCAGCCCTGCTGATGGGTCGGTCTGGGGCACCGTCATCGGGTATCCGGGCGCGATCGTGCGGACGACGCTCGGCTCAAACGCGATCGAGACGGCGCTTTCCGAGATTTACGAGCCGCCGCTGCCCGGCTATGGACCACGTGGCGGCGATATCGATGCCGACGGCGTCTACTGGGTAGCACTCGCGAGCGGACACGTCGGCAGTTTCGATCGGCGCAAGTGCAATGTGCTGAACGGTCCGACCGCGACGGGCAGGCACTGCCCCGAAGGCTGGACGCTATACCAACTGCCCGGCCCTCAAATGCGCGACGTGAAAGATCCGGGCAGCGCCGAGGCGAGCTACTATGTCTGGGTCGACTGGTTTAACACGTTTGGTCTCGGGCGGAACGTGCCGATCGTGATGGGTAACCTGAACAGTTCGATCCTGGCGCTCGTCGACGGCAAGTTCGTCAACTTCACCGTTCCCTATCCGATGGGCTTCTTCCCCAAGAACGTGGATGGCCGGATCGACGACGCCGCTGCTGGCTGGAGGGGCAGCGGGTTATGGTCCACGTATGGAACGAGAACCATGTTCCACCTTGAAGGTGGAACGGCGAACCGCCCGCGCGCGGTGCGGCTGCAGCTTCGCCCCGATCCGCTCGCACACTGACCCGCGAACTGGCAAGAGCGAGAATCGCTGTCGCCAGCAATTCTGAAGTGCAGGAAGCAGAGCACGCAATGTTTCGAATAATCACAGTTGCGGCGCTTTTCGTTGCGCTCGCCGTTCCGGTGAATGCCCAGACCTTCCCGGACCGGCCCGTTCGCATCCTTGTTCCTTATGCACCCGGGGGTATCACCGACATTGCGGCGCGGCTTGTAGGCGCCAAACTCGGTGAGTATTGGGGCCACCAGGTCGTCGTGGAAAACAGGCCAGGCGGCAACGGCCTGATCGCCATGACGGCCGCCGTCAGGGCTGCCCCCGACGGCTATACGCTCGTGATGGCAAGCGGCGGCGATGTCTCGCTGAACCCCGCTTTGCTCGATAAAATGCCATACGACGTCGAGCGCGATCTCGTTCCGATCACGGGCGTCAGCGACGCGCCAATCGTGCTCGCGGCAAACAGCGGCAGCCCGTACAAATCGGTGGCGGATGTGATTGCAGCCAGCAAAGCCGATCCTGGCTCGGTCAACATCGGCACGCCCGGGGTCGGCAGCATCACGCACCTCGTTCTGGAGTGGCTAGCCTTGAGCACGGGCACGAAGTTTCAAAATGTGCCATTCAAGGGGGGTGGCCCCGCTGTGCAAGCGCTTATTTCCGGCGTTGTGCCGCTCGGCATAATGGCCAGTTCCTCGGTCGCTCCTAACCTGAAGAGCGGTACCTTGCGCGTCCTGGGCGTCACCTCGGCGAAGCGATCGACACTCAACCCCGAGTGGCCGACGCTCCAGGAGCAGGGCGTGGCGGATGTGAACGCTTCAAATTGGACGGCATTGTTCGCGCCCAAGGGAACGCCTCAGGCGATCGTCGATAAGCTCAACACTGACGTCGTGAGAGCTCTCGATTCGTCCGACGTCAAGGAGCGCTTTGCGTCGGGAGGCGTGCAGGTCATTCCGTCAACGCCGGGCGAACTCGCGACGCGACTGAAGAGCGAATTGGCAATCTTCCGGTCGGTCATCGCCAAATCCGGCATGCATCTCGAATAGATCGCAGCGCGGCCGGAACCGCGATGGCCACCAACCGCTCGCGGAGCAAACACCACGTGCCGCGGGCTATCAATGGTAGCGCAAAACCTGATCGATATGGTCGCAGTCGCCGCTGGCTCGCGAGCGGTTTTGCTTGGGCTTCTGGCGGCCGATCAAGGATCACTTACCTCGTTGGCCAGAATTTCGCAGGAGGATTCAACCTCGCGTAGCGAGTCAGAAATCCGACCATGAGCCGACGCTGCCGATCGAGAGCCGGAGTTCAAACGAGAAATCGCTGCTGTTACCGGGCTTGATTGTCCGCGAGTTCGCCCGGAAATTGCGCGGCCTTCGCTAGGCTGCGGAGGGAGAGGAACTGGGTTCGAACCTTCTCCACGTAGGCCGACATCACGAATAGTAACCCGGCGTACAGAGCGCCTAATGGGCCCATGCCCGAAGGGGCGCAATAACTCCCTTTCTAGGCCAAAACAGCCAGTGCCGTCAGTTTCCGGCATGGGGTAACTCTGATGCCCCATTTTCGGCGTTTGACCGGTACCCACTTCGCTGGAAAATGCTGTATAGTGGTTACGAGCTAACGTTCCGGCCGACGGACGAGCATCATGATTACCACGTCGCTGAGCCGAATGGTCGTGCCGTCCATGGCGTTTGTTGCGGCCTGTGGCATGTCGCTTTTCTTCGCCATCCAGCACGTCCGCCGCGAACCGCCGGTTGACATAAGGACCGCAACCACCACACCCGCGTCCTCAACGCCGGCATTGGACGCGCGAGATCAGGGTCCGGCTGCGCTTTCAGTGGCGCAAGCGAAAGCAAACGCCGTGGCGGCCGCCCTGGCGGGGCCGCCCGTACCGCTGGACAACGGCGACGGCGTGCCGGCGTTCGACATTGCCCGCATTGAGCCGACGGGCGAAGCGGTGATCGCGGGCCGGGCAACGCCAGGCGCAACGGTGGAACTGCTACGAAACGGCGAGCTGCATGATCGCGCAGTCGCTGATACATCCGGACAATTCGTTATGGTCCCGCCTCGGCTTCCCTCAGGCATTTACGATCTGACGTTGCGCTCCAAGCAGCCGGACGGCAAACAGGCCACGTCCAAACAGAGCGTCGCGGTGGCGCTTGAGCCGAGCTCGGCCGGCCAGCCGGTCGTGGCGCTGGTGACGCCAGACAAACCCACCGTCGTGCTATCGCAGCCAGCAGCGGCAAGGCCGCTGGCCGGGGTAGTGGTTGTGGAAGCGGTCGAGACCGAACCAGGCGGCAAGCTCCATGTGAGCGGCCAAGCGCGTCCCGGCGCGGCGGTGAGGCTTTATCTCAACGACAGCTTTGTTGGCTCGGTAACGGCCGGCGCGGATGGACGCCTTGCGTTCACGATCAATGAAGGGGTAGCGCCCGGCAGCTACCGCGTCAGGCTGGACGAGGTGGGGGCGAGTCCCGGCGCGGTGCGCGCACGCGCCGAAGTACCGTTCAACATTCCCGACACGCTGGCCACTGCGTCTGTGCCGGCGCAGGCCACAGCGTCCAAGCGACCAAACATCGCCGCTACACATCAGCCGCAGCTGGCGGCCGCCGTAGCGACCGTCCTGCCAGACGGAATTTCACCCTCCGCTGTGGTCGTGCCGAAGATCGCGACTACCACTGTCTCCCGCGGCGACAGCCTCTGGCGCCTCAGCCGCGGCACCTACGGCGCGGGCACGCACTACGCCGTCATTTACAAGGCGAATCGGGACCATATCCGCAATCCCAACCTGATTTATCCCGGCCAAATCTTCGTCCTTCCGACGCAGTGACGCACGGCCAGGTCGGAGAGGGCCAAAAAGACCTCACCAATTGGATCCGGCTCAGCGATCTCGGGGCCACCTTGCTCCTCCAAGCTCTCGGGAGGCGGTTGCAGTGGGAATTGCAAGTTACGTCCATCAGCAACCCCTTGGGCATGGCCGACCACCCGTCGACCGGGGCCTGGGTCACGAAACCCTTAAGCTCTTTTTAGAAGTCTTAAGGCGAGAATTCTGAGCACAGAGTTTTTCGAATGGTTCAGGTCGAGAGTTTCCGCCTCGTAAAACGTTGCTTCAGAGTACTGGCGATTTTGTCCATAACCACGCTGGGCGCTGCAAGCATGTGCGCGGCCGGGCTGTCGATGTGCCTTTCTTCCCTAGCTGGGCTCTCTAGCGCTCTCAAGGTTAGCAACCACCACTACGCGGAATCCCGCGCGAAATGATGACGGCCTCGCTGGTGAAAAATGGTTGCTGGGCCCGGCTCGCGGCGATTGCAACGATTACGCCGTAACAAAGCGTCACCAACTGATCGCCAGAGGTTGGCCCACTCGCACCGTTTTGTTGAGCGAGGTTGTGACCCTCTCGGGCGAGCATCACCTTGTTACTATTGTCCGTACCAACGGCGGCGATTTGGTGCTCGACAATCTAACCGACAGAATCCTGCCTTGGTCTCGCACGCCCTATCGATGGGTTCGTATCCAGACGCCCAGAAACCCAAATTACTGGGCATCGATTTCCGAACGAAACGCTTAGGGTGTCTAATTAGGTTTCGACGCTATCTTGTCGCTGAGCCAAAGGGGGATACCGAGGGCCCCGCTTCGCTATTATGTGGCTGAGATGATTTAGAGCGCTGAGCTCACCGGTGAAAGCTCGATCCTTCAGTTCTGACTTCAATGCCAGTGCAAATTGCCGGTCGAGTTTTCGCCGGCTGAATATATCGACGTGGCGTGTCAGCGTGAGCGTCGAAGCACGCCGACACGCGCCGGCAACAGCGCAACCGCAAGACAGCCGACGACCCTTCATCGTTAACTACAAATCCAGACATTAAGGAATGGATAGCGATTAAATCTTGTGAGTAACGCCCTATTAAGGTTGATTGGGACCGCGGGAGCGCGGTCGCGAAGATAGGCAATCACGGCAACCCGAGACGCTCGAAGTGGGGTGCAAACGTGATCAGAACAATCTGGTTTGCAAGCTTTGGCCTTGCCCTCGTCGCTAGCTTGTTCGCAACAAAAGTCGTGTCCGCGGCGGTTCCCGAGCGTCCTGCTGTAACCGGCGATCCTGCCGCTCCCGGAATAGCTCTGCCCCGCCACGCTTCGACAAGGCCTGACCAGACCGCATTGAGCGGCGCGGCTCTTAGGTAGGAGTCATCCGCAGCATGCAGTGGTATGTCTACCTGACAACGATCGCGGCGACGGCAGTCCTCGGTTTGTTGGGGTATGAATTACTGGACCGACCGATACGAACGTTCTTTGCGCTTCGCCGCAAAATTCTGGCAAAAATGCTCGTTCTAAAGAACATCCCGTTGCCAAAGCCGCGGGAACTGGCGGTTAGCTCTCTTGAAATTCGCGAGTATAACCAGGCCGTGGCTGACGTAAGAACCGCCCAGCGCATCTTCCGCAATCTCGGGTTTCAACTGCTGGCATTCGGCGAAAACGAGCCCGCCACTTGCCGAATGAGTTGCGTTGCATCGTTGACCTTCAACTCCAACCGACCACGATCTCTCGTGGTGCCTATGCGCATCACTTCCGCTCTACGCTCAGCGCTTCGAAGCCCGAGATGACGTCGAACAATTCCTCGTCGATCCCACTCTGGCGCAGACGATGGAATGCCCCGTTGAGATCCTCCAGCAATTCGTCGATGTTCTTGTCGGCGCGTTGCATCGCTGCCAGTCGACTTGCGTTTTCGCTTGAGAGTGATTCGGCGCAGGCGCGGAAGAGAGATATGAAGAGATATTCACGGATGAGCGCCCGCAAGGTGGCGGTGGTTTCCCCCATCACTTCGGGCAAATTTCCCGTGGGCCAGGGAAGTCCCACCAGCTTCTTTCGCCAACTTTCGTCCAGCGGGAGTAGTCGCTGACTGACGGGAGCATAACCCACTCTGGAGGTTGGGCGGTTGTAGAAGAGGTGAAGTTCGGTGACTTCACCCTCGCCACGGCGCGCCTCGCATTCCACGAGAATCTGCCCGACGAGCGGGGTGATGCCCTTGACGGAATTCGGTACGGTGAAGACGCCCATCAGCGGCAGGCCCGCGTCGGTCAGGCGGGCATGAGCGCGCTCACCGACGGCCCAGACCCGGTGTTTGCCGGGCATAGCGGCGAGGGTCTTCACCGCATAATCGACCACCATGTCGTTAAACCGGCCCACCAACCCCTGGTCCGAACCGAACACGACCGCGTCGAGGAACCTCGGACCTGGTCGTCCTTTGCCTTCTACGACAGGCGCGGTCGACGCGCTTTTCCGGAAGCAAATGCTCAATCCTAGCTCCACGCTGCGATAGTAATCGCCCAAAGCGCGTACCGCCTGCTCGTATTGGCTTATGTTTGAAGCAGCCATGGCCTTCATCGTGCGAACGACGGATTGCAGATCGCCGGCACTGTCGATCTTGCGTCGGAGGCTCGCTGTGGTGTCGCTCAAGGCTGCTCCTTGGGTGCCGGCTTGGGTGTCGGCTTCGGTTTGACCTGCGTTTGGGCAACCGGCTTGGATTTGGGCTGCAGCTCAGGCCCGGCTTTGGCTTCAGGTTCAGATTCGGCTTTGGATTGTGGCTTGGCTTCCGGCTTGGGCTGAAAGCGGATGAGCGCATTGCGCGCAATCTGGACAATTGCTGCCCGGTCTTCGTCGCTCAATTTATCGGCGGTATTGAATCGCGCAGCCAATTCCGACGGGATGTTCGCCGCCGCCTCTTGCACGGCGTGCTCGGCGGCCTCCATCTGGTCGATCGGCACCGAGTCGAAGAGTTCTGCGCTCAACGCCAGCAGGACGGCAATTTGTCCAGGCACGGACACCGGAGCGAATTCCGACTGTTTCAGGCAGGCGCGGATTCGCTGTCCATGTTCGATGATCTTGCGGGTGTCTTCGTCCAGGCGCGCGCCAAACCTGGCAAAGGTCTCGAGTTCTTCGAACTGCGCGTAAGCTAATTTGAGGTCACCCGCCACCGCCCGATAGGCCGCTCGTTGCGCCTTGCCTCCGACGCGCGAGACGGATCTGCCGACATCCACCGCGGGTAGCACACCCAGTTCGAACAGCGACGGCGAAAGGTAGATCTGCCCGTCCGTGATCGAGATGAGGTTGGTCGGAATGTAGGCGGAAATGTTCTGCGCTTCGGTCTCGATGATGGGAAGTGCAGTCAACGAGCCACCGCCAAGTTCCACTCGCAGATGGGTCGCGCGTTCAAGCAGGCGCGAGTGGATGTAGAAGATGTCGCCGGGAAAGGCTTCGCGACCAGGTGGCCGACGAAGCAGCAGGGAAAGCTCGCGATAGGCACGGGCGTGCTGCGTGAGGTCGTCGTAAACAATCAGCACATCACGGCCCGCTTCCATGAAATGCTCCGCGATGCTTGTCGCGGCGTAAGGAGCGATGTAGGCCAGGCCAGGCGGGTCGTTACCCTCGGTCACTACAACGATGGTGTGATCCATCGCGCCCTTCTCCCGCAGGACTGCGATGGTCTTTGCCACGGCGGAAGCGCGTTGGCCAATCGCGCAATAGACGCATACGACATTCTCGCCTCGCTGATTGAGGATAGTGTCGATTGCAATGGCAGTTTTGCCCGTCTGCCGATCACCGAGAATGAGCTCGCGCTGGCCTCGCCCGATAGGAATGAGCGCATCGATGACCGTCAGCCCGGTCTGGAGCGGCACGGTGACGGGCGCGCGGTCCATGATGGGGGGGGCGGGGCGTTCGATCGACAGGCGCTTGCTCGTAATCACCGGCCCCTTGCCATCGAGCGGCCGGCCGAGCGGGCCGATGACGCGTCCCAGCAACTCGTCACCGACGACCACATCCATGACCCGGCCCGTGCGCTCGACCTCATCGCCGGCATGCAGATGCCAGTATTCGCCGAGCAGAACGACGCCGATTTCGTCCTCATCCACGTTGAACGCCATGCCGAGCACGTCGCCGGGAAACTTGACCAGTTCCTCAAAGCCGACACTGGGAAGGCCGGAGACCTTGGCGATGCCGGTGGCAACGCTGATGATCGTACCCACCTCCCGGGGCACCAGTAGCGGAGTGAATGCCTCGCGCACCTGGCTTATTCCAGCAAACGTGCGGTCGAAAACACTCTGCAAACTTTCGGGCGCAGTGATCATTAGCTCTTTGTTCCGACCCTGGGTTCTTCACGTTTAGCCGCGGCTTTGACTTCAGGCTTGGTCCCCGCTTTGGCTGCAGGCTTGGGTTCAGCTTTGGTTTCTCCCTTGGTCTCAGATTTGTCATTCTCCTTCAGAAGTTCGTCGACGCCCTTTTCCAGCGATGCAAGGTAACCCGCGATGCTCCAAGCCACTTTCTGCTCATTCGTGGTGAGTTCGATCCCGCTGACCACATCGGGTGCCGTCTCGAAGCGGACGCGGATGCCGGACGAGAAGCTTTCGTTCAGCGCATTTTGTATCGCCGTGCGTTGCTCCGCGGGTAGGTCGAACGCGCTGCGCACTACTGCGGGATCCGGCGCGGACTTAAGAGCCTCGGCGAGGCCGGCTTTCGCCTTGCCGTCCATCTCCCGCAAGCGGCGCGTGAACACCTCGGCAAGGCGTTCCTCCAGGCTCGTCGTGGCGAGATCCGTCAGCGCCTTGCGCGCGATGGCAAATACTTCCTGCCGGGTCCGGCGACTGATAGCTTCGCTTAGATTTCGCGCGTCGCTTCTCAGCGCTTCCTGTCGCTTCGCGCTCAGGGCGTCGGCCGCCCGCCGCGCTTCACCAAGGAGCCGCTCGCGTTCGGTTTTCGCCTCCTCCGAAGCCTTGCTCAAGAGCGCGGCGCGCTGCTGATCGAACTCTTCGTTCTTGTGCTGGAACTTGTCGTGTTCCTTTTCGGCTTCGGCCTTTCTCGCGTCGGCATCCGCAAGTTCCGCGGCGACCCGCTTCTCCCGCGCGTCGACGGCATCGAGGATCGGCTTATAGAGAAAGCGCTTCAGCAACCACACCAGGACGATGAAGTTGATCGCTTGCGCACCGACGGTGAACCAATCGATGAGCATGGGCTACTTTCCCGCGGCTTGGGCGATGATGTGGTTCCAGAACGGGTTGGCGAAAATGAGAATCATCGAGACCACGAAGCAGTAGATCGCAATGGATTCGATCATTGCCAAGCCCACAAACAACGTACGTGTGATCGTCGTTGCGGAATTGGGTTGCTGCGCGAGCGAACTCAATGCCGTGGCGACCGCGCGGCCTTCGCCAAGCGCAGGTCCGATACTTCCCAAGGCAATCGTCAGGCCGGCGGTGACGATTGAAGCAATTGCGATGAGCGTTATGCTATCCATAGTCGTTCCTCTTGAGCCGGTGTTCGTGCTTTAGCGTTTTGCGTCGGGTTCAGGCGCAGGCGTGCGGACGCGTGTAGCGGACGCGATGTAGACTGCGGCCAGGATGCTGAAGATGTAGGCTTGCACCATGCCGGTGAGCAGACCGAGCACACTCATAGCGATCGGGAAGATGAAGGGAGTGATGGTAAGCAAGATCGCGAGAATCATCGTCCCGCTCATCATGTTGCCAAACAGGCGGACCGCCAGAGCCAGCGTGCGCGAAAGCTCACTGATGATGTTAAACGGCAGCATGATGACGGTCGGTTCCACGTAGGACTTGAGGTAGCCGCCCAGCCCCTGTT
This sequence comes from uncultured Alphaproteobacteria bacterium, assembly GCA_963829315.1. Lineage (GTDB taxonomy): Bacteria > Pseudomonadota > Alphaproteobacteria > Rhizobiales > Xanthobacteraceae > Bradyrhizobium. The sequence continues at coordinate 228,340 of CAWHIO010000044.1, read as the reverse complement.
CCTTAATGCCGAAAAACGGCACGGCGACCAACACGCACAGCGCGAGTGCAGCCGTGGTCGAGAGCGACCCCGTCGGCGGTTCGAAGCCGGGAATGATGGTGCAAAGGCTGGCCAGGGCAACGAACAGAAAAAGCGTCCCCAAAAAGCCGATATACTTCTCCGGGTGGCGGAGGCCGACGTCTCCGATTTGTTTCTCGATGCCGGTGACGACGATTTCGAGAAGGCTCTGCCAACGGGAACGTTCCAGACCCGTGGAAAGCTTGCGCGTGATGAGCTTTGAACCGGCGGCCAACACGAACATCAGTGCCCACGTGAATACGATCGTGCCGTTTAATTTGAGTGACCCATATTGCCAGAAGATCATCTCGTCGGGACTAAGGCGCATATCTGGCCTCCTGCACCGGGAGACTTTGGTTATCTCCAGAGGAGCGGGTCAGCCGCGTCACCACAAAGCGCGCGATGACAAATCCAACAAGACAAAGCAGCAACCTCTCCCACTGACCGCCGGAAACAAAGTAAAATCCGGTGAGCGCAATGCTCATCCGCAGCAACAGGCTGCCGAAGAACCAAAACGCCGGCTGCTCAGACGAAACACCCTTGCGAACCGTCCACCAGAGACCGCCGAAGAAAATAGCGCCCAGCAACACGCCCGCCGACAATGCCAGCGCCAGCAGCAGAACCTCATTCATCGCCATCCTCCCGTTCGTCTCGCATGGCTTTGTCTTCTTTCGCTACCCAGTGCCACGCATTGAGGCAGCCGATCGAAAGCCCGGCCACGAGCAGCGCCAGCGTCCAGGCATGCTTTCCCGGATAGTGCCGGTCCAGCCACATGCCTAGCGCTGCGCCGAGCAGCGTCGGAATTGCCACTGACCAGCCAATCAGCCCCATCATGCCCAAGCCGAACCAGACGCCCTGCGCGGAGTGGCGCCGCGCCCTGAGCTTGCGCGCCGCCTTCGCACCAACCTCCTCGCTGAGCGCCAGCTTCGGCTGCGAGAGCTTGTTTTGGGGTTCGTCAGGCATTGTGAAACGTCGCCATGCGGCGCATGAGATCGCCTTCCATTTTTGCCAACACCGAGCGCACATTCTTTTCCTGCTCGTCGAGGTGTCGAAATTCGCGCTGCACCGCCTCACGCAATTGGCCTAGGTTCGTTCCGGCAATGGCGTTACGGACGGAAACGAGCATATCCGTGCCGGCCTTCACCAGCACGCCTTCATCCACGGCGACGTAGGCCTCGCCCTCCTCTTTTGTTTCGTAGATCAGAATTCCCGCCGCGAGCGCCGCTACGCAATCCAGTCGGTGCGGCAAGAGTCCAAACGAGCCCTCATGCGTCTCCGCGACAATGCGGGATACGCCGGTCTTTTCGGCGAAGATCTGGAAGGGCAAGAGAACCGTAAGATTCATAAGTGTTGCCCACGGTTGGGCGCCGGTTTGGGTTTTGCGCCAAGCATTGGATGCGGCTCTGGTGCAGCTTTGGCCGCTGGGGTCAGGTCGGCTTTGGCTTTTGGCGGGCCGGGTTTCGTTTTCCCCTTGGCTTCGTTGATCGCCCCGATCATGTAGAGCGCACTCTCCGGATAGTCCTTGAATTCATCGCGCAAAATTCGCTCGCAACCGTCCAATGCGTCCTCCAGGCTTACGAGTTTGCCGTCGAGCCCGGTAAACTGCTTGGTCGTAAAGAACGGCTGGGTCAGGAACCGCTCCAGACGACGGGCACGGGCGACGACATTGCGGTCCTCCGGCGAAAGCTGCTCAAGACCCAGCATCGAAATGATGTCCTTGAGTTGGGAGTATTGCGCGAACGTCCGCCGGATTTCCTGTGCCAAGCCGTAATGCCGCGCCCCAACAATACCCGGTGTGGCCATCTTGGAATTGGATTGCAGGGGATCGACGGCCGGGAACAGCCCTTCACTTGCCCGCTTGCGCGAGAGCACGATCGACGCAGAAAGATGCGAGAAGGTGTGCACAGCCGCCGGATCGGTGAAATCGTCCGCCGGCACGTACACCGCTTGAATCGAGGTGATGGCGCCGGTATCGGTATTGGCGATGCGCTCTTCCAGCCTCGACAACTCGGTGCCCATGGTCGGTTGATAGCCCAGCCGCGACGGCATCTGGCCCATCAAGCCGGAGACCTCCATGCCGGCCTGGATGAAACGAAAAATGTTATCGATCAGCAGCAGCACGTCGCGATGCTCGTCGTCTCGGAAATACTCGGCCATCGTCAACGCCGCATGGCCTACGCGGAAACGGGCCCCCGGCGGCTCATTCATCTGGCCGAACACCATCACCATGTTCGGCAGCACGCCGGCTTCCTTCATTTGTTGGTAAAGCTCCTCACCTTCACGGCAGCGCTCGCCGATGCCGCAAAAAATACTCACGCCCTCGTGTTGCCCGACCATGTTGTGAATCATCTCAGTGAGCAGCACCGTCTTGCCCACGCCTGCCCCGCCGAACAATCCGGCCTTGCCGCCGCGCTCCAAGGGCATGAGAACATCGATGGCCTTGATGCCCGTTTCGAAGACTTCAGACTTGGTGGATCGTCGTGCCAACGGCGGCGGAGCCTGATGCACCGACCTCAATTGGAAATCCGACAACGCCGCTCCGCGGTCGATGACGTTGCCAAACACATCGAACATACGGGAGAGAACTTCTTTCCCCACTGGCACCTCTAGTGGGCCTTCCGTGTCCTGCACCGCCATGCCGCGAGCAAGACCTTGCGTGGGTGTCAGCGCAATCCCGCGCACGTGACGCGCATCTAGTTGCGCCAGCACCTCGATAAAGATCTGCCCCTTATCGCCAGCACGCAACACAGAGTAGATCGGCGGCAAATGTCCATCGAACCGCACATCCACGACACTGCCGCGGACCGAAACAATCGCGCCAAGGGATCGAGCCTTGCCAGCTTCTTGTGCGAGCATATTCAGCCCTTTCGTAATGGCGAGATCAGGCGAACCAATGTCTCCACGCTCGACGACGACGTGTCAGGAGAGGGTAAGGGATAAGCAGTTGGTCGGCGCAGATCGGCGGACATTGCAATAGCAATCAGGGGAGAGAACGGCGGACCCCTAACAAAATCCTAGAAGCGAACGAAGGGATGTCGTTGACATGGCTCAATGGATCGGACCGCCAGCACGCTAATATTAATCAGATAGAACACGATCGCGTGAAGTTGACTGTGACCGCGTGCGCTTGGTGAGGCGCGACATAAGGTATGCTTTCTTGAGTTTTTTGAGACCAGGGCAAGCGGCGTCGAACCTCCAAAGGATAACGACCATGGCGACGGAAATACGAGTACCGAAGATAGCGGCGTCCGCAACAAAGGCGTCGATCGGACGATGGTTCAAGCGCGTCGGCGACCCGGTCAGCCTCGATGAACCGTTGGTTGAGATCGAAACCGACGGCACGACTGTCGAAGTGACAGCGCGAGCTACCGGCGTCTTGTCAGATATTCTCTTGAGAGATGGCGAAGGCGTGAAAGCAGATACGTTGCTGGGAACGATTACAGAGTATGGGAGCGGTACGAAGACCTCTGGTGCGCGCTGAACGTGTCGAAGCCTGAGCACAGTCGAGACTGCTATCCGATTTGCTCGTCCCAATATCCAAATCTACGACGCGCACGCAGTCGACCTGTACCAATGGGTCTCTGCGCAGTATTTCGTTGGTGTGAAGGGTGCAGAAACAAAAGCAAGCGCAGTTGAGCTCGGCTCTCGACCGAATTTCAGAAAGGATTACGCTGGCTTTCCAAGCTCTGGCCCGGAACAATCTGGGGGGCAACCGTCGAAAAACGAGAATTTAGTTTAAATTTCAATATGATATGGCGGAGGGAGAGGAACTGGGGTCGAACCTTCTCCACGTAGCCCGGAGTAGTCCAGGGGATCCAGGCGGGTCCGGTTCCCTGAAATTGGGACGGCGACCGGAAATCCCCGGCCAGACCGGGAGATGGCTGTACGTGACGGCCCCACAGACTGTTGGCCCTAAAATCTCTCGGGCATTGGGTCGGCGACATCCATCAACCCCTGCATGTCTCGTTTGAAGATGACAAAGGCGGCAACACGATCAGTGTCAGTGGCTGCGCACGCAATCTTCACGCGGTTTGGGACAACTGCCTGGTCGATTATGCGATTGGCAAAGACGTGATCAAAGCTGCGACCAGCATGATGGCTGCGATCAATCCCGACATGCAGGCGCGATGGACGAGCTCCACTCCGCGCGATTGGGCCAACGAAACCTTTGCGATCGCCAAAGCGAGCTCGACCGGGTATTGCGTGGTGCGCGGTCAGTCGTGCGACCCAACCAATGAGAGCATGACCATCACGACCGAGTATCTGGAATCCAATAAGCCAGTAGTGCGGGAGCAGTTGCAGAAGGCTGCGGTCCGGCTGGCGCACCTGCTCGATACGGCGTTAGGCAACTAACTCGGAGCGAATGCCGGCCCAGCGCATTCCGTTCGCGTATGACGCGTTATGGAATTTTGTCGCCGTGCACCGCAATAAGGCTGGCCTCTGAAGCGGTTCCTCAGTCTGGCCTTGGAGCTTGTTAGCGCTGAAGGCGCCTGACCGCAATCGACCGCCGGTGAGACGAAAGGCATCATGGGCTTGTCAGACGAGCCATCAAAGAGTTCGACCAGCTCAAGCGCAAAGCCGTCCTCAAGTAACCACTTAGGTCACGGCGCCTTCGACCCAATTCACTGACGAAAGCCGCCGTTCCCGTCGTGAGCTATTGATGGAAACCCATCGGATGTCATTGCTCTCTCGAAGTCACGCTCAAGAAACTCATTCGCAATTATCAGGGCCTTGAGCGCGCCTCGGATGTCACCGTTACAGGTGGCAATGGCGTCATCGACGGCAGCCTCGTAAGGGTCGATAGCTGGCGGCAAGAAATGCAGGGTCATGATTGTCCTCGGTCCGTTGCATACGCTGTGTCTGACCAGAACGTGTCTCAAACAACGCGGTTTCGGGGCAATTATGGTTGTCCACTGAATCCACAGGACACGGAGTTTCGGGTCTAGCTTTATGGACTTTGCGTAGCCATCGACCCCGCATTGAATGTCCGGCATTCTCATTTTCTCGGCACTGCCGAAATCTCGCAGCGGGATTTCGGTGAATTGCTGCTGCCATTGCCGGGCGAAGTAGCATTGTATTGAATTGTGGCTGAAGGCATTTGCGGCGGTCGAGCGATCGCGTATTTCTCATTTCCCATTCTAAGGAGGAGAGGTCTTTTTGCCGCTTCCCGATTTCCGCAGCGCAACAAACGAAGTCACTATTGGATCACCACGCGCTGTCGGTCTTGTTGCATGAAGCCGCCTTCGCATCATTCCTCAAAAGCGGCGGGAGGTTCTGCTCCAACCTGCCGGGTCATCAAAAGCATCGATTGCGGGCCGGTAAGGTATTATGTTATTTGTCAAGCTATTGTTTTTGCTGTTTGACCCCATGGGATTTGCCGTTCGGGAGGCTGAGTTCATAAATGAGCCGATGGTTCAAGCGGGCCCTTTCCTTCGATCCAATCGCGCTAAAGATATCGTTGATCCTTATTTTTAGTCTTTCTGCCGGGCCTATACGCGCGGGGGCCGAAGACGATGCGGCCACCGCCAAGAGTTTGGCCGATATGCTCCGCGCCGCACGTCAAGTAATATCCAGCAATCAGAATTGTATCAACGACCCTAATATCGGCGACAAGGGTCTCAGTGGCCAAGTTGTTCTGCAGCAAGCACTTGAACTGTATAAGAAGGCCACTGGGACCGATCCTGCCATCGTCGACCCAGCGTCGCGCCACGGCAGACTTTTGCGCGCCCAAATGGACGCCATAGTTGAGGTCACCGACGCCAATCAGTCGACCATCAATGCCAAGGGGGTCGGCTTCAAAGCCTTTATCCCAGCCGTCTTTGCTCGGCTTGTTAATGAGGCCTTCGAGAGCCGCGCAAAGGATGAAGCGCAGATCAAAGTGACGGCACCGGAGCAACTTGTGCGGAACCGGAAGTCCCGACCAGACGAGTGGGAGGGCGACGTAATCCGCAGCAAATTGCTCGGGACGGATTGGCCTCGTGGTCAAGCCTATGCGGCCGAAGCGCTTACAAAAGGTCGATCTTCTTACCGGATGATGATGCCCGAATATTACGCAACTTCGTGCCTGAGCTGTCACGGGTTGCCCAAAGGTGAAACCGACATTACCGGCTATCCTAAAGAGGGCGGGAAAGAAGGAGATCTCGGCGCGGTTATCAGCGTAACTTTGTTCAAGTAGCCCAAATGATGTCGCGACTTGGCCAACCGTCGGCTGGTGCCCTCCGCAATAAGCGGAGCCGGACCGCATATGGACATGGCATCACTATGAAGCATCAATAGTGATTTTTCATCTCACCATCCGCGCTCGCCTGATTATTTTATCCGGTGCCCTTCTGTGCTTGCTCGTCGCCACAAATTTATATCTGACGAGCAAGCTTGCGAATAGTACTGCTGCCGTAGTTAGGGAAACCGAGCTGAGCGGCATTATCGATTCGGCGAACAACGTACGGATCGCATTTGGCGAAATGCGGTACTGGCTGACAGATCTCGCGGTGAGTTTGCTCACCCCATCGGAGCGCAACGCCAAGGCCGCCCGCGGCCGCATGGACGGGTATCTCGATCAACTCTCGCTAAGGAAGCCGGCATTAGTGGCGGCGGTTCGCATCGAGCGCGATGAATTCGAGAAGGCCGCCAACGATGCGGTGGATCGCTATACCAACAATCAGCGTGTCCTCGGCAATTCGCTTTTGGCGAAGGCCCGCGACCACAGCGTCAAGGTCGACGAATTGCTGAGTTCATTAATCGACAATCTGAGAGAGGAACTGGCGACCGAACGCGATCAGATCGTTGCGGATGTAACCTCCGCGACGCAGCGAACGCTGATTGCCGATCTGCTAATTGTGGCTCTAGGAATGTTGCTCACATTCGTGATTTTGCGTTCGATCGCGGTGCCACTTCGCCAACTCGTAGGGGCCATCGACGGCCTGAGCGCGGGGAACCTTGCGGTGCCGATCCCGCGGGCTAGTCCAGACGAAATCGGAACCATGGCACGCACCCTTGGCTTGTTTCGTGACAGTCTAAAGGAACGTGATCGCTTCGCTGCCGAAGCAGAGGCGCAGCGCAAGACGATAGCCGCGGCGATCGCCACGATCTCCGAAGGTTTCGTACTTTACGATTCTGAAGACCGGATTGTTCTTTTCAATGAGCAATTCCGGGATATTTATCCAGGGCTTGCTGATATCATCAAGACTGGGACAACGTTCGCTGAGGTGCTCGAGGCGGTGGTGTCGCGGTCGCTTATCGATCTTGGCGGCCAGAGCCCGCAAGACTGGATTGCGGATCGTAAGGCACGGCATGCGGGTTCCGGCGGCCTTGCCGAATATCGATACGGTGGTCGCTTTGTCCGCATCAGCGAGCGGCGTATTCAGGGTGGAGGCACGGTCGCCGTCTATTCCGACATCACGGAGCTCAGACAACAGAACCTGGAACTCGAGGAAGCAAGAGAACTATCGGAAGTAGCCAATCGAACCAAGAGCCAATTCCTGGCCAATATGAGCCACGAATTGCGCACGCCGCTGAATGCCATCATTGGCTATAGCGAGATCCTTCAGGAGGACGCGGCTGACAACGGTCAGAAGCAGATCGTCCCCGACCTCAGGAAGATCGAGGGAGCTGGACGTCATCTGCTTGGCCTCATCAATGACATCCTCGACCTCTCGAAGGTTGAGGCCGGCAAGATGGACGTATTCATTGAGGACGTTGATATTTCATCCCTTCTCGATGAAGTGAAGTCCATCATCACGCCCTTGGTCGCCAAGAACGGCAACAGGCTCGATCTGCGCATTGGAGACAGTCTTGGCAACATGCGCACTGACCGTACCAAAGTGAAGCAGTGCCTTCTCAACGTTCTAAGCAATGCCAACAAATTCACCCAGGACGGCTTGCTCACCGTTGAGGTGCTACGCCTCGAAAAGGTCCGCCCGACCATTCAAATGACGATCTCCGATACAGGCATTGGAATGAGCGAGGAACAGCTCGGCCGGCTCTTTCAAGCCTTCAGCCAAGCCGATGCTTCTACAACCAAGAAATTTGGTGGAACCGGTCTCGGCCTCGCCATCACGCGGCACTTCTGTCGCCTGCTGGGCGGCGACATTTCAGTCGTCAGCCGGATTGGAGAGGGATCAACCTTCACGATTGTCCTTCCCGATGAAGTCGCATACCCCGAGCGATCCGAGATACCAATCGACTTAGTCCAGGAGTTCCGAATCTGCTTACAATGGCAAGTCGCCCATCACCGTGCTGGTCGTCGATGACGACCCGGCTTCGAGGGATTTGCTTACAACGAACTTGAGGCGAGAGGGTTACCAAACAGTTCAGGCCCGCGGTGGCGACGAGGCCCTGGAACTTGCCCTCAAGCTGAAGCCGGACGCGATCACACTCGACGTGTTAATGCCGAAAACAGATGGCTGGGCCGTTCTCGGCGCGCTTAAGGCTAACCCGAAGCTTTGCGATATACCGGTCATCATGGTCACGGTGGCCCCAGACCGCGGTATTGGTCTATCGCTCGGCGCCGCCGAGGTCATGACTAAGCCCGTGGACCGCGCTGGGCTCATGTCGCTCTTGCGCAACCTTTTGTCTCGCGACGGTCCGATACTGCTAATCGAGGACGATCTTGCAACCCGGGAAACAATACGAAACACGATCCAGAAAATGGGGTTGACTGTCGCAGAGGTGACTAACGGGCGGTTAGCGTTGTCTTGGCTAGCCGAGAACCCGGCGCCGGCCTTAATCCTACTGGACTTGATGATGCCAGAGATGGACGGTTTCGAGTTTCTAGATACGTTTAACAGCCGCATCGACTGGCGCCATGTTCCCGTGGTTATCATCACAGCTAAGCAATTGACGGCTGCAGAGCGCGGACTGCTCTCGGTGCGAACGGTTATCGAGAAGGGCGATTCAATTGACCGAGATATTGCTGCGGCAGTTGCAAGGGCAGTAGGCCGCCGTCCCGCGCGCGGCGCCCCAGACGTAATAATTTGATGGTGCAAGATGGCCAAGATATTACTGGTAGAAGATAACGAAATGAACCGCGATATGCTTTCGCGCCGCCTCCTCCGAAATGGATTTGAGGTCGTGATGGCGATCGATGGCGAACAGGCCGTAGCCTTAGCCCAAAGCGAACTCCCCGATCTAATTTTGATGGACATGAGCTTGCCGGTGATTGATGGATGGGAAGCGACACGGCGCGTCAAAGCCTCTGAGGCAACTTCTAATATTCCAATCATTGCACTAACGGCGCACGCCATGTCGGGCGATCGCGAAAAAACACTCAACGCTGGATGCGACGACTACGACACAAAGCCAATTGAGATGCCGCGCCTACTTGGAAAAATCGACGCTCTCCTGCGACGCTTCACATGATAAACTATTGGTTCCGGTCAAAGTGACTGATTCAACCCAACGCATCGAACGCGCGCTCACTACTTTCGTTCGCCAAGAATTCGGGGCGCCGATCGCTACTATCATGGGGCTGACCGAGATCTTAATCGAGGATGCCCATAGCAGGAAGAATGAATCGTTAGCTTTAGATCTTGACCGCATTCTTTCGGCGGGGCGTCTGCTTCAGGACCAACTCGATCGATTGGTAAATCTTGCCACGCAGGGTTACTTGGGGGTCGGGGAAGATTTTAAGGCCCTCCGGACTTCACTCCGGCACGATTTGCGAACACCGCTCAACGCCGTCAAAGGTTACAGCGAGCTGATCCTGGAAGACGCGCGCGATAACGGTCAGGAAGAATTGCTAACCGATATTTCAAAGATCGTCGCCGCGGCCGAGCAGCTCCTTGGGCAAATAGATCGGCTGATTGGCCTCATCGAGGTGGGGTCTTCGGACGCGCCTCAAGCGGCGGGGGTTCCAACACGCAATCTGGTCGCCGAAATTATGCGATCGATTCAACCTATTGCACCTAAATCTAAAGCGAGTTCTCTGTCGGGCAGGATCCTGGTAGTTGACGACACTGATGCCAATCGAGATCTACTTTCGCGCAGGCTTCGCCGCCAAGGTCACGCAGTTGATACGGCCGATGGCGGAAGATCAGCCCTGGAGGCGATGTCCAAATCCGAGTTTGATCTGATCCTGCTTGATCTGATGATGCCCGATATAAATGGACTACAATTATTAACTTGGCTCAAAGCGAATCCAGCGGTCCAGCACATTCCCGTAATCATGATCTCGGCGCTCGATGAGATCGACAGCATCGTGCGTTGCATTGAGGCTGGAGCCGAAGACTACATTCAAAAACCATTCGATCCGGTGCTTCTGGGAGCGCGCATCGAAGCGTCCTTGGAGCGAAAGCGGCTTCGCGACCGCGAACGGGCCTTTACGGACGAGTTGCGGGTGGAGAAGGGCAAGACTGAATCCCTTTTGCTCAACATCTTGCCGGGAACCATCTTAAGCAGGATCCGCAAAGGTGAAAGCGCGATCGCCGACCGATTTACCGATGCTACAATTCTTTTCGCGGATTTAGTCGGCTTTACCAACCTCGCCGAACAACACTCCCCGGGACGAATCGTTGAACTGCTCAACGGTTTGTTCTCTGCTTTTGATAACCTGGCTGGGCGTCTTAAGGTTGAAAAGATCAAGACCATCGGCGATGCCTACATGGCAGCCGCCGGGCTGCCTGAAGAAGGTCCGGGTCACGCGCTTTCGATCGCGGAGATGGCTCTTGGCATGATGGATGCCGTACGGGAGACCGGAAAACTCTTTGACGAAGCGCTCCAGCTACGAATAGGCATCCATTCGGGGGAGGTAGTCGCTGGCCTTATCGGTCGACACCGGTCGATCTACGACGTCTGGGGTGATACGGTCAACATAGCAAGCCGCCTCGAGTCCACCGGGCTGCCCAACCGCATTCAGATATCGGAAAGCACCTACCAACGAGTTAAGGATGTGTTCACCTGCGAGTTGCGGGGGCCGGTCGCGTTGAAAGGCAAGGGTACAATGCTGACCTACTTTCTCGGCGAACGGCTCAAATAAAGCTACCGACCGTATTCCCGCACACCCCTGACCTCGAAAGGTGGACAAGGCTCCTTTCCCTAGTTGAGATCGTTCCTCTGCGCGGCCCGCGGGCCTCGGGCAGCGCATTGACGTCGGCGTCAGCATGCGCTGGATGTGCCGCTGATCGAGGGGGTGGCCTCAGGGGGTCGCCTTTATCAGCGTCAAGATACGTGCGGGCACGTCGCCGCGAAAAGACCGACCAGACGCACCGCATTACCTTGGCTATCGGCTATCTTAACTGTCCTTTTACCACAAATGTTCATGATTGCGCTTGTAGTCATCCGCAAGAGGGCGTGAACTACATGGCAAAGCGCAATCTGAGAGTATCAGTCGGCACGGACGAGAACGTCCTTTGCTTTGCGCGCCCGCCGGTGCCGGATAGCGGTGCGGCGGCCCTCAATCTCGTATACGAGGCGGCCGAAATTTTCCGCGACATGGAGGATCATGCCCGAGAAACCGAGGCTCGCGCTCAGTCGCTTTGTAAGAGCGCGTTGGAACGGCTAAGGCTTGCCGAATCGCGGACAGAGGCTGCCGAGCGGGAGCGGCGCGAACTCATCACTGAAGCCGAATGCAAACTGCAGGACGCATCTCGAGCTTTGAAGCAGGCTCAATCGCGTATCGAAGCCGCGGAAGATCGGCTGACGGCGGTGGAGTTTCGTGCCCAAGTAGCCGAAGCCGAAGCACGTGAAGCCAAACAAGCGCTCGCACTTGTTGAGGAAGCAATTCGCAGACGCCTGCTGTGTGCCAATCCGCAAGCCGATGGCAGGTTGAGCGCCGTAGCCTAGATAGCCCGATCTGGTCCGTCGCGATAAGGATACCTACGGGCCGCTTTCCTATCCTGCAGATGTCGCCATCTGGCCGGCCAAGGCGGTAAGCGTTGTTGCGCCGCCTGTAAATATGGGTGGCTATTCTGACGACCGATGAGGAGCGTGACGTCTGGATGCGCGCGCCCAGGGATGAAGCGAAGGCGCTGCAACGGCCATTATCGGATGATGCACTGCGGATCGTTGCCCGCGGCGAGGATAAGGAAGACGTCGCAAGGGCCAGCTAGTCTGGCGCATCAAGCTGCATCGGATGCTTTGGACAGAAGTAATTGCTGCAGCTTTGACGCAGGCACACCAGGACTGAATAGATAGCCTTGCATCTCATTGCAGCCCAGCCCTCGCAGAATTTCGCGCTGATTCTCTGTTTCGACACCTTCCGCAGTCGTAGACATGCGACACGCGGCAGCCATGTTCACAACAGCCTGAACGATCAAAGAAGAGCCCCCTGCATCACCGATGTCGCTGACAAAGCTGCGATCGATCTTGATCTTATCGAACGGGAAACGACGAAGGTAACTCAAGGAGGAATAGCCGGTTCCAAAATCGTCCAAGGCGATCCGAACGCCCAAGTCACGCAATTGATGAAGGATGACCAAGGCCTCGTCATCATCCCGGATCAGCACAGCCTCCGTTATTTCGAGCTCTAGGCGATCAGCCGCGAGGCCCGAATCCCTTAGCGCTGTTGCGACTCGCAAAGCCAACGTTTTTGACCTGAACTGTATCGGAGAAACGTTTACCGCAAGCCGGATCTGCCCCGGCCAACTGGCAGCCTCGGCACAAGCCCGCTTCAGTACCCAGTCCCCGATCTCGTTGATTAAGCCGGTGTCTTCGGCGATAGGGATAAAATCAGCCGGAGAGATTATGCCACGTTCGGGATGGTACCAGCGGAGCAGTGCTTCGCAGCCTGCAATGCTGTTGGTCGCCAAGTCCACCAGCGGCTGATAGTGAATCTCGAGCTGCCCCCGCGCCATGGCCTGGCGAAGATCGAGCTCCATCTGACGCCGCAGTTTCAGCCGGGCGTCGAGTTCGGGTATGAAAAAGCGGTAGGTGCGCCGACCATCGGATTTCGCTGCGTACATGGCGAGATCCGCATGCTTGAGCAATTCATCGACATTTAGGCCATCATCAGGCGCTATAGCGATCCCGATGCTTGCTTCTATCGGCACTTCATGGCCCTTGCAGGCCGCCGGATTTCGAAGCGATTGCAGGATCTGTTCTGCCAGCGCTGTCACATGGCCGCGATCTTCGGTGTCAGCCTTGACGACTGCGAACTCGTCACCGCCCAGCCGAGCGACCAGGTCCTGTGGACCGACGCAGCTACGCAGTCGCGCGGCAACATTCGAAAGCAGTTCATCGCCGATCGCGTGGCCGAGCGAATCGTTTACCTCTTTAAATTCGTCGATGTCGATATAGAGAATCGCGAACGACCTCCCCTGGGCGAGCTCCGCCACCCGCTGCTCGAGATAGCCACGCATCAAGACTCGGTTCGGCAGGTCAGTGAGGGCGTCATAGTGGGCCAGATAAGCGATACGCTCGTCGGCGCGCATGCGCTCGGTGACGTCCTCGTGGGTGGCGAGCCAGCCGCCAGATGCGACGGGCTCGTTCCGGATTTCAATCAGCCGTCCATCAGAAGTTTCGGCGATCGAACTCTTGGAGAGGCCAACATTGCTCAAAACTTCGTCGCAATAGGCATCCAGATCACCGGTGAAGGAGCCAGTTTCCTGCCTATGCCGAATGACGTCTCGAAAGCTGCAGCCGGGCTTGACCACGTCCGGCGATAGCCCGTACATCGCTATGTAACGACGATTGCAAACGATCAGTCGTTGAGCCGCGTCGAACAAGAGGAGGCCCTGCATCATGTTGTTGACAGCCGTATCCAACCTCTGTTTCTCGATGCTGAGCCGCCGCGTCATCTGCCGAAAAATCAGATAGAGGATCACCACGATCAGGAGGATTGAAGATGCAGCGACGACGATAAAGAACTTGGTCTGAGAACGCCACGTTGCCAAAGTGGAGTCGAGCGACTTGGTTGCGACGACTACCAGCGGCTCGCCGGCCAGCATGCGGGACGCGATTAGTCGGTCTCTACCGTCCATCGGACTGGTGAGTTGTGTGGTGACGAACGGCCGTTCGAAAATGGCTTGCTGTTCCGGAGGTCCCTTTTTGAAGCTTTCGCCAATCGACGCTTCCACATGCGGAAACCGTGCGAGCAGCTGGCCATCGCGATGGTGCATCGCGATGGAGGCATGGGGTCCAAGGCCCGTGGAAGCGAAGAAGTCTTCCAGAACGCCAGGTGCGACCGCGCGCGAGACAATGCCAAGGAATTCGCCCCGCCGGCCCTTGATTCGCCGGGCGAAGACAATCGCCTTGGCAGATGAGAAGCGGCCGGTAACGACCTCCACTTCTTCCAGAAGCTCCGGATTGTTCTTCAATCTATTGAAGTAGGCGCGGTCGGAAATTCGCACATCGTCCACGGGCCAGCGTTGCGATGAATTGACCAGCACACCGTTGGAATCGAAGACGTTGGCGCCAGCGACGTCAGCCGTAGCGCTGGCCCTTGCCCGCAGTACTTCGTGCATGGCAAGGGTGCCCATCTCACTGCGAAATACCTCCGGCGAATCGAACCCGTGGCTTTCCACCTCCGAAACGATTCTCTTTTGCAGGACAGAAAAGTCTTCAAATTGCCGATCGAAGTGACGCGCAAGCAGCAACACGGCGCTTTCCAAGCCTTCGCGCCCACTTTCGATGGCATCTTGCCTGAAGCGCTCGATCGCAAGTCCGGTACCGATGGCAATTGCCAGCATCAAGACAAGGCCCCCCGTGATCAGCCAGGTCAGCGGGGCTCGACCCAGCCGGTCGAACCGGGCGGATAGGTCGCGCATACGCCGTTGCGCTGATCGCTTGAACCTTATTGTCATGGGGCCCCCGAACCTAAAATGGGGCAAATTCGAAAAGACCGAGTTAGTAATAAGAGTTAGGAAAAGGTTAAGCGGTCAAACGACGAAGCTGTTGAACCGGTGTAACGAAGAAGCAGGGCCTTGCAGATTGGAGTTGCCGCCATCCCCGCCTTCGCTGATCAGATGTTATGGAAAAAGTCGGCCGGTGGCCGATTTGCGGTCGTCTTCCCGTTCGGACTTAGAGAACGAACGTGGCCAATTGATAGAACGCGTATGTAAGTTCCAGGCCAATGAGAACCAAGGCTACGATCATCAGATAAAAGCTAAAATGCATGAGGGCTTGAAAACCAAAGTGCCTTCTTGAAACGGGCGGGTCCTGCGCAAAGCTCGAACAACGCTCAACTGACGACTTATTTTGCATTTCGACAGGAAGGCTTCCGCCGCCGCGGAAGTGATACTCGTGTCGCGAACCTCTTCTTGGCTGGAGGTCTCCTGTTCGACGCCAGTTCCTGCTTGTTCACGCGCCGTAGAAAATCTTCATTCCCCACAGCACGACGACGATGGCCGATACCAGCGTGGCCAACGCCAATACACTTTCTAAGGAAGCGACTTTCATACTACTCTCCGCTTCCCAGCCCCGTTTACGGGTCTAGTTGATTCGTTTGGTCCATCGCAATTGCGCGGTTAACTGCGTTGAACGCCGGCGAGCGAGTGTGGTTTGCCGGCCACATAATTTCCGTAGAACCACGGATAGGCGCTCGTGGTGATGTGCCCATTCCCAGGCCTGTGCGGGTGAGGACGCCCGCCAGCGCCCTTATGATCCGCGGCTCAAGCCGGTCTTTCCGTTCGTTCCCAGGAGCGGACACTACGGCTCGACATCGCAGTAGCGACAAATCTGGTCGCAATCCACAGGCAGAGCCTCAAACCCGCCCTCTAACCGCCCGATTCGTTGCCGACGCTGCACTGTACTTTGCGTTGGGGCTTAGGATGATCAGGACAATCTGGCTCGCAACGATCTGTCTCGCGGTACTGGGCACGTTGGCCGTCGGAAAGGCCGTCGTAACGCGCGCCAACTCCTCAGTAATGGGACAACTGACGGACCAGCGGACCGTTGGCATTGACCTCACACAAGATACGCTAAGTAAGGCCGATCGACTTGAGATCGCCTACGTGCGCCGAGAAATGCCGGCCGTTTCAGCATTGCAGCCATCCGAGCCCATCGCTCCACCGACAGCAATGGTCAACTCCCCTGCCGCGACCCAAATTGTCGCCCGGCATTGGCACGATCCAAATGCCCTCTCATCGGGCACAAAGCGGATACAAACGAAGCAGACCGGCTCGAACAAGAAGGGCAGGACCGACGACGGCAAAAGCAATCAAGCTGCCGATCGTTCCAAGCCTGCAGAGCCGGTAAAGCCCTGTAGCCGACCCGGCGCCGTCGGCGACCTTTTGCGGTCCTTGAATTTATCACCGGCTTGCGAGTCGTAATCGGCAGCTGTCGTCTTTTAAGCGCAGCTGCTTCGGGAATGCCGAGCTGAATAAGGGCAAAAACAATCTGCTCGACGTTGGACCCCAAGCATCCCGGACCTTGGCATATCTACTATGGCGACGTGCGAGCTGGCGTGAAGCGCGCTGGAATTCCCAACGACGAATATCGTTACCTCACCCGATCCCTGCTCGTTTCCAGTCCTTCGTGATCTCCCGCGCCATCTTCGGGCCACCCATACTATGAAAAAGCCGTCGCTGGGACGATTCAGCGACGGCTCTCGCGCACAGTTGACCACCAGAAGGTCATGCACATGGTGCGCTACGATGGTTAATGCCGAGTTACCGATATTTGGCCTAGCAGCCCCAAGGCCCGCTAGATTGCGCGGCCGTTAAGGGCCCAGTAGCCTGCTCGTCGCCCGGTAGTTTTCAATGCAGGTTGAACCAGCTTCTGGCCAGCTGCCCGGATATGATTTCCACGAAGGATAATTTGGTCGGAGGGGCCGCTGTCGCCGAGCCACTGCGCGCGAGCCCAGAGGTGTTCGACGGCGGAGGTTGGTAAGAAGCAACTTTGCCCTGCCCGCGTTTAGCTGCCTTCGGTCGTTTTTTGGCCAAGTCAACTACTATCGGAGACGGATCCACTGAGGCAAATGATTGCAGAACCCGCCGCTCGACGGGGATTGCATTGTTGAACAGCATCGGTGGCGGCACTATTGCGGGCCGATTGGTGTCAATAACCACACGTTCGGGCGGCTGCTGAATCGACGCTATCCGAATAATGGGCCTCTCGATGGCCTCGTGAGCCGGTTCCGGCAAAGGTTCGGGAAGAAACCAATTTGCGACGAATAGTAACGCAAGAAGTGATGTACCAACCCAAACGATGTATCGCACGACAGGCATAAGGATCTCTCGCCGTTGTGACGAGAGCAAACGCCGCAATTCCTGACAGTCGGTTATGGAACGTGGTTACTGCCGCAATTCCTGCTAGGCACGTGAAGCTACCTCGACGTTTGTCCACCAAGGTCGTGAACTCTTCCTATCCTCGCCAAGGAAGATCCCATTTTGTTGGGCACTCCGGGATATCAAATCCGAACGTCAAAAACCGAACAATGTGCCGGTTCTTATGCAGGCTAGTCACGACGGCCAAAGATTCACGTCGTTCAATGCGCGCCGTGGCAACCGGTAAGGTCCCTTATAACCCCGAGGATATCCCGAGAGCTCGCAATTTGCAGATGTTGGTAATGAGGGGTTAATTATAGTTCATCCGTTCCAAACGTCAGCATCGCGAGGTAGCGAACTTCTCCGAGCTCAATCTGTTGTTCGACGACATTTTCCTCGCCGGCAGTGCCAGACGATTGCGTCCGGAGGAATGAAATGAAACAACAGGTTCAACTCGGTACTGAGAGCGGCATTGTGTCGCGAGAGGCGGTCAAGCAGATCAGCACGATGATCACTGACCTTGCTCGTAGCGTTCAAATTTTAAACGCTGACATTGCGGCCCAGAAAGCGCGTCCGTGCGCCGATGATCTGGCGTTCACGAGGCTGCTGGATACGCGCCGCCACAATCTAATGGTCACGATTGCTTCTTTGGAGGAGCGTCTCGAATCCATCAAAAAGATGCGTTCCCGGAGGTATACTCGCGCCGCACCGCCTCGCTCAGGGCGCTGCATGTAGCTTGGGGTCAAAAGCTAGTTTAGCACTGGGCGCGAGTGTGGTCGCCTCTTTATCTCAACAACGGACGTGAAGTCCGCAAAATCGGTGTTGTGGAACCAGTACGTTCGTATCCCCGCTTAACATTCGCCCGTCAAATGTTGCGGAATTTGCGCACAAGCGAAAGACAAGGGCCCCCTCTGCCTTTGCCCATGACCAGACGCTATGGCCCACGAGCGATACGTCCAAGATTGCCAACGCGGGGCGTCGCGCGGTCAGATTCGAACTCGCGAACGGGGTACCGGCGCGCCGGTGCAAGAAGCCAACATCTTATTGCCTTTAACTTTCCGTCTGAAGCGACCACGCTTCGCTGCGATCTGCATTGGTCAGCACGACTGACTGATAGACTTTTCCGGTTAGGCGGACTTGATAACCGGAAAAAATCAGCACAGGATAAAATCAATTAAGTGTAGGCTGGCCACCGATTGTCTAAGGGGCGCGTATTATGGCTGCCATATCGATAAGCCGAATGGTCGTGCCGTCTCTGGCGCTTGTTGCGACATCTGCTGCAGCACTTGTCTTGGGTATCACGTACGCACGGCGCGAGCCGCCGGTTGAAATCAGAGCCCCGATTGCCGCGGCGGCGGTCTCGCCGCCTGCATCGGATGTTCGATATAGAGGCTCGGTTGTCGCCGTAACAGGACAATCTGAAGCAAACACCGTGGCAGCCGAACTTTCCGTATCGCCAAGCTCGCCAGTCGCCGATGGGTCCGTGCCCGTCTTCGACATTGCCCGCATTGAGCAAACGGGCGATGCGGTCATCGCTGGCACGGCTGCGCCAGGCGCGATTGTGGAACTGTTGCGCAACGGCGAGCAGCATGATCGAGCGGTCGCAAATCCATCTGGACAATTCGTCATGGTCCCTCCCCGCCTTCCCCCTGGGAACTACGAGCTGACGCTGAGGTCCAAATTGCCAGACGGCACGCTGGCAACATCCAAACAGAGCGTGGTGGTCGCGTTAGACGCGGTGGCTTCCAGCTCTGGCGCACTTCAGTCGCACGCCGAAGTGCCTTTCAATGTTCCAGCCACAACGGGAACAAACGGGTTGCGGCAGGACGTTGCTGTGTCACAGATGCCGCACGCGACTGCCGCCGCCTCGCTGCCAGACGGAGGCTCATCGTCGGCCGTGGTCGAGCGCAAGATTTCGACAACGGTTGTATCCCGCGGCGACAGCCTTTGGCGCATCAGCCGTGTCATCTACGGCGCCGGCACGCGATACGCCGTCGTTTACAGAGCGAACCGAGACCGGATCCAAGATCCAAATCGTATTTATCCCGGCCAGATCTTTATCCTTCCAACGAGAGCGCCCTGAAACACAGCAATTGCAGTGCCCGCTGTTGCAGAGACAAGACGTTATATAACAACACAGGTTCGCATCCCCCCGCCTCGCGTTGGCTCCCAGATCAGATGTTGTGGAACGTGTGGGTTCGGATCACGGCAAATCTTCTCGATCTTCTGCAACGTTATATCCCCACATAAACAAGGCAGCTTCGATTTCTCTTGGACTCGCCTGGCAATCCTTCGCGACTTGCCAGATTAATTGCGATGCCGATCGCACCATTGAGGCATGGCAGCGATCCCTGGCGTTGCCGAACAATGCCGGAAAATGAATGCGGTTCGTCTCGGGGGACCGTTTGGCCTCTCGGTCCACGGCGAAAAGTAATTGCTCGGCAAGATCGTATTGGTGAATTTGCCGTTCCTCCGAAAATCTGGCAACGAAGAAACCGAGCGCCCCAGCGACCCGACCGTCGTAGATCACAAGCATCTGTTCGGGGTCGGCGAGGCTCACGAGCTTCGTCATCGTCGCGTTCATTATCAGGTTTACGCCGTCAAACGGATCCAGCGACGCCTGTTCGTCTTTAATCAGATCGACCGCGTTGAAAAGCTTGACAGCAATCTCATCCGCATTGCGTTCGATCCACTCAAACGTCCCCTTCTGTCGATGCTTGTTATCCAGGCCGCTCCAATGCATTATCGCTCGCAGGATCTCGCAAACATCATGATTGGAATCCCGTTGGATTGCGTACTGTAAGTCAGCAGCGAACCGACCTGACTCGGCCTTATTTTCGGAAAAGCTTTTACCGCTCCAGGAATATTTCGATACCGCATTCGCCAGACCAACTGCCGACCATTTGCCGCCAATCATTCGGGACCATGCCGATGATTTTCCTCTGGAAGGAACGGTATAAGAGTGATGGCGGCTCCCTCTCCACTCACGGGCAAGGAAGCTGCTAAATTCGCGAACTTGTTTTTCGTGGTTCTTGTCGATTCTCGCCCTGGCACGTCGTGCCGCGGTAGAAAATGACAAGGGCGCCTGCGCGGTCACAGCGCTGCTCACCTCAAGACGGGTTATTTCGCGGCCCGCGCGGACCGCAACTCGGATTGGTTCTGCCATGATACGGCGTTACCTGGCGTGATCGACGTTTCTGCGGATCAGGTTCGATAGCTGAACCAAAAGACCTCGAAGCCGGGCATTTTCCTCAAGCAGCGAGTGAACGTCGTCTGTGTGCTCGTCAACCAAAACTGGCGATTCATCCTCTCGAAGCGCGTCCTCGAGTAGCGGAAGAGCGTCATCGGTAGGTTCATTAGCCCAAAGTGAGGGTTCAGAAGGGCGGCCTTGTTTGTTTCGCGGTGGATGGTTCATGACCAATACTCCAATTCAAACTGGACTTGTCAAAAACACCCGATCCGCCGATCCGCCCCTAGAGTGAATTGAGTTGGCCGGCAAATTTGAGACCAAAATTTGGAACGCATTGAGAGGCGCCGCAATCACGCCGCTTTGCCGCCGGAAAAGATGAGCTCGCTGGATGGTCAACAAGACAGCGGTGTTATCCCTACCCCGTTCGGCGACAAGGCCCAGCAGGTTTAGCCGCAGTCGGATATCGGCACCACCGCCGGATCAGCTGCCGCTTCTCGACCTGAGGGCGAATGATTCTGAAGAGGAAGAGCCTGCGGGTGGGGGGTAGGTCAATCTCTGGCGGACGATGGCCCCGCGGACCGGCCCCACTTTCATTCGGGGATTTTTTTCTCGCTCAGCAGGATTTTCGGCATGACCCCTGCGAGCGTCCCGGGTCGCCAAATTGGTGGCAGAACAAAACGATTGTATTATCCAACGCTTACAGGTCAGCGAAGGTCAGGTTGAACAAGCGCGCGGCGCTTGCCGCTCGTTTTTGGAGCATTTATTTTCTCACTGCATCCAACCGCGGGTCGGTGGCATTTGAAATACGTCGCGAAATTCGACAGGGGGGCATAAGACCCATAGAATGCGTATTCCCGAGACCAGAGGCAGTACATGACGCAACGCTCCCCGGAACGGAGTAGGACGCGCAAATCGGGCGGAAAGGCTTGCAAGGCGAAGCGCAAGACTGACGCGCAGACCCGGCACTCAGGCGGTTTGTCGGTTGCCGATCTGCAGCGGGAACTTAACCGCCGTACCGTTGAACTGGCTGAAGCACGCGAGCAGCAAGCGGCAACCACCCAGGTTCTCCAGGTTATCTCGTCGTCTCGCGCTGAACTCGGACTAGTGTTTGAGGCGATGCTTGCCAATGCGATGCGCATCTGCGCGGCACAATGCGGCTTCATCTATAAGATGGAAGCAGACGCTATGCGGGCGATGGCCGAAATCGGTGTCCCTCCCGCCCTTGCCGAGTATCGCCGGCAGCACCTCCATACTGGCGGTGCAACGACCCCGGTTGATCTGATGCGGGCGACCAAGAAGCCGGCGCATGTTCCCGATGCCCGGGAGAGCGACGCTTATCGGATGGGCAATCCAAACGCTGTCGCGGGCGTCGAACTCGGCGGTGCGCGGACGGTGCTCTACGTCCCGATGATCAGGGATGACAACATTGTCGGAGTAATCAACCTTTACCGACAAGAGGTTAAACCATTCACCCCCCAGCAGATCGCACTTCTGGAAAACTTTGCCAGTCAGGCCGTCATCGCGATCGAGAATGCCCACCTTTTCGAACAGGTACAGAGACAAACCCGCGATCTCTCCGAATCTTTACAACAACAGACCGCCACCGCCGACGTGCTAAAGATCATCAGCCGCTCTGCGTTCGACCTCGATACCGTCCTGGAAACGTTGATCTCGACCGCCGTTCGCCTTTGTAACTGCGGACCCGGCCAAATCTTCCGGCGAGAAGGCGATGTCTATCGCTACGCAGCAAGCCGGATGAATGTCGATCCGGACTATCTGCAGCATGAACAAACGGCAGAGATCAAGCCGGGGCGCGGAACCTTGATCGGACGTGTGGCACTTTCGAAGCGCACTGTCATGATTGCGGATGCGTGGAACGACCCTGAATATGAGGACAAGCACGCCGCGCGAATCGGCAACGTGCGGGCGATGCTTGGCGTGCCGCTATTGCGCAACGGAGAACCAATCGGCGCTTTTGCGCTGGCGCGCAGCGAGCCAGTTGCGTTTACGGAACGCGAGGTCGAACTTGTCACTAGCTTTGCCGACCAAGCGGTGATCGCGATTGAAAATGCGCGGCTGTTCAACGAGGTGCAGGAACGTACCAAGGAGCTTGCCGCTTCGCTCGAGGAGCTGCGCACTGCCCAGGGCCGCCTGGTGCAGACCGAAAAGCTGGCCTCGCTCGGCCAGCTTACCGCTGGCATCGCCCACGAGATTAAGAACCCGCTCAACTTCGTCAATAATTTCTCCGCACTGTCGGCCGAACTGATCGACGAACTGGACGAGGCCCTGGCCCCGGCCCCGCTCGATCAGAAAATGCGCGACGACGTCCGCGAATTAACGCAGATGTTAAAGTCCAACCTCGAAAAGGTGGTCCAGCATGGCAAGCGCGCCGATTCCATCGTCAAGAACATGCTGTTGCACTCGCGCGAAGGTTCGGGTGAACACCGGTCTGCCGATATCAATGCTCTGGTCGAGGAAAGCCTCAATCTCGCCTATCACGGCGCGCGTGCCGAGAAGCCCGGCTTCAACGTCACGCTGAGACGCGACCTAGACCCCGATGCCGGTACAATTGAGCTTTATGGGAGCTGATCTCTCGACGCTCGGCTTTACCAAGAAGGAATTGGCGGCCGCGCTGTCCCGGGTGGAGGCCGGTCTGACGGATGAGGATGAAGTCCCGGAAATTGCCGAGGTTGCGGTTTCGCAGCCGGGTGGCCTCGATACGCAATCGCTCTCGGCGCGGGCTAACAGTTCGGCGGACAAGGGGCTCTCGCCCATCCGATAGCAACGACCGAACCTCTTTCGGCGCCACCGATTATGTGGTTGCAAACGCTTGTTTTTCGAGAACCGTACGGATTGGATAAAGTCCAGAGCTTCGGAGAGAAACGGGATTTTCGGAGAATAATAGGCCAGCTCTGCCGGTTTGGAGTCGGGAGCTAAAATGAGAAATGGCTACTATTACTCTGCTTATTTGCCGACGAATTCGCCCGGAGAATGCGCCACCTTGGGCAAGGTGGCGGAGAGAGTGGGACTCTCCCCTTTCTAGGGTCGGAGACCCCTTCTTTACAAGTTTATCCTTCAAATTCAGGCGTTCTTGATCGGCCGGTGCTACACCGAGGTGCTCCACCATGCCGACGATCAAGATGCCCAAGCCGATCAAGCGACCGACCTCCGAGAACTACTGGATCCGCAAGAAGGTCCCGGCGGTGCTGCGCCCTCTTGTCGGCAAGACCGAGATCTGGGCCACCCTCGGAACCAAGGACGAGCGGCAGGCCAACATCAAGATAGGTGTCGTCAACGCAGCAATCGAAGCCGAATGGACGCGGCTGCGCGCCGAGGCGTCAAGGGCTTCGAGTTCGGCCGGAGCGTTCGTGCCCGAACCCTTCAAGTTGACCCATCAGGACCTCCACGCCCTGCGTCGGGAGGAGCACACCCGGATCCGGGACCGCTGGATGCCGGAACCGCCGAACGGGTTCGGCCGGTTGAGGATGACGTCGGGCGGCGACGAGGAGTTGCTGCAGCTGGACGCGATTGATCTGCTGGAGAGCGGGGGCTACGAGGCGTCGCCGGCCAACGTCGAACGTCTGGTGCCGCTCCTCGTCGCGGTGTCGGACGTCGAGCACGCCCGGGTCGGCGAATACGACAAGGTCACGGATCTATCGAGGATTCCCGCGCGCACCACGCCGGCACTCGACTTCATCACATCGTTCGAGGAGTACGCCGCGAAGGGCGGGCTTAAGGGCGGCAGCGCGGGACGCACGGCGAGCCGTTGGCGGCCGAAGGTAAGGGAATTCTGCGACTTCGTCCGCCACAGGGACCTGAAGCGGATCAAGACGTCGGACGGCTACGACTGGGTCGACCACCTGATCGAGAAGAAGATTCCGCGCGACAGCATCCGCAAGGTCTGGATCGCAGCACTTTCCGCCACGGCGTCCTTCATGGTCGAACGCCGCAAGCTCGACCAGAATCCGTTCCTGGGCATCCGCGTTCGCGACGAGGACGCGTCGGAAAACGCGGAGAAGGAGAGGCAGCAGAAAGAGCCGCCGCGGAAGGGTTTCACGCCGGAAGAGGCGAAGCGGATCCTGACGGCCACCATGGTGGCGCCGAGCGATTTCATTTCGGTCGAGATGGCCGCGGCTCGCCGCTGGCTGCCGTGGCTCTGCGCCTACAGCGGTGCCCGCGTCAACGAACTCACTAGTCTCTATCCGGCCGACATCAAACCTTATGCGGGCGGCATCTGGTGCATGATCATCAAGCCATCGCTGGAGAAGACCGCGCAGTGGCGCACAGTCCCGATCCATTCGCACGTGATCCAGCAGAACTTCGGTCAGAAATTCCTCGACTACGTGGAAGAACGACGGAAGTTAAAGAAGCCGTTGTTCTACGATCCCGAACGCCGTCGTGGCGGCACCGTGAGGCATCCGCAATTCCACAAGGTGGCTGAACGAGTTGGCGAATGGGTTCATCGCCTCGGCATTCCGATCGGCATCAAGCCCAGCCACGGTTGGCGTCACGTGTTCAAGAGCATGGCTCGGCATGTGGGAATGGACCGCGAAGTCGAGGGCTTCATTACCGGTCATCGGCCGAAGGATGCTGGTTCTGGCAACGACTACGGCGACCATTGGGTCCAGACGATGTCCGCCGAGATCGAGAAGTATCCGCGTTACGACATCCCGGCCCTGAACCGGCCACCGGTCCCGCACAAGCGGCGTCGACGTACCGACTTCGAGGTCGCGGTCGCGAAGGCCGCGAAGGAAGAACGCAAGGCGGCGCGCGCTGCGCGTGCGCGGGGCATCGCATGAAGCCCGGGTGCCGAACGATCGATCGAAGACAGGAGGCTCACATGGAACGACCGAATCCCGATCTTTTCTACACGCAGCCGACGTTCCGGGCCGACAGCCCGGACCTCGCCAAAGCGAAGGGGCAGACCGACTGGACGCTTGATACGCCGGGCATCCGGCTTCGGCTCGCGCTCGACTTCTACCGCTGCGAGGCGTTCGCGACCAAACACGATCGCGACGCACGGTGCGGAGCGACGGCTCACGAAGACGTCCGTTATGCGCCGGCGGCGATCTTTGATCTCAGGCATAACGACGTCTCTTTGGACGAGATCGCTTGCGGACACGACATCGATCATCCGGATTTCGAGAGCGTCGTCTCGCCTCTGTTCGACGCGGCGATGAGGCGGCTTGTGCAGGAGCTCATGGAAAATCGGGACAAGCCGAGGAGGAACTCGCGTCGACCGACATCATCATCGCGAGGGCGCGCTATTCAATCAAGGCAAAGTCGGTCGGCGAATGGATCAAGTTTCCGATCTCGGCCATGGCGGTGTTCGAGAAGGGAGACCGCGACATCATGGACCGCACAATAGCGTGGCTGGAAAATCGTCTGGAGCTAACGGCTTCGCCCCTTCTGTTCGACGCGACGCCCAACTGACTCGCACCCGGACGGGCGGTCGACCGCCGGTATGCACATGAAGGACTGACTTATGCAATACCAACTCGTGGAGGCACGCATTCCGTACTTGCAGGTATTCAAGCGATCGCCACCCAAGCGGAAGCTGTGGAGCAATTGGTTCGTCGAAAAAATGGACCTCGCGATCGAGGTCGTGGACCCGACGGACGCGCCCGTCGCCTACAACGTCCGCTTCGGCCCTGACGATTGCCCGCGGCAGTTCGCGTACCCGGTCAGGAGCTACCAGGACGCTCTCTGGTGGCCGATCGGCGGGGACTACAATTACATCCTTGATCCCGAGACGTTCGCGACCATGTTGCAGGACGGGCACCCGGAAACGCTCGTGCTGCTGGACCCGTCTTTCGCGGGCTGCATCGAGCAACGTCCGTTGCCCACCTTTCCGAAGGACTACAGGCGCGTCGACCACGATTGGAACAATCTGGGAAACCAGCAGGCCATAGCCCAACGCGGTGCGAGCACGACGATTTTCTGCGGCGACGGCACGTTCGTCAGGGGGGGCGAGCCGCTCTTCTACGCACTTCCTTGCGGCGCCGACGACGACAAAGACATCACCTTGGCCGTCGGCATCTCCGACTCGAAACGGCAGCCGGTCGGTACGAGCCGGTCCGAGCCCGGACCAGACCGTTCGGCCCGAATGTCGGCGGCGCGACGGGGCTTTGCGTTCGGAATCGGAGAGATTGACGAAGCCATGCGGAACCTGGAAGCACGTGGGTACACGGTGAATTGGAATTACGCCATCGACGTCCTGACTGAGCGGCACGGTCTGGATACGGCGCCGCTGATGTGAGCCCGGGCGCTTGCCCAGTCCTTGGCCGCCTTGCCCGAAAAGGACCATCGCCGCGAGCGGCTCCACGTCGAGATTCCGGTCATCGCCGACGCTACGAGCGAGGATCAAGTCGTGGACCAGTGCATCGATGTGCTGCACCGGCTTTGCATAAGCAACGATCCGGTCGTCGCGTACGGCTTGCCGGCGGAAAGGCGGGCGGCAAAAGCCATCCTGCGAAGGCTCGGAATCGATCCGAGTAGCGGTCTCTCGCCGGACGACGACGACGCGTTGGGTCGGCTCGGACCCGGATAGCCGTCAGGCCCTCCGGATCCTCACTCCCTCGCCGCTCTCGGCGCTTGCAAAGATGAACTCGACCTTGAGTTCGTCCTCCATCTTGGTCCTCAATTCCTCGAGCACGCGGCGACGTCTCGCGTCAGTGGGCACGGACGCCATCGTTTCGATGAGCCCTATCGTCTTTTTGGAAATGCCGGTCTTCACCGCCAACATGGCCTGATCGTAGCCGAGAAGCGCGCGCGCCGCCTTGATCAGGGTCGGAGTGAGCAGCTGGCTTCCGAGTTCGTCCAAGGCCGGCTCCTTAATCCCGCATTAACCATACTGGAACAATCGGTGGTTTAAAACCACCAATCCTCTTGCTGCCACGCTCGAAATCCGTATTATGTGATTTATCACATAAAGAGGACGACCTTATGAGTAAGCGCGAACGACACCGGCACTACATCGCGAGCGAGAAGTGGCGCAAATCGCCCGCGCGGCTGACGGAGCTCACAGAGGCTCACAATCGCTGTCGCCTTTGCTTCGTGAAGGCCACTGCGGCAGCGCCGTTGGAGGTCCACCATGCCACTTACGACCGCATGGGCGGGGAGGCGCTCGGCGATCTCGTGGCGCTCTGCCACGAGTGCCACGACGGGGTGACGTCGATCTCCCGCGCTCGCCGCTACCGGCGCCGCCGTCCGCGCCGTGCCGACGTTCAGAACGTTCGTGACATGCGCCACTCTTTCATCGATCCGACCAAGCACTAGGGAGAATCAAAAAATGGACGTCGAGACCATCCGTTTCCGCATCACCGGCGAAAAGCGGCTCGTCATGCACAACGGCCGCCTGGCGGACCCTCTCGATCCGATCACAAAAGATCTGGCCCGCCTCACGTCGAAGAAGTCCAAGACCGAAGCCGATCATCTCGAGATCAGCCGCGTCGAATGGTTCGGCGGGCTGTGGCTCCACGACGGCAAGCCCTGCATTCCCGCCGAAGCCTTGATGGCCACGTTCGTGCAGGCGGCGAAGACCCGCAACAAGGGTTCGGTGGCGAAGGTCGGCCTGATCGTCGAGAACCACGCGACGCTCATCTACGAGGGTCCCGAGGATATGGACGAGCTCTGGAAGGACAAGAACTTCAGGCTTCGCGTCGGTGTGAGGCTCAGAAGCGCGCGCATGATGCGCACGCGCCCCCGCTTCGACAACTGGAGCGCCGACTTCACCGCGCACTTCTTTCCCAGTCTGCTGGACCGCCAGCAGGTCGTCGACTTCTACAAGACGGCCGGCTTCATGAAAGGTCTCGGCGACTGGCGGCCGCAGCATGGAAATTTCTCGGTGGAAATCATCGAGTAGCGAGCTCCCACAGGCGGGGCGTGGCCCGGCGAGGCATGGCACGGTCCGGCGTGGCGAGGTGAGGCGGAGAACGCGAGCCGTTCTCCCGACAGGTGGAGAGCTCGGTAGAGCTCTCCACCACTATCATGGACGCGACATCTGCAGACGCGCCCGCGCGTCATGACACTGACCTACGCAATTTGGCACGCAACTCGGCGTATCCCACCAATCCATGAGCGCGCCCAGCCGCCACCAGAGGCCGCCGACTGTGTCGGCGGTCGGAGATCCCATCCCTTACAACGACGCATAACGAGTACCGACATGCCGACCACGGCCTTTCCCTTCCTTCTTCCCCACCACATCGAGCGTGACCTTCCCGCGAAGTTGCGCGCTCTCGCCGATGACCTCGAAGATATCCGCACCGGCACTGGGCCTGCTGCCTCCGACATCACCACGGCGCCCCTGCTTGTGGACTGGCGCGGCGTGCTTACCGCGACGGGCTTGCGCCTCGCCGGCTTCGCTGCCGGCCATCCTCGTCTCGGCAATCGGCCGGTGTTGACCAGTCAGATCTGGGCGGCCGATGCCCACAGCCGCTGGGTCCGGACGCTTTCGCGCTACTATCGGCTTGGCGTTCCCGCCGGCGCGCACCTCTCGGCTTCACAAGATGAATCTGCAGATCACGACGCCGCCTCGGGAGATCGTCATGACTAAGGCCCCCGACGATCGCAATAACCGGTTCGGATTCGCAACCACTGGAAATCCCAAGGGGTTGAAGGATGGCGGCGGTGGGCACGGGACCATCGCGCTATCCGAGGAGTTGTTTGCGCGTGGCCACGCGGTGCTGATCGACGGAGCGCTGCCCTCACTGGCGGACGCGCTGTGCATGCTGGGCCCTCCCTTTGGAGACGGTTACGGCGTCGTCCATCGGTTCATCGACATCTGGGAACGGCAGCCGCTGGCTCGGTCCTTCGATACGCGCCAAGCTCTTGACGATGTTTCCGTTGACGATGACGACCTCGGCCTCTTGCGCGATCTCCTGACCCGTGATCTGGCGCTGGCGCCGAAAAGCGCGCGTGCACCGATCGAACAAGCGATCATTCAGCTCGATGTGAGCCTGGCCTGGACGCTGGGCGGCGGGGCTGCAATGGCCCTCGCAGGGTTAGCCGCCTGTCATGCTCATCGCGTAAGCAATCCTGACGAGCGTCTGTTGGCTGCAGCAACAGCGATCGCGCTGGCTGGCGCCGGCTCCCCTGGTCACCGCGGATTTCCGGCCCACGGGGTCCGTCAGCAGCCCGCGTCCTCGTCAGAGGACGTCGCGTTAGGGTTCGTGGCAGACGTGGAGCGCTTGCTGAGGGCGTTCGCCGACCGGCATATGAAAGCGTTTGCGTCATCGCCGGCGATCCTCGCCGCTGCCGAAGCCCACCGTGCAACGATCGTCGCCGGCGAGATCAGGGCGATCCTTCGTGATGTCCCTTTACGGCTCAGCTTTGTCGACGGCAACGACAACGGTGTCGCGACGTTTGCTTCGTTGGTGTGTCCGGGTCGTGCCGCCGCGATCGAACCCTCCGCCACCGAACGCTGCGAGCAACTGCACCAGGATTGCCGGACGTGGGCGATCCAAGAGATGACGTCCCATTCAGACGCACTGCCGCTCGTTGATGGCTTGATGGAACTGATGGGCACTTTCGCGATCGGTGCCAGCTTCACGGTGTGCGGCCTGAACGCGGCGCTGGAAACGCTAGACATGCTGCCGCTCCGGGATGATCCGGACGACCCGTTGGCCGCCAGGTTCGCCGACATCGTCTCTCGCGTTCGGTTTCGTCTTCACATCTATGCGGCACATCTGGGCGATCCTGCCGCCGCCGCGAAACTAGCGGCTTGGAGCGCCGGCTACGCGCTGATGAACATGAACCGCGCGGAAGGGTGGCCGATGTTGGTGGCTGCCTTGGGTTGGGCCGAGCGATCCGCGATCGCTCATCCCGCGGCTCTTTCATCGGCACGGGCGTTGGGCTTGCCCGATGTCGATGTTCTGCTCGCGGAATCCGTCTCATCGCGCCTTGATGCGATCGCGGCGGATCTTGCTTATGCGCTAAGTGCGGTCGCCGTCGTTCGCCAGGGCGACGTTGAAAACACCCAGCGCACCTTTGAAGAGCTTTGGCGTGCCTCCGTCGCTACCGGCAAGGAAGCCAGGCGTTCAATCGTCGCTGCGGTCAAATCATCCGAAGCAACCGCAGTCGACGAGAGTGCCATCGTGGTCGTTCGCTCGATCGCGCAGGGTCAGAGCTACGGCGACAAGCAGTTGCACACGGACTGGGCTTCATGGGTCGGCAAGCCCGCGCCGCTTGTGCCTACTGGCAACATCCAGAAAGTGTATCGAAAGCTTGTAGCCGAGGCGCCGCATGCCCGAGCGATTATCGACTTGGTTCTGCGCGACACGGCGGCTTCGCGCACAGTGGCCTGGCGTCCGACCCTAATCGTAGGCAAGCCGGGCTCGTCGAAAACCTTTGTGGCCATTCGCCTCTGCCAGGAACTCGGTTTGCCCCATCGAGTTTTCTCGTGTGGTGGTGTGAGCGATTCGTCTTTTGGAGGTACGTCGCGGCAGTGGTCGACCGGGCGCGCGTCCGTTCCTTTGCAGACGATTCGGGAGTTTGGGGTCGGGAACCCCGTCGTGATTCTTGACGAGATCGACAAGGCAAATGGCGGCCTGAACCGTCAAAATGGCTCACTGATCGACGTGTTGCTTGCCATGCTAGAGCCGCTGAGTTCGTCGCGCATTTTCGACCTATATCTGGAGGGGGATATCGACCTTTCCCGGGTACTGTGGCTGGCCACGGCCAACAACATTCTCGACTTGCATCCCGCTCTGCTCGACAGATTTCGAATCCTTCATATAGAGGACCCTCGCGCTGATCAATTGCACGCTGTGTTGCCTGGCGTTGTTCGAGCCGTCGCGGAGCGACGGGGATTGTCGCCGGAATGGATTGCTCCGTTCGACGCGATGGATATGGAGTTCCTTGCCGAACTCTGGCGCGGTGGATCGATCCGCCGCCTAACGCGGATCGTCGAGGCGATGATCGACGCCCGTGACGATCCGCAACGTGCCAACTGATCCCGGAAACGAAGAACCATTCCCGTCGCTGGCGCGGCGCCCGCTATTTATACCGACTCAGCAGTCTGACTCCCAAAAACGTACGCGCGACCGACCGCTCCTGGCGGATATTGTTGAGCGTTTCCCAGCCATGTAATTGATTTCACAAAGTCGGCGATCAGCGACCGCAGTTCATCTAATGACGGAACGTTCATGAGCACGGCGACATAGCCGCCAATCTGCTTGTGGCGACTCTCGAACCCGATATGCAGAAACAGAACGAGGCCCGCGCCCACGCTCTCGAACATGAGGCTGCTATCGCCACGGATGACTACCCTTCAGCATTCCCTCTAGAGGTAGAACGTTGCGATCAGCCTCCGCCTGCATTTTAAGAAAGCCCGGAAATGGCTTGATGGCGGTATGCTCAAAAGCATACAGTTGGTTGCCAATCTTGCAGGTCATTTCAACCGGCGCGGCGCGCCGCTCCTGTTCCGGAAATGCGAAATCGGAGGGCGAACTGCTCTGGACAGGAGTTGCCGAAGGACAGCGTCGCACGCCGTCCTTCGTGAAGGGTATGCGGCGGCTCAACCCGTGGTTTGAAAATAGGCGCTTTCAAAGTGGTCACCGGCATTTGCCCAACTCGATGTTGGAAATTTGCGCGCCTGAAAAGATTCGAACTCCTGACCCCAGATTCGTAGTCTGGGCTGGACCATTGAAATCATTGAGCTCCGTTACCGTAAGACCATCCCAAAACCCAGAAACGCAGGCCAGAGGGCGGTAATCGCCGGCGCCGTTACCTTAGCGGGGACGTCAAAACCACGAAGATCAAGTGGTCGACGATCGGCCGCTTTGCGCAAGAAGTGGTCGGTCACGAACTTTCTCGCCAGAGCCAGACTGTTCAGTCGGTATAAATCATGCGCTCGCGATAGAGCGACGCGGTGGGCGGGGTGGCGGACCCCCTGTGCCTGTACGTCCTATCGACCGGGACCAACGACCTTGGAACAAGGGATTGCTCATCGGCCAGAAGAAACCTCTCGAGCCGAAGCATGTCTGGTCCATTCGAGTTCGTCTCGAAATCGCCCGATCCAGGCGAGACCTTGCAATCTTTAACTTAGCAATCGACAGCAAGCTTCGCGCCTGCGACCTGGTCAAACTCCGATTGGACGACGTTTGCTCAGGACTAAATGTGCGGCATCGAGCAACGATCGTCCAAACGAAGAGAGGTCGACCAGTCCAGTTCGAGATCACGGAGCAGTCGAGGAGTTCCGTTGAAGCCTGGCTACCAATGCTCCGGGCTACCGGCTCCCGATATCTTTTCCCAAGTCGACTCCACGCAAGTCCTCACATAAATGTGCGACGATCGATTGCCATGCTAACATCTCTGCAATGTTTGCGGGTCTCTATTAGCATCGCATCTGCTCGCCGTCGGCGGAGATAGCTGATGTGATACAACTAGCGAATCAATTCGCTCGAACAACATTCACAAATTTGGTCTGCGTACTGATTAATATTGCGAGTAGTAGAAATACGGGCCGCAGAATTACTGCTTGACCAGACGTGTTTGGGTCGAGGGACCGAAAGCTGCTGGCGGAGAAAGAGGCGAATGTACCCACGCTCTAAAATTCACGGGCTCGCGCCACCAAGATTTGCGTTGCAGCGTCATCCTGTCGGCCGGCTCGCTTTCTCTCTCATTCGATAGAACTGGAGCGCGGTTTGAGCGGTCTTCGGCTGAAGCCGTAAGAAACTGGTCAGGCACTGATCGAGTTGCTGCCGCGAACTGCCGTTAACTCCGGCGTGCAGCAACAGAAGAATTAAGGTTGTCTCCCACGAGATATTGATGGCTCTTGCCAGAACGAGAATTTGTTCGGTTTGTTTCGCCACGAAAGCTCGTTCGACCAACCCGATCGGAAGATCGCACATCAGTGACAGCGCAGCGGCCACTTTGTCAAAGTTTCCTTCCTTGGCGAATACCAGCAATTGTTCTTCGTCCAGCTTCCCGCCGGCATGAAGAGCGCTCACATCGGACATTGCCTGCGCGGAATCATGGGATCCCGCTCGCGCCTTGGTCTGAATTTGGTCCGACGCCTTGGCAACCGTCGCCCTGAACAGTTCTGCCTTTCGAGGGTCCGCTTCCACAAGCTGGCTTTTTACGGCCTCCGATGCGTCCACGAACAACTTGACGAGGTTCTGGCGTGGAATGTCGGGACGCGACCACACGCACAGAGCAAGATCCCCGTCGTCTCGCGCTTTTCGAACGAGCGTGGAAATACCGAAATCCGAGAACCGCGCGCCGCCGTTTCTGGCGGTGCTGGAGACAACGGCTTGATTTCCCCGGTCTACCAGAACGTCCGTCACCGCCTCCGCGAGAACTTTACGGCCGGAGATCGCCAGCAGATGATCCTGGCTCCGGGTGCTGGCACACTCAACCAGGATAGCTTGTTCAATTCGTTCACAATGTCGAAGCACAGATCCCGCAACCTCGATCGCTGGATCGGATGCCAGGACGCGAATAACTTTCGGGGGCGCATCGGGAAGTCTGGCCAAGCGACTTCCGAACTGCGCGCGGGCGGCCTGCTCGATATGTTCGAGAAGCTTGCCCATGACGTCGTCGAAAAGCTCGACCTGCCCCCCGGAGAATTTGCCTGATCCAAGAACGAAGAGATCGGTAACTCTCTTCAAGATTTCAGCACGGCGCCCAATATCCTTACTGGCCAAAACATTCTCGAGGTCGTCGATCAAATTCGTTTGTATATTCATAGTCATTTCCAAAGCTGGCAATGAGAACGTTGTAGGTCGTCTGATGGTTACGCCACCATTTCTTTGGGCAAGGGCGTACTGTTTAGATCGAGCTGAGAAATCGGAACAGGCCGACCAAACAGGTAGCCCTGAGCTAGATCTACTCCCGCCTCGCGCATGTATTCGAGTTGCTCTTCGGTCTCGATGCCCTCCGCAGTCGTTAGGAAGTCGAGGCTTTGAGCCAGCGCCAGCACCGATGATACGATGGCTGCGCAATCGCGACGATCCGGGACGCCTTGCGTGAAGCTCTTGTCGATCTTGATCTTGTCGAATGGAAAGATGGTTAGATAGGTCAATGAAGAATATCCGGTGCCGAAATCATCGAGTGCCACCGATATCCCGAGATTCTTTAGTTGTCGTATGGTCGTCAAATGCGCTTCTTGGTTCTCGAGAAGCGAGGTTTCGGTGATCTCCAGTTCCAGCCGCTCCGGCGCAAGACCGCTCTCCACCAGGGTATATACCAAGACCTCAAAGAGATTGCCTTTCTTGAATTGAACCGCCGAGATATTGACGGCAATCTTAATGTGCGCGGGCCACGACATCGCGTCCGCGCAAGCCTGCTGCATGATCCATTCCCCGAGCGGCACGATCAGGCCGGTTGATTCGGCCAGCGGAATGAACTTGTCCGGTTCAATCAGCCCTTTCGTCGGGTGCCGCCAGCGGACTAGGGCCTCGACGCCGGAAATCCGTCGCGTTTTGATATCCACGACGGGCTGGTAATGAAGTTCAAACTGTTCGCCTGCAATAGCGTCCCGCAGCTCGTTCTCCGCCGACTGCTGAGTGTTCGCCTGATCGAGCAATTCAGATTGAAATACCCTAAAGTCATTTCTTCCGGCGGCCTTGACGTCGTAGAGCGCAAGATCGACTTTTTTCAGCAGTTCTTCGGGTTCGGTGCCATGCTCGGGAGCGAGCACAATACCAATGCTGGTGCCGACGCTGGCTTGATGGCCGTTGAGGTGAAATGGCTGAGTAATCACACCGATCATCCGGAGAGCGAGCGCGATCGCCCCATCATGCTGGCTGGGTCCGCCCTCCTGGATGATTGCAAACTCGTCGCCGCCGAGCCGCGCCAGCACGTCGGTTTCCCGAAGTGTAGATTTCAAGCGCTGGCCGACCTCGATCAGCAATTGATCGCCGGCCGGATGTCCCAGCGTATCGTTGACAGCCTTGAACTTATCGAGGTCGAGCATCATGACGGTGAAGGTGCCACCGCTCCGCTTCAGCCGCTTGCTCGCTTCTTCAAGCTTCGCATTAAATTCGGCGCGATTGGCCAGTCCCGTCAGAACATCATGTCTGGCAAGGTGAACGATCTCGGCCTCCGAGCGGCGCCGATCGGTGATGTCCTCGATGATGGAGAGCCAGCCGCCGCCTTCCATCGGCTGTCGGGTATGCTGTACGAACCGTCCATTTTTCAGCTCATCAATTCTACTGAAATTGTCCGAAAGTTTGGTGAATTGGGCCACTTGCGCCTGCACTGGCAGGTCGTCGATGCCTCCCTTTAGGACGCCGCGAGTGGCACCATCAGTGACGATCGCCTGATAAGGCGTTCCAACCCTCAGAAGGTCCTGCGGTACCTGGTAAAATTCGGCATATCGCTTATTCCAGACCACGAGACGTTTTTGTCCGTCAAACATGCACAGCCCCTGCGTCATGTTGCTGAGGGCCGTGTCGAACCGCATGTTGATGCGCGCCAGTTCGGCGGCCTGCTGGGTCAAGGATTCTTCATCGCGGATCCGTTCGGTGATGTCCTCGTGAATCGCGACCCAGCCGCCGCCGGCGATCGCCGTGCTGGTGAGCGAGACTGTTTTACCGTTGCGGAGCCGCGACGTGGACGTGCTGCTGCCGGTATCGATCAGCATCTGCCGGAATTGACTGACAAAGGCCTCGGCGTCGGTATCCAGCTGACCGACCTGCTGACGATATTCGGCGATCGACTGCAGGCTGGCGCCCGACCAGACAATGTCCGGCGGCAATTCGTAAAGTTCCAGAAATTTTTTGTTCCAGACTACCAGCCTGCCGTCGGCATCGAACATGGTAATACCGCTCGACATGTTGGCGAGGGCGACGTCGAAGCGGTCATTTGTCTCACGCAATTTGATGGAGCTGGTGGCCAGGGTTCGCGTCGCGCGCCAGACAAACGCACCCATGAGGATGATGAAAGCTACGATTACAACGACTTCTGCCAACTGGTTCATTGCGCGCTGTTTCCAGGGCGCGAGCAATTCCGTGATATCCTGGCCGACCGCAACGACCAGAGGATAGGTACGCCCCTTTTCGTAACTGACGATGCGCCTCACGCCATCGGCTGATGAGGCCGCTTCATAGGTTCCCACGGGCGCTTGCGTTAATTCGGTAAATAGGCGGCCATACGCCAGGTTCAGGCCCACATTGGACTCGACAAACGGCCGTCGCACCAGAAGCGTGCCATCCTGCTTTACGAGAAAAGCTACGCTATTGTGTCCAAGTTCGAGCCGATCATAGATATCCTGAAAATACTGCGGATTGATTGCGGCGACGGCGACGCCGCCAAAGGTGCCGTCGGCGCGATTGAACCGGCGCGTCGCTGGGATGAGCCATCCGGCGGCACTGCGGCCTCGAATAGGATTGCTGATGTGAAGGGTTTCGTCGTCATGCGTGCGATGGTAAATGAAGTAATCGCGATCGACGAATTGGCCCGGCAGTGTCTCGCCGGCCGAGCTGGCGATCATCGTGCCGTTGTTGTCGATAACAGCAAAACTAATGAATTGGGATGAGTGGCGGACTTCCTGAACAAA
Source organism: uncultured Alphaproteobacteria bacterium (assembly GCA_963829315.1). Lineage (GTDB taxonomy): Bacteria > Pseudomonadota > Alphaproteobacteria > Rhizobiales > Xanthobacteraceae > Bradyrhizobium. The sequence continues at coordinate 191,454 of CAWHIO010000044.1, read as the reverse complement.
CCAGGCCTTTAGCCGCTCATTGAGTTGCGGACCGGGCGATTGGTGCTGGAGACTTTCCACGACTTCGATCAGAACGGCGTCCGCGGTCCGGAAGGTCAGCTCCGCATGCTGGATGAGGGAGGCGGTAAGATTGGCCATATCCTTTCGGCTGTCGGTCAGTACCTCTGAACGCTGACTGAGAATGCGGGAGGTTTCCAGGCCGACCAGTATGGCGCAGGCGGCGGCGACGAAGCCCACGATTCCCCATGTCGCGAGAATGTGAGTAGAGCCTTTTTTGACCTTTCCGCTGTTCATCGGTTTGTTCGGCCTAAACATGATCGCGTCGTCCTAACAATGGGGTGGGCGTCTCGCAGGATCACTTTGAAGCATTCAAGAGGTGCCGCGTCCGGGTTCGTCGCCTGCGCTTTCGCAGCGCCACTGTCGAACTGCTTACGCAGCCTTGCGGCCCGACAGCAGTTCGCTGACGATCTTGCCGGCCGCTTCCGACATCTCGAATTTGACAGAGGTGGCGTCCGCGTCCTTGCGTGCAAGACAGCCGTTCAACTCGCCCGCAACGCCATCGATCGCTAACTTGATCGGCGTATCGACGGGCGCGCCGGGAACGGTTCCTTCGATCAGCGCGCCTCCAAGAGAAAGGTCGCGCACGGTGACCCGGCATGATTTGCCTTGCAGCTTGAGTGTGGCCGGAAGGCGAATATCGACGCGGGAGGAGATCCGGCGGTCGACATCGCTGGTCGAGGTGCGGATCACCCGGACGAGCGTGGCGCGAAGGAGGTCCACCTTGTTGGCGATTTCCGCCGAGCCATCGCGGATTTCGGATGCACGCCGCCCGGTTTCGATCGCCTCGTTCGAAACGGTGACAATCTGCGAGGCCACCTCACGCGCTGCAAGCGAAGTCTCCTCGACCGTGCGGGAGATTTCCACCGTTACGATGTTTTGCTCCTCGATCGCCTTGGCAATGATCGACGAGACCGATTCGACATTGCGAATGACCTCGCCAATGCCCGTGATCGAGGCGACGGACGCCTGCGTCGCATCCTGGATTTCGGTGATCTGCTGGGCGATTTCGCTGGTTGCCTTCGCGGTCTGCTCCGCGAGCGACTTGACTTCAGCAGCCACCACCGCAAAGCCGCGGCCGGCTTCACCGGCCCGCGCGGCCTCAATGGTTGCGTTCAACGCGAGCAGGTTGGTCTGGCTTGCGATCTCGCTGATCAGGTTGGTCACCGCGCCGACCTTGCCGGCGGCCTCGGACAGCTTGGCGATAGTCGACTGTGCCTGGGTCGAAGCCGTCACAGCCTCAAGGGTCAGGGCCTGTGATGATTTGACCTGGGATGCAATTTCGGCAATTGAGGCGCTCAATTGCGAGGAGGCCTTCGCGACTGTCTGCGCGTTGGCGAGAGCTTCCTCGGCGGCTGCGGCGACGCTGCTGCTGTTCCTTCCGAGCAGCAGCGCGCTTTCGGTCATCGAGACCGCATTCGCGGCCATCCGTTCGGTCCCGGTCGCGACCTCACCCACGGCGGCGTTGGTTTCACGCTCGACGGTCTCTGCCATTTCCCGCAGAGCCTTGCCTTTGGCCACTTCGGCAACCTGCCGCCGCTCTTCTTCCAGATTGGCCTCGTTGCGGGCTTTCTCGGCGGCCTTGATCTTGAATTGCTCTATCGAGCGCGCCATGTCGCCGAGTTCATCTCCGCGACCAAGCCCAGGCAGCTCAACGCCGAAATTGCCTTCACCGAGCCGGGTTACGGCAGATGTCATCGCAACCAGCGCCGAAGACATCTTGCGCGCAATGATCAGGGTGACCGCACCCAGCAAGACAACCACGACCAGCGCCGCAAAAATCACCTTGCGAGCGCTCTCCCAGAGCTGGGCCTGCAGGTCGTCGATGTATACTCCGGTGCCAATGACCCAGCCCCAAGGCTCAAACCCTGTGACATAGGATAATTTTGGCTGTGGCGCGTCCTTGCCAGGCTTCGGCCAAAGATATTCAACGAAGCCCGAGCCCTTGCTCTTCACGACGTCGGCGAATTCGACGAAGAGCCGCTTGCCGTTGGGGTCTTTGATGTCGGTCAGGTCCTTGCCGTTCAGCTCCGGCTTCGCCGGATGCATGATCATGCGCGGGCCGAGGTCGTTGATCCAGAAATAGTCGCCGTTGCCATAGCTAAGTTTCGCGATCCGGGCAGCCGCATTCTTCTGAGCGAGACCTTCAGCAGAATGGTCGCGCACCGATGCGTCGTATTCCTCGCGGGCGATACTCAGGGCGACCTGGGTAAGGTGGCTCAGCTCATCCTGGCGCTGCTGTTTGAGCGAATCCGCGAGGTTACTGGTCTGCATCGCTGCCAACCCGATCAGGCCGCAAAAGCTGAGACCGATAATGCTATAGATGCGAAGCCCGATCGAAAAACGCATGGTGTGCATCAACCGTTGCTGGAGCAATAACCGCCCGACTCGGGCGGTCCCACTCTCTCATCCGGAAGCTGCAGCAAAGTTAAAGGGTGTCATCTTTATTAACCCGTATAACTACGGTAGGCCTACTCCAAAAATGCCACGGCCGCTCAATTGATGACAAGCTCCGCGCTTGCTCCAGAGTCTCGTCACCGTTCGCAATTCGCCGAGGTCTAATCTTCCGATCTCGGCGGATCGACTAGCGATCGCTTTGAACCGACACCGCTGACTTGGCTCGCCACCTTCAAAGGTGTCGACAACGTTGATTTGGAAAGCACTTCAAAACCGGATAAAACGTGGGGGCCGGTCAACTCAATAGCTGAGGGCATGACGGCCAGCCAGGACGAACTTCATTTTTTGTCCGCAAGCGCCAACCGAACCATACGGGCCAAGTCTCCCCGACGATAGGGTTTGGAAAGCAGGAGCACGCCGGGATCCAGCCGGCCATGGTGACTAATCGCATTCTGCGCATAGCCAGACGTAAACAGCACCTTAAGCGATGGCCTTCGCCGGGCCACTTCCTGAGCTAACTGGCGACCATTCATTTGCCCCGGCATGATTACGTCTGTGAACAGTAGATCGAACTTTTCACCAGCATCAACGATTGCAAGAGCCTCTGCGGCGTCGGCGGCGACCAAGGTTTTGTAGCCCAACGATTGTAGTTGAGTCGTCACGTATGTGCGCACAGAAGCGTTGTCTTCCACCGCCAGAATCGTCTCCGTGCCATGCTCGACTTCCCCGTGCAGCGCATCAGCAATTGGCTGCAATGTTTGGTCCGCCTTTGGAAGGAATATCTTGAATGTAGTACCACATCCTTCTTCACTATATATTCGGATATGACCTCCGGATTGCTTTACGAAGCCATAGACCATGCTCAATCCCAAACCGGTCCCTGCACCGACATCTTTTGTTGAAAAGAATGGCTCAAATACCTTAGTTAAGTGAGCCTTTGGAATACCCGTGCCCGTATCGCTCACGGCGATGAGCACGTAACTGCCAGTCTCCACGTCGTCATCGGATTTTACCTCATCCGCATCGAACACGACGTTGCTCGTTTCTATTGTAAGTTTGCCCCCACGTGGCATGGCGTCGCGCGCATTAATTGCGAGATTTACGAGGGCAGCACTGAGTTGGTGCGCATCCACCAGCGCCGAACATACGTCGCTCGTCAAGGTCATCTTGACCTCGATCTGCTCCCCCAAAGTCGGATACAAAAACTTTGCTAGTTCCAACATCAGATCGTTGACGTCGACAACGCTTGGTCGGAACGGCTGCTGTCGAGAAAACGCCAGTAGCCGCGAGGTCAGTTCTGCACCGCGGTCGGCGGCGTCGCTGATTAACTTTGCAATGGCCGCGAGATCGGGTTGGTCGGCGACCCCCTGAGCCAATATTTCAATAGTACCTGTGATGACGGTGAGCATATTGTTGAAGTCGTGGGCGATGCCGCCGGTTAATTGGCCGACCGACTCCATCTTTTGAGCCTGCTTGAGTTGCTCTTCTCCCGCGCGCAACGCAGTAACATCCCTCAAAAACCCATTGATAATGTAACCTTCATCCCGACGAAGCGCAGAAATCGAAATTTCTGTTAAAATTTCCGTGCCATCGCGCCGCAACGAGGGAGATTCATAACGCTGACCAGGCGCACCATTTTCGAATTCCCGCAAAAACTCATTTAACCTTTCCAGATTTGCCGCGCGCCGCTCTTCCGGGATAATCAAGTCGCGCAAATTTCGCCCGATAGCGACTTCGCGCGGCCAACCTAACATTGCTTCAGCTTTAGAACTCCAGCGGAGAATTGTACCCTTCTCATCAAGTTGGACAAACGCATCGAGCGACGATTCAATAATAGCCTGCGCCAACTGTTCGCTCTCAACTAACGCCTTTTTCTCATTTATTCTCGCAGCGTTGTCACGGGCCACCTTGGCCGCACCAATTATCACACCTGTACGCGATTTGACTGGCGAGATGCTGAGAGAAACATTAATGCGACGCCCGTCCTTGGCCATCCGAACCGTATCGTGATGATTGACTTTCTCGCCCTTTCTAATCCGATCCAGAATTTGACGCACTTCGGAGCGCAATTCCGCCGGGACGATTATGTCGATGCTCTGGCCGATCGCTTCCTGCGACCGATATCCAAACAGCTGTTCCGCAGCGCGATTCCAACCGGTGATGACGCCATTGAGGCTCTTGGTTATTATCGCATCGTCCGACGATTCCACCGCTGCGACGAAAAGTTGCTCGCGCTCCTCCTCATTCTGCTTTGTCATGGCGGCAAACGGACTTGAAGCGCCAATTCAATGGCATTCATCAAATCATCCGGACGAAACGGCTTCGGTAAAGTGATCATATTAGGTAGATCGGGATATTGCGTGAAAAAATCGAGCGGCACCACTCCCGATGTCGCTATAAGGGGCAAATTCGGCACGCTATCTCGCATCGACGTCATGACTTCGACGCCGCTCATGACGCCCTTTAGAAAGATATCGACGATAACTAAATCAAAATTCGATTTCCCCAATTTCTGCAAGCCTACCTCACCATTTTCCGCGGCCACTACCTCATGACCCTTTACGCGAAGAATCATCGCAATAGTCGCGCAGACGTCATATTCGTCGTCAATGACGAGAATGCGGAGCACTATCGAACCTTCGCGTCTTGATGCCTCTCGAATCCGCTGGAGAGCCTACCAGACTTCTTCGAATAAACCCGGCTTCCGAGCAAGCTACGCGCTATGCCCTGCAACGTGTATATAGATCGTGATTAGGGTTCGCGCGGATCATCTCGCTTGGCAATTGTGGGGCAAACTCGGACCTCGGCACGCTCGGGCAGCATGTCCGCTTTCACCCCGTTAGCGTCCGAATTGCAGACATTGCAGGATGTCTCAAATGTGCCATGTGTGGACGGCTCCGGGTTGGCAAGAGCTTTTTTCACGTTTGCAGCATTGGTCGGTGCAGCCATGTGTTCGGCCTTTTGATGCGGTTCACATGACCGCTGGCCATAATGCCCTCCGCGGATCGGGTCCCGACCAACACCTCGCATTCAAGAATGCCTTGGCACATGTGGGTTGTCCTGATCGCCGGATCGACCGGCTCTGCATTACGTGCTGTTCGCCCTCCCAACCTTCACATCACGCCAGTTGTCCGGCGCGATCTCGTTTATCGCGCCAGCGCGATGGGTTCCTTGTATCGCTCGCCCTTGGCCATCATGGCCCAGACCATTCGCGCGATTTTGTTGGCGAGCGCGATAGCCGCAACCTTGGTCGGCCGCCGCGCCAGCAAGGCCGTAAGCCAGGGCCGATGGTTGGTGCCATGGATCTTGGCGTAACGGATGACAGAAAGCGCGCCGGCCACAAACAGGCCGCGCAGATAACGGTCACCTTGTTTGCTTATATTGCCGAGCCTGTTCTTGCCTCCACTCGAGTGCTGTTTCGGCACAATACCTATCCAGGCCGAGAAGTTGCGCCCTGATCGGAAGGACCTTGGATCAGCAACGGCAGCGACCAAAGCCGTGGCCAGCACCGGACCAACGCCGGGGGCTTCTTCGAGCCTCATGCTCATCTCGTTGGATCGGTGCCAGGCCCTGATCAACCGGTCGAACTCCAGGATTTGCTCCTTGATCCTGCGCAATTGAGCTCCGAATGCCAGGAGACACGCACGAGCTATCTCCGGAACTCGCCTGTCGTTTGGATCGGCGACGACAGTGAGCAGCTCCTCGACACCGTGACGCCCGACCGGCGCAATGATCCCGAACTCGGCAAGATGAGCCCGGATCGCATTGATCACTGCAGTCTGCTGACGGATGAACAGATGGCGGGCGCGGTGGAGCACCAGGCCGCTCTGCTGCTCGGGGGTCTTGGTTGGTACAAACCGCATGTTGGCCCTGGTGACCGCCTCGCAAATGGCCTCTGCGTCAGCCGCATCGTTCTTCTGCCGCTTGACGTAGGGTTTTACGTAGGCCGGCGGGATCAACCGCACGGTGTGACCCAGTGCCTGGAGCTCGCGCGACCAGTGGTGCGACGACGCGCAGGCTTCAATACCGACCAGACATGGCGACAGCTTCTGGAAGAACGTCAGGACATAGCGACGCTTCAATTGCCGGCGAACGATCACCTGGCCGCCAGCGTCAACGCCATGAACCTGGAAAACTGACTTGGCGATGTCTAAACCGATTGTCGCTATCGTCTGCATGGCTCGCTCCTTTGAATCATGGGAGCCTCAACAGCCCCCACATCCATGGCACCGATGTGCCGGTGGAGGAGCCGTCCACAGCATCAATTTCGGAGGTAATCCCGACGCGATGCGTCGCAGCCAAGTTAACTAGCAAAGCGATAATTCGACGCGTCACTGTGAGCGGGTCGATCCCGCGAGGGTCGCTCGATTAGTCCTGCCAGCGGTCAATCAACCCTCGCTGTACAACGATTGCTGTCCGTGCAAACCTGCGGCGCCTGGAGGGAACGATGGTAACAAAAGCGCGCGTCCTGCTTGTTGGCTTGGAACCTGACATAGTTGATTACAGCAAGTCCCCGGTGCCCGGGCTCACGGCGGCAAAAGTTCGCGCTGCTGTGGAGGCCGACAGCGCTAAGCTGGAATCGCTCGGCTACAGCGTGAAGTCGCTGTACGTTGACGACGGCAAGACCGCAGAAGTGGAGCTTGCTAATGCACTCGCAACTGATGGATACGATTGCATCATGATTGGTGCTGGCCTGCGTATTGTTCCTCCCTATTTCCTGTTGTTCGAGAAACTAATCAACGTCGTCCACCGGCACGCCCCCGCTTCGACGAAGCTATGCTTCAATACAAACCCTGCGGATACGGCCGACGCGGTGCAGCGTTGGGTTTAGACCAACGCCATGGAGCTACCAGGCAAGTGGTTCGATTTCGCAGATGGGTCAAGCGCTACAGGTCCTTCTCCGCTGGGCCGGATTCGAAGTCCGCTTTGGTCCGAGAACCGACCTGATTCCAATGCCCAATCCGGTGGTTCATGCTTCTCGCCTCTGTAACCGAGCCGAGGAGTTTGGCCATGCAGGATCAAGTGAATGCTGCCCCCGCGCCCAAGCGAGTGCCGTGGAACAAGGGAAAGCTGACCGGGGCAAAGCCGCCCCTGAGACCCAAACACGTCTGGTCGATCCGGACAAAGCTCCAGATCGAAGGCCGCGCTCGCGATCTGGCCATGTTCAATCTGGCAATCGACAGCAAACTTCGTGGCTGTGATGTCGTCGCCATCCGGGTCGAGGATATCGCTGCCGGCGGATATACGGCGGATCGCGCAACTGTCCGGCAAAAGAAAACCGGGCGGCCTGCCAGATTTGAATTGAGCGAACAGACCCGCCAGGCCGTCGATGACTATCTAAAGGCCACAGGCAAACGGCCCGGCGCGTTCTTATTCACCGGCCATCGCGGTCCTGACCGCAGTATGACAACCCGACAATATGCCCGCCTCGTCTCCGAGTGGATCGGCAGCGTCGGACTGGATCCGAGACTGTTCGGGACGCATTCACTGCGCCGCACAAAAGCTACCTTGATCTATCGCCGGACAGGCAATCTCAGGGCTGTCCAGCTCTTGCTCGGGCATACCAAGATTGAAAGCACGGTCCGGTATCTCGGCATCGAAGTAGATGACGCCCTTGCAATAGCGGAACAAGTTGATGTCTGAAATACCCGGGCAGAGCGGACATGCTCTGCCCAACCTCTAACCGCCGGTTTGTGCCGATATCTGCCAAGGCTGCACCGTTACACGGGAAGGCCCGCCAAGCGGAGTTCAAGTCAACGCTCCACGGCCCCTTGCAAGCCGGTGTGATCGGCGTCAATCCAAGCCACCGTAAGTTCCCACGCCACCGATAAAATGATGGGCCCGATAAAGAGGCCGACAATTCCGTGCGCGAGCGTACCGCCGATCACGCCAACGAAGATGACCAGCATCGGCGTAGTCAAGCCGCGCCCCATCACAAGCGGCTTCAAGATGTTGTCAATGAGGCTCACGACTCCGAGGAACAGCGTCAGCAGCAGCGCCGTGGTGACGTCTTTGTCGGTCCATATCCAGATGATTACGGGCAGAATGATGATGGTTGCCCCGATCTGGACGATGGACAGCAGTAGAACCAAAAATGCCAGAAGCCCTGCGATGGTGACGCCGGCGAGCTTAAAGCCAACACCGGCGAGCAGGGACTGCACGATTGCGACGCCGATCACACCCTGGGATACCGAGCGGATGGTCGCACCGGCCAAGTCCAGGAAATGCTCGCTCTGCTCGGGAACGATCCGCGACAGAAATCGCCTTCCCGCCAGCACCAGTTGCGGCCCATAAGGAAAGATGAATCCTGTCACAACCACCGAGACAAGGAACTTGATAGTCCCCAGGCCTGCGTCGCCCGCGAGGCCCAGCAGGGTCGTAGCGAAGGACTTCAAGTGCGGTGCAACTTTCTGCAGGACCGATCGGAGATTGGTCGAGGCCTCATCCCAGAACTCGTAGAGCTGCGGTCCGATCACCGGCCAGCTCTTGAGCGCCAACGGCGGCGAAGGCACCGCCAAGTCACCGGCGCCCAATTGTCCAGCGAAATCCTTGATCCCCTCCACGGCGCCCACGCCGAGCCAAGCTGCTGGTCCAACAATAATGATGAGAATGACTATCGTGATAGTGGCTGCCGCGAGCTTGGGGCGGTCGCCCAGGATTTTTGCAAGCAGGATAAAGACGGGATTGAGCGCGACCGCCAGCACGAGGGCCCAAACCAGAATCGTTGCAAATGGTTGTATCAGGACGAATGTCCAGAAGATCAACAGCGCGAGCAATCCGAGCCGGACCAAGAGCTGGACGACATCATCTCCGGCGCGAAGCTGACGAACTGTCTTCAAAGATGTGCCCTTAGCGAGATCGTCGGTAAGAATAGCCGGCACCTTCGTGCCACGGTCTTGATCCAGATCAAGCTAACCAGGGGATGCTTCATCGGACGACGCGATGCGGATGCGGACCAATTCTTAACCGCCTCTGCTTCAGATGTCCGGTGTGGGTAAATCGCGTCACTTTGGCTGAGTGCTTGTCACTTCCGGTTTGCACCCAACTTCGGACATGTCGCCGCACCGCGATAGCTGACGCTATGTGCCATGTGTGGACGGCTCCGGGTTGGCAAGAGCTTTTTTCACGTTTGCAGCATTGGTCGGTGCAGCCATGTGTTCGGCCTTTTAATGCGGCTCACATGACCGCTGGCCATAATGCCCTCCGCGGATCAGGTCCCAATCAAACTGACGCATTTGACGATGCTTTGACCCAAGTGGGTTGTCCCGATCTCCGGATCGACCGGCTCTGCATTACGTGCTGTTCGCCCCTCCCAACCTTCACATCACGCCGGTTGCCCGGCGCGATCTCGTTTATCGCGCCAGCGCGACGGGTTCCTTGTATCGCTCGCCCCTGGCCATCATGGCCCAGACCATTCGCGCGATCTTGTTGGCGAGCGCGATGGCCGCAACCTTGGTCGGCCGCCGCGCCAGCAAGGCCGTAAGCCAGGGCCGGTGGTTGGTGCCATGGATCTTGGCGTAACGGATGACAGAAAGCGCGCCGGCCACAAACAGGCCGCGCAGATAGCGGTCACCTTGCTTGCTTATATTGCCGAGCCTGTTCTTGCCTCCACTGGAGTGCTGTTTCGGCACAATACCGATCCAAGCCGAGAAGTTGCGCCCTGATCGGAAGGACTTTGGATCAGCAACTGCAGCGACCAAAGCCGTGGCCAGCACCGGACCGACGCCAGGAGCTTCATCGAGCCTCATGCTCATCTCGTTGGATCGGTGCCAGGTCCTGATCAGCCGGTCGAACTCCAGAACCTGCTCCTTGATCATCCGCAATTGAGCCCCGAATGCCGACAGACACGCGCGGGCTATCTCCGGCACTCGCTTGTCATTTGGATCGGCGACGACATTGAGCAGTTCCTCGACACCGTGACGCCCGACCGGCGCAACGATCCCGAACTCGGCAAGATGAGCCCGGATCGCATTGATCACTGAGGTCTGCTGACGGATGAACAGATGGCGCGTGCGGTGCAGCACCAGGCCGCTCTGCTGCTCGGGAGTCTTGGTCGGCACGAACCGCATGTTGGCCCTCGTGACCGCCTCGCAAATGGCCTCTGCGTCAGTCGCGTCGTTCTTCTGTCGCTTGACGTAGGGCTTCACGTAGGCCGGCGGCATAAGCCGAACAGTGTGACCAAGTGCCTGGAGTTCGCGCGACCAGTGGTGCGCCGAGGCGCAGGCTTCGATACCGACCAGACATGGCGACAGCTTCTGGAAAAACGTCAGGACATAGCGACGCTTCAATTGCCGCCGAACGATCACCTGGCCGCCAGCGTCAACGCCGTGAACCTGGAAAACTGACTTGGCGATATCTAAACCGATTGTCGTTATCGTTTGCATGGCTCGCTCCTCTGAATCGTGGGAGCCTTAACTGCGCCCACATCCGTGGCACCGATGTGCCGGTGGAGGAGCCGTCCACAGCATCAAACTGAGAAGTCCGGGCGTTCAACCGGCAGGTCGGCTTTACCTCCAACTCCGGACATGGTCTTGCACTTCACAAACTGACCATTTGTGCCAACAACGTTCATTAAAACCGACTGAACAACGCTCGCAAATAGCGCGACAAAGATGCCGACGCTGCTTTGTTCGTCCAGCCAACTGAGGCCTCCCGTGATCCGAGCCTCAAAAATTGAGTTATGGCCAACGAAGTCAAATCATTGGCCTACAATGACAAGAACTGATCTTGATCCTTCGATATATAGCCTCGTCGCTCGCGTCGCCGAACCTCTTATGATCGCGAGCCGCCCCAGTCGCTTTATCAATTTGGATCATAGATTTCAGACGATGTCCTGTGACAGCCGGATCGCATTATTTATCGATGGCGCCAATCTCTACGCAACGGCGAAGGCGCTTGGTTTTGATATCGACTATAGGCGCCTGCTCAAGGAATTCCAGAGCCGCGCGGGAGTACTGCTGCGCGCGTTCTACTACACCGCAGTCATCGAAGATCAGGAATACACCTCCGTCCGCCCGTTGATCGATTGGCTCGATTACAACGGCTACACCGTCGTCACCAAGGCGACCAAGGAATTCATTGACGCCAGCGGCCGCCGCAAGGTGAAGGGCAATATGGACATCGAACTCGCGGTCGATGCCATGGAACTCGCCGAGCATGTCGACCAGATGGTGCTATTTTCCGGCGACGGCGATTTTCGCTCGCTGGTTGAAGCCGTGCAGCGGCGCGGCGTCCGCGTAACCGTAGTTTCGACGATTTCGAGCCAGCCGCCGATGATCGCCGACGAGCTGCGGCGCCAAGCCGACGTCTTCACCGATCTGATTGAGCTACGACCGCTTATTGCACGCGAATTACCAACTAGATGAGCCGATTTAGCGCGTCCGACGTTCTCTGTACAAGCTGACTCCGAAACCACAATCAATAGCTCGCCATAACAGACTTGAACACGCATGCTCCAGTAGATATCGCGCCGCCGAGCAGCGTGCGCGATTGAACCAATATCATTTAGCGAAACCCGACCATGACGCGAGACGATTTGCTTCTGCGGATTTTGGATTGCGTGGTCTGCGCTCTTTTCGGTGCGGCGCTCTGGGCACTATTGACGCTTTGATGGCTACGAGCTGAAATGTAGCTCGACCCAATGTCCGCTGATGCGGCAAAGGGCGAAATACGAGCAAATGACGTCCGCTTCACCCCCGACAGTGGATATACAGCGTCGTACCATTAAGCTACATCGCTACGTTCATTGGAGGACAAACGAAATTGTCGCGGCGTCATAGCGGTCCAACGCTTGAATGCGTGGGTTAAAGAGCTGACCTCGCGATATCCCAACAGCCACGCTATTTCGGAGACCGGCAGATCGCGCTCGGCAAGATAACGCTTTGCGAGTGCTACTCTTGTCTCATCCAATATTTCTGCGAATGTCACACCTTCATCGTGAAGCTTGCGTGACAGCGTTCGCCTGCTGAGGGCGAGCTTTTGGGCGACGTTCGATGCGCTGGCTTTGGCATGTGGGAGCAGCTTCGGCAACACCCTCTCGACGGCGGATCGGAGAGAGACGCGCTCTTGCGGACGGTCGGCGAGCGCTTCTTCCGCGTATCGCAGTAGCAGATCGTTCAGGTAGTTGTCAGAGCCGACAATCGGCAGGGATGCTGCGGATGCCGGAAAAACTATCTCGTCGTTAGCAGCGCCAAATTCAACATCGCATCCGAAAAAGCTCCTCATTTCCGTGGGCGTTTCGTCACGCCGATGTCTGATCCTCAAATGGCGCGGTGCCAGCCTGGTGTCTGTCACTTGCCGGCAGATCCGCACCAACGTCACCAGCCAGAACTCGATCTGATGCCTGTCTGACTGCCTGTCGACATCGACATAGTCGAGCGCTATTGCGGCCGTTCGATCGTCCAACTTCACGTTAAGGCGGACGCCCTCATTCATTATCGTGCAGTATCGCTTTCCGTTCAGCAGGGCATCGGCAAGTCGTTCCGACGATGCGACCACATAATAAACTAGCCCGATTTCGCGCAAATCGAAATTGCGAGCGAGGTGAAACCCGAGAAGTCCATCTTGAAGTTCTTCTGACGCCAGTTCGAGGATCCTGATTTGCTTGGGCACTTCAAGCCTTATGGCGTCATCGTTGACCTGCTCGGGCCTCGCCCCTACTTTGGCCAGAATGGCGGCCACGTCCTTGCCAAGCTCGCGCAGCCGCGCGCATGCGAGCCGTGCAATACCGCCGGTGGCGCTTGGTATCGAGCAAAATCCTTCGTGTGTTTCGGAGCGCATGAGTTGGCAGAACAGTTCGGTTCAATTCGTCGTCTAGCACTAAAAATCAACTAATTGGCGCAGATGCCTGCCGATATCGGTCCTCCGTCGTGGTCGCGGGTTGGATACGCTGAGCCATAGGACCCCCTCCATCATAGTGCTGTCATCCTACATTGACCAAAGCTCCTGGCGAAGTGCCGTTCTAGCCGGAGGTAGAATTCGGGCAATCCGTTCGGACGAAGGTCCGTTAAGGGTCAATTTCAGACTTCGGACAGCGTCTCAGTGAGGTCTGTTCATCCTCCCAACAGCGGACATGCGGCGACCGCACCGGCATGTCGGTTTCGTGCCATGAAGAGACATCCAATCTCCGTCGAAGCTGCAGCGCTGAATGGGTCAACCCCAAATATATTCGGGAAGCGCCAATCTATCGATGATGTCCCTGCCGAAGGCCCGTCGCGCCAGTCCAGGGATCGCTGTAGCGCCGATGATGAGGTTGCGCACGAACATGCCCAGGGCGGTTCTCGGCGCTAAAGCGCTGCTAAAATTCTTGGCGCCTCTTTGCTTGGTTTCGATATAGGGCCGGAGAAGGATCTCGTATCGTTGGAAGGCCTCCTCATGGAAACCGCCCGTGCGGGCCAACTCGCCAGCGAGCACGTAGCCCGCCGTCATGGCCAAGGCTGAGCCCTGGCCGGCCATCAACGACGCGCAAAATGCAGCATCGCCGACAAGCGCAATACGCCCGCGCGACCACGCCTGCATGTGAATCTGGCTGACGCGATCGAAATACAGATCATCGGTGCGCTCCAGTTCGTTGAGGATGTGCGCGCTCTCCCAACCGTTGTCGCGGAACCTGCTCTGCAGCAGCACCTTTTGCGCCTCGACGCCTTGGGTCGATGTGACGTCACGGGCATTGTCTGCGAAGACGAAGAGAAACAGGGTCCGGTCGTCGCGGAGGGCAAACCGCGCAAGCATGCAGCCAGGCTTATTGTGGATGATATAGACGTCCTCGTCGCGTGGCCGGTAGCCTTGGACCTCGAAGGCAGCCACAGTGTAGCCCAACGACCGCTCGAAATGTTGCTGCGGGCCGAACACCAGATCCCTGAGATTTGAATGCAGCCCGTCGGCGCCGATCACAAGATCGAACCGCCGAGGCGACCCACGCTGAAAGGTGACATTCACACCGTCCCGCTCCTGTTCGAGGCCGCTGATCTCGTCGCCAAATATGATTTCCGTAACCGGGTTCGCTCTCTCGAACAATAAACGCGCGAGGTCGCTGCGCCGGACCGTGACGAAACGCCCGCCAGTCAGCTCGCGAAAAACATTGGTCCCGAACCCAGTCTCACGCTGACCGTTGTCATCGACAATCCGAATCTCTTTGATGCGGTATCCAAGACGATCGAGATCTTCGGACAACCCCATCCGGTCGGCGATATCGTATCCTAGCCCCCAGAAGTCGATCACATAACCGCCCGAGCGTAGCGATGGCGCATTGTCTATAAGAGTGGGACGCAATCCTGCTCTATCGAGCCAATAGGCAAGCGTCGGACCGGCGATTCCGGCCCCCGAGATCAGGACGGTCTGAGTTTCCATAGTGGAAGGTTATCACCGCGTCACAAAGGCGCAATGTCGATGGCCGCTCTGGGGCAAAATGCGAAATAATCCCGAGCAGAAGTTTTCCGCTTTTCTCTCTGCTCGGGTTTCAAATTGCAAGGTCTCGCGTCGTCGGACCAGCTGCGCGATCCCGTGACGTATCGTTGTCGCGGCTCGATTGATATCAGGTAAGGCCTCAGTTGGTGGGCTCGTTCATTCGGGCTGGAAAACCTCTCCGCTTCGGCGCATAATCGCATAATGGAGCCTGAGGAGCGTAAAATTTCAATCCCTTGGTGGTCGGCTGCCGGAGCCGCGATCGTGACGGCGTACTTGCTGGGTTACATCGCACATGACGACCTTGGCTTTACTCGCCAAGAAATTCGTGCTCCCGCGCTGATGGCAGCCACCATTATTGGGTTGCTGTTGGCGATGGATCATTTCGGCAAGAAGCTTCGGAAGCCTAAGTGACCCAATAAAAGCCGCGCCCGAGACGGATCAGGGGCGGGGTAAGTCTACAGTTTGAGGCCATGGCGCAGAAATCCTGCGCCACGCTGCTCGAAAGCAGTATTCGAGACGACTGATCTCGCAAGGCGAAAATTCAGCCAAATACTAACATTAGGCTTACGCCGCTCATCGAGCGGACAGACCCGCGGGCTGCGCCGCAGTGGGGCCGCCAATGCGTTATTCCGAGGACCCGGCCGGCGCTTAAACGCATCAGCGGCGAGACGCCTGGGTAGCTGACCTACGGCTTCTTCAAACAAAGACCTACAGTTGGCATTGTGCCGCATTTCGCTCCGTCAGGGGCGCCCCCGCTTGGGCAAAATACCGAGACCAATGTCTCGCTAGAGTCGCAATTGACCGCGCCGTCAGCTTGCACCGACCGAATGGCGGTGCCGGCGGGTCCAGAATCACCCTTCGGCCCTTGTGCGCCCTGAGGACCTTGCGCGCCTTGCTGTCCCTGAGGCCCAGGCACGCCCTGAACGCCTTGGGCGCCCTGAGGGCCAGCCGGGCCCTGCGGTCCGGGATCGCCTTTAGGACCAGGCTGTTTGCCACAGCCTGCAAGAGCAAGAGTGAGTCCGACTACGATTACCGGAAATATCTTCATTTAGGTCCCCTGCGTTCATTGTGTTGTGATCGCAGCCAGTATGTATCGAAATCTTTCGAGCCTCCAGAGGTCATTGCTTCGCCAAAAAGTCGAAAGGACCGCCGGTCACCGCACCAATTGAATCGTCTCCCGCAACTCTCTCGCGATCTGCAGGACGGCTTCGCGGTATTCAATGTCGCTTGTCTGTGTGGCAGGACTCAACCCGCAGCTCCAATCGGACTTTAAGCCGAAAATGAAAAGCTCCAGGTCACGCGGCCACGGCCCTAAGGACTGGACCGCCTATTCCTTAATCGCTTGTGCGATCTGATTAGCTGTCTTTACGTCTTTGGCCATTTGAGAAAGACCGTCCTCAACGCTTGTTACTTTGCAAATGGCGTGCCTGCTCTGAAGGCAAGATTAGATCAAGGCTCACTGCCGACCCCATGAGCGCTCGGGTTGCGCGCCGCCCGATACCAACACCCGCCTTTTTTTGCACTGCAAAAACAGCTTAGCTTTTCCGGGGCGCAGTAAGGCTTTGGTTCAATACCTCCTCATTCGATAAAATTGCAAAATGCACTGCGAGTCCACGTTGCTGGGACTGGCTTGGTGTCAAAAATGGCGGCTTGGATGTCTATGACAACCGCGGAGATTTTACAGCGAATGGTTTCCGTGGACGCTTGTATTGTGGTTTTGCGAAATCCAACGCCCGCTTATAAGAAGCATATCGTCGTCTGCCGCGCGGACGGCGTTGCCATCGGTAGTCTCCCTTGCGAAACTTTCGATGACTTAATCGAATCAAATCTTGTCCAGCAAGATCATTGCGAAAACGAAACCAAGATTATCTTCAAGTTGACCGATTTCGGTAGAGAGGCAGCCAAAATGCCCCTCGAAAAAAATCTAAAAGCAAAACTTGTCAGCCTTGGCTATCCGTGGCCGGATAATCTAGAGGCAAAGAGCATCGCGTGGTTGTTGGCGGAGATAAGAGCAATTGCACCCCTATCCTGATGGCACGGATGCTTTTCGCCGGCGCGCTCGCCCACCAACCGGAATTCAAACCCCAACAAGGACGAATATGAGCGAGACTATTGCCGAGAGCACGCGCCCGGTTGCGAAAGACCATATATACGACCGCAAACAAAATGCGAAATTTTTGCATCCCTTTCTTGCCTTCGACCTCGCGACCGCGCTGCTAATTATCGGGATCACCTCAATCGCGCTTTGGACCTTCCGCGATTATGCGGTATCGAACGACGAGGGCCTGCAACATCACTATGGGCAGCTTATCCTCGAATACTACCGAAGCGGCATGACCGACGAGACTGTCTTCGGATTTCGCGACCTCTATCTGTACGGCGGCCTGTTCGACATCGTTGGCGTGCGCCTGGGCGAGATTTTTGCCAGCTTCGATGTCTATGACATCCGACATATTCTCTGCGCACTGATTGGCATCGCTGGCATCGCAGCAACCGCGGCCACCGCACGGACGATCTCCGGCCCCCGCGCCGGGTTCATTGCGGCCGTAGCGCTTGCCGTCTGCGGCTGCTGGTACGGCACGATGTTCAACCATACCAAGGACATTCCTTTCGCGGCCGGGATGATCGGTGCCACCTACATGCTGATACGCATCATGCGCCGGCTGCCGAGTCCACGCTTCGGCGACGTTCTGCTGTTCGGCTTGCTCACGGGATGTGCTCTCGGCATTCGCGTTCTCGCGCTGCTGCTGGTATTTTACGCCGGGTTTGCGGTGCTGCTTGCAATGCCGCAGCCGCTGCAAAGGAATTGGCGGGAGACCGGCAAGTTCGTTCTGCGATCGATGCTGTATCTCTGTCCCGCGTTTATCGTCGCTTATCCCATCATGATCGCGGCATGGCCCTGGGCGGCGCTGGCGCCGCTCAATCCCGTTCGCGGCCTGTTCGAGTTTGCCGAGTTTCAGAAACACATCGAAACTCTGCTTGACGGTCATATTTATCCGATGGAGACGGTTCCGCGTCTCTATGTGCCGATTTATATCCTGATCCGCGTCTCGCTGATGACGCTCGCCGGCGCTGTTGCTGCGCTGCTGTTTGCTGGCGCAGCACAGCTGGCCCGCCGCGTTGGATGGCAGCAATCGAGCCGCCGCGAGATCGCACTGGTTGCGCTTACGGTGGCGTTCCCGCTTGCCTGTCAGGTGATCGCGAAAGGCCCCGCCTTCACCGGCTTGCGCCACTTCACGTTCGTGCTGCCGCCGCTTGCGGTACTGGCCGGCATCGGCATTGACGCTGCGGCGGTCGCCTTGTCGTCGTGGCGAAAACCCTTCGGACTTGCCGTGCTCGCGGCCGCAAGTGTTTACTTCGCCTGGAACGCCAGCGTGCTGGTCCGGCTTCACCCATACGAATACCTTTACTATAACCCGGTGGTCGGCGGCCTTCCCGGCGCATCGCGTCTTTATGTGACCGACTACTGGGTCAACATCATGCCGGAGGCGGTAGCTCAACTTGAGCAATATCTCGATCGCACCGAGCGGGATGGCAGCTCGCTCACACCGCACGACTACACCGTGGGGGTTTGCGGCGAACGGGTTTCCTTCGAGCGGGAGCGCTATGCGTTCGAGCGTCGGTTGAAGCGGATCCGGCTACGCTGGATCAAGAATCAGCAATGGGGCCGAGCCGACTTCTTCATCGCTCCGACGCATCTGAGCTGCGACAAGATCATGGATGGCAAGATTGTCGCGACCATTTCCCGGCTCGGCGTTCCCATCGGCTATGTCAAGGATCGTCGGGCCACCACCCAGGCAGCGTTGACCTCGACCAAAGCGGCGAGTGCAAATCTATCGACAGGCCCGGCATCGAGCACGCCTTGAAGGGCACCGAAAAGCTGTCGATTGCTGCCTCGCATCAATGTCTCAGATGGGCCCAAAAGCGGAATACCGCGCGGGCATGGCTCTTGCGTTATCCGTATTCGTCTTTTCCGAGGCTAGTATGCTGGGAATACCGCGGCGGTTCAGCCACTTTGTTTATGGCGTCATTCAGTCAGGCCTTACCTGTGCTATTGCGGCGGGGATCGCGAGCTTCCCCTTCATTGCAACGGGGACGTTCGTGACCCATTGGCTGCAATCGTGCTTTGTCGCCTGGATCATGATGCTGCCTATCGTGCTGTTCGCAGCACCGGCCATTCGGAGCCTAACGCATCTCTTGACGCGAGAAGACTGAGGCGGCCCTATTTGGGTGGGCGTGCTCTCGCCTCTACTAGCTCGGCGCCGCCTTCATATTCTTCGGACAGTGCATTGAGCTTGATCGCAAACTGCGGGTCTCCTGCACCGTCAGCTAGTTGGCGACACCAAAGTGCCCTGCCGCGCATTTTTTCACTGTCAACCTGAGCCCTTCGGGCCTTGCGAGGCATTTCCTCCCTCCATACTCAAAGAAAAGCCGCCCGAAAGCGGCCTTTCCATCCTTGGACGTAATCTTCTGCGACGTTGAACGCCGTCTTTTGGCAGACGCATGACTCTTACACAGCCGCGAGGCGTTTGCCACCATGCGACGCACAAAATATCGCAACAAAACTCTGTTCTCTCAAGAGAACGACGGTTTAGTCCCGCGAAACGTCGGCGTCGGGCGTCCAGAACCGCCGATGTCGCCTTCGGGTCATTTTCGGAAGTCGGCGATCATATTCGCGAAGTCCGTTCTGCCCCCAGGAGCGGACATTCCTGCTAACGGCAGCTTTGCGCCAGAAGTAGTCGGTCGCGAGTGCTTCTTAGCCAGAGCCAGGACGTGGCAACCGGTACGGTGAAGTGGTTCAATGCGACCAAGGGGTACGGTTCCTTCACGCCGGGCGGCGGCGGCGGCAAGGATGTTTTCGTCCACATCTCGGCGGAGGAGAAGGCTGGCCTCAACGACCTTCGCGAGGGTGACAAGGTGACGTTCGACATTGTTCCGAACAAGGGCAAAGAGAGCGCAGAAAATCTGAAGGTCACATCACCAACCGACTAAGTCGAACCACGATGAGGGAAACTGCCGCTTAGGATTGGCTGGTTTTTGCCTTTCGCCAATTAGACAGAACGCACTCGGTAAGGTCTCAAACAACCTTTACTCAACTCAGGGAAAGCCGCTGATGCGTCCGGGCGCGGCCGTACACCGAGCGACATAACAACGCTGATAAACGTAGCTCTCGGGCAGAACGTCCAACAGAGCTCTCCCCCAGGAACGCGCACATATGGCCGCAGCGATGGTAGCCCCAACTCCAGCTTGCCGATAGGCGTTGAGATTGCGGCCTTCGACGAAGCAGAGACCGTGGCGAGCAAAGGTCTGCCGGATGCCGCTGTCGGTGAAACAGGTTCGATATTCGTTTGAGCCGATAATCGGTGCCGAGAGGATAAAGACCTTTCCGGCATGTTCTCTTGCGAGCTTGCAGAAAAACGCCTCGTGCTCGGTTGGCGAGAGATAATCGAGGCATTCAATGGCAGCGATCACATCGTATCCGGCAAAGCCGACATGCAGCAAGTGTGACGCCTCGAAGGAGGCGTTCGGCGGTGCCAGTTTGGTCGCCCGCGAGATCGCGATTGGGCTGACTTCGATGCTGTTGATGCTGGCTGCTTCGCGGAAGATTGCCGCGGCCAGATGTCCTTCGCCGCATCCAAGGTTCAAAACGGCTTTACCGCTCACGTAGGGGCCAATGACTCGAGCTAGTGCAGCATCGCGGCGGGATGCACGGGCAATTCCCCGTTCGCCGGGCATTTGATGGCGGGAATCGAAATTGGCGCTGCGCACGAATCTTCTCCCTCAGTCGGCCTCTTTTGGCACCGTGATCAGCTCAGCCTCTTTTTCGATAACGAATGATCGCAAATTCAAAGGCGCGGGACCGAAACTCCCACACCATCTTGCAACGCCGTCGATACAATTCTGCCCACGACTTAAAGAAAATTATAATTGGACCCTTCCACCGGCGTGCTTTTTAGGTGCGCGGGACCAGAACCCCGCGCGCTTGATCGATGCGGCACACTTTCGGCTTTGTAGCGACCACGCCGCAGTTTGCACCAAAAACTTTAGTCGAGAGTTTCCTGCTCCGGATCTTCGGCTTCGTTCAACTCCCGTTCGGCCTGATGATAGAACTCATCGTCCCTACCCTCGGGCTTGCCGTTCTGCTCCCAAAGTTCATAGGCGCGGTGGATTATTTATTCTTTGGTGGGCTTTTCCATCGTGTACTTTCTCAAAGGATCGAGCACGACCCCGTCCAGTTAAGATGGGGGGCTCATAAGGAGCGGGATCGTGCACCGCTTGAGACACGGTTTGGAACATCAATGTAAAAGTTTACACCTTGTTCCTTTTTTTCTCGGGAGATTTGAATGAAGCAGCTACCCGCAAACTCGACTGAACTTAAATGTCCGGCATGCGATGGCACCGGATTTCCCAAGGTCACTAAGGCAGTGCCGCCCGGCCGCAAAATCTATCCTGCGCCATGCAAGGAATGTCGCGGTAAGGGACGGATAACAGAAACCGCCAACTGAGGCCTTACTTCGGCGGATGCAATTCGCTGTTTAGCCAACCCAAGGCATTTGTGTTCATCGGATCGGATGCAATTACATTTTGCTCGCTATGACCGCACCTGGAGCATTCGAACGAGCGATGCTCGAAGCCTTCCGGCCCCTCTTCCACGGCAGCGGTTACCATCCGCGTTTGACACTTGGGGCAGCGCGGACGACCGATCAGCAAGAGCTCTGGATCAGTTGTTTTCCACATGCGCATTACCGGTCCAAACCAGCGAGCAAATTGGAGGCGCAACTCTGTCTCGAGGGGGCGGCGTATCAGAGCAGAGTTGCGCCGGCCGATGAGGCCGGACTTGACGATACGACATTCGATCGTCGGTATCACTCAAACTCAGGTGCCGGATTATCACAATTGGAGGAGTTAACTTCATTCCCTGACTAAAGAATCCTTTATGAATCAAAAGTCTTGGAACCACTGAGAACTCAGGGCTGTTCCCATTACCCGCAATGGAGGAGACAGTTATGAAATATCGATCGATAGGAGCTGCCTGCCTAGCAGCAGCACTTGCCGCCGCGTCTCCTGCACTCGCTCGTGGGGGTGGCGGTGGGGGCGGCGGACACGGCGGTGGCGGTGGCAGGTGGAGGTGGCGGTGCATTCCGGTGGAGGCTTCGGCGGTGGCGGCTTTCACGGTGGAGGATTCGGCGGAAGTGGATTTCGGCGTGGTGGCGGAGGCTTTGCCGGACGCGGCTTTCACGGAGGGAGCGCTCGTTTCGCGGGCGGCGGCTATAGAGGGGGTGGCTATGGTGGTGGATTCCGCAGAGGTTACGGTGGCTATGGTGGCGGCTACGGCTACGGTGGCTATGGTGGTGGATACGGCGGATACGGTTACGACGATTACGGGCCAGGTATTGTAGGCGGCTTGATCGCAGGCTCGCTGTTCGGCGCCGGTTTGGGATATGGCGGCTGTTACGACGGCAATTACGCCTACTCCGGATGTAATTATGGATACTAAGGCGCCAACGGCGTAATTTACATCCTAAGCGCAAAAAAGGCGGCCGACTTGGTCGCCTTTTTCACGACCAGCTTAGAGGTGCCCAAACTATTTTTTTGAAAATGTCGGGACATTTTTAGCGCTGAAATGTCGCACGGCCTGTTCGCGGGTGATCGGACCAAACCAGGTGCCGGCGGCAAGTTCGCGCTCGCGCTTTTTGACAAGTTTCTCAATGTGCTTTGCCAGCGCAGGCGCGTCGACACCGCCCGGACCCTTTCGTTGCTCAAAAGGTAGCGCTTCGTTTTCCTTTGCCAGTAGCTCTGCGAACTCCAACATACTGCAAGGACGCCACTTGCGGGTCTCCTTATCCCATACCCCCCTGTCGAAACGATCCAGCACCGCGTTATTTTCCCGTTCGTTGATCTCCGTCTTTAACGGCAGTTTTCCGAAATGCCGGAAGATAAATTTCGCGCGATTGACACCGAATTCTAACTCGCGACGAGCCATCTGGATTTTGTCAGCTTCTGTGCTTGTTGCAATGTAGTCGACCAACTCCTGCCTGCGCTTGTGGTCCACTCCGAGGCGTTTAATCAATTCATGAAAAATATAATAGGCCGCCTTGTGTGCTGCGCGGGCTGCGTCCCCAGCCTCTTCCCACTGGCAGGAACGGAAAAGCTCCGAGGCGATCTTGGCGGGATCACGACGCGGCAAAAACTTTTTGCTCATGACATCACCGCCCGCCGCAGTGCAAATTCCTCAATATCTTCCGTGAGATTTAGACTTCTCGAAACGGGCGTGGCGAGCGCTTCGAATGCGGCTCGCTTCTCGTCGAGGTATTCGTAGCGGTCAAATGTCTCGCGAACCCCACCCATGACGCGGCCTAGCGCGCCCTCGGCGTGATCGGTCGGCACCTTGGCGCGGCTCATGAGGCAGAACGCGCTTGCGCGCGCTCCTTGGCCTTGCTGCGCGTCTCGCCCAGGACGGCAAGGTAACCTCGGCCGTCGTTCCACTTCAAGCCATTAAAGGATTTTTTAGCCGGAGCGTCGGCGCGTTTCCCGTTGCTCCGGTCCGTTGAAGGTGTTGCGCAGTCCGATTTACTCGGCGTGGCTTTGTCAGCGGCCCAAATCGTTGAGCTCGCCAAGCTGCGGGATCTTATCCGACCTCAATTTCCGCCCGGGGCTCGTCGTCATCGACCCCGACGAGCCGGGTTGGTTGGTACGCCGGCATCAACTGGGGCAACACGCTCGCCCCGGAAAGCAGACATTTGCAGGCCACTCACCAAGGGCCGCTTTGCGCCAGAAGCGGCCGGTCGCGGATTCAGCTCGGGCGAGATCCAGACTGCTCAGCACGCGCCGGCGCAGCGGTTTGAGCACAAAAATTGACATGACTAACTGTTCCTCACACTGTCCCGATTGGTGTCATATGCGTGGCACAGATATTGCTCACCAAGGTTGCCGGGATTTAAGCACCCGACCTCGGAACTACCAACGCCGCCTTGCGAACATATTCCGTACGGGCGGCGTTTTGCGCTTTGCTCAAGTCAACCGGCCTTTCGGAACAGTGGCCTATATGAATCTGCCCGCTGCACCAAATGCGGGTCGGTCGGCTATGTTGAAACGCGAATGGACTGAGGTGATTGATTTCAACAAGGGTATCGGCTGACGGGCAGCCTCTACAGGCCGAGTCGTGTCGTAATTCAGTCAGCGTCGCGTTTGTGATCTCGCGCCGCTCTCCAGAACTCACCCCCGTCGAGGGCGGCGGGGTTTTTTCATATGTTGCCGCGATTCGGCAATTCAACGCCACCGTGTGAACTAGCTCACAGCGGCTGTTTCCGACCTTTGCTATGCTATCCGAGTTATGGAGATCAACTTCAACATACTTTCGATTGCCCACGCAGTCTGCGTGGCGGCATACGTTGCGATTGCGCTTGGATACGTAGCACTTTATAATTTTGGGCTTTCTGGTGAGGACGTTCGCGGCGCGGCGATGTCGATCGCAGTCCTCATCGCTGCGATGGTCGCTGTTGATTTTTTCGGCAAGAAGCTGCGCAAGGCCAAGTGAGCATAGGTCGTTGCCACCGGAGAACCAGAGTGGGCTACTCCTGTCCGCAGCGCTCCCCCAAGATCTCTTCCACCACGCTTAGAACGCCGTCACCGGAGAGCTTGTTTGGACTTTTGGCGCGATCAAATGACAGCGACTGATCGAATTCAGACGGGGCGTAATACACAACGTAGATAGGCGTCTGATTTTCTTGTTGCATCATGTGGAAGATGTGACCGACCAGTTCATCGCGATTATACTCAGGAATTGCTGGACCCAGTCTCGCAATCACGCGGCCGGCTGAATTCAACTCAACCCGAATCGTCGAATGAACCACGTCTTAACGATATGCGTCAGGACGACATAGCTTGGAAGAATAAGACAAAGCGCAATCCAGTAGGTCGGGGGCAGCGGAACGAAACCCAAAAAGCTGGCGAGCCAGGAGTACGGGAGGGCTATTCCGATTGCGGCAATGATGAGGGTTGTCGTGATGAGCGCTGTGCTGGCTCGACTTTGGAAAAATGGAATCTTTGCCGTGCGAATAATATGAATGATCAAGGTCTGAGTAAGGAGGGATTCGACGAACCAGCCAGTCTGGAACAACGACGGGTTATTCCACGCATTGAAGACGTAGAGCATCGTGAAATACGTGACATAATCGAAGATCGAGCTTATTGGACCGATGAACAGTACGAACTTCGTGATGTTTCCAATGTCCCATCGCCGCGGCACCGCCAGAAATTCTGGATCGACATTGTCGGTTGGGATCGTGGTCTGCGAGAAGTCGTAAAGCAGGTTGTTGGTGAGCACCTGAATTGCCGTCATCGGCAGAAACGGCAGGAAGATACTGGCTCCGAGCACGCTGAACATATTGCCAAAATTGGAACTCGCGCCCATCTTGATATACTTGGTGATGTTGCCGAACACCTTACGGCCCTCGATGACGCCGTCGCCGAGCACCGCCAGACTCTTCTCGAGCAATATAATATCCGCGGATTCTTTGGCGATGTCGACGGCACTGTCCACGGATATGCCGACGTCAGCCGTTTTCAGCGCCGGTCCGTCGTTGATGCCATCCCCCAGGAATCCAACGACGTGCCCCTTGCTGTGAAGGGCATCGATAATGGCTGCCTTTTGCGACGGCGACACCTTTGCGAACACCGTCGCGGTCTCCGCCAGGTTCGCCAACTCTTCCGGCGATAGCGCCGTCATCTCGCTGCCGAGAACGATGCGGTCCACGAAAAGACCAACATCATGGCAGATCTTACGCGTAACAATGTCGTTGTCCCCAGTCAGGATCTTCACTTGCACGCCGCCAGCCTGTAGCGCGGCAATCGCGGGGGCGCATGTCTCCTTCGGGGGATCGAGGAACGCGATGTAACCGAGCAGCGTGAGATCGGCCTCGTCAGCGACAGAGTATGTCGCCTGAGTCTGTGGCATCACCTTGGTGGCGACGGCAATTACCCGAAATCCGTCCGCGTTGAGCTTTGCCGTCGTTTCCTTCGCCGAGGCGAGATGGCTATCATCGAGGAGACCCGTCTCCTCGCCGATCGCGTAGTGCTTGCAAACCGCGAAGACTTCTTCGACGGCACCTTTACAGATGAGGATATGAACCCCGTCGTCGCGCCCGAGAACGACGGACATTCTCCGCCTCTCGAAGTCGAATGGTATTTCGTCGATCTCCTTGAATCGCTCCCGAACCTTTAGGCCACCTTCGAGATCGCCGTGCTTCAGGACCGCGATGTCGAGCAGGTTCTTGAGGCCGGACTGGTAATAACTATTCAGATAGGCGTACTCGAGCACACTGTCCGAATCGGCGCCCCCGATATCAAGGTGGCGCTTGAGGATAATCAGGTCCTGAGTAAGTGTGCCGGTCTTGTCCGTGCACAACACGTCCATGGCGCCGAAGTTCTGGATTGCATTGAGACGCTTAACGATGACCTTCTTTCGGGACATCGCCATTGCGCCCTTTGCCAGATTGACCGTCACGATCATCGGCAGCATCTCGGGCGTTAAACCTACCGCTACGGCGACCGCAAACAACAGCGCTTCGAGCCAATTGCCCTTGGTCACGCCATTGATCACGAACACGAGAGGCGCCATCACCAGGATGAACCCGAGCATCAACCAGGTAAAGCGAGTGATGCCCTTGTCGAAGCTAGTGAGTTGCCGCGTCTCGGCGATTGCAGTTGCCACGACGCCGAAAGCAGTTCGCGGGCCGGTCAGTACGACGACGCCGCAGCCGATTCCGCTGACGACAGCGCTGCCCATAAAGCAGATATTGGGGAGATCAAATGGAGTCTCGGCCGTACCGTCATGGGCCGCAGCGAATTTCTCAAGCGGCATTGCCTCGCCAGTGAGGGTCGACTGGTTGATGAAGAGATCCTTGGCTGAAATCAACCTGAGGTCGGCGGGGATCATGTCTCCCGCCGACAGCAGAACGATGTCGCCGGGCACAAGTCGATCGATCGGAATATCGACCTGGTCGGCACTCCCCTGTCGGCGCACAGAAGCGGTTATCGATACCATCTTTTGCAATTCGTTGGCAGCATTGTTCGACCGATACTCCTGAAGGAAACCTAGGGTGATGCTCAGGACTACCATGATCGCGATCATGATCGCCGCACGCTGATCGCCGAGGAAATAGGATGCAGTCGCCAGCGACAGCAGCAAGATATTCAACGGATTGATCGATCGCGCAGCAAGCTCGCCGAGGACCGTATGACGCGCTTGTCGAGCGACCCGATTGGG
Organism: uncultured Alphaproteobacteria bacterium; assembly: GCA_963829315.1. Taxonomy (GTDB): domain Bacteria; phylum Pseudomonadota; class Alphaproteobacteria; order Rhizobiales; family Xanthobacteraceae; genus Bradyrhizobium. The sequence continues at coordinate 164,327 of CAWHIO010000044.1, read as the reverse complement.
TCCGACGGAGCGGAGCTGCTGCTCGACTTGACTAGGCGCGAGGCCCACCGCCGTGCTGGACAACCGTTGCGGTGCATCGTCGGGTGATAGGCGAGCGACTTCGGCCAGGGTTTTTCCGCTCGCGCTCGATCCTTCGGGCGCGCTTGGTGTTTGCCGCACAGGGGCTAAAGCAGGCGTTACCGCTATCGGACCCGGCTTGTTCAAGCAAACGTCTCCTTGCACCGACAGGATCAATGAAGAGAGCTGCTCGGACGAGTAAGCGCGTATACCGAGAGCATCGGACCAATGTTCGGCTCCGACAAGTGGCGATTAATCAGGCCGCTGCATCCTGCCGTCGGCATCCGCGATCCGGCTTAATCGATCGAAACAGATTCAAAGGATATTATCGGCTGACATTGCGTGAACTTTGATAGGGATCAAAGGCTACTCGTTCCGTATATCGAAAGCAGCGGAGCTTATAGAGGATTGCTCGGGGCGGTTGAGCAGCGCCGGCAAGCCCTCCTTCTTTGGTATTGGCCAAGCCCCACCGGCAGACAGTCCACGTCTCAAAGCCACGCCTTTCCTGGCCGTCATTGATCCATCTCAATTGGCACGCCAAAAATCAATCCGTCTTAACAGGAACCATTGCCGACCGACCCTATTCGTTCTTCGTCCGATGTCGGACGCATAACAATTGGTGAACACCATGAAGACCATTCTCCTGGCGATGGTCGCCATCGTCGCATTCTCTGCTCCCTCGTTCGCGGCTGAAACGGCCAAGACAACCGGCCAGGCGCCGCCATCATTCTACCTGGCTCAGGATACCGCGACCATGAAGTGTCAAATCGTCGAGGCCCAGCCTGTTGCTGGCGGCAGCATGAAGGCCGTCGGCGCCGCTCACTCGACGAAGGCTTTAGCAGAAGCGGCTTTGAAGGCAGACAAAACTTGCAAGTAACGAAGTGACGCCGCGAGTACCGGGGCGGGTCCGTTGGTTCGCCTAGAGCTGCGAAACAACCGACCCGTCCCGCCGCTGCCGACTGCCGCGAGCATCAATAACTCAATTAAAGACCCAACCGATCGCTGGGCCTTGCGCTACTTGACAGTGCAACACGAGCTATTCCCACCTCAGATATTCTCGAAAGGAAGACGTCATGCGAAAGACTCTCATTGTTGTAACGACTGCGGCCATGTTGGTTGGTACGGCAATTACCGGGTCAGCGGTCGCGCGGGACCGTTCGGACCGTACAGAATTGACCGCAAGCCAAATCACAGATCATGCAGCGGCTCGCGCGGCAAAGATGAAGGCTGACCTGCGCCTCACTCCGGAGCAGGAGAAGAATTGGTCCGCTTTTGAGACTGCCGTAGTGGATATGTGGAAGAAGCAGGCCGAGCAACAGATTGCCTGGCGAGAGGCCCACGCCAAGCAACAAAGCAGCGTCGATCTAATCGATGAAATGCGTAAGGATGCTGATGAGCACATCAACCAGGCGAGTGCATGGAAGAAACTCGCAGACGCCTCCCAACCGCTTTATAGCGGTCTCGACGAGCAGCAAAAGCACCGCTTTGCCGACGCACTCTTTCGCAGGGATCGTGATCGCCACTCTTATTGAGCAACAAAGTTGAATTGCGAGCAGCCCTCTTGGCTACTCGCAATCGGAAGATTCAAAAAGATCACGAACCTGGAGGGTCCAATGCGGAAATCACTGTACGTCGGCGCGGCTGCCGTGGCGCTCGCCATGAGCGCGAGTAGCGGGAATGCCATGTCGATCAACATCGACGCCGGACTGAAACCCGCGCTCGATGCCACCGACATGATACAAAAGGCGGCGGTCTTCATTATCGAAGGCAACCGCTACTGCTTCTATTTCAATGGCTGGCACGGGGCCGGCTGGTATCGCTGCGGCTTTGCCTGGCGGCGCAACCTCGGTTGGGGCGGCGAATATGGCTGGCAGAGCTGGAGCTACGGACCGGCCGAGCGGCGTTATGGCCACGGCGGAAGGGAGCGCGGAACGATCGAAGGTCCGGGCAAGAACGTCGAGGGCGGCACCACCATTCGCCGCAACCCACCGGTAGCGGGATCGAAAGGTGGCGCAGAAATCAACGCTGGCGGGCAGATGCAGAAGAATGTTGCGCCTCTCGGTGATAGCCGGTTGCAGAAGAACGCTCCGCCCGCTGGCGGCAACCTGGGTGGCGGCGAAGGCCGCGGTCAGGACGGCGGCCACGGCGGTGGCCAGGGCGGCGGTGGCGAGAAGCGATAACGCCCGCTGCATCCGCTACCATCGACAAGAAAGAGGCCGCCCATGCGCCTCTTTGCTTTTCGGATCTCGACTTTAGTCCGTGATGCGCACCAAAGCGGACGTCCGCCAACGCTCATGGGTTTATGAGTTCACGCCCGGGGGATCGACGCTCTGCCTTCTATTCCTTGTAACGGCAATATTCATCGCCGTTTGCGTACTCGACGCAGACTTTCACGCGGTGCCGGGGGCGGGCTTCATCGATATAACCTCTATTGTCCCGATCTCGGTCCGCGTGGTCCCAGTCTCGGTCCCCCCGCTCTCTGTATCGTCCACGATCCATGTCGCGATCGCGGCCCATCTCACGGTCGCGATGCATTCCCCAGTCTGGACCCGTCTCACGGTCATCGCGGCCCATACGGTCGCTGTCGCCGCGATGCATCCTCCCGTCGTGACCCATCTCACGGTCGTCGGCCCTCGGTTGGTCGCGGCCGATTCGTTGATCCAGCTGTTGCGGCGATTTCTGGTCAGTCTGGGCAGGAGCTCCGGTTTGCGGACCTCCTGTTGGAGCTTTTCCTTCCTCTTGGGCGAATAAGGGGTAGAGACTCGAGGAAGTGAGCAACACGGTGGCGAGGATAAAAATACGCATGAGAGTGTCCTCCGTCGGTATGTGACCGTAACAATTCGGTCAATCTCCTGGTTTCCGCGTATTAGTTTAGAAATTTGGCGCCCCAAAATAAGGCGCCGTGACGGTGCGCAAAGCCAGGTTCATGAGCGGCAACCGCGTGCGACCCATCCGCGCCAAGCCGTCGCGCAATGCCGCTGTCAGTTCGGCCGAACCAACGCTCTCAGTCACCGATGGATGCCAAGGTCTGAGCGGTGATGAAATAAATTTGCCACGTCCGGTTCTGGAGATGGTGATCAATATTGCTCACTTTGGAAAACTTAAGAACTGGCGCGTACTCGAAAGTCATCTAAGGACTAATTTTGATTCAAATCAACGACGACCACCGGTTCACGCCGCAGCTTACGTCGATCGACTGAACATCGGAGGATATGGCTATGGACAAGGACCGAGTTATTGGATCGGCGAAGCAGGTCAAGGGTACAGTCAAGCAGGTGGCCGGCAAGGTGGTCGGCGACGCCAAGCTGGAGGCGGAAGGCAACGCTGACAAGATTGAGGGTCAGGTTCAGAACGCCGTCGGCGGCCTCAAGGACACGCTCAAAGGAAAATAGGCCAGCTCTGCAAGCTATTCTTCACGTTAGTCTTGGGGCTCCCCGATAGCCGAAATGGCAAGGGCCTTTCATCTGGAGGCAGCGATGGTTTTTGAATCCGTAGAGATTTCCACCCCTGCCGAAGAGAGCCCTTTGGTATCATGGCCAGCGATTGCGGCCGGTGCAGTTGCGGCCGCCGCGCTGACCCTCGTTCTTCTTGCATTCGGTGCAGGAATGGGTTTCTCGGCCGTATCCCCGTGGGGCAATTCCGGGATATCGGCGAGCACATTCCAAATCACCACAGGTCTCTATCTGATCGTGGTCGCGCTGCTCGCCTCTGCCATGGGGGGCTACGTCGCCGGCCGGTTGCGTACGAGATGGGTCGGCGTCCATACCCACGAGGTCTTCTTCCGTGATACTGCTCATGGCTTTTTGGCGTGGGCATTTGCCACAGTGATCGGCGCCGGGTTGTTGGCCGCGGCGGCCAGCAACATCGCCGGCGGCGCATCACCGGGACTTGCACCGGGCACCAATGTGTCGGTAGCCGCGGGGGCCGGCAGCCCTTTGGATTATTATGTGGACGCGCTGTTGCGATCCAATCCCGCCGCAAACCCAAATACGACCGATCAGGGAACCGCTCGCCGCGAAATCGCGGGTATCCTGACGAAGGGCATTGCTGACGGCGATGTTGCCGGGCCAGACCGCACTTATGTGGCGCAAGTCGTCGCGGCCCGCACGGGGCTTAGTCAGGCGGATGCCGACAAGCGGGTTTCGAACGTCATCGACCAGGCAAAGACCGATTTGGACACCGCTCGAAAGGCAGCGGCCAAATTGTCTCTGTGGCTCACCGCCGCTCTGCTTACCGGCGCCTTTGCTGCCAGTCTGGCAGCTACGCAAGGCGGAAAAGTCCGGGATTATAACGCCAGTCTTACCGACGGGTAGGCAAGACCGGAACAGAGGAGGAAATCATGGGCCGTGGAATTCTGCTTTACTTGCTGGGGGTCCCCATTCCGATCATCATTCTTCTCGCGCTCTTGCGGCACTAGATCGCGGAGGGGCCCTCCGAGATGTTGTGCAGCTCCTTTTGTCTGACGCCGCGCTTGCCATGTCGCGAAGAACATCAGTTCACTGCTTCGGTTTCGCCAGGCAGGTAACGGTCGCGAAATTACATTTGATTGCGGCCGCGTTGCTGCAATTGCTCTTATTGGAGCGCACACACGCAGCCAATAGAGAACCGGACGAGTGCGGTCTTGCATCGGTCTATTCAAGCTTGAGCGAAGAGACGGCGAGCGGTGAAGACACCAGCGCAAACAATTTGACCTCCGCGCATCGGTCACTCCGTTCCAAACAATGGTGCTCATCGAAAACAAGGAAAACGGCCGTTCGGTAGTCGTGCGGATCACCGATCGTGGCCCTCACGTCAGCGGAAGAATAATCGACGTATCGCAGGCTGCCGCACATGAACTCGGCTTCGCGGATCTGACGAAGGTGTGCCTCAAGATCCAGAAGCGGGACGGAATCTCTCTGCGGCCGCAAAGATGGCAGCGAGTTCTGGGCCGCGCTCTTCGTCAGCCCGGTTCGCGAGCGGGCGGGCGGCGCCGCTCTCTGGCAGAGGATGCGTTCTAGTGTTTAAAAATCAAGCCGGAAAAGACTGCGCAAAGTTGATCTCGCTCAACTCGAGAGTGGGTCAATTGTAAAAAAGTTAAAAACAGTGGAACCGAGAAAATAGGTGCCTTTGCCGGTTGCGTGATCGGTCAACAAGAGGCCAACAAGGCCGGCAGAGTCCGACCAAACGGCTCCGGACTCCTCGACAAAAATGGTCGAGTTTATTCGAGCTCAGTGCGAGCGCCATAGCAGCCGCGCCCGACGTAGAGTAATTTCCGCATTGGATCGTCCAGGGTCTTAATTCATTAGAAGTTAATTAGAGGCTCAAAGCCGCTCTTGACCTTTGATAAAGATCAACAGTCGGGTCCGCCTTTACGAGCAGCATTTATCAGATCTGATCGGTTCATTCGGAAAGTGCCGACTAGTGCGTTCATGCCAATGCACTTTCTCCCGAGACGCCCCTTTGCAAAACTTCTGGAATTGCGTAAATGCTGCGTATTAGACGCAGAGGTCAACGTAAAGGCAACTAGCACAGATCGGCAAAAACCTTGGAGTCGGCATAGTGTTCAGCTGGTTCAAATCTAAGCGCACTCGGCTTCAGAGCAAACTTATCAGAACCGATCGCAAATACCTCGAGGCCAGGTCCCGCCGCTTTTTACAAAGCTATCTGAAGGCAGATGAAAGTCGAAAGCCGCACTTCTACCGGGCCGTAGAAGATGCGGTCCACAAGTGCCAAGCTGAGGCGGGTGTAGATCAACCATGCAACGAACAAGAAGACGCTGAAATCGCCACAGCTACGTCCTCCGCTGCGATGAAAGTCGTTTTGGAGCGGATTGGTCGCAATGAGGGCAATGGCAACGCCGCGTTCCTTACCGATGCTTATGCGACCATAGCCATAGCCTACCACAGAGCGGCGGGAGTCTATATCGAGGACCGGGATATGCAGGAATTGGGCACGGCTGCCGTTCACCTGCTCACGATGGCAACCTCATATGTAAACTCCCACCAAGACGAAGATCAGACACCGACTCACGGGCCCTCATAATTATGCCTTGGAGCCGAGGCGCAGGTGGCGCTTTCGATCACGCATTCGCCCGCGAGTTGCCGGAGGTACCTGTGTTGCCTGCTCCACGTTCCGAGCAATTTCCTGTGTCGCTCCACCTTGCTGCCTGACGGACGTCGCGATGGTTGCCGCAATTACCGAAATTCGGCTGATTGTGGTTCCGATTTTCTTGATCGCCACCGATCGACCGATGCTATGCACTTATATCTCCCTCTGCCTCCATAAAGCTTGTCGCCAGCACCGAAGACGAGCACGTCTGCTTCTCCCCGAGCCCTGGTTCGCGAATGACGATGAATAGCAAAAGCAAGCCGTGGCCCACGTGCCAATTCATTGGCTATTGTCTTTGATGCAGATCAATCTGCGCGGCCTTATTATGCGCAGTAGGGCCGGAACTTTTGCCGGCTAACCATATTGTTGCAATGTCGGACGCGCAATCATCAGAGCGTCCTTGGCAAGTCCGCCGCACAATGCGAGCGCGCCAGTTGATTTGGCTGCGAACATTACATCGCAGCGGAGAATTTTATCATGAAAAAGGTGTTGAAGCTCGCTGCGATGCTGGGGCTTGCAATATTGATGATCCCGCTGAGCGCCAATGCGCAGGAACACGGACAAGGACAAGGACGGGGCAAGGGAGCGCCGGCGGCGCGTCCAGCCCCGGCAGCGCGCGCCGCGCCGCCACAGCGGCAGGCTGCACCGCAAAGGCAGGCTGCGCCGCAGCGCCAGGCCGCACCACAATACCGGGCCGCACCGCAACGACAAGCCGCGCCACAACGCCAGGCGCCGCAGAGAGCCGCAGCTCCAGCGCGTCAAGCAACGCCACGCATCGTCAATAATCCGCGGACTAGTGCACCTACCCGAACAGCAACTCCGCCGGCCGCCCGCAACGCCGCGCCCACGGCCGCAGTATCCACTGTGCCAACACGCGAGCAGCTGCGCAGCCAGCAACGCGAGGAGCGCACGCTACGCCAGCAGGAAACCCGTCAACTGCGAAAGCTGCCGGCTGCGCAACGCGTGCAGAAACAGCAGGAAATCAATCAGCAGCGTGAGCAGCGCGCGCAGCAGCGGCTACAACCTAACGGCCAGGTTCGGCCGAATGCATTGGTTCAACCCAATGCGCAAGCGCAGCGCGGTGAGCGCCGTAACGGTGTCGCGCGTGTTACACCGCAGGCGGCACAACAAGGCCGCTTCGCCGCGCGTTTCGCCGCACGGGCGCAAGGTGCGAATTACCGCGCGGGCACCGCTGCGCTGGCCCCACGCCGGGCTTGGAGCCTCGGCCTGCGCGCGGCCTTCGTGCCGTGGTACGGGCCGGTGTTCTGGCCTTATGCCTATTCGGACGTTTTCGATTACGCATTCTGGCCCTCTGGCTATGATGACGGTTACTTTGCCTATGCCTATGATGATTTCTTCGACGGCGTGTTCTGGGGTCAAGCCGGCCCGCCGCCTGAATACAGCTATGCATATGCACCGCCAGGCGCGCGCGCTGCCCGCCCGACGTCTGCCGTTATGGAAGAACTTTGCACCCAACCCGGCACTGGCATCACGGCGTGGCCGTTCGCAGAAATCAACAGCAAATTCGGCTTGAATGCCGACCAGAAGCAGCTTCTTGATCGCGTGCGAAGCGCGGGCCAGAAAGCCGCCAGTGCCTTCAAGGCCTCATGCCCAGCGAAAAACGCTTTTGCGATGACGCCACCTGGTCGCCTGCAGGCGATGACGTTGAGGATGACAGCCACGCTCGAGGCGGTGCAGACAGTCCGGCCGGCGATGGAAGCTTTCTATAACTCGTTGAGCGATGGGCAGAAGGAGCGCTTCAACGAAATCGGGCCGAAGCAGCCCAAGGATAACGTCGGTGCCAGCCAGACATCGGCGCAGGATGGTAAGAGCTGCAGCGAGCCGAAAGCCGGACTAGCAAATCTGCCCATCGAGCGGATCGAGGACGCGGTGAAGCCGACCGATGCGCAGGAAGGCGGTCTGAAGCAGCTCGAGAATGCAACCGCCAAGGCAGTCTCGATCATGCAAGCTGCCTGCCCCGAGGACACGCCCATCACTCCGCCTGGCCGGCTGGAGGCTATGGAGAAGCGCCTGCAGGCGATGATCGATGCAGCCAATACGGTGAAGCCAGCGCTCAACGACTTTTATGGGTCACTGAGCGGCGAGCAAAAGGCGCGCTTCAATCGCATCGGCGGCGAACTCGCGCAATCTGGGAACTAGTTGTGTCTCACGTTGGTTGAAAATAATGAGGCGGCACTTGTGGCCGCCTTTTCGAAAGGTTGGCTATAAAGACTAACTAAGCTACTTCCCGGGATAACGACGAAAATACCGATTGCCAAAAAAACGGCCTCAGCGCGGGGTTACATGCTGAGGCCGTCATTTCATCGGACGCCTTGGGCAAGGTGTCCGGCATTGCATTGATAAGTTACGCAGACCGCATTGGTTCCCGTCTCGCGTTCGGAGGCGGTCTTAATTCATTCAATTTTCGTGACTGAGCAATGGTTGACCACTTAGTCCGCCAGGTCAGACGAGCCGAAATTTAAGTATTTCACGGGCATGGATGCCGAAGGCCCGTCGTAATCGAGATAAGTGCCGGAATACGGGTCATAGGACCTCCTTCTCCTCCCGAATCGCAATACCTCATAACTAACATTTGGAGGACTTCATGGGCGGCAAGGACAAGGGCGTTATTGAAAAGACGATTGAAGCTGTGGAGCAGTTCGCGAACGAGGTCAAAGAAGCCGCGAAACACATGATGGATCCCCCAGAGCCCGTGCGGTCTTTGGTTCCATCGTTCGGACGGCAGGCTACCTTGCCGTACTGTTTTTTGCCTCGATCTATCTTGCAGCGCAGCCCGACAGGTACCTTCAAGGTCTCTTGCGACTGGTGCCGCAGAAACGACGCGAGCGAGTTGGAGAGGTATTTGGATTAACCGGCCGAACCCTTCAGCGATGGCTGGTTGGACAGTCAATCACGATGGCCCTCGTCGGATCACTCACTGGGCTGGGCCTATGGGGCCTTGGTGTGCCTGCGCCGCTTGCGCTCGGATTGCTGGCTGGCCTGTTTGCCTTCATTCCGTACGTAGGTCCCATCCTTTCCTCGGTGCGGGAATTTTGATGGCGGCAACGTGCGCAAGATAAGATGCAAAAAGGATTGCGTGGCTTTTCGTTATCGCTGCGCGTCGGGGTCTACCAGTCTTACGGCTTCGTTCACGGTTGCGCGGTTGATGTGAAAAAGCGTTCGAAGTTGACCCATCCGCGTCTATGTGGTCAATAGCTTAGAGTGCCGATCCGCGTCGGGACCCCGCGCCGATTCACAGCAAGCCGTTTACGGTTCCGCGCAATGAACCGATGGAACCGGAAGCACCTTTCATTTTGAGCTGGTAGGATTGAGGTCGGTGCAATCGGTTCGCCCCGAATGCCCATAGCACGAAATCTGCGAGTGACAACGGCGCCATAGATCCGACGCCGCGCCGCCGTGAATTTCAGCAGGTAATCTTTTGCAAAACCAGTCCAAGGTCGAGCAAAATTATACGTTGTTTCATATCGCTTCCGGTGTCATCTGGATGGAACCGCACGGGCATTCCTGGGCACAGATGCCGCAGCCCTTGCAATAATCCAGGTTGAACTCGAAACCCATGCCCGGTCCAAGCTTGATCACGGCATTGTCGGGACAGACACCGTAGCAATTGTCGCATTCGAAGCAGTTACCGCAGGACAGGCAGCGGCGCGCCTCGTAGAGCGCATTGCCCTCGTCGAGCCCCTGCATCACTTCCTCGAAGGTCGAGGTGCGGCGCGCCAGCTCCAGCACCGGTTGCAGCGTCTTGGGCGCCTCGCCATAATACCAGGTGTTGAGCTTGTCGGCGGAGGCGATCTCGTGTTTCGCGGCCGGCGCGAAAACCTCGCCGCGCAGCCAGGCATCGATATGGCGTGCGGCCTTCTTGCCGTGCCCGACCGCCACCGTCACGGTGCGCTCCGACGGCACCATGTCGCCGCCGGCGAAAATGCCGGCCACCCCGGTCATCATGTTGGGTCCGACCTGGACCACGCCCTCCCTGACATCGAGGCCGGGAACGCCCTGCAGCAGCGACAGGTCGACATCCTGACCGAGCGCCAGCACGACGGAATCCGCCTGCAGCGTCTCGAACTCGCCGGTCGGCTGCGGAAAACCCTTGTCGTCGAGCGCCATCTTCTCGACGGTGATCGATCCAGCCTCGACGTTCTTGATCGTCGACAGCCACTTCATCATCACGCCCTCCTCGATCGCCTCCTCGACCTCGAAGTCGTGGGCCGGCATGCGGTCGCGGGTGCGGCGATAGACGATGATCGCTTCCTCCGCGCCGAGCCGCTTGGCGGTGCGGGCGACGTCAAGCGCGGTATTGCCGCCGCCATAGATCACGACCGTGCGCCCCAAAAGCGGCTTGTCCTCGCCTTCCATCGAGCGAAGTACCTGCACCGCGTCCAGCACCTTGGCGGCCTCGCCGGCCGGAATATAGGCGCGTTTTGCAATGTGGGCGCCGACCGCCAGAAAGGCCGCGTCAAAGCCGCCGGCCGCCATGGCTTCAGCGATATTGGCGACCTTGCTATTGTACGTAATGGTGACGCCGAGATCCTCGATCCGCCGGACCTCGGCATCCAGCACGTCGCGCGGCAGGCGATATTTCGGAATCCCGAACCGCATCATGCCGCCCGGCGCGGGACCTGCCTCCTGAATCGTCACGGCGTGACCGCGCCGCGCTAGATGATAGGCCGCCGACAGCCCCGACGGCCCGGCGCCGACCACCAGCACCTTTTTGCCCGACACCTCAGTTGGCGCGGCGAAACGCCAGTTGTTCTTGATGGCGAGGTCGCCGAGGAAGCGCTCCACCGAATTGATGCCGACCGCCGAATCGAGCACAGCGCGATTGCAGGCGCCCTCGCAGGGGTGATAGCAGACCCGCCCCATCACGGCGGGCAGCGGATTGTTCTCGGTCAGCGAACGCCAGGCCGCCTCGTAGTCGCCGCTTTCGGCGAAGGCGAGCCAGCCCTGAATATCTTCGCCGGCCGGGCAGGCATGGTTGCAGGGCGGCAGCCGGTGAACATATTCCGGCCGCAGCGTGCGCCAGGAGCCGGTGTGGTTGATCAGCGAGGTGCCGACGTCGAGCGTAATGGCGAACGGATGTTCCATGATGCCCTCAGCCCTCTTTGCCGGCCAAGTCGACCAGCCCGTATTCCGCTATATGTGCGTCGCAGATCGCCTGCAGCCGGGCGATGCGCGGATCTTCGATGCCGCCCTTGAACAAATGCGCAAAACGGCGCTGCAGTTTCAAATAGTCCTGCACCGGCACCTGGCGGCGGATCTTGCGCACCTGCGTGACCTTGCCGTGCTCGGCCTCGAAGATCGGATAGAGGCCGCACTCGACCGCAAGCTGCGCCAGCCTGATGGTGTCGTGCGAGGCCGATCCCCAGCCCAGCGGACATGGCACGTTGATCTGGATGTAGCGGGCGCCGCGGATCGACATCGCTTTCGTCACCTTGCGCTCGAGATCGTGCAGGTCGGCGACGGTGGCGGTGGCGACATAGGGAATGTTGTGGGCGACCGCGATCTTCGGCACCGACTTGCCGGTGCCGAACACGTTGCCCGGCTCCGGGCCGAGCGTAGGCGTGGTCGCGGTGCGCGCCGTCGGCGGCGTCGCCGAGGATCGCTGCACGCCGGTGTTCATGTAGCCTTCGTTATCGTAGCAGATGTACAGCACGTCATCGTTACGCTCGAACATGCCGGAAAGGCATTGGAAGCCGATGTCGGTGGTGCCGCCGTCGCCGCCCTGTGCGATCACGCGCACTTCCGGCCTTTTCTTGACGCGCATCGCGGCGGCGACGCCGGTGGCAACCGCAGCGGCATTGCCGAACAGCGAATGCAGCCAGGGCAATTGCCACGACGTCTCCGGGTAAGGCGTCGTGAAGACTTCCAGACAGCCGGTAGCATTGACGGCGATCAGGTTGTTGTTGGTGGCGCGCATCGCCGCATCGATGGCATAGCGCGCGCCCAGCGCCTCGCCGCACCCCTGGCAAGCGCGGTGACCGCAGGTCAGCGCGTTGGAGCGGTCCTGCGATGCCTGCACGGTCCTTTCCGCTTCCGCCACCAGGCGGTTGCCGACGGTGAAGGTGCCCTTTTGATAATATTTCAGCTTCTGCACCGCGTCTTCCGGTGTGAGCGTGATGACGGGAGGTGTCATGGATTGATCCTCACTCGGCGGCCGGAAAGCTGGCCGCCAATGCCAGTTGCCGCAGGATGTTCTCGGCGGTCGGCCCTGACCGCCGGGTCTTGCGGCTGCGATGAATCTCGCGGCCGACGACACGTTCGTTCAGGTCCAGGAAATGCGTGCCTTCCCAAGGTTGCACGCTTGCCTGCCGGAACAGGCGATCCAGCGAGGCGCGGGTAATGGCGCGGCCGCCAAGTCCCGCCACCGACGAGTGCAGCCGCGGCGGCCGCGGCAGATTGCGCAGCGAGACATCGACATTGTTGGCGAGCTGTCCCCCCATGCCGACCGCGATACTCTTCTCCACGACAACGACGTCCTTTGCGCCGGCGAGCGCGTTGCGCAATGCGTCGACCGGAAACGGCCGGAACGAGACGATGACGACGAGCCCGATGCGAATGCCGTCGTCCCGCATTTCATCGATGGTGTCCTTGATAGTGCCGCAGACCGAGCCCATCGCGACCACCAGCATGTCGGCGTCTTCGGCGCGATAGGTCCGCAACAGCCCGCCGGAGTCGCGGCCAAATGCCTTTTTGAATTCTTCGGAGAATTCCGGAATGAGTTTTAGCGCCAGGTTCTGCTTGTAATGGGCGAGGAAGCGCACCTCGGTAAAGGCTTCCGGCCCGACCATCGCGCCGATCGAGGCGGGCTCGGCGGGGTCGAGCACCTGCACCGGATCGTAAGGTGGCAAATAGGCGTCGACCTGTTGCTGCGTGGGGATGTCGATGCGCTCCATCGCGTGGGTCAGAATAAAGCCGTCGACGCAGACCATCACCGGCATCGACAACTCCTCGGCGAGCTTGAACGCCTGGATGTGCAGGTCGACCGCCTCCTGATTGGTCTCGGCGAACAGCTGCAGCCATCCGGCGTCGCGCATCGACATCGCGTCGGAATGATCGTTCCAGATATTGATGGGCGCGCCGATCGCGCGGTTGCCGAGCGTCATCACGATGGGCAGGCCGAGGCCCGAGGCGTTGTAGACGGCTTCAGCCATGAACAGCAGGCCTTGTGAGGCGGTCGCGGTATAGGCGCGGGCACCCGCGGCTGATGCGCCGATCGCGACCGAAAGGGCGGCAAACTCACTTTCGACGTTGATGTATTCGCAGTCGACCAGCTTACCTTCCTTAACCAATTCGCCGAGGCCTTCGACGATGTGGGTCTGCGGCGTGATCGGATAAGCGCAGATCACTTCCGGGCGGCACAGCGCGATGGCCTCGGCCATTCCGTGCGAGCCTTCGATTTGCTTGAGCATCTGGTCTCCTCAGGCTGCGCTTTCGCGTTGCTGCATCAGGACGAATTCATGCGCTTCGCGCGCCGCGGCGATGTTGGCGGCGCCGACCTTGCCGGGGAACGCCTGCTCGATCGCATGTTCGACGCTTTCGAGGCGGACGAATTGCGTCAGGCCTGCGAAGGCGCCGAGCAGGGCCGCGTTCGGCACCGGGCGCCCGACATGCTTCATCGCGATTTCGGTGGCCGGTACGATGACGGCATGGCCCTTCGGCAGGCGGTCGACGACCTGCCCGATATGAAGATCGGCGAATGTCTTGTTGGTGTTGACCAGGAGATAGCCGTTGCCGCGCAGACCGGCGAACACGTCGATCACCTTGAACAAAGTCGGATCCTGCACGATCAGGCAGTCCGGCTCCAGGATCGGCTCGCGCAACCGGATTTCCTTGTCGGCGATGCGGCAGAATGCCACCACGGGAGCGCCCATGCGCTCGGATCCGAAACTAGGGAATGCCTGGGCGTGCCGGCCTTCGAAGAAGGCTGCGACCGAGAGCATCTCGGCGCCGGTAACGACCCCCTGCCCGCCACGACCGTGAATTCGCACCTGAAACATCGGCGGTTTCCTTTCAATCATCGGCCTTGCTCAGATTATCCGTTGGGTGGGTGGTCCACCTTGCGCTTGATCAAGTTCGCCGGAATTCCTGGGCACCAGCAGAACCGAGAGCGAGCGCACGCCCTGCGCTCCCAGGATAAGCACGCCCTCGATATCAGCCGTGGCGGAGGGGCCCGAATGAAAAACGGCGTAGCGCCGCTCGCGAAACTCCGGCCGGGCATAGGCGCTGTGGATGTTGACGACGATATCGGCCGGATCGAGCAGAACGATCAGGTGCTGCGCGAGATAAGCCAGCGCGTTTACCTTGAGATCCTGGTCCGTAAGCAGCACCGATCCGGTTTCAGCGACGCCGCAGCAGGCGCGAACCACGGCGTGATCGACATCAGCCAGCGCCCGCGGATCGGCGACCGCCGCAAGATCAACTTCACCCTCTATCTCCGGTGTCGCCGAACAGACCAGACGGCTGTCTTCAAGCAGACCCCGGAGAGTCGCCCGCAAGTCGTCGGTGGGATCCGTGACAAAGCGCCCGCCCATGCGCGTCAGGTTCTTGCCGAACGCCTCAACCAGATCGGCCGGAGCGTTTTCCTCGAATTTTGGCACCGCGGGCAGCGGCCGCTCCAGTTTTGGAAGGTTCCCGCGGATCGATGCGAGGATGATGTCGCGGCTACTCATGGCCTGCCTCCGCGGTTCCGGAGATACCATTGATGAAAAGTCTCCGCCGGCGGGTGCGGCATCTCGCGACGTTTGCCCCAGGCGTTCAGGCCATTGTAGATCGCAAAGCGTGGCAGGCTTGCCAGCGCATCGTTGGTTCGCTCGATCGCCGCCCGGTAGACCGCCGGACGGGCGAAAAGGGCGCCCGCGGCTTTCATGGCGGCGCGCTTGACGCACGGCGTTTCGTGTTGACTGACCAGAACCTTGCGCCAAGCGTGAATCTGCTCGTGAATATTGATCTTCACCGGACAGACATTGGTGCAACTGCCGTTCAGCGTGGATGCAAAAGGCAGGTTGCTGTATTTCCGCGCGTTGAACGTCGGATCGATGATCAATCCGATCGGCCCCGAATAGGTCGCCCCGTAGCTCAGCCCGCCCGAGCGCCGATAGACCGGGCAGGTGTTCATGCAGGCCCCACAGCGGATGCATTTCAAAGAGGTCCAGAATTCCTCCATGCCGAGCCGTTCGGAGCGGCCGTTATCGACGAGCACTACGTGCATTTCGCCGCCTTTCCGGGGACCACGGAAATGCGACGTGTATTGGGTAATCGGCGAGCCGAGCGCGCTACGCGACAGCATCCTCACAAAGATCGCCAGGTCCTCCGTCCTCGGCACCAGTTTTTCGATTCCTACCGAGACGATGTGGAG
Organism: uncultured Alphaproteobacteria bacterium; assembly: GCA_963829315.1. Lineage (GTDB taxonomy): Bacteria > Pseudomonadota > Alphaproteobacteria > Rhizobiales > Xanthobacteraceae > Bradyrhizobium. The sequence continues at coordinate 148,807 of CAWHIO010000044.1, read as the reverse complement.
GTCCGGAATATTGGCGCAGAGATCGGCGTTTCCTTCATTGGTGCAAACGACGACAGCGCCGGTTTCGGCAACCAGGAAATTTGCGCCGGTCATGCCCGCATCGGCGGCAAGGATCAGCGGACGGGTCGCGTCGCGCTGGGCCCCCGCAAGGTAGGGCGGGTCATCATTTTCCGGATCGGAACCGATTGTGGCCGCGAATACCTTGGCCACGTCTGTCCGTAGTTTGTGTACGGCGGGCACCACGACATGGCTTGGATCTTCGTCGTCAAGCTGCTGGATGCGTTCGCCGAGATCAGTTTCGACCACCTCAATGCCGGCCTTCACCAGATCGGTGCGCAAACCGCATTCCTCTGTCAGCATCGACTTGCTCTTGATTAGCGTCTTTGCGCCTCGACGCTGCAGCAGATCAAGGACGATAGCGTTGTGCTCGGCTGCGTCTTTGGCCCAGTGCACGACCACGCCGTCGGCTTTCGCGTTGGCCTCAAACATCTCCAGATAGGTGTCGAGATGACTGAGCGTGTGTTCCTTGATGGCGGATGCGAGGCTGCGCATCTCCTCCCATTCGGGCATCGCCCACATCTGGTCGTCGCGGCGCTGTCTCAGCGTCCACAACCGCGTATCGTGCTGCTGCTGATGCCGGGGAGCGGCCAGGAACCGCTCGGCCGCCTCCGCCTGATTGATTGGTCTGTTGCCCTTGTGACGTGCGCCGCGAGGCTGCGGCTCGGGCTTCGCGTTGACTGGTCGATCGCCTTCTGTGCGTTTTGTCATGCCGCGGCTCCATTGAGGATCTGCACGATATGGATGAACTTGATGGCGACGTTATCGCGCTCGGCGCAGCCGCGTTGGTGCATGAGGCATGAGCTGTCGGCCGAGACGATGTAATCGGCCTTGGCCTGCGCAAAGTCACGGACCTTGTCCGAACCCATCTTGGCCGACACGCTTTCGTTGACGACCGAAAACAGGCCGCCGAAGCCGCAGCACTCGTCGGGTCGCGACGCCGTCACCAGTTCGAGCCCCCCAACCTTGCGCAGCAGCGATTCCGGCTTGGAGAAATGCGGTTCGCGCAATCCCGAAGCATTGGCGTGGCGGAGACCGCGCAACGTGCCGCAGCTATTGTGCAAGCCGACCTTGTGCGGAAAGCGCGCCCACGGGAAAGCATCGACCTTGATTATGTCATGGAGAAACTCGACCAGTTCATAGGTCCGAGAACGGATATCCCTGACGGCAGCGGTCTGTTCCACTCCCGTAAAGTGATGACGGATATGATGGACGCAGCTTCCCGAAGGACCGACGATGTAGTCGAACCCGTCGAAGTTACGGACGAACAAGGCTTCGGCGCCGCTCGCATCCGTCTCGAAACCGCTGTTTGCCATCGGCTGGCCGCAGCAGGTTTGATTGGGTGGATATACGACCTCGAGGTCGAATCGCTCCAACAATTGCAGGGTCGCGATTCCCACCTCCGGAAAGAACGCATCGATAAAGCAGGGAATGAAAAGTCCTATTTTCATGACTCCGCCCCTTCTGCTGCGGGCAAACCGGCTGTGGACGAACGGGCGCTCTTCGGCTGCGCCACGCTGTCGACGAGTTCGGCGACCGACCGATAGGTTATGCCGCCATGCAACGACAGGCCGATTTCGCAGGTCCGGCTGGTCGAATACCCGGCCGAGCAATTCTTCACCACCGGCCTGAGCGAACGGAGCGCGTGAGCATTCATCTCCGGCCGCACAAATCCCTTGTCACCGGCAAATGCACAACAACCGATGTCAGCGGGGACAACGACGTGCTCGGCACAGGCTTGCGCCACGGCCATCAGCGTCGCATCGAGCCCCATGCGCCGTGTCGAACAGGTCAGGTGCAACGCGACCGGTGTCGTGATCCTGGCCGGTATGTCGACGTTCGGCATCACATGGACATGCAGGAACTCCGCGATGTCGAGCATCTTGAGGCGTCCTGCCGCTTTCGACTTCAGCCGCTGTGCGCAAGGGCTGGTATCGACAAAGACCGGCCACCGGCCGCCTTCGCTGGCTTCGGTGAGCGTATCCAGCGTCTCCTCCGCCTTGCGGTCGCCTTCGACGGCCAACCCTTTGGAATCGAACGGCTGGCCGCAACAAAGGCTTGGCTGCCGGGCCGGCACGATAATCTCGAAACCGGCCTTGTCGAGCAGACGATACAACGTGGCGGCAACCGTTTCTCCGGAGAGGTCGTCGCGCGCGGGGCCAAACATCTGGCCGGCGCAACTGGCGAAATAGACAACGCGGGGCTTTTCTAAGTTCCGATCTCGCTCTCGCCGAGTGATCTTCGCCCCGGCCCTGGGCATACCGCTATGGGAGACCAGCGGTCCGCGACCTCCCGTTGCGGTTCGCATGATGGCTCCGATGGCATCCAGGCCACGCCCGCCGGTAACCGAATCGAAAGCCGAGGCAACCTCCAGCCCGGCGCGGACCGCAGCCATGGCCAGACCATAGTGCCGGCCAGCCACGGACGCCGCCGATCGTGCGAGCGCCCCTTGGCTGCGGCCGCGGATAGCCTTTGACATCGTGCCGGTATTGATGCCCACCGGACAGGCCATTTCGCACAGTCCGCACGCGGCGCATGTGTCGATGCTGAAATCGAGGAACGCGCGCCGGAAATCCTCCCGCTCGCGCTTTGCCCCGCCCGCCTGAACGAGTCGCTCCATCTCGCGCGCGCCAACGATGCGCTGCCGCGGCGTGACGGTCAGGCCGCGCGTTGGGCACATAGGTTCGCAGAAGCCGCACTCGATGCAGCGATCAATCAACGGATCAGTCGCCAGCATGGGCTTGAAATTCTTGAGGTGAATGTTCGGGTCCGCATTAAGAATGACGCCTGGATTGAGCAGACCCTGCGGGTCGAACAGCCGCTTAATGCGCCACATCAGATCGGTGGCCTGCTTGCCCCATTCCATCTCGACGAAGGGTGCCATATTGCGTCCGGTACCGTGTTCGGCCTTTAGCGAGCCGTCATAGCGCCCGACGATGATTTCGGCGACCTCCTCCATGAGCTCGGCGTAGCGGCGGATCGCCTGATCGTCGCCGAAACCCTGCGCAAAGACGAAATGCAGGTTTCCGTCGAGTGCGTGACCGAAAATAATGGCCTCGGCATAGCCGTGCCTGATCAGCGCTGCCTGCAGATCGGCGGTCGCCGCAGCGAGGCTCTGGATCGGCACCGCAACATCCTCAATGATGACCGTCGTGCCGACCGGCCGTACCGCACCTACCGCGGGGAACAGCCCTTTGCGGATTTTCCAGTATTTTTCGATGAGCAAGGGATCGGTACTGAATGCGACCGGACGCGATGGAGGTGTTTCGGACAGGGCGTGCGACACGCTCCCGACGCGCGATGCGACCTCGGCAGCATTTGCACCCTGGATTTCGACCAGCAGCGCGGTCGCGTCCGGCCCGAGACTCCCGAGAAAATCCGGCATGCCTGGCTTACCCGTAACCGCGGCGAGGCTGGCCCTATCCATCAGCTCGACGGCCGCCACCGGCTCGCGCTTGAGCCGCGTCACCGCCCGGCAGGCCTCCACCAGCGTTTCGAAGAACAATAACGCGCACGCCTTGTGCCCATGGTCGGGAACAGTCCGATAGGTGATCTCGGAGATGAAGCCGAGCGTGCCCTCCGATCCGATCATCAGGTGCTGAAGGATATCGAAAGGGTCCCGGTAGTCGACCAGCGCGTTCAGCGAGTAGCCGGTCGTATTCTTGATCGCGAATTTGCGCCGGATTCGATCCGCGAGCTTACTGTCGGACTGCACGTCGCTCCCGAGCGCGGCGAGATCGGCAAGTAAATCAGGACGAGCCGCTGCAAACGCGGCGCGACTTTCACTGCTGCCGGTATCGAGCACAGATCCGTCGGCCAGAACAACGCGGAGACACTGCAGCGTCTGGTATGAATTCTGCGCGGTACCGCAGCACATTCCGGAGGCATTGTTTGCGGCGATCCCGCCGATCATCGCCGCACTAATCGAGGCCGGATCCGGACCTATCTTGCGCGCGAAAGGCGCAAGACGGCGGTTGGCCTCGGCGCCTATGATGCCCGGCTGCAGCGCGATCAAATGGCCATCTTCAAGGATGGACGAGCCCTGCCAACCCTCGCCGAGGACGATGAGAACGCTGTCGGTGATAGCCTGGCCCGATAGCGAGGTCCCGGCGGCGCGGAATGTGACGGGCGCACCGGCTTCAGCGCAGGCGGCCATCACACCGATCACTTCCGCCTCGCTCTCGACGGTGACGACGATTTTCGGGATCAAACGGTAGAAGCTGGCGTCAGTACCGTAGCAAAGCGTGCGCAGGCGGTCGGTCGAGATCCTCGCCTTGGACGTTGCGTCCTCGAGCCTTCGAGCCAGGACAACGTAATCAACTGCCTACATTGATGCCCCTTTCCGCCCAATTCCTTGTGGCTTTCCCGCTCATTTCCAATCGCGCCGGCCGAAATGGCAGCCGGCGCGAACCGCCTACTGGCCACCCACCACGGGGATCACCCAGGGAACGAGGTATTGCTGGATGGCGACGAGTCCGCCAAGCAGGATGGTCAGGACAACGCTGTGAATGAAGGTGCGCGCGAAAACCGCACCCTCCTGACCCGCCATGTTCGTTACCGAGACGCCGGTTGCGATATTCTGCGGTGAGATCATCTTGCCCATGACGCCGCCGGATGAATTGGTCGCGGCGAAGAGAATGGGATTGAGATCGAGCTGACGCGCCGCCACGACCTGAAGGTTTCCAAACAGAGCATTGCCCGAGGTATCGCTTCCCGACAACATGACCGCGGCCCATCCGAGGAATGGCGATAACAGGACGAACAGCTTCCCGGTAGATGCAACACCCTGACCAAGCGTGTAGGCAAGGCCGGAGTAGTTCATGAGATAGGCCAGGCCGACGATCAGCATCACCGTGACGACCGCGAGCCAGCACTGCCGTATTGTCTCGCCGTAGCAACTGAAAAATGCTCTTGGCGACAGGCGGACCAGAAGCGCCGTGATGATGGCGGCCAGAAGAATGGCCGTGCCGGTTCCCAAGGGTTGAAACGCCCAGATCGCGTCATAGGGCTTGCCATTATAGAGCGTGATCGAAATTGCGCGATGCAAACCAGGCCAGGCGATATTCTGCTGTCCGATCGCGAAGAACTTGAACGAAGTCCAGAAGATCACGGTGGCGGATACGACCACCCACGGCAACCAGCCCTGCCAGTTGGGGATGGATGACGTGGCAGGATTGCCCGCGACAGCCGTCGTGTTCTTGATCGCGAATTCCGGGTCCGGCGAAGGACGCCACACCTGCAGGAAGAGCAACGTGGCGATCAGGGAGCCCAGCGAGGACAGCACGTCGGTTAGCGTGTATCCGTCGTGATGAAGAGCGTGTGGAAGTTTCTTTGCGTCGGGTTTCACGTTCCGATCTGCTGGCGGATTCGTGAACACATGAAGAGCCAACAGTCACGCACTGGTATAGTTTCGCACCAAAAAGCCGAGTTAGCCCGCTATCGGGCCGCGCGCGAAGCTCTTAATATCGGGACTATTATTTTCGGCGGCGCAGTACAATTTTGAGCTTTATGTCCGGCACCGGACATGGTTATTTAGCCAATCATCGCCCCCGACCGCGGCATATATCGGTGACTGAGAGTGTTGTGCGCCCACCACCCCGCGAGCTCAAGAAGCCGCGCGATCTAGCTCTCATGCCGCCGGACGGCTCGGTAGGAAAGTCTGCAGATGCTACCTAAGCCGCGCCGACCACGCGAAAAGCGCACCGTTCCTTTGACGCCAGCCACGTACTCGATTGCAGAGTTTTGCAAAAAAACCGGCCTCAGCGAAGCAAGGGTCCTGCGCTCGATTGATGCGGGTACGCTTCACGTTGTGAAGGTCGGCAGCCGCCAACTAATCCTCGCGGGACAACCGAATATGCGGGGCATTTCAAAACAGAATACCTCAGGCTCGAAGATTTTTTTCCAAGAAGCTGCCTCCACGTTGCTAAGCAGAAGGGAGCGGTTCGTCCCCGATGGGGTTGAGCTAGGCGAACTCGGCAAATTGGCTCACCGGACCAATTTTCGTGCAAAGGCTGCGATCTTTACCGAGAACGAGCCCACAACCGCCGTTTATATGGTCACGCATGGCACCGCGCGGCTTTACAAGATGCTTGACGATGGGCACAGGCAAATTCTGGGTTTCGCTTTGCCGGGTGAGTTTCTTGGATTGTCATTCTCCGACCGCTATGCCTATTCGGTCGATGCGATCAACCAGGTGGCTGCCTGTCAGTTCTTGAGGGTGCCATTCCTGCGGTTCCTTCAAGCGAATCCGCAAAGTTTGTACTGGATGTTTGAAGCAGCGTTGCGAGAGACCCGCGCCGCACGTGACCACATGCTCCTGCTCGGCCGAGGTAGTGCGGAGCAAAGGCTCGCCGAATTCATCATTAGTTGGCGCGCAAGAACCGGGTGCGCGGATAAACTTTCGAATCTGGTTCCGTTGCCAATGACCCGTAACGATGTCGCAGATTTTCTTGGACTCACAATCGAAACCGTCTGTCGGGCGCTCTCAAAACTAGAGCGAGAAGGAGTAATTCACATCGTTCCCAAGGGAATACGATTGGCGGGTCCGAAGGAACGTCCCCTCTTGTTTGAAAGAGCATGTGGGATCACATAAATGGACTCACGCGCGCCGCTCGGCAGCGACACATGACGTACCCGACGTTCTCGCCGGCCACGCCGCGGAAGAACAGCAGTTCGCGGGGCACCGGCGCATGACGGTCCGCGAACTTAGCCGTCGGGAGCGGGCGGGCGCGGCCCGCCGCCCTGCTCCATTCCTCTTCCGGCACGAATGCGAAGGCGGCGTCGACCGCCTCGTCGGGCTCTGTGCACCAGATGCCCTTGGCGGATCTGTATCGAGCCGGTGTGGTCCACGTGGTGGGCGCACGGCTCGACCTTCACGACGTGGGCGCAGGTGACGACGCCAACGGGATCGGCGCCGACGAACGTTCCGGTTCCGATCTCCCGGCCTGCCATGGCGGCGACGAACGGGCGGGTGTGGACCTTCATGGGGTCGGCGACCCTATTGCACAGTTCGAGCCAATGTCTGTGGGTCTCCTCATCGCCCATCCCACTCTCCTTGCTGCCGCCTGCCGCCGCCTGTAACCTCTACGGCGGGCAGGGAGCCCTAATACGGGTACTCTAATAGCAATACAACCAAAATTATCGGTGTGTGGATACCTTTGAAAGTCGTCTACCAAACCGTGGAAAGTCGCGCGGAAAAGATCGAGATAGGATCGTTTCGGATGTAGCGAGACCTCGGCGGATCTCGCGAAAATCCGGAAGAATCGAGAGAACCGTTGCAGACATGCCGTTCCGATCGTCACCCATGGACGCCAACAGATATCTCCTATCAAAGCTTAAAACTGTCATTGGAACAACCTCTTACCGCATTGCTGAATGGAAGTAAGTTTTAAGAATTGTCAAAAGTCGTGTGGAAAGGGGGTCGTTTTCAGATGACTTAGAAGCTGTGGGCGGCACAACCGTCGAGAAGCCAGAGCGCTCTCGACGCTGGTGGCACCTGCATGTTGATCGCACGCCCTTGGGATCCGGCTTTCGATGATCGTGCGAACACGATAGGGATTCGCATCCAAACAGGACTGTATCCTTGAAACGAAAGCAGAGTACTTTTGAGGAGAGATTTCCCGCGAGGGCTTCCCCGGCGGTGACGACTTTGGCTGCAAACGTGCGGCGAGTTCGCCTAGAGAGACAGCTGAGCCAGGACGGGCTTGCTTCAATGATCGAGGGAGTGGATCAAAGGGCGATAAGTCTGATCGAAAACTCGCGGTCCAATCCCACGTTGGCGATGATTGAGGCGATCGCAGCGGCGCTGGAAACGACCGTCGTTGACTTGCTCGATCCGGCTTCAGAGCGGTAAGCAGCTGCAATTCTGTTGCAGGAAATGTCTCGCCTTGGTCGGCTTTCCGGCGGCGTTCTGCGCAGCTGCCAGGTCACATCCGCCGGCTGAAGGCGCTCTGCAGCGCCGTCGCGAAGCTACGCGACGCCGACTTTCCGGGCCGACGCTCAAGTGCGTGCTCTCGTAGACTGGCGATTTGTTAACCTAATATTTAATTCGAAGCCGATACCGAGCATCCCCGGCTTTCCGAAAGCGAGCAATCGTCATATGTGATAAATCACGTGAAAGGATTTCTTACATGATGATGAAACCCGACCTTCCGCCCCGCGTCGCGGCGCGGCCCGACCCAGCACAGTGGCGGCTAGACGAATTTTTGACGCTCTTCGAAGCCGCGACCCTTTTCTGGCCCGACGGTCCCATCAAGACCGCTTCGTTGCGGACCGCGCAGCGCGACGGTCAATTGGCGGTGGCGCGCGTTGCCGGAAAGGTGCTCACGACACGCGGTGCGGTCGAAGAGATGATCCGGGCTGCCTTGCTCACCGCTCCGCGCGCGCCACGCCCGAAGGCCGAACGTCGCGCGCCGGCGGCAAAGCATCCGGACGAAAAATTGCGGGCCGAGATCGAGGCGCTGGTGTCGCCGGCGAGAACGAACCGAACGTCTCCGGAAAGTGGGATGGCCGAGTATCCGGAACGGTCAGCCACTGTTTAAGATTGAAGAACTGTTTCATACTAGCACCTTCCATCAGACCATTTGAAAATTGATGGGTTGCACGAGGGGTGCTACGTCAAAAACAAAAATTACCTAATGATTTCAATTGTATCTGGCGGAGGGAGAGGAACTGGGATCGAACCTTCTCCACGTCGGCCAACGTGAAGGAAAGTAACCCAGCGTACCGCGTCGAGAATCGTCCGGCCAACAGCCCGATGGCTACCGAGGCCGCGAGGGAACGCCTCTTAGCTTTCTAGGGGTGCCAAATCATAGCCGCCGTGAGATCTGGCCCAGCGCGGTATCGGGGCCCGCACCTCCTGCGGCCAAAATCTTCTAATCTCAATGAGTTAAGCCGGCTCATTCATGGCTCCGCGGCATTTAGCGTCCCTAATAGTGCTGGAAGAAAGCGAAACGATCGACCGTCATCGGGCCACTTGAACGGCTTTCTGCCCTGCCAAACGACCAAGGACAGTTGCGGTCAGAAGGCCATTTCCGGACAGATAGCCCGCCGCCGTCGAGCCGGACACCCCTACTGCTGCGCCGCCAGCCGCCAAGCAGATTCGGAAAGATTGTGTCGTCCTTGCACTTCACCCGGCAGGCAGCATCGATAACAAGACCGCCCTGGGTATGAAACAGCGCGCCGGTAACCTTGACCGCGTGGAACGGTGGCGAGAACTGCTGCTCCGGTGCAAACCGACGCCCGTATCGATCTTGCCCGGCCCTTTGTCTTGAGCGTTTCGGTTGCGGCCCACTCGGCGGTGAAAGCTTCCAGCGGGACATGCATGGCGTCCGCGAGCGCCGGTACGCTCTCCCGCGTCACAATCGCGCCGCTTCGCTCGGCATCGCGAAAATCCTCGAACTGTCGTGCCACGGCTGCAATGCGCGCGTCGAATAGGCTCCAGGCGATGCCATTTGGCTGACGAAGAACCTCGGCCGCCTGTTCGGAATAGCCCAGCAATTCGTCGCAAAAGCGCCGGCCCTCCCTATTGACCTGAAAGCCGCCCCGCATGATCACGGCCCAGGTGATCAGGATATTGTGCGGCGTCGCCACCGATCCGTGGCCCTGGTAGGCGCCAAGATGAGCCAATTGCGCGCCGAGCGCGTCGCCCCACAGGACGGCGTCGCCGCGATTTCCCGGATGGCCGAAATAGAGCGCGTTGGCCATCTCTGGAATATAGCGACGGACGAGATTGGGATTCCCGCCATATCCGTTGCAGGCCAGCACGAGCGCGCGACACCCGATGCGCTCCCGGGCACCGTCGCCGCGAACGACTTCCACCCCGCGAATTCGTCCGTCGGGCCCGACAAATAAAGTCTCCGCCGCGCGTTGCGGGAGAATTGAAATGTCGCTGGCTTCCGCGGCGCTGCGCAGCCTGTTGATCAGCTCCAGCCCCGTGCGCGTCGGCAGGCCATGCATTCGCATGGCGGAATGGCCGGGATAGTTGAAGTTGTCGATCACATCAAACGGCAAGCCTGAGCGGTCGCTCAGCCATTCGATCAGAGGGCCAGCGCCCTGCGCGACCGCGGCGACGATCGCTGCATCCGCCTCGTTTTTCGCCTTGCGCTGAATGTCGGCCGCAAAACGTTGCGGATCGTCGGCGATGCCCCTGGCGCGCTGAAAGCGCGTCCCGGCGGCGGGGATGAGCCCGGCCGACAGGGACGTTGATCCCGCCGGCATGAGTGTCTCGTTCGATCACGAGCGGCTCGGCGCCCGCTTCCTTTGCCGCCAGCGCCGCGCACAACCCGGCGGCGCCGGCTCCCACGATCAATATTGGCACATCGGCATCGAAAGCGACGTCCGCGGCAGGCTTGACCGGGCTCATGCCGCCGCCAGTTCCTGCATTACTTCGGCGATCGTCGCGATCCGCGCCACCGGCCGCAGGCCTTCAATGGCGGCCCGATGCAAATCCGGTGAAAAGGCCGCACAGCCGTCCTCAAGCACGATGCATTCAAAGTCCTGCACATGCGCATCACGCACGGTGGATGCAACGCCGCCATTGGTGACGATGCCGGCGAAGTACAATTTCTCGACACCAAGCTTGCGCAACACCCATTCCAGCCGCGTCATGTAGAACGCCGAAAAGGCGATCTTCTCGACTGGAAAAATCCACCGGCTGTAATTCGTCGACGACCGCTTGCCCCCAGCCGCCTGGCGCAAAGTCGCCCCTCGTCAGGAACGGTCGCATCTTTTTCAGGTGGGGCGAAATCATCGGCTCACCTCCCCTGCCCGGCACCAGCGTAAACAGCGTCGCACCGACCAGGTGCGCCCTTGTTGTGAAAGAGTTCGGCGAGTGGCTTTAGTCTTGCCGGCAGCGCCGCGATATCGGAACTGCTCTGCCCGGCGCGGCCATAGGCGCCATCCGAATGAAGAAAATCATTCTGAAGGTCGAGCAGCACAAGTGCGGATGACGGCATCATTCGGGGGCCCGTTCAACGATAAGGTTTCCCAGTTTGTCGACCCGGCCACGCAGGCCGGGCTCGATGTAGATCGTCGCGTCGGGCTGCTCCAGAATGGCGGGCGCCTCGATGATCGCGCCGACCGGCAAATCGAGCCTCGACCAGATCCGCGTGTCACGCCAAGCGCCCTCTATCCAGACTGGCCGCGTGCCCTTTTTCGCTTTTTCGACGCTGGCTTCCGGCCCCGGTGCGAAGGCCGAAAGATCCAGTGACGGGCGGCGGCCAATGGCGGCCGTTCGCAGCGACACAATGCGGATCGGCAGGCCGGACAGCAAGCGGCTGAATGACGCCGCATAGGCGGTCTCAAACGCCTGCCCGATGACGGCGGATGTAATGCCGGTGGTGCCGCCTTCGAGCGTAATCGGAACCGGTACGGCGACGGTGTGGGTCTGTCCGACATATTGCATGTCGAACTCGAAGGAGAGGTCGATCCGGTCGACCATGGCACCGGCGGAACCCACCACCGCGCTGACCTCCTCGCCCGCGGCGACCATGCGGCGGTCGAGCGCCGCGATGTCGAGGCCGTCGAGCATCAAGATTCAGCGTCTGCACCTGATCATGGCGCAGATCGGCGATAACGCAGCCGAGCGCGGATGTAACGCCGGGAAACCGCGGCACCAGGGCGACTTCGAGGCCGATTTCCTTGACGATGGCACCGACATGCAGCGCGCCGCCCCCGCCGAACGGCACGCCGACGAACTTTGCCGGATCATGGCCACGTTCGATCGATACAAGACGGATCGCGCCCGCCATGCGGGCGTCGGCGACCCGCACGATCGCCTCGGCCGCCTGCAACACGTCGATGCCGAGCGGCTCACCGACATGCGTCATGATCGCCCGCCTGGCGGCCTCGACATCGAGACGCGCGAGCTTGCCGCCGATCGGTTTCTCGGCGTTGATACGCCCGAGCACCACATGCGCATCGGTCAGGGTCGGCCGCTCATTGCCTTGGCCGTAGCAGGCCGGTCCCGGCACCGAACCGGCGCTTTCCGGCCCCACTTGCAACAGCCCCCCGCGATCGACCGAGGCAATCGATCCGCCGCCGGCGCCGATGGTCGTGATCTCGATCATCGGCGTGCGGATGACGAGCCCGAAATCGATGGTGGTTTGCGCCGCCAGCGACGCTCTTCCGTCAACGATGACGGAGACATCAAACGATGTGCCGCCGAGATCGCAGGTGATGGCGTTGTCGTAACCGGCCTGGTGCGCGATGCTCGCGGCCGCTATCACGCCGGCCGCAGGACCTGATAATGCGGTGCGGATCGGAAAGCGCCGCGCGGTCAGCGTCGACATCACGCCGCCGTTCGACTGCACGATGTAGAATTGTCCCTTGAACGGCTGCGCGGCGAGCGCCTGCTCCAGCTTGCCGAGATAGCCACTGACCACCGGCTGCAGATAGCTGTTGAGCGCCGTGGTCGACGACCGCTCGAATTCGCGAATTTCCGGCAGGACCTGATGGGAGGCGGAAACAAACCCGTTGTCCCAGACGGCTTTCGCGGCCGCCAGGGCTTTTTGCTCGTTGTCGGGATTGGCGTAGGAATTGATGAAGATGATCGCCAGCGCTTCGGCGCCGCGCTGGCGAAGCGCGGTCGCGGCGGCACGAACTGCTTCGATCGACCGCCTGCCGGATCGTGCCATCGGCCAATGTCCGCTCACTGACTTCCATTCGGAAATCGCGGTCGACGATCGGCGTGAAATCGCCCCACAAGCCCCAGGTTCGCCGCCGGTCGCGCCGGCGCATTTCCAGAACGTCGCGGAAACCGCGCGTCGTGATCACCCCGATCCTAGGCCCGCGTCGCTCCAAGAGCGTATTAGTGCCGACCGTCGTTCCATGCACGATCGAGCCTATACTGCCCCCATGCTGACCGCAGCAATGCCTTGCATGAAACCCGCCGACTCGTCGCCGCGCTGCGAGGGCACCTTGGCAGTGCGGAACGCCCCGGTCGTTGCGTCGAACAGCAGGAGATCGGTGAAGGTGCCGCCGACGTCGACGCCGAGAACGCTTGCCAGCTTCATCGGCAGGCCCCGCTTCGCACATGCCGCCGTCGCGGCGGTATCGAGCACACCGTCTTCACCGATGGCTACGCCGTAGTCCTTGCGCGCGGCAGCCCGCGTGACGTAACCAAGATTGACATCGCGAACGACACGGGCCGGATCCCTCGTCAACGGGTTGCCAAATCCGCCACCACCCGGCGTCTCCAGCCGTACCCTCTGGCCGGCGTCAATCCTGATATCCGTGACCTTGCTGATCAGCGGCGGCGTGTGCTCGCCGCTGGCCGATTGGTAGGTGAAACGGTTCAGGGCCGCACTCTTGCCGCCATTGACGCCGAACGGCGGGAATTTACCACGCTCACCAAGCAGCGATACGTCGGTTGCGCCTTCCGCCAGTGCCTCGATTTCATAGATGGCGCCGAGGCCGCCGCGATTAAAACCGGGACCGCCCGAATCCGGCCGAAGTGCCCACTGCGTGAACATTACGGGATAGAGCGATTCCAGGATTTCCGCCGGCGGAATGGTCGCCGTCGAGATCGGGTTGTTGCCATGGTTCAATCCGTCGGTTTCCGGATTGCCGCCCAACCCGCCGCCAAAAAAACAGAACATCACCCAGCGGCGCCCGTGTTCTCGCCAGCCGGACAGCGACAGCGCATTGATCGTGGCGAACGGACTGCCGTTGGCTCGTTGCGGCGCGACTTTCGCGAATGCCCCGAACACGGTGTCTATTACGCGCAGAATTGTCTCGGTGTAACCGCCGACCGGTCGCGGCGCAGAGACCCCGAGCAGCGTCGTGTTCGGAATCACAAATTCGATCGGCGCCAGGCAGCCGGCATTGGCCGGCACGTCCGTAAAGATGTGCTTGAGCGCGACGTAGCAGCAGGCGACCGTCGTGGCGAGCGCGATATTGAGTGGGCCGTCGCAAGGCGGCGACGAGCGCGAGAAGTCCAATCGCATTTTTTCGCCCGAAATCGTCAGATCGAGTGCGATTTTCAGCGGCGCATCCGTGATGCCGTCATTGTCAAGAAAATCTTCGTATGAATAGGTGCCGTCCGGCAGGCTGGCGATGTTGGCGCGCATCAATTTTTCCGCGCGCGCGGTAAGCAAATCGAGTGCCGAGGCGATCAATTCGTCGCCATATTCCCTGAGCAGAGCCTGGACACGCCGCTCACCCAGATCAAGCGCATTGAGCTGACCGTTCAGATCGCCCCAATTCGACTGCGGCACGCGGGAATTGGCGCCGAGAATATCGATGATGTCCTGCTGGATGACCCCGGCGCGACCGAGCTTCACCGGCGGGATACGGAAACCCTCCTGGAAGCTCTCGGTCGCCTTGGCATTGAAATTCCCTGGCACGTTGCCGCCGACGTCGAGCCAGTGGCCGACCGAAGCCAGCCATGCGAACAATTTTCCGTCCCAGAACAATGGCCGCACCAGGCGAAAATCGTTGAGATGCGTGCCCCCGTCATAAGGGTCGTTAAACAGATAAGTGTCGCCCGATTCCAGATTGCCGTCCTGGTTGGCCTTGTCGATTACCGCCTTGACCGAGAAAGCCATGGCGCCGACGAAGATCGGCAAGCCGGTCGTGCCTTGCACCAGCGTGGCGCCGGTTTGCGCGTGGTAAAGCCCGTGGCACGCATCATGGGCTTCGGCGATGATCGGATTGAACGCCGAGCGATAGAGCGTCGCGTCCATTTCGTCAGCTATCTGGACCAGACGGCCATTGAGGACGGCAAGCAGGATCGGATCGATCAGTTTCATTTCTTGCGCTCCGGATTGTTCGGCGCCAAGGCGCTTGCCGCGCTCGATCATTTCGGGTGTGCCGATCAGCGCATTCATTTCGTTAAAGTCGAACATCCGGTCGCGGAAGGGCTGTGTGCGTGCCGTGGGCGGCCAGTGAAGCGTAATAGTCGACCGCGATCTTTGCCAGGGTACGCACTATTCCACCGGGGAAAATGACCAAAGAGAAACCGAGCGCTTCGAGCTCGGGGCCGGACAAGATGGGTGTCTTGCCGCCCTCGACCATGTTGGCGACCAGCGGGACGTTGCCGTCGATCGCTTGACGATGTTGGCGAGATCCTCGCGCGCCTTCGGCGCCTCGACGAACAACAGATCCGCGCCGACGTCGCGGTAGAGCAAGGCGCGATCGATTGCACGATCGAAACCCTCGACCGCCACGGCATCGGTTCGCGCGATGATCAGCGTGTCGCGCGAGTGTCGAGCGTCGATCGCAGCCTTGATCTTCCCGGCCATTTCGTCGGCCGGAATTAAGGTCTTGTCGTCAAGATGCCCGCACCGTTTGGGAAAATTCTGGTCCTCGATCTGTATCGCGTGCGCGCCCGCCTTCTCGAATAGCCTTACGGTGCGCTCGACATTCAGCGCATTGCCATAGCCATTGTCAGCGTCGACAATCAGATTGGCATCGACGCGATCGCTGATCAGCGCGACCGTTTCAGCACTTCGGAGACGCTGACAAGTCCGATGTCCGGCCGTCCCAGCCGCGTATACGCAATCGCCGCGCCGGATACATAGAGCGAATGAAACCCGGCCTGCGTCGCGACCAGGGCCGTGAGCGGATCGTAGATGCCCGGCGCGATGATGATCGGCGGCTTCGAGAGCTGCGAGCGTAATGTATTCGGCTGGGTCATGGCTATAATCCGAGAAAAGCACGCTTGAGGTCGGCGTTGGAACGAATATCGGCGGCGCTGCCCGACATTACAAAGCCGCCGTGTTCGAGAACGTAAGCGCGGTGAACAATATCCAGGCTTTGAATGACATTCTGTTCGACCAGTAGCACGGCGAGTCCATCTCGATTGAGTCGATGGATCATGAGCGAACATTTCCTCGACCAACAGCGGCGAAAGACCCAGCGACGGCTCATCGAGGATCAACAATTTTGGCTTCGCCATCAAGCCGCGTCCGATTGCCAGCATCTGCTGTTCGCCGCCCGAAAGCGTGCCGGCGCGCTGATCCGCGCGCTCACGCAGCCGGGGAAAAAACGAAAACACCCGCTCGCGATTTTCCTCGCGCCGCGCCTTGGCCCGGCGATAGCTGCCGAGATCGAGATTGTCGGTCACCGAAATATTGGGAAAAATGCGGCGTCCTTCCGGAACATGCACCAGGCCGGCGGCGACGATCTCCGCCGGACTTGCATTATGTATCGAGCGGCCTCGAATTCGATCGAGCCTCCGCGCGCGGGAACAATCCCGGAAATCGCCAGGTTGAGGGTCGATTTGCCGGCGCCGTTCGAGCCGAGGACGGCGACCATGTCGCCCGCGTTCGACCACGAGATCGATGCCGCGCAGGATTTCGACTTCGCCGTAACCGGCACATAGTCCGAGTACCTGCAGTAACGCCCTATCGGCCATTGGAGCCTCCGGCCAGTCTGGCGGCGGCGCCAGCACCGAGATAGGCCTCGATCACCTTGGGGTCCGCGGCATTTTGGCCGGCGGCCCCTGCGCGACGACGTGACCTTCGACGAGTACGTAGATCTGTTCGGCGAGACTCATGACCGCTTGCATGACGTGCTCGATCAT
The DNA here is from genome assembly GCA_963829315.1 of uncultured Alphaproteobacteria bacterium. GTDB lineage: Bacteria > Pseudomonadota > Alphaproteobacteria > Rhizobiales > Xanthobacteraceae > Bradyrhizobium. Next base: position 132,225 of record CAWHIO010000044.1, on the reverse strand, counting down.
CATGATGGTCACGCCGCGTTCGCGGATGGCGCGGATGATCGGCAGCATGTCGCGAATTTCCGACGGGTTGAGGCCGGCCAGGACTTCATCGAGCAGCAGCAGCTTGGGTGAAGTCGCCAGTGCGCGGGCCAATTCCAGCCGTTTGCGGCCCGCCACCGTCAAGGTTGCGGCGGGCTGCTGCAACATGGGTTCGAGCCCGACCAGTTTGGCAACTTCGGCGGCCGCGGCAAGCGCCGCCGCGCGTCCAGCAATATGCAAATGCGCGCCGACCGCGATGTTCTCCAGGACCGTGAGTCCCGCAAACGGCTGGACGATCTGAAACGTGCGCGCGATACCGCGCCGCGCCAGCCGATGCGCGGGCACGCCGGTGATATCGGCGTTATCGTAAACAATGCGCCCGGCGGTCGGCTTCTGGAAACCTGTGATCAGTGCGAACAGGGTTGTCTTGCCCGCGCCATTCGGCCCGATCACGGCGGTGATGCGGCCACCCTCGACCACGAGCGAGGCTTCGCGCACTGCGCGCAAGCCACCGAAACTCTTTGAGATACCTTCGACCGTCAATATCGGTTCAGCCACGTGGCATTGCCTCCCCCGCCCGTTTTTGCGGCGGCAGAAACCATGCACGGCAGCGTGCCCCGATGCCGGCGACGCCGCGCGGCGCAACACCGACGACGAAAATGAGGACGACCCCGTAAACCACGAGATCGAGGCCCGGGACGTCGCCGGTGACGAGCTTGGCCGCCTCTCCGAGCGTCTTGACCAGCAGTGCGCCCAGCAGCGGCCCGAACACGGTGCCAACCCCGCCGATGATTGTCGCCAGCAGCGCCTCGACGGAAATCCACGGGCCATAGGCGATAGGGGCGTCGATGAACAGGAAGTACTGTGCATAAAAGCAGCCGGCGGCCGCCGCCATCGCCGCCGATATGGTCATCGCGCCAAGCTTTACGCGGATCGGATCGACACCGAGCGCGCGGGCGGCATCCTCGTTTTCCCGCACCGCCACCAGCCACGCCCCGAAGCGCGATTGCTCGATCAGCCGGGTGATTACAAGCGCGCCAGCCACCAGCGCCAGAATGAACCAATAGAACGCCGCCCGGCTTTGAAACTGCAGCGCATGGGCGCCGACGTCGAGCTTGATCAATATTCCGACGCCGGCGCCGGTGATGGACGTCACACTGGCAACAATACGAAGAACTTCGGCAAAGGCCAACGTGACCAGCGCGAAGTAGGAGCCGCGCAACCCGGAGGGGAACGTCAACGCACCGATCACAGCGCCTACGCCCGCACCCGCCGCGATACCTGCGGCAAAAGCGGGCCACGCGTTGAGGCCATATCGCATTTGCAATATCGCGGTCGCGTAGGCGCCTGTTCCGAAAAAAGCGGAGTGGCCGAAGGAATATTGGCCGCCATAACCGCCGAGCACGTTCCAGCCCTGCCCCGCCAGCGTGAGCAGGAGCGCCGTCACCAGAAAATTCAACAACACGTTCGAATTGATTACGAGCGGAACGCAGGCCAGCGCCGCGACGACCGCGACAATCGGAAAGAATGCCGCCGCCGCTCATGCGCGCTCTCCCAACAGGCCGCTCGGGCGAAACAGCAGAACCAGGATGAACATCAGGAAGATGCCGATCTGGCCGAGCAATTCACCGAGATAGAGCCCGCACAGACTTTCCACCAAACCCACGAATAGTCCGCCGAGCAGCGCACCTGGAATCGAGCCCATCCCGCCCAGCACAACGGTCGTGAACGCAATCAGCACAAAGGCGTTGCCGACATGCGGGTTGACGTAATAGGTCGGAATCAGCAGGCAGGCGGCGATGGCAACGCAGGCGGTTCCTATTCCAAAAGTCACCGCGTAAATATGAGCGACGTCGATGCCGCTCAACTGCGCGCCGAGTTTCTCCTTCGCCACCGCGCGAATCGCCTTGCCCGTATCGGTCAGGGACAGCAGCAGCCAAAGCAGCAGCGCGACGACGACCGCGCCTCCAAATCCGACAAGACGCGGCACCGAAATGAACATGCCGGCAATCGGCACGACGGCAAAACCGTAAGCCACGTCGATCGTGCGGGTATCCCCGCGAAATGCAAACAGCAGCGCATTTTCGATAATGACGGCGAGGCCAAGCGTTACCAGCAGGATATTGCCGTCATTGCCGTGGGAGGCGGGGCCGATGATGAAGCGCTGAAGGGCGTACCCGACCACAAAAAAGGCCGGTGTCAGGATGAACACGGCAAGATAAGGGTCCAGACCCAGCATTTGATGCATGAAAAATGCGGCGAACAGTGCCGCCGTCAGCAACGTCGCCGTGAGCAAAGTTGATGATGTGCAGTACGCCGTAAACCAGCGTCAGGCCGAGCGCGATCAGCGCGTACAAGGCGCCGTTCAGCAGGCCGTTGACGATCGCGGGAAGGAGAATGCTCAAAGGCACGGATGTCGCCCGGTCAAAGGCGGCGTCGTGGCGAACCTCATCGTCATGCCCGTGGCATCGGATACACCGGCTTGGCCGACGCGAACGCCTCCGGCAGGATGACCTGAATTTCGTTGCCAACGACTTGCGTATTGGCCGGCACTGCTCCCTGGTTCTGACCATTGACGAATTTTGTCGGCCCATAAGGCATGATGTGGCCGGCAAAGGTAGAACTCGCGAGCGCCTCAATAATCTTCGCGCGGTCGGACGATCCGGCCCGCTCGATTGCATCCGCCAGCAGCAGCGTAGCACTATAATTGAGGTAGACCTCGTAGGTGAAGAACTGGCCCTGCGCTTCGACCCTGCTCTTCAAGGCTTGCGCTTTGGCGTTGCGCGGATCGAACCAGTGATTGCAATCCATGATGTATTGCGCGGCCTGCGGAAACTCCTTGACGAATTTGTAGGACGACGCAGCACCGCCGAGGATCGAATAGATCGCAGCCTTCGGCCGCGCCTGTTGCTGCTGCATCGTACGGGCGAGCAGCACATATTCGTTGTAGTAGTTGGCCGGGATCACGATATCCGGGTTGGCGGCCTTGATCTTGAGCACGACATTGTTGAAGTCGCGTGTCGGCGTCGGGTGCGGAATGGTCTCCAGCACCTCGAACCCCTGCGGCGGAAGCTGCTCATTGAGCAGCTTGGCCAGACCCGAGCCGAAGGCGGAGTCCTCGTGCACGATCATTACAGTCTTTGCCGGCTTTCCCGCCTTTTCGTTGATGGCGACGAGGTTGGCCAGCGCGGTTTTGGCGATCACGCCAAAGCCGGGCCCGAAACGGAAAGTATTCTTGAGGCCGCGGGAGACGATCGCGTCGGTAACGCCGACGTCGACGATGTAAGGCAAGTCGTAGCGCGCCGCAGTCTGAGACGTAGCAAGACAAATATTGCTGGCGTAGCCGCCGACGATAGCGGAAACACCGGCCGAGTTCATCTTCTCGACTTCAGCATTGCCGCCGTCGGGCGTCGATTGCGCGTCGCCGAGTACCGGCTCGATTTTTCCGATGCCCTTGATACCGCCGTCCCCGTTGATCTCATCGACTGCGATCGAGGCGCCAAGCCGGCCCTGCTGACCGGAATAAGCGAGCGCGCCCGATACCGGTTGCAGGAAGCCGACTTTGACCGCACCACTTTGCGCGCGCAAAATCGAGGGCGCCGCGACCATGCCGCTCGCCGCCGCGACCGCGGTAAGTGTCGTCGACTGCAGGAATTTCCGGCGGTTGAAACCGTTGCTGCTGCTAGGCAAGACGGCGCTCCTCTGATTAGGTGAATGCAACGTTGGCTGGAGGTTTGGTTTTTCTCGCAGGTTTGCGCGGTGCGAGCGGCGAAGCGGACCAGCTCCTCTTTCTGACTCCGCCAGAGCGAACCAGATCGAATTCGAAACTGTAGCGATCCGGCCGGTACAGGGCATGCAGGTGTTCGACGCCACGTCCGTCGCGGTCAAAGACCGTACGCACCAGTTCGATCAGCGGCGAGCCGGTCTTGACCCCGAGCGCGAGGGCAACGTCGGGCGCCGCGAGGCAAGCGGAAATTCGTTGTGCCGCGCGTTCGACCCTGACACCCGATCGTTCCAGCAGTTCAAGCAGGGGCCGATCGGCCAATTCCCTGCCGCTGAATGTAACGCCGATGCGCTCCGGCACATGCGCGAGCAGATAGGAGAATGGCAAGCCGTCGATCGAGCGGACGCGGACCGAGCGCTGGAGCAGATCATGATCGCTTGCGCCAAGCGCCTCGGCGGCAGCACCGTTAGCCGGCACGTAAGCAAACGACAGCAATTGCACCTTGGTGCTGCGGCCCATATCGGCCAGGCTAGCCAGCACCCCGGAAATGTCGGCATTCATCCGCGCGGTTTGCGCTTGATAGACGACGTGCGTTCCGGCGCTGCGGCGCCGCTCGATCAAATGTTCGCCCTGAAGCTCGCTCAGGGCACGGCGCACGGTGACGCGCGATACCCCGTGCGCCAGCGCAAGGTCGTTTTCATTGGGCAGCCGCGCGCCGAAACCCAGGGCTCCGCTCATGATCCGGTCGCGCAAGACCAGATAGACCTGGCGCGCCTTGGCTTCTTGCAACCGATCCGCCACTACACCCCCCTGGCCTTGGCGAGCCACGGCTTTACTAGGTATTATTTAGCATACAATATGGCCGTTCGACTGCAATGCCCCGCAAGCGTTAAATGGCCGCATGACATCGCCGCTGACCCTGTTCGACAAGCTCTGGATGCAGCACGAGATCCTGCAGCACGATGGCGAGTCGCTGCTTTGGGTCGATCGCCACTACGTCCACGAAGGCTCGTTCCACGCTTTCAGCCGCCTGGCCGAACGCGGTGCAACCGTGGCGGAGCCGGGACTGACATTTGGCGTCGCCGACCACTATGTGCCGACCCGCGGCCGCGGCCAGCCGATTGCCAATCCCGAAATCGAGCGCATGGTCAGCCAGCTGGAGACGAATACGGCTGCTCAAGACATCACCTTGTTCGGGCTCAAGGACCCCCGCCAGGGCATCGTGCATGTGGTCGGCCCGGAATTGGGGCTGACCCTCCCGGGCCTGCTGATCGTTTGCGGCGATAGCCACACCTCGACCCATGGCGCATTCGGCGCATTTGCGTTTGGGATCGGCGCGTCAGAGGTGGCCCATGTGCTCATGACGCAAACGCTTTGGCAGAAAAAGCCCAAGCGCATGCGGATCACGGCCGATGGCAAGCTCGCCGAAGGTATCGGCGCCAAGGACCTTGCACTCGCGATCATCGCCAGGATCGGCGCGGACGGTGCCGCAGGCCACGCCATTGAATTTGCGGGCTCGGCGATCGGCGCGCTCTCCATGGAAGCCCGGATGACCCTGTGCAACATGGCGATCGAGGCCGGTGGCCGCTGCGGCATCGTCGCCCCCGATGCAACGACATTCAATTACCTGGGGGGCCGCGAGTTCGCGCCGACGGGCACCGCGCTTGAAAAGGCGATGCAGGACTGGATCGAGCTGAAATCTGATTCCGGGGCGCAGTTTGACCGCGAAGTGTCGATCGACGCGGCGACAATAGCGCCGTTTGTGACTTGGGGGACCAGCCCGGAAGACGCGCTGCCCATCGACGGCAACATTCCCGACCCTGCACACGCGGGAACTGCGGAACGCGCGAAATACATCCAAGGTGCGATCGACTATATGGGACTTGAGCCGGGCAAGAAGCTGACCGATATCGCCATCGACCGGGTGTTCATCGGCTCTTGCACCAACGCCCGCATCGAAGACCTTCGGTCCGCGGCAGCTATTCTCGCCAACCGCGCCTGCAAGGTGCCCGGGCTGGTCTCGCCGGGGTCGTCAAGCGTCAAACGCCAGGCGGAAGCCGAAGGTCTCGACCAGGTGTTCCGCGCCGCCGGGCTGAAATGGGCCGACTCCGGCTGTTCGATGTGCGTCGGGATCAACGGCGATCTGGTCGCCGGTGGCGAACGCTGCGCCTCGACCACCAACCGGAATTTCCGCGGCCGCCAGGGCGTGGGCGCGCGGACACATATCATGTCGCCGGCGATGGTTGCAGCAGCTGCGGTCAGCGGTCATCTGGCCGATATACGATCGTTGAAACGCTGAAGAACACGGGTATGGAACAATTCACCCGCATTACGGCCTCGGCCTGCCCACTCCCGGCCGAAAACATCGACACGGACCAGATCTTGCCTGCGCGTTATCTCAAACTGCCGCGCAAGGGCGAACACGGCAAAGTCCTATTTCGTGATTTGCGGTTTGACGCGGCCGACCGCGAGCGGCCCGACTTTCCGCTCAATCGACCCGCTTGGCGAGGTGTGAAGATTATTGTGAGCGGCCGAAATTTTGGCGGCGGTTCGTCGCGTGAGGCCGCGGTCTATGCGCTTTATGACTACGGTATCCGCTGCGTCATTGCGCCGTCATTCGGCGATATTTTTTTGCAGAATGCGACCAAGAATGGATTGCTTCCCGCCGAGTTGAGCGAGGCTGAGACCGGCGCATTGGTGGCGGCGCTAACCAGTGAGCCGACATTGGACGTCACGGTTGATCTCGAATCGCAATCAATTGCATGCGGCGAATTGCAATACCGGTTTACGATCGATCCCGCGCGCCGAACCCGCCTGCTGAATGGTTGGGACGATTTTGATGTAACGCAATCGTTCCGCGCGCAAATCGATGCGTTCAAGGGTGCCGACCGGAAGGTCCGGCCATGGGCTGTGCTATCATAGATGATGGCGGCGCTCGAGTTCGTCGTATTTCGGCTTCGCAGCCAAAAGGGCAGAAACACGCGTCATTGCGAATTACGCGGGCAAGTCGCTTTGAAGGACAAGTGCTGACCTATTTCTTCGGCCCATGCGTTAGAGCCCTTCCCATCCGGCCATGAACAGCGGTACGTAACTGATTGCCTACAATTCTGAGTTATTCGTCGTACGACTTCCGCCAAAAGCAGCGAAGAAAACACCAGGCCGCGTCGGATGCCTTGGATAGAAGTAACTGCTGCAGCTTTGACGCAGGCACCGCAGGACTGAATAGATATCTTTGCATCTCACTGCAGCCCAGCCCTCGCGTAATTTCGCGCTGATTCTCTGTTTCGACACCTTCCGCAATCGTAGACATGCGACACGCGGAAGCCATGTTCACAACAGCCTGAACGATCAAAGAAGAGCCCCCTGCATCACCGATGTCGCTGACAAAGCTGCGGTCGATCTTGATCTTATCGAACGGGAAACGACGAAGATAACTCAAGGAGGAATAGCCGGTTCCAAAATCGTCCAGAGCGATCCGAACGCCCAAGTCACGCAATTGATGGAGGATGACCAAGGCCTCGTCATCATCCCGGATAAGGACAGCCTCCATTATTTCGACCTCCAAGCGATCAGCCGCAAGCCCCGAGTCCCTTAGCGCGGCCGCGACTTGCAAAGCCAACGTTTTTGACCTTAACTGAATCGGAGAAACGTTTACCGCAAGACGAACCTGCCGCGGCGCCATAGGCGGACATTCCTCTGACGCGCCATCCAAGCCCGCTAAGTGTCATAAGCGGTCATTCAACGATGGTGTCAGCGCGCAAGCGAAAAGGTTCCAAAATGGCGCTTCTCCTCCATTAACCCTGTCGGCAAACGCTCTGTACGTAAGTCAGGTTCTTACCTGGGCCGCCGCCAAGTTGCCTCATTAGATCGGAGAATTTCCACCGGCACTAATCCTAATCGGGGAAGCATTATGCTGAGAATAATGTTGTTGGGGCTCCTCATCCCATTGGGTGTGGGAGTACTAGCGGCGATGGAACTCAAAACTCCACCGCGTAGTTTAGCAACAGTCGTTCAGCCCCTTGCCGAGACAACCCTAGGCATTTCCGATTCACATGGTGCGTTGGCGAAGGCTGATCGACTTGAAATTACCTATGCGAGAAGCGAGACGCCAACGCAGCCTGGTCTAGTCGACGAACGCATTTCTCCGTTGGAAGCTACCACTATCGGTTCTCCGGAGGCCCCGAGGATTATCAACCGCCATCGGCAGGATCCCAAAACAAAGAAGGTCACTACCGCTGTCCTTCCTAAGTCGAAGCCAAAGACCACCGATATCAAGCGAACTGCTATTCCCGACCGTTCAAAGGCCGCCGGCGACACCGAGCCCTGTCGGCTAAGTGCGTTTGGTGGCTTGCGTAAGGCTTTGAATTCATCCGGCTGCGACATCTAATTCAGTGAGCCGCAATCCTGCTTGGAACGGCCTCGATCGCTCTAACCTGATTGGCGCACCCCATGGAAACAACTGGCGAGGCCCTTGCGTCCCAGCATTACGCGCTTATACAGAGTATCTAGCACTCGCTCATTGCGACTGCCAATCCAGAAATAATCACAAAAGCTGGGAGGATCGCATGAAATTCCGTCCGCTTCACGACCGCGTTGTGGTCAAGCGCATCGACGCCGAAGAGAAGACCACCGGCGGCATCATTATTCCAGACAGCGCCAAGGAAAAGCCCTCGCAGGGCGAAATTACGGCGGTTGGCCCAGGCGGCCGCGATGAAGCCGGCAAGCTAATTCCGATCGATCTCAAGGTCGGCGACCGCGTGCTGTTTGGCAAATGGTCCGGCACTGAGGTCAAGCTCGATGGTCAGGAACTACTGATCATGAAGGAAAGCGACATCATGGGCGTTCTCACCGATCTGCCCGCCGCAAAGAAGAAGGCCGCGTAGGCGCCTATCCCCATTTCAAGGAACAACATCATGGCTAGTAAAGAAGTTAAATTCGGCGTTGATGCGCGGGACAAGATGCTGCGCGGCGTCGACATTCTTAACAACGCGGTCAAGGTCACGCTCGGCCCCAAGGGCCGCAACGTCGTGCTCGATAAGTCATTCGGCGCCCCCCGCATCACCAAGGACGGCGTCACCGTCGCCAAGGAAATCGAGCTTGAAGACAAGTTCGAGAACATGGGCGCCCAGATGGTGCGCGAAGTCGCCTCCAAGTCGGCCGACGCGGCCGGCGACGGCACCACCACCGCGACCGTGCTGGCCGCTGCCATCATCAGGGAAGGCGCCAAGTCGGTTGCGGCCGGCATGAACCCGATGGATCTGAAGCGCGGTATCGACATGGCGGTGGAAGCCGTTGTCGCCGACCTCGTCAAGAACTCCAAGAAGGTCACCTCGAACGAGGAAATCGCCCAGGTCGGCACCATCTCCGCCAATGGCGACGCCGAAATCGGCAAGTTCCTCTCCGACGCCATGAAGAAGGTCGGCAACGAGGGCGTCATCACGGTTGAGGAAGCCAAGTCGCTCGAAACCGAACTCGAGGTCGTCGAAGGCATGCAGTTCGACCGCGGCTACATCTCGCCCTACTTCGTCACCAACGCGGACAAAATGCGCGTTGAAATGGAAGATGCCTACGTCCTCATCAACGAAAAGAAGCTCTCTCAGTTGAATGAATTGCTTCCGCTGCTGGAAGCCGTGGTGCAGAGCGGTAAGCCGCTTGTGATTATCGCGGAAGACGTCGAAGGCGAAGCTCTCGCCACACTCGTCGTCAACCGTCTGCGTGGCGGCCTCAAGGTTGCCGCCGTGAAGGCTCCGGGCTTCGGCGATCGCCGCAAGGCCATGTTGCAGGACATCGCGGTTCTGACCGGTGGTCAGGCGATCTCGGAAGATCTCGGCATTAAGATGGAGAACGTCACGCTCGCCATGCTCGGTCGCGCCAAGAAGGTGATGATCGACAAGGAGAACACCACCATCGTGAGCGGCGCCGGCAAGAAGGCCGACATCGAAGCGCGCGTTACCCAGATCAAGGCGCAGATCGAGGAAACCACCTCGGACTACGACCGAGAGAAGCTGCAGGAGCGTCTGGCCAAGCTCGCGGGCGGCGTCGCGGTGATCCGCGTCGGCGGCGCGACTGAAACCGAAGTGAAGGAACGCAAGGATCGCGTTGATGACGCGATGCATGCGACCCGCGCGGCCGTTGAAGAAGGCATCGTGCCGGGCGGCGGCGTCGCGCTGCTGCGTGCCTCCCAGCACCTTAAGGGGCTGCGCACCAAGAACGACGACCAGAAGACCGGCGTCGAGATCGTGCGCAAGGCGCTCTCCTGGCCGGCGCGCCAGATCGCCATCAACGCTGGCGAGGACGGATCCGTCATCGTCGGCAAGATACTCGAGAAGGACCAATACTCCTATGGCTTCGACTTGCAGACTGGCGAATACGTCAACCTTATCGCCAAGGGCATCATCGACCCGACCAAGGTTGTTCGCGTAGCGATCCAGAACGCGGCCTCAGTGGCAGCGCTGCTGATCACCACCGAGGCCATGGTGGCCGAAGTGCCGAAGAAGAACGCCGGCGGCGGCGGCATACCTCCGGGTGGCGGCGGCATGGGCGGCATGGGTGGTATGGATTTCTAAGTTCAACCGTTCAGAGCACAACAATAAGAAAGGCCCGGCAGCAATGCCGGGCTTTTTGCGTCAGACATTATACGTTCAACGAAGTGGCAGTGCGAAGTAGCGATTTTTTCCGCCCCATTCCCGGCAATCTCGCCGCATACTTGGCCGGTCCGCTTGCTTAATTCCCCTTTGCCTTTGGTCCGGCTGGTCGCACCCCATCTTTCGACGGAAGACCAAGCGACTCACGAAGCTGGGCCACAGAGCCTTTGCCGAGGTCCTGCAGGCCCAGCAGGGTTGCGTCGGAAGCTTCCCGAATTTCGCCGACGGTTCGCCAGCCCGCAGCTGTTAGCGCGTTTCGGATCCTCGCAGAAAATCGGACGTTGTCGATCGGCGTATTATCCGGCAGTTCGAGTGCAGGATAGAGCACCGGTCCCGCCGCCGCCTCCCGCGCCAAGCGCTCCGCCCGCAGGCGTTCATGATTTGAGTGAAGCGCCCGCTGATCTTCTTCATGATCGGCAATCGCCTCCTTAGCTTCGCGACTTCTAAGCTCTTTTCGTTCAGCGGCCGAGAGACCCGGATCGGTGCTTTTCTCGTTGTCGGTCATAACTTCACCTGCGGAACGTCCACTCTTGCTATCGCTTCTTCTTCTTCTTTCCAAAAATGTCGTTCCAGTTGTCCTTGTAGGCTTTGGATACCGGCTTCTGATCCTCGCCCATGCCTTGCTTTTTTGGTAAAGTGTCAGGCTGGTTTTCAGTCTTGGTGGGGATTCCGGCTTAGCTTCGACAATCTTGTTCTCGGCGATCGGTTTTTTAGGCGAAGTGTCTTTGACCTTATCAGCTGACATTGTTTTCCTTATAGGCAATATTTTACTCTCTGACCGCATGACACGTCATGCTGAGAGCTTCTAGTCTGGAGACTCGGCTACTCTCGCTCATCCAACGGAGACTCGAACCGACGCCAATTTTGATTTCAACTTGTGCCTCTGGCGCTTCACTTTTCTAAACCGTACCAAACCGACGAAGTACGAAGCCCTGGAGAAAAATGCCTTCTCCAGACCAATTGTACCGAAAATCGGCAATCTCCAGTACAGCCATGATCCTCGAAAATCCCACTTTGCTGGGGGATTTTCAGCCTGTTCGTTGACGCAGAAGTCTGAACGCTCGGGCGGGTGGCGGAGAGAGTGGGATTCGAACCCACGGTACGGTTTCCCGCACACACGCTTTCCAAGCGTGCGCCTTAAGCCACTCGGCCATCTCTCCGGATGCTACTCTCTTGAAGGGGCAAGAGGACTTTTGCAAGTGACCGCGGGCGCAATGCCGGCTATTTCCACAACCGATTGAAAACACTTCATAATTCTACACTCGCGCCGCGGCGGTGGCGGCAGGCCCGAGACCCTTGAACCGGCGGCCGGTAAGCTGCGACGGTTGATAGGCGGCAAAGCGGCTGTCTGGAGGGCGACATGACGATCAATCGGACGCTGAGGTCTGTGGTTTTTCTTTTCGTGGTCACAGGCCATGCGGGGACCGCGCTGGCGCAAAACTGCCATCGGGAAGGTGACGCGGTGACCTGCGATGACGGCCGGCGGGGCATGCTGTCGGGCGATGCCATCATCTGGCCGGACGGCACGCGATCGAGTGCATCCCCCCATCAGAGCGTCATCATCGGCAACAAATCGTCGGTGAAGGTGGGCCCCGGCGTGTTCGTCGGCCAGGGCAAGGGCGCGGTCCCGCTGGATGACCCGAACGCGCCGAACAAGGCGCGCTGCGCCATTCTCGATGGCGTGTCGTATTGTTACTAGAACGTTTTCGAGTGAAAAGCCCGCCCCGGTCCTGGAGACCAGTTCGCGGACAGAAAACGCGTCAAGGCAGCAGACTAGTGATACCGCGCGCCTGCATTGGCCGAGCGAACGGGCCACAATGTCGACGTCTCGATCATCGGCCGCGTGGCCGCAGCCTTGTCGATCCGGGTCTCCTGCAACGCGTCGATAAAATCGGCAAACCATTGCTGGATGGTATGGTTGCGAAGTTTTGCCATCATCGCTTCCCAACGCATGCGCCGCTCAATCAGCGGCATCGAGAGCGCCACCGCGATGGTCCGCGCCATGCCGTCGATATCGTGAGGGTTGACCAGCAGCGCCGTATCCAGTTCGTCAGCCGCCCCGGCAAATTTCGATAGCACCAGCACACCGGGATCCGCCGGATTTTGTGCGGCGACATATTCCTTGGCGACCAGATTCATTCCGTCATTCAGTGGCGTGACGACGCCGACCTGGGCGGTGCGGTAAAGTCCCGCCAGCACCGTCTGGCTAAAGCCCTTGTTGAGATAGCGGATCGGGGTCCAATCCGCTTCGCCGTGGCGGCCGTTGACATCGCTGACGAGCTTGGCGAGTTCGCTTTGCAGATTGCCGTAGGCTTCGATCGCGCCGCGCGAGGGTGTCGCGATCTGCAGCAAGGACACCGTGCGCGCAAGCGCCGGCTGCAGGGTCCACATCCGGTCGAACGCGCTGATGCGGTTGACCAGCCCCTTGGAATAATCCAGCCGATCGACACCGATCGCCAGCTTCTCGCCGTTCAGGCTTCGACGCAATCGCGATACATCGGGGTGGGACATTGCCTTGGCGGCCTGGCGCGCGAATTTTTCAGCATCGATGCCGATCGGAAACACCGCAAGGCGTGATTTGCCATAACGAGACGTCACCACACCGTCTTCGATCTCGAAGCCGGGACAGGACGAAAGATATCCGATAAAATTCTCGCAATCGTCCCGGGTCTGGAATCCGATCAGATCGTAGGCCAGCATCGCCTCGATCAGCTCGCGATGATGGGGAACGCCTTCCATGAGAGCACGTGCCGGCCACGGCGTATGCAGGAAGAAGCCGACCGGCTGCGTCACGCCAAGATCGCGCAGTTCCGCACCCAGCGCCAGGAAATGATAATCCTGGATCCAGAACACGGTATCGGGCTTTCTGAAACGCAGCAGCGCGCGCGCCATGAAGGCGTTCACTTCGCGATAGGAAAGATAGTCTTCTTGCGAGGCGCGGATCAGATCGACGCGGGAATGCAGCGCCGGCCACAATGCGGAATTGGCAAAGCCTTCATAATACCCGCCGTAATGGGCAGCCGGCAGATCCAGCATCGCCAGCGCGCCTGCGCCAAGTGCTTCGATTTCGGCAAAGGGTTCCTTCTGGGCACCGTCGCGGACGCGGCCGCTCGAACCGACCCAAATTGCCCCGGATTTCTCCACCACCGGCAGCAAAGCGGCGGCGAGTCCCCCCGTCATGGGCTCATTGGCATTGCCGCGCGCGACGCGATTTGAGACGACGACGAGGCTCACAGGGTCACCTCCTGATGTTTCGCTCGCGGGTTAACAGCCATTCATCAATATGGTTCCTGATCACCCTTTCAACGAAATGAAACCAAATTCAGGCGCGGCAGTCCTGAAACGCGAATATCAACGACAGTAAAAATCATGGAAATAGCCGTCTGCACGCAAAAGCGCTCAGATCTCGTCACAAATCGCCAGGGGTGCCCGAACCCGCTCACCGTCTTGCCCCGGCTTCGCCATCAATGAGACGGGCCAGCCAGGCGCGCACGTCGCGCGGCTCGTCAAAATAATCGGCTACGCCCTGCGCGCGGCGGCCCACGGAAAATGCCAGCCCGCCAAGATCGGGCATCATCGCAAACACCGACTCGTCGGTGACGTCATCCCCGATGAAAAATGGACGGCGGCCCCGAAACGGCGCGTGGGTCATCAATTCGCGGACGCCGGTCGCCTTGTCGAAACCGGATTGCTTGATTTCGCAGACGCATTTTCCGGGTAACACCTCGATGGGCGCGTTGGGCAGATCCGCCCTGATCAGGGAGACCGCCTCGTAAATTGCCTTCTCCGCATGCGGCGCCAGCCGGTAGTGAAGCGCCAGCGAATAGCCCTTGTCCTCGAGCAGAATTCCCGGGCTGAGTTTGGCAATGGCGGCAAGACGGCGCTTTAACTCCTTGTCCATCGGCGGAGCATGGACGGCCACGGCTTCACTGTCGACGGAGATCCGCATTTCTGCGCCGTGGCCTCCGACCGCGGGAAACTGCTCGGGGGCAAAGATCAGATCGATATCGTTCAGCGAACGCCCGCTGACCAGCGCCAGCGCGCCCGAGGTCCTGTCCCGCAGGCGGCTCAACGTCTCCGCCAGGCCCGGCGGAACCCACACCTCGCGCGGCGTCGGCGCGAGGTCGAGCAGGGTGCCGTCAATGTCGAGCAGGATCGCGCATTCGCCCAGGCGCTGCGCAAGTTCCCCCGCCACCAGCTTCAGCGGCGCCCTTCCCGGTTGTAATGTGTCTTCTTCCCGCACCGGCCCCTCGGCCAAATTCTGATTTGCCAAACTTCGGTTCATGTCATCCTACTCCACAAAAGCCAGCGGCCGTGTCACCGATTCCAGCGTCCGGCGCTCGGCGGCGATGCAATACCGCCATGCGATCGCGGCGGCGCCGACCATCAATCCCGCACCCAGCAGATAGCCCGCGAAAACGCTGGCGCGCGATCCGGTATCGATCAACGCCCCGAACAAGACCGGCCCGGCGACGCCGCCAATTCCCGTCCCCACCGCATAGAACAATGCGATCGCGAGCGCGCGGACTTCCAGCGGAAAGGTCTCGCTGACGGTGAGATACGCGCTGCTCGCGGCCGGCGAAGCACAGAAGAAGATCAGCATCCAGGCGATGGTCTGACTCTCGGCGCTCAACACGCCGATTTTAAAAAGATAGCCCGATAGCGCGAGCAGAACGCCCGAAATTCCATAAGTGAACGTGATCATCGCGCGGCGGCCCAGGGTGTCGAACAGCCGGCCGAGCAACAGCGGCCCCAGAAAATTGCCGGCGGCGAAAGGAAGGATGTACCAGCCGACCTGGTCGGCCGCGATCCCGTAGAAGTCGGTCAATACAAGCGCGAAGGTGAAGAAAATCGCGTTGTAGAAGAACGCCTGCGCCACCATCAATGCCAAGCCGACCAGCGAACGCTGGCGATAGAGCGAAAACAGCGTGTGCGCGACCTCGCGCAGCGGCGTGTGATTTCGCATTCTCAGCTTCAGCTTGGGCCATGGCTGTTGACGTGCCTCCTGTATCTGTCCGGTGACCGACCGTTCGATGTCGTCCACGATCGCATTGGCGCGATCGGGATGACCGTGGATGACCAGCCACCGCGGACTCTCCGGGATCCACATCCGCATCACAAACACCACCAGGCCGAGGCAGGCGCCGGTGAGGTAAGCGAGCCGCCAGCCGAGATCGGCGCCGATCAGGTGCGGATCGAGCAGAACGATCGCGCAGATCGCGCCAAGCGCCGCGCCGATCCAGAAACTGCCATTGATGACAAGATCGGTCCATCCGCGATAACGTGCCGGTACCAGTTCCTGGATCGTCGAATTGATCGCGGTGTACTCGCCGCCGATGCCGGCGCCGGTCAGGAATCGGAACAGCGCGTAGCTTGCGATGCTCCAGGAGAGCGCCGTCGCCGCGGTGGCCGCCAGATACAGAGCCAGCGTGATGAAGAACAGCTTCTTGCGGCCGATCCGATCGGTGAGCCAGCCAAACCCCAATGCGCCGAGCACCGCGCCGGCGAGATACAGGCTGTTGGAAAGTCCGACGTCGAAATTCGAAAAATGCAGGGTGGGACTTTGCTTCAGTGCTCCGGACAACGCGCCCGCCAGCGTGACCTCAAGTCCATCGAGAATCCAGGTAATGCCCAGCGCAAGCACGACGCGGGTGTGGAAACCGCTCCAGCGCAGCGCATCGAGGCGATAGGGAATGCTGGTTTCAATGACGCGACCGTCGTTGGAGGTCACAGGTTTGGCTGCAGCAACCGTCAAACCGCCCTGCCGTAGCTGCAAATCCATCGAACTGAACCAATGAGGGGATCCCCGGTAAACTGACGCTGCAAGGTTTACAGCCCTGTTTTGGGCCTATTTTGAGCCTTGGCGCCCGCCGACTGGAAAATCAACGCGCTGGAGGGACCGGGGTTCCCGCATTGCGGCAAGGGAACCTATTCTCTCCGTCCTCGTTTGCGCCAAAACGGGCTTAAAACAGGCTGGAGTTGGCATGATCGGGAATCGAAAATCGACGGCGGCGCGCAAAGCTGCAACGCGCAAGAGCACAGGAAAAACCGCGCGCAAGACAACATCCCGGCGAAAGGCTTCGCCCAAGCGCTGGTCGCAGCGCGTGACCAAAGAGAGCGACGCGCTCGATCTGAGGCAAGGCGTCTTCACCCTCGCCGATCCGAAAAAGATCGCTGCCTCGCTCAAGCGCTCGGCGGAAGCCAGTTCGCGCCGCAAGGCCGGCGCCTATCGCTCCGCGCTTTCGATGCTGACCTTCTACATCAACCGTGCCGGCAAGGCCCTGCCGAAGCCGCAGCGAGAACGACTTGAGCGGGCCAAGCTGGAGTTAAAGCGGCAATTTGGCAGAGACAGGGACCATGACGTCCCCCGCCGCGCAAGCGCTTAGCGCTTGTCGCCGACGGCGCGGCTATTGCCGACTTGGCGAGTCTTGCAGCCGAACTCGGGTAAAGCCGGGCTCGGGCGCGCGCCCGGAATGAGCAATCAGGCCGCGCGGATGTTGGCCATGAAGCGGTCGAGTTCCTCGCGCAATCGCGTGCTTTCCGTCGAGAGCGCGCGCGCGGAGTCCAGCACGTTCCCCGATGCGGCGCCGGTTTCCGCCGCGCCCCGGTTGACTTCCATGATATTGGCGGCGGCCTTGTGGGTGCCCTGGGCGACGGTCTGAACGCTGCGCGCGATTTCCTGGGTCGCCGAACCCTGTTCCTGCACGGCACTGGCGATCGTCGATGCGATGGTCGAGATCTGCCCGATGGTGCCGCCGATCTCCTTGATGGCGGCAACCGATTCCTGCGTCGCGCCCTGCATGCCGGCAATGTGCGACGAAATCTCGTCGGTCGCTTTCGCAGTCTGGCTGGCGAGCGATTTGACCTCGGAGGCGACGACGGCGAAGCCGCGGCCGGCCTCGCCGGCGCGGGCAGCTTCGATGGTCGCATTCAGCGCCAGCAGATTGGTCTGCTCGGCGATGGCGGTGATCAGTTTGACCACGTCGCCGATTTCCTGCGCGGCGCGGGACAATTTGCCGATCCGCCCATCGGTCTGCTCGGCCTGGACGACCGCCGCTTCAGCGATCCGGTTGGATTCCTCAACCTGTCTTCCGATCTCATCGACCGACGCGGAAAGCTCCTCCGTCGCGGTGGCTACCGATTGCATGTTGCTCGACGCTTCTTCCGATGCGCCGGCGGCCTGGCTGGACAGGGTTTGCGTAGTTTCCGCGGTTCGCGTCAATGTTCCGGCAGCCGCTTCGAGCTGAACGGCGGACGCCGAGACGTTGGCGACGATGGCGCCGACCGCCGCTTCGAAATCGTCGGCGAAGCGAATGAGTTCGTCGCGCCGCGCCGCCGCGCTGGCCTTGTTCTGTGCATCATGCTCGGCCGCATCGCGCTCGGCCTTGGCGATCGCCTGCATCTTGAACTCTTCCACGGCGCCGGCCATTTCGCCGAGTTCATCCCTGCGGCCAAGACCCGGCAGAACGACATCGAAATTGCCGCTGGCGAGTTCGCGCATCGCCTTGCACATCGCGATCATTGGCCGCGAAATTCCCTTGCCCAGCAACATGGCGAGCGCCCCGCCCAGCAGGAAGCCGCCGAGCGCGAGCATCACCACCAGCCGCTGCGTCTCGCTGATGGCGGCATCCGATTCGGAATCGAGCCGCTGTTGATCGGCGAGCAGGTCCGCCTTCATCGCGTTCGAGCCCTTCATGATCTCTGTCGCGGATTCGGCCATTTCGACAGCCAGCTCATCGACCTCCTTCGAATTCTCGATCAGTTTGGTCAGCGCTTGCCGATATTCCTCAAGCAGTGCGGAAGCTTCCTTGACCGCCTGCGCGACCTTTTCGTCGGACGACGGAATCGCCTGCAGCGCGGTCTCCACGAACTTGAGGCGCGCCAGTGCGCTGGCGGCGACCGCCTGGTCGGAATTGACGACGAAGGTGCTCGCTGAGCGCCATCGCGGTCTGAAACTGCGCCGCCACCTTTTTCGCAGCAAGGGTGACCGCCGCAAGCTCCGCGTCGTCATCGACGCTGCTGGGGAGGTCGTCGAGCTTGTAACGCATCAAATTGCCGCTGCGCATGAGCTGATTTTGCGTCACCAGCTCGTTGTCGCGCTTGGCCTTGACAACAGCGCCAAAGATCTTGGTAAAGGCACGGAATTCGCGGGCCAGGCGGGTGATCTGATTGACGCGCGCCGCGTTCGTGGTGCTCTTCATCGACTGGTCGATGGCGTCCTTCAGACCGGCTTCGGCCACCAGCGCGGCTTTGGCGTCGTCTTCCTTTCCGGTCACCACATAATATCGCGTCAGCGCCCGGTACGCGATCAGCTCGCGATCGATATTCTTGGCCAGATCGGATTCCGACACGCTGTTTCGGTAAGCCACCACGCCGGCGGAGACGTGCTCAAAGCCGAGATAGGCGATGCCCATGCTGACCGCCGAGATGGCGAGCACGATCGCAAAGCCAAGCGTGATTTTTCCACGAAATCGCAAGGTCGGGAGCTTTAACGAGATCGATTTCAGCCAGACGCGCTTCAACAACCTCACCGCGACCCCCCATCCCTCTTTAAAAACCAGCGGAATCGGGAAAAGCCGGTCCCCGAACCTGGTCGGGAAACCTAAAGTAGAATGGATAAGAGGTCGTAAATTCGAGGCCGGCGCCGATCCGGACAAGTGCTGCAAAAGGTCAGGACGGCCTACGCCGCCCGGGCCTCGGGGGCCTCCGGCGGCGCCAATACCCGCCAATCCGGCGCCAGTTGCAGCCTCGGCTCGGTCAAGGCCTGCAGTTTCTCAAGCGTCATTCCTGCAATCATCTCGATCACAAGCAGCGCCTGCGGCGTCACATCGATCACCGCGAGATTGGTATAAATGCGCTTCACGCAAGCGGCCGCGGTAAGCGGATAGGTGCAAGCCTTCAGGATGCGCGGCTCGCCCCTCTTGCTGGTGTGCTCCATGATGACCCGGATGGCCCTGGCGCCAACCGCCAGGTCCATGGCGCCGCCGACCCCGGGCGGGAACGCGGGGTCTTCGGTGGTCCAGTTCGCCAGATCGCCGCTTTCGGATACTTCGAAGGCGCCGAGCAGGCTGACATCAAGGTGGCCGCCGCGGATCATCAGGAAGGCGTCGGCATGGTGGACGAAGCGGCCGCCCGGGACCAGGGTGGTCTTGTTCTTGCCGGCATCGACCATATTCGGGTCCTCATTGCCGGGCTCCGGCTTCGGGCCTATGCCGAGGATGCCGTTCTCGCTGTGAAAGATCACCTCGCGACCGGGCGGAACGTAGCTCGCCGCGAGCGTTGGAATGCCGATGCCGAGATTGACGTAGTCGCCTTCCGTCAGATCCTGCGCGGCGCGCCAGGCCATTTGTTCACGGGTCAGGGGCTGCCAGGATTTGGGGATCATGCATCGGCTCCAACGACGACCACGCGGTCGACAAAGATACTCGGCGTGACAACGGCTTCCGGATCCAGTTCGCCAAGCTCCACCACGGCGTCGACTTCAACCACCGTCAGGTCGGCGGCCATCGCCATCACCGGATTGAAATTCCGCGCCGACTTTATGTAAGTCAGATTGCCCCAACGGTCGGCCTTGTTGGCCTTGATCAGGGCGACATCGCCCTTCAACGGCTTCTCGAACACATGCAAACGGCCGTCGATCTCACGGGTTTCCTTGCCCTCCGCCAGTTTTGTTCCTGCCGAGACCGGCGAGAAAAATCCGCCAAGGCCCGCCGCATGGCAGCGCATGCGTTCGCTGATGGTGCCTTGCGGGACCAGTTCCAGCTCAAGGCTCTTGGCGCGGTACGCATTGAGAAAGGCGCTATAGTCGCCGGAGCGCGGATAGGAGCAGATCACCTTGCGGACCCGACCGGCATTGATGAGCCTGGCGAGCCCGTAATCGCCATTGCCGGAATTGTTGGCCACGATGGTGAGCTCCCTCGCGCCCTGTTCGTGGAGGGCATCGAGCAGATGATCGGCAACCCCGACGGCGCCGAAGCCGGCCACCAATACCGTCGAACCGTCGCGAACCCCGGCAACGGCCTCGGCGGTGGTATTCACACGCTTGTCAATCACGGCAACGTTTCCCTATCGACCCTCGGGCCAAAATAGACCATCAAGTCCGGCACCGAGAAAGCCACAAATTTGCAGCCGTGATCCGCGGCAGCTGCTCAAGGATCGTTCCGCCGGTAACGACCCTCCTAACCCACGGCACCGACGGGACAAAAGGGGCGCAGCAGCCTGCCGGAAAAATCACTTCAGCTGGCATGGATCCCGGCGTTTGGCAGAACGACGATAGAAGCGCAAACGCGCCCATCAAGCCTTCCTGATGGCAACAGGACGCAACCGCGACGAAATTCCTAGTTGCAAAGTCCCGCCCCCGTGCCTCTAATTGAAACAAATAAAAACCTCCGGGAGGTAATGCGCGTGTCTACAGTCAAACTGACGGTAAACGGCAAATCGGTCTCGGCTGACGTCGAGGACCGCACGCTTCTTGTCCAGCTCTTGCGCGATCATCTGAATCTGACCGGCACCCATGTCGGCTGCGACACGAGCCAGTGCGGCGCCTGTGTCGTGCATATCGACGGGCGTGCGGTCAAATCCTGCACGGTGCTGGTCGGACAAGCCAACGGCGCCAATGTCACCACCATTGAGGGTATCGCGAAGGGCGACGAACTGCACCCGATGCAGGCCGCGTTCCGCGACAATCATGGCCTGCAATGCGGCTACTGCACGCCGGGCATGATCATGTCGGCGATCGACATCGTCCATCGCCACGGTGGCAAGCTCGACGAGGCAACCGTCCGGCACGAACTGGAAGGCAATATCTGCCGCTGCACCGGCTACCACAACATCGTCAAATCGGTGCTCGACGCCGCCGGCCGCATGAAGGTCGCGCAAGCCGCGGAATAATCCCTGATCCGCTGGGTCAGGGTTTCAGGCAATCAAAACCGGCTGCGATCGGCGTCTGTTGCGAATTTGCGCAGGTCATGCGGTCCGACAGGGAGAAATGCAATGGGTGTTGAAGGTATTGGCGCCAGCGTGGTGCGCAAGGAAGACCGCCGTTTCATCACCGGCAAGGGTCGATATGTCGACGACATCAAGCTGCAGGGCATGACGTTTGCCCATTTCGTCCGCAGCCCGCACGCCCATGCCAAGGTCAAGAGCATCGATTCCTCCGCGGCGATGAAGATGCCGGGCGTGGTCGGCGTACTGACCGGACAGCAGATCATCGATGACAAGGTCGGCAATCTGATTTGCGGCTGGGCGATTACATCCAAGGATGGCGCGCCGATGAAGATGGGTGCGTGGCCGGCGATGGCGCCGGAGACGGTGCGCTTCGTCGGCCAGGCCGTCGCGGTCGTGATCGCCGAGACCAAGAACCAGGCCAAGGATGCGGCGGAAGCCGTTGTCGTCAATTACGAAGAACTTCCGGCCGCCGCCGATATTCGCGCGGCGATCAAGCCGGGCGCGCCGCAGCTTCACCCGGAGGCGCCGGGCAACGTGATCTACGACTGGGCGATCGGCGACGAGGCTGCCGTCAAGGACGCTTTCAGCAAGGCGGCCAATGTGGTCACGATGGAGATCACCAATAACCGCCTGGTTCCGAACGCGATGGAGCCGCGCGCGGCGATCGCGGAATATAACGAGGCGGAAGAACATTTCACGCTCTATACGACCTCGCAAAATCCGCATGTCGCGCGCCTCGTGCTGTCGGCATTCTACAACATCGCGCCGGAGCACAAGCTGCGGGTGATCGCCCCCGACGTCGGCGGCGGCTTCGGTTCGAAGATCTACATCTATCCGGAAGAGATGGTGGCGCTGTGGGCCTCCAAGAAGGTGAGACGCCCGGTGAAGTGGACCGGCGACCGCACCGAGGCCTTTCTTACCGACGCCCACGGCCGCGATCACATCAGCAAGGCGGAGATGGCGTTCGACAAGGACAACCGGATTCTGGGCCTGCGGGTGAAAACCCACGCCAACCTTGGCGCCTATATGTCGCTGTTCTCGTCGGCGGTGCCGACCTATCTCTATGCGACGCTGCTGTCGGGCCAGTACAATATCCCGGCCATCCATGCCGAGGTGATCACGGTCTATACCAATACCGTGCCGGTCGATGCCTATCGCGGCGCAGGCCGCCCGGAGGCAAGTTTCCTGGTCGAACGCATGATGGAGACCGCGGCGCGGCAGTTGAAGGTCGATCCGGCGGAATTGCGTCGCAAGAATTTCATCACGCAATTTCCCCATCAGACACCCGTGATCATGGCCTATGACGTCGGGGACTTCGGCGCCTCGCTCGACGTCGCGCTGAAGGCGATCGACTACGCCGGTTTCCCCGCCCGCAAGGCCAAGGCCAAGTCCGAAGGCAAGCTGCGCGGCATCGGCTTCTCCTGCTACATCGAGGCCTGCGGCATTGCGCCGTCGAAGGCGGTCGGCAGCCTAGGCGCCGGCGTCGGTCTGTGGGAATCCGCCGAAGTCCGCGTCAATCCGGTCGGCACCATCGAAGTCCTCACCGGCTCACACAGCCACGGCCAGGGCCATGAGACCACCTTCGCGCAGCTGATTTCAGAGCGTCTCGGCGTTCCGATCAGCCAGGTGCAGATCGTTCACGGCGACACCGACAAGGTGCAGTTCGGCATGGGCACATACGGCTCGCGCTCGCTCGCGGTCGGCGGCACCGCGATCATGAAGGCAATGGAAAAGGTCGAAGCCAAGGGCAAGAAAATCGCGGCGCATCTGCTGGAGGCGTCAGAGGGCGACATCGTCATCGAAAACGGCGAGTTCAAGGTCACCGGTACCGACAAATCGATCGCGCTGCCGATGGTCGCGCTCGCCGCCTATACCGCGCACAATCTGCCCGACGGCATGGAGCCGGGCCTGAAGGAAACCGCGTTTTACGATCCCACCAACTTCACCTTCCCGGCGGGCGCCTATATCTGCGAGCTCGAGGTCGATTCCGCCACCGGCAAGACCTCTTTCGTTAATTTCGTTGCGGCCGACGATTTCGGCCGGCTGATCAATCCGATGATCGTCGAAGGTCAGGTCCATGGCGGTCTGGCGCAGGGCATCGGCCAGGCCCTGCTCGAAGGCGCGGTTTATGACGGCTCGGGCCAGCTCGTGACCGCGTCGTTCATGGACTACACCATGCCGCGCGCGGACGATCTGCCGTCGTTCAAACTGAACCACACCACGACGCTGTGCCCGGGCAATCCGCTGGGCGTCAAGGGGTGCGGCGAGGCCGGCGCGATCGGCGCATCCGCCGCCGTGATCAACGCCATCACCGACGCGATCGGCCATGACAAGCTCGAGATGCCGGCGACACCCGACCGGGTGTGGCACGCGATCCACGGCAACGCCGCATAAGAGTGTTTTCGAGCGAAGGGCATCCGGTTCGCGTGAAGACAACGCGACAAGAAATAGAAATTCGGGAGATGTATCATGTACGAGACAACTTACCATCGTCCCTCTTCCGTCGATGAGGCCGCGGCGCTGTTCGCAAAGGGCGCGGAATCGAAATATCTCGCCGGGGGCCACACCCTGATTCCGGTGATGAAGCAGCGGCTGGCCTCGCCGTCCGACGTGATCGACATTGGCAAGATCAAGGATCTCGTCGGCATCGAGGTTTCCGCCGACGCGGTGACGATCAAGGCGGCGACCACCCATTTCGATGTGGCTGGAAGCGGACCTGTGCAAAAGGCGATTCCGGCGCTCGCCCACCTCGCCTCGCTGATCGGCGATCCGGCCGTGCGCTATCGCGGCACCATCGGCGGCTCGATCGCCAACAACGACCCGGCCGCGGACTATCCGGCGGCGGTACTCGCGCTCGGCGCGACCGTCAAGACCAACAAGCGCAGCATAGCGGCCGATGATTTCTTCAAGGGCCTGTTTTCGACGGCACTGACGGACGGCGAGATCATTACCGCGGTTTCGTTCCCGATTCCGGCCAAGGCGGGGTATTCCAAGTTTCCCCATCCGGCCTCGCGGTTCGCTCTGACCGGCGTGTTTGTGGTCAGAACCAAGTCGGGCGACGTTCGCGTCGCCGCGACCGGCGCGTCGCAGAACGGCGTCATGCGGGTACCGGCGATCGAGGCGGCACTGAAAGCCAACTGGTCGGCATCGGCGCTCGACGGCATCAAGATTCCCACCAACGGCTTGATGAGCGATATTCAGGGATCGTCGGACTATCGCGCCAACCTGATCAAGGTCATGGCACAGCGCGCGGTGACTGCGGCAGGCTGACGGCCCATCAACACAACAGCCATGCAAGCGGCGCGCGAGGTGAGCGCGCCGCTTTGTTTTTGCCCATATTCTCCGCAAAAGGTTCTTGCTACATGCTGCCCAAGGCGAGACAATTTCGGTGAGGAAACGCTCAGGGAATAACAGCGTGCTCGACAAATCAGAGCCACAATCATCGACCCGCGTCTCCGGCCCGCTGACCGGTTTCCGCATCGTTGAATTTGCCGGCATCGGCCCCGGGCCCTTTGCCTGCATGCTACTGGCGGATATGGGCGCGGAGGTGGTCACGCTCGATCGCGTCGGCGCCAGAAAGAACCTCAAATCGGCGGCCGGGCGCGGACGCAAGGTCGTCGAACTCGATTTGAAGGACGAGGCCGCGGTCGGCCAGGTGCTTGACCTGCTTGAACGCGCCGATGCGCTGATCGAAGGCTTCCGGCCAGGGGTGATGGAGCGGCTCGGGCTCGGCCCCGACATCGTGCAGGCGCGAAACCCGAAGCTGGTCTATGGCCGCATGACCGGTTGGGGCCAGGAAGGCCCGCTGGCGCAGGCCGCCGGCCACGATATCAACTACATCTCGGTTACCGGCGCGCTGGCCGCGATCGGGCCTGCGGAGAAGCCGATCCCGCCGCTCAATCTGGTCGGCGATTTCGGCGGCGGCGCGCTTTACCTGGTGGTCGGCGTGCTCGCCGCCCTGCTGGAGGCGAAGACCTCCGGCAGGGGACAGGTGGTGGATGCGGCGATGTGCGATGGCGCGGCCTCGCTGATGTCGTTTTTTTTCGACATGACGGCGACGGGCCGCTGGACCGAAGGGCGCGAGAGCAATTTCCTCGACGGCGGCGCGCACTTCTACGGCGTCTACGAATGCGCCTGCGGCCAATTCATCTCGATCGGCGCGATCGAGCCGCAATTCTACACATTGCTGCGGCAGCTGGCCGGCCTCTCGGATGAAGCCTTCGACGCGCAGATGGACCGCAGGGCCTGGCCCACGCTCAGGCAGAAACTGGCCGATGTCTTCAGGACCAGGACCCGCGAGGAATGGTGCAAGATCATGGAGGGCACCGACGTCTGCTTCGCGCCAGTCCTGACCATGGCGGAGGCGCCACGGCATCCGCACGTGGCGGCGCGAAAGATTTTCGTCAATCGTCACGGTGTCACCCAGCCCGCACCGGCGCCGCGCTTTTCGCGCACGCCGTCGGCGATCCGCGAGACCGTAACGGCCGACATCGCAAGCCTCGTCAGTGACTGGCAGGCGGGAAAATAGCTGGATATTTTCGTCCCGACCAGGCTCGTCCGAAATCGAGGGATATTCGTCATTCGTATCGCGCGTCTGATTTGTCATGATCCGCGCCGCTTGAAGAGGACGCGACGATCGTGGCGCTGCAACTGCGACCAAACTGCGAATATTGCGACAAGGACCTTCCGCCCAATTCAACGGAAGCGCGCATCTGCAGCTATGAGTGCACGTTTTGCGCGGAGTGCGTCGAGACCAAACTCCATAATGTGTGCCCGAACTGCGGCGGCGGCTTTGCCGAACCGCCGATAAGGCCGGCGCGGGAATGGCGGCCGGGCGCCTGCGTTGCCAACCAGCCGCCCTCGACCAAGCGCGTGCATCTTAAATACAGCATCGACGACATTGCCGCGTATTCGGCGCAGATCAGGAATATTCGGTCCGAGGAACGCTGAACTCTCCCCACCGTCATTGCGAGGAGCGTTAGCGACGAAGCAATCCATACTTTCTTCGCGGCCCGATGGATTGCTTCGCTTACGCTCGCAATGACGGGTTAGAGGACCGGCAGGATCGTCCCCTCGACCTCGCCAAAACCGACGCGATAGCCGTCGCCCTGGCACCAGCCGCGCATAGCCAGCGAATCGCCGTCTTCAAGAAACGTTCGCTTGATGCCATCAGGCAATTCGATCGGCTCGGTGCCGTTCCAGGAAATTTCGAGCAGGCTGCCGCGCTGGGTCTTCTCGGGGCCGCTAATCGTGCCGCTGCCCAGGAGATCGCCGACATTCATGGCGCAGCCGGAGGAGGCGTGATGCACCAGCTGCTGCACCGACGACCAGTACATGTATTTGAAATTGGTGTGGCAGATATTGACCGCTTCATTCATCGATGCCGCGCGCAGCGCAACGTCGAGCTGCAGGTCGTAATTGTTCGGCCGCGCCTGCTGCAGATAGGACAGCGGCGCCGGATCCTGTCGGGGACCATGAAGCCGGAACGGCTCCAGGGCTTCGCGGGTGACCACCCACGGGCTGATCGAGGTCGCAAACGCCTTGGCCTGGAACGGCCCGAGCGGCACATATTCCCATTGCTGGATGTCGCGCGCGCTCCAGTCGTTCAATAGCACAAAGCCGAAAATCATCTCCTCGGCCTGCGCTTCGGTCAGCATCTCGCCCATTGCCGACGGCAGCCCGATCACGGCACCCATTTCGAGTTCGAAGTCGAGCCGCTGGCAGGGGCCGAAACTCGGGGTTTCCGCAGTCGCTGGCTTCAACTGGCCGCGCGGGCGGCGCACCCTGGTGCCGGAGACCACCACGGTCGACGCCCGTCCATTGTAGCCGATCGGCATATGCAGCCAGTTCGGCTGCAACGCATTGTCCTTGCCGCGGAACATGACGCCGACATTGGTGGCGTGCTCCTTCGACGAGTAAAAGTCGGTGTAGCCGGCGACCGTGAACGGCAGATGCAGCCTTGTCTGCGCCATCGGCACCAGCGCGCGTGCACGCAAACCGGGGTTGTCGCGCAGCTCGTCATTGTCGTGACGCAACAATTCGCTGATCCGAGCTCTTGTCTGCGACCAGACTTTCGGCCCCAGCGCCATGAAGGGATTGAGCGATGGGGCGGAAAACACACCGAGATTGCGGACCGGCAGCCGGCAATCCTGCTCAAGCTCCCATAGATCAAGCACGAAGTCGCCAATCGCGATGCCGACGCGCGGCGCCGGCATCGCCGTGGTCGAGAACACACCGTACGGAAGATTCTGAATCGGGAAGTCCGACGCGGCGTCGACCGGGACGAAGGAGCGGAGCGAGGGATCATTGGGATGGGGCATGGTTTTTCGAAGCTGGGTTTGGATTTCACCCTCCCCTGGAAGGGGAGGGTCGACGCGACCCGGCGACGCCAAGCATCGTCCGGAAGAGCGGCGGGGTGGGGTGACAGTCTCTCATTTCGATCGGCGGCCGAGTAGAGAGAGGGTAAGAAAGAAGCTACCGCCTGTTCGGATCGAACCGCTTCTCCAGGCCCTTCCAGCAATCCGCATAATCGTCCTGCAGCGTCGAAGACTTTGCCGCATGCGCGGTGATCCGCTGCGGAAACCGCGTCTCGAACATGAAGGCCATGGTGCCGGTCAGCTTGACCGGCTTCAATTCCGAATTGCTGGCATGGTCGAAGGCTTCACGATCGGGCCCGTGTGGCAGCATCATGTTGTGCAGGCTGATCCCGCCGGGCACAAAACCCTGCGGCTTGGCGTCATAGACACCGTAGATCAGCCCCATGAATTCCGACATGATGTTCATGTGATACCAGGGCGGACGAAACGTGTTTTCCGCCACCGCCCAGCGCTCCGGGAAAATCACGAAATCGATGTTGGCGGTGCCGGCGGTTTCCGACGGCGAGGTCAGCACGGTGAAGATCGAGGGATCCGGATGGTCGAAGCCGATGGCGCCGACCGGCGAAAAGGCCCGCAGATCGTACTTGTACGGCGCATAATTGCCGTGCCATGCCACCACGTCGATCGGCGAATGCGGCAACTTCGTCACAAACAGCGAGCCGCCCCATTTCACGAACAATTCGGTCGGGGTGTCCTTGTCTTCATAGGCCGCAACCGGGGTGAGGAAATCGCGGGCGTTGGCAAGGCAATTGGCGCCGATCGGCCCGCGCTCCGGCAACGTGAAGGCGCCGCCGTAATTTTCGCAGAGGTAGCCGCGCGCGGGGCCGGCCGTGATCTCGACGCGGAATTTCACGCCGCGCGGGATCACCACGATCTCGCCGGGCTCGGCGTCGATCCGGCCAAACTCGGTGACGAAGCGCAGATTACCCTGCTGCGGCACAAACATCATTTCGCCATCGGCATTGTAGAAATGCTGATCGACCATCGATTTGGTGATCAGAAACACATGCGCCGCCATGCCGGCTTGCGTGCCGGCATCTCCCGCCGTGGTCATGGTTTGCACGCCCTGCAGGAAGGTCATCTCGATTTTCGGGATCGGCGCCGGATCCCAGCGCAATTGTGCGATCGAAATCTCCTGCTCGTGGCATGGCGCGGTGCGCCACAGCCCCGCATCGACCTTGGCAAAGCGGCCGGAATGCTTGACCGAAGGCCTGATCCGGTAGAGCCAGGAGCGTTCGTTGCTGCCGCGCGGCGCGGTGAAGGGCGAACCGGACAGCTGCTCGGCATAAAGCCCGTAGGCGCAGCGTTGCGGTGAGTTGCGCCCGATCGGCAGCGCGCCGGGCAGCGCCTCGGTCTCAAAACTGTTGCCGAAGCCGGACATATAGCCGGGCGTGATGTTGACGGAGCCGCGGCCGATCGCGTCAGGTGAGGCGTTGATGTTCATGTCATCCTCCTTGCAGGGCCGCCCACATTTCCCGGTCGCGCTTGTCGGTCCAGATCACGGGATCGTCGATTCCCGATGCTTCATCGAAGGCGCGCGAGACATTGAACGGCAGACAGTGCTCGTAAATCGCAAAATTTGAAAACTTCGGGTCCATCACCTCGCGCGCCGCCGCCATGGTTTCCTTGAGGTTACGGCCCCGGGCGACCGCCGCTTCCGCCGCGCCATAGAGCGTGGTGACGAAATCCCGCGTCATCGCGATCGCCTCGCGCCCGGTCGCGATGCCCTTCAGCGCGTCGCCGCGGCCCGGCGCAATCGCCTTGGGATTGAAGGCGCGAATTTCGTTCAGCGTCGCCGGCCATTCGCGCAAATGCGCGTCGCCGCAGTAGCAGGCCGAGTGGTATTCGATCAGGTCGCCGGAAAACATCACGTCCGCATCCGGCACCCAGGCCACGATGTCGCCGGAGGTATGTCCGGCGCCGAGCTGCATCAACCGCACCTCGCGCTTTCCAAGGTAGATCGACATCTCGCCTTCGAAGGTCAGCGTCGGCCAGGTCAGGCCCGGGATGCTTTGCGCATCCTGAAACAGCCGCGGAAATCGGCCATATTCCGAATCCCAGTCCTGCTGGCCGCGCTCCTCGACCAGCCGCCGGGTTTCCTGCGACGCGATCACCGCTTGCGCCTTGTAGGCCGACGCGCCGAGCACCCGCACCGCGTGATAGTGCGACAGCACGACATATTTGATCGGCTTGTCGGTGACGGTGCGCACCCGCTCGATCACTTTATGAGCCATCGCCGGAGTCGCCTGCGCGTCGAACACGATGCAGCCGTCGTCACCGACGATGACAGCCGAATTTGGGTCACCCTCCGCGGTGAAGGCATAAAGGTCGGTGCCGATCTCGGAGAAGGTGATCTTCTTCTCGGCCATATCTGTCGTGGACGCGAAACCCTTGGCCATCAATCCGATTTTCCTCTGCGTTACTGTTGTTGCTGTTGTTGCTGGCTGGCGTCGATCATCCGGCGTTGCGCCAGTGCGATCGCTTCGCGCAGCACATCGAGATCGCCGATATGATTGGCAAGGATGAGAACCAGCGCCGTATCGAGATCGGCGCTCTGCTCGTCGCTCAGTCCGCGATGGGCTTCGACGACCGCGCGAAACGCATCGTCCGGTTTGGCGAAGTTCGAGCTGGTGGACAATGCCATTAAGAACCTCTCTGGTGTGACCTCAGTTGTTGCCTGCAGCCCGCGCCAACGCGGCATCGAGCGCGGTTCGTGTCGGGTGACGAAAACGCGCGGCGACATAACCGTCGGGGCGCAACAGATAGGCCGATCCGGGTTCGGCATCGTAGCGTGCCGCCGCAAGTCCCGTGGAATCGGAAAAGCCGCCCTCGCCGCCGACACGGATCACGCCGATGCCGTCCGGCGGATCGACCGCGGCGCCGTTGCCAAACGCGAGCAGGGTAAGCCTCGTTCCGCAACCGATAAAGGCGTCGGTCAGATACGATCGGCTCGCCGGCCGGCGCGGTGATCGGCGCATCCAGCATCGAGGCGCCGGGCCGCGGGCCGCCGCGCCAGGCATCGCAATCGGCAGTCGACAGCGGCGAGTCGTAGATTGTGGGAACCGACAGCCTCCCGGCATTGACCATACGTTTGCCGAACTCTGTCTCCTTGGCCAGCGACAGCACCGCCTTGCGCAACCGCGCCTCCTGGTGAGAGTTAGGTGCCATGAAATCGGTCGATCGTGTCGATTCCCTGATGTTCTCGTCGGCGGCAGCGCTGCGCTCGAGATGATAGCTTTCGAGCAAGGCTTCCGGTGAGATTCTCCTCAACACGCGGTCCAGCTTCCAGGCGAGATTTTCCGCATCCTCCAGACCGGAATTAGCCCCTCTCGCACCAAATGGCGAGACCTGGTGCGCGGCGTCGCCGGCAAAGATCACGCGGCCGTGGATGAATTTATCCATGCGGCGGCACTGGAATTTGTAGAGCGAGATCCACTCGAACTCGAACTTGTCGTGCCCGAGCATGCGCGCGATCCGCGGCCGCACATTCTCCGGCTGCTTTTCGATCACCGGATCCGCATACCGATTGAAGCTGCAGATCGATACGCCAGATGTCGTCCGGCTGCCTGTGCAGCAGCGCGGACCGCCCGGCGTGAAACGGCGGGTCGAACCAGAACCAGCGCTCGGTCGGAAATGCCGCGGCCATCCTGACGTCGGCGATCAGGAACTGATCCTCGAACACCTTGCCTGCGAATTCCGCGCCTGCCATTTGCCGCAGCGACGATCGCGCGCCATCGCAGGCGACGACATAGTTCGCGCCGATCCGATAGGGGCCGTCCGGCGTCTCGATCGTCAGGATCGCGCGGTCGTTGCGCTGCTCCAGTCCGGTCACCTTGTTGCGCCAGCGCAGGTCAACGCCGGCGAGTTCCTGCACCCGATCCACCAGATAGGCTTCGGCATGGAATTGCTGGAGATTGATGAAGGCGGGCCGTTTGTGACCCTGCTCCGGCAGCAGATCGAACTGATAAAGCTGCGAGGCGCCGTGAAAGATTCTGCCGACGCTCCACACCACGCCCTTGTCGACCATCCGGCTGCCGATGCCGAGCCGGTCCCAGAATTCGAGCGAGCGTTTCGAGAAGCAGATCGCGCGCGAACCCTCGCCGATCCGGTCGGCGTCGTCGAGCAGCACCACGCCCTGGCCACGTTGCGCCAGATCGATCGCCAGCGACAGCCCGACCGGCCCGGCGCCGACAATCACAACCGGATATTGAGAAATGTTACCAACGATCCGGTCCTGATCGGCGTGGCGACGGTAACCGAACTGAGCCGCTGACTGGACTTTGGATGGCTGGAACCCGGGCTGCGCCATGCTCGCCTTGCTCCGATAAAGGGGACAGCAGTCTTGCCAATTAGTCGCAATTGCAACTATCTTAAACTACCCGCGCGCTTCCGCGTCAACTCCCGTCGGAGGACTGTTGGCCAGACTCGACCTGTTCAAATTCGTGCCATTCCGCCTCAACCGGCTGGCGGCCGAGGTCTCTACCGCGCTGTCCGGCGAATATCAGCAGCGCTACGGGCTGGATATCCCGGAGTGGCGGGTGCTGGCGACGCTCGGCTTCCGCATTGAGGCGTGCAGCGCGCAATACGTTGCGCATTGCACGCGGACGCACAAATCCACCATTAGCCGCGCCGTCACCGCGCTGATGGCCCGGCAGCTGGTGGAACGGGTCGAGAACAAGGACGACCGCCGCGAGTTCGCTCTGCGCATGACGCCCAAGGGACGGGCGCTGTACCGGAGGCTGATTCCCCGGCTTCTGCGCAAGGAGTGGGAGATCATGTCCTGTCTCACCGTGAGCGAGCGAAAGGATTTCGCCCGCATGCTCGGCAAGATCGAAAGCAGCCTCGATCTGGTGCAGACCAGCCAGGACGCGGGGAAGACGGGGGAGTATTGAGAGCGGACGCTCTCCGTCATTGCGAGGAGCAACGCGACGAAGCAATCCACTTCCAGGTCCAACGTCTGGATTGCTTCGCGGAGCCTGTCATCGGGCGCGCGTTCGCGCGACCCGTTGGCTCGCAATGACGACGAAACGGCCCGCGCCCGATCGGCTATCCTCCGAGACGATCTCACCTCGCCGCCGTTACCACGATCTCCACGATATGCGGCGGTTCGAGATCGACCCCGATGCAGGCCCGCATCGGCGGATTTGCCGCATCGACCCATTCGTCCCAGGCGCGGTTCATGTCGCTCTTGCGTGCCATGTCGGTGATGTAGACGATGGCCGACAGGATCCTGCTCTTGTCGGTGCCGCACAGCGCGAGGCTTTCGTCGATGCGGGCCAGCGCCTTGGCGCTCTGCTCGTACATCGAGGCGGTGACCGGATCGGGCGCGACCGCCACCGTGAACACGAGGTCGTCGTGAACGACGGCGCGGCTGCGTGTCGGCGTCAGGCCGGGAAAGCGTCTGATCATGGCGGGCTCGCCTCCATCGAGGTGTCTTGCGATCACCGGAAAATAGGCGCCGCCCGACCCGGCATCGATCGCTTCTTGCAATATCCTGGCCGTCAGTTCGGCGCCGCGGATTTTGATCCCTGCATCCGCAGCCAATTCCAGCGCATAGGACATGTCCTTCAGCGCGTATTCGGTCGAGAACGCCCGCTCAGGGAAATTTCCGGGCACGATCGCCTTGAGGCCGTGATTGCGCAGCGCGAAACTGTCGGCAGAACCTTTCGACAGCGTCGCCAGCAGCAGCGCGGGATCGACGTCATTGCGTTTGGCGACCGCGACCGCCTCGGACAGCGCATTGACGGTTTGAAACAGCACCATGTTGTTGAGGATTTTCGTCACCTGCCCGGCGCCGGTGCCGCCGCAATGGGTGACATCGGTGGCAAAACAGCGGATCAGCGGATCGATCGCGGCGAACAGCTCGCCGGTCGCGCCGACCATGACGCTGAGCGTTCCATCCTGCGCGGCCTGGCGGGTGCGCGCGATCGGCGCGTCCGCCCATGATGCGCCGTTTGCCTGCAACTGCCTGGCAAATTCGCGGGTCTGACTGACCGAGGAAGTGCCGAGATCGACCACGATCTGGCCGTTGCGGATGTTTTTCAGAATGCCGTCGCCTTCGAACACGGCGCGCACATGCGCAGCACTGGGAAGACACAGGAACAGGATTTCGCTTTCGCCGATCAGCTCTGCCACCGATGTGGCCACCCCCGCGCCTTCCGCCTTCAGCCGCGCCAGCGGCTCGCGCGCAAGGTCGAACGCGATCACGCGCGCGCCGCTTTTCCTGACGAGGTTGCGGCAGATCGGCTCGCCCATCACGCCGAGCCCGATGAAGCCGATGGTTTTGTACGCCGCCATCTCGCGAACCTATTTCGCGAAGGAACGTGACGGCGCCTTGTGCAGGGCGAAGGCATCGACGTGATCGCTGGCGCGCGGATAGATCGCGGCCACCAGAGGATCGTGGCCGGGGATGATGCGGTCGGGATGACCGGCGAGCCGCTCGACGATCTCCCAGCCCTGGCACATGTCGCCGATGTTGTAGACGATCGGAAACGGACTGCGGCGATGCAGATTGCCATAGTAATGCGCGGCATCCGACGCCAGCACCACCGGCCCGCGCGCGGTCTCGACCCGCACCACCTGCAGCCCGTCGGAATGGCCGCCGACGCGGTGCAGGGTGACGCCGGGCGCGACCTCGCCATCGCCGGAATGAAAGGTGACGCGCTCGGAGAAGACGTGGCGGACCATCAGCGTCACATGCTCCACCGAAAATGGATGGCGCAGGACGCCGGAGCACATGCAGCGCCCGGTGGCGTAGCTCATCTCGCGGTCCTGCAGATGAAACCGCGCGTTCGGAAACAGGTCGAGATTGCCGGCGTGGTCGTAATGCAGATGGGTCACGACGACGTCCTTGATCGTGTCGGCGCCCACGCCGAAGCGCGCCAGCGCTTCCACCGGATTGAGCGTGAGCTTGCGGTTCCGCAAGCCCGCCTCCGCGGCGTTGAAGCCGGTATCGACCAGGATATCGCGGCCGCCGCCCCGAACCAGCCAGACGAAGTAATCGAGGTCCGATGCCGCGGTCTCGTGCGGGTCCGGCAAGAGGTAATTCATGTGGGGGGTGCGCGGCGACATCGTCGCATAGCGCAGCGCATAGATTTCGTAGGCGTTTTCCATCGGTTTGAACTTTTTTCTTGGCTGCGATTTGGCTGACCGCACCAAGCCACCGCCTTCTCAAAAGGTCAAACCCTTCTGGAATTCATGCCGGGCATATGAAATTGCCGTGCGGCTAGCAGCAATGACCCTCGATCTTGCCGTTTCGCACGCCGGCAACATTTGCGGCCACCGTGCCGGCAAAGGCCGCGACCGCCGAACCCCGGCCGGCGGTCGCGGCCGGGCTCTGGAAGGCGCCACGCGCAAGGCCTGTCGCGGTAAATTGTCGCGGTCAAATATGGCTTTCGCCGGCGTTGACAGCGCTTGCAGGCGCCGTTTGATAATGCGATTTTGTAGGGTAAGGTCGCCGAGGCGCAGGCTGGGATCGGCGCCTTTTTGGTTGGACTGAACGTCGTATGAGAATCCGCCTAGCATCGATTGCCGCGCTGATCCTGTCGATCGCGCCGCTCTTCCCGTCGGCCGCCATGGCCGCCGACCGCTTTGCCCTCGTCATCGGCAACGCAAAATATCCGGACGCGGACGCGCCTTTGAAGGAGCCCATCAACGACGCCCGCGAGATCGCCGACGAGCTCAAGCGCGATGGCTTCACCGTCGAGGTCGGCGAGAATTTGACCGGCGACGGAATGCGCAAGGCGTTCGAGCGGCTCTACGGTCACATCAAGCCCGGCAGCGTCGCGCTGATCTTCTTCAGCGGCTTCGGCGTCCAGTCCAACCGCCAAAGCTTTATGATCCCGGTCGATGCGCAGATCTGGACCGAGCCGGATGTCCGCCGCGACGGCTTCAGCCTGGAGACGGTGCTGGGCGAAATCAACAACCGCGGCGCCGGCGTCAAGATCGCCTTGATCGACGCCTCCAGGCGCAACCCCTTCGAGCGCCGATTCCGGAGTTTCTCAGCCGGCCTTGCGCCCGTGATTGCGCCGAACGGCACGCTGGTGATGTATTCGGCGGCGCTGAGTTCGGTCATTTCAGACAATGGCGGTGATCACAGCCTGTTCGTGCAAGAGCTGCTCAAGGAAATCCGCGTCCCCGACCTGATGGCCGAAGAAACGCTCAACCGCACCCGCGTCGGCGTCACGCGTGCGTCCCGCAGCGAGCAGGTGCCCTGGATCTCGTCGTCGCTGGCCGAGGATTTTTCGTTCATTCCGGGCGCGCGACCGCCGGGCCCGATGGCGACCCTTCCCCAGCCACCGGTTGCCGAGCCGCCGCCGCTGCCGCCGCGCGTCGACCCGCCTCCCCCGCCACCGCCGCAGAAGGCCGAACCCGCCGTCATCCCGCCGCCCGACAAGCCGGCGCAAAACCCTCCAAACCAAAACCCTGCAAACAATGAGGGAACGCCACCGCCGCCATCGCTCGCCGATGACCCGACCATCAAGAGCCTGACCATCAGGCTCGCCGACAATCCGGACGACGCCGGCGCGCTCTACCGGCGTGGACAGGTCTATGCCAGCAAGGGGGCCTATACCCTGGCCATCAAGGACTTCGACGACTCGCTGCGGCTCAATCCGAAAGACGTCGAGGCCTACAACAACCGCTGCTGGGCCCGCACCGTGATCGGCGACCTGCAGTCGGCGCTGCGGGATTGCAACGAGGCGCTCCGGCTGCGCCCGAACTTTGTCGATGCCCTCGACAGCCGCGGCCTTGTCAACCTGAAGAGCGGGCAGGCCAAGAACGCGATTGCCGATTTCGACGCCGCCCTGAAGATCAATCCGAGGCTGACCTCGTCGCTGTACGGGCGGGGCCTCGCCAAGCAGCGCAACGGCGCGGTGGCAGAGGGCGAACTGGATATCGCCAATGCGAAGGCCATGGATCCGAATATTGTCAAGGAATTCGCGGGTTACGGCGTACGTTGACGATTTCTTGAGGGGAAGAATGGGCGCGGCCTCGAACCCCAGGGGCCGCCGCCAAGACACAGCAGGCAGGAGCCGCAGCCGAACGGGGATGATGTCGGCCGGCGACTGACCGGCAAATCCATTAGAACCGCGCAACGCGACGCAGGAGGGACTGGCAATGTGGAAATCCTCTCGGTCGAAAATTTCTGGAAGCAGCGCTCTTACCGCGATCCTTTCGCTTCTGACCCTTGGCGCCGCACTCTCGATCGGAGTGGCCAAAGCCGCCGATGATATTACCGAAGATCAGATCCTGCAGGCGCTGGCGCCGGCCAAAAAGCCCCTGACCCGAAGCCTGTCGATGGGGCCGCAGACCCAGACCGATCCGGCGGCGGCCGCCGCCGAAGGACGCTTCGTGCAGACGCTGCGCAACCGGCCCACGCGCTCCCTCTCGATGTCCGAGCGCGAAGAAATCGCCACCATCGTCAAGGACAAGCCGAAGATCGATCTGGAGATCAACTTCGACTACAATTCAGCCGATATCAGCGCCAAGTCGCTGCCCTCGGTCCAGGCTTTGGGGCGGGCGCTTTCCAATCCCGATCTGAAGGGCTCGACCTTCGTCGTCGCGGGCCATACCGACGCCGCCGGCGGCGAGGCCTACAATCAGGACCTTTCCGAGCGTCGCGCCGACTCGATCAAGCGTTACCTGATCGACAAATTCAGCATTGCCGGCACTGACCTCGTAACCGTCGGCTATGGCAAGACCAAGCTCAAGGACCCGGCCAACCCGCTGGCGGAGGTGAACCGCCGCGTCCAGGTCGTGAACATGGAAAACAGGGCCACCGCGTCGAAGTGAACGGTGATGGTCGGGGTAAAGTTTTGCAGGCGAAGTGCGTCCCGCGCCCCCCGCGGGACGCTTTTGTCTGTCATACTCTTCGTCGTTCCGGGATGGTGCGTCAGCAACGGACCTCCAGATGCGCGATGGCGCATCGGGGAATCTCGGGATTCCGGGTAGGATGCTTTTGCATCGCCTCGGAATGACCCTCTCTTGAGTTTAAGTCTGGATTGATCGCGCGATGACGCTTTCCGAATACCTCAAGCCTGCGTTAGCGGTGGCCTGTTTCGCGGTCCTGGGCGGTGCCTGGTACTGGTTTGAGCACCGCTCCCACCCCGAGGAGAAGGAAACGCCCGGCACCGCTCTGGTCATCGTCACAAAATCCACCAATGCCTGCTTCTCGGACCTGGTGCGGGTCACCGGATTTGTCGTGCCGCGCCGCGAAGCGGTGGCCGGCGTCGATCTGGAGGGATCGAAGGTTTCCGATCTGCTGGTCCGCGAAGGCGAGATGGTCACCGACAACCAGGAACTGGCGCGCCTGACCCCGCCACCGGCGCAGCCGGGCGCGGCCGGTGGCGGCGCAAGGCCGGCCTCGCAGACCTCGCTGCGTGCGCCGGCGGCCGGGCTCGTCACGCAGGTCAACACCGTCGTCGGCGCGCCGGCCTCGCCGCAGGCCGGGCCGATGTTCCGGATTGCCGTCAACAACGACATCGACCTCGATGCCGAAGTGCCCGCGTTCCACATGATGAAGCTCAATCCCGGCGCGACGGTGCGGATCAGCCGCGACAACGGGCCGGATATCGTCGGACGCGTCAGGCTGGTTTCGCCGCAGATCGATCGCGCCACCCAGCTCGGCCATGTCAGAATCACCCTGACCAGCAATTCCTCGCTCAAGATCGGCATGTTCGCCCAGGCCAGCATCGACGCCAAGCGCAGCTGCGGGGTCGCGGTCCCGCGCACCGCCATTGACCACCTCACGGTTCAGGTGGTCAAAGGAAATACGGTTGAGACGCGAAAAGTCCGGGTTGGCCTGGTGTCCGACACGTCAACGGAAATCCTCGAGGGCCTCGACGTCGGCGAAATCGTCGTGGCCGATGCTGGCTCTTCGCTGCACGACGGCGACCAGATCAAGACCATGTTCGCCGAGGACCTCGATCGAACACGGGTACGCTGATGGCTCTCAATATCTCGGCATGGTCGATCCGCAATCCCCTTCCCTCTGTGGTATTTTCGATCATCCTTTTGGTGCTCGGCTGGGTCAGCTTCACCAAGCTTGCGGTGACGCGCCTGCCGAGCGCCGACATCCCCGTGATCTCGGTTGCGGTCTCGCAATTCGGCGCGGCGCCGGCCGAGCTTGAATTGCAGGTTACCAAGACCATCGAAGACGGCGTGTCCGGCGTCGAGGGCGTGCGGCACATTTCATCGTCGATCACCGACGGGCTGTCGCTGACCACGATCCAGTTCGCGCTCGAGACCAATACCGATCGTGCGCTGAACGACGTCAAGGACGCCGTCACGCGGGTGCGCTCCAACCTGCCGCAAAACGTCAACGAGCCGCTGATCCAGCGCGTCGACGTGATCGGCCTGCCGATCGTCACCTATGCCGCGATCTCGCCCGGCAAGACGCCCGAGCAGCTGTCCTATTTCGTCGACGACGTGGTCAAGCGCGCGCTGCAGGGCGTGCGCAACGTCGCCCAGGTCGAGCGTATCGGCGGTGTCGAGCGCGAGATTCTGGTCTCGCTCGATCCGGACCGGCTGCAGGCCGCGGGGCTCACCGCGGTCGATGTCAGCCACCGCCTGCGCGGCACCAACGTCGATCTCGCCGGCGGCCGGGCCGAGATCGGAAAGAACGACCAGGCGATCCGCACGCTGGCCGGCGCCAAGACCCTCAACGATCTCGCCGGAACCATGATCAGCCTGCCGGCCGGCGGCGAGGTGCGCCTCGACGATCTCGGCACCGTCACCGACACCATCGCCGATCGCCGCACCTTCGCCCGCTTCAACGGCGAGCCGGTGGTCGCGCTCGGCATCAAACGCTCCAAGGGGGCCAGCGACGTGGTGGTCGCCGCCGCGGTGCAGAAGCGCATCGACGCGCTGAAAATCGCCCACCCCGACGTCGACCTCAAGCTGATCGACACCTCGGTGGAATTCACCAAGGGCAACTACGAGGCCGCGATCTCGACACTGTTCGAAGGCGCCATTCTCGCCGTCATCATCGTGCTGTTGTTCCTGCGCGATATCCGCGCCACGATCATCGCCGCGATCTCGCTGCCGCTGTCGATCTTCCCGGCGTTCTGGGCGATGGACCTCCTGGGATTTTCGCTGAATCTCGTCAGCTTCCTCGCCATCACGCTGTCGACCGGTATTCTCGTCGACGACGCCATTGTCGAGATCGAGAACATCGTGCGTCACATGCGGATGGGCAAGTCGCCCTATCGCGCCGCCCTTGAAGCCGCCGACGAAATCGGTCTCGCCGTCATCGCGATCTCGCTGACCATCATCGCGATCTTCGCGCCCGCAAGCTTCATGTCGGGGATCGCCGGGCAGTTCTTCAAGCAGTTCGGCATCACGGTTTCCGTGCAGGTGTTCTTCTCGCTGCTCGCCGCGCGCTTCGTCACGCCGGTGCTCGCCGCCTATTTCCTCAAGGACCATCCACATGACGCCCCGCCGCCAGGGCGCGTGCTGCAGACCTATACGCGGCTCGTGACCTGGTCGGTGAAGCATTACTTCATCACCGTGCTGATCGGCTTTGGCATCTTCGCAGCTTCGATCTGGAGCATCACGCTGCTGCCACAAGGCTTCCTGCCGGCGCAGGACACCGCGCGCTCGCTGCTGGCGATGGAGCTGCCGCCGGGATCGCAGCTCGCCTATACCGAGAAGGTCACCGAGGAAATCGTCGCGCGCCTGCGCAAGCGCCCCGAAGTCAGAAGCGTGTTCGTCGACGGCGGGCGAGTGCCGCCGGGCACCTTCGAAGTGCGCCGCGCCGCGCTGATCATCAATTACACGCCGAAGACCGAACGCAAGATCACCCAGCGCAGGCTCGAACTTGAGATCAGCCAGGAGCTCGAAAACGTTCCCGACATCCGGTTCTGGTTCCTCGACGAGAACGGCCTGCGCGCGATCTCGCTGGTTGTGACCGGCGCGGACAGCAACATCGTCAGCAACGTCGCCAGCGAACTGGCCAACCAGATGAAGCGGATTCCGCTGATCGCCAATGTGATTTCCGAGACTTCGCTCGACCGGCCCGAGCTCCGCGTCCAGCCGCGGGCGGATCTGGCGGCACGACTCGGCGTCTCCACCGAAAGCCTGTCGGAGACCATTCGCGTCGCCACCATCGGCGACGTCGGCCCGGCGCTGGCCAAGTTCGACGCCGGCGACCGGCAGGTGCCGATCCGCGTCCAGCTCGAGGACGGCGCCCGCGGCAATCTGCAGGTTCTCGACCAGTTGCGGGTGCCGCTCGGCGGCGGGCGCGGCGGCGTACCGCTCTCGGTGGTCGCCGACATCAAGCTCGATCAGGGCCCGACCAGCATCAACCGCTACGACCGCGAGCGGCAAGCTACCGTGGCGGCCGACCTCGTCGGCACCGCGGCGCTCGGCGATGCCACCAAGAAGATCTACGACCTGCCGGTGATGAAGACTTTGCCCAAGGGCGTGAAGGTGAACCCGTCGGGCGACGCCGAAAGCCTGAATGAATTGTCGGCTGGCTTTGCCACCGCGATTACCGCCGGCCTGATGATGGTCTACGCGGTGCTGGTGCTGCTGTTCGGAACCTTCCTGCAGCCGATCACTATCCTGTTCTCGCTGCCGCTTTCGATCGGCGGCGCGATCGTGGCGCTGCTCGTGACCGGCAAGCAGCTCACCACGCCGGTATGGATCGGAATCCTGATGCTGATGGGCATCGTGACCAAGAACGCCATCATGCTGGTGGAGTTCGCGGTCGAATCGATCCGCGAGGGAAAGCCCCGCGAGGAGGCCATCATCGACGCCGGCATGAAGCGCGCCCGTCCCATCGTCATGACCACCGTCGCTATGGCTGCCGGCATGATGCCCTCGGCGCTGGCGTTCGGTGCCGGCGGCGAATTCCGCTCGCCGATGGCGCTGGCCGTGATCGGCGGGCTGGTGTTCTCCACCATCCTGTCGCTGGTGTTCGTGCCGGCGATGTTCATGATGATGGACGACGTCGGCGCGCTGTTCTGGCGCTTCGGCAAGAAGCTGCTGGCGTCCAGCGGCGAGGGCGAACATGGCGCGCCGGCGGATCACGCCGGCGATCGCAAGCCGCCGCCGAGCGTCGTGCATTCGCCCGCCGCGGAGTGAGGGGCGCCGTGGGCCGCCCTCACTGGATTTTCAGCCTCGCGAAGATCATGTAGCTCGTCGGGTCGCCATAGTCCGATTTCAGGGCATCGGGGATTCCATAGCGGCTAACGAGCGCGCCTAGGCCGAACTTCATGTTCTGGGTGTGGACGAAGTCATAGATGCCACCTACCGAAACCTTGCTGACGGTGTAGACCGGCTGCAGCGTGACCGGAGCCATGACGATTTCATCCCGCTCCAGCAACTCGTCATTCTGGACGCGCTCGGCGCGGCTGAACAGGGTGATGCCGTTCTTGAAGATCAATTCGCTTTCGGCGAGGTAGCCATCCAGGGTGTTGCCCGGGGTGTCGTATTTACGGCCCCACGCCAGCGTGGTCGCCCATAGATCACCCGCGTTGAACGGCTTCGTAAAGGAAAGCGAGGCGGTGAGACGGTTTTCATCGACCGTCGGGCATCAGCTGTTCCGGGGAGGTGATGTGCCCCCAGGATATCTGCATCGAAAGTTCCCGGGTCGGGTTCCAGCTTGCGCGGGCGGAGTAGCTGTCCAGCTTCGGCGGCTCGATGTCGTAACGGAATTGATCGGGCTCGCGGCCACGAAATGCCGACGCCTCCAGCTTGACGGTGTCGAGAACAATGCCGGCGGTGACAACGCCGAACGAGATATGCGTGCTGTCCAGCCAGTGATGGGTGATCGGCGCTTCCGGATTATCCAGACCGCTGACCCGGTGCATGAAGGCCGTGGGGCCGAGCGCAGGTTCCCCCGGCAGGCCCGCGTAGAGGAACACGCTGGACGTCTTCGCCAGCTGATACGAATAGGTCGCGGCCAGTTCCATGAACAGATCGTGCGGATGCTGGCGGTCGACCAGCGGGGTCCGGCCATCGGCGGTTTCGCCGGTCGCCAGCAGAAGCGGATAGCCGCTGGCGCCCATGAACGGATCCGGTGACAGCATGGCGCGCAGGCCGAACGTGCTGGCCTCGACCTCGCGCTGCGCCATCGCCATCACCATGCCGCTGACAAACGTCTTGGCGTCGCCGCGCGGACCGCCCTGATTGTCGTACACGCCGTTGAACAGCGCGTGCCACATCGTCATCCATTCCCCGTATTGCGCGTGGATGCCTTCATGCGGCGAGGTGTCGGGCTGCCAGCTTGTCCCCGATCCCTCGCGGCCCATGCCATACGGCCCGAGAAATCCTTTCATCTCGTGACCGTCGTGTCCCATGCCGTGATCCATGCCGGGCATGGTCTCGTGAGACATCGAATGCTGGTCCGGGATGGGCTTTTTCTTCCTGGCCTTCGGCGGCTTCTTCGCGGGCTGCTCGTGATGCATATGTGAATGATCCTGGGCAGCAGGCTGCTCGTGGTGCATCTGCGAATGATCCTGGGCAAACGAAGGAGGCAAGCCGAAGGGCGCAGCCAGAAGCGCAATGCCGGCGGAAAGCGCTGCAACGCTCGGAGTGAGTTTGATCATCGCGGTTCTCGCCTACTCGTTCCGCGCCACCGCCGTCAGCTTGGTCATGTTCTGCAGCAGGATGCGGCC
Source organism: uncultured Alphaproteobacteria bacterium (assembly GCA_963829315.1). Taxonomy (GTDB): domain Bacteria; phylum Pseudomonadota; class Alphaproteobacteria; order Rhizobiales; family Xanthobacteraceae; genus Bradyrhizobium. The sequence goes on along the minus strand of CAWHIO010000044.1, from coordinate 88,895 downwards.
GCGCTGCAGATCCAAAATGCCGTCCTTGCGCCAGAGCTGCAATTGGCGGTTGACGCTTTCGCGCGCGGCGCCGACGAACACGCCGAGTTGCTCCTGCGAGATGTGCACCTCGGAGCCGAAATCGGACGCAAGCGCGCACAGCCTGCGCGCTAGGCGGACCGGCAGCGGCTGCAGCACCGATTCCTCCATCCGCTCGCTCATCCAGCGGATGCGCTGGCACAACAGCATGATCAGCTTGACCGCGACGCGCGGCTCGCGTTCGAGATGGCCGAGGAAATCCTCCCTGCGCAGCACGAACAATTCGGTCGGCTCGCCGGCGGCCGCGTCCGCGGTGCGGCTCTGGCCGTCGAGCACAGCGACCTCGCCGAACAGATCGCCCGGCCCGAGAAAATTCAGCGTCAGCCGACTGCCGTCGGAGGCGCCGGTCTCGATCCGGATCTGGCCGCGGCGCACCCCGAACAGGGCGTCGCCGGGGTCGCCCTTCTGGAACAGCATTTCGCCGGCATCGAGGTGCTGGGTTTGGCAAAGCGCCGAGATCCGCCGCAATTCGTCGGCGCCGAGATCCGCGAACATCGGATTCATCTTCAGAATAACCGCAAATTCGGCCTGTTTGCTCATTGCAATGCCATCCAAAAAAACTTGAAATCAACCGCCGGAGATCGCCGTGTCCGAAGTGTGTCATAAGTCACATACCTTTGCAGCACCCCCGGATTATTTTGGGCGGCTTTGAGCCACTTCCCGTTTCCGGGATAGACTTGAAGAAAAAGCCACGCCGGGGCTGCCGGCCTGGCCCAACCCGATGCCGTTTGCCCGGCCTGGAATGCGACATGAAAGCCTTGAAAATCGCCAGCGCCGCCGTCGCCGCCATCCTCGTTGTCGCCGCGCTGCTGCTGATCGTCGGGGTGCCGTCGGGCTTCCTGACCTCGACGATCCAGGACCGCGTCGAGCAGCAAACCGGATACCGGCTGACCATCGCGGGCTCGACCAGGATCGGCCTATGGCCGTCACTGAATGTGACGATCCATGACGTCACGCTCGAGGCGCCGAAGGATCGCGACGCCGGCAATCGCCTCACGGTCGGCAGCATCCAGGCCGATATGACGCTTGCCAGCCTGTGGTCGGGCCGGCCCGAGATCACCGAACTCGTCATCGTCCGCCCGGTTCTCAACGTGCCGCTGCTGCGCGAACGCAAGCCAGCGCCGAGGGCGGCTTCCTCCCGGCCCGCGGCTGCTTCGCGCGAGGCCGATTCCGATGCGCCCATGGTCCAGCGCATCACGGTGACCGACGGCACGGTGGCGTTCTCCAACCTGCGCGATCACGTCGACAACCGCGTCGAAGGCATCAACGCCTATGCGGTGATCGGCGCCGATCGCAAAATCAGGGTCACCGGCGGCGCTCAAGCCGGCGGCCATCCGCTCAAATTCGACATCAAGGCCACGGCGCCGGCGCCGCCGCTGGAGCGGCAGAACGTTCCGGTCGAACTGACCCTCGACGCGCCCGGCCTCCTGCAGGCGTCGGGCAAGGCCGAAATCCGGCTCAACGGCTCGGTGGTCATGATCAACGGCCTCTCCGGCGTGATCGGCGACGGTGCATTCAATGGCTGGGCGTCGGTCGATGTCGCGAGCAAGCCGCTGGTCAAACTCGATCTCGACTTCCAGCGCCTCGACATCGCCGCCAGCCCGGCCGCGCCGCAGGATTCGCAAGGCCCTTCGCAGCCTTCTTCGCAATCTCCTTCGCAACCGTGGAGCAACGCCACCCTCGACCTCACCGGGTTGAATTATATCGACGCCCAAATCCGCCTGTCGGCCGCCGGGGTCAACATCGGAACCGCGCATTTCGCGCCCGCCGCGATCGATGCCACGCTTGCCGGCGGCGTCGTCAAATGCGCGATTTCGAATCTCGGCGCCTATGGCGGCCAGGCCAGCGGCGAAGTCGACATCGACGCCTCCGGCGGCAACCCCTCTTATCTGATGCGCAGCGATCTCATCGGCGTGCGCGCATTGCCGCTGCTGCGCAGCGCCGCCGGCTTCGACAAGCTCGACGGCAGACTGCAGGCAAAAATCGCGGTGCGCTCCACGGGATCGAGCCAGCGCGCGATCCTGTCGAACCTCGACGGCACGGTGTTTGCGAATTTCCAGGACGGCGCGATCAAAGGCCTCAACGTCGCGCAGATGATCCGCTCGCTGACCGCAAGCCCGCTGTCGGGATGGCAGCAGGGCAGTGAACAGACCACCGACCTGACCCAGTTGTCGGCCTCGTTCCGGATCGAGAAGGGCCAGGCCACCACCACCGATCTCAACCTGGTCGGGCCGCTGGTCAAGATGACCGGGGCGGGCACGATCGACCTCGGCACCCAAATGCTGGCGTTCCGGGTCGAGCCGAAACTGGTGATGACCACCGAAGGCCAGGGCCGCGCCGCCGATCCGGTCGGGTTCGGCATCCCCGTGGTGATCGACGGGCCGTGGGCCGAGCCGCGGATCTATCCCGACATCGCCGGGGTGCTGGACAATCCGGACGCGGCCTATGCCAGGCTCAAGGACATGGGCAAGGGCCTGTTCGGACCGGGCGGCCTCGGCGGCGGCTCCAGCGGTTCGAGCGGCGGCGGACTGTCCGATATGCTCGGCGGCAAGCTCGGCGAGACCCTGGGCAATCTGCTGCAGCAGGGATTGGGCCAGGGTCGGAGCCAGGGGCGCGGCCTTGCCGGGCCGCCGCCCTCCCCGGCGCCCACCGATCAGGCTGCGCCGGCGCCAGGTGATCCGCCGCCGCAAGCCCCGCAGGACAGCCAGCCGATGAACGACGTGCTGCGGCGGTTGTTCAACCGGTGACCGGCTAGCTAAGCACATCAACTCCACCGCCGTCGCGGCGCCCCCACCCCCGACCCCTAAGAGCGAGCTTCGCTCGTCTCGACCCCGCACGCGCTGCGCGCGCGGGGGAGGGGAGCCGAACCCATCGCGCGTGCCTCCATCCCCAAATCGCGGCTGACCACGCCAGCGGAGCCCCCGGTCGGACCTCGCCGAACTGTGCTAAATAGCTCCTGGCTGATGACAGGGATGCGCGCCCGCAAGGGAGGGCCGCGACGAGGGGCCGGATGACCGGGGTGAAGGACAGAGGCGGGTTGCTGCGCGGCGGCCTGTTCGCCAAATACGTCACGGCGCTGGTCGGGCTGGTGGTGTTCGTGCTCGCGGTCAACGGCGCGATCGAAACCGGGATCAGCTATCGCGTCACCAAGACCACGCTGACCGACGCGCTGGGCGAGAAGGCCGAAGCCACCGCGCGGCGGATCGAGCAATCGGTCGCCGACCTCGAGCGCCAGATCAGCTGGGTGACCCGGGCCAGCGCCGTGACGCTGGACCAGCACCGCGCCGACTACGCCCAGCTGTTGAACCAGGCGCCGGCGGTGTTTCAGCTCTCGCTGCTCGACGGCTATGGCCGCGAACAGCTCAAACTGTCCCGCACCGCGATATCGATCGGCAGCAAGGCGGATTTTTCCCGCGATGTGCGCTTTACCGACACCGTCAGCAAGAGCGTCAGCTACGCGCCGGCGACCTTCCGCAACTCCCATCCTTTCATGTCGATCTCGGTATCGCATTCCGGCTTCAATGCCGGGGTCACCGTCGCCGATATCGACCTGCGCTTCCTTAGCGATTTCCTCGGCGACGCCCAGGTCGGCAAATCGACGTCGGCCTATGTGGTCGATTCCCATGGCCAGGTGCTGGCGAGTTCGAGCAAGGGACCGGAGATCGGCAGGAGCCTCGCGGCGCTGCCGCAGGTCGCCGCCGTGATGGCGGCAGGCGGCACCGCGCAATCCTCCGGCAAGGATGTCGAGGGCAATGCGGTGCTGACGATCGCCAACGCGGTGCCGAAACTCGGCTGGCACGTGTTGTTCGAGCAGCCGACGGCGCAGGCGCTGGCGCCGATCCGCGATCAGCTGACGCGCGGCGCGCTGTTGATCGCGCTTGGGCTGGCGGTCGCGATCCTCGCCGGCACGATGCTGGCCCGCCGCATGCTGATCCCGATCACCGCACTGCGGCGCGGCGCGCGGCGGCTTGGCGAAGGCGATTTCAGTCATCGCATCGAGGTCCATACCAGGGATGAACTGGAGGAACTCGCCGACCAGTTCAACGGCATGGCCGGCCAGCTCTCGGAAACCTATGCCGGCCTCGAGACCAAGGTCGAGGCGCGCACCCGCGACCTCGCGCAGTCGATCAACGAGCTCAAGGTGCTGGAGGAAGTCGGCCGCGCGGTCGCCTCCTCGCTCGACCTCAACGCCGTGCTGCCGACGGTGGCGGCGCGCGCGCTGGAGATCACCAGCGCCGACGCGGTGCTGATCTATGGCTACGATGCCGCCACCCGCAGGTTCAACCTTGCGGAAGCAATCGGCATCGACAAATCGGCCGAAGGCCAGCGTCTGGCGATCGACGAGGATGCCACCGTGCTCGGCGAGGCCGCGCGGCGCGACGAGCCGATCGCGATAGCGGATCTCACGGGGGCGGCGGAAACCCTGCTGCGCGATGTCGCGGTGACCGCCGGGTTTCATTCGGTGCTGGTGGTGCCGCTGGTCGACCAGCAGGGCGTGCTGGGATCGCTGGTGGTGCTGCGCCGAGCTACCGGCGAGTTCTCGCCCAATCTGATTGGCCTGATGCGGACCTTCGCGCACCAGGCGGTGCTGGCGATGCGCAATGCGCGGCTGTTCACTGAGGTGGACCAGAAGGGCCGCGAACTCGCGCTCGCGCATTCCACGGTGCAGCAGCAGGCGGCCAAACTCGAGGCGCAGACCGAGCAGCTCAAGGATTGGAACAAGTCGCTGGAGGAGCGGGTCGAGAAACAACTGGCCGAGATCGAGCGCATCCGAAAACTCGAGCGCTTTCTGGCGCCGCAGGTGGCGCAACTGATTGCGTCGTCCGACGGCCATGATGCACTGCTCGACAGCCACCGCCGCGAGGTCACCGTGGTGTTCTGCGATCTCAGCGGCTTTACCGCGTTCACCGAGGCGACCGAGCCCGAGGAAGCCATGAACGTGCTGCGCGAATATCACGCCGCGCTTGGCGAGCTGATCTTCAAATATGAAGGCACGCTCGACCGCTATGCCGGCGACGGCGTGATGGTGCTGTTCAACGCGCCGATCCAGTTCGCCGACCACACCAAACGCGCGGTGCAGATGGCGGTGGAGATGCGCGACGCCATCGGCGCCCTGACCGAGCGCTGGCGCAACCGCGGCCACAGCCTTGGATTCGGCGTCGGCATCGCGCTCGGCTATGCGACGCTCGGGCAGATCGGTTTCGAGCAGCGGCTCGAATACGCCGCGATCGGCAGCGTCACCAACCTCGCCTCGCGCCTCTGCGACGAAGCCAAAGCGAACCAGATCGTGGTGTCGCGGCGCGTCTACGGCATGGTCGAGCCCTGGGTCGAAGGCCGCCCGCTGGATGATCTGCAATTGAAGGGATTCAATCATCCGATTCTGGCGGCGGAGATCTTGCGATGGCGCGGGGAAGATGAGGTGGCGGAGGTTGCGGCCCCGGCGGAGATGCCGGCAGAAATTACGGCGCGCCGGCGGAAGTAGGAGGCCCCGACCTCCCTCTCCCGTCGTCCCGGCCAAGCGAAGCGCGAGCCGGGACCCATACGCCGCGGCTTCTCTTTGGGCACAGTGTCGGACGGCTTCGTCAACAACCAGGGCCGGTGGTTATGGGTCCCTGCGTTCGCAGGGACGACGAAAGAGCGATATCCCGATTTTCAAACAGCCGAAAAACTCCCGCGACGCGAACCGCGCCCGGGGTATGCCCAGAACATCCGCCCCGAAAAACAGAGGGCGCAGGGAATGCCGGGTGCGCGCTGCACCCGCGGTCTCGTGTGCAAGATGCACAAAGGAAAACGCACACGAGCATACAGGTTCAGCGGAGGCAATCCGACATTCCCTGCGCGATGGTTTTACGGCTTATTTCGTGCTCTCCCCGGGGACCGGGCTTTCTTGCCCCCGTCATCTCGCGGATACCTCCGCGACACTTGACGCCAGCGTCAGGGCGTCAGGACCACACGACCTGACGTCAACCCCTATTTTCCCGGTGTTTTTGCAGATTTTCAGCGGCCGGGCCCGGATAGGCCCTAGTTCATGAGGCCGTACAGATGACACTGGATGAAACAATCTGGAGGGATTGTGAAGCCAATGAAACTGGTTCAAGCTCCGCATACTTCGCGCACCTGTCGCTCGGTTCGTGAAGGGGCTTTAGACACAGCCATAGAAAACGGACAGTGGGCCTTCCAAATCCGGAGCGGAAAAACAGGAAACAGAAAACAGGAGGCTTCGACCGGGCATTGAACTTGCCGCCCGCTGTAACCCCAACACGGGAGGCCGTCGCCATGACCGCCAGCGGACCACGCAAGATGTTGCTCGAAGACGAGGTCTTGAGCGTTATTCCACTATCGCGCTCAACCTTATGGCGGATGGAACGGGCCGGAAAATTTCCGCGAGCGACGTACATCAGCGCGAACCGGCGATGCTGGTTCGAGGATGAAATCATCGAATGGCAAAATTCGGTGAACGAATTCAATCCGCATCGGCGCAGGGGGCGAGAGCGTCGCCCCAAAACACTCAAGCATGATCACGCCGCCGACAAGCCGCTGTGAACTCGCATGGCAACATCGAAAGGCCGCCGCGCTGGTAGCACAGCGCGAGCGGCGGGTTTCGTAAACGCGGGATGCGAGAGCGAAACCACTATCACTTCGGTCACCGCTACGCAATCCGTAGCATCTCACGCGCCGAACATCGCTGACATCAAGGCGCATCTGTTCACGCTATTCGCGCCGGAATTCGTCAAGGACTATCCCAATGCGTGGATAGAGGTCGCCTTTACCAAGCCAAACGGAAAATTGAACCGAGCGAAACTCTTCTCGGCATTTGACCTGAAAGCTGCCGCCGATTTTGCATTCGCCAAGAACCGCGCGCGGTTCAATATCTATGTCGGTGCAGCGCTGCGGCAGGGCGAACGACCTCCATCAGGTAGAGCGACCAAGAAGAACTTTCTCGCCGCTGCATTTGCATGGGTCGAGTACGACAAGGCAGGTGATCGCGAACGCGTTGCCGACATCTGCAAAGCGGAGCAACTTGAACCAGCGATGCGCAATGGTACCGGCACCACGCCCAACCCACGCGACCATTTGTATTTCCGGAACGCCACGCCGATCAAGGAACACGCCGAGCTGGAAGCGGCCAATGAGGCGCTGCAGCAATTACTTGGCACCGATAGCGTCAGTAACTGTGACCGCGTCCTACGGTTAGCTGGGACCGTCTCATATCCATCGGCCGACAAGATCGCGCGCGGTTATGTCACCGAGCTGACCACTCTGAAGATCGCAGGAGACCCCCCAAGCTATTCGGTCGATGCATTATGCTCGCTACGGAAAGTGAGAGCAGCACCAGCACAGGCGCCGGCAACAGCATCTGCATCATCGTCAAAGCCAACAAATGCTTTTCTACAATACCCAGCGGCGATTGGCGTGACGCTTGGTCTCGATGATGATGAACTGGCTGCACTGTTAGATCGTCACCCCAACGGCACCGGTACCAATTGGCACGAAGACATGCTGGCGGCGACATGGGAGATGCTGGTGCGCGGCTACGATCTGTTCGCGATCCACCGAACCATTGCCGCATCCTGCAAGGATGGCGTACTTGACAAAGACATCGGTCCGCTGATCGACAAGAAATACGCGGAATTTCAGCAAGCCGAACGCGAGGCTGATATCGGCAAGCCAGCGAAGCCGAAAGCCCGCGCCATCGTTGCAACACCTTACGTCTGGAAAGACCCCAGCACGATCCCGCTGCGCGAGTGGCTGTACGGTCGGCAGTTCATCCGCAAGTTCGTATCCGCAACTGTTGCTCCCGGTGGCATCGGCAAGTCGTCACTTGAGATTGCCGAAGTGTTGGCGATGGTGTCGGGCAAGACGCTGCTCGGAGTAGCGCCGGATGAACTACTGCGGGTCTGGTTTTATAATCTGGAAGACCCTCGCGAAGAAATAGAGCGCCGGGTTCAGGCCGCTGCGATCCAGTTCAATCTCACCGCCGACGACATCGGTGACCGGATGTATCTCGATTGCGGTCGAGATCAACCACTAGTGATCGCCATGACCTTGCGGAATAACACCGTCATCAATCGTCCAGTGGTTGATGCCATCGTCGCGGAGATCATCGCGCGCAAGATCGACGTGCTGATCGTCGATCCGTTCGTCAGTTGCCACAAGGTCCAGGAGAATGACAACTCTGCTTACGACATGATCGTGAAAGAGTGGGGCCGCGTGGCCGATCTCGGCAATTGCGCCATCGAGCTGGTGCATCACGCGCGGAAATCATCCGGCAACGATACCGAGATAACCGTCGAGAGTTCACGCGGCGGCAAGTCGCTGACCGATGCCTGTCGGATGGTGCGCACGATCAACCCGATGACGAAGGACGAAGCAACGAGCGCAGGTGTCGAGAACCATCGGTTTTATTTCCGCACCTTCGGCAGCAAGCTTAACCTCGCGCCACCACCTGATAAGTCTGACTGGTTCAAACTGGTCAGCGTCGATCTCGGCAACGGTCCCGCCAGCATGGCAGGTACTGGCGGCGACAGTGTCGGTGTCGTCACCAAGTGGGAATGGCCGGATCATCTTGACGGCGTCACCGGCCGAGACTTCGACGCGGTCGCTGCCGTGATCCGGTCGGGCCAGTGGCGAGAGAGTAGCCAAGCGACAGCATGGGTCGGTCATGCGGTCGCGCGGGCGATGAAGCTGGATGTGAACAGCAAAGCCCACAAAGCCAAGATCAAGACGCTGCTCAAGGTCTGGCTGGCGTCGGGGGCGCTGGTGGTTGTGAACGGAACTTCGGAAGACCGCAAGCCCGCAAAGTTCATCGAGGTTAGAGATGAAACAGAGGAGTAGACAAATGATGGATCGTACGAACCAAATAGGTCGCGCTCCGGCTGACGATGACGACGACTACGAAATTCTAAACCCAACCGAGGAAGCGTATCGCGGATTTTATTTGGCGTTCGCGGTATTCAACTCGACCCTGTTCGATCTCAAGCTGCCCGATGCCATGCTCACCATGCAACGAAAGAAAAATGCTCTGGGCTATTTTTCGGGCGAACGGTTTGGTCATCGACGCGGGACCGAAATTGTTGATGAGATCGCATTGAACCCGAGCACTTTCGAGAACAGGACTGATCGACAGATCATCTCAACACTCGTTCACGAGATGGTGCACCTTTGGCAATTCCATTTTGGGAAGCCCGGTCGTCGCGGCTATCACAACAAGCAGTGGGCATCGAAGATGATCGAGATCGGGCTGATGCCGTCGCATACCGGCGAGCCGGGCGGCAAGCAGACCGGCCAGCGCATGACCCACTACATCATCGATGGTGGATCGTACGACCGAGAATGGCAGCTTCTGGAAGGTTCAGGGTTCACGCTCGAATACCAAGATAGGTTCGCCAACCGGCGCTCGGAGCCGCGCAAAATTAAAGTTCGGTACGCCTGCGAGGGCTGCTCAATCCACGTTTGGGGGAAGCCTGATCTCGCCATCGTTTGCAAACCGTGCGGCCAGCAGATGAGATGATTGCGGGCGCGTGCGCAACTTGCGCAACCACGGTTGCGCAAAGTTGCGCAGGGTTGCGCACTGCGCCGCTTTGCGCCACTGCGCCACCACCCCCTTACTAGGGGTGTGGGGGTGGCGCAGCGCAGTATGGGGGTCGGAAATACAAGGTTGCGCACTTTTGAGGTTGCGCACCCCTTTTCGGATCAAGGTTTCGTTGCGATCGGCGCAGCGACGGCGCAGGTTCGCCCGCATGATCGACCGTCATCTGCTTCGCAGTGCCCACCGAACGCTCAGGGAACAGCGCCTGTTCGGCCAATTCGGTCCGGCGTCACCTTGCCGCCAGCTGAACCCGGCCACGCTGACGGTCTTGGCAACGGTTCCGGCAACGGTTTCACCAGATCCGCACCTGACCATCACCGCCGCTGTCGCCGAGCGCCGCGCCCGCGAGCTGCAGATCCGGCAGCAACGGCTGCAACAGATGGCGACGATCGCGGCGCGCCGGGCACGGAAGGCACGCGGCGACGATGACGAAAACTGATTGCGCAATTGCGGAAACGCGCGGACACTTCAGCATGTGAGTTGAGAATTCGAACCCCGCCGAGAGCGATGTGTTTTCTGTGCCATGTCGTTCGGCGGTTAGCGCAGGATAGTCGTGAAGGTTTTCCGGCCACGCGATTATTTGAATGCGCGCGCGATGGCGAGCGGGTCGTCAAGTTGAGTTGGCGACCCGCTCGCTGCTATATTTGAACAAAGGAGACGAACATGGATGGACATCAAGTTATCAAACGCGTTGCGTCGTCGCAGTTTGGCCATCTCGCTAACGACAGCATATTCAAACGTCAGCGTAAGCCTGAACCGGCAACAGCGCTTGATCCCGTTGTTGCGAGCAAGCTGACGACATCGGACGCAGTCAGCTTGGCTGACAAAATAATTCGGAGCGGTCAGGTTAGGCGCGGCGAGATCGATACTGCTGCCGAGCAGACCACAAACGAAACTGCGCGCGCCATTGTTGCGGCGGCGAAAAAAGCTCGGGGTCTTTGATCATGGCAAGCACAGATCGAGAGACAATCGCAGAGTTGCGCAGTCAACTCGCTGAACGTGATGCGACCATCCTTGAACTGACGACACCAAAGCCGATCAAGGTCGGCAATATGATCATGCCAACGTCTGATGAACTGACACGACTGCGTGCGATCGTGACACAGTATCATCGCGTGCTTCGATCGGATGATCCGGAATTCCCGCGCGAGTTCGCAGACGCGTTCGCATATCTGGCTCAGACATCACGCACTGATCCGGGCAAGTTCTCAGTGTGGTCTAATGTCAGTTGGATCGACAGGGCAACGGCGTGGTGTGGACGACAGGTGACGATGAAGGCGCTGGTTGCTGCGATGCTGGCTCACAATGATATCGCGCACACGCTGAACGATGCGCGCTATCCGCACGATCTAAGCATAGGTCTGATCGAAGGCGGGCATCGTCTGCCATCTGGTCACGCGTGGCGCGCACTACTCAATGGTAGCACGTTGAAACCTGCGGGTGACATCGCTTATCCAGCGTGGTCGCCCGGTCTGCAGGTTGGCAACAGGTGAACTGTGTGGCGCATGACTTCGACAGAGGCTACGCTGTTCGCGATCGTGTTGGTGTTCGCGCTCGCCATGTTCGCGTCGGTGATGTGGGTATAATGGAGCGAGCGGGTCCCACTTAGGCCATGGCCCTTCTGAGGGTGGGCGGACCCCCAATATCTGTCTAGGTGGGATATGGCAAAAGCCGGTGACAAAGTAACGGTAGGTCCTGAAATGACGGCGGCCCAGTTCGCTCGATGGCGTGGCGTATCACGCCAAACCGCCTCGCGCTGGAGACGTCAAGGTTACCTCTTGTTCAAGTCAGATGGCCGGGTTGATATTGCTGCAACTATGAGTTTGCTCAATGGAAGACCCGAGGTCTATCGCGGCGGCCGAACACGGCCTTGAATTTCCTTCCGTTTCTGGAGCCATAACGGACATGCCGCTGGCGCGGCTGGTCGCGATTGACCCATTTGTATGGACCGGCCGTGCGTTGCAAGCCGAATGTGCAAAAATGGAGGGGGTTGGTCTTGCGCATCTGTATCCGGCCCTTGCATGGAGCGTTTGTGCTCCTGGCCATCATGGATATCCGCGCGCACCCGATCTCATTCTCGGAAAGGCCCTGAGAGGCCGCATGGGTCACCAGATCACGGGTACGACGGCGAGACCGTTTCTCCATTTCCTCCATCCAACTCGCAGACCTCGGCAGGTATAGCTTTGCATTCCTCAGGGATCAGCGTTTGGCATCCCCTCGGCGGACCCGAACACGTTGATCCTATGCGACTTTTGGTTCGACGCGCGCTTCGTAGCTGCGACCTTGTGCCAGCACAGTCCAAGCGATCCGCGCCAGCTTATTGGCGAGTGCGGTTGCCAGGACGTTATGGTGTAAGCGTTGCGCCGCAGCCGTGAGCCACAATCCAAAGCTATGCTTCGCCCAGTTTTTTGGCCTGAGCAGAATAACGCGAGCACCCTGCATTAACATCGTGCGGAGATAGCGATTGCCGCGCTTGCTGATGCGCCCGAGGATCGTCCGGTCGCCGGTCGACATCTGCTTCGGCACTAAGCCGAGCCAGGCGGCAAAGTCACGGCCCTTGGCAAAGGCAGTGCCATTGCCAATGGCCGCTACCATGGCGCTGGCGATGAGCGGGCCGATGCCCGGAGCGGTCATCAATTGGCGGCAACTCTCGCTGCCATGCGCCAGAACCTCGATCTCTTCGGTGATGTGCTTGATACGCTCATCAAGATGCCGCCAATCGCCGCTGAGATCTTCCATGATCTTGGTCATGCGCGGGGACAATACATCGCCGCGTTTAGCCAGGATGTCCGGAAGCTGTTGGCGGAGGAAGCGAAGCCCCTGTCGTACCGCAATGCCATGCTCCAGGAGAAAGCCGCGGATCTGATTGATCACAGCCGTTCGTTGGCCGACCAGGCGAGATCGCACCCGGTGCAGTGCTTGTAGATCAAGCTGATCGTCGGTCTTCACTGGAACGCAGCGTGTAGAGGGACGCTGCACGGCTTCGGCGACTGCGTAGGCATCCCGAAAGTCGTTCTTGTGGCCTTGCCGGAACGGTTTGGCATAGGCAGGCGGTACCTGCCTTACGTCATGGCCGAGCGCAATTAGCTCGCGAGCCACATAGTGCGTCGCCATGCCAGCTTCGATTCCGATCAGGCACCGCGGCACATTGGCGAACCGGGCTGCGATCCGGCCGCGGGCGATCTTCTCCCGCAAAACGATTGCCCCTTTGTCGTCGAGGCCGATCAAATGCAGGGTGTTCTTGCCCGTATCGATGCCAATGGTTTGTACGGCTATAGCGGCTGTCTTATGGGACATAGCGATGTGCTCCTCGTGCTTCTAAGCCCCCCGCTCATTCTCTGAGCGGTTCTGGGCGGGAGCACGGCCGGTCCATCCCATTCTCGGAAGTAAGAGTTAGGCGCTAGTGTCCATCTTATGTTTGGTATTTTTTACAGCGATGTATTGATCGGGCGGTCAGAGCTGGAGAGCGGTGACCCGCCGATGGGCATTGCATTTGGGCGGTTTGAGCCGACCGATGCTTTCGCTCCACTGCGCAACGCGATGAAACCTGTCCGTGATAGTGCCGGTAAAGAGCAGCGCGACGCGAGATACTTAGAGGGTGTTTGCGCAAGAACGGTGGACGGAATTGACCTCGTTTGTTCTCTCGTTGAGGTTTCCGAATACGGCGAAGCTGACACCCCGATTGCGTGGGAAGTGACGTGCTTCGGGATTGCGCAGCCGCCTTACGATGAACTCTTTCCGCATCACCTGAAGGCTTACAACGATCAGTTCAAGGCGTAACGTTATGTCGGTTCATGGCACATCGCGTCATTTCGCTGCAATGCGGAATTCGGTCGCTATCGGGGAATAGCGGACATCGTGTAGGACGCTCGCACCCGCCCGTTAGCGCATGATCAGCCGGATGCCGAGCTGGAAGACGCCGCAAGCGAGTGATGCCACCGCACGAAACGAAAAACCCGGCCAACCGAGCCGGGCGGATCGCAAGTATCGATCGGTGAAAGCAACGCCGGGAATAAACCGCAACGCATGCGGGGTGTCGGTTCATTTTTGAACACAGGAACTTTTCGCTGCAGCGCCAGCAGAACGTGGCGATGACTAATGTCCTATTTCCATTTTTCGCGAGAAAAATCTCAGGTAATTGCAATCGGTTAGTGGCATCGCCTAGGACATGATGTCCTATTTACATAGCTAATTCAATGACTTAGCGGCAAGTCTGTCTTGACCGGCAAAGCAAGCGCGCTCAGACTGTCCCCTGATAGGCGCGGGCCTGCCTGATGTTGAAGCATCGCAGCAGGCCCTAGGCGTCTCTCCCGATGGAAGCGGGACTGAGCACCATGGCCGAAGATACCAGCCGCAGGGTCGAGCGCGCCACGCTCCTGAATTTCAAAATTCGGGTGGCGCTTTGACAAGCTCAAACGATCCTCCGAATTTGAAATTTGAGCGCGCCGACTGGACATCTTTCCGCACGGTTGAAGGGCTGCAGCAGAAGGCTGGTGTGGCCGCCAGCAAATTGCGCCGGTTGGTGCTGAAGGAGCTTACCGACAACGCCCTAGACACTGACACCACCGTGCGCGTCGGTGAACTTCCTCCTGATGGCTACTTCGTCGAAGACGGTGGCCCAGGTATCAACGGTACGCCAGAACAGATTGCCCGGCTGTTCAGTATCGCCCGCCCGATGATCTCGACAAAGCTGTTTCGTCTGCCGACCCGTGGCGCGCTCGGCAATGGCCTGCGCGTGGTTGCCGGTGCAGTGCTGGCGTCGGAAGGCACACTGATCGTCATCACCAAGAACCGCCGCATCAAGCTGCGCCCGGAACGTGATGGCCGCACTACGGTGGTGAAGACGACGCCAGCCAAATTCCCAACCGGCACCCGGATCGAGATCAGTTTCGGTTCTACAATTCCCGCAGATGCGGATGCGTTGCGATGGGCCAACATCGCGATCGAGATGCAGGTCGGACAGACCTACACCGGCAAGTGTTCACCTTTCTGGTACGATGTCCCGCAATTCCACGAACTGTTGTCGGCAAGCGGCAAGACCGCCTGTGCGGGAGCTGATCTCTCATCTCGACGGCTGCACGGGTGCGCGTGCTGGCGAGATCGTTGCGGCAGCCCGATTGAACCGCATGCTGTGCGCCGACATGAAACGCGAGCAGGCAGCAAAACTGCTGCTGGCCGCGCGTGCCGGTGCCCGGCCGGTGACGCCGGGCCGCCTTGGAGCGGTGGGCACGGAAGGCGGTTCGGCCGCCGACGCTTATGCTGTCGTGCCCGGTGTCATCGAATTCGGTACCGAACCGAAAGCGCAAATTCCTGTTGTGGTCGAGGCGTGGGTTGGTCTGGAGTTTGATGAAACGACGCTCGATGTCTGCGTCAACCGCACCCCGGTTACTGGCGACATCGAAGCGACCCGCGACAAGCGCGATATCGACATCTACGGCTGCGGGCTTCACCACACCGTCGCCGAGGCTCCGAAGGACAAAGACTTCGCGATCTGGCTCAACATCACCACGCCCTACATGCCGATCACGTCCGACGGCAAGGAGCCGGACCTTGAACCCTTCCTGTCCGAGATCGAGGAAGCCGTCACGAAAGCCGTGCGCAAGGCACATAGGCCAAGCGGCGGCGGCAGCAAGCAATCGCAAAAGGATGTCGTGCTCGAAAATCTCGACGATGTCATTGCCGCCGTTAGTGGCGAGGAAGGCTACCGGTTCAATTCGCGCCAACTTTCTATGCCTTCGCCCCATCGTCATGGAAAGAGACCGGTGAGGAACTGCAGCTTGCGAATTTCACCAACATCATCACCGACTACGAAAACGAGAACGGCGAAATTCCGCTGATGTACCGCGAGCCGCGCGGCAGCATCAATCATCCGCATCGCAACGAGACCATCACGCTCGGCACCTTGATGGTCGAGGAGTACGAACGCCCGATATGGAATTTCAACAAGCTGGTCTACATCGAGAAGGAAGGCACGCATGAGGCGCTGAAGCAGGACCGCTGGCTGGAGCGGCATGATTGCGCCGTCATCTCGTCAAAAGGCTTCTCGACGCGGGCAGCCCGCGACCTGATCGACAAACTCGCCGAACACGACGAGCCGATCGTGGTGTTCTGCGTCCATGATGCCGACGCGCAGGCACCATGATCTACCAGACACTGCAAGAGGCGACCAAGGCGCGCGGTGCCCGCAAGATCAAGATCATCAATCTCGGTTTGGAGCCGTGGGAAGCAATCGACATGGGCCTCGAAGTCGAGACGGTCGTTGAAGTGAAGGCAAAAAACGGCGAACAAAGCCGGTCGCTGATTACGTGCGCGAGCGCGACGATGATGAAGATTGGGTGGAATGGCTGCAGACCAACCGCGTCGAATTGAACGCGATGACGACGCCGCAGTTCATCGGATGGCTCGATGCGAAGATGGCCGAGCACGGCGGCGGCAAACTGATCCCGCCGCCAGACGTGCTTGAAGCCGAACTGGCCGAGCGTCTCGAGGCCAAGGTTCGCGCCGATCTCACCGAGCAGATCTTGCGCGAGGCCGGTCTTGAACGATCAGGTTGCCGACGCCATCGCCGGGATCAAGACGCCGAAAGCTGCGACGCTCAAGAGAGACATCAAGCAGCTGTTCGAAGCTGATCCTGAACGCGAATGGCGCGACCACATCGAGGCGGTGGTGGCAAATTTGAAATCTGGGAAGGGCGGTAAGCAAGCTTAATCGGGGTCGGAATTTTGAAACTCGCCAGAGCCACCCTACTTACACCGGTATTCTCGGCAACATCGGGATAATCCGCATCATCTCGTCTTTGAACCGCTTCTGGTTGCCCATACCCGGGAAGGGCAACGTAAATCGGGGCGCAATGGAATTTGCGACGATCGCCGCAGCCTCGACTACGGGATTGATCCGAAGGAGGAGCGTTACAATTGCGAGCGGCTGATAGTGAGCAATGCGGTGGGCAAGGCTGTCTTTCGCACCGCGACATTTTGCATCCCGCTCCAGCGGGGTCAGCTTGTCTACCGGCTCCAGTACAAGATCGTCTAGATACCATCCATAGGCTTTAAAAGTGGTGAGAAAATCGTCACTCTTACCAAACTCAAGTTCTATCGCAGCCCTCATATGGCTCAGCATGGCGTTGTTGCCGTAGTAGAAGAAATCGCCACTGGCGGGGGCGCTTTCCCCTATGAACAAGGTCGTAATTTGTTCAGGCCGAAATCGCGCCCGGGTTGCTTCAACGGCTTCTAGATTGTGGCCCATACCCTCCAACCCGTGTCCGTCGTCAAAAATTACACACAGCCCGAACCTGTGGGGTCGTGGTTCCAGTCTCGACCGCAAATTCTAGTGGGATTGCCTGCCGCTGCAAGGCCCGCTGTAATTCTTCGCATGAGCGGCCGATCGGTTGGCCGTCATCGTGGACGGTGTAGTCATTCACGCCAATCGATCGAAGGGTGAGCGTCACCAGCCGCCATCCTTCGCCCGCGTCATCGCCGGGTGCGCCCGGTTTTTGATCTTCAACCACGAAGCCGATCGTCCGGCCCGATACCGCGCGTCCCGGCGCTTGCTCACGATCCCCTCCAGACCGAGCCTGCAGGCGTGCTCATACATCGCCGGGCCGATCTGGCCCTCAAGGTATCCGTTCCGCTGGATGCTGTCAGCGGCCTTGGCCAGCCGCTACGATGCCGACCTATGTCTGTTATCGGGGGAGGACCGGAAATCGTGGGTGCAAGGCGGAAACGTCGCGATTGACCCACAGCAGAAATGAGCAACGCTTCGCCTTTTGGGCTATGTTGCGATCATCTCTCAAGGAGGAGTTGGCCGCTGTGGCTATCGATCAAGCAAATGTCATTGACTGGATTGGGATCGATCCAGAAACGGAAGAAGTCCTGTTGATGATCTCCGATCACACCAAATGGAATGAGAGCGATCAACATGATCGTGAGCATATGTTCTCGTTACAGGAGAAAATAAATGCGTACCTTCGTTTCATAGAGAGCGGAGAACTTTATTCGACTTATCCGAAGGCAGGGGGGAAAACGGCCGTTATTAAGATCATCGCCAAATATGAAATGAACGAGAGCGGAAAGCGCTTCTTTGCAAAGATAAAGGAGTTCCTGTTCGCCTCGGGTCACAAGATCACGTTTGAGCTTCTCATGACCAACTAGCTGGAATATTTCTTAGACATCGGGCTGCCACTGAAGATGAAACGACGGGACATCCTCGAAGCCAGCCTCAAAGAGCTTAGCTTTAGTTCTATCAATCAGCTCCTGAAGATCGACCGACGAAATATCAACGGATGCGGGGTTCTCGGGTCCCGTGATCCCGAGTTGGGCACCGATGAATAATAAATAATTGTCCTGAAGACCACCAAAATTTCCCCAGTAATATTTCAGACCAGCTCGGCGAGCGGCGACAACCCGTCTATCGGATCGAAGCTCGATGCCTTCGACCTCCTCGGAGCTGATTACAAATCGCAGCCCGAAGTACGCAATACAAGTGTCAGCGCTCATGCGTTTTCGTGACCTTGGTCCGCCCGCCTCAGTTGGCGGCCTCTTTCATATTATCAGATCAAGTCTACGATGTCGCCTCTTGGCACTTCTGAGACATGCCGACCTGCCTCGACGATGTCCGGTTCCAAGGCAAGAGCGGACGTCCTAGTTCGTCGGAAAAAATCAAGCCTTACATCAGGCGGCCATCCGCAGATCAGCCTCTATGGGCGCGCCGATGATCCGCCGAAGCTCCGCTGCGATGCCGTCGAGCACCGCCCGCTTCTGGTTCATGCGCTTTGACCGAACGTAAATGCCAGTCACCCGGTTGATCTTCTCGCCGTCATCCCTGACGACGGCATGGTCGAGGCACTTGGCAATGGCAGCGTCCGAGAACCCGAGTTCACCGGCCAACGTCGCAGCGGTGCGGCGCAGGTCATGCGGCGTGAACGGCTTCAGACCCAGCAGCTCGCACAGCCCCGGCGTCTTGGTCTTGCCGGGATTGGTCTCTTGCTTGGTGCCGCGCAGTGCCGTGGCCATCGCTGTGCGGTGGATCGGCTGGCCCTCGTAGACCGGGCTTTCGAATACGAACTTCTGATCCTCGCTCGCCATCGCCTCCTTGATGATCTCGATCGCCAGCTCGGACAGCGGCTGCTCAATCACCCGGCGCTTCTTGACCCGCTTGGCGGGCACGTCGAAGCGCGGATTTACGCCATTGAGATCAATCAGCTCATCGCGGTGGGCGGCGACCAACTCGCCCGAACGCAGCATGGTGACCAGCTCGAATTTCAGGGCGAGCCGGGTCCCGCGGTCCCACGGCAAGTCCTCCCGGTCGAGCCCATGCCATAAAATCCTGATCTCGTCCTCGGTCAGGACCCGCTTGCGCGCATGCTCCCTAGGCAGCTTGGGGAGGTTGAAGCAGGGTCGGCAGGTCTCGGGGACATAGTCGCGGCCGGCCTCGGCGGCCCAGCTGTAGAGCCCAGACACGGCGCGGCGCATATGGCGGGCATTGCTGGCCGACTTTGTGCCGAACCGACCGTCAAGGATATCATTCGTGAGCTGCGCAATATCCTGTCGCGTCACGTCGCGCGCGATCTTCTTGCCGAGGCTTGGCTGGACGAAGCGCTGCAGATGGCTGGCGACATTGGCCCAGCTCTCGATCCGGGGCCGCATCTCGCCATCAGCCTTCTTTTCCAGTTGCTGCATCCAGCCAATGCGCTCCTCGACGATCTCCGCGACCGTCTTGCCGTGCTTGGCTTTCCCGGCCTTGGTCTGGCGCAACTGCTCTACAAGGGCCCCAGCGTCCATAGCCTTGAGCGCGTAGACCTTGCTGCGGGCCGCCTCGACGGTGAAGGTCTCGGGATTGTAGACGCCCAGCGAGCCGCTGCGCTGCCTCCCGGTGGCAGGATCGGTGAACTTGAAGGCGAAGGTCGCAACCCCTGCCGTGGTGATGCTGACGTAGAGGCCGGGACATTTGCGGTCGTAAATCTTGACGCGCTTGGCGGTGCGCTTCTCGCACATACGGTCGGTCAGGACGATGCCGCGCTTAGGTGTCGGTTCGGTGGTGATGCGGTCGGTCATGTGCGTGTCGCTCCTGCAACGGGTGAAGGGCCCGGCCCTAAATTTGGCGAAACCCGCAGAAACAGCCCGCTACAAGCCTACACAGAAAGCGCTTGTTTTATAGGGTTTTCTTAGTCTCAGCGTGTCTCACTGAGTGCCAAAATATAGACCACACGACTTCGCCGTCCGCCTCGCGCCGCTCGTCTGCAGCGCCACAGCGTCCACCGCATCCCGCACCCAACGAACCGTGACGATCGCGATACGCCCCTCTTGTGGGACGGGATGCGCGTAAGATGCCTGTGATTTGGGGATGAGATCAATGACACCGATTGCGACAGATTGGCACGACGGGCAAAGTCAGCCGAGGCGGTGCTGTCGTCTCCCACGGCAACCCGAATACATATTGTCATCCAGAATGAAAATCGGATTGACGCGCATCGGCGAGCCGGCTGGCGAATTCGGAGAACCGCGGCTCACGGAAATCCAACTCGACCTCGCGGCAATCGAATTCTTTATCCAGTTCGATCGCCGGTGCTTGGCGGCGGCGCATTCCTTTCACCGAGTGAGGCGGCATTCCGCTTGGCCCCTCCCCCACCCCTCTGCTATCGATGCGTTTGGAAACCGGACGGGAACGCAGATGAGTAACTCCACCACTCGCAACACCTCGCGAATCCTTCTCGCCCCCCTCGCCACCCTGCTCTGCCTCGCCCTCGTCTGCCCCGCCCTCGCCGCCGACGAGCCGGATGCGCCGAAGGACGGCCCGAAGGGCGCCGCCGTCACGGTGCTGAAGGCGGCGAAATTCTGCTTTCCCAATATCGTCGAGGTGTCCGGCCTGGTGATCCCGCGCGAGGAGACCATGGTCCGCCCGGATCGACCCGGGCTGAAGGTCGCGGAGATCATGGCGGATGCCGGCGACAGCGTTACCGCCGGCCAGGCGCTGGCCCGGCTCAACCTGCCCGAAGGCGGCTCGGTGCAGGTCACCTCGCCGGTCGCCGGCCTGATCGCGAGCTCCACGGCGGTGGTCGGTGCGATCGCCTCGGCGCGCGGCGAGGCGCTGTTTTCCATCATCGCGCGCAGCGAGTTCGACCTGGT
This sequence comes from uncultured Alphaproteobacteria bacterium, assembly GCA_963829315.1. Lineage (GTDB taxonomy): Bacteria > Pseudomonadota > Alphaproteobacteria > Rhizobiales > Xanthobacteraceae > Bradyrhizobium. The sequence continues at coordinate 68,105 of CAWHIO010000044.1, read as the reverse complement.
AGGTCAGGTGCCGACCGAGTATCTGGCGCGGCTCGCGGTCAACCAGACCGCGCGGATCAAGATCATCGGCGCCGGCGAGGTCGACGGCAAGGTGCGCCGCGTCGCCCCCACCGTCGAGCCCAACACCCAGCTCGGCCAGGTGATCGTCAGCGTCACCACCAACCGCAAGCTCTTGGTGAATTCATCGGGCCGCGCGATGATCAAGACCGGCCAAAGCTGCGGCGTCTCGGTGCCGCTCACCGCCGTGCTCTATGGCTCGGCCGGCACCGTGGTGCAGGTGGTGCGGCGCGCCCGGGTCGAGACCAAGCGGGTCGAGATCGGGCTGATGGACGGCGGCCAGGTCGAGATCAAGGAGGGGCTGACCGAAGGCGACATCGTGGTCGCCCGCGCCGGCGCGCTCTTGCGCGAAGGCGACCCGGTGCGGCCGGTGACCGCAGCGGCGGGGAATTAGGGGGCTCTTCGCTGCGGCTAACTCGAAACCGTCATCGTCAGTGCGCGTGGCTACCCCTCACCCCAACCCTCTCCCGCAAGGGGAGAGGGAGCGATAGAGCGCTACACAACGATAGAAATCAGGTCGTAGTTTCTGAGCGCCCGCGTCCAACGGCGATTAGCGAAGCGATATCCCTCGGCAACGGCGGTGAGCCCCCTCTCCCCTTGCGGGAGAGGGTTGGGGTGAGGGGTGACGCAGCGGTAGTGTTAGTGAAGAGCGGCGCTCAGCTGCCGGCGTTCTGGCCGAAGCGGACGTCTTCGAGCAAGGAGGAGGAGACCGCGGGGACCTGGGCGCCTTCGGAGGCGCGCGAGATCGCGACGCGGGTGTTGTTGAAGACGGCTTCGGCCGCCATCGCCTGGGCGCTGAGGTTATTCAACAGCTCGGTCACCAGCACCGAATGCTGGCCATGGGAATCATCCGCCACCTGGCCCGGCGCCGCCGAGGTCAGGAGCAGGGCATTGTCGGGCATGCTGATCGGGGCGAGGCCGTGGGAGAAGGTGCGGAAGCGGCGTTCCCAGGGGTTGCGGCGCGAGGCGTCGAGCACGACGAGCTTAGCGCAGGCGCCGTGCTCCTTCATCGCCTCGAGCACGGATTCGACGCTGACGCCGTCGCGGCGCACATCGGCTTCCTTCCAGATCGTGGCGTCGACCGGGATCATGTAGCTTTCGCGGCCGGCCTGCACGCCATAGCCGCCGAAGAACAGCATCACCACGGAATCCGGCTTGATCTTGGCTTTCAGCCGGGCGATGGCGCGGGTCATGTCGTCTTTGGTGGCGTCTTCCACCACATCGACGTCAAAGCCGTCGCGGCGCAGGCTCGCGGTCAGCGCGCGGGCATCGTTGATCGGCTGGCTCAGGGGTACGTTGGCGTCGGGATAATGGCCGTTGCCGATCACCAGCGCGATCCGCGAGGGGCGGCCGGCGATCGCATTGGCGTCTTCGGCGGTGACCGACTTGGCCGCATCCAGCGCGCGCATGTTCAGCGCGGCGTGGGCGCCTATCGCCAGCGACACCATGCCGACCAATGCGGCGGCCATGGCGACCGAACGGCGGGAGATGCCAAGCTTGCCGAGATCCATCACGCTTCTCATTCCTGATCACTGTCCGACGCGCGAACAATTAGTCGCGCCAACGCCTGCTAGGTTTTCGGGGGTGCCGGTGATTTGCCGTCCAATTGTGCTCAATTTGCGGCACCGCAACAAACAAACCCTTAACCTGCAGGTCCCCCAGCGGCAACCTGATTTGTCGCTTGACAGGGGCTGGAGGCGGCCCTGGTTACCGGCCCCAAGGGGCCGCCCGGCCGGGCGTTCGGGCTGTTATTCCGGTCACACCGGCATTTCCCGGTGGCTTTTGCCGCATTTGCCCCGCTATTTCTTTGTTTTTCTTGCGCTTTCATGCCATTTTTGGGCCAATTGCAGGTTCCAGGGAGGACGGGCGGCCGCCGCGGACGCGGGTTCGGCTGAAGCCGGGGAACGTGCGGCCAAACCGCGCGCAACGGTCCGAAAGAAAGTTTGATGGCTTTTCAAGACCTCGCCGGGGCCGCCTACCGCGCGCTGACGGTCCGGAAGGACGGTCCGTCGCTGTATGACGTCTGCGATCCCCTGCTGCTCAACGGCGCCGGCGGCGACGCCCACCTCGCCAAATTCTACAAGACCGCGCTCGGCAATCCGGCGCTGCGCCCGCTGTTGCGGCGGACCGGGCTGCCCGAACTCAACGACGACGCCATGCTGCACGGCCTGCGCGAGGGCTTGATCCGGGCGCGCGACGACGCGGCGCCGGACTGGGCCGCGGTCGGCGCGCCGGTGGCCGCCCTGCTCGACACCATCGACCTGCACCACCCGCGGCCGAAGCCGAATGGCCACATGGGGACGCCGGCGCCAGCCCTTGCCGACATCGAGCGGGTGATCCGCCTCTGCGGCGCGCATCTGCTGCGCTCGTTCGGTAAAAACGGCTTCATCCCGGCCTATGCCGCCTTCAACCTGATCGGCGACCCCGATCTGCGCGGCCGCGAATTCCTGATGGCGCTGACCGGGCTGAACGCCCGCGGCTACAAGAACTCGACGCTGCTGTTCAACCTGGCGCGGGTCTTCATCGCTCGTTCCCCGGCCCGCGCCCTGATCAGCCCGGCGTGGAAGGGCATCGCCGAGCCGATGTGGCAGCCGATGCAGATCCGCCACCGCTCGGCCTATTACGACGCGTTCTTCACCGAGGCGCTGTTGAGCTTCGTCGAGACCGGGCTGGCGTCACCGGACGAGGCCGGCGCCGCGCGCCGCGCGATATCGGCGATGGTCGACTTCTGCCTTGGCGCCAGCCGCGAGCAGGTGCGCAGCCCCGACGGCCGCGCCTTCGACGTGGTCACCGCGATCGCGCCGCACCCGCATCCGCGGTTTTCGCGGTTCTTCACCGAGATCAAGCAGGACCTCGGCTTCGGCGTCTACGTGCCGGATTGCGACACCACCGCCTGCGCGTTCTCGGCGGCGACCCAGGCGGGCTCGGACGATCCGATGCTCGACCAGCCGCTGCTGGATTTCTATCGCGGGCATCAGGTCAGCCTCGGCGCCAACGAGCCCAAGGTGACGGTGCCGATCAACGACAACATCGATTACGAGGGCGGCGTCGTCACCTGGATCGACAGCCTCAAGGGCGAACGGCCCTATGGCAACGACCTCGACCCGACCCTCAATCTCGACATCCTCGAGGTCAGCTTCCGCAACCTCGCGCGCTGGGACATCCTTCAGACGCCGCAGCGGCTGGACACGCTGCGCGGCATCATCGCGTTCCAGCGGCGGCTGGCGGAAAGCGGCGCCTTCGCCGATCCGCGCTCGCACATCTATTACCTGCCGGAGCTGTACTGCGCCTATTTCGGCCGCTGCTATGCCGCCTTCATGGCGCTGCCTCAGGCCGCGCGGGCCGCGATCGATCCCGACGGCGCCTTCGCCGTGATCCGCGGCCATGTGCTTTCCTATGTGCAGGACGAGCTGATCACAGGCGAGATGAACGCGTTCGACGCGGCGCTGGCGCTGATCGCGCTCGGCCATCTCGGGGCGGATCCCGCAAGCTTTGCGCCGGCGCTGCATTGCATCGTCCGCCAGCTCGGCGAAGGCGGACGCCATGGGCCTTACAAGGCCTATGAGTGGAACAAGATGAAGACCCCGACCCGGATTTTGGTGGGCGGCCCCGAAGTCACCTCGGCCTTCGTGCTGATGGGCCTTGCATTGGCGCGCCAGGCAATGCGGCGGGGCGCGGGGTAAACCAAGCGGCGTGTCGTCCCGGCCAAGCGGAGCGCGAGCCGGGACCCATAACCCCAACTGTCAGCGAGGTGAACAGCTGGGGCAGCGGCTCGTCTAATCAGACCCAGCAGTGGTTATGGGTCCCTGCGTTCGCAGGGACGACGAAGTAGAAAGCGGTCGCACAAAGTTGAGGACGCATTGCCCCTCAACCGCTGGCGCCGGGGCCCAATCCGCACCACAATGCCGCATCATCGTCCGACGATTCCATTTTCAACGGGCCGCTTTCGCATGTTCATGAAACTCCGGTTCGCGATTTTCGCATTGCTGTTGCCGGTGCTGCTGGTGCCGGTCGTGGCCCAGGCCGCCGACATCACCGGGACCGCGAAAGTCCGCGAGGGCGACAACGTCCAGATCGGCAATGCAAGGATCCGGCTCGGCGGCATCGACGCGCCGTCGGTCGACCAGCTCTGCCTCAACAATTCGGGCGAACGCTGGACCTGCGGCGTCGCCGCGCGCGACGAGCTGATCAAGCACGCCGACAACAAGACCTGGACCTGTCACGTGCGCCAGGCGGCCGCCGACCGCCGCGGCCGCATCGTGGCGCGATGCGAGGTCGACGGCGAGGACATCCAGAAATGGCTGGTGAAGAACGGCTGGGCGTTGTCCTATGTCCGGGTTTCCCACGACTATGACGACGACGAAAAGGCGGCGCGCGAGGCCAAGGCCGGGATGTGGCAGGGCGCGTTCATCGCGCCGTGGGACTGGCGGGTCCGCAACAAGAAGACCGCTATACTCGGCGCCGCCAAGCCGCCCGAGAACGCCCACGCGATCCTTTTGGCATCGGCCTCGGGATCGGTCGCGCCGTCGCCCGACTGCACCATCAAGGGCAACGTCAATCATGCCGGCGAATGCATCTATCACACGCCCAAGAGCCGCTGGTACGCCAAGATCGAGATGAAGATCTCAAAGGGCACGCGCTGGTTCTGCTCGGTCGATGAGGCCGAAGCCGCCGGCTGCCGCGAGACCAAGCGCTAGAGCTTATCCGGTGGCCTCATGGTTCGAGATGCGCGGCAGCCATGAGGCTCATCTTCTCCCCTCCCCCGCGAAGCGGCGGGGAGGGGTCGGGGGTGGGGGGGTAGCGCTGCGTTCACCGAAGCAGCGGTTCCTGCCGATAGACCCCCCACCCCCGACCCCTCCCCACCACGCGCGATGCGCGTGGTGGGAGGGGAGTTCATGACCTCATCCTGATGAGGAGCCCTCCGTCAGGAGCGCGTTTCAAACCATCAGGCCACGGCACTCGAAACTGCGCTAGTTTCTCAGCAAAATTGCAAGAGCCCGCCCCATTGTCCGACCTTTACGACGATCTGGAATCTCTTGAGGTGCGCCGCGATCGTTCGCGGCTGGAGCGTTTTCTGCTGATCGCGCTCGGCGTCGTCATGGCCTACACCGTCCTCGCCTATGTCGCGCTGCCGGCGTTATGGAGCCACCACGAGCACCAGCGCGGCCTTGCCGACCTGCCGATGGTGACGCGGACGGCGCAGGACATTCCCGGCGATCCGATCAATGTCGGGCTGATCGGCGACAAGCTCGACGTGCTCTGCGCCATGCAGGCCGCCGGCTGGTACCCCGCCGATCCCGTGACCTTGCGCTCGTCGATCGAGATCGCCGGCAGCGTGCTGCTCGACCGTCCCTATCGCGACGCGCCGGTCAGCCCGCTGTTCTATCTCGGCCGGCGCGAGGACCTCGCGTTCGAAAAACCGGTCGGCAACAGCGCCGATCGCCGCCATCACGTGCGGTTCTGGAAGGTGCTGGACCAGGGCCAGGAAAAGCGTCCGGTCTGGCTCGGCGACGCGACCTTCGATCGCGGCGTCGGCGTCAGCCATTACACCGGCGCCATCACCCACCACATCGCCGCCGATGTCGACGCCGAACGCGAACTCATCGCCACCGACCTCGAAGCCGCCCGCATGGTCGACGCCAAATATCAGGTGACGGGCGTCGGCGTCACCTTGACCGGGCGCAACGGCGGCGGCGATCCCTATTACACCGACGGCGAGGTGTGGATTCTGCGGCTGGTGGTGGCGTGCCAGAAAAGGACAGGGCCGGCCGACATCATTCCGTCGCCGCCGGCGACCGAGATCAAGGACCAGATCTGGCATGCGATTGCCGATGCCTTGGCGAAATAGCGGGGTAGGACAATTCGCCCTGTTTTCCCGTCATTGCCTGCGACAAACGCGAAGCGTTTGCGCAAGGGAGCGTTAGCGACGAAGCAATCCCGTCTTCCTCCGCAGCTCTGGATTGCTTCGCTGCCGCTCGCAATGACGGCATCACCATATTATCATCCTGATCTCACTTGAATTTCCTGCCATTCCCCAGCATCCCTTCCTCAAGGCAAATCAACAAGGAACAACAGAAATGGTCGTTCGCGCGGGCCGGGAATTCCTGGCGATTCCCGGACCCACCACGATGCCCGACGAGGTGCTGCAGGCGATGCACCGTCCGGCGCTCGACATCTATTCCGACCAGATGGTGCAACTGACGGATGGCCTGCTGCGCGATCTCAGCAAACTGTTTGCCACCAAGGGCCGCTCCTACATGTACATCGCCAACGGCCACGGCGCGTGGGAAGCGGTGATCAGCAACGTGCTGTCGCGCGGCGACAAGATCCTGGTGCTGGAAAGTGGCCGGTTCGCGGTCGGCTGGGGCAATGCTGCGGCCGCGATGGGCGCCGACGTCGAGGTGCTCAAGGGCGACTGGCGCCGCGCCATTCGGCCCGCCGAGGTCGAAGCCCGGCTGCGCCAGGACAAGGACCACCGCATCAAGGCGATCCTGGCGGTGCAGATCGATACCGCTTCGGGCGCCGTCAACGACATCGAGGCGATCGGCAAGGCGATCAAATCGACCGGTCACCCGGCGCTGTTCCTGGTCGACACCGTGGCCTCGCTCGGCTGCATGCCGTTCGAGATGGACGCCTGGGGCATCGATGTCGCGATGTCCGGTTCGCAGAAGGGCCTGATGACGCCGCCCGGCCTTAGCTTCTGCGCCGTCAACGACCGCGCCCACCAGGTGCACAAGACGGCCGGGATGCGCACGCCCTATTGGGACTGGACCGAGCGCGATCTCTCCGAAAACTATCGGAAATTCGGCGGCACCGCGCCGATCCACCTGTTGTTCGCGATGCGCAAGGCCATCGACATGATCAATGAGGAGGGACTGCCGAACGTGTTCCTGCGGCATCGGCTGCTCGCCGAAGCGGTCCGTCGCGCGGTCGCGATCTGGGCCGAAGGCCAGGTGCTCGGCTTCAACATCGCCGAGGCCGGCGAGCGGTCCGACACGGTCACGACCGTGGTGATGGCAAGCAGCCACAATCCGCTGGCGCTGCAACGCTATTGCAAGGAAAAATGCGGGGTCGTGCTCGGGGTCGGAATCGGCGAACTCGCCGGCCAGGCGTTCCGGATCGCCCATATGGGGCATGTCAACGCGCCGATGATCCTGGGCACCCTCGGCGTCATCGAGGTCGCCCTCCATGCGCTCGGCATCCCGCACGGCCGCGGCGGCGTCGAGGCCGCGATCGACTGGCTCGGCGAAACTGTGACCGCGTAAGCGCGCCTTGAGGCTTTTCGGCACCCCTTCCTTCGTGCTTATATTGATCTGGCGATAAATAACGGGCCGACAACGGCACACGCGTATTTCCGCAAAAGCATGCCGCCGGACTTGATCCGGCTGGACAGCGGTTTGCACCGCGTTCAGGTTCGCGCCGACGGCGTCGACCTGATCGCGGCAGAATGCGCGCAAAACAGAATAGGGAGTGATGTGATTGGCGTCCGTTGAATTGCGTGGCCTGACCAAGCGATTTGGATCGCTGGCGGTCGTAGATAATGTCTCGCTGCGGATCGACCACGGGCAGCTGGTCTGCCTGCTGGGCCCCTCCGGTTGCGGCAAGACCACGACGCTGCGGCTGATCGCCGGATTCCTCGAGCCGTCGGACGGCGAGATCCATGTCGGCGACCGGCTGGTGTCCTCGGCCGCGCGCACGATGCCGCCCGAGCAGCGCAAGATGTCGATGATCTTCCAGAGCTACGCGCTGTGGCCGCACATGACGGTCGCCGAGAACATCGTCTATGGGCTGCGCTTGCGCAAACTCGACCGCGACGCCATTGCGAAGAAGCTCGCCGCGATCCTGGCCACCACGAAACTCGAAATCCTGGCGCAACGCTATCCCGGCGAATTGTCGGGCGGGCAGCAGCAGCGCGTCGCGCTGGCGCGCGCGCTGGTGGTCGAGCCGGAAACTCTCTTGCTGGATGAACCGCTCTCCAATCTCGACGCCAACTTACGCGAGGAGATGCGCTTTGAAATCCGCCGGCTGCACGACCAATATCGCTACACCACGGTCTACGTCACCCACGACCAGTCCGAGGCGATGACCACCGCCGACCTGATCGCGGTCATGAACGGCGGAAAAGTCGATCAGCTCGGCACCCCGGAGGATATTTACGACCGCCCGCAATCGGAATTCGTCGCCCGCTTCATCGGCGCCAGCAATGTGCTCAAGGGCACCGCGCGCGACGAGAACCACATCTCGTTTGCCGGCGCGACCTTGCGGGTGGTGGGCGCCAAACTGACGCCCAACCAAAGCGCCGCGGTCGCGATCCGCCAGCACGACATCCAGCTTTCCGTCACGGCGCCGGCGATACCCGACAACGCCGTCAAGGCCGTCGTGACCCGCCAGGTGTTTCTCGGCGCCAACCGCGACTACATGGTCGAGACCGCGGACGGCACCACGCTGCGCGCGATTACATCGACGCAGACCGCCGTCCCCGGCGGCACCGAGGTCTGGCTGACCCTGCCGGCCGAACGCTGCCGGGCACTCAGCCGGTAAGCAGGGGCGGAGACAATGCGATGAAGCGGCGAAGACTGTCGAGGCGCGACGTCATCAAGGGCTCGACAGCGCTTGGACTCACGCTATTCGCCGCGCCGCTCAGGGCCGCCGCCCCGGAACCGGTGGCGATCACGCCAGCGTTGGTCGAAGCGGCGAAAAAAGAAGCCAAAGTGGTGCTGTATTCCCCGATGGATCTGCCGGTCGGTGAAAAGCTCGGCCGCGCCTTCGAGGCGCAATATCCCGATATCCAGGTCCAGATCGAGCGCGCCGGCTCCGAGCGGCTGTTTCAGCGCATCGAGCAGGAATTTGCATCGGGCATCCACGCCGCCGATGTGGTCAATAGCGCCGATGCGTCGCACTTCATTCCCTGGAAGAAAAACGGCTGGCTGGCGCCCTTTGTCCCGGAAGACGTCGCGAAATATTTTCCGGAAGGCTATCGCGATCCCGACGGCATGTTCGCCATCACGCGGATCTGGCTGTCGTCGATCGCCTACAACACCCGCCTGGTGAAGCCCGAAGACGCGCCGAAAAGCTTTGCCGATCTGCTGGACCCGAAATGGGCCGGCAAAATGGTAAAGGGTCATCCCGCCTATAGCGGCACCATCATGACGACGACGTTCCAGCTGGTTCGCGAGCTGGGCTGGGATTACCTGGAGAAACTGTCGAAACAACGCGTCATGCAGGTGCAGTCCTCGACCGACCCGCCGAAGAAGCTGGCGCTGGGCGAGCGCGCGGTCATGGCCGACGGCAACGAATACAACGCCGTGCTGCTGAAGGAAGCGGGCCAGCCGGTCGAGCCGGTGTATCCGGCCGAGGGCACGCCGACGATCTCGGGCCCAACCGGAATATTCGCCAGCGCGCCTCACCCCAATGCCGCCAGGCTGTTTCAGGCGTGGCTGCACACCCGCCAGACCCAGCAGTTCTTCACCGACTTCACGGCGCAATACTCGGTTCATCCGCAGGTGCAGGCAAAGCCGGGCCGCCGCAGCATTGCCGACATCAAATTGATGAAGGAAGACCCCGCCGGGGTCGAGAAGATGGCGGAAGAGATCAAGACACGCTATGCGCGGCTGTTTCGGGTGTAGGTTTGCAGCAATCCATCCACCATCGTCATTCCGGGATGCGCCTTCTTGGCGCAGGCCCGGAATCCATACTCACGATCGCGGTTATGGATTCCGGGCTCGCGTCTGCGACGCGCCCCGGAATGGCGAACAATATTTAGATCGGTAGATAAATGACCAACGCCGTCAGCATCGACACTCCCCGGGCTAAAATCGACTGGACCAAACCGGTACTATGGCTGTTCGCGGCGTTCATGGTCGCGCTGATCGTGCTGCCGATGTCGTGGCTTGCGATCTACAGCGTCACCGACAAGGCCAACCACCTGACGCTGCAGAATTTCGTCACGCTGTTTACCGATCCCGATTTCCTCGACCCGCTCGCCACCACCGCGATCATCGCCACCACCTCCGCGATTCTCTGCTGCCTTGTCGCCGCCCCCATGGGCTGGCTGGTATCGCGCACCGACATGCCCGGGCGGCAGTTCATCCGCGCGCTGGTCACGGCCTCGTTCGTGACGCCGCCGTTCCTCGGCGCGGTCGCCTGGGAATTGCTGGCGGCGCCCAACAGCGGATTGCTCAACCAGCTCTATCGCGTCGTCACGGGAGCCGAGGCCGACGAGCACCTGTTCAACATCTATTCGCTGGCCGGGGTCATTTTCGTGATTTCCTGCTACACCTTCCCGTTCGTGTTCGTGCTGGTCGCCAACGCGCTCGATAACATGCCCGGCGAACTCGAGGATGCGTCCGCGATTCTGGGCGGCAACGCCTGGACCACGGCGCGGCGCGTGACGATCCCGCTGGCGCTGCCCGCCCTCGTCGCCGGCGCGCTGATCGCGTTTCTGCAGGCCATGACGCTGTTCGGCTCGCCGGCGATCCTGGCGCTGCCGGCCGGCTTTCACACCATGACCACCAAGATCTGGAGCCTGTTCCAGTATCCGCCGAAACTCGAGCTCGCCGCCGCCGCCGCAGTGCCGCTGCTGATCCTGACCATCCTGCTGCTGCAGGCGCAGAAGTTCATTCTCGGACGCCGCGGCTATTCGGTGCTGGGCGGCAAATATGGCGCGCCACGCCGGGTTGAAATGAAGGAATGGCGCTGGGCGGCGCTGGCGTTCTGTCTCGTGATGCTGCTCAATCCGGTATTCCTGCCGTATTTCGCGCTGTTCAACGCGGCGTTCTCGCCGAACGCAACCACGCTGGTGACGCCGTCGACACTCACGCTGCACAATATCGTGTTCGTGTTCACCGAACTGTCCTCGACCCAGCTGGCGCTGAAAAACACCGTCATCCTGGGCACCGCGACCGCGACCATCGGCACCGTGCTCGCGCTGGTCATCGCCTATGTCACGACCCGCCGCGTGATCGCAGGCCATCGCGTCCTCGGCTTTCTCGCCACCGCGCCGGTCGCGGTGCCCGGCATCGTGCTCGGCGTCGGCCTGTTCCTGAGCTATACGAGGCCGCCCTTCGTGCTGTACGGCACGCTGTGGATCCTGCTGATCGCGTTCCTCACCATCAATCTGCCGTCGGCCTACCAGCAACTGCAGGCGGCGTTCGCCACCATCCATCCCGAACTCGAGGACGCCAGCCGCATTCTCGGCGCGACAAGGCTGCGGTCGCTGCTCCAGATCACCGCGCCGCTGTTGCGCACCGGCGTGATCGCGACCTGGTGTTTTATCTTTATCGGCGTGATGCGCGAACTCTCCGCGGCCATCGTGCTGTTCACTTCGCAGACCAAGGTGATCAGCGTCCTGATCTACGATCTCAACGAAAGCGGCGACCTCGCCGCCATCTCCGTGCTCGGCATCGCGATGCTGGTCATCACCTTCGCGGTGGTGCTCGCCGTCAACCGGATTCCGATATTCGGAACCAACGCCGGCACAAGGTTGCGGAACTAGCTAACGGGCAAGGCGCCGTGCGCGGCCTCGCCTGCCTTCACCGGCGAGTATGCGAGTTCTCGAACCTGCGTACCTCCCGGTTGCCGGGACCTAGTCGAGCGGCTCCACTTTGACGATCCGGTGGTCATGGTTGCTGCCGACCCAGAATGTCACCGGTGTCGTCGAATTGTCGACGAACACCGTGCGCATGTTGGTGTCGGACGGCATCAGGTACTGAACCGTGCGGCCGGTCCTGGGATCGAGCCGCACCACGCGATCGGTACTCATCGTGGAGGCCCAGATTTCACCGTTCTTGTCGAAATCGGCCCGGTACGGGAACGTGTATTCCGGCAGGGTGTATTCGGTGAACGTTTTGGTCTTGCTGTCAAACAGCGCAGCCTTGCTGGTCCGATATTCGGCCACCAGAATGCGGTCCTGATCGTCGATTTCCAGGCGGCGAGCCCGGGCATGCGCGGTGGGCATGTCGTACCACGTCACTTCCTTTGTCTTCGCGTCGATCCTGCCGAGATGGCCTTCGGTGTATTCCGCCATCCAGAGGTTGTTTCCGGAGTTCGCCTTGACCTCATAAATGCTGACATTCTTGACGTCCGGCAGCAGGTCGGTCGGGCGGAACCTCTCCCATGTGTTGGTCGGCAGATCGACCCGGTAGATGTCCTGCGTGCCAACGCTCTTGGTCCACACCTTGCCGTCGACCTCGTGGTGCAGTCCGGTGAAATTCAGTTGCACCCGGTCATCGTTATATTCTGGTGCCAGCGGGTAATAGGAAATTTCGCCGGTCTTCGGGTCGAGGCTGCCGAGGGAGCCCTGGTACATCGTGTCGAACCAGATCTTGCCGGCATGGTCGAAGTCGAGGCTCAGGAGTCCGGTCGGGGCCTTATCCTTGAATTTCCTGATCGGATATTCGATGAGCTTGAGCGACTTCGGATTGAATTTGCCGATGAACATCTCGCCGAAGTCCGAATACCAGACGTTGCCTTCCTTATCGACCAAGATGTCGTGCGGCTCGGTGGTCGGCCGCACCATGTCGTATTCGGTGACGATGGCGCGGGTGTCCCGGCCCTTCGGCCGCGGCAGCGTCTTCAACTCGTACGGCCAGTGGTCGACCGAGCTCAGATTGATGGTCGCGAGATAGTCGGCCATCTTGCGGTATTGCTCCGGCGTGCCCGCGCGGGCCCTGTCCAGCATGGGTTGCGGCTTGACCGGCTGGCTCACGGCGCCATAGCCCATCATGCGGGGGATTACCTGCGTCCACTCGTCGGAATCGTGCGTCGAGCGCATGATGCGCTCGATCGTGTGACAGCCGACGCAATTGAGCAGCATCGCCTTTTGCTCTTCGGTGCCGGGAATGCTCATCATCCACTCGGCGTTCGTGAGCTGGCTGGCCAAATTCTTGGCCTTATTGAGCTTGATGTCTGCCGTGGTGGTGGTCTCCGGTTCCACCATCGCCTTGGCCGGAGAACTGATATCGTAGCCGACCGCACGGATGCTGAGCGTATATTCACCGGGGTCGAGGCGGTTGTCCGGGAAACTGTAGCGGCCTTGCGCATCGGTGGTCACGCTGACCTGGATGATCGAGCTTGGCTTCCTGGCGGTGACGACGACACCTTCCATGTTGCCTTCGGCGTCGGAGCTGACGGTGCCGGTCAGCACCGCGTGGTCTTGCGCCCAAGCCTTCTGAATCGCCGGATCGAACAGCATCACCGCGGCACTGGCCATCAGGCTCAATATCAGTTTGCTTCGCATCCGGTCCTCCCAATGAAAACCTTGTTCTGGTTGCTTTGAAGCTCGACCCCTTCGGGATCGCGACTGATTCCAACGACGGTCGACGGATATCCCATCGTGACTCCGCTCGTTTGCGAGGACAAGCCTGTTCCACCGGCTTCGGCGCGAATTTTGAAGGACGATCGGGGGTGGCGAGCGGAACCAGTCGGCCGGGTTGCGCCTTGCCGGCTTTGTTTGGATACTTGCACCTGCCGGACACCGTGCGCAGTTACGGGAAGGGGGGAATGCAGCCATGCTCAAGGATTTCTTTTCGGCGATTTTCGGCGCCGGGGTCGGTTTTGCCGTAGCCGCCGTTCCGGCCTGTGCCGCCGACGACATCGCGGCAAAGGTGCAGTTGTGCGCCGCGTGTCACGGTGGGGATGGCGTACCAACCGACCCAAAAACCATTCCGATCATCTGGGGTCAGCAGCAGAGCTATCTCGTCAAGCAATTGCACGATTTCCGAAGTGGCGACCGCGACCACCCGATCATGTCCCCGATCGCGAAAGGCCTTGCGCAGGACGAGCTGCGCAAGATCGCGGCCTATTTCGCCGCCAAGGGCTGGCCGGCGCAATCCGCCGCCGCGGCTTCCGCGCCGCCCAACGGATTAGCCCAGTGCCAGCCATGCCATCAGCCGAATTTTGAGGGAGGCCCGCCGGCGCCGCGACTGGCAGGGCTCAGTTACGAGTACCTGGCCGCAGCGATGCGCAGCTTCGCCGCCGGTGAAAGAACCAACAACGGCGACATGCCGAAATTCATGCAAGCGCTGACCGACAGCGAGCGGGATGCCATGGCGCGCTATCTGTCCGCGCTGTGATGCGCGGTGCGGCGCGTGCGGGTTCGATCGATAGCGCTTCGGCAGCCCCGACCGATTGCGCACCCGGTAGTTGGCTCAATTTTCGGCTTTACGGAACATTCAGGGTTTCCCCGTACAATCCGGCCTTCGCCTAGAACAGTGCTCCAATACGCTCAGGATGAGCGATGCCAGCCGCAAATCTGTCAATTGTCGACGAAGTCGAAGCAGCATTAAATTGCGGCTCGGCGGATAAACACCTCGAAACGGTCAAGCGCGTCGCTGATCTGTTTCTGTCGTCCGCCGGCAGCTACCAAAGCGAGCAAATCGAGTTATTCGACGATGTGCTCGAGCGCCTGATCAAGACGATCGAGATTCGGGCGATTGCCGATGTCAGCGCGCGCATCGCCCTTGCCGAGTTGAGCGCACAGCTCGCGCCGGTTTCGCAGGCGCCGCCGTCGGTGGTACGCCGCCTTTCAAGGAATGATGAGATCACCGTCGCCGGTCCCGTGTTGCGGGAATCCGCCCGTTTGAGCGCGGAAGATCTGGTCGAAGTCGCGCAAACCAAGGGCGAGCAGCATCTGCTGGCCATTGCCGGACGCTGGTGGTTGAAGGAAGTCGTCACCGACGCGCTGCTGGCCCGCCACTACCCGTCCGTCAGTCGCCGGATCGTCAGCAACCCCGGTGCGAGGGTTTCCGCGAGCGGTTTTGCCATCCTCGTGGCGCAGGCGGAATCCGACCCCGAGCTGGCGGTGGAAACCGGGATCCGGGTCGACCTGCCGCCCGCGCTACGCGATCAACTGTTGCGCGAGGCGACCGAAGCGGTCCGGGCGCGGCTGCTGTCGCGTGCGCCGCCTCATATCTTCGAGGAAATACGAACTGCGATTGCGGCCGTCACCGCCGGCGTCAATCGCGATATGTCCAGGGCATACGACTTCACCGCGGCCAAGCGCCTCGTGGCGTTGCTGAAGGACAACGGCGAACTCAACGAAGCGGCCCTGTCCGGCTTTGCCAGACAGCGAAAATACGAAGAGACCGTCGCCGCTCTTGCGCAACTGTCGCAATCGAGCATCGAGGTGGTTCGGCCATTGATGCAAAGCCTTCGCGACGACGGCGTCCTCGTGCTGTGCAAGGCAGCGCAATTCAACTGGGAGACGGTCAGCGCGGTGCTGGAGAGCCGATTTGCGACCGGTTCAATGAAGGCCCCCGAATTGGCCGAGGCCCAGCGGCAATTCGCCGCCATGACCGTTGAAAACGCGCGCCGCTTGCTGAGGTTCTGGCAAGTGCGGTCCTGATCACCTCCTCTTACCGTTCAATATCCTCCAGCCGATACGCATCGACCTCCGCCTTGAGCCGATCGAGCGAGACCACCGGCGCGGCACGGTCGACGAGATATTTTCCTTCCGCGAGCCACGAAAGCACTTTCAGATCGACCGCTGGCGAAGGATGAATCACGTCCGCGTAATTGTTCAAGTTATGGGTCACTTCGCCCACGCTCACGGAAATCATGGAGGCGGACATTCGGAAATGCCGCCAGTCGCCGGCAGAAATAGGCGGAGAAATCGTAGACGTGCTTCAGCGTCCCCGGCGAGGCATCGCGCATCGCGACCCATTGCAGGATCGAATAAGGCGGCAGGTAGATGTCGAACGTCACGTCCGGATGGCTGGCGATCAGACCAATCGCGTCGCGCTCGAAAACCCGGACCTTCATGTCATAGTTGGTATCGTCAGCCAGATATTTGCGGCGAACCGGATCCGTGATGTGCCTGAAGGCGGCGATCGCCCTTTTTTCGTTATAGGCCGCGGCAACGTCGAAATCAGGCCGCAGGGCATTGATGTCATCGACGCTTGAAATCGGAAATTTGAAGATCACCTCACTGGTCAGCCGCGCCACGGCTGGCTCGATCGGTGGAATTGATCGGGCCATGATCCACAGCGACTCGCGCGCCATGCGGCCGCTCAGAAGATAGCCCGCGACGCCGCTGGCGTTCCCCCGGTAGAGATCGGCCGGCAGATAGGCATTCGAATCGATGTCCGAAACGTCATGGAAGATCCAGTCGTCGACCTCCCAGATCACCCGCCCGGGATGACGCTCCAGCGCCGCCGCGAGCACGAAAACCTGTTCCCGTGAGCTCGAGCCGTTCAAGGCCAGCTTCAGCGACTTCACGCCGAGCATCCGGTCGATGTCGCTCTGCCGGAAGTGGATCGCGAGCGAGGTGCCCATGAACACCGTATCGAAGTCCTGGCTGCGGATCAGTCCGGCGTCCTGCAGGCGGCTGTCCTGCGAATACATCGCGGCGAAGAAATGCGCCGGCCTGAAATATTGCAGCGGGTCGACCATGAAATTGAGCGCGGCGGCGGCAACGACGATAAGGCCGCTGGCGCCGAGAAGCCGAACCAAATCTTTTGCGGACCCGTTCATCAGAACCTGAAATAGATGAATTCGCTGTGCTGCTGTATTCCGAGAATCCCGCACGCCAGTACCGCCGCGCCGGCATAGATGAATGCCGTGCGCTTTGGCCGCGCGGCAAGTCCCTCGCCGACGGTTCGGCTGGCGTGATCGTAGCCCATGATCGCTTGCGTGTTCGGCGCAAACCAGGCGATCGCGGCGTAGACCATGATGAAGACGGCGTCGATCGTCTCGCCGCGACCGAGTGCGATCTGCGCGGGGTCGGCCATCTTCGACAGCACGAACAGCGCCGATGCCACGCTGTCGGCGCGAAAGAACACCCAGGCGACGACGACCGCGAGAAACGTCAGCGTAAACGCCGCGATATCGGCAAGGCGTTTGAAACGTGGCGCGATTGCCGGGCCATGATTGACCCACAGATGATTGATGCAGAGATAGATCCCGTGCAGCGCGCCCCAAATGACAAACGTCCAGGCCGCGCCGTGCCAAAGGCCGCCGAGCCCCATCGTGACCATCAGGTTCACATAGCGCAAGGCCGGTCCATGCCGGTTGCCGCCGAGCGGAATATAAAGATAGTCGCGCAGGAATTGCGACAGCGTCATGTGCCAGCGCCGCCAGAAATCGATGATGTTGAGGGCCTTGTACGGTGAGTTGAAATTGAGCGGCAGGAAGATGCCGAACATCAGCGATATTCCGATCGCCATGTCGGAATAGCCGGAGAAATCGAAATAGAGCTGGAAGGTGTAGGCCAGCGCGCCGATCCAGGCCTGGTCGAACGACGGGGTGAGCGGACCGAAAGCCAGCGAGACCAGCGGCTGGATGCCATCGGCTAGCGCGGTCTTCTTGAACAGGCCGACGCCGAAAATGATCAGGCCGCACAGGATCAGATGCGGATTCGGCCGTTTCGACGAAGCGGCTTCGAACTGCGGGATCATGTCCTTGTGGTGCAGGATCGGCCCCGCGATCAGATGCGGGAAATAGGTGACGAACAGCGCGTAATGCGGCCACGCGTAATGCGCGACCTTGCCCCTGTAGGCGTCGACCAGAAACGCAATCTGGGTGAAGGTATAGAAGGAAATTCCGACCGGGAGCAGAAGGTTCACCGTGAAACCGGTCGAGAACAGGGCATCGAGATTGGCGGCAACGAAGCCGGCATATTTGAAGATGCCGAGCACCAGGAGGTCGCAGCTGACGCCGACCGCCAGCACCGCCTGACGCGGCACGGCGCGCAGACGTCGCGTGATCAGCAGCAGGCCGATCAGATAGTTGAACGCGACCGACGCCAGCAGCAACAGCACAAACTGCCAGTTGCTCACCGAATAGAAGGCCAGCGACGCCAGCGCCAGCCAGATCACCGGCGCCAGATTGCCGGCCCGGCCGAGCGCGAAATAGCCGAGCAAAACCACCGGCAGGAACAAGAAAATGAATGGATAGGAGTTGAAAAGCATCAGATTTTCTCGGGCGCGCCAAAAAAGCCTAACCATACAAGTGGGCGATCAACAAGCCGCGTGGCTCTGGCGCCCGCGCGGCATATCTGGCAATCCGCTGGCGAGAACCGATATGACATGGTCGGCGGCCCGATGCCGCGCGCACGACCGGAACCGAGTGACAGAACGATGGACAAAAAGAGTTCCCTGACGCCGCCAATCGCGCCGCGCCGGCCGCATTCATTCACCGCCCACGGCATCACCATTGTCGACGATTACGCCTGGCTGAAGGATGACAATTGGCAGGAGGTGCTGCGCGATCCCGCCATCCTGGATGCGGATATCCGCAAATACCTGGAGGCGGAGAACGACTATACCGAAAGCCTGCTCGGCCACACCGCGCCCTTGCAGAAGACGCTGGTCAAGGAAATGCGCGGGCGCATCAAGGAGGACGATTCCAGCGTGCCGTCGCCGGATGGCGCGTACGCCTATCTGCGAAAATTCCGCGAGGGCGGCCAGCACGAGATGTTCGGACGCTGCCCGCGCGACGGCGGCGAGCCCGAGATTATCCTCGACGGCGACGAACTCGCCGCCAGCCACGACTACTTCAGGTTCGGCGGCGCCCGGCATTCGCCGGATCACCGGCTCGAGGCCTGGAGCGCCGACGTCAAGGGCTCGGAATATTTTACCATTCGTGTGCGCGACTGGAAATCCAAAACCGACCTCGACGATCTCGTCGAGGAAACCGACGGCGCGGTGGTGTGGAGCATCGACGCCACGGCCTTCTGCTACGTCAAGCTCGACGACAACCACCGCCCGATGCAGGTCTGGCGCCATCGCCTGGGGACGCCGCAGGCCGACGATCTTCTGGTCTACGAGGAGCATGATTCCGGCTGGTTCACGCATATCCATGAAAGCTCGAGCGGCCGGTTTTGCGTGATTGCCGGCGGCGACCATGAAACCTCCGAGCAGCGCCTGATCGATCTCGCCGATCCCGACACCCCGCCGCGCCTGGTCGCAGGCCGCGAGACCGGCGTGCAGTATTCGGTCGCCGATCGCGGCGACGAGCTGTTCATCCTCACCAATGCGGACAGCGCCATCGACTTCAAGATCGTCACCGCGCCGCTGAACGCGCCGGCGCGCGCCAACTGGCGCGACCTGATCCCGTATCGCGAAGGCATTTACATTCTCGATGTCGAACTCTTTTCCGGACACATGGTGCGGCTGGAACGCGCCAATGCGCTGCCCGCCATCATCATCCGCGATCTTGCCAGCGGCGAGGAACACGCCATCGCCTTCGACGAAACCGCCTATTCGCTGGACACCATGGGCTCTTACGAATTCGAGACCACGAACCTGCGTTTCTCCTATTCGTCGATGACGACGCCTTCCGAGGTCTATGACTACGACATGGCGAAGCGGACGCGGGTATTGCGCAAGCGTCAGGAGATCCCTTCCGGCCACAATCCCGCCGACTACGTCACCACCCGCATCATGGCGACCTCGCCTGACGGCGCAGAGGTGCCGGTGTCGATCCTGCATCGCCATGACCTCAAGCGCGACGGCACGGCGCCGTTGTTGCTGTACGGCTATGGCTCCTACGGCATGGCGATGCCGGCGTCGTTTTCCGCCAACCGGCTGTCGCTGGTCGATCGCGGCTTTGTCTATGCGATCGCCCATATCAGGGGCGGCGCCGACAAGGGCTGGGGCTGGTATCTCGACGGCAAGCGCGAAAAGAAGACCAACAGCTTCGACGATTTCGCGGCCTCCGCGCGCGCGCTGATCGCGGCCAGCTACACCGGGACCAAGCGCATCGTCGGCCATGGCGGGAGCGCCGGCGGCATGCTGATGGGCGCGGTCGCCAACCGCGCCGGCGAGTTGTTCGCCGGCATCGTCGCCGAAGTGCCGTTCGTCGATGTCCTCAACACCATGCTCGACGACGCCCTGCCGCTGACGCCGCCGGAATGGCCGGAATGGGGCAACCCGATCGAAAGCGAAGCCGCCTTCAGGACCATTTTATCTTACTCGCCTTACGACAACGTCGCGGCGAAGGATTACCCGGCGATTCTGGCGATGGCCGGATTGACCGATCCGCGCGTCACCTATTGGGAACCCGCAAAATGGATCGCGCGGCTGCGCGCCACCATGACCGGCGGCGGTCCGGTCTTGTTGCGCACCAATATGGGCGCCGGCCATGGCGGCGCGTCCGGCCGCTTCAACCGGCTCGACGAAGTCGCGATTGCCTATGCGTTCGCGCTGTGGGCGGTGGGGATGGCGAAGAAGGGTGAGGTGTGAGTCGTGTCCCGGATCTGCGGCGCACCACACCGCGCTGCGCAGCATCCGGGAAATGACTACCGCCCCTTCTGTTTCCGCCACGCCGCGAAATCGACCAGGGTCTGTTCGTCGGTGGCGGGATAGAGGCCGAGGATCGAGCGCCCGTTGCGAACCTGCTCGGTGACGAAATCCTCGAACACCGTCATCTCGAAGGCTTCATTGGCAATCTCGTCGGCGAGATGCGCCGGGATCACGATCACCCCGTCGCCGTCACCCAAGATGACGTCGCCGGGAAACACCGGCGCGTCGCCGCAGCCGATCGGCACGTTGATTTCGATCGCCTGGTGCAGCGTGAGATTGGTCGGTGCGCTCGGCCGGTGGTGAAAGGCGGGAAAGCCGAGTTTGGCGATCTCGGCGGCGTCGCGGAATCCGCCGTCGGTGACCACGCCGGCGACGCCGCGCTGCATCAGCCGTGTCACCAGGATCGCGCCGGCCGATGCCGCTCGCGCATCCTTGCGGCTGTCCATCACCAGCACCGCGCCGGGCGGACAATCCTCCACCGCCTTGCGCTGCGGATGGGCGCGATCGCGAAATACCTCGATCTTGTTGAGGTCCTCGCGCGCCGGCATGTAGCGCAGGGTGAAGGCCTCGCCGACCAGCGTCGGCTGATCGGCGCTCAAGGGATGCACGTCCTGGATCATCTGGATTCGAAAGCCGCGCTTGAACAGCGCGGTCGCCACCGTGGCGGTGGAGACGGTTTTGAGCTTGTTGCGGGTGGCTTCGGAAAGTTTGGTCATGGTCTCGATCCCCGATGTTGTCATTCCGGGATGGTCCGAGGACCAGACCCGGAATCTCGAGGTTCCGGGTTCGCTTCGCGCCCCGGAACGACGGTGTCAATAAATCGACGGCTCGCCGACCGGCGCGCCGAAGGAAGTTTCGAGGAAATCGAAATCGCAGCCCTCATTGGCCTGCCGGATGTGGCGGGTGAACATCCAGCCATAGCCGCGCTCGAAGCGCGTTTCGGGCTGCTTCCATTCGGCGCGGCGTTTTGCAAGCTCCGCCTCGGACACATCGAGATTGATGGTGCGGGCGGCGACATCCAGCGTGATGCGATCGCCATTCCTCACCAGCGCCAGCGGCCCGCCGACATAGGATTCCGGCGACACGTGCAGGATGCAGGCGCCGTAGCTGGTGCCGCTCATGCGCGCATCCGACAGCCGCACCATGTCGCGCACGCCCTGCTTCACCAGCTTGGTCGGGATCGGCAGCATGCCCCATTCCGGCATCCCCGGCCCGCCCTGCGGGCCGGCATTGCGCAGGATCAGAACGTGATCGGCCGTGACGTCGAGATCGGGATCGTCGATCGCCTTCTTCATCGAGGGGTAATCGTCGAACACCAGAGCCTGCCCGGTATGCTTGAGGAAGCGCGGCTCGCAGGCGCTGGGCTTGATGACGCAGCCGTCGGGCGCAAGATTGCCCTTCAGCACGGCCAGCGCACCCTCGGCATAGATCGGATTTTCGACCGTGCGGATGACGTCGTCATTATAGACTTCGGCGGTCGCGATATTCTCGCCGAGCGTCTTTCCCGTGACCGTCAGGCAATCCAGATGCAGACGATCCCTGATCCGGCTCATCAGGCCCGGCAATCCGCCGGCGTAATAGAAATCCTCCATCAGATATTTGTCGCCGCTCGGCCGCACGTTGGCGATCACCGGCACCTTGCGGCTGGCCTTCTCGAAATCATCGAGCCCGATGTCCGCCCCGGCGCGGCGGGCCTGGGCGATCAGATGGATGATCGCATTGGTGGAGCAGCCCATCGCCATCGCCACGGTAATGCCGTTCTCGAAGGCTTTCCGGGTCTGGATTTTTCGCGGCGTCAAATCTTCCCACACCATTTCCACGATGCGGCGGCCGCATTCCGATGCCATCCGGATATGACCCGAGTCGGCGGCCGGAATCGAGGAGGCGCCCGGCAGCGTCATGCCGATCGATTCGGCGATCGCGGTCATGGTCGAGGCGGTGCCCATGGTCATGCAGGTGCCGTAGCTGCGGGCGATGCCGGCCTCGACATCGACCCAGTCCTTGTCGGAAATCTTGCCGGCGCGCCGCTCGTCCCAGTATTTCCAGGCATCGGATCCCGAGCCCAGCGTCTTGCCCTTCCAGTTGCCGCGCAGCATCGGCCCGGCGGGGAGATAGATCGCGGGCAAATTCATGCTGGTGGCGCCGAGCAGCAGCGCCGGCGTGGTCTTGTCGCAGCCGCCCATCAGCACCACGCCGTCGACGGGGTGGCCGCGCAACAGCTCCTCGGCGTCCATCGCCAGCAGATTGCGATAGAGCATGGTGGTCGGCTTCAGGAAGGATTCCGACAGCGACAGCGCCGGCAACTCCATCGGGAAGCCGCCGGCCATCAGGATGCCGCGCTTGACGTCGTCGACCCGGACTCTTGAAATGCATGTGGCAGGGCTGCGCGTCCGACCAGGTATTGAGGATCGCGATCACCGGGCGGCCTTTCCACTCCTCCGGCGCATAGCCCATCTGCATGGCGCGCGAGCGATGGCCGAAGGCGCGCAAATCGTCGGGCGCAAACCAGCGGGCGCTGCGCAGCGTTTCCGGGCTTTTCTTGTTGTTTTCCGTCATGGCGACACCTGTTCGAGACCCTGGCTCTGGTCATCTCACAGGCGATCCATGCCGAGCAAGCCCTGCGCGGATCGATCGCGGGAATTTTGTCGCGGTCCACTTTCGCGATTCGCGCGCTTCCCGGCTCAAGCCGGGAGATTCGCCGTCAGCGCCTGCCGGAGCCGTTCCGCCAGTTCCGCCTTGCGGTAGGGCTTGATCAGGATGATGGATTTCGCCGAGACGTGGCCCTGCTGGGCCAGCATCTCCAGGGCGTAGCCGGAACTAAAGACAACGGGCAAACCCGGCCGGATCTGGCGAGCCAGATCAGCGAGATCCCAACCGCTCATGCCGCCGGGCATGACAATATCCGTGAACAGCAGGTCGACGTCGGGATTGGCCCTGAGCTTCAACAGCGCGTCATCACCGTTGACCGCGGCGACAACGCCGTAGCCGAGGCTTTCGATGCGCCGGATCACCGAAGAGCGAACGAAGGGATCGTCTTCCGCAACCAGGATCGTTTCATGGCCGCGCGGGATGGATTCCTCTTCAGCGGAGATTTGATCGGAAGACTTTTGTCCGCCCGCGGTGACGTTGGGCAGATAGATCCGCACGGTCGTTCCAAGCCCTGCTTCGCTGTAGATCGAAACGTAGCCGTTCGACTGCTTGGCAAAGCCGTAGACCATGCTCAAGCCGAGGCCGCTGCCCTTGCCGACCTCCTTTGTCGTATAGAACGGCTCGAAGGCGCGTGCGGCGACTTCCGCCGTCATCCCGACACCGTCATCGGTCACCGCGATCATGGCGTATTCGCCGGCCTCGATCTCGGGATGAAGGCTCTGGTAGTGATCGTCGAGCGAGGCGACGCCGGTGCTCAAGGTCAAATGTCCACCGTCGGGCATGGCGTCCTGCGCGTTGAGGGCGAGGTTCAGCACCGAGGACTCCAGTTGCGCGCGATCGGCGAAGGCCAGAATCGGTTCGGGATTCGGGGCGATCTCGATTTCGATGTTTTCGCGCAGCGTTCGCCGCAGCAGCGTGTGCATCGAATCGAGGAGCTCATGGCATCCCACCGCGCGCGGTTGCAGCAATTGCCGGCGGCTGAATGCCAATAGCCTTTGCGTCAGCTCCGCGCCGCGTTCGCCGGCCTGGCAAATGTCGCCCGCGATCCGCTGCAGGTCCTGCCGGAACTTCAGCTGTTCGCCCAGATGTTCGGCGTTGCCGACGATGACGGTGAGCAGATTGTTGAAGTCGTGCGCGATGCCGCCCGAGAGCTGCCCCACCATCTCCATTTTCTGCGCCTGTCGCAGCTGTTCCTCGGTCTGCTTGCGCCCGGTCAGATCGTGAATGATGCCGACGAAGATCGATTCGCCGTCCTGCTTGGCTTCCCCGACCGACAAATCCATCGGGAACGTCGAGCCATCCTTGCGCAGGCCAATGACTTCCCGGCCGATGCCGATGATTTTGCGCTCACCGGTTCGCAGGAAGTTTCTGATATAGCCGTCATGATGCAAACTGTAGGTTTGCGGCATCAGCATCTTGACGTTTTCGTGGAAGACCTCGTCGGCACGATACCCGAACAGCCTTTCGCAGGCCGGATTGAACAAAAGGATGCGACCACGCGAATCGATCAGGATAAACCCGTCGACCGCGGTCTCCACCACGGCCGTCAGGCGCGCCATGCTCTCGCGCAGGGCCTGCTGGGCCTGGCGGAATTGCTGGAGCAGATGCTCGGAATCGCGGCCCTTCATTTCCTGTTCCCGGAGCGCTTCCCGCGCCTGGCGAAGTTCGAACGGGGAAGGGATCGTCAGCAATTCCGGCAACAGCGGCCACAGCATCCCGGCGGTGATGATGGACGCTACCGCGGTAGCGGCCTTGACGAGGCCTTCGATGCCGTAGACCGGAACCCACAGGGTATAGATCGATAGAATATGCGTCAGGCCGCAAGCCAGGATGAAAAAGGCGAACGACCAGTAGACCCATCCGAATTTGAGGTCGCGGCGCCTGGTCACGAAGATCGCCAGCGCAAACGGGATCGAGAAATAAGCCAGCGCGATCATCGCGTCGGAAACCACGTGCAGCCATATCAGCTCGGGTTCCCACAACAGACAGATGCCGTGCGGAGAATACATCGACGAATCCAGGATTCGCTCAAGGAAGGCCCACATGCTGGCTACCGCGTTGTTTGAGGGGATCACGGGCGCGGCCCGCCGCGCCAATGACGATCGGAATACCGGCTCAATTGCCGTCAGAATCGACGATGGCAGCCTAGCGTCGGCCATATTCGCCGGCAATCGCGATACACGTCCTAGTTGACCCGCTATGCCCGGCATCGGGCATATGACGGCGCTCGATCAGATCGGTTCCATCAACAACATCACCGGCCGATTTCCGAGGAAATGCTTGCGCCGGAGCCGCATCGGATTCACAACCTCTCATTGACTCGCGGAAGACCGGCTGTGGCAAGAATCCTGATCATCGATGATGACCGTGCCGTGCTGGCGACGATCCGGCTGTTGCTGGAGCGGGCCGGTCACAGCGTCGTGGTCGCCAGCGATGGCCGCAACGGGATCGCGATATTCGAGACCGGAGAGTTCGATCTGCTGTTTCTCGATATCTTCATGCCGGGCATGGACGGCTTCGAAACCATGCGGGTGGTGCATCAGCAGCAGCCGCTTGTCCCGATCATCGTGATCTCGGGGAACCCGATCGCTTCGGGTTCAGGCGCGGACTTCCTGACCATGGCGACCAAGCTTGGCGCGGTCTCAAGCCTGCAAAAGCCCTTCAAGCCGGCCGCGCTATTGGCGGCGGTTGCGGGTTGTCTTGACGCTGCAAAGAGTCCATCGTCCGCTGTCACTGTCGGTGACGTCGCTCCCGGACCCTGATGCGGGGATTGCGTCGCCGGCGCCGCCGATCTGCAAGCCGGGACGTCACGGACATGGCGCGAATGCGACGATGACGCTGACCACCAGACTGGCTATCGCGATGAGCCTGCTGGTCGCGATCGCGGTATCGGCAGTCGGATGGCTGAGCTATCGCAACCTGGAGCAGGTGATACTGCCGCGCGTTCTCGATCGGGTCGAGGCGCATTCGCAGCAGGTTGCTTTCTATCTGCAATCCTACGTCAGCGGCGCGCGCGGCGATATTGCCAGCTTTCGATCCGCGACGGCCGTGGTCGGGCTAGTTCACGCGCATTTCGCGGCGGGGGGCATCGATCCCGTTGACGGCCTTTCCGAGAAGACATGGCGAGAGCGGATCGCCGAGCGCCTATTGGCGGAACTCAAAGCCAAGCCCGCCTATGCGCAGTTTCGCGTGATCGGCATCGCGGATGGCGGCCGCGAAATCGTTCGCGCCGACCGCTCCGGGCCGAGCGGCGCCGTCCGGCTGGTTCCCGACGGGCAATTGCAGCGAAAGGGCGATCGGCCATACTTCAAGGAGACCATCGGCCTGCAGGCCAACGAAATATATGTCTCGGCACTGGATCTCAATCAGGAGAACGGTGTCATCGAAACCCCTCATGTGCCGACCATTCGCGTTGCCACTCCGCTGCCGGGATCCGACGGCAAGCTGTTCGGCATCATCATCATCAATGTCGACATGCGACCGGCGCTCGAGCGCGTGCGGTCGTCGCCGCGGCTAGGCGGCGATGTCTATGCCGTCGGCAAAGAAGGCGACTATCTCGTCAACCCTGACCGTGGGCGCGAATTCGGCTCGCAACTGGGGACACCGATCAATTGGCGCGCCGACTTCCCGGACCTGACACCCGCGGCCGGCGCAACACAAAGCATTGCGCGTATCGTTCGGGATCAGGCCGGGCGATTGGGCGGGGTCGTGCTCGCGCCTGTTCTTCTGGCCGACAAGGAATGGATCGGGGTCATCGAAACCGTTCCAAATGCGACCTTCATGGCGGCTCCCGCGACCATCCGGCAATCCACCCTGCTGGTCGGGGCGATCGCGGTATTGGGCGCCGCGGCGCTGGCGGTGCTTATCGCGCGGTCGTTGACCGGGCCGATCCGCCGTTTGACGGCGGCCGTCGAAGGCGGAGGCAGCAACATTCCGATAGCGGTGCCGGTTGATGCACGCAGCGAAACCAGCGTACTGGCACGGGCATTTGCGCGCGTGATCGGCGAGGCGAATGCCAAGACCGCCGCGCTGGAGCGCGAGGTGCAGGAACATCGCCGCACCGAAGCCGCGCGCGACCATTATGCGGCGCGCGAGCGAATTTTCAGCGCCGCCGTGGAATCGTCCAGCGATTCCGTCGTGACCTACTCCCTCGACGGCATCATATCCGGCTGGAACCCGGCGGCGGAGCGTTTGTATGGGTATACCGCGGCGGAAACGGTAGGCAGGAATATCGATAGCCTCGTTCCCCCCGACCGACTGGGCGAGACCCATGATATCCTGCGCAGGACGAGTTGCGGCGAAGCCGTCGAGCCGTTCGAAACCGTGCGAAGACGCAAGGATGGCAGTGCGGTCGAAATTTCGCTCGGCGCATCGCCGATCAAGGCCCCCTCGGGGGCGATCATCGGGGCATCCACGACGGCCCGCGACATCTCCGAGAGCCGCAGGACCCAGCGCGCGCTGCACCAGCAGATCGAGGAGCGTCGCCGCATCTTCGAGACGTCCCAGGATCTGATCCTGGTCACCGATCCGAAGGGCGTGCTGGTCCAGGTGAGCCCCAGCTCGCAAGCCATCCTCGGATACGCGCCCGAGGACATGATCGGTCACAGCGCGATCGACTTCATCCTTGACGAGGATCTCGACAATACCCGCGAGGAAATGCGCGCGGCTCGGCGCGGCCAGCACACCCGGAACTTCGACTCACGCTACGTTCACAGCGATGGGCGAATCGTGACGCTGTCCTGGATGGGGACGTGGTCGGAACCGGTCAAGCGGCATTTCTTCATCGGCCGCGACATGACCGAAAGCCGGCGGGCGCAGGACGCATTGCGTGAAAGCGAGCAACTGGCGCGCGGCATCATCGATACCGCGATCGACGCGTTCGCCCAGATCGACGAGAGCGGCAGCATCCTCAACTGGAATTGGCAGGCCGAGAAGATTTTCGGATGGCCGCGCCAGGAAGCACTTGGAAGGAATCTGATCGAACTGATTGTCGCCGGAACGGACCGCGATGATCTTGAGGCCGCCCTGCGGCGTTTCCTGCGCTCCGGGCAGGACCAGATCCTCGGGCGCCGCCGCGAAATGATGGCCCGGCGTCGCGACGGCAAGGAATTCAGGGCGGAGTTGAGCGTCACCGCGCTGAAGACGCGGGAGGGTTTTGTTTTCAACGGATTCTTCCGCGACCTGACCGACAAGATCGCTGCCGAGGACCGCATTCGTCAGGCTGAAAAAATGGAAGCCGTCGGCCAGCTCACCGGCGGGATCGCGCATGACTTCAACAATATCCTGACGGTCATCACCGGAACGATCGAGATCCTCGCCGACGCGGTCGAGAAGGAGCCGCAACTGTCGGCCATCACCAGGATGATCGACGAGGCCGCCTCGCGCGGCGCGGATCTCACCCAGCACCTTCTGGCCTTTGCCCGCAAGCAGCCGCTGCAGCCGCGGGAGGTCGACGTCAATACGCTGGTGATCGACACCGCCAAACTGCTGCGGCCGACGCTTGGCGAGCAGATCGAAATCGAATCGGTGTTCGAAAGCGAAACCTGCGTTGCCACCGTCGATCCCAACCAGCTCGCCACCGCCATCCTTAATCTTGCGCTCAATGCCCGTGACGCCATGCCGGACGGCGGCAAGCTGATCCTGGAGACCGGCTCGGCCTACCTCGACGAAAACTACGCGAGCCAGCACGGTGACGTGCGTCCCGGCCGCTATGCCCTGATCGCGGTCAGCGACACCGGAACCGGCATTCCCGCCGCCATCATCGACAAGGTCTTCGACCCGTTCTTCACCTCAAAGGGCCCCGGCAAGGGGACCGGCCTCGGCCTGAGCATGGTCTACGGCTTCGTCAAGCAATCGGCAGGGCACGTCAAGATCTATAGCGAGGAAGGCCACGGGACCACGATCCGGATGTACCTGCCGCCCGGCACCGGAGCTGCGCTTGCCGCCGAGGTCGATGCGCCGACCGATCGTGCAGGGCGGCCACGAAACCATTCTGGTCGTGGAGGACGACCGAGCTGGTGCGGGACTACGTGCTGACGCAACTGCGTTCGCTGGGTTATGTCACGCTGGAGGCGGCAAACGGGGCGGAAGCCGTGGCGCTGGTCGACGCAGGTCATCAATTCGATCTGCTTTTCACCGACGTGATCATGCCAGGCGCGATGAATGGCCGGCAGCTTGCCGACGAGATTGCAAGGCGCCGGCCCGGACTGAAGGTGCTGTTTACGTCGGGCTACACCGAAAATGCGATCATCCATCACGGCCGGCTCGACACCGGCGTCCTGCTGCTGGCCAAGCCGTATCGCAAATCGGAAATGGCGGCGATGATCCGGACCGCGCTTTCCGGCTGAATGCCGAAGGATGCCGGCTCAGGAAGCGCGCGAAGCGGTCATCACAATCCTGATCAGGTCGGCCGCATTCCTTGCGCCGAACTTCTTCATGATGTTGGCGCGGTGATCCTCGATCGTGCGCGGGCTGATTCCCAGATGGCGTCCGGCCTCCTTGTTGGAAGCGCCGGATGCGAATTGCTCAAGCACTTCGCGCTCGCGCCGGGTCAACGGTTCGCGGCCGGGAAAATGCAGCGATGCGATTCTTGATGCGGAATCATCCACCTGACGGCGCGCATAGGCCGCGATCGCCTCGTCCAGCCGGGCGACGATTTCGCTGCCCCGGAACGGCTTTTCGATGAAGTCCAGCGCGCCGTTCTTGATCGCGCTGACCGCCATGGCGATATCACCCTGCCCGGAGATCATGAAAATCGGCGCCGGGTAGTCCTCGCCGCGCAGCTCCTTCAGGATATCGAGGCCCGAGGCGCCGGGAATATTCACATCGAGCAGAATGCAGGCGGGAGTCCGGCCGCGCGCGACCGCCAGCAGCGCCGCGCCGTCGGCAAAGCAGATGACCTGATAACCTGCGCCCGACAGAACCATCGAAAGTGTTTCACGGACAGCAGGATCATCGTCGACGACGAATATCTCACCTCGGGTGGGCGGCTTTTCGGTCATGTGCCATCGTCCCTGGACAGTGAAAAATGACGCGCACTCGCCGGACGCTGCTACGCCCGGCCCACCGATATTTGTACGGGACGATGACTTATCGCACAAGTAGCATTGGGGGGAACCTTCGCGCGTTCAGCCGGCCATGCCGCCGGCGCGCGCCTGGGCCTCCTGATTTGACGGGCCGCCCAGCTTCTTTTTCCGGCTTTTGGCCTTCAGGAACTGGACGTCCATCTCGGTACCGTTGACGCGGACAAGTTCGCATCGGCGATAGGCCAGGCCGGTGGAGGATAACAGCAGAAAGAACTCCTTGAGATTGAGGCCCTGGATCGAGCCCTCGACGGTGAGCACGGCCTCGGTGTCGGATATGGCGTTGAGCAGACAATCGCGACGCCACGTCCCGTCAATGCCCATGATGCAGACGCCGTATCCGCGGCTGAACGTCACGCGATCCGTTCCTTTGCCTATCTCTGTCATGGCCGCAGGCCGGCCACCGCAAGGGTTTTCGGTGCGATCACGCCGACCGCTGGAACCCTTGGAGATGCCGCACGCAGATCGTTGGGCCGGTAAACACCGCGCCGTTCGGGGTAGGGCTTGAAGACCTCGGTGAGCCCGACCACGGTTTCCGCCGCGCCCAGCACGAGAAAGCCATCCGGTGCGGTCACTTTGGCGAGACGGTTGAAGATGTCGATCTTGGTGTCCTGGTCGAAATAGATCAGGACGTTGCGGCAAAAAATGACATCGAACACCCCCAATTGGGAAAAATCCTGCAGCAGATTGAGCTGGCGATGCTGGACCATCGCGCGAATCTCGGCATTGATCTGCCAGAGTTCTCCCGTCTGTTTGAAATATTTGACCAGCATCTGAATCGGAAGGCCGCGCTGGACCTCGAACTGGCTGTATAGTCCCGCCCTGGATTTCTCGAGCACCTCCGGCGAAATATCGGTCGCAATGATTTCGACCCGCCAGCCGGCGAGCGCAGCGCCCATCTCCTTCAGGGACATCGCCAGGGAATAAGGCTCCTGGCCGGTTGAGCCGGCGGCGCACCAGATCCGAACGCTGCGGCGGCTTGCCCGCGCCTGCAGTATTTCGGGCATGATCGAATTGCGAAAGTGGTCGAATGGAACCTTGTCGCGGAAGAAGAAGGTCTCGTTGGTGGTCATGGCCTCGACCACCTGCGCGGTGATCGAAGGTGATCCGCCCTTCATCTTTTGCACGAGTTCGTCGATGCCGGACAGACCTGATTTGCGCGAAAGCGGAAGCAGCCGGCTCTCGATCAGATATTGCTTGTCGGCGGACAGGTCGAGACCTGAATGCTCCTTGAGGATTTTGCGCAGATATTCGTAATCGGACGGAGTCACGGGACGGCCTCGCGAATTGCAGTGATTTCAGATCGACGGATTACTCCGGCGCCGCGACGTCGATCAGCCCGACTTCCTGGAATTTGGCCGCGACGATGTCCTTGTCGAACGGCTTCATGATGTATTCGTTGGCGCCGGCGTTGAGCGCGCGCTTGATGTGCGCGAGATCGTGCTCGGTGGTGCAGAACACCACCTTCGGCTGGTCGCCGCCGGGCATGCGGCGGAGATGGCCGAGGAATTCATATCCGTCCATGACCGGCATGTTCCAGTCGAGCAGAACGGCATCGGGCAGTCCGCGCCTGCAGGCATCGAGCGCCTTCTCGCCGTCTTCGGCTTCGACGATCTGGAAACCCAGATCTTCCAGGATACGGCTTGCGATCTTCCGAACGACGGCCGAATCGTCGACCACCAGGCATGTTCTCATTTTAGCTTCTTCCCAATGCGACGGCTCGATTGCGCCTCAAACGTTCCGGCAAGCGAAGTCTTCGGCACGATTTCGAGGACGCGATTAACATCGAGGACAGCCGAAGCGGCGGCATTCTCCAGGCAGAGACCACGCTGCCGTGCTCCCAGGCAGCGATTCAGCAAAACCCCTTCTGCAACCGATAGCCCTTCCAGGCTCACTTTCCCGTTAATTTCAGCCCCCGTGCAAATACGGATAAAGGCCCGGCGCGAGGTTGCAGTCGATGTCTATCAGCCGCGCCTGCGCCTCGATTTCACGCAAACAGGTCGTGGCGGACGAGATGCGCGAAACAGGCTTGAGCCGCCTTATGCGTCGATCCTCGACAGCTCTTCTTCACGTTTCATCAATTTTCGGATTTCCTTGAGGCCCTTGTAAAGGGAGCCGCCCGAAACGTGGTCGCTGACGGTGTCGATCGGATCGAGGAACTCTGGAATCGTCTCGCGGAGGTCCTTGACGAGGCCAAGATACGAAGTCCGATATCTCGGAATATCGTTTTTCAGATACATCATCTGAGCGCAGAAATAGAGGCGCCTGACCGGCGTGTTGGCGGTCTCCGCGGTTACGGTGTCGTTCTCGCGCAGAATGGGCGCATCGCCGTCGACCAGGAACGAGGCGCGGGTACCCGAATTGATGAGGACGATTTCGCCGATGGTGATTCGCTCGAACGGCTTGAGCTCGACTCTCAACGGCATGGACGTGGTCTTTCAGGGTGCGACGGCGGGAAGCGCGATCGTCTCCGGCCGTTTCGAAACGTCGCCCGTGCCAATGCGCGGCAAGCAAGCCGCCATGCAGCCTTCATAATCGTGGAGTCGAAGGCGGCGGGGTTTTCCCCGCCGCCTCGAAGTTTGTCTCGCGAGACGCGATCAGCGCAGGAGCTGAAGCACGCTCTGCTGGGACTGGTTGGCGAGCGCGAGCGCGGAGACCGCGATCGACTGGCGGGTCGACAGCGCCTGGCTGTTGGCCGCTTCCTGGTTGGTGTCGGCCAGGGTCAGGTTGGACGAACCGGTCTGCAGCACGTTGATCAGGTTCTTGTTGAAGTCCTGACGGATCTGCACGACGGACAGGTTCGAACCCAGGGCGGACGCCTCGGTGCGGAGCACGGTGCTGGCCGAGTCGAGCTTGGTGAGCTGCGCGTTGGCGGAACCGTTGTCCAGGAAGTCGGTGCCCGAGGTCAGCGAGGAAAGGCCGAGGCCGGTCGCGTTGAAGGTGACGCCGTTGATGGCGAGTGTGGACTTGGCGGTTTCGTCGAAGGTCAGCTTGAGGTTGTCGCCGTTCAGCAGATTGATACCGTTGAAGGACGAATCCTGCGCGGTTGTCGTGATCTGCGTGATGATGTTGTTGTACTGGCCCACCAGGCTGGCGCGAATGGCCTGCGAAGCCGGATCGGCGGTCGGTGCGGCTACAGCGCCGAACGTCGTGGTACCGGCCGAGCCAAGGGTAATCGCACCGACCGGGGACGAAAACGCGTCGTTGCTCGTCGCGGTGAGGACCAGATTGTTGCTGGTGTCGAGGCTGGCGGAGAGGTTGTTGGCCGCCAAAGCGGTGTTCAGCTGGGCGAGGGACGTGGTGGCGCCGAAGGTGAAGCTGGTCGCCGTGCCGCCACCAGTAGCGGCGATGGCGAGAGTCTCGCCGGACTTGATATCGGTGCCGTCGACCAGGTTGGTCGCGGTGCCAGCGATCGCCGCCGCCGTAGTAGCCGTCGAATGAGCCGTATAGCCAGCGGGCGCCTGCAGCACCTGGTTGGCGATCGACTTGGCGGTATCGACCAGGCTCTGCAGCGAGGTCAGGCCGGTGTTGGCAGCCTGCAGCACCTGCACGCCGTTACCGATGCTGTCGAGCAGGTTGTTGATGTCGCTGGCGCGGTTGTTGAGGCCCTGCGCGGTGAAGTAGTTGGTCGGGTTGTCGAGCGCCGAGTTGACCTTGTTGCCGGTGGCGAGGTCATTCTGGGTGGTCGCGAGCAGCGAAGCGGTCGACTGCAAGGAGAGAAGATTTTGACGGACTGCTGAGGAGAGAACAATGCCTGACATTTTGATATCCTTCTGGATTTGAACACGATTGACGCGACGCCGTACGTTTCTGTCGGCGACGTCTCACCCTGTTCCCTTCAGTCCTACCCGTTCGTTAAGGTGCTTCTCAGTATATCTACCGAGCGAGCTGGGCTGCCGGGACGATGCGGCGCGAGGTCCGCACGCTGCGATTGCCGATTACATCAGCGTAGCAGCCATAACCGTGGCATCGAGCCCTCATCCACGGTCCGCAAGTCGTGCCGTCAGGTTAGCTTCGCGTTAATCACGATGTTGAATTGGGTCCGGCGCCAGAGCCGCGCGGATCATTTTCGCCAGCTCGATCTTGCGATAGGGCTTCGCCAGCAGCATCGCATCGGCGTCGAGACGCCCGTCGTGGATCAGCGCGGTTTCGGCATAACCCGACGTATACAACACCTTGAGCGAGGGCCGGCGTTTCCTTGCTTCGATGGCCAGCCGTCGTCCGTTGATCGGACCAGGCATGACGAGGTCGGTGAACAACAGATCGATGCTTTCGCCGGAATCGACAATCGCCAGGGCTTCACCGGCATTGTCGGCGGAAAGCCGTGCGGTATCCGAGGCCTCGCAGCTGGGTGACGACGTAGTTGCGCACCAGACTATCGTCCTCGACGACCAGGATCGTACCATTCCGCTGTCCGGCAGTGCTTCCGCCCGCGGCCGAACAGAATTCCTTGCCCGTGGCAAATAGATTTTGACTGACGTCTCCCGCGCCGAAAGCGGCGCGTCTCCGTCACGATTTCGAAGAGCGCGATTAACCTAATCGGCCAGAACGATTTCGCCGACGGCATTGCTCCAACGGCTTGAGATCACGCTCACTGGCCATGGGCGTGGTCTTTCAGGGTGCGACGGCGGGAAGCGCGATCGTTTCCGGCCGTTTCGAAACGTCGCCCGTGCCAATGCGCGGCAAGCAAGCCGCCATGCAGCCTTCCGAATCGTGGAGTCGAAGGCGGCGGGGTTTTCCCCGCCGCCTCGAAGTTTGTCTCGCGAGACGCGATCAGCGCAGGAGCTGAAGCACGCTCTGCTGGGACTGGTTGGCGAGCGCGAGCGCGGAGACCGCGATCGACTGGCGGGTCGACAGCGCCTGGCTGTTGGCCGCTTCCTGGTTGGTGTCGGCCAGGGTCAGGTTGGACGAGCCGGTCTGCAGCACGTTGATCAGGTTCTTGTTGAAGTCCTGACGGATCTGCACGACCGACAGGTTCGAACCCAGGGCGGACGCCTCGGTGCGCAGCACGGTGCTGGCCGAGCCGAGCTTGGTGAGCGCGGCGTTGGCTGAGCTGTTGTCCAGGAAGTCGGTGCCCGAGGTCAGCGAAGCAAGGCCGAGGCCGGACGCGTTGAAGGTGACGCCGTTGATGGCGAGCGTGGACTTGGCGGTTTCGTCGAAGGTCAGCTTGAGGTTGTCACCGTTCAGCAGATTGATACCGTTGAAGGACGAATCCTGCGCGGTTGTCGTGATCTGCGTGATGATGTTGTTGTACTGGCCGACCAGGCTGGCGCGAATGGCCTGCGAAGCCGCATCGGCGGTCGGGGCGGTACCTGCTCCGATCGTCGCAGATACCGGCAGTACCTGCAAGGGTAATCGTACCGATCGTGGACGAAAACGCGTCGTTGGTCGTGGTGAGGACCAGAGAGTTGGTGCTGTCGAGGCTGGCGGTGAGGTTGTTGCCCGCCAAAGCGGTGTTCAGCTGGGCCAGGGACGTGGTGGCGCCGAAGGTGAAGCTGGTCGCCGTGCCGCCACCAGTAGAGGCGATGGCGAGAGATCTCGCCGCTCTTGATAGCGACGGTGACGTCAACCAGATTGGTCGAGGTCGAGCCGACAGGCAGAACTGCCGCCGAAGTAGCCGTCGAATGAGCCGTATAGCCAGCGGGCGCCTGCAGCACCTGGTTGGCGATCGACTTGGCGGTATCGACCAGGCTCTGCAGCGAGGTCAGACCGGTGTTGGCAGCCTGCAGCACCTGCACGCCGTTGCCGATGCTGTCGAGCAGGTTGTTGATGTCGCTGGCGCGGTTGTTGAGGCCCTGCGCGGTGAAGTAGTTGGTCGGGTTGTCGAGCGCCGAGTTGACCTTGTTGCCGGTGGCGAGGTCATTCTGGGTGGTCGCAAGCAGCGAAGCGGTCGACTGCAAGGAGAGAAGATTTTGGCGAACTGCTGAGGAGAGAACAATGCCTGACATTTTGATATCCTTCTGGATTTGAACACGATTGACGCGACGCCGTACGTTTCTGTCGGCGACGTCTCACCCTGTTCCCTCCAGTCCTACCCGTTCGTTAAAGTGCTTCTCAGTATATCTACCAAGCGAGCAGGGCTGCCGGGACGACGCGGCGCGAGGTCTCGCACGCTGCGATTGCCGGTTACGTCAGGCGTAGCAGCCATAACCGTGGCCTCGGGCCCTCATCCGCGGTCCGCAAATCGTGCCGTCAGGTTAGCTTCAAGTTAATCACGATGTTGGATTGGGTCCGGCGCCAGAGCCGCGCGGATCATTCTCGCCAGCTCGATCTTGCGATAGGGCTTCGCCAGCAGCAACGCATCGGCGTCGAGACGCCCGTCGTGGATCAGCGCGGTTTCGGCATAACCCGACGTATACAACACCTTGAGCGAGGGCCGGCGTTTGCTTGCTTCGAGGGCCAGCCGTCGTCCGTTGATCGGACCAGGCATGACGAGGTCGGTGAACAACAGATCGATGCTTTCGCCGGAATCGACAATCGCCAGGGCTTCACTGGCATCGTTGGCGGAGAGCGTGCGGTATCCGAGGCCTCGCAGCTGGGTGACGACGTAGTTGTGCACCAGACTATCGTCCTCGACGACCAGGATCGTACCATTCCCCGTCTGGCATTGTTCCGCCCGCGGCCGGACAGAAGTCCTTGCCCGTGGCAGGCAGATTTCGACTGACGTCCCCTGCCCGGCCTCGCCGCCAATCTGGATATCGCCATAGCCATGCCCGATGAGGTTCTGGACCTGCTTGAGGTCGATGAAAGTGCGATCCGGCCGCTCACCGCAAGCCCCGTGACCGCAGGCGTTGACCGCCACGACAACATCGTCGCCGACGGAAACTTCGCTCTTGGCGCCGACGTCGCCTTCACCAGACGCGGCATTCCTGGTCTCGAAGGTGAGCTTGCCGCCCTCCGGCATGGCGTCACGCGCCATGATTGCGAGATTGAGAATCGCCGCCATCAGCCGGCTGGGATCGACCAGGGCCGGGGAACCGCCGGCAGCCAGGACCGTGTCGATCTCGATCTGCTCGCCGAGCGTGGGCCGGAGCAAGCGGGCCGCATCGACGAGCAACGAGTTGACGTCGACGTCGCGCGGCTGCGACGGCTTGCCGTGCGCGAACGCGAGCAGGTGCGACGTCAGGCTGGCACCGCGGGCCGCGGCTTCGCTGATCAGCCCCGCAACAGCCTCGAGTTCGGGCTGGCCTGCGACGGCGTCGGCCAGAATTTCGATCGTTCCGGCGATCACGGTGAGGATATTGTTGAAGTCGTGGACGACACCGCCGGTGAGCTGACCGACGATCGCCATTCTTTGCGCCGGAAGCGCCTCGGCTTGCAAGGCTTCCGCCGACAGGGACTCCTGAAACATATTCCCCATTCCCCAGTGTCGGCCGGCCCCTCGGCATTCAGCGCGATTGCTATCTCACCTGAACGACACCGGTAAGCCCGGACTGGACTTCCGCCAGGCATTCGTTGATCACCGTGAGCAGCGCCACCGGCGTGAACGGTTTGCGCAGGCAACGGGTCGCGCCGAGTTCAAGGGCCATCCTGAGGAAGTCGGGAGCCGGCGAGTTGAGATTTGCAAAGGCGTAACCAGACATGGCAATCAGCGGAACGCTCGGCGCCCGCTCGTGAAAGATCCGGATCGACTCGAAGCCGCGCATATGCGGCATGAAGATATCGACGATCATCAGATCGAAGGCCATGCCTTCGAGAGCGCGAAGTCCGGCTTCGCCGCCATCGGCAATCGTCACCAGAAAGCTGTGTCGTTCGAGATAGATCTCAATGGCCATGCAAACCATTGGATCATCGTCGACAACCAGAATACGCGGCATGGGTCCCCCTCGAACCTGTCTTTGTCCCTTGGCTAGTTCCGAAATTCCTGAGTCCTGATGCAACCGCGTTTCCCCCATTTTGTTCGCTTCGACACTTCGGCGCTGTCCCGTTTGAAGCACAACCGCGAGAAAGCCTTCGGCCAGTTCGCGGGCCAGATTTTCCGGGCCTGATTTTCTTGCGCCGATCCGGCACGCGCCACCTCATCACCACCCGAAAAACGCAGGCTCAGCCCGTAAAGATCCCCTTTCCCGGCGTGCCCAGCGATGCCGCCCCGCCCGACACCGCGTCCGCAACGCAGGCCAACTTGGCGAACCTGCGATGAGGCTCGGCCTCCGACAGGCATTCGTCGATCACACTCAACAAGGTTGTTGGCCTGAAAGGCTTGCGCAGGCAGCGCGCCGCGCCAAGCCTGAGCGCCAATTGCAGGAAATCGGGACTGGACGCCTCCAGATCTGGAAAAGGCGTACCCGGAAATGGCGATCAGCGGCACCCTGGGCGCCCGCTCGTGAAACATTCTGATCGACTCGAAGCCGCGCATATCCGGCATGAAGATATCGACGATCATCAGGTCGAATGTCGAATTGTCGATGGCCGCGAGGCCGGCGATACCGCCATCGGCGATCCCGACCTTGAATCCGTACTGCTTGAGCCACGCCCGAATGGCGAGGCCCATATGTGGATCGTCATCGACGACCAGAATGTGTCGCATCACGGCTTCTCCTGCCGTATTTACGCGTTCAACCGGCTCCCACATTGATTGCGCTATGATTTTAATCGCCGCGAATCAGTGCGTAATTCTCATTTCGGCCCTCATTCGGCTCCGCTGTCTGCCCTCCACCGTGTATATCCGAGCCGCCACAACTTACCGGCTTGCGCAATGGAACCGGCTCGCGCATGGTTGCATTTTTGGCGAAGCTCACGTGGAACAGGTGATCGTGCGACTGATTGAGCTTGGGCCATATGGGAAGACCTATGCCCTCAATCGCGCCCTTGCGTAATCAGCTGCTGCTATCCCTGCCTGCGGCGGAGCTCGAGACGCTGCGCCCGCATCTCGAACTCACCGAAATGGTCAGGGAAACTGTCGTGATTGAAGCCGGCGCGCCGCAAACGCGTGTCTATTTGCCGCACAGCGGCGTCATCTCAATGACGGTCAGCCTCACGGACGGCCATTCGGTCGAGGTGGCGATCATTGGCCGCGAAAGCCTGTTCGGCGCGGCGGCCGCGCTCGGTAGCGAGATATCGCTGAGCGACGCCGTGGTGCTGCTGCCCGGTACGGCCTCCATTCTCAACGTCGCGCACCTTCGGGCCGCCGCAGATCGGAACACCGCGTTGCGAACGACCCTGATAAGGCATGAACAGGCGCTGCTGGTGCAAGCCCAGCAATCCGCCGCCTGCAACGCGGCTCACTCGGTCGAAGCCCGTTTGTCGCGCTGGCTGTTGCGCCTGCGCGACCTCTACGACGGCGAAACCTTGCCGCTGACCCAGGAATTCCTGGCGCGAATGATCGGGGTGCAACGCAATGCGGTTTCGATCGTCGCCCACGCGCTGCAAAATGCCGGGACCATTCGCTACAGCCGGGGCCATATCCATATTATGGACGTGGCGGCCTTGAGAGAAACGTCCTGCGAATGTTATCAGATGGTCAAGTCGCAATGCGACCGATTGCTGAAACGGTCCGATTAGCGCTCGTTGCCGCCATGAAGGCCGCCTGGCGACCGACCGCGCGACGCGGTGTCGTGCGTGCTCGGCCGCTGCCGACAACGGATGGCTCAGCCCGCGCCGCCTGCCGTGAGCGTCCAGATGGCGGCTTGAGCGCGACCGCATTCATGAAACCGACGCCACCCAAGCGTTCAAATCTCAGGACACCGCACAGGGGTTGCTGAATCCGGCCGCGGTTTCGATTGAACATCAATAACGGCATCCGGCTTTGCCTGTTCGGTCCGTAATTAACTGGCTGTTCAATGACCGCTGCTAATTGTCGTGTTGCCGACGGGCGGGATGTAGCGGAGAGCGAGCAAAACTTCGCACGCCGATTCCATCTGGGCCCGGCCGTGAAATGTGCGGAGTAGAGATATGGCTTTTGATCTGTCGATGCCGATCCTGGTGGTCGACGACTACAACACCATGATCCGCATCATCCGCAACCTGCTCAAGCAGCTCGGATTCGAGAACGTCGACGATGCCAACGACGGATCGGCCGCGCTCGCCAAGATGATGGGCAAGAAATACGGTCTGGTGATTTCCGACTGGAATATGGAACCGATGACGGGTTACGATTTGCTCAGGGAGATCCGCGCCAGTCCGGAACTTTCGCAAACGCCTTTCATCATGATTACCGCGGAATCCAAGACCGAAAACGTCATTGCCGCGAAGAAGGCCGGGGTCAACAACTACATCGTCAAGCCATTCAACGCCGCTACGCTGAAAGTCAAGATGGAAGCCGTGTTTCCGGCGGCGGCCACCTAACCTCTCGCGTGCGGCCCGGCCGCGCGCGCTAACCGGCAATGGTGCCGCGATCGCGGCAGTGGCGGCAATCACCAGGGCATATCCGCGGATCTGGCCGGAGTGCAACGACGGATTTGGCCGCAATCGGGTTCGAGGTTGCGCAGACTTGACCCGGCATCTCCGGCCGTTGTCGAAGTTGGCATTTTTCCCGAGGCAAAGCGGATCGCGGCTCGCCGCAAGAAGCCGCGCAGACGCCTGTCGGGCGCGCGCCGCCGTACTATTACGGTTTCGAATTTTCACACTCAGCTAACACTCGGCGGCGATAGTTGCAGCAGACAGGGAGCACTGCATGTTTACGTTCGAGACGACCGACCAGAAAGAAGTCCGGCGTTTTCGCATCGCGCAATTCAATGGCCGGTTAGCGTCCGTCAACTCGGGCGGTTCGACTGTCACCGGCCACGTTCGATCGGTGTTGGAATCCAAGTCGAGCGTTCCGGCGCGATGGACCATCACCATCGTTCCAAGCGAACCCAAGATCAAATGCCTCAGGCTGCGGCCCGCGCCCCGTGTTCACGCGTTCGAGGACTTCTACTGAGCCAAGAGGTTGCTCGCCCAGCGAGCAAAGAGGTTGCCCGGCCCATAGCCGGCCAGTGCGTCCGTCGAACGGACCCGCTACTTCCGCACAAGCTTTGAAACGTCCCGCTAGACCGTGCCCGGATGCTTGAGCGCCGCGTGCACAAGCTCGGCCGTGTTGCGCGCTCCAAGCTTTCGCATGGCTTCGGCGCGATGGCTCTCGAAGGTCCTCGGACTGATCCGCATCCGCAACGCCCCCTGCTTGTTGGAATTACCCTGGCTGATCAGGGCGAGAGCTTCGCATTCGCGCCTGGTCAGAGGCTTCTGGCCGGCTTCGGACGGAAACACGATGCCTGGCGCAGCCGCCTCATCCCTGGCGGGTTCGACCAGTGGCTCGCTTGTGGCCCGGCGCAACGGTCGATCCCGCCTCGATGTCTTCGATCTGCTTCAACATGGCCATGTATGCGCTCGGTTTGTTGAAGCGCATTTTCCACCACCTGTTGCAGGTAGGTTCGATTTCCCTTGGCTTTCGAAAGCTGACGGCTGTGTTGCTTGATCTCGCCCATATAAAGCAATAGCGCGGTCAATGGCCCGTTGAGCTGCCGAGCTATGGCCGCCCGAGCTTCGGCCACCCCTGGCGCCTGCGCAGCAGTCAGCCCGGCAATTCCGGGTCCGGCGGCGGGCGGAGGGCGCGAACCGCTGGCGGGTTCCTGCTGTGACATCCAGCCTGTTTAGCGGGCCCGCGCTGTTTCGTGGTTAATACTTTAGTCAGTAAGACTACGGGGTTTCGACGGCGCCCGGGCAGCAGAGACGTCGTTACTTGAGCGAAGGACGTCGCTGGTTGAGCGAGTTAACAGCGGTCGCCCGTGGCGAAGTAGCATAAATGTGAACGGGCCTACCCCTGGTTGGGCCGGGGTCTCTTACAACTTAATTTACGACTTAATTTACGGCGATCTGCTCTTATGGCCAGGCGCGCGAGATGCCTTCGGGCATCGAGCCGGCCGTTGATAGTTCGTTAATCGCAAATCATGTCGCAATGAAACAGCCAGATCGAATCCAGGAGTTTCTGCAGCGATTGAGGCCGCCGACGCGCAGCAATCTCTTGACCGAGCTTGAGCGGCTGGAACTGTGCGGCGTCGACATGCCGGGCTCCGCGGCCGTCATGGAAAAACTGCGCGCGGAATTTCGTGCCAGCGGACAAACCCAGAAGCGGATGGCCAATCCCGCGCGTTATTTCTTCGCCCCGTTGGAGCCATTGCTCGTTGACAGTGCCGCCGAGCATGCCAATTCGGGCAGGCTGCAGCGCGGCTCGCTGGCTGCGATCTGGGAATGGATCACCCGAGACCTGCTGCCGACGATGGCGCGCGACTATACCACCCAGATGAACGATCTGATCGCCGCCGACAAGCAGCGGGAAGCCCGGCAGGCCGCTTCGACGTTTCAGACCAAAGTCGTCAAAAGTCTGGAAAACACCATCGGCTCAGCGGACGGCGGGGCTGCGATCCGCAACAGGCTCGCGACCTACACCGCCTCCCCGACGGCCTATGCCGACCTGACCAAAATGCTCAGCGTGCTGCGCGCTCGCGATGCGCTGGCAAAATTCGACGATGCGCTGCCGGTCAAGATCAACAGCCTGGAAGACGCCCAGGTCGCCAAAATAACGCAGTTGCTCGATGCGTTCAGAAAAGACCACGCCGAACAGGTTCCCTTCGCGCTGGCAATGGTCGCGGCGCGGCTCAAGACTCCCTGGCACTTGATCCGCCTCGCCACCAAGGCTGCCCCGAGCAAGAACGCCGCCGACATCGCCGCCACACCCTATGCGATCGCCGTCTCGATGGTGCTGGACCGGTTGGACGACTGCCGCGCGACGTTGCGCGTCGCACTCAGGAATGAACGGATTCTTGTCGCCAGGGAAATCCTGGCCGACGCCTATGAGACCGAATACGCGATGGGGGTCCGCATCGATCGGTTCGAGGAATCGGAGTGGGGACAGCGGCTCAGCCAGCTGATGGCCGCGATCGCAACTCTGGTCGAAGCCGAGGTCAGCCGGTTTCCCGAAAATGTCGGCCATATTCTGGGATCGCGCAGCCTGCGAAGTCACCAATCCCTTGCCGGACGCATGACCTATTGGGCGTGGAAGGGGCGCGATGCCGTGAGCGGCGGAGCCGCCTATTGCAAGAAGCTGGTCGGCCTGCCCGAGAAATCTCGCGCCTGAAAAAGGCGGCGCACAATCATCCTTCGGCAAGGCGCGGTTGCCTGATCGTCGAGCGCTCTGACACCAACGGCGTCACGGACGCTTTGAGCAACGCAGGTTGAGAAATTTTTCCAGAAATCGCCCTGAGATGACGAACCTGAACCACCAATATGCCATCCGCTGCGTTTTCATTTGATCCATCCTCGTGCCGGAGTGGCCCATCCGCATCATGGATTAGCGCCAAAGCCGGCGAGCGGATGTGACGTCTTTCACATTTGGCAAGACAGATTTGGCGAGACAGACGCCGCCTTGCCGACCGGCGCGGGCGTCGGAGGATCTCCGGCCGGTCAATCCTTCGAAAGTCTAGCCGCACTCGCGGCCTCGGCCGGAACCGTGTTGCCCGCCTGCGCGTTCCCCGAAAAACGCCCGTTCTGCCCTGACGAAGCCGGCCTGGCAAATCCGGTTCACGCAAAAAGCCCGCCGGTTGGACCGGCGGGCTTTGATCTCATTTCGCTAAGGCGGCGCTGTCGATCGGCGATCCCGGTACATCCGCGGGTCATCTCCGATCGATTGG
Organism: uncultured Alphaproteobacteria bacterium; assembly: GCA_963829315.1. Lineage (GTDB taxonomy): Bacteria > Pseudomonadota > Alphaproteobacteria > Rhizobiales > Xanthobacteraceae > Bradyrhizobium. The sequence continues at coordinate 24,473 of CAWHIO010000044.1, read as the reverse complement.
CATCACATGGCGCGAAGGTTTTCCGCTGATGTCTTGCCGCGCTGGCTGTCGAGCTTCGATTCGAATGAAAGCTTCTGGCCTTCATTGAGCGAGCCCATGCCGGCACGCTCGACGGCGCTGATATGCACGAACACATCGTTGCCGCCGTCATCCGGCTGAATGAAGCCGAAGCCCTTTGTCGCGTTGAACCACTTAACTGTTCCGGTAGCCATTTTACTTCTCCAAGATGCGCAAAAGCGCGCAGTGCCCGCGCGACTTCGCGAAGGCGTAATCCGATTTCAGCGATGTCTTGGGGAGTGGAGCCGGTTCGGCGCGATCAACAAGGCAAACGACTATTCGAATGGGCGGCGTATACGCCCCTTCTATCCAAGATAGCAAGCGAAAAGGAAATTCGGGCGGTGGAGCCCCGATTGGCCATCGCTCAATCGCACCGGCGCTGTCGCGGCCGAGCCGCGTTATCCCGACTTTGGCGACGAGAATTTTGCGCAAGTTTTATTCTTACTGCGCGATTTAACGTTACCGGAATAATTCAATTCTGCGCACTGCAGATCTCCATATTTGAAACCACGCGCACCGCTAGGACACCACCCACACCTGGGAGGAGATTAGCGATGGCCCATCAAATGTTCGGCGATCTGGCAAGATATGCAACCTTCGGCCTTCGAAGGATTAGCCCTCGGGCCTGCGTCGCCGACAGCAAGGGACACCTTCGCGCATTCCTCACCGACGTGCTCGAAGATCTCGGCTTCGTAACGAGCGAATGCGCCAAGGCCGACGATCTGGGGGCAATCCTCGAGACCGAACTTCCGAACCTTATTGTGCTCGGGGTGTCGGCCGATGGAATTGAGGTTGGCAAAATACTTGAAATCCTCGTGCGCCAAAAATTCGATGGCAAGGTTCTCGCCATCGGCGCCCGCGAATTGATCATCGTCAAGGCGGTTTGGCAGGTTGGTCGGGAACACAGCCTTGCAATGCTGCCAACGCTCACCACGCCTTTCGCCGCGGAAACGTTGCGCGAGCGAGTGGGTATGCTGCTGCCCGAGGAACCAAAACCCAGCCCGGCAGTCCATGTGCCGGAGGCGTTGCATGCCGGCTGGCTCGAACTATGGTACCAGCAGAAGGTCGACACCCGCACACTCGTTCGCAGCGGTGCCGAGGCACTGCTGCGGATGCGGCATCCGACCTGGGGCATTGTCCCGCCGGCCTATTTTATCCCGGAAGACGACGATCCATATTTCCTGCGGTTGTCGGAGTTCGTGATCGAGCGTGCCGCGAAGGATTGGCGCTATCTGTTCGAACACCAAAGCTCGACCGATATCTCGATCAACCTGCCCGCCTCGTTTCTCAAAAACCGCTACGCGGTGCGCAGTCTCTGCCAGCGGATGCCGGCGCATCCGGCGTTCGGGGGACTCCTCATCGAGATCGACAGCGCCGAGGTCATTCCCAATCTGGAGCTGCTGATCGATGTCGCAAAAGAGGTGCGCCTTCACAATATTGCCGTCTCGATCGACAATGTTGGCGCCAACTGGCCAGCGCTGATGGGGCTGGATGCCTTCCCCTTCGTCGAACTCAAGGTCGACAGACAATTCGTCACCGGCTTCGCCAACGACCGGCTGAAACAGACGGTGTGCCGCCACATCATCGAATTCGGCAAAGGATATGGCGCGCGGGTTGTTGCGGAGGGAGTCGAGACCCGCGCCGATTTTGTCGCGGCGAGCGAACTGGGTTTCGACGCGGTCCAGGGCCATCTGTTCGGCAAACCCATGGCGCTGAAGAAGTTCGCCCACGCTGCGCTGGCTCAGCCGGTGCTGGTATCGAAGTGATAAGGCCTAAGACGCAGGATCAACCGAGCCGGCTGATCTGCTCCTCGGTGACCACGCGCTCGACGTTTTCGGTCTTGCTCTTGATGCGATAGCGCGGGCGGCCGTCGGATTCGATCGGCAGGCAGGTCACAATGGTATAGATGCTGCGTTGCTTGACGACGGCGCGGCCCTGCGGTCCCTGGAGCTGATGATGGACATCATCGTTGATCGCGAAATTATGGGCCATCGACTGTCTTCCCGTTAAAGAAGGGCCTTTTAGGCGCTATGGCCCTGCAAGGCAACACATCGTTGGCCGGCGTCGCGCCCAGGGAAACCGCATGAATTGATGGTCTGCCATGCCAAAATGGTCATCGAGATGCCTTTGGGGCGTGCGGGACCAGGAATGCCCCGACCAACCTGCTTCGGGCGCCCGGCGGCCCGTGCACGTTAAAGGCGAGCGCGACATCTCCGATAGCCGCTGGACTGATCCGCCGCAGCTGTGAACAGCCGTGATCCGACCCCGGTTTTCACATGATTACGGGCCGTGGCTGGGCTATCGTTCGATCGCGCTGATTCCGCGGCGCTGTTCTGCCGCAAGATTTCGGCGATCGATGCGCCCCGGCGGCCCGATTATTGCGGGCTTCGTTTTTTTCCAGGCTATAGCGGCAACTTTCGACACCGCGACGCCTATCCGGATTTCGAGACAATGCCCTTTCGGGAGCCGCTTCGCGCCGTATCCCTCCGGGGTGAGGGCAGGAGCATGGCGGCCGATCAAGACAGCGACGATGCGCCTCAAGATCTGCTTCAACTCCTGAAGAACGCCGCGGCGCATCATTGCAGCGGAGATCTCGAGAAGGCGGAACAGGATTATCTGCGAGTCCTCGACCATGGCTACCGCAGGGCCGGCATTCTTCTGCTGCTTGCGAGGATCGCGGCAAAACGGGGCAACCTGGAAAAGGCGGTCGGCCATTTGGACGAAATACTCGAACTCGACCCCCGGCACCTGGATGCGCTGATCGAAAAGGGGGCGTTGCTTCACCGTATCGGAAGAGCCGATGATGCCGCCGGGTGTTTTGCGACCGCCCGGTCGATCGCGCCGGAAGACGTGCTGGTGCTGTCGAACCTCGCGGTGGCGATGGCGGATTCGGGACGGCGCCATGAGGCGTTGATCGAATTCCGGCGGGTCCTCGAACTGCAACCGGACAACATCGGTGTCCGGCATCAAATGCGGCGCCTGACGTCGGCGATGGTGCCGTTCTGGCATATCCAGATGCTGAACGATACGCGGAGAAACGACGCCTTCGAACGGGCGATCCGCAGCGCGGTCGAAAAACAAGGACCGGATGCTCGCATTCTCGATATCGGTACCGGCAGTGGTCTGTTGTCGATGATGGCGGCGCGCGCCGGGGCGAGAAATATCGTCACCTGCGAAAGAGTACCTGTCATTGCCGAAGCCGCGAAACGTATCATCGCGTTGAACGGTTATGAGCAGCAGATACGCGTCGTCGGCAAGAGCTCGAGCCAGATCGTCGTCGGCAGGGAAATTGAAGGCCGCGCGGACATTCTTATTTCGGAGACGCTGTCGAGCGACCTTCTGGCCGAGGACGTCCTGAACACATTCGAAGATGCGCATGCGCGACTGCTGCGGCCGGAAGCGACGGCGATACCGCGCGCGGCAACCGCCGTGGGCTGCCTGGTGGAGAGCGACGTTCTTTCGGAACATGCATTCGTCGAAGACGTATCGGGATTCGACCTCTCGCCGTTTGGCGCGCTGTCGCCGCAACGCCTACCGGTGCACGGAACCATGACATCGTGGCGCAGGCTTTCGCCGGACGTCGATCTGCTGAGGATCGACCTGACCGCCGGGGAGCACGGGGCGGAGATCCGCAAGCTCCCGATCCCGGTGCTCGAAGACGGTATTGCGGTCGGGATTGTCCAGTGGATGAGCCTCGACCTTGCGGAAGGGATCGGCTTCTCCAATCACCCGGATGAGAACTCCGACGGCGGGTGGCTCCAGGTCCTGCACACCTTTCCGCGGCCGATCCCGGTGGCCGCTGGCGGGCAACTGGACGTGATGGTGGGTCACGATCGTGCCAGCCTGATCGTGCTGCCTGCACGGAGCCTTTCCAATGGCCAGCGCAACGAAACCAGGATCGGTGGAAGTGGCCGCCAAATCGACTGAGGCGAGCCCGTTGGGGGGTCCGGGGCAGCGCGAAAAGCCGCGTTGTTGGCGAAATCGGGAACTCTTTGGTTAAGCGGGAATTAGCTATTAACAATCTGACTGGTCAGATTTCTTTCAATTTCGGTTGAATAAAGTCGATCGGTCGCATACTTGTTATGTATATTAGAAGGATTCTCCTCGGGAGGCGTTCGGATGGCTAGGCCGAGCTTACGCGAGAAACTGGCGAGCAGTGCGGTAGATACCCTGCACGCCAACGGCTTCAACGGGTGTTCGATTCAGGACATAACCGATGCTGCCGGCGTTCCCAAAGGTTCCTTTTTCAATCATTTTGAAAACAAGGAAGATCTCGCGATCGAACTCCTTGCGGCGCTACCTCGAGGGAACCCGGTCGGATATCCTGTTCGAAGAGGGCATCGCGCCGCTGCAGCGTCTGAAAAATCATTTCGTCTTCTTGGCCGAAAGGCTCAAGCAAAACGGGTTCGAACGCGGCTGCATGCTGGGGCTTTTCGCCAGCGAAATGGCCCAGGAATACCCCCGGATGCGCGAAGAACTCCGTTTGGTGTTCGAGACCTGGTGCCAAGCCGTGGAGTCGGTGCTCCGCGAGGCTCAAGCGGCGGGCGATATCGATCCGCGTCACGATCCGGGGCAACTGGCGCGCTTCGTGGTGAACGCCTGGGAGGGCGCCACCATTCGGCTCAAGATCACCCGGGATCGTGGTCCGATCGATGATTTTTTCAACGTCAGCTTCAAACTGCTGTTGAAGTAAATGTGATCTTAATCCAGGTTGACAGAATAAGCTGACCAGTCATATTGAATGCAGTGCGCTGCAATAGGGTTCGGCACTAGTTCGTGATTTTCTTAAGCTGACCGGTCACCTTAATTTGACGCTTCCGGTACTATAGTCCTCCATCCGCCCGAGCCTTCAAGCTGCGCGTCAACCGAGAGAGAGATCATCATGTTGAAATTCCTCCAGACCACCCGAATCAACGACCTCCGCCTTCCCGGCCTGCTTTTTGGCTCAATGGCCTCAGCCTTGATGTCGGCAACTCCGACCGCTCCCGCTTTTGCTCAGGGGGTTCCGGCCGGGCTGCTCCGATTGGATCCGCCCCAATCGTCGAATGACGGCGCGAAGTTGGCCGAAGACCAGAGTGCCAAGGTGCGCAGCGCCTACGCGCGCAGCCGGAAGCCCCACGCTCAATAACGACAGCTTCGAGGGGTCGCCCAGCCCAAGCGTCGGCTTCCCTCCCGACCGACCCCTTGACCGCCCCGCGCCTCCCCGGCGCGGGGCGGCTGAGTCAGGATCGCCTCGATAGAAGCCGGTGAACGGCCTACTGCGCCGAGATCCATCCGGCGATCTGCGGCCAGTGATCTCTCAGCGTGTTCGCCCCCATGAACAGCCCGATATGGCCGAAATAAGCGGGGCAAGTGATGTCGTGGAGATCGAGCTTGCGGCCGAGCCCGATGAATTCGCCCCTGGCAAGGCGGTTCTCCTTGAAGATCTGGTTGATCACCTGAAGATACCAGCGTCCCGGCAGGTCAATCGGATTTTCATACCAGCTCTCGAACGTCTCCTCCTTGGCGAGGTAGGCCGGGTCGTCGATGTGCTCATAGAGATCGACATGATCCTGAATGTAGTGCTGCCCCGGATGCATGTTCTTCCAGCCCTGAAGCATGAATTTTCCCTGCATCAAGCCGCCGCCTAGCGCCACCAGTTCCTGGTAAAACGAGGCGGGGGATTGGTGAACCATGCGTTTGATCGACCCATTCCCGGCATCGGTGTCGATGGGCGCTCCCGCGAGCACCAGCGAGTTCACCTTGTCGGGAAAACGCGCGGCGATCATCGCCGACATCCAGCCGCCCTGGCACAGCCCGACCAGGTTCACCCATCCGCCGAGATCGTCGATCGCGACAACGAGCTCGGCGAGGTAGTTGTCGACCTCCAGATCCTTCATATCCGCCGTGGCCGACTTCCAGTCGGTCAACGCCACGTGGCGGACGCCGTTGGCCAGCAGCGTCTGGACCAGGCTCTGCCCCTCATAATAGTCGGCGATCATGGCGGTATGGCCGGCATGGGGCGCGTCGATCAGCGTCGGAATGCCGACGGGCTTTCCGTAGTCGCGCAGCACCATGGTCCGCAGATCAAGGCGCACCTGGTTCGGCGTCGCGAGGGCTGGCCTCAGTTCGCCATGAATCTTGATCTCTTCCTCGACGAATTTGAGGTTCTTCGCGTAGAGTTCGGTCCCCTCCTCGAGCATGGTTGCAGCCATCGCCATCGGCCAGAATGCCGGAACGCTCTGGAGCGATGAATTTTCGGGCTCGGTCATGCTGGCTGGCTTCCATTGTTCGCGTGCGAATCGAGAGGCGCGGCGGCGGCGCCCAACAGATTCCAGGTGTGCAGGGCGATCATCAGATCTTCATCTGTCGGAATCACCCAGGCGGAGGTTTGACTGCCGGGACGCGTGATCCGTACCCCACCGGCTGCATTGGCGCCTTGATCCAGATCGACGCCGAGCCACGCCGCGTCCACGCCAACGCGGCGCCGGATTTCCGCCGCGTGCTCCCCGATCCCGGCGGTAAACACCAGCGCGTCGATGCCGCCCAGCGCCGCGGCCATCGAACCCAGTTCGCGGCCGATACGGTACACGAACAGGGCCACCGCCTGCTCCGCCAGTGGATCGCCGCTCGCCAACAGCGTTCGCATGTCGTCGCTGATGCCGGAAACGCCAAACAGCCCGGACTCGTTGTAGAGCAGATGGCTCACCCCGGTTGCGGTCATCCCCTTCTCCTGCATCAAATAGAGAACGACACCGGGATCGAGGTTGCCGCAGCGGCGGCTCATGGCCAGGCCATCGAGCGCCGTGAAGCCCATGGTCGTCGCCACGCTCTTGCGGCTTCGGATCGCGCACAGGCTGGCGCCGCTGCCGAGATGGGCCACGACAACGCGACCATCGGCGGCTGCCGGACCGAGGATGTCGGGCAAAACGCTGGCGATGTATTCATAGGAAAGGCCGTGAAATCCGTAACGCCGGATGCCCTCGGCAGCGAGCCTGCGCGGCAGCGCGAATGCCGTGGTGACCTCGGACTGGGTATGGTGAAAGGCGGTATCGAAGCACGCGATCTGCGGCAAGGCGGGATGAAGCTTCGAGAGCGCGTCGATCGCGGCAAGGTTATGGGGTTGATGCAGCGGCGCCAGCGGAACCAGGCGGCGAAGCCCGGCGGTTACCGAGGCGTCGATCAGGACCGGCGCGGTATACAGCGATCCGCCGTGCACCACCCGGTGTCCGGCCGCGACCAGTTGGGTGTCAACAAAGTGGTCGTCCAGCCAGCGCAGCAGCGCAGCCAGCGCGTCCTCGTGCGTGGTGCCTTCGGTCAGAACCTCATCGACCAGCGACGCTCCGGCGCGGTCTTTCGCCGTGAAATGGACGCGGTGGCCGATGCCTTCGCACTCGCCTTCGCAAAGGATGCCCTGCCGGCTTGGAGTTTGATGTCCCGGGAATACCGAGAATTTGAGGCTCGACGAACCGGCATTGAGCACGAGAATGGCGTCGCTCACGGCTTCGCCCCCTTGTGACGCGCCAGCAGCAGCGCAATCGCGCACGACCCCAACCGGGCCAGCGTCCCGTCGGAGCGGCTGGTCAGAATGATCGGCACGCGCGCGCCGAGCACGATGCCGGCCATCTGCGCTTCCGCCAGGTACTCGAGTTGCTTCGCCAGCATGTTGCCGGCCTCAAGGTCCGGCACCACGAAGATGTCGGCACGGCCGGCGACCGGTGAGGTGATCCCCTTGGTCTTGGCCGACTCGGCCGAGACCGCGTTGTCGAACGCAAGCGGGCCATCGAGAATGCCGCCGGTGATCTGGCCCCGATCGGCCATCTTGCACAGCGCCGCCGCGTCCAGCGTCGATTTGATTTTTTCCGTGACGGTTTCGATCGCCGACAGGATGGCCACGCGCGGTGCCGGTATCCCCAGCGCGTGCACGAGATCGATCGCGTTCTGGATAATGTCCCGCTTGTCCGTCAGCGTCGGATAAATGTTGATCGCGGCGTCGGTGATGAACAGTGGCCTCGGATAGTCGGGCGCGTCGATCGCAAAGACGTGGCTCAGCCGCCGGGCGGTTCGCAAGCCACCCTCGCTGTCGACCACGGCATGCATCAGCTCATCGGTATGCAGCGCCCCCTTCATCAGCGCCTCGACCTTGCCGGCGCGGGCCATCGCGACGGCTTGAGCAGCCGCGGCCTCGCTGTGCTCGGTCGACACAATCTCGTAAGGCGCCAAATCGAGCTCTGCCTGCGCAGCCGCGGCGCGTATCCTGGCCTCCGGCCCCACCAGCACCGGCGTGATCAGATTGATGCGGGCGGCTTCCACGGCGCCAAGCAGCGACGGCGCGTCGACCGGATGCACAACGGCGGTACGGATCGGGGCGAGGCCGTGGGTCATCCGGATCAGGAGTTCATAGCGTCGCCCCTTCTGCCGCAGTTCGACTTCGGGGAGAGACGCGCGGGGTCGCGAGATCTTCTCGGTCGGCGCGATCACATCCGCCGTACCCGTGACCACCACTTCGGCTTTTTGATTGACGGCGCGGCAATCGAAGATGACGCGGTGCGTTGGTTCGATCTTGTCTCTCACCTTTACCGTCACCGTGATCGTATCACCGAGACCGATGGCGCCCTGGAAGTGCAGGGACTGGTCGACATAGACGGTCCCCGGTCCGGGAAGCTGCGTTCCGAGCACCGTGGAGATCAGCGCGCCGCTCCACATGCCGTGCGCCACGACCTTGTGGAACATGTCGCTCCTGGCGAAGGCATCATCCAGATGGGTCGGATTGATGTCCCCCGACATGATCGCAAATAGTTCAATGTCCTTGTGGGTAAGGGTTCGGACAAGGCTTGCGGTGTCGCCCACTTTGATCTCGTCGAACGTCCTGTTTTCGATGCGTTCCATGGCGCTACTCCGGATTGGCTCGCCGACCGACGCTGTGATGGCCGGCGTCGTAGTGGACGTTCCCGGCGGGCGCGGCTGCGCCATCGCACGCTGCAAGATTTCCCGACATTCCGGCGCTCATGAGCCGGCGCTCGGGCGTGTCAGCGCGCTCCAGGAGTTCGCCTAGACTCCTTATACCGGATGCCACGCGCGCCGTGAGCGTAACCGCGCCATCCCGATGAAACAGTGACACGATACGTCCATCGCCGTCGCGAACCCGGCCGGGGAGCCATCGGTGTGGTCTCGAAACCTGTTGATGTGGCCCGCAATCCACGGATGCAGGCGCCATCTGAACCGGGCTTGCCGCGGTCACCCGGATATGGAGGCTTATTGCCGGCTTATCGTCTCGGTCCGGCGACTGGCGGAGAGGGAGGGACACTCCGCCACTTTAGGTCCTATCCGCCCATTTTCCAAAAAACCAGAAAATCCGGCCGTCTAGAGGGATACATAGCGCACTACAAAGTGGACTAAATTTCGTGATTGCCTCCACCACGCAGCCGATTTTCCTTAGGTGGCGTGGATGGCTTCGCTCCGCAAGTTCCTCATGCAAATCGTCGTTAATACGGCCTCCCACCGGACGGCGTGCCTACGGCCAAGCGACTGAAATCAGGGTGTGTCCTGAGTTGCCGGCATCGTCGTCTAAAATTAATGAGCGAAGCCACCAACGGCCGCTTCGCGCCAGGAGCCGTCATTCAATGACTGAGCGGCTTTTCTGTGTTTGCTCAAAGTCTACCGACTCACTCCACTAGCCTTCTTTGCTTATGACAGTGCGCTCGTCGGCTCCAGTCCATCCCGCCGCTAATTTCGCGCGCGAGTTAGCGGCGCAGAAAGGAGACCATCTAGAATTTACCTTTTTTGGCAAGGTGCTCGTTGAACGAACGAAGATCGATCACCATGCGCTGATGAGTTCCGATGCCGATATCTTCCATCTCGTCGCTCGCTGACACCTTGAACTCGATTCGTTTACCCTCGACCTTGACTACCTCGGCTTCGGCACGAACATCATGACCTACTGGTGTAGCGGCAAGATGCCGTACATTTATCGCCGTACCGACCGCGCTCTCACCCATATCCAGAAATGGCCTGATGGCGCCGAGGGCGGCGTTTTCCATGATCAGGATCATCACGGGGGTCGCCAGCACCTGCGGTAACATGGCGTCCTTGAACCGATTGGCGAGATGCTCCGGCAGCACACGCAACGTGAACGTTCCTTTTGTTCCCAGCGGAATTTGGCGCATACAATCATCCTCTAGCATCATTGCGAGTTGCGGACTGGCTTTCCCAAGGTGATTTCTGGCCTGCGGAGACCCATCGCGATCCAAGCGTTGCTCGGGCTAATGGCTCGATATTGGAACTCATGCATTCATAATCGCATAGGGCGGCGATGAAAGTGCAGTTGATGCCGCGACATTGAACGTCGTCGCGCACCGCCTGGAAAATCTGATCCATGACCGCCGGCAAATTCTTGCGACACGACCGCCGGCTTCTTCGGTGGCATAGACAAAAAACAACCAGCCGCTGAGACCTAGTACGTTAGGTTAAACCGGGCTTGAGTCTTTATATTGTAGACCGGGTAGTCCTTGATAATGGGCACGCCGAGTTCGAACGAGAGCGCGGCATTCTCCGACAATTTGCGGCCGATTCTGGCGTCGAACGGAAGGAACAACCGTCCGGTCTGGCCGGTGACCGGATCTCCCAGATTTATCCGGATATCCGCGCTCGGATAGAACGTGATGTACCATTGGTCCGGAAGATCGATGTTGAGTGCCGGCGCGAATTGCAGGTTGCTGATATTTCTCCTGGTCGGATCGCCGGCAACGCTGGCGTCGTATCGAACGATCGGCTCGAAATAGCTGGATGAATTGATTTCCCACAACGCGTAGCGCGCGCCGACAATAGGCATGACCTGCCATTTTCCCGAGCCGAATGTGTCTCCGCCCGTGGGCGCGATAAGACGGGCGCCAAAGCCGACCGCAAGGCGTTGGCTCAAATTGTGGATGATGGCGAACTGGACGTCGGCGTCGCCCACGCCAAACAGGTAGTCTCCATTGGGATTGCTGGAAGAGACTGGATTCTTGGCGAGCGTCGGCAGATCGGAGCGCAGCGCCAAGATCCACGTCGGCGCCAGATCCAACGAATGGTCAAATCGCAGATTGAGCGTGTCGGTCGTAACGTTGACAACAGATCCCTTGGTGGGGCCGCTTCCAGGCGTCGTCTTATATTGCTCCATCATTTGAAACAGATTCGACGGCGGCCTGAAGAAGTCCTCGCCGGCATTGGCGCCTTGATCGTGTGGCGTTGCCTCTTGTGCGGCTGCCGCGATCGGCCGGACAATCAAGACAAAGAGGAGGCAGCCACCGTAAAATGTTCGGGCAATTGTGGTCGTGGCATAACCTCCTGGCTGTCGGACGGCAATTCCCGCCTTCAAGATACTCCTGATCGGCTCGGTGGCTCCAGCAGATTTGCTGGCTTGGCGGACCATCGTCTGCCCCCGTTGAGCGGACACAACGCAGCGGACGGCACGGTGCCGTCCGCCGTCTTCGTATTTCTACTAATTGCCTGGGCCTTTGGCTGCAGCCTCTGCCTGCTCCATCCGCTTGCCCATCTCCGCCTTGACAGCATCGAGATTAAAGCTCGCACCACGCTGCATCGGTGGATATTCGAGAAAGGTCTGGATTTCCTTACCCATGATCTGTTGAACGAACACGAAGCGCCAGAACTGGTACTTGAACCAGTCGAAATATTGCTGCGCGCCATCCTTCGTTCCGTTACCTGGCCAGCCCGTGCGCTCGAAGGGATCAAGCCGCAGGTTGGTGATGTAGGGTACGTCAGGCTTGGTTTTTTCGCCCAGCCAGCCGGCAGGCTGATCGATGAAGCGGAACTTGTAGTCGTCAATACGCACGGCGCCGACCGTGCTTTCACCGAGATAGAAGATCTCGTGGCGTGTGGACGGTCCCTTGCCGGTGATGGCGGCGAGCTGATTATAGCCATCGAGATGGTTCTTGTAGGTCCGGCCACCGATTTCCTTGCCCTTGAGCAATTCGTCAACAATGTTCGGATTACCAGCCGCGGCAACGAACGTCGGCAACCAATCGAGCCCGGAGAAGATCCCGTTCTGCACGGAGTCTGCCGGTACCTTGCCGGGCCAGCGAATGAGCGCGGGCACGCGGAAGCCGCCTTCGAGCACCGTTCCCTTGGATTGCGCGAACGGGGTCTGACCGCCATCGGGCCAGGTGAAGACTTCGGTGCCGTTGTCGGTTGTAAATACAACGATGGTGTTGTCATCGACGCCCAGATCCTTGAGCTTCTGCATGACGAGGCCGACATCGTCATCGAGCTGCGCCATGCCGGCTTCTTCTTCCGACCAGCCATTTTCCGAGCTGCGCAGCGCCTGATATTTCGGTGACAGATGCGTCACGATGTGCATGCGCGTCGGATTGAGCCAGACGAAGAATGGCTTGTTGTCTTTTTTGGCTTTGTCCATGAAGGTGATCGCGAGGTCGCGGATTTCATCGTCCACCGTTTCCATGCGCTTGGGATAAAGCGGACCGGCATCCTTGATCGTCTGCATGCCGACTTTGCCCCAGCGCGGCATGTCGGTGGGATCATCTTTATCCGTGGCCCAGCTGTGCACCATGTTGCGCGGGCCGACCACGTTCAGAAGGTTCTGCGGATAGTTGGGATGCGCCGGATCCTCCATCGCATCGAGATGATAAAGATAACCAAAAAACTCATCGAAGCCGTGAACGGTCGGTAGGAACTCGTTCTTGTCGCCGAGGTGGTTCTTGCCGAACTGACCGGTCGCGTAGCCCATCGACTTGAGAACAGTAGCGATTGTCACGGCTTCCGCAGGCAGGCCGACGGAAGCGCCCGCCTGACCGACGGTGGTCATGCCGGTGCGGATCGGCAGCTCCCCGGTGATGAAGTTCGCGCGACCCGCCGTGCAACTCGCCTCAGCGTAATAGTCCGTGAACAACATGCCTTCCTTGGCGATCTTGTCGAGGTTTGGCGTTCTGCCAGCCATCAGACCGCGGTGATAAGCACCGATATTCCACATGCCTATGTCGTCGCCCATGATAACGACAATGTTCGGCTTTGATTGCTGTGCGGCAGCAGGAGTGCATGCGACCGTCACGGCGGATAGACAGGCGGCTAACAGACTGAGCCATCTTATTTCCTTCATAGGCGCTCTCCCTTATCTACAATTGCTCGAGTTCAATAACTTCGTGAGCTCAAGTCAGCCCAAGCAGGCTTCCGGCTCGATGTACTGATCGCGGTCGCGGTTGCAAAAAGCGGCCGACACCATACCTAATCGCACGTCGAAGCAAGAGTGGCTTGATTTGCGTCAAATGGCAGGAGATGGAAAATCGTTTTGATTTTGAAGCGTTTGCAACTTGCAAGACTATGCCCCATCGGATTTTCATCTGTAGAACTCCCTACGGCAAATGGGTATGCACAAGCCCTTGGCGATCGTGAATAGACCTCTGTAGTTTGGAATGCCCGATTGCGACTGACGCCCAGTCTCGCCTCTTGACTCCAAATAGGACACGTTGAAGGCACGAAGACCGTTACAAAATCGCGACAGCCGAAATATTTGCCGACGGCGGCGTTGCGCTATTTTGCCCTCCCGCGGACTAACGATCGTAGGACATTCGGCAGCGCCGACAACTATCCGCGTAGGCCTTCGCGCACCTCGCGATGAGCCGGAATCGGCGAGGCTATTTGCCTCGGCGCCTTGTCGACCTTCTTCGTCCAGGACCTGTACCACGCCAGCAACGTCAGCAACGTGACGCCGACCGCACTGACGAGAATCTGCATCCAGATCGCATCCGATACCTCAACCAGCACGAAATGCCCTGCGAAGGACAGGAAGGTTCCGACGCAGAAGACCTCCAGGGATTGCTGCCCACAAAGAATGGCGGGCTTGAAAGTGCGCCACTCGAGACCGGGCCAATCGCGGGGCAAGAACCGAATGACAAGGGCTGCGATGACGATGAAGTGGGTGAAGCGATAGGGAGCAAGATTTGTCTTGTCGTTGGGGTTGAAGATGCCAACGAACCGGGGCGGGAAAATCTCAGCGATTTCGGGGTGCCGGCCGGCCGTGGCCATCGCGAACGCGAACAACAGATACGTCACGCCAAAGACGAGAAGTGCTGCCGAAGCAAACACACCGCAATAAGGCCGAGGGGAGCCAGATCGGCTGACATACGCTTCGATCACCTTCCGCGCTTAAAGAATATACATCCGCTTTGCTGCGGAAAGCGCGGCATTGCAGCCTGACCGATTGCCTTTGGCGTCAAGCCGCTTGGCACGCGCCATGGTTGCGGAGAATTTTGCTTGCAGGCGGCCCTGGGCCCTTTTGATGGATTCCGGCGTCGGTTGTCGGTCTGTTTGGGCGGCGACCGACTGTGGCGCCGTCAATCCCGCATTTGGATTTCCCGCGGAATCGCGGATGGCCTTCTCGAACTGCGCAATATCGGCGGTGCACGGGCCAGCGTGGGCGATTGAAATGTTCACGCAGAATAGAGCCCAAACGATTAGCCCAGTTGCTGTTTGCAATTTTGACATTCGATCACGCGCTCCCCTTCGCTCAAATTCGGCCAAGACTAATCCCAATCCCGTACGCGGGCTTCTTGATTTAAGTCAAACCCTTCCCGATTGTGACTATGGGACCAGGCCGGAGTCATCCGTTAGCCTCCAGGAATTGCCGCACCGAGCGAATGATGCCCCAATGATCAGATTGGCAAAGATCAACTCGACGATCGCGGCAAGCAGCGTCAAGGAGATCAGCAGCGCTCGGATCTGATCGACCCTCGGTTGCATGGCTTAGCGTGATCCGCGCGAGCGCGCGGGCGATCTTTTTATCGAGCTCTCGCGGAGCGCGTCGACCTGCGCAAGGCCGTGTCGGGCCGCGGCGAAGTCTCCCGCATCTTCTAGCCGACTTCTGCAACAGAATAGGCACTTGGCGGTCAACACAAGCGGTCGTATGTTGACGCAAATCAACGATGCGAAGCTTCCAATAACTAACGTATTTTAGAATTTCAGCGCACTTGTGGGCCAGCCGCTTATGGAGGAGGCGGGCTGGCTTCTCCTTAATTGCTGATAACTGGGCGCGGAAATTCCGGCTGAGTCGATCGCTGCGCTTTATCGATCAACAACATTCGACGGCCTTCCGCGCCCCGCAACCAGCCTCGCTGCAATCTACCGCCGACTAGCCTGTTAAACTCCCGCCGCCGCATGCCCATCCCCGAGATTAGATGCAACAGTGCAAGTTCCAAACTCGATAGCCGGAGGAAGCCGGAGTTGAACAGTACACCACACCTTGGGTCGAGAGATGTTCGTCGAATAGCCGCACTAGCAGCGGCAATCATCATTTCGGCTGCCGTGATGATGGAACCGAGGCACGCGCAAGCCGAAGAGGCGGTAAAGGCGGCATATGTGGGGCCTCAGGTTTGCGCCGGCTGCCATCAGGCACAGGCGGAACGCTGGAAGACTTCACATCATGCGCTGGCCATGGAGAAAGCCACGCCGGAAACGGTGCTTGGTGATTTCTCGGGCATTTCGGTCGAATTTTTCGGTGTGGTCAGCACGTTTTCGCGCGTCGGTGAGAAATTCATGGTCCGTACCGACGGTCCCGATGGCGAGCTGCACGATTACGAAATCACTTATACGTTTGGTATTGATCCGCTACAGCAATATCTGGTCGGGTTTCCTGACGGGCGCTATCAAATGCTCGGACTCGCCTGGGACGCCCGCCCGAAGGACAAGGGCGGCCAGCGCTGGTTTCACCTCTACCCCGATGAAAAACTGCAGCCGGGGTCGCTGTTGCACTGGACCGGCCGCGACCAGACCTGGAATTACCAGTGCGCCGACTGCCACACCACGGATCTAAAGAAGAACTTTGATCTGTCGGCCAACACTTATGCGACCACCTGGGCCAATCTCGGCGTAACCTGCGAGTCCTGCCATGGCCCCGGATCTCGCCATGTGGCCTGGGCGAAGACAAGCCCGAGCCGAACTTCGGCCGACAAGCCCGGCCCAGCCGATAAGGCCGTGATGGGTTTGGAAGCTTGGTTGAAGGCGACCGATCACGGAACGTGGGAAATGGACACCGCGACCGGAACGGCCCGCCGTACCGAGCCGCTGGCGTCAACACAGCTTAACACGTGCGCCCCCTGTCATTCGCGACGACATCTCCTGGCCAAAGGACTGGCACCCGACGCTCCGTTCCTCGACGCGGCTCTACCCAGCTTGCTGGTGCCGGGGCAATATCATGCGGACGGGCAGATCGACGGCGAAGTGTTCGAGTACGATTCCTTCCTTCAGAGCGCTATGCACAAGGCCGGGGTCGTCTGCTCGAATTGCCACGAACCGCACGCGGCAAAGCTACGCGCGGGGGGCAACGCCCTGTGCGCCCAGTGCCACCTGCCGGAAAAATTCGATGTAACCGCGCATCACAAGCATTCGGCCGGAAGCCCCGGAGCCCAATGCGCCAGCTGCCACATGCCGACCAAAAATTACATGGTGGTGCACGATCGCCGCGATCACAGTATGCGCGTTCCGCGGCCTGATTTGTCGGTGTCGATTGGCACGCCCAACGCCTGTACCCAGTGTCACACAGACCGCTCAGCGGAATGGGCAGCAAAAGCCGTCTCAGACTGGTATCCGAAGGGTCGCCAGACGATGCCGCATTACGGCATTGCTCTCCACGCCGGCCGGACAGGCGCCGTCGATGCGGAACGCCAACTCGATCAATTGATTCTGGACAAGAGCCAGCCAGCGATTGCGCGAGCCACCGCCTTGCCTCTTCTGGGTCGCTATGTGTCCCCAGCCTCCGAGCACGCCATCAAGGCAGCAATCGCCGATCCGGACCCAATTGTCCGCATGGCCGCGGCGCAGGCTCTCCCAACCTCGGCGTCGCGTCCCATGATCGAGTCAATTTTTCCGCTTCTCAGTGACCCGGTTCGCGCGGTTCGAGTAGAGACTGCGCGAGCGGTTGCCGGAGTAGATCCGCAGACAATGACGCCCGAGCAGCGCAGCGCATTTGCGGGCGCCTACCAGGAACTGGTTAGCGCAGAACTTATCGACGCCGACCGGCCGGAGTCACATCTCAACCTCGGTCTTCTCAAGGCGCGGCGTCAGCAACTCAGCGAAGCGGAGGCCGAGTATCGTACCGCGCTTCGTCTCGATCCCAAATTTGTACCCGCTATGGTCAACCTTGCCGACCTTGACCGGCAACGAGGATTGGACAAAGAAGGCGCAGAGTTGTTGCGAGCGGCCATCGTTATTGAGCCGAACAATGCCGCGATCAAGCATTCCCTTGGCCTACTCCTTGTTCGCCAACGTAACCTTATGGATGCGTTACCTCTCTTGCGCGACGCTGCCGCGCTTGACCCGGACAACGCCCGTTACGCTTATGTCTACGCCGTCGCACTCAATTCCAGCGGCTCCGCCGGCGAAGCGAGAGCGTTGCTGGCACGTACGTACAAGCAGCATCCTACTGACAGGAACGTTCTGATGGGATTGATAGCGTTTGAGCGCGATAGCGGCGATGTCGCAGCGGCAATGATACATACTAAGGAATTAGCCGTTCTCGAACCGCAAAATCCTGAAGTCCGCACGCTACTGGAGGATCTTCGCAAACGCCTGGGGCGCTAAATCCTAACCGGCGAATTTTGCTTCTTGATGATAAAGCCGTCGTATTTCGTCGATGTCGACCGTTGGCTTCGGCAACTCCAGTTTCATCTTTTGTAGTGCGTCAACGATAATCTGCGACACGGCCAGATTTCGGAACCACTTTTGGTTAGACGGAATCACGAACCAAGGCGCGTAGTCAGTCGAGCAACGCGTCATAGCGTTTCGAATGCTCTTATGTAGTCGTCCCAGTAATGTCTTTTCGGTATAGTCGCTTGCGCTGATTTTCCATTGATGGGCAGGATCGTCAAGGCGCTCCTTGAAACGAGCCAGCTGCTCGTCCTTGGAAATATACAGGAAGAACTTCAGGATAGTCGTATCGTTCTCGACCGAAAAATCATCTTGGCGTTTCGCGTCCGCGCCTAAGAGCTTTGTGCGAGCCCAAAGGAAGAGCGTGTCTTGGAAGCAATGTCATCAAAAGCAAAAATCCGCTTCCAGTCGTTCTTCATGCTGATCACGGTCCATTCCTTCTTCTTCGCCTCTTCGTAGAGTGCTGGGGTGAAGGTACCGACCTTGGTGTCGGGGAGGCCCTGGGCCGGGCCATAGGCATATTCTCGTTTCGAGTCGTCATGAAGCACTAACATCTTCAGCCGCGCGCCCGCGCCCGCGCCGGTGTATTCCAGCATTTGCTGATCCCCGGTCGAGTTGCCGAACGCCGCATACGGACGTCGACCAATCTCGAGGTGAATGCCCTCAGGCTTACCGGCGTCGTTATCGTTCAACATGAGCTTGGGCTCTTTGGTCAGGATCGGTTTGCCATCTTTGTCATAACCGTACTTTGTATTCAGTGCAGAACCGATCACCTGTTCCGGCGGGATGCCATAGACCTGCCGCGAATACACCCGCACGAAGTCCTGACCGAAGCCGGTGACGATGAACGTCTTATAACCGTTGGCGCGGAGGTAGTTCATCACCTCAAGCATGGGCTGATAGGTGAGCTCGGTGTAGGGCCGCTTCCAGCGCGGGTCCTTGGCGGTGGTGAGCCACTTCTTCACTTCGGCATCGAATTCGTCCGTGGTCATGCCGGAGAGCGTAGCAACGATGATCTTTTCGAGGTCTCTCAATGGGAGCTTGGCCATCGCCTCCCGATTTCCCGAGAGTACCGTTTTGAACGGCTCCGCATTCTTGAGCGCCGGCTTTGCTGCCGCCAGCACCGGCACGCGATCGAGGCAATACATCATCTGGCTGTACATGGGATGCTCGACCCAGAGCGTGCCATCCTGATCGAAGGTGGCAATACGCTCTTCAGGCTGAACAAATTTCGGGCTTCCCTGCTCCGTGGTGGCCCGCACAAATTCAAAAATCGCCTGTTTCGCAGGTCCGTCATTCCACGAGGCCAGCGCGTCACCCGATGCTGCGGTCTGCGCCTGCGCCGAAGATGTCAGGAGCGGTCCGGACATGGCCGGAAGCACCGCCAACGCCGACAGCAGGGTACGGCGGTTGAACTTAGGGGAAGGAATGATCGGTTTCATGGGGCACCTGTTTTCAGTTACGTGGTTCAAATTCGTGACGATGCGGCTAATTATTCGCCGGCGGCGACCTGAGCTTTTCCATCGCTTGTTCGACCGAGAACGAGCCGGGTTTTTGCCGCGGCGGAAACTGGACAAAACTCTGGAGATGCTGTCCCACGATGCCCTGCGCCGGAACAACAACGAACGCGTGCTCAACAAACCATCGCACGTAGTCGCCCGACTCGTGTTGCGCCCGCTCGAACGGATCCGAGCGAAGGTTGAACAGCATAGGCAGGCGAAGTTGAACCAGCGGCTGCTGCCACACATCGAAGCCTTCGGCCTTTTGCTCCAGGAACACTGCCTTCCATTGCTCGTAGCGAAGGCCGGCCAGATTGCCGTCGTCGGTCCAGTAGAAAAACTCGCGGCGCTTGTCCGGGCCCTTGCCGGATAGCATGTCACGCTGGTCGTAGCCGTCGAGATGAACCTTGAAGTTCTTGCCTGCTGCGTCATACCCCTGCAGCAGCTTTTCCTTGACGGCGGGCTCGCCGGCAGCGGCGACCAATGTCGTCGCCCAGTCTTCCGCAGAGAAGATGTCGTTGATCTCCGTGCGCGGCGTCACCGTTCCGGGCCAGCGTATCATTGCCGGAACGCGGTAGCCGCCTTCCCAGTTGGTGTTCTTTTCGCCGCGGAACGGCGTGGTGCCGCCGTCGGGCCAGGAGAATGTCTCGGCGCCGTTGTCGGTCGTATAGATCACGATCGTGTTGTTGGCGACGCCGAGATCGTCGAGCTTCTTTAGCAACTGTCCGACCTGACCATCATGCTCCACCATGCCGTCCGGATAGATGCCAAGACCGGTCTTGCCCTGGGATTCCATCTTGAGACGGGTCCATATGTGCATGCGACTCGGATTGAACCAGACGAAAAATGGCTTCTTGTCGCGGCTGGCACGATCGATGAAGTTCATCGACGCGTTGAGGAAATCTTCGTCGATCGTCTCCATGCGCTTTTTGGTGAGCGGTCCGGTGTCCTCGCATTTCTGCTTGCCCCAAGCGCCGAAACGCGGGTCTTCGCCCGGTGTGTCGGTGGTGGTGGCGACGCACTTCATGACGCCGCGCGGACCGAACTGCGCCTTGAACGAAGGGCTTTTCGGATAGTCGGGATTCTCAGGTTCATCCTCGGCGTTGAGGTGATAGAGGTTGCCGTAAAACTCGTCGAAGCCATGCACGGTCGGCAGGAATTCATTGCGGTCGCCGAGATGGTTTTTGCCGAATTGTCCGCTGACGTAGCCTTGAGGCTTCAGCAATTCGGCGATGGTTGGATCTTTCTCCGACAAGCCCTCCTTCGCCGCCGGCAATCCCACTTTCAGCAGTCCCGTTCGCAGCGGGCTTTGGCCAGTAATGAACGCGGCGCGGCCGGCGGTGCAGGATTGCTGGCCGTAATAGTCGGTGAAGATGGCGCCGTCATTGGCGATGCGATCGATGTTGGGCGTATGGTAGCCCATCATGCCGCGGTTGTAGGCGCTGATATTCCAGTAGCCGATATCATCGGCCATGATGACGAGGATGTTGGGTTTTTGCGGCTGCTGCGCGGAAGCCGGAGCAGCGAGAACTGTCGCAGCCATGACCAGCGCGAATGATATTTCTTTGCCAAATTTCATCATAAGCTCTCCATTCGACGTTGTTTCGAGTGGCTCTTCCCAGCCGCTGGCGTTCCGACCAGTGTTCAGCGACCTTTGAAATTTGTCAGATCGGGCGCACGCGGATTTGGATACTTCTTGACCGATTCCATGTATTTCTCGACCACCTCCAGCATCGGCCCCGCCGTCCAGCCGAACAGCGCTCCGACCTGCAGGTCCTCGTGCGGGTCCATTTCGATGTTGTAGATCTTCGGATACCCGGCCATGGGCGCGCTGGACGAGAACATACCGGGCTGGCGTTGGGGACCGATGCCGGTTGGCTGCACATCGGTGAAATACATGCGCCACTGCTTCCATCGCGCCGCCACCAGGTCCGCGCCGATGAAGGTCAGCAGGCTGTCGCGGTTACCGGTCGCGCTCTTGCCGAGCAGCACGTCGGTCTGGTCGACGCCGTCAATCGGCCGGTCGGTGGGCAGCTTGGCGCCGATGATGCCGGCGAAGGTCGGGAAAAAATCCATGGTCGAGAACATCGCATAGGAGCTGGTGCCCGGCTTGACCTTGCCGGGCCAGCGGACGAAGCAGAAAGTCCGGATCGAGCCCTCGGTGGCTTCGCCCAGCTCGCCCCGGAAGGGACCGGAGTTGCCCATGTCCGGCGTGCCCTGGTTGCCCATCTCACGGGCGGTCTGGCCTTGCGGACCGTTGTCCGAGGCAAAGACAACCAGCGTGTTGTCGTCAATGCCGAGCTCCTTCAGCGTGTCGAGGATCTGGCCGACATGATGGTCGCCTTCCATCAGCTTGTCACCGTACTGGCCGATCCGCGACTTGCCCGCGAATTGCTTCGACGGAAGATTCGGGAAATGCCCCATTGAGAACGGCAAATAGAGGAAGAAGGGCTTGCCGGCCGCTTTCTGCCGCTTCATGAAGTCGATCGATTTAGGCAATAGGTCATCCGAATCGATTTCGGCGCGGACCTCGCGCGTGAACGGCTTGACGGTGCGCAGCGGGCCGCCCGCGACGGCCTCGACGATTTGCGGCCCCTTCGCCAGCAACTCGTCCGGCGGCACGTCCATCGAATGCGTCAGTGAAATCGTGTCGACGTAGGTAGCCGAATCCCACGAGATGTCAGGTGGAATGCCGTAGAACTCGTCAAATCCGTGCGCCGTCGGCAGGCTCTGCGGTTCGATGCCGAGGTGCCACTTGCCGAAGATGGCCGTCGCATAGCCGGCGACCTTGAACAACTCGCCCATGGTGACCGCGCGTTTCGAGAGCGTGCTTTCGCTGCCGGGCACGATGATCAGCGACAGGCCGTTGCGGATCGAGTATTGCCCGGTCATCAGCGCCGCGCGCGACGGTGTGCAGCCAGGCTCGACGAGATACTGCGTCAGTCGCAATCCTTCGCGGGCGAGCTGATCGATGCGCGGTGTCGGCGCGCCACGCAGCTCTCCGCCGCCGTACGGACCGAGATCGCCGTAACCGACATTGTCGGCGAGAATGAAGACCACGTTCGGCTTCGACTCCGTCTGGGCAATCGCCGGCAACGCCGACAGGATCACGGCCGAAACGGCGGCAGCGGCAACGTTCCGAAATGTTTCCAGTCCCAACATACTTAGATCCGCCAAGTCGGCATTGCCCGCGTCGTTGTCTTGCCGCGATATGCAAGTTTTTCGCTTCTATCGACTGGCAACCGTGCAGCGGGCGTAAGCAAGAACATTATTCATTCTTGTTTCGAGCAATGCGGGCGGCTCTTTCGAGTCGCCCGCCAGCTCACAAACGCCTGGCCAGGTTAACTGGCCCGCTGCGTCCTAGTCTCCATTGGCGCGGGTCCTTGCCATTTGTTCCTTCACCTCGACGAGGACCTGGGCCAGGCTGTAGGACGCCGGGGACTGCAGCGCCGGGAACGGCCCGTAGCTTTCCAGCTCCTTCAGCCACAGCGCCTGGCCGAGCGGAATGATGTTCCAGTCGTAGATGTAGGCGGTAGCGGGAGCGCCAATTGCGCCGCCTTGGCCCAGGAGGGTTTTCGGTTCGAAACCAACGGACGTCTCGAAGGGATCCCGCTTGATGTTGTCAACCAAAGGCCAATGGAAGGTATGGACCCCCATCAGGCCACCGGTCGCAGCCTCCGACGCCATCGCGAAGTAGATCTTCCAGTTCTTGTAGCGCACAGCCGACGGAACCGGACCTCCGTAGTAAAAGAACGTATCGCGTGCCGATTTCGGTGACTTGCCGGTCAGATAGTCGAGCTGGTTCACCCCGTTCAGCTTGGTCTTGACGATGCCGGGATACTTGCCCTCCATGATCTGCTGGTTGAGGTCGTTGCCCTTGGCGCCACCGGCGATTTCAACAAAAGTCGGCATCCAGTCGTACGACGCGAAGATGTCGTTCAGGACCGTGCCCGGCTTGATATGCCCGGGCCAGCGGATCACCGCCGGCACGCGCATGCCGCCTTCCCAGGTCGTCAGCTTGCCGCCCTTGAAGGGCGTGGTGCCACCGTCGGGATAAGTGATGGTTTCGGCGCCGTTGTCGGTGGTAAAGACCAGAATCGTGTTGTCGAGCTGACCCATGTCCTCGAGTTTCTTGATCACATAGCCGATGTTGTCGTCCATCTGCTTCATGCCGGCTTCGTTGGTGCCCCAGTCCTTGCCGCCGGGCGTACCGACCATCGCCTGGTACTTGTCAGACAGCATGGTGGTGATGTGCATGCGCGCCGGGTTGTACCAGACGAAGAACGGCTTGTTGGTCTTCTTCGGGTCGTTGCGGTCGAGGAAGTCGATGACCTTGGCGGAGATTTCCTCGTCCACGATCTTCGAGCGATCGAGTGTCATCGGTCCCGCGTCGCTGCAGGACTGGTTCGCCTCGGTGCCATCGGAGGACTTGCAGGCGATTACCGGCCGCGGCGGCATCATGCACAACGCATCTTTCGCATCCACCGCGCCAGGGGGATCGCTGAGGCCGCGCACCGGCGTGTTCTTGCACGGCGCAACGATGGCCTGCTCGGTCGGGGTCTTGTTGATGTCGGGGAAGCTCACACCCTGCATCGCGTCCAGGTGGTAGAGATAGCCCCAGTACTCCTGGAAGCCGTGCGCCGTAGGAAGCGCCGCCGAGTGGTCGCCCAGATGGTTCTTGCCGAACTCGCCGGTGTTATAGCCCTGGTCGAGCAGGAACCTCGCGATCGAAGGCGTGCCGGGCTGCAGGAAGGATGGGCTGCCGGGAAGCTGTGGAGGGATCATGCCGGCGCGGAGCGGCGTCATGCCGGTGAAGAAGGCGGTGCGGCCGGCCGTGCAGCTTTGCTCGGCGTAGTAGGTCATGAAGATCGCGCCCTCGTTGCCGATACGGTCGATGTTGGGCGTTTCGCCAACCGCCAGGCCGCGATGGTAGATGCTCGGCTGCATCCAGCCGATGTCGTCTCCCATGATAAAGACGATATTGGGTTTCGCCGCTGTCGTTTGCGGCAACTGTGACCCGGTCACGGCAGGCGCTTTTGGCAGTTGCGCGGATGCGGGCATGCATGTCGCCGCCAAGGCGAAGCCCGACGCGAGCGCGCTCGATATCAGTCGGCTCTTTTTCATGTTCCAAATCCTCCACCGTGAGTTAATCTGTCAGCTGCTCGATGAGTAAATTGCGTTGGCCTGGTCTCTTCGCCGTGCGGGTCACTCGGTATCTTCGTCACTCGGACGGCATAAAGCGTGGGCCAACGATCGCGCGCGCGCTATGCAATTTCGGCAGGCTTC
>CAWHIO010000043.1:0-4876 GCA_963829315.1 uncultured Alphaproteobacteria bacterium | reverse complement strand
CCTTTTTGATCGCCGCCTTCGCCTTGCCGGCATTTGCCGGCCCATTCGAGGATGCGGTCGCCAAATTCGCCAATGACGAGTTTTCCGATACCGAAGAGGCGATCGGGGCGATTGCGACATCGGGCAATCCGCTCGCCTTTCCCGTCATCAGCGCACTCCAGGATGGCCGCCTGTCGGCCGATCCCGATACCAAGACCGTCTATGTTACGCAGCCGGACGGCAAGATCATCGACGCCGCAAGCGGCGCGGCGGTGGCCAAGTTGCCGGAAAATGCCGCCGCCGTGCGCCTCAACAACCGTCTGCGCCGTACCGTCGAGGCCGCGCTCGGCGGCCTGACCCTGTTGTCGCCCGATCCCCTCAAGCGGATCGCCGCCGCGCAATCGGTTTTCAAGACCCATGACGAGACGATGCTGCCCGTCGTCGACGGCGCCTTGCAAAAGGAGACCAACAAGGCCGCGAAGCTCGCCTTTACCGAGGCGCGCGCGGCCATCCTGCTTTTCAAGCAGGATGCCACCGATGCCGAAAAGCTTGAAGCCATCGCCACCATCAAGGCGCGGGGCGACCAGGAAGCGCTGGCGCTGCTGACCGGCCTCACCGGAGACCAGCCGCCCGCCGTCGCGCGTGCCGCGGCCGGCGCGACTTCGGCCATTCAGAGCAATCTCGCGATGTGGTCGGCCGTGCAGAATGCCTGGTATGGCCTGTCGCTCGGCTCGGTGCTGCTGCTCGCGGCGATCGGCCTCGCCATCACCTTCGGGGTGATGGGCGTCATCAACATGGCCCACGGCGAAATGGTCATGATCGGCGCCTACGCCACCTTCGTGGTGCAGGAAGCGATCCGCACCAGCTATCCCGGCCTGTTCGACTATTCGCTCTTGATCGCCGTTCCGCTGGCCTTCATCGTCTCCGGCGCGATCGGGGTCTTGATCGAGCGGACGATTATTCGTTTCCTCTACGGCCGCCCCCTGGAAACGCTGCTGGCGACCTGGGGCCTCTCACTGGTGCTGCAACAGGCAGTGCGCACTGCGTTCGGCCCCACCAACCGCGAGGTCGGCAATCCGTCCTGGATGAGCGGTGCGTTCGAACTCGGACAGATCACGATCACCTATAACCGGTTGTGGATCCTCTGCTTCACGATGGCCGTATTCGCGATCCTGCTCGCCATGCTGCGCTATACGGCGCTCGGCCTGGAGATGCGCGCGGTTACCCAAAATCGCCGCATGGCGGCGTCGATGGGGATCGCCACCTCGCGAGTCGATGCACTGACCTTCGGCCTCGGTTCGGGGATCGCCGGGATCGCCGGGGTGGCGCTGTCGCAGATCGACAATGTCAGCCCCAATCTCGGCCAGAGCTACATTATCGACTCCTTCATGGTCGTGGTGTTCGGCGGGGTCGGCAATTTGTGGGGCACCCTGGTCGGGGCATTCACGCTCGGCATCGCCAACAAGTTCCTGGAGCCGGTCGCCGGCGCCGTGCTCGGCAAGATCGCCATTCTGGTGCTGATCATCCTGTTCATCCAGAAACGCCCGCGCGGTCTGTTCGCGCTCAAGGGGCGGGCGGTGGAAGCATGACGCCGCACGTGCTCACGCGTTCGCTGGACCGCAGCGCGACCGTCTTCCTGATGGTGGTCGCCGCCTGCGGCGTGTTGATCCCGCTGTCGAACCTGCTGCTGCCATCCGGTTCCACGCTGCAAGTGCCGACTTACCTGATTGCGCTGTTCGGCAAATATGTTTGCTACGCCATTCTGGCGCTCTCGATCGACCTGATCTGGGGTTATTGCGGCATCCTCTCGCTGGGCCATGGCGCCTTCTTTGCGCTCGGCGGCTACGCCATGGGCATGTACCTGATGCGCCAGATCGGCAGCCGCGGCGTCTACGGCAACCCGATCCTGCCCGACTTCATGGTGTTCCTGAATTATCCGAAACTGCCGTGGTACTGGCACGGTTTCGATATGTTCTGGTTCGCAGCCCTGATGGTCATTCTGGTGCCGGGCCTTCTGGCTTTCTGCTTCGGCTGGCTGGCCTTCCGCTCCCGCGTCACCGGCGTCTATCTCTCGATCATCACGCAGGCGATGACCTATGCCCTGTTGCTGGCGTTTTTCCGCAACGATTTCGGGTTCGGCGGCAACAATGGCCTGACGGATTTCAAGGATATTCTCGGCTTCAACGTGCAGGCGGACGGCACCCGAGCCGCGCTGTTCGCGTTGAGTTGCGTCGCCCTCGTCATCGCTTTTCTGATTTGCCGGGCGGTGGTGACCTCCAAGCTCGGCAAGGTGCTGATCGCCGTTCGCGACGCCGAATCCCGCACGCGGTTTCTCGGCTACCGCGTCGAATCCTACAAGCTGTTCGTATTCACGCTGTCGGCCTGCATGGCCGGCGTCGCCGGCGCCCTCTATGTGCCGCAGGTCGGCATCATCAATCCCGGCGAATTTGCCCCCGGAAACTCGATCGAAGCCGTGATCTGGGTCGCCGTCGGCGGCCGCGGGACGCTGATCGGTGCCGCGCTCGGCGCGGTCGTCGTCAACTACGCCAAAACCTTTTTCACGTCGGGCCCGCTGGCGCCCTATTGGCTGTTCATGCTCGGCGCGCTGTTCATCCTGGTGACGCTGCTGTTGCCCAAGGGCATCGTCGGCACCTTCAATTCGTGGTGGGAGCCGTGGAAGGCAAAGCGCATGTCGGCAACCGCCGAGAGCGCTGCGCGCGAAGACGGCGTCAGCGAACCCAATATGGCGGAGTAGACGCATGAGTGTCATGGAAACCCGCCAAACCTCCGCGCTGCTCTACCTCGACGGCGTGCACGTCTCGTTCGACGGCTTTCATGCCATCAACAATCTGTCGCTGACGCTTGCCTCCGGCGAAATGCGCGCCATCATCGGCCCGAATGGCGCCGGCAAGACCACGATGATGGATATCATCACCGGCAAGACCAGACCGGACGAAGGCACGGTCCTGTTCGACGGCGTCACGGACCTGACCCGGCTCGACGAGACGCGGATCGCCGAACTCGGGATCGGCCGGAAATTCCAGAAGCCGACAGTATTCGAGAGCCAGACCATCGAGGACAATTTGTTGCTGGCGCTCAATGTCGATCACAGCGTGAAAGGCACATTGTTCTGGCGCGGGACCAGGCCTGAGACCGAGCGCATCGAGCGCGTGCTGGAAACCATCCGCCTGAAGGACGCCCGCAACCGGTTGGCGGGAAGCCTGTCGCACGGCCAGAAGCAATGGCTGGAGATCGGCATGCTGCTGGCGCAGGACCCGAAGCTGCTGCTGGTCGACGAACCGGTCGCGGGAATGACCGATGTCGAAACCCACCAGACCGCCGAGCTTCTGAAGGAAATCAACAAGGACAAGACCATCATGGTCGTCGAGCACGACATGACCTTTGTGCGTGAACTCGGCGTCAAGGTGACCTGCCTGCACGAAGGCTGCGTGCTGGCCGAGGGAACCATCGACCAGGTGTCGTCGAATGACCGCGTCGTCGAAGTCTATCTGGGGCGGTGATCCATGCTGAAGGTAGACAACATCAGTCTGTATTATGGCGCGGCCCAGGCGCTGCGGGGCGTCTCGCTCGCGGCCGAGCCGGGCAAGGTGACGTGCGTGCTCGGCCGCAACGGCGTTGGCAAGACCAGTCTTCTGCGCGCGATGGTCGGCCAGTATCCCATCGCCGGCGGCTCGATCACCTTTGACGGCGCCGACATCACTGGCCTCAAGCCATATGAGCGGGCGCGGCGCGGCATCGGCTTCGTGCCGCAGGGTCGCGAGATCTTTCCGCTGCTGACGGTGGAGGAAAATCTCAAGACCGGCTTTGGACCTCTGAAGCGCCAGGACCGCAATATTCCCGATGACGTGTTCTCGTTGTTTCCGGTGTTGCAGTCGATGCTGGGCCGCCGTGGCGGCGATCTTTCCGGCGGCCAGCAGCAGCAGCTCGCGATCGGGCGGGCGCTGGTGATGCGGCCCAAGCTATTGCTGCTCGACGAGCCGACCGAGGGCATCCAGCCTTCGATCATCAAGGACATCGGGCGCGCGATTACTTATCTGCGTAGCCTCGGCAACATCGCGATCGTGCTGGTCGAACAATATCTCGACTTTGCCTGCGAGCTCGGCGACAATTTCGCGGTCATGGACAGGGGCGCCGTGAAATATGCCTGCGATCGAAGCAATCTCGATCCGGGCGAGATCAGCCGCCAGATGGCGCTGTAGAGCATGATCCGGAAAAGCGACAAACTTGTTTTTCTTCGCGGCAAAGGCGAAGCGCTTGCGCGGAGATCATGCTCAAACAGAGAGATGACATCATGATCCGATTCGACCTAATCGAATCATGAACGAGTTGGCGTGTAACGCGGCCGACCAGGGTCGCGCGCCCTTTTGGGGCAGGGTGGGGGCGAATGCGGAGCGACAGCACGAGCGCGACTTCGGCGATCTTCGCGGCCAACCGCGCGCAAGGCGCGGTGGCCTTCGACGTGCAGCAGGTCGAAGGCGTTACCCGCCGCCGCCACTTGCATGAATCCGGATCGCTGCGCGTGCGTTTTCCTTCACCCGAGGCGGAGGGCCTTTCGGCGGTATTGGTGAATACCGCAGGCGGCGTCGCCGGCGGCGATCGTTTCGACATCGATATTGCGACCGGAGAGGGCGCGCGTCTCGCGGTGACGACGGCGGCTGCGGAAAAGATCTACCGGGCCGAGGGCCCCGCCGCGCGGCTCAGTATTGCGCTGAAGGCGGAGGCCGGCTCGCATCTCGCCTGGTTGCCGCAGGAGACCATTCTGTTCGACCGGGCGCGGGTGTCGCGCCGGTTCGACATCGAACTATCGGAAAGCGCCTCGCTCCTGCTTTGCGAGATCGTGGTGTTCGGCCGCGCGGCGATGGGCGAGCGAATGCTG
>CAWHIO010000042.1:0-12517 GCA_963829315.1 uncultured Alphaproteobacteria bacterium | reverse complement strand
CTCAGAAGTTGATGTTCGCGGCCTTGATGATCGGGCCCCACTTCTCGATCTCGGCCTGCGTAAAGGCCTTCAGATCGGCCGGGCTTCCCCCTGCGGTTTCGGCGCCGAAATTGGCAAGGAACTCCTGCGTCTTCGGCTCTTTCAGCCACGCATTGGTGGTCGCATTCAACCTGGCCACGATCTCGGCAGGAACCTTGGCCGGCAGCAGCAGGGCGTACCAGACGCTCGCCTCGAAGCCGGGGATCCCTGATTCCGCCACCGTCGGCACGTCCGGGAGCTTCGACCAGCGTTGCGAAGACGCGATCGCCAGCGCCTTGATCTTGCCTTCGCGGACGAAGGGAACGTAGGCCGCCATCGAATCCATGCCGATATCGATATGGCCGCCGATCAGATCGGTCAGTATCGCGGCACTGCCGCGATACTGGGCCTTGCCGAACTCGATCCCCGCCGTGCGGCCCAACAGTTCGCCGGTGATGTGGCCCAAAGTGCCATTACCCGGAAACCCGGCTGTGGTCTTGTTCGGGTTGGCCTTCGCATAGGCGATGAAATCCCCAAGCGACCCATAGGGCGCGTCCGGCCGGGCGGTGATGATGACCGGGGCCCTGCCTACGAGCACGACCGGCGCAAAGTCGCGCTGCGGGTCGAACTCCATTTCCTTGTACATCAACTTGTTGGTCGCGGCCTGCCCGGTCGTCGCAAACAGAATGATGTAACCGTCGGCCGCAGCGCGCGCGACGGTAGCCGCGCCGATATTTCCGCCGGCGCCGCCCCTGTTTTCTACCACAAAGGGCTGGCCGAGCTTCTCGCTCAGTTCATGCGCAAGACCGCGGGCGATCACATCCGAAGTGGTCCCGGCCGCGAACGGAACAACCATCGTCACTGGGCGCGACGGCCACGTTTCGGCATAACCCGGCGCGGCATGCGTGAACCACAGATACCGTCCCCAGCAGTCCCGATGCAGCAGCACGCCGATCGATCGGTCGCATTTCGTTACTACTCCCTTGCGCCCTCTTCAGCATCGGCAACATATTTTTTCCAATTGTTCGTACGCAAGGGCATATCGGCGAAAGTCTTGCGCTGGTCTGCCGCCACACCGACAAGCTCGGCTGCGGTCATTCCCTTGCGCTGCAGGTAAACGTCGAGTTCTTCCAATGCGGACGAGAGCACCGGCGCCCCGCGCAGCATCACTGCCGACGCCATCTCCACCGCGCTGGCGCCGGCAAGCATCATCCGCACGACATCGAGACCGCTGCGCGCGCCGTTGGTTGCGATCAGCGGCTTGTTCCGCGCCAAGCTGCCGCCGAGACACGGCCAGCCAATGACAGGTGAGAGGCAGGTTCCAGTATCCGCCGACGCCCAGAGTGGTGCCCAGAAAAGGCTGCATGGTCTCGACGTCCGGTATGAATCCGAGCAGGCGCCCGGCCATGACCACCGCTTCACCGCCCGAGCGAAATGCCGCGGCGGCCAAATCCGGAACACGCTCGCTCTGGCCGGTGATCTTGACCCACAACGGAATGCCGATGGCCTGCCGCACCGCGGAGACAATCACCGCCACCCGCTCAGGATCGAGTTCGGTGGAGACCACGCCTTTCGCCTGGCTGGCATAGGGGGTACCGATGTTCAGCTCGAGTACCCGTAAGCCGGCCTGCTCGACCTGCTTTGCCATCGCGACGGTCTGCGCGAGATCCGCAACGATGAGACTTGCAATCGCGTAAGCGTCTGACGCCTTGGCCTCACGATCAAGTTGCGCCGTCTGGTCGAGCCAAGCCTCGAAGCTTTGCGGGGTCAGACCGGAGCGGCACGCAATAAATGCCGTTGAGGGCGCATCTGGCGTCCATGGAATTTCGCGCCACTCGTCATCGAGCAGCATGTATTCCGCCCGCTGCAACTGATCTCGACCGCGCTCCGATTCATTGATGGACTTGACGACCACTGCCGCTGCCCCCGCGTGTAGCGCGCGTCGAACGCCGTCCGGCCTCGATAAGGTGCTCGGCCGATCCCGCGATCAGCGGGTTCTTCAAGACGATCTTGCCGACGCTAACCTCTGATCTGTCTTGCATCCCGGCGATCGGATCCAGTTTGCTTCAGGCGGCGTATTCTGGCCGCTTGGGCGTAAAGACGTCGAGGTTCATCACCGGCTCATCGCCGAGCACCTCGCCCCAGTGCATGACGTTCGGGGGAATAAGAACCAACCCGCCGGGACCAACGTCTCGCACCTCGTCGCCAATATGGAAGCGAAGGCGTCCCGACATGATGTAGGCGATCTGCTCGTGCGGATGGCTGTGCGGCTTCGGCTCATGGCCGGGCATCAGCCGATGAAGCGCGACCGTCGCACCATCGCCGGAGAACGCCTTCTGCTCGACGCCTTGGCGAATCTGCTTCCACTCAATCTTGCTCCAGTCGATCTCATGGATATTCATGGCATTCCTCATTTGGCTATTTGGCGGAACCGAGAAGCCCCGTCGGGCGGACGAAGAGAAAGAGCAGCAGTATCGAGAGCGCGGCGACGTTCTTGAACGCCGCGCCAAGCAACACGATGGCGAGCGCCTGCGCGATGCCGAGCAGAATGCCGCCGGCGAAAGCCCCGAGCGGACGGCCGAAGCCACCGACGATCGCCGCGATAAAGCCGCTGATGGCAAAGGGCACGCCGACGTTGAAGGCGGTGTATTGCGTGGGCGTAATGAGTATGCCGGCGAAGGCGCCGAGCGCCGCGCTGAGCGCGAAGGCGAGCGCCAGCATGCGCGATACCGGTATGCCCTGCAGCGCGGCGGCGTCGCGGTTGATGGAGCAGGCCCGCATCGCCTTGCCGGTCTTGGTCGACGAAAAGAACAACCCCAGCAAGACAATGACCAGCGCCGAGCAGCCGAGGATCCACAGGAACTGGAAATTGATGGCGAAACCGAACAGCCGCAGCGGCGGCAGATCGGTGAAGACCGGCAGCGTGCGCGGCTGATCGCCGGCCAGGATTTGCGTGATGCGCTCCACCACGATCTGCGCGGCAAGCGTCGCAAGGATCATCACGAACATGGTCGAACCGCGGTTCCAGAGCGGCCGCACCACGATGCGTTCCAGCACCACGCCGGAAATGGCGACAATCAAGATGGCGCCGATGGCGGCGAGCGGCAACGGCAGGCCGAGTCTGGTCATGCCGGCATTGGTAAGCATGCCGCCGAGCATGACGAAGGCGCCCTGGGCGAAGTTCACGATGCCGCTGGCATTGTAGATGACGCAAAAGCCGATACCGATCAGGCCATAGATGGCGCCGACGCCGATGCCGCTGAGAACCGATTGCGCGACGAGGTTAAACATGCGCGGCCTCTTCGGTACCGAGGTAAGCGGCGATCACGTCTGGATTGCGCCGGATTTCGTCCGGCTTGCCCTTGGCGATCAGGCGACCGAAGTCGAGCACGGCAATCTCGTCGGCAACATTCATCACCAGGTTCATGTCGTGCTCGATGAGCAGGATGGCGGTGCCGGTCTTGACGATACGGCGCAACAGCGCGGCGAGCGCATCGGTTTCCTGCCGGTTGAGGCCCGCGGCCGGCTCATCAAGCAGCAGGAGTTTCGGCTGCGCGGCCAGCGCGCGGGTAATTTCAAGCAGCCGCTTCTGGCCGTAAGGAAGTACGGCGGCGAAGCTGTGCGCATGCGCGGTGAGCCCGGTTTCCGCCAGAAGACGCCAGGCCTCGGCTTCCACCGCGGCTTCTTCCGCCCGCGCGGCACGGGTCGGCACAAGCGCGGCCAGGAGGCCGCCGCGCGTATGCAGATGGCAGCCAACCTTGACGTTCTCCAGCACCGTGAGGTCTTCAAAGAGCTGTACGAGCTGGAACGTGCGGATCAGGCCACGGCGCGCGATCGTCTCCGGCGGCTGACCGGTGATTTCCGCGCCGTCAAAATGTACGCGGCCGTCGCTCGGCGGCATGAAGCCGGAGATCATGTTGAACAACGTGGTCTTGCCGGCGCCGTTCGGGCCGATCACCGCCGACAGGCCCTGCCCCGGGATTTCCAGCGAGACATTGTCGAGCGCGACCAGACCGCCGAAGCGGCGCGTGATGCCGTCGAGGCGCAAGAGGCTCATGCGCTCCTCCGCCGCCATCTGGCCCACAGTTCGGGCAATGACGCGAGCCCGCGCGGCGCATAGATCAGGATGACGATCAGCGCGGCACCGTAAGCGAGGTCCTGATAATCCTTGAAGGTGCGGAAACTCTCCGGCAGCACCGAGATGATGATGGCGCCGAGCGCGGGCCCCGCGATGGTGCCGATGCCGCCTACGTAAAGCATGGTAAAGGACATGACGACCATCGGCAGGCCGAACACTTCCGGGCTGACGAAGCCGACGGCATGCACAAATAGCGAGCCGGCGATGGCCGCGTAGGCCGCGGAGATCATGAAGGCGATCAGCTTGTAGCGCGCGACATCGATGCCAAGCGCGCGCGCGGCATCTTCGCTGCCCGCCGCGGCCACGAAAGCGCGACCGAGCCGGGAACGGCGGATGCCGGCGGCCGACAGCAATGCCAGCGCGGCGACGATCATGAGAAACACCAGCAAGGCGCGGTCAGATACAATCGTAAAGCTGCCAATGCCGATCGGCGGGATGCCGGAAATGCCCATATAGCCCTGCGTCACCGACTGCCATTGCACGGCGACCTCGTAGACAATCAGTCCAATCGCCAGGGTCGCCATCGCGAGATAGTGGCCGCGCAGCCGCAGCACCGGATAGCCGACGACGAGCGCGCAGGCCAGTGCGCCGGCAAGCCCGAGCAGGCAGGCCGGCAGCGGCTCCCAGCCGTAGGTCGCGGTCAGCACGGCAGAGCTGTAGCCACCGATCGCGGCAAAGGCATTATGACCGAACGACACCTGTCCGGTGAATCCCATGAAAATGTTCAGCCCGGTGACCAGGACCGTATAGATGAAGGCGAACTGCAAGACGGCGATGAGATAGCCGCCGGTCGCGAAATGTATAGGCAACGAACGCCGCCGCGAGGCCCCACAGGAGCCACGTCGCCAGGTCGCCGCGGCCCTTAGCCCAAATAGTAATGAGCGAGTTCATCGTGTGACTTGATGGTGCGCGGGTCTATTTCCGCGGCGATGGAGCCGACCGAGAGCAGATAGGCGCGGCTGGGCGAGCTTGAGCACCAGCGGCGCCTTCTGCTCGACGAGAATGATGGACAGGCCCTGGCGGTTGAGCTCGCCGAGTTTCTGGAGGATTTCTTCGATGATGCGCGGGGCGAGGCCGAGCGAGGGCTCATCGAGCAGGAGAATCTTCGGTTCGGACATCAGCGCGCGGCCGACCGCGAGCATTTGCTGCTCGCCGCCGGACAATGAGCCTGCTGTTTGCGAGAGGCGTTCCTTCAGACGTGGAAACATGGCCAACACGCGCGCGTGGCGGCGGGCATATTCGTGTTTGTCGTTGAGCAGATAGGCGCCGAGCTCGAGATTTTCAGCGACCGTCATCGGCGCGAATATGCCGCGGCCTTCCGGCACCAGCACGATGCCGAGCGCCGCGGCCGCAGCGGGGGCACGGCGTGGCACCTCGCGCCCGCGGAATCTCACCTGGCCCTGCGTCGGGACCAAGCCCCATGATCGCGTTCATAAGCGTGGATTTGCCGGCGCCGTTTGGTCCCAGGACCGCGACAAGTTCGCCTTCGTCGACATGCAGATCGACCGGCCGAAGGGCCTCGACGTGCCCGTAGCGCGCCGAAAGCCCTTCGACCTCGAGGATCCGCGTGGTGGTCGCCGTGCTGCTCACTTCACCACTTTGACTTGGCCGCCGGTGATGGTGGCAAGCAGCAAGGGATTTTCGGTGATCCCCTGATGATTGGTCGCCGACATGTGATAGAGGCCGGTGGTGCCCTGGAAATTGTCCATCGATTCCAGCGCGTCACGCATGTTCGGGCCTTCGACGGATTTTGCCTTTCTCGGCCGCCGCGGCGATCAGCATCACCGCGTCCCAGCCGCGCCCGGCCCAATTTGGATCGCGGTCCTTATACTTTGCGCGCCAGGGCTTCAGGAACTTGCCGATCTCGGTCTTGAGCGGGCCGTCCTCAAGCCCGTCATAGACCTGCGAGGGCGAGGCTACGAAGAAGAACTTGTCGCCCAGCACTTCCGCCACCGGGCGGAACACGGCGATGTCCTCGAGGCTCGTCAACATGATCATGTCGAGGTCGAGCTGCTTGATGTTCTTGGCGGCGGTGAGCGTGGTGCCGCCAAGGCCGATCTTGATGATCGCGCGCGCGCCGGCGGCGTACATCTTCTGGATCTGCACGCTGAGATCGGCATCGTCGGTCTTGTACTGCTCGACCCCGACGATCTCGAGTCCATAGTCCTTGGCCTCCTTCTCGGCCGCGGCCTTCTGCGCGTTGGCGTAGGGCGACGGATCATGCAGCACGCCGATTTTCTTGATCTGGGTTCTCTTCTGGATATATTCGAGGCGCGTCTCGACCTCGAAGCGCGGCGGCGGAATGGTGGTGAAGGCCCATTTCACCTGATCCGGCTGCTGCGGCAGAATCGAGCACAGCACCATCGGCGTTTCCGCGCGCGCGACCAGGGGCGCGGCCGCGAAATTGCCGGCTGACACGCAGCCGCTGGCAAAAATCCGGACCTTGTCGGAAGAGATCATCTTGCGATAAGCGGTCACCGCCTCCTGCGGCTCCGAGCGATTGTCCTCGACGACCAGTTCGACCTTGCGGCCATCCATGCCGCCCTCGGCGTTCAGCGCCGCGATCGCGACCTCGACGCCGTCGCGCCAGGCGCGATCGACGGTCGCGGCATAACCGGTCAATCCCGCCGACATTCCGATCTTGTAGGCGTCCTGCGCCCGCGCGCCCGACATGCCGGACAGCGCGACCGTGCCTCCAAGCAGGAGCCCGGATATCCACCGGAACTGATACATATTCCCCCCGTATTTTTTGGTCGTTATGGTTGCGAGACTTGCAGAGATCGATCAGTCGAAAATGAACTCCCGCAAGTTTGGAATGCCGAGCCCTTCATAGGCGGTCGAGTTCAGTCTCAGCGAGATGGCCTTGGTGCAGGCACGGAGCAGCTTGAGCTGCTCGGGATCGACCGGCTCGTGCACGTCTTGCGTGGTCCCGACGATCGCGATGGCGCCGACAAGCTCGTTGTCAAAATTGAGGATCGGCGCGGCCACGGCGGAAATCCCCAGCAGCGTCTCATCCATGGAGACATCGAAGAGCTGTTGGCGGATTTGCGTCAGCCGCTCCCGCAGCTTCGCCGGATCGACCATCGTGCGCGGAGTGAAGGCCTGGAGCTTGCGCGCGAGAATGCGCTGTTGCACCGCCGGCGGCGCGAAAGCCAGGTTCAGGCGCCCTTGCGCCGAAGCATGTGCCGGCAGGCGATAGCCGAGCCGCACCGAGATCGTCACCAGATTGGGGCTCTCGACGACGGCATTGATGATGGCATCGCCACTCGCCGGCGTGCTCAGCACGACCGTCTGGCGCGTAAGATCGCGCAGCCGCGACATGTAAGGCTCCGCCAGACGCCGCAAATCGAATTGGTCGATGGCGGACTGGCCGATATACACGAGTTTGAGGCCGAGCCGGTAGGTTTCAGTCTTGGCGTCCTGATCGACGAAGCCGAGATGCTTCAGCGTCGACAGATGGCGATGCATCTTCGCTTTCGGCTCGCCGAGCTGGCTGGCGAGCGCGGTGAGCCGCATCGGCTGCCCGGCCGCGGCCAGCGCCTCGATGATCTGCCCGGTGATCACGACAGACTGGATGAGCTCGGAATTGCCCGAGCGCTCCTCGTCCTCGGCACGATCGAGCGCTTCGGCTTTCATGCATGAGCCTCCGGCCGCGCGCGCGAATCCGGCCCGACGCGCCAGTCCGTCAGAGCACGACGCCGGCTGCTTTCCACGATCTTGCGCGCCGGACCGACCCATCATTTGCTCCCTAGCCCTTATCTCGATATGAGAGACAACGTTATGATTTTCGGAACAAGCTACAGATTTGTTCGCCAAACTGTCAATTTAAAATTACGATTTGACAGCAAAAACGAAATTCTTATAGTCATAATAACGGAACATAGTATCGCAATAAGAAACTAAATGCTCCACCTGAGGAAACCTGAGGGCGTCTTTCCATGTCGAACTATGCCTTGGCCGTCGATATTGGCGGGACTTTCACCGATGTCGTTCTGAGAAGCGGTTCCGGCCAGACCTGGGTCGACAAGACGCTTACCACCCCCGAAAGTCTCGATATCGGCTTCTTCCGCGCCGTCGATTCCGCGTTGGCGAAAGCCGGGATCGAGGCAGCCGCCGTGACCGACGTGGTCGTGCACGCCACCACCGTCGTCACCAACGCGGTGATCGAGCGCAAAGGGCCGCTGACGGCACTGCTGGTCACCGAGGGCTTCCGCGACATCCTCACCATCAAGGACGAACATCGCTACGAGATGTTCGATCCGCAGATCGAATTCCCGGAGCAGCTGGTCACCCGCGAGATGACCTTCGGCGTGCCGGAGCGCGTGCTGGCGAGCGGCGAAGTGCTCACCCCGCTCGATACCACCAAGGCGGCCGCGATCGTCGATACCCTGAAGGCGAAAGGCGTCGTTTCCGTCGCCATCTCCTTCCTCAACTCCTATCTCAACCCGGCGAACGAACGCGCGATGCGCGAGGTGGTGCAGGCGCGCGCGCCGGGCATGTATGTCTCGATCTCGTCGGACGTCGCGCCGCAGATCCGTGAATATCCGCGCACCTCCACGGTGGTGATGAACGCCTACACGACGCCGATCACGGGCCCCTATCTCGACGCGCTGCGCGACGGCCTGAAGAAGCGCGGTTTCGTCAACGATCCGCTGATCATGCTGAGCAATGGCGGCGTCATCGGCATCGACATCGCCAAGAAGTTCCCGGTACGCATGGTGGAATCCGGCCCGGCCGCCGGCGCGCTTGCCGCGGCCTATTATGCCGAGGTGCTCGGCCTCGACCGCCTGCTGTCGTTCGACATGGGCGGCACCACGGCAAAAGCCTGCATCATCGAGGACCGTCATCCCCTCATCAGCGGCAATTTCGAGGTCGACCGCATCTATCGCTTCAAGACCGGCAGCGGCCTGCCGATTCTGATTCCCTCGGTCGATATGATCGAGATCGGCGCCGGCGGCGGCAGCATCGCCTCGGTGAGCAATCTCGGCCTGTTGAAGGTCGGACCGCGCAGCGCCGGCTCTACGCCAGGCCCGGTCGCCTATGGCCGCGGCGGCCAGAACGCCACGGTCACCGACGCCGACCTCGTGCTCGGCTATCTCAGCGCCGACAACTTCCTCGGCGGCGACATGAAGCTCGATCTGGCCGGCGCCGAGAAGCAGCTTGCGAAACTGGGCAACAGCCTCGGCACATCGGTACGCGACGTCGCCGCCGGCATTTACCGCGTCGTCGGCGAGTCCATGACCGCCGCCGCACGCGCCCACGCCGTCGATCGCGGCATCGATTATCGCGGCGTGCCGTTATTTGCGTTCGGTGGCGCCGGGCCGGTCCATGCCTGCTACGTCGCCGACTTGCTCGAGAGCCCGATGGTGATCTATCCGCCGCTGGCGAGCGTGCTGTCGGCCTTCGGCACGCTGGTGACGCCGCCGCGGCTCGACCTCAGCCAGGGCGCGCTGTCGCGTCTTTCCGCGCTGAAATGGGACGATGTCGACCGGATCGTCGCCAAGCTGGTCGCGGATGCCAGCAGCGGACTGGCCAGCGCCGGCTGCAAGCCGTCCGACATCAAGTTCCAGTTCGGCGCTGATCTGCGCTATTTCGGCCAGCAGAACGAAGTGACCGCCTGGTTCGATACCGACCCGCGCAAAAAGCACGATCGCGACCTCGGTGCGCGCCATTTTCGAAGACGCCTATGAAAAGCTGTACAGCCTCAGGCTGCCCGAGGTGGACGTGGAAATCGTGAGCTGGCGCCTGGTTGCGACCGGCCCGGTGGCGTCGCGCGACAGCAAGGTCGCGCTCCAGTCGGCGCCCGCCAAGCCGCACGGCAAACGCAGCGCGCGCTTCGGCGCCAACGATATCGAAACGCCGGTCTATGCGCGCAAGGATCTGGCGATGGGTCAGACCCTCGAAGGGCCAGCCATCATCGAAGAACGCGAAACCACGATCATCATCCTGCCGGGCTGGCGCGCGCAAAGTGGACGCGACCGGCTGCATCATGGCATCGAAGGAGTAGCCGACATGGACGGCATCGAACTCGAGATCGTCTGGAGCAATCTCATCAGCATCGTCAGCGAACAGGCCAAGGCGTTGCAACGCATCGCCTTCAGCCCGATCGTGCGCGAGGCCGGCGACCTCGCCAATGCCTTGTTCGACCGGCAGGGCCGCATGGTGGCGCAGGCGGTGACCGGCACGCCAGGCCACATCAATTCGCTGGCCGCGGCCGGCAGACATTTCGTCGACGCCTTTCCGACCCAAACGCTGCAGCCCGGCGACGTGCTCATCACCAACGATCCCTGGCTGTCGGCCGGCCACTTTTTCGACATCACCGTCATGCTGCCCGCGTTTCACAAGGGCAAGCTGATCGGCTTTTTCGGCTCGACCATCCATCACACCGACATCGGCGGATATGGCGTCGGCGCGGGCGCCCGCGACGTGCATGAGGAGGGTCTCTGGATCCCCATGCTCAAGCTCTACGAAGCGGGCGAACCGAACAAGGTGCTGCACGCGATGATCCGCGCCAATGTGCGCACGCCCGATCATGTGTTCGGCGATCTCGCCGCGCAGGTGTCGAGCGGGCGCCTCGCCTGCAAGCGGCTGTCCACCCTGCTCGACCGCCAGGGCTATGATGATATCGACGAATTATCCGAAGAGATCATCTCGCGCTCGGAAAAAGCCACCCGCGACTCGATCCGCAAGCTGAAAGCCGGCACCTATCACGGCGAAAGCTCGTTCGACGTGCCTGGCGGCGACGTGATTACCCTCAAGACCGCCGTTACCGTCGACACCGAGGACGGCACCATCACGATCGATTTCGCCGGCAGTTCGGGCCCGAGCCCCTACGGCATCAACGTGGTGATGAACTACACCCACGCCTATTCCACCTTCGCGATACGCTCCTGCCTCGATCCCGAACTGCCGAACAATTTCGGCAGCCTTGCGCCGATCAAGGTGACTGCGCCGGAGGGCTGTATCGTCAATTGCAAATATCCCGCGCCGGTAAACGCGCGCCATGTCGTCGGCATGTATGTCCCGATGCCGATCCTCAAGGCGCTTTATCACATCATGCCTGACCGCGTTCTGGCGGAAGGCTCCGGCGCGGTCTGGACGATACAGATCCAGGGCAAGAACGCTGCCGGCGATCCGTTCACAAGTTCGATGTTCAATTATTCAGGCGGCATGGGCGCACGGATGACCAAGAGCGGCCCATCGGCGACCTGCTACCCGACCGGTGTCGCCGCCGTACCGATCGAAGTGCTGGAAGCATCGATGCCGATCCTGTTCACAAAGAAGGAATTGCGCGAGGGCTCCGGCGGAGCCGGCGCGTCGTTCGGCGGCGACGGGCAGGTGATCCAGTGGCGCATGCGAACCAAAAGCGGCTGGCTGCTCAATGCCGTGGCCAGCCGCATAAGCCTGGCACCGGAAGGCCTCGGCGGCGGCAAGCCCGGGGCGGCCGGCCGGTTCCTCGTAAACGGAAAGAACGCGAGCGAGGCGCGCAAGATGGTGATGAAGCCGGATGACGAAGTCACGCTCGAAACGCCGGGCGGTGGCGGCTACGGGGTGCCAAACTCCTGAAGACGGCCATGCCTGCGTACCCGTTGACGCCGGAGTAATTTCCCCGCGGCACCGCATAGCGACGCCCGCCCCGCAGCGAACCCCGGAACGCCTGAACGGGCTTGCCGAATTTCCGATGTCCGCTTCGTGCAGAACGAACTATGGCCGGTTCGCGAGCTGCCAAACAACATTTGCGAGCACCTTGGTGCCGGCAACGATATGTTCCGGTTCGGCCCACTCGGCCGGATTATGCGAAATGCCGCCTCGGCAGGGTATGAAAATCATCCCGGTCGGACAGACATAGTGGAGCTGGCGCGCGTCGTGTCCGGCGGCCGAATATATTTCCATTGACGGGATTTTCTCGGCCGATGCGGCCCTGGCAATCAGCGACCGGATCTCGGTTGAGAAAGCGAGAGACGGTGCGTGGGCAATCTGCTTGATCTCGACCGTGCAGGGACCACATTCGGCTTCGACAAAGTCGACGTACTTTACGATCCATCTCGTCAACGATTGAATTGTCGGGATGGCGCAGGTCGATCGAAAACAGAACTTCGGCGGGCACCACTGAAGGCGCATTTGGGGTAACCTGAAACAGGCCCACCGTGAGTTTGATATCGGCCGGACTAATGGCCGGCTCAGCGGGCCAATCTGCTCTTGCAAAGTCTGAATCGTAGCTCGGCGGTCCGCGATATCGGTCAGTGTCGGGATTGCTTGCACCGCCAACCAAGCCGCGAGGCCAGCCAGATCAGCCGAAGCGTGACGTGCGACCGCCTCTTCAGCGCCGCTGCAACCATCGGTGCTAAGGTGCGCACCTTG
>CAWHIO010000041.1:0-101628 GCA_963829315.1 uncultured Alphaproteobacteria bacterium | reverse complement strand
CGGCGATCTTCCTGGTCTTCCTCGGCGCCTTCTATCGATTCTGCTGAACACCATGTTCGGGCTGTTCGATCGATCCGCGCCTGTTCGAGGCGGCATCCATGCTCGGATGCTCCGGCGCCGGGATGTTCCGGCAGATCGTGCTGCCGGCTTCCTTGCCGGCGATCTTCAGCGGGCTGCGGATTGCGCATGGATTTGCCTGGATATTGATCGTGGTCGGCGAGATGACCGGCGTCCCGACCGGTCTCGGCTCGGTGGTGATGGACGGCCGCACCCTGTCGCGCACTGATCTCGTGATCACCGGCATGATCGTGATCGGGGCGTGCGGATTCATCACCGACCGGATCATCGTCGCGATCTCCAACCACCTCTTGAGCTGGAGCCCGCAGCACCGTGAGTAACGTGGCCGAGCCAGACATCCTCACTATTCGTGGCGTGACCAAGCGCTTTGCGGTCGGCGACGGCGAGGTCGAGGCCCTGGCGCCGGTCGATCTGACCATCCCCAAGACGAATTCGTCTGCATGATCGGCGCATCCGGCTGCGGGAAATCGACGCTGCTGCGCATCATCGCAGGCTTCGAGGAGCCGACGACCGGGGACGTTTCGATCTACGGCAGACCGTCACCGGCCCGGGCAGCGACCGCGGCATGGTGTTCCAGGACTATGCGCTGTTTCCGTGGATGACGGTGCGCCAGAACATCAGCTTTGGCCCGCGGCAGCGGCAATTGCCGCGCGAGGAGACCGAGCGGACGACGGATGAATTCATCAGGATGGTTGGCCTCGAACGCTTTGCCGACCGCTATCCGAACCAGCTGTCGGGTGGAATGAAGCAGCGCGTGGCGATCGCGCGCGTGCTCGCCAACGACGCCAATATCCTGTTGATGGACGAGCCGTTCGGCGCGCTCGACGCGCTGACCCGCGAGCAGCTTCAGCACGAGCTGCTGCAGATATGGAAGCGCACCGGCGTCACTACCATTTTCGTCACCCATTCGGTCGAGGAAGCCGTGCTGCTGGCCGATCGCGTGCTTGTGATGAGCGCCGGTCCCGGCCGGATCGACAGCGATTTCCGCATCGAGCTTGCACGGCCGCGCGATGTGTCTTCGCCGGAGTTCAACGCATTGCGGCGCGACATCGCGCGCCGGCTCACCAGCCATCTCACGCTTGCGCGGGCTTGACCCGGTGAAGAAATTCATCGAACCCGCGCCCGCGATGAAATAGGCTCATCCACGCTGCCCCCGCTCGACCGGGTACCGAACGATTTTCTTCCGCTGGGACCTTCCGACATGATCGATCCGACTGCACGATCCGCATCTCCGTCCGGCGCCGGAGTTCTCGAGCTTCTCCGCCGCTTCAAGGATGATAAGGCCTTGGCGGACAACTATGCCGCTGCCTGCCTGGAGAAGGCTAAGGCCGTGGAAGGTGTGCTCAGGGCGTTCGAATATCTTCCGGTTGATGTCGCACGCCGGGCGGGCCCGCTCTCGGGCATTCCCGTGGCGATCAAGGACATCATCGCCACGTCTGACATGCCAACCACCAACGGATCGCGGATCTACCGGGATCACATTCCGGAGCGGGACGCCTGGGTCGTCGAACGCCTGCGCAATCTCGGCGCCACGATCTTCGGCAAGACGGTGTCGACGGAATTCGCCTGGCGCCATCCCGGACCGACCACCAATCCCTGGAATTCGAGGCATACGCCGGGCGGCTCATCCTCGGGTTCGGCCGCGGCGGTCGCGGCCGGCATTGTGCCGCTGGCCCTGGGCACGCAGACGCTGGGTTCGGTGATCCGGCCTGCGGCGTTCAACGGCGTGGTCGGCCTCAAGCCGAGTTTCGGCGCAATTCCGCGCGCGGGCGTGCATCCCCTGAGCCCATCGCTCGATCACGTCGGTTTCTTCGCCCGCCGCGTTGATGACGTCGCCTATGCGCTGTCGCTGATATCGGCCGCGAGCGAACTCGATCCGCATGGGCGGCCCCTTCCCCACTTTGATATCGACGCCCGTCAAGGCGGGCCGCCGCTGGAGAGGCCGCGGCTGCGGATCGTGCAATTCGAAAAATGGTCGCGGGCCGAGCCCGAGCAGCAAAAGGTGTTCGAAGCCGCCGTTGCAAGACTGCGCGAGGCCGGCGCCGTTGTCGAAGAACGCGAGTGGGAAGAACTCGATTCCGACTGGAGTGCGGTCAACACCATCATGTCCAGCGAGGCCACGCATATCTTCAGCGGTCTCGTCGAGCGTTACCCCGACCGCACCAGCGACTTTCTGAAATCAGCCGTCAAGGCCGGCAAGGAGCTCACCGCCTTTGCCTATCTCGGCGCCAAGGCCACCCAGGAAAGACTGCGGTCAGCGCTACCGGCGCAGATGTCCGGCTTCGATGCCATCCTGACCGTGCCGGCGTTCGGCGAAGCGCCCGAAGGCCTCGATTACACCGGCGACGCCGAATATTGCGCGCCATGGACCCTGATCGGCGCGCCCGCGGTGGCGCTGCCGGCGGGATTTGGCAAAAAGGGACTGCCACTCGGCATTCAGGTCG
Organism: uncultured Alphaproteobacteria bacterium; assembly: GCA_963829315.1. Taxonomy (GTDB): domain Bacteria; phylum Pseudomonadota; class Alphaproteobacteria; order Rhizobiales; family Xanthobacteraceae; genus Bradyrhizobium. The sequence continues at coordinate 99,106 of CAWHIO010000041.1, read as the reverse complement.
TCGGTTCGTACCGGCAGGATTATCACCTGCTTCGCGTGGCGAAATGGGTCGAGAGCGCTTTAAAATTCGATCCCGGCATTCCGAAGATCGCGCCGGCCAAATAGACCCAATTGCCCTCGCCTATCCGAGCATCTGGGTATCGCCGCAGATCGAAATGGCCTGGCCGGAAATCGTCTTGCCGCGCGGGCTGCACATGAACAGGATTTGATCGGCGAGCTGGTCCGGCGTCACATAGTCCTTGATCGAGGTATAGGAGAACGCGGTGCGCTCCATCTCGGCGTAGGAGATGCCGCGCTGCTGCGCCTTGGCTTCCAGTACGCGGCGCTGCCGGTCGCCGGCGACAAGTCCGGGCAGGATCGCATTGACGCGGATGTTGTCCGGCCCGAGTTCGATCGACAGCGATTTGGTGAAGCCTATCACGCCCCATTTCGCCGCCGCATAGGGCGAGCGCATCGCAAAGCCGAGCCGCCCCGCGGCCGAAGAGATGTTGACGATCGAGGCGTTCTTGCTCTGGCGCAGCAGGGGCACCGCCAGCCGGGTGCAGTTGAACTGCCCGGTCAGGCAGATGTCGAGGCAGCGGTCCCAGTCTTCCGGATTCATCTCCTCGACCTTCGAGGTCGGCCCGGCAATACCGGCATTGTTGACAAGCACATCGAGACCGCGGAGGATTTCCGGTCGCTTCCTCGAACAGCCGCTTCACGGCCTTGCGGTCGGAAACATCGCACTTCGTCTGCGTGATGGAAGGATCGCTCGCCGCAAGCGCAGACAGCGCGATCTCATCGACATCGCAGGTATGAACCCTGGCGCCTTCGCGTACGAACGCCCGCGCGATGGCCAGCCCGATGCCGTTGGCGCCGGCCGTTACCAGCACGCGCAAGCCCCTGATATCAAGATCCATGATCGCTCCGCAGTGTCGTTGAAAGTGTCAGCCGGCGAGCCCGCCGCGCGAAAGAATGACCTCCGCGGCGCCACTGATGTCGGCGGCAATGCCGGCCTGCGCCGCGGCTTCATCGCCGCTCGCAATCGCCTTGCGCAAATTGGCGTGAAACCGGATCGCGTCGCCTTTCGCCAGCCGTTCCGGATTGGCGCGCAGGTCGAGATTGATCACCGGTCCGGCCTTGAGCCAGAGCGCGCGGATGATTTCCACCAGGATCGGCGAATGCGCCGCTTCATAGACCGCGAAGTGAAAGGTCTTGCTGAGTTCGACCGCGCGCGGCAGGTCCGGCTTCGGCTGCTTGCTCTCCGCCCGCATCGCTTCCTCCGCGCGCGCGATTTCCACGAGATCGCGCTTGTCACGGTTAAGCGCTGCCTGCGCGGCGGCATGGCCCTCGATCGCGATCCGCACCTTGGTCAGGTCGCGGAATTGCGCCGCCGACATCAGCGGCACGCGCACCGCGCGGTTCGGCGTCACTTCCAGCGCCCCGTCGGCGACCAGCCGCGACACCGCCTCGCGCACCGGCATGATGGAAACGCCGAGCATATCGGCCGCCGCGCGCAGCGACAATTTCTCGCCCGGCGCGAGCCGGCCGGAGATCAACAGATCGGCCAGCTGCGCATAGGCGCGCTCACCCAGCGTCTGACGGTCGAGCGGCTCGACCAGGTTGAGCGTGGCAGGCAAGTTCAACGCGCCATCTCCAATGCGGCGGGAAGTTCGAGAGAGGACTCGACAAGCGTCCCGTCTTTTGTAACTCTAACTGTGATCACAGATCACGGCAAGCCGCACAAGCGCAGCTCACAGAACCAACGCAGCGGTTGCCGGAGAGGAAAACAGCCGCTTTGCGGCCGTATCAGGGAGAGCAAGGCTGATGTCCAACAACCATCAATTCACGCGCCGCGGCCTGTTGACGACCGCCGGCGGCATCGCGCTGGCATCGGGAATTTCCGCCCCGGCGATCCTGCGCGCGCAGACCGCCGACGTCCTCCGGATCGGCCATTTGACGCCACGCACCGGATTTCTCGGGCCGCTCGGCGAATATGCGGTGATGGCGATCGATCTCGCGGTGGAAGAGATCAACGCGTCCGGCGGCATGATGGGCCGCAAGGTCGAGGTGCTGAAGGAGGACTCCGTCAATCCGCAGACCGCTTCCACCAAGGCCGAGCGCATGATCGAGCGCGACAAGGTCGCCTGCATCATTGGCGAGATTTCCTCGGCCTCCTGCCTGACGATTGCGCAGGTCGCCTCGCGCAACAAGATTTTGTTCATCAACACCGGCGGCAATTCGGACGCGCTGCGCGGCAAGGATTGCCAGCGCTACATGTTCCACGTCGAGTTGCAGAATTCGATGTATGTCAAAACCGTCGGCCGCTCGTTCCTCAGGGATGGCCTGGTCAAGGGCAAGAAGTGGTACTCGCTGACGGCGGACTATGCGTTCGGCCATGACCTGTTGAAGGTTTCAAAGCGCTTCATGGAAGCCAATGGCGGCAATTTTGCCGGCGACGATCTGGTGCCGACCGACGCCACCGACTTCTCCGCTTATCTGCTGAAAATCCGCGAGGCCAAGCCCGATCTGGTCGTGATCAATCTCGCCGGCAACCAGATCACCAACTTCCTCAAGCAATATGCCGAGTTCGGCCTCACCTTCCCGGTCGGCGGCTTCGGCTTCGATACCGCGCTGGCCTGGGCCGCCGGCAAGGGCAATTTTGTCGGCACCTGGCCGGTGGTCTGGCATCATCTGCTCGACACGCCCGGCTCCAAGGCGTTCGTCGCGGCCTTCACCAAGAAATATTCCAAGCCGCCGGAAAACCAGGCCTGGGGCGACTACATCGCCGCCAAGATCGTGGCGCAGACCGTCAACGAGATCAAATCGGCGGATTTGCCCGCCATCATCGCGCACTTCGAGAAGGGCGCGAAGTACGATCTGCTCAAGACGCGGCAGGGTTACTTCCGCGCTTCCGATCATCAATTGATGCACGAGATGTACGCGGTCACGGCTCTGCCCGCCGACAAGATCAAGAACCAGTGGGACATCTTCACCTCGAGCCCGCCGGTACCCGGTCCCGACGAGGACCTGGAAGTGATCGCCGCGACCAGGGAAGAGAACAGCTGTACGTTCCCGAGTTGACCGAGGCGATCTTTTCTTACCCTCCCCTGGAGGGGGAGGGTCGTCTCGGGTCGCGCGAGCGACACGAGACGGGTGGGGTGACGGTCTTTCCACCCGTGCGCCGCTCGAAAGGAGAGACTGTCACCCCACCCCGCCGCTCATTTCATTCGCGTCGACCCTCCCCCTCCAGGGGGGGTAAGAAGAATGTCATCACTCCATGTCCGCCATGTTGCTAGCGCAGCAAATCCTCAACGGGCTGCTTGACGGCGTCTACTATCTGTTGATCGCGCTCGGCCTGTCGCTGATCTTCTCGCTCGGCGGCATCGTCAATCTCGCGCATGGCGCGTTCTATGCGATCGGCGCCTATCTCACGCTGGTGCTGTCGCCCTGGCTCGGATTCGGCGGCGCGTTCGTCGCAGCCCCCGTCGCGGTCGGGTTGCTCGGCATGGTGATCGAGGCCACACTGTTCCGCCGCTTCTACCGTTCCGACCCGATCCTCTCGCTGTTGATGACGTTCGGCCTCGCCATGGTCGCCGAGCAGGCGTTGCGGATGATCTTCGGCGCCCCGCCATTGTCCTATTCGATCCCGCCCTGGCTGCGCGGGCAGGTCGCGATCGGCAGTTTCATCTATTCGTTCTACCGCGTGGTGCTGCTCGGCATCGCCGCGACCTGCATCGCCGGCCTGTGGCTGCTGTTGCAAAAGACCTCGTTCGGCCGCGTGGTGCGCGCCGGCGTGCAAAACCCGGACATGGTCGGCGCGCTCGGCATTTCGCTGCAGCCCTATATGTCGGCGGTGGCCGCGCTCGGCATCGGGCTGGCGGGCCTCGCCGGCGTGCTGCTGGCGCCGATCTACTCGATCCATCCGGCGATGGGCCAGGAAATCATCACGCCGGCTTTCGTCGTGGTGGTGATCGGCGGGCTCGGATCGTTCTGGGGTGTCGTTGCCGCCGCCCTTCTGGTCGGCCTCGTCAAAGGCGTCATGGTCGGCATCGGTTATTCCGCCGCCTCCACCGCTGCGATCTATCTGTTGATGCTGCTGGTGTTGCTGTTCCGGCCGCGCGGCCTGTTCGGCGAACGCATCACGCGGTTCGAGTAAAGCCCAGATGTGGAAGCGCCTGCCCATTCCATTGCTGATCGCCGCTCTTGCGCTGCTGGCGCTGCCGCCGGCCCTGCTCGCGCTCGGCCTGACCATGACGTCAGCCTCGGAAGTCGTGATCTTCGCCACCGCCTGCATGGCGCTCAACATTCTGGTTGGCCATACCGGGCTGGTATCCTTCGGTCACGGCGCCTGGTTCGGGCTCGCGGCCTATGCGGCGGCCCTGCTCCAGCGCAACTGGATGCACGACCAGTTTTTTGCGCCCGTGATTGCCGGCGTTCTGATCGTCGCAACGGTCGCGGCGGCGTTCGGCTTCCTGATCCTGCGGCGGCGCGGGGTCTATTTCTCATTGTTGACGCTGGCGCTGGCGGCGATGCTGTATGCGGTGTCGTTTCGCTGGACCGAGGTGACCGGCGGCGAGAACGGTCTTGGCGGCATCACGCGGCCGACGCTCGTCGGCTTCAACCTGGAATCCTCGACCGTCTATTACTGGCTTGTCTCCGGCATCGCCTTCCTGGTGCTGATCCTGCTATGGCGTTTCCATCATTCGACCGTCGGCAGCGTACTGGTCGCTATCCGCGAGAACGAGCAGCGCGCCCGCTTCCTCGGCTATCCGACCAACCGCTACAAGCTCGCGGCCTTCGTACTGTCCGCCAGCCTGACCGGGCTTGCCGGCATCCTGCTCTTGTTCCAGAACCGCATGACCTCGGCGGATCCGATCTCCGTCGCCTTCTCCGGGGATTTGCTGGCCATGGTCGTGATCGGCGGCATGCGCAACTTCCTGGGCCCGGCGCTGGGCGCGCTGTTCTTCATCCTTTTTCGTGAATTCCTCGGCATCTACACCGAGAACTGGCTGTTCTGGTTCGGCCTGGTGTTCGTCGGCTTCATCGTGTTTTCGCCGACCGGTCTGGTCGGCGTCGGCGAGCGGCTGATGGCGCCGTTCCGCAAAAAGGTCGTCGAAGACGCGGCGATGTCGGCGCGCTTCATCGAAGTCCTGCCGCTGCCGGAATTCTTGCGGCCTAAATCCCGCGTCGACGGCGCGGTGCTCTCCGCCCGCCACATCGTCAAGAGCTTTGGCGGCATCAAGGCCGTTCAGGGGATCGACATCGCCATTGCCGACCGCACGCTGCATGCGCTGATCGGCCCCAACGGCGCCGGCAAGACCACGGCGTTCAATCTGTTGTCGGGCCTTTACCCGCCCGACGAAGGCACGGTATCGCTGCTGGGCCAGCCGATATCGGGACATACGCCGGAATCGATCGCGCGGGCCGGCATCGGCCGCTCGTTCCAGATCACCAATCTGTTCCCGGCGCTCAGCGTCGGGGAAAACATTCGCCTCGCCGTGCAGGCGCGGCATCCGCGCCGCTTCGATCCCTTCACGCCGGCGCGGTCGATCGAGGCGATCAATGCCGAGACCGACGCCACCATCCGCTATCTCGGCCTTGCCGGCATCGAAACGGCCGAAGCCGGCATGCTGTCCTATGGCGGCCAGCGGCTGCTCGACATGGGGGTCGCGCTGGCGACGGCACCGCGCGTGCTGTTGCTGGACGAGCCGCTCGCCGGCCTTGCCGCGGCCGAACGCGAACGGATCGGCGCCATCATCAAGCGCATCTCGACAGATCTGCCGGTGCTCTTGGTCGAGCACGACATCGACCGGGTGTTTCAGCTCGCCGACCAGGTCACCGTCATGAATGAAGGCCGGGTGCTGCTCGACGGCTCGGTCGGGGATGCGCGCGCGAGTGCGAAGGTGCAGGAAGTCTATATCGGCTCCGGGGCCACTGAAGTCGCGGCGCGTCCGCGCGAAACCGCCGCCCGCGCCGGCGCGCTTCTGACGGCAACCGATGTCGACACGTTCTACGGCAAGAGCCACATCCTCGACGGGGTCAGCTTCACGCTGCATGAAAACGAGATCATCGCGCTATTGGGGCGCAACGGCGCGGGCAAGTCGACGCTGTTGAAGACGCTGATCGGCATCACCCCAGCCTCCCGCGGATCGATCAAGCTCGCCAGCAGCGAGTTGGTCGGCAATTCATCCGCGCAGAACGCCCGCCTCGGCATCGGCTATGTGCCGCAAGGCCGCGGCCTGTTCGCGGGCATGAGCGTGGAACAGAATCTCGAACTCGGCGGCTTGAAACGCCAGACCGGCAACGGCGTGCACTGGACCAGGGAGCGCATCTACGAATACTTCCCGCGCATCCGCGAGCGGCTCGACAGCCCGGCGGATTACCTCTCCGGCGGCGAGCAGCAGATGGTCGCGGTCGCCCGCGCGCTGTCGGGCGACGTGCGGGTATTGCTGCTGGACGAACCGTTCGAGGGCCTTGCCCCGGCGGTGGTCGAGCAATTGTTCGAGACTTTCGACCGCCTGCGCAAGGAAATCGCCATCATCATCGTCGATCACCATCTCGACCTGGCGCTGGCATTGTCCGACGCCACGGTGGCGCTGGAGCGCGGCCGGGTGATTCATCAGGGGCCGTCGAAAACATTGCGTGACGATCTCGACCTGCGCCGCAAGGTGCTTTGGCTGTGAGGAAGATGTGAGAAAACAAGGTGTGAGAGAACCAAATGGCAAGCACTGAACGCAACGTCGCCATCGTCGGCACCGGCCTGATCGGTCGCGCCTGGGCCGCGATTTTTGCCCGCGCCGGCTGGAACGTGCGGCTGACCGATCCGCATGTGCCGACACTGGCGGCGGCGCCGCGCCTGATCCGCGACGAATTGCAGGCGCTGGCGCGCCATGGGCTGGCCGCCGATCCTGATGGCGCCGTGGCGCGGATCTCGGTCGCGGGCAGTCTCGAGGAGGCGGTGATGGACGCCGAATTCGTCCAGGAAAACGGGCCGGAGAAAGTCGAAGAGAAGCTGCTCATCTTTGCCCAACTCGACAAGCTCGCGCCGAAGCATGCGCTGCTGGTGTCATCGACCTCGGCCATCGTGGCCTCGCGCTTCACGGAAAAATTGCCCGGCCGCGCCCGCTGCCTGGTCGGCCACCCCGTCAATCCGCCGCATCTGGTGCCGCTGGTCGAACTGTGCGGCGCACCCTGGACCTCTCCCGAGGCGATCGACCGCGCCCGCACGATCTATCGCGAGATCGGACAGGTGCCTGTCACCATCAACCGCGAGATCAACGGCTTTGTGCTGAACCGGCTGCAGGGCGCGCTGCTCGCCGAGGCGTTCCGCCTGGTCGGCGAAGGCTATATCTCGGCGCAGGACCTCGATCACACCATGAAGGACGGCCTCGGTCTGCGCTGGTCGTTTCTCGGTCCGTTTGAGACCATCGAGCTCAATGCCCCCGGCGGCATTCCGGATTACTGCGCGCGCTATACCGGCTTCTACAAGGAGCTGGCTTCCACCGCCGCCGGACCCGAGGTGTATGAAAGCCCGAACGTCGACCGGGTGATCGCGGCTTGGCCGCATCAGCCGACACCGGAACGTATCGCCGAGCTGACGCTTCGGCGCAACGAACGCCTCGCGGCCCTTGCCGCGCACAAGGCCGAGCAAGCCAGCAAATCCTGACCTGTCCACCGCAACACAAGGAAGGCAAACCCATGAGCCGCAAAGTCATCATCACCTGCGCCGTGACCGGCGCGATCCACACCCCCTCGATGTCGAAAGCCCTGCCGGTGACGCCGCAGCAAATCGCCGACGCCGCGGTGGACGCCGCCGAAGCCGGTGCTGCGATCGTGCATCTGCACGCCCGCAATCCCAAAACCGGCCAGCCCGACCAGAGTCCGGAAGCCTTCGCGCCGTTTCTGAAGATCATCAAGCAGCGTTCGAACTGCGTAATCAATTTGACCACCGGCGGCGCGCCGACCATGACGGTGGACGAGCGGGTCCGTCCGGCCGCGGTCTACAAGCCGGAAGTCGCCTCGCTGAACATGGGCTCGATGAATTTTGCGTTCTTCGGCATGCTCAACCGCTTCAAGAAGTTCGAGCACGACTGGGAGCTCAAGCACCTTCAGAACAAGGACATCGTGTTCCGAAACACCTTTCAGGACATCGAGTATGTCCTGAAAACTCTTTCGGAAACCGGCACGCGCTTCGAGTTCGAGTGCTACGACACCGCCCACCTCTATAATCTCAACTACTTCCTCGAACAGGGCATGGTGAAGCCGCCTTTGTTCGTGCAGACGGTGTTCGGCCTGCAGGGCGGCACCGGCGCCCATCCCGAGGACGTGCTGCACATGAAGCGCACCGCGGACCGCTTGTTCGGCGACAAGATGGTGTGGTCGGTGCTGGGCGCCGGCCGCAATCAACTGCCGATCGCGGCGATGGCCGCCGCCATGGGCGGCAATATCCGCGTCGGCCTGGAAGACTCGCTGTGGGCCGCGCCCGGGCGGATGGCGGCCTCCAACGCCGAGCAGGTGACACTCGCCCGCAAGATCATCGAGGGTCTCGGCCTTGAGGTTGCGACCTCGGACGAGGCCCGCGAAATTCTCGATTTGAAGGGTGGCGACAAGCTCGAGGTTTGATGCCGCCGGCCTCGGCCGCTTGCCCCAGCCGGCGGTTAGGTAAGCGCCGGAGGGCCGCATCGTCCGATCGCCATACGACGCCCTGAGGATCCCATGCCGACTTTCGTGACTCGTTGGCGGATCCAATGCGAAAGCCGACGGATTGACATGGCTCAAGGTTCCGATCGTGGCCGGAGTTACATGACCATCTGTCGAGCGATCTATTGGACGATTTTGCAGGGAACGGACGATGCGAAGTCCGACGGTACTGGCCGTTGCCGTTGCTCTGGTGCTTGGCGCCGGCGGTTATTTCTACTGGAAGCACAGCGTGGCGGCACGGACGCCGGAAGGCCTTGCCACGGCCAATGGCCGCATCGAGGTCACCCGCGTCGAGATTGCGGCAAAACTGCCAGGCAGGGTGGCGGAAATCCGCGTCAACGAGGGGGATTTCGTCCAGAAAGGCGCCGTCATCGTCCGGCTCGATACGGCGGAATTGAGTGCACAGCTGGCTGGAGCCAAGGCCTCGGTGCAAAGGGCGATCGCCACCATCGGCCGGGCCGAGGCTGACATCGCGATCCGCGCGGCCGAGCGCGATCTCGCCGGAATCGAAATGCGCCGCGCCGCGGACCTGGAGCAGCGCGCCGCCGGGACCAAGGCCGAACTGGAACGGCGCAATGCGCAGTTTCTTGTCGCGGCCGCCCAGGATCAGGGCTCGCGCGCCGCGCTGGTCGAAGCCAAGGCAGCCCAGCAGGCCGCCGAAGCGCAGGTCGCGCAAATCGAAGCGTTGCTCCAGGATTCGGAATTGCACACACCGGTTTCCGGCCGCGTCGAATACAAGCTGGTTCAAGCCGGCGAAGTCGTCGCCGCCGGCGGCCGTCTCGTCACGGTGCTGGACCTCAGCGACGTCTTCATGACGATCTTCCTGCCGACCGGCGAGGCTGGCCGCGTCGCGTTCGGATCGGAGGCCCGGATCATCCTTGATGCGGTTCCCGATGCGGTTTTCCCGGCAACGACGTCCTTCGTGGCAGCCGAGGCGCAGTTCACGCCGAAGACGGTCGAGACCGTCAAGGAGCGCGAAAAGCTGATGTACCGTGTCAAGCTCGCGATCGATCCCAAACTGCTCGAAACTTACCGCGACTATGTCAAAGCCGGGATGACCGGCAATGCCTATGTCCCGATCACCGCAAACACGGTCTGGCCCGAAAGGCTCGCTGTGCGGCTTCCCAATGTCGCTCACTGACCCCCCTGCCGTCGAGGTCGCGGGCGTCGGGTATCGCTATGGCAAGCGCGTCGCACTACGTGACGTCAGCCTTTCGATTGAAGCGGGTGGCACGACCGCAATCGTCGGTCCGGATGGCGTCGGAAAATCTACGCTGCTTGCTCTCGTGGCTGGCGTTCGACGCCTGCAAGCGGGCAGCATCCGCACGCTCGGAGCCGATATTGCGCGGCGTGCCGACCGTGACCTGATCATGCCGCGCATTGCCTACATGCCACAGGGCCTTGGCCACAATCTCTATCCAAGCCTCTCGGTCATGGAGAACGTCGACTATTTCGGACGCTTGTTCGGGCAAACCGCAGCCGAGCGCCGCGAGCGCATCATGCGGCTGCTCGATGCGACCGGGCTGCGCCCTTTCGCCGACCGGCCGGCGAGCAAACTCTCCGGAGGGATGAAGCAGAAGCTCTCGTTGTGCTGCACGTTGATTCATGATCCCGACCTGCTCATCCTCGACGAGCCGACCACCGGCGTCGATCCGTTGTCGCGCCGGCAGTTCTGGCGGCTCATCGACGACATCAGGACCGAACGGCCGATGCTCACCGTTCTGGTTGCGACCGCCTATATGGAGGAGGCTGAGCGCTTCGGCCGCGTGGTGGCGATCGATGCGGGGCGCGTGCTTGCGCAGGGGACCACGGCGGAGATTCTGGCCCGCACCGGCGCGGGCACGTTCGAAGCGGCCTATGTCGCGCTGCACGGGCAGGAAGCACCGCCGCCTGTCGCTGTTTCTCCGTTGCAACCGGTCAACGACGGCGAGCCCGCCATCGTGGCGGAGGGATTGACCCGAAAATTCGGAGACTTTACCGCCGTCGACGATGTGAGCTTCAGCATCCGGCGTGGCGAAATCTTCGGGTTTCTCGGCTCGAACGGCTGCGGCAAGACCACGACAATGAAGATGCTGACCGGCCTGCTTGGCATTACCAAGGGGCGCGCCGAACTGCTCGGACGGCCGGTGCAAGCGAACGACCTGAGAACGCGGCTGCGGGTCGGCTACGTATCGCAAAGCTTTTCGCTCTATGAAGAATTGACGGTGCGCGCCAACCTCGACCTTCACGCGCAGCTCTACCGCGTTCCCGACGCCGAAGTAACGCCGCGCGTCGACGAAGCGCTGGCGCATTTCGGCCTGGTGGAGGCGGCGGACCAGAAGCCATCGGGCCTTCCGCTCGGCATGAAGCAGCGGCTTCAGCTTGCCGCGGCCTGTCTGCATCGTCCGGAAGTGCTGATCCTGGACGAGCCGACGTCAGGCGTCGACCCAACCGCGCGCGACCTGTTCTGGCGCCTGCTGGGCGAGCTGTCGCGGCGCGACGCAGTCACAATTTTTGTCTCGACGCATTTCATGAACGAGGCGGAGCGCTGCGACCGTGTCTCGCTGATGCACGCCGGCCGCCTTCTCGCCGTGGGAACGCACGGAAGAGCTGCGGCGGAACAAGGCCACCGCGTGCCTGGAAGATGCATTCGTCGCCTATATCGAGGAAGCCGAACCGTCCAATGCCGCGGCGCCGGCCGCCAAACAGGGGACATTGCGCCGCGCAGGGCGATGCCAAATCCATTCAGGTTGATGCCTTCCGCGCATCACTGTTGCGCGTCTGGGCGTTCGCCTACCGCGAGATGCGGGAACTGCTGCGCGATCGTGTGCGTCTTGCCTTCGCGCTGCTCGGCCCGCTGATCCTGCTGTTGACCTTTGGCTACGGAATCACCTTCGACGTCGAGAATCTGTCGTTCGCGGTGCTCGACCGCGATCAGAGCGCCGACAGCCGGCAGTTGGTCGAGGCGTTTGCCGCGTCACGCTATTTTCGCCAGCGACCGCCGCTGTGGAGCGAGGCGGAGCTCGATCGCCGGCTGCGCGCCGGCGAACTGCGCGTGGCGATCAACATACCTCCTGCCTTCGGGCGTGACTTGCTGGCTGGCCGCAGGCCTGAAGTCGGGTTTTTCCTGGACGGCGCGGTGCCGTTCCGCGCCGAGACAACGCGCGACTATCTGGAAGGCATTTTGATTTTATATGCGCAGGATCTGGCGCGGAGAAAACACGGCTACATGCCCGCCTTCGCACCGGCCACGATCGAGCCGCGTTTCCTGTACAATCAGGAGTTCCGCAGCGTGGTCGCGCTGGCGCCCGGGCTGATCATGATCTTCGTGGTCATGTTCTCGGCGATGCTGGCTGCGCTTGGGGTGGTGCGCGAGCGCGAAATCGGATCGATCAGCAATTTTTATTCATCGCCGGCATCCGTGGCGGAATTCCTCATCGGCAAGCAGGCGCCCTATGTCGTCGTCGGGCTGGCGGGCTTTCTCTGCCTGATCGTGACGGCGGGCCTGGTGTTCGGCGTGACGGTAAAGGGCTCGATCTCGGCATTGGCGCTCGGCGCCGCTCTCTACATCTTCGCAGCGACGGCGCTGGGCATCCTGGTATCCGTCTTCGTCCGCACCCAGGTCGCCGCGATCATTGCGACGGCCATCGTCACCACGGTTCCGGCGATCAATTTCTCGGGCTACCTCTATCCCACCGCTGGGCTGGACAGCATCGGGCGGGTCATCGGCATGAGTTTCCCGTCGCTCTGGTTCCAGAACATCGGCCTCGGCACCATCACCAAGGCACGCGGCTTCGACGCCTTTCATCTCGAATATCTGATGCTGCTCGGTTTCGGATTCTTCTACCTCCTCGCAGCAAGCATGCTGCTGCGCAAGCAGGAGGGTTGAGCGTGCGGCGCTGGCTCACGAACGTGTTCCGCCTCGGCCGCAAGGAACTCGCAAGCCTTGCCAGCGATACCATCCTGGCCGGGTTCATCGTCTATTCGTTCTCGTTCAGCGTCTACAGCGAGGCGACGGGGATCAAGACCGACGTCGCCGACGCAACGATTGCCATCGTCGATTCCGATCGATCGATGCTCTCGGCCCGCATCTTTGACGGATTGCTCAAGCCATATTTCCGCCGGCCCGTGATCATCGATCGCTCCAGCGTCGATCAGGCGATGGACCGCGGCGCCTACGCCTTCATCCTCGACATTCCGCCGCGCTTCGAAGCCGACCTGCTGCGCGGGCGCAATCCGCTGCTGCAGCTGAACATCGATGCGACGGCCATGACCCAGGCCGCGGTCGGTGAAGGCTACATCGTTTCAATCCTGCAGCAGGAAATGGGCAGCTATCTGAAGTCCCGCGGCATCGACATGCAACCGCCGCTCAGCGGCGTGGTGCGCGCCTTTTTCAATCCGAACCTCGAAGGGGTCTGGTTAAGAGCCATCGACGCGGTCCTGGAAAACGTCACCATGTTGTCGTTGCTGCTGGTCGGCGCGGCGGTGATACGCGAGCGGGAGCGCGGCACAATCGAGCACCTGCTGGTAATGCCGATCCGGGCCAGCGAGATCGCGGCCGCGAAGATCTGGGCCAACGGTCTCGTCGTCATGGTGGCGGCGACGCTCTCTTTGCTCATTATCGTCGAGCAGGTCCTCAACGTGCCGATCGCCGGCTCGATTCCCCTGTTCCTTTTCGGGATGGCAATCTATCTGTTCGCCATTACCTCGCTCGGCATCCTGCTCGCGACCATCGCCAACAGCATGCCGCAATTCGGCTTGCTGGCGATACCGGTGTTCCTGGCCCTGAACATGCTGTCGGGCGGTCCGTCGCCGCTTGAAAGCATGCCGGCGCCGCTGCAAGCCGTGATCCAGGTCTCGCCGGCCATGCATTTCGTAAAGTTCTCCCAATCGGTGCTGTGCCGGGGCGCCGGTCTTGACGTGGTCTGGCCGGACCTGATCTTCCTCGCCGTGCTTGGCGCGCTGTTTCTCGCGCCCGCATTGGCCCGCTTCCGCAGCATGCTGGCGCAATCGCAGTAGCTGAATGACACCGCGGCAGCATGACCTGCCGAACACGAACTGGCCCGCGCCGCCGGCAACGTCCCGGTTTCGCGCGCCGGGCGCCAAACGCCACTTAAATCAGGATGGGCCTGTTGCGGCGGTTCAGCTTGAAAGCGCTCGGGAAAAGGGGCAAAACGCCCCGAAATTGCTTGGTCGGAGTGGCAGGATTCGAACCTGCGACCCCTGCGTCCCGAACGCAGTGCTCTACCGGGCTGAGCCACACTCCGACAAGAACGCGGCTTATAGCCTTGGCTTTCGCACACCGCAAGAAGCCGAATTGAGGACTTTAATCCCCGTGAATGTGGGCCTGAAAACGCAGATTTGGCCGGCGAATGAGGCCACCGTGGCTCCGGCCGCGCGCTGCCTTGCCGAAGGCGGCCTGGTCGCGTTCCCGACCGAGACCGTCTATGGCCTCGGCGCCGATGCCGCCAATGCAGGCGCGATTGCCCGGCTTTATGAGGCCAAGGGCCGGCCCTCGTTCAATCCCCTGATCGCCCATGTCGGGGATATCGCCGCCGCCATGCGGATTGCCCGTTTTGACCCAACCGCGACCAAGCTCGCCGAGGCGTTCTGGCCGGGGCCGCTGACGCTGGTGCTGCCCAAGACAGACGACTGCGCAGTGGCCGATCTCGCCACCGCCGGGCTCGATACCATCGCGGTCCGGGTTCCCGCCCACCCCGTCGCGCGGGCCATCCTGCGCGCCTTTGGAGGTCCCGTGGTGGCGCCCTCGGCCAATCTGTCGGGACATGTCTCGCCGACATCCGCCGCGCATGTCGCAAAGCGACCTGGCGGGCCGGATCGACCTGATCGTCGATGGCGGCGCGGTCACGGTCGGGGTCGAATCCACCATCGTCGGCTGTTTTGACGCCCCGATGCTGCTGCGGCCGGGCGGGCTTGCCGCGCGGCGAGATCGAGCGCGTGCTGGGCCGGCCGCTGTTGCGGCCGCCGCAAGATGCCGACCAGGACACCGGCCAGCCCCTGGCGCCGGGCATGCTGGCATCGCATTATGCGCCGCGCGCGCAGGTGCGGCTCAATGCCGAAACGGTCGAGGCCGGAGAGGCGCTGCTGGCGTTTGGGCCGGATGCAATACCGGGAGTTGACGCGGCGACCGCGGTGATGAATTTGTCCGCGCGCGGCGATCTCAATGAGGCCGCCGCCCATCTTTTCGGTTATCTTCGCGCGCTCGATAGCAAAGGCGCGCGCGCCATCGCGGTCATGCCGGTGCCGCATCACGGGCTCGGCGAAGCGATCAACGACCGGCTGCGCCGCGCCGCGATGGGGCGATAGGATATTAGGCAAGCGCAACAGAGCAAATGGGCGCCAGAGACTTGAGATGAATATCGTTCAGCCCGCCGCAGCCCCGCTTCCACCGGAACTGATCGCGCGATTCCGCGCCATCGTCGGCGAAAAATACGCGGTCACCGAGGCGTCCGACATCGCACCCTACGTCACCGAGGAGCGCGGCCTGTTTCACGGACGGTCTCCATTGGTGTTGCGGCCGGGTTCGACGGCCGAAGTCTCCGCCATCTGCAAGCTCGCCACCGAGCATCGAATCGCGCTGGTGCCGCAGGGTGGCAATACCGGCCTGGTCGGCGGCCAGACCCCGCATCATGGCGAGGTCGTCGTCTCGACGCGGCGGCTCGACAAGATTCGCGATATCGACACCGCATCCAACACCATGACCTGCGAGGCCGGCGTGGTGCTGCAGATCGCGCAGCAAAAGGCCTCCGAAGCGGACCGGCTGTTTCCGCTGTCGCTGGGGGCGGAAGGAAGCTGCACCATCGGCGGCAACCTCTCCACCAATGCCGGCGGCACCGCTGCATTGGCATATGGCGTGGCGCGCGAGATGGCGCTCGGGCTGGAGGTGGTGCTGGCGGACGGGCGCGTTCTCAACGGCCTGTCGAAATTGAAGAAGGACAATACCGGCTACGATCTGCGCAACCTCTTCATCGGCGCGGAGGGCACGCTCGGCATCATCACCGCGGCAACGCTGAAACTGTTCCCGAAGCCGCGCGCGGTGGAAACCGCCTTTGTCGGCCTCAAATCGCCGGCGGACGCGCTGAAGCTGCTCTCGATCGCGCAGAACGAGGCCGCGGGAAGCCTTACCAGCTTTGAGCTGCTCGCCGACATCGCGGTGGATTTCAGCGTGCGTCATGGCATCGACATCCGCGATCCCCTGGGCAGCAAGCATCGATGGTATGTGCTGATGGAGCTGTCATCCTCGCGCGATGACGCCCGCGCCGCGCTGGAATTGATCCTGGCGCAAGGAATGGAGCAAGGCATCGTCGACGACGCCGTGATCGCCGCGAATTTGAGCCAGCGCTCGGCGTTCTGGAAACTGCGCGATGAGATGTCCGCGGCGCAGAAGCCGGAAGGCGGCTCGATCAAGCACGACATTTCCGTGCCGGTCGCAGCCGTTCCCGATTTCATCGAGCAAGCCAATGCGGCGGTCGTCAAACTTATTCCCGGCGCGCGGCCGGTGCCGTTCGGCCATCTCGGCGACGGCAACATCCACTACAATGTCAGCCAGCCGCTGGGCGCCAACGCCGCGGATTTCCTGGGCCAGTGGCACGCGGTCAACGCGGTCGTGTTCGACATCGTGCTGCGGATGGGCGGATCGATTTCCGCCGAGCACGGCATCGGCGTGCTCAAGCGCGACGAACTGCCTGACGTCAAGGACAAGGTCGCCATCGAGCTGATGCGCGCGATCAAGGCTGTGCTCGATCCGCTGGGAATCATGAACCCCGGCAAGGTGCTGTAAGAAGATGCGCATCGCTCTCATCCACGCCCTGAAACATTCGATCGTCCCGATCGAGGCCTCGTTCGCCCGGCTGTGGCCGGACGCGACATTGATGAACTTGCTCGACGACAGCCTGTCGGCCGACGTGGCGCGCGATGGCCACCTCACCTCGGCGATGACCGATCGATTCCTGACGCTCGGACGTTACGCGGCCTCCACCGGCGCTGACGCGATCCTGTTCACGTGTTCAGCCTTCGGTCCCTGCATCGAGGCTGTCGCGCGCGAGCGCGCGCCGATGCCGGTGCTCAAGCCGAATGAAGCGATGATCGAGCAGGCGGCCGCGCGCGGCCACAGGATCGGCTTGCTCTCGACGTTCCCGCCGACACTGCAGTCGATGCCGGGCGAATTCCCCCGTTCCGTCCAGATCGTGCCGAAACTGGCGGAGGGAGCGCTTGCGGCGCTGGATCGCGGTGACCGCGCCGAACACGATCGCCTGGTCGCGCAGGCCTCACGCGATTTGCGCGACTGTGACCTGATTGCGCTGGCGCAATACAGCATGGCGCCGGCCGCGGCGCTGGTCGCCGAGGCATCGGGCCGGCCGGTCCTCACCACGCCGGACAGCGCCGTCAACAGGCTGAAGCAATTGCTCGCGGTAACAGCCTAAGCCATTTCCGTTTCGATTGAATCGAAACGGGACTCTTCTTGTTTTGACGCGTTTTCTTCACGCGAACCGGTATCCACTTCGCTCGAAAACGCTCTAGAACAACGACCCCTGCCCGTCATCGGGCGCGGCCGGCGCCGGCTTGCGCGGGCTCACCTTCTTCGCCGGTTTCGGCTGCTCGGCCTCACGCTCTTCCGCCGTGATCGGCAGGATCAGTTGCGCATCGTCGTTGCCGACGCGGTTGACCCTGGTGGAGACCTCATGCCAGACGAACTCGCCTTCGTCAGGTCCCCTCAACAGCGATATCACCGCGTCAACATCCTGCGCGCCGCAATCGAGCCAGCGCTCGAAATCGTCGGGCGCAATCGTCACGGGCACACGGTGATGGAGCGCGGCAAGATCGGCGCTGGCGGGTGCCGTGACGATCGCCACCGTATCCAGTTCCTCGCCGTTCGGTCCGATCCAGGTCTCGGCGAGCCCCGCCAACCCGACCGGAGCGCCATCGCGGCGATGGATGAAATAAGGCCGTTTGCGCTGTCCGGAAGCCTGCCACTCATAATAGCCGTCCGCCGGGATCAGGCAGCGGCGCCGCTTGAGCGCGTTCTTGAAGGCGGGCTTCTCCCTCACCGTCTCCATGCGCGCATTGATCAGTAACGCAAATTTACGGGGGTCCTTGACCCAGGCAGGCAGCAGGCCCCAGCGCATCAGGCGAAAATGCCGGTGGCCGTTTTCGACGATAACCACAGGTATGGGTTGAGTCGGTGCAATATTAAACCGTGGCGGGAAATTTGGCTGCTCCGGATAGCCAAAAATCTGCCGCAGGGCCTCCGGCGGCGAGGTGATTACGAAGCGTCCACACATTCTGTTATCCAGACGGCTAGAATGTTCAGCACCCTTTAACTCCCAGCGTTAAAACTGGGCCAGATGACATCGGCTGCTAACCCTGCACTATCCGAGCCCCAGCCGCGTCCTGATAGCAAGGCGCGGGCCGCCCAATTGCGCGCGGCCAACATCAATCCCCGTACCGGCCTCGCCACCGACTACCTGAACCATTTCAACGAAGCCATCATGTTGCTGGAGATGGTTCCGGACGTGCCGGAATGCGTGGAGGATTTTCTCGGCTGGCGGCCGCTGTCCTATGCCGAACATTTCACGGCCTCCCATTTCAAGGCACGGGATCTTGCAATCGAAGCCTATAATTCCGCCGATGCCAACATCCGCGCCGAATTCGACAATATCACCAGCGCCATGACCTCGATTCTCACCGCGGTGAGCGAGGCGATGCGCGAAGCCCGTCAGGACAAGACCCGCGCCAGGCTGGCCGAACAGGCCACCGGCTGGGTCAAGCCGCTGGTGGCACTGGCGGGCGGCATCATCAACGGCGGCACCGAGGCCGATGTCGACTACATCATGACCCATTGACGGCCAGGGTCCAATCGACGGCGTCGAATTAGACCCGGGCTGGTCGATGAGGCATGATCTCTGTTGGAAAACGCTTCGCCCTTTTCGGGATCATGCCTTGACGTCCCTCCAGCCCTCCCATCCCCAATTGGCCGTCAGCGCGGCGATCTTTCGCGATGGCAGGATCCTGCTGGTGCGCCGCGCGAGATCGCCGGCCAGGGGGTTCTATTCGCTGCCGGGCGGCCGGGTCGAATTTGGCGAAACCCTTCATGCCGCCCTGCATCGCGAAGTGGCCGAGGAAACCGCGCTGAAGATCGGGATCGTCGACCTCGCCGCGTGGCGCGAGGTGATGCCTGGAATCAGCGGGGGCGGGCATTATCTGATCATGTCGTTCGCCGCGCGCTGGAGCGGCGGCGAGGTAGTCCTGAACGACGAACTCGACGATTACCAATGGCTCGCACCGGACGCCCTCGGCGAGCTGAAGATCACCGCCGGCCTGCAGGAGGTCATCCAGTCGGCCCGCCGCCTGGTCGACGCCTGACCCGCTCCCCTCCGCGAGCGCCGCCTGCCTTGCTTCCTGCGCATTGAAAAGGCATATCGTGCGGGCCCAAAACCTTTTCGGTGTTATGCCCAAGTATCTTCTGGCCGCTTTTATTATTCTCTCGACGTGCATTGCTGGCCCAGCGCGGGCCCAGGACGCGGCTGCGCCGTTCGACGGCGACCTGCAGCGGCTGGCCGAGATTCTCGGGACGCTGCACTACCTGCGGGGGATTTGCGGCAGCAATGAAGGCGGCAAATGGCGCAACGAAATGCAGGCGCTGATCGATGCCGAAACCCCCTCGGGCGAGCGCCGTGCACGCATGATCGCGGGCTTCAACCGCGGCTATAACGGCTTCCAGCAGACCTACCGCACTTGCACGCCGGCGGCTTCCGTCGCGATCCGCAGGTATATCGATGAGGGCTCGAAGATTTCGCGGGATCTGACCGCCCGCTACGCCAACTAGGCCTTTTTCGGAAAATCGTTTGGGTCGATGGTGTCAGGTTCGCGCCCGCCCGTTAACCTTTCTTAAAGAAGTGGCCTAGCCGGCCCCGCGCTGCATGCTAAACGTCACTTATTCGACGCGTTCCGCCCTGGACCCGCGCATACAGCCCGCTGAGTTTCATGAGCCATCCAGTGTCCTTCACCACCGCCCGCGATCCGTTGCCCGATCATGAACAGAAACAGGCCGCGCTCAGCTATCTCAGCGAAGCCTGGGCGGAGGCGCGGCACGATGGCGTCGATGGCGACTGCCTGGCGCAAGCCAGCCTGTTTGCAGCCTTTGCCGAACTGGTCGGGACCTACGGCGAAGACGCCGTGGCCAAATTCGTGGAAGGCCTTCCCCTCCGCGTCCGCAATGGCGAGTTTTCGACCGCGCTGGCGAAGCAGTAATCCTTACGCCTTCAGTGTCTCCAGAAACCGCACCGGCTCGCCGGTCGATGGCGTCCCTATCTCTCCCTGCCACATCACCCGCCGGCCACGCACGAAGGTGCCGACCGGCCAGCCGGTAACCCGCACTCCGTCATAGGGCGTCCAGCCCGCGCGCGAGGCCACCCATTTGTCGGTGATGGTCTCGCTGCGCTTCAGATCGACGATGGTGAAGTCGGCATCATAGCCCGCCGCGATCCGGCCCTTGCATGCGATGTTGTAGATGCGCGCGGGGCCTGCGCTGGTGAGATCGACGAAACGTGCCAGCGACAAACGCCCGGCATTGACGTGATCGAGCATCAGCGGAACCAATGTCTGCACCCCGGTCATGCCCGAAGGAGAGGCCGGATAGGTCTTGTCTTTTTCCTCAAGCGTATGCGGGGCGTGGTCGGAGCCGAGCACGTCGATGATGCCCTGCTCGATGCCGCGCCAGATGCCTTCGCGGTGGTCGGCCGAGCGCACCGGCGGATTCATCTGCGCGCGGGTCCCGAGCCGCTCATAACATTCCGGCGCCGCCAGCGTGAGGTGATGCGGCGTCGCCTCGCAGGAAGCGACATCCTTGTGATCCCGCAAAAACTCGATCTCCTGCCGGGTCGAGATATGCAGCACGTGAATGCGTTTTCCGGTTTCATGCGCGAGCTTGACGAGACGCTGCGTCGCCATCAGCGCCGCGGTCTCGTCACGCCATACCGGATGCGAGCGCGGATCGCCCTCCACGCGCAGGGGTTTGCGGTCGTTGAGGCGATACTCGTCCTCGGCATGAAACGCCGCACGGCGCCGGATCACGTCGAAAATCCGGCGCAGGCTTTCGTCATCCTCGACCAGCAGGGCGCCGGTCGAGGAGCCGATGAACACCTTGACGCCGGCGCAGCCGGGCGCGCGTTCCAGTTCCGGCAAGTCGGCCACGTTGTCGCGGGTGCCGCCGATGAAGAACGCGAAGTCGCAGTGCATGCGGTGACGGCCGCGTTTCACCTTGTCGGCGAAAGCCGCTTCCGTGACGGTCAAGGGATCGGTGTTCGGCATCTCGAACACCGCCGTCACGCCACCCATCACGGCACTGCGCGAACCGGTTTCGAGATCCTCCTTGTGGGACAGGCCCGGCTCGCGAAAATGCACTTGCGTATCGATCACGCCCGGCAGGATATGCAGGCCCTTGCAGTCGATCACCTCGGCGGCGGAAGCCTGTCCAAGGGAGCCGATTGCAACGATGCGGCCATTGGCGACGGCGATATCGCGCACGCCCTCGCCATCCTGATTGACCACGGTGCCGGATTTTAGAATGGTATCAAATCGCTGATTCATGGCGCTATTCTTGGGTCCTCGGTAGCCGCTGCACGGAACTGGCCGTCGCGCGGGCCTTGTTCCGGGCACCTTACCGTCTTACGTTCCGATGTGATATCGGACACCGGCGTTTCCCCAGGAAACTCCAAAGAAACCCGAAGCGAATTCACAAGAGACTTGGGAAGTCACAAGAAACTTGGGAAGTCACAAGAGACCTGGCAAGAGAACCTGGCATGAAAGCAGCGTTTCTACCCGACCGCGGCGTGGTCAAGGTCAGCGGCGAAGGCGCCCGCGACTTTCTCAACGGCCTCCTTACCACGGACGTGACGCTGCTGCGACCCGGGCTGGGGCGGTTCGGGGCGTTGCTGACGCCGCAGGGCAAGATAACGACAGATTTTCTGATCACCGAAGCGCCTGCCGGCGATGGCGGCGGTTTTCTGATCGACTGCCCGCGGGCGCTCGCGCAGGCTCTCGCCGACAAGCTTGGTTTCTACAAGCTGCGCGCCAAGGTCGGGGTCGAAAATCTGTCGGACAGCCTCGGTGTTCTCGCGGCATGGGATGGCGATCCCGCGCTGAAGCCGGACCTCGCATTCGTCGATCCGCGCAACGCCGCGCTCGGCTGGCGGATACTGGTTCCCGAGGAGCTCGCGCAAAAAGCCGCCGATCTGATCGGTGCGGAAATGCTCGATAGTACCGCCTATGACGCCCATCGCATCGCGACAGGCGTTCCGCGCGGCGGGCTGGACTTCATCTATGGCGATGCCTTTCCGCACGAAACCAACATGGACCGGCTGCACGGCGTCGATTTCGACAAGGGCTGCTATGTCGGCCAGGAGGTGGTGTCGCGGACGCAGCATCGCGGCACCGCGCGCACGCGAACGGTCCGGATCATTCTTGACGGCCCGGCGCCGGAGCCGGGCGCTGCGATTCTCGCCGGCGACAAACCGGTCGGCACCATGGGTTCGGCCGCGGGCCACCACGGTCTTGCGCTGATCAGGATCGATCGTGCCGCCGACGCGCTTGCTGCCGGCACACCGCTGACATCGGGTGGCCTTGCCATCCGCCTGGCCGAGCCGGATGACTTGCGGTCCAGCCCGAAGCAGACCGTGGCATGACGAGAACGGCGCGCCTTCATGCCGACGGCAAGACCCGCTGCCCGTGGCCGGGTGAAGATCCGTTTTACATGGCCTATCACGACACCGAATGGGGCGTGCCGGAATATGACGATCGGGCGCTGTATGAAAAGCTCATCCTCGACGGCTTCCAGGCCGGCTTGTCGTGGATCACGATCCTGCGCAAGCGCGACAATTTCCGAAAGGCGTTCGACGATTTCCAGCCGGAGAAAATCGCGCGCTACAACGCGAAAAAAGTCCACGCGCTGATGAACGACGCCGGCATCGTGCGAAACCGCGCCAAGATCGAGGGCGCGGTCAATAGCGCGAAGTCCTATCTGAAGATCATGGAAGACGGCCCCGGCTTCTCGAAATTCATCTGGGATTTCGTCGACGGCCGGCCGAAGGTCAACCATTTCAAGACCACGGCCAGCGTTCCCGCGTCGACCCCGCTGTCGATCAAGATGTCGAAGGAACTGGCGTCGCGCGGATTCAAATTCGTCGGCCCCACCATCGTCTACGCCTTCATGCAGGCCACCGGCATGGTCAACGACCATCTGGTCACGTGTTTTTGCCATGAAAGCTGCGCCGGAAAACGCCGCAGTCCCCGTCTCGAAATCAAATGACGGCCAGAAAATTGCCCGTGGACAAGGCGACCGCCCGGGTCTGGCAGCGCATGTTGTCGGGGCGGCGGCTCGATCTGCTCGACCCCTCGCCGCTGGATATCGAAATCGCCGATATCGCCCATGGCCTGGCGCGCGTGGCGCGGTGGAACGGACAGACCCACGGCGCGCATATTTTTTCGGTGGCGCAACACACCTTGCTGGTCGAGGCGGTGATGCGCGAGCAGACGCCGCGGGTGGACCTCAAATACCGGCTTGCCGCGCTGCTGCACGATGCTCCGGAATATGTCATCGGCGACATGATCTCGCCGTTCAAGGCCGTGCTTGGCGGGGACTACAAGGCGATCGAAAAGCGGCTGCTGTCGGCGATCCATATCCGCTTCGGACTACCGCCGGTGTTGGCGCCGGAGATCGAGCGTCAGATCAAGGCTGCCGACAGGGGCGCGGCCTATCTCGAGGCAACCGAACTTGCAGGCTTTGCACAGGCCGAAGCGAAACGCCTGTTCGGCCGCGATCCCGGTCTGCCGCCGGCGACCCGGCGGGACTACCTGACGCCCTGGACCGCCGCCAAGGCCGAGAAGCGGTTTCTGGCAAGGTTCGAGGCGCTGATGACATAGGGTCGGCAAGGCGCGCTCGCGCCGTGTCCACCGACCAGATCAAAACCAATTGGGGTGGGCACGCTTCGCTTTGCCCACCCTCCATCCTATAATCGAGATAACCCAGGGACCGTCATGATTCACGTCTGCTCGCTCGCCGCCCTCCCCGACACCGTCAAGGCGGTCGGCGCCAGTCATGTGCTCACGGTGATGGCCAATGTCGATCAGGTGCAGCGGCCGGTGTCCGTGCTGCCGGCCAATCATCTGAAAGTGCAGATGGACGACATCACCGAACAGCTCGATGGCTTTGTCGCGCCGTCGGATTCGCATATCGAGCAGGTCCTGAACTTCGTGCGCGGCTGGGACCGCCGTGCGCCGCTGGTCGTCCATTGCTATGCCGGCATCAGCCGCTCGACCGCGAGCGCCTTTGCCGCCGTCTGCGCGCTCAATCCGCATCGCGACGAGATCTCGATCGCAAGGCAGATCCGCGCCGCCTCCCCGATCGCCTCGCCGAACCGATTGATCGTGAGCCTCGCCGACAAGGCGCTGGGGCGCGAGGGGCGGATGCTGCGTGCGCTCGACGCCATGGGTCCCGGCAGCATGACGGTCGAAGGCCGGCCGTTCCGCATCGATCTCGAATGACGTCGGGCGGCGGCCGCCGTACGGCCAGGCCAGGCTGAAATACTGGACCTTGTGTCTTGAACTTTTGCCGCCGGAAATCACACTCAGTAGGCGCGGCAGGCTGAGGCAACGATCTCGAAAGCGGACAAGGAATTTGACGCGGTAGGCCCGGACGCCGGGCCGATCGCCGGGAGGCTTGATGTTTGATTTCTTGACGCTGGTGATTGCGGTTGTCGCGCTCATTGTCGCGCGCAAGACATTCAATCAGGCCGCGGCGCTGCGCGCGCGACTGGACGCGATCGAGGCGGCCGGGCTGCAGGCGAGGCCCGGCCCGCCGCCGCTCACCGCGCTTGACGAGCTTGAGCAAACGCTCGCGGCTCCATCGCCGCCAATTGCGGCCGAACCCCCGGCAACAGCAGCCGCGACTGAACAAGCCCCGCGCCTGCAGGAGGCCGGGCCCGATGCGTCGAACGACGCCATCGGCGTCACGACGGCGATGCCCCCGCCCCTCCCGCAGGCCCCGCCCGGCTTCGAGGAGCGCGTTGGCACCCGCTGGGTGGTCTGGTTGGGCGGCCTGACGCTGGCGCTTGGCGGCTTCTTCATGGTTCGCTACTCGATCGATGCCGGGCTGCTCGGGCCCGGCGTGCGAACCTTGCTCGGCGGCGCGTTTGCACTTGCCTTGCTTGCCGCTGGCGAATGGACGCGGCGCAAGGAAAACAGCTCCGCCATTGCGGCCCTGCCGATCGCGAATATCCCCGCGATCCTGACCGCGGCCGGGACTGCGGTGGCGTTCGCGACGGTCTATGCGGCTTATGCGCTGTACGACTTTCTCGCGCCCGCGACCGCCTTCATTCTGCTCGGACTGGTGGCGCTTTCCACGCTCGCCGCGGCCTTGCTGCACGGACCGGCGCTGGCGGGCCTCGGCATCGTCGCCGCATTCGCCACGCCTGTTCTGGTTTCTTCGCAAGAGCCGGATTTCTGGGCGCTGTATCTCTACCTCGCCGTCGTCACCGCGGCGGCGTTCGGCCTGGCGCGAATCAGGCTGTGGCGCTGGCTCGCGGTCACCACCATCGTATTCGCGCTGCTCTGGACATTGCCCTGCCTGCAATGCGGCCCGTCGATGGTCGCACGCGCACGCATTCCACGTCGTGACGGGCTTCATCCTCGCGGCCTGCTCGTCGTGTGCGGTTTCATGTTCGGTCCGCCCGCGGACGAAGGCCGGATCGAACCGATCTCGTCAGGGTCGCTCGCGGCCTATTTGCTGGGCGCCACCATGATCGTGCTCGCGAGCTTCCATGCCGACGCGGCGATCGTCGTGTTCGCCGTCCTGGTGGCGGCGACGTTGATCGTCGCATGGCGTGCGCCGGCCGCTACCGGCGCGATCGCCGCCGCCGCCGCATTCGTCTTTGTCGTGTTCGCCGAATGGGCGGTACGCGGCAACCCGGACATGCTGGTGCTGCCGGGCGGGCCGCTGCCGGGCATCGGCCCTGCCGCCACCGACAGCTCCGTTTCGCTGCATCTGATCACGGCGGCGATTTTCGCCGCCGGATTCGGCGCCGCTGGATTTCTGGCGCAGGGCCGCTCGGCCAGCGCCATCATACCGGTGGTGTGGTCGGCGGCCGGCGTGTTCGTGCCGCTGGCGCTGCTGATCGCGCTTTACGCCCGCATCGCGCATCTCGATCGCTCGATCCCGTTTGCGATTCTGGCGGTGATGGTGGCTGCCGGCTTTGCGGCGGCGACCGAAATCCTGACCAGGCGGGACAGCCGGCCGGGATCGGCGATCTCGACGGCGCTGTTCGCGACCGGCACGCTCGGCGCGCTGGCGCTGGCGCTGACCTTTGCGCTGGACAAAGGCTGGCTCACGATCGCGCTGGCGCTGATGTCGATGGGCACGGCCTGGATTTCGATGCAGCGGCCGATCCCGTTCCTGCGCTCGCTCGCGGCCATTCTGGCGGGCGTCGTGGTGCTGCGGATCGGCTACGAGCCGCGCATCGTCGGCGATGCGGTCGGCACCACGCCGATCTTCAACTGGCTGTTGTGGGGTTACGGGCTTCCGGCGCTGTCGTTCTGGGCGGGAAGCCACTTCCTGCGGCGGCGCGGCGACGACGCACCGCTGCGCACGGTGGAGGCCGCGGCCATCCTGTTCACGGCGCTGCTGGCGTTCATGGAAATACGCCATGCCGTCAACGGCGGCGATGTCTATCGCGACACCGCCGGCCTCACCGAGACCGCGCTGCAGGTCTGCGTCGCGCTCGCCATGGCGATCGGCCTGGAGCGATTGCGGATTCGCACCGGCAGCATCGTTCACAATGTCGGCGCGGTCTTGCTGACGGCGTTTGCCGGACTGGCCGACGGTATTCGGGCTGTTGTTCCTGGACAATCCGGCGATCTGGCCGATCGCGATCGCCCACGAATTCATCAATCAAATCCTGCTCGGCTATGCCATGCCCGCGGTGCTCGCGCTGTTGTTGTCCTATGCGGTGGCGGGCCGGCGCAGCGCCCATTATGCCAATAGCATCGCGGCGGCCGCGCTGATCCTCGCGCTGGGGTATGTGACGCTCGAGATCCGAAGGCTCTATCACGGGCCGGCGTTGACCCATGGAGCGACCGGCGGCGCCGAGCAGTACACCTATTCGATCGCCTGGCTGGCGTTCGGCGTCGCCCTGCTCGGCATCGGCATCGTGGTCAATTCGCAGCGCGCCCGCCTCGCCTCCGCCGCCGTCATCGCGCTGACGATCGTCAAGGCGTTCCTGGTCGACATGTCGACCCTGACCGGGGCCTACCGTGCGCTGTCGTTCATGTGCCTTGGCCTGGTGCTGGTGGCGATCGGCTGGCTGTACCAGCGGGTTCTGTTTCGCCGGCAGCGCCCGCCAGCGGCGCCGGTCACGCAGCCGGGCGCGTAGAGCGTCTTCGAGCGAGATGGTGTCCGAAAAGCCGGGCTTCGCTTCAGGCCGCCCTGACCGAATTGAGGAACTTGCCGACCTCGAGCTTGAGGCGGTTGAGAGTCGCCTGACAGCGACTGCGCCGCCGAGAGCACCTGCGACGAGGCCGAGCCGGTTTCGCTGGCGCCGCGCTGCACGTCGGTGATGTTGGACGAGACCTGCTGGGTGCCCTGCGCCGCCTGCTGCACGTTGCGGGAAATCTCCTGCGTCGCCGCGCCCTGCTCTTCCACCGCTGCCGCGATGGTCGAGGAAATCTCCGACAGCTTTTCGATGGTGCCGCTGATCTCCTTGATCGCCCCCACCGACTCCTGCGTCGCCGCCTGGATGCCGCTGATCTGCTGGCCGATCTCGCCGGTCGCCTTCGCGGTCTGCTCGGCCAGCGCCTTCACTTCGGACGCGACCACGGCAAAGCCGCGGCCGGCCTCGCCGGCGCGCGCCGCCTCGATGGTAGCATTGAGCGCCAGCAGGTTGGTCTGCCCGGCGATGGTGTTGATCAGTTCGACCACGTCGCCGATGCGGGCGGCGGCCTTCGACAATTCGCCGACGCGGTCGTTGGTCTTGCGTGCCTGATCGACGGCCTCGTTGGCCATCCGTGCCGATTCCTGGACCTGCCGGCTGATCTCGTTGACCGAGGAGGTCAGTTCCTCCGTTGCCGAAGCCACCGACTGCACGTTGGTGGAGGCCTCCTCGGAGGCGCCCGCGACGATGGTGGCGAGCTCTTCCGAGCGCACCGCAGTCGAGGTGAGCACCGTGGCAGAGGCCTCGAGTTCGGTCGAAGCCGACGACACGGTTTCGATGATCTCGCCCACCGCCGCCTCGAAATCATCGGCGAGCCGGTGCATGTCGGTTTTACGTTGCTGCACTTGCCGCTGCTCGACATCCAATTGCTCTGCGCGCAGCCGGTTGGTCTCGATCATCGCCCCCTTGAACACCTGCACCGTACGCGCCATCTCGCCGATCTCGTCCTGCCGGTCGGCATCGAGGACGGGACAATCGAAATCGCCATTGCTGAGACCCGCCATGCGCGCCTTGAGGCGAGACAGCGGCTTCACAACGCTGCGCGAGACCGTCCAGGCGATGCCGATCGAGGACAGCAACAGAATGCCGATCACCGCCGCAGCGGTCCGGGCCATTGCCCAGAAGGTAGCGTCCAGATCGGTCATGTACTCGGCGGTCGCGATCATCAGGTGCCAGGGTGCGAAGCCACGGACAAAGGCGACCTTTTCCAGCGGGGTTTTGTCGCCGCCCTTGGGAAACGCGTATCGGATCGTGCCTTCACCCCGTTTCGCAATGTCGAGCATCTGGGCGGCAAACGGCAGGCCGTTGGCGTCCTTGAGGCCGCGCACATCCTTGCCGACCAAACCCGGATTGCCGGTGTTCATGACACAGAGTCCTGTCTCGGTGTCATAAATGAAAAGGTAGTTGGCGTGGCCTTCGAACCACATTGATCCGGCGGCGGCGAAAAAGCGCGCTTTCGCCTCGTCCTCGCTCATCGCACCCGATTCGGCTGCATGTTTGAAGCCGTCCGCGATGCTCCAGGCGGCATCGACCATGGCATGCGCCTTCTCGGTGCGCTCAACGGCAAGTTCGGCGCGGGCGATGAAAAGGACCGTCAGGGCGACCAGCACCATGAAGACCGCGCCCGCGACGGCCATCGCGGTGAGCTTCGAGGCGATCGAGTGGGGGACGACTTTGTTGAGCAATTTTCTCACTATCATTCTTCCGCTGCGGGCCGGACGTCACGTCACGGCAAAAAAGATCCATATTGCTGCCGTTCCGGCTTCTCGAGGATAGCGGTTACTTCGTAAATTAACGGTTCAGTCGATCAATCTCGGTGGATTTGGCAAGCCGCGGACGAAGCCGAGCCGGTTTACTCGCGCCCGTGTATCCGCTCAATATCGTGCGCGCCGCGCGCTGCAGATCTGGCTGCGATCGCCGATCATGGAAATGATGATGCGGTGCGGTTTGGAGCGACATCCCGGAACGACGGCACGCCGGTGAGGCTACCCGAGCGTTTCCGCCACCAGACGGATTCTGAAGACGGGATTTTTGGCCTCGTCGAGCAGCTCCATATGCCATTCGGCGTTTTGCTTCAGGCTACGGGAAATGCCGCCAACAAGGTTGCCGCAAACCTTGGTCATCTCGGCCCAGGCGGCCTCGCGGCTTTCGAACTCGGATCCCTGGTCGGAAGCCCCGGAATAACGACCGTGACGAATTCGGAAAAAGTATTGCGGCATCTTTGAACCCATGCGTTGGGCTCCCCACAGCCTGTCGATTTTCGACAAACTGGAGCGACAGTCGCTACCAAGGCATGAAGATGTCGACCCGTGTGACTACGGTCAGGCACGCGTCACATACGCCGACAGTTCCTCCCGCGAATTTTCCATCGAGGGAATTAGGTGCAGCTGCCGCCGGCACCGATCAGTCGGTGGAGCGACGCAACTCCAGAGTGCTCTCCGGCTTTGCCGGCTCTGGCTTCGCCTCGGACTTCACCGGCTCGATTTTGGCGCTCTCGACCGGCGGGGTTTCGACACGCGCCGATACTTCGACCGAGCCGGTCCGCTCCGGCGCTTGCAGCGAACGTGGGTGAGCCACCGCCCGGGCCAGCAACATCTGCGCCGCGCCCTGATGATGGAAATCGCAGTAGGCGAAGCTCATGCCCGAGACCGATCCGCGGAAGCTGCGCTCGTCTCTCTTGTCAAGATTGAAGCAGGGCTCGAACGGAATGCCCTTGATGGAGGCGCAGACGGCCTGGCCGCGGATCTGGAGCGTATTGCCCGGCAGCCGCAGGTGCCGAACCGGACCGGCGCCCGAGAATTGCACCGCGCCGGCCGCACCCATGTCGTCGAGTATCCGGCCTGCGCCGCGCGTACCGTCAAAACAGCTAAAGGCGAAGACCTTGCCCGATACGAACCTGCGGGCCTCCTCGGCATTCATCTGTCCAGCCAAAGCGGGCGCGATCGCCGCACCGGCCACAATCGCCCCCAACACGAAACGCGCAACCATGCTGTAACTCCAACTGACCCCGAGCGCGGGCAACGCCTGATGCCTCTTTACCCGCTGCTTACCATACCAACCGTGGCAACATTGGAGCAGCTTCGTTGGTAAAGTCTGAACGCCGTCAGACAATTTTTACCACGATTCGGCCGCGCACCTGCCCGGCGAGGATCCTGGCACCGGCCTCGATGACCTGGCCGAGGTCAATTTCCTGAGTAATTTCAGCTAGTTTTCGGGAATCCAGGTCGTCCGGCGAGCCGGCGCCAGGCGGTTTTTCGCAGCTCAATTGGGCACATCACGGAATCGATACCCAACAGACACACCCCGCGCAAAATAAACGGCGCCACCGAGGACGGCAGGTCCATGCCGGCGGCAAGCCCGCACGCGGCGATGGCGCCCCGGTATTTCGTCATCGATAGAAGGTTGGCCAGCGTGGTCGAGCCGACGCTGTCGACCCCGCCCGCCCAGCGCTCTTTTGCCAGAGGCTTGGCCGGCCCGGCGAGTTCGCCGCGATCGATCACTTCGGCCGCGCCGAGATCGCGGAGATAGCCGGCCTCCGACTGCCGGCCGGTCGATGCGATGACGTGGTAGCCGAGCTTCGACAGCACCGCGATCGCAACCGAGCCGACACCGCCGGCGGCGCCGGTGACCACGACCGGACCATTCGCCGGGGTA
Source organism: uncultured Alphaproteobacteria bacterium (assembly GCA_963829315.1). GTDB lineage: Bacteria > Pseudomonadota > Alphaproteobacteria > Rhizobiales > Xanthobacteraceae > Bradyrhizobium. The sequence continues at coordinate 68,292 of CAWHIO010000041.1, read as the reverse complement.
AGACCATGCTGTTCCAGCGCCAGCACCGCCAGCATCGCGGTGTAGCCGGCGGTGCCGATCGCCATCGCATCGCGCGCCGACATGCCCTCGGGCAGGCGTACCAGCCAGTCGCCCGAGACGCGGGCTTTCTCGGCGTAGGCGCCAAGATGGGTCTCTCCCATGCCCCAGCCGTTGCAGATCACCTGGTCGCCGGCCTTCCATTGCGGATGCGACGACTGCTCGACCGTGCCCGCAAAATCGATGCCCGCGATCATCGGAAAGCGCCGCACCACCGGCGCCCTGCCGGTAACGGCAAGGCCGTCCTTGTAGTTCAGCGTCGACCATTCGACCCGCACGGTAACGTCGCCCGCCATCAACTCGGCTTCGTCGAACTGGGTGAGCGCGGCGGTGGTGCCTTTCTCCGCCTTGTCGATCCTGATGGCTTTGAACGTTCCCATGCCGAGTCCTCCCGCGGTCAATTTCGTGAGTTCGCCCAGCTTGAACGGTCTATGCCGGCTGTGCAACCGGGCGCGCCACCGGCTTCTCGACGATCGGCAGATTGATCAGCGCCGAAAGCACGCCGAACAGCACCGACAGCCACCAGATCGGCGTATAGGAGCCGAACTTCTCGAACACCATCCCGCCCAGCAGCACCCCGAGGAATCCGCCGACCTGATGGCTGAAAAAGGCGAATCCGAACAGCGTCGCCAGCCAGCGGGTGCCGAACATCACCGCGACCAGACTGGACGTCGGCGGCACCGTCGACAACCAGGTCAGACCCGTGACGACGCCGAATATGATCGCGGAGAAGGCGGTGATCGGCAACGAGATGAAGGCAACGATCGACATCGCGCGAACAAAATAAATGGCGGACAGGATGTAGCGCTTCGGCATCCTGCTCTGCAGCCAGCCGACGCTGAGAGAGCCGATGATGTTGAACAGGCCGATGGTGGCAACCACCCAACCGCCGACCTGGACCGGCACGCCGCGATCGACCAGATAGGCCGGCAGATGCACGGTGATGAAGGCAAGCTGAAATCCGCAGGTAAAGAACCCCAGCACCAGCAGGATATAGGAGCGATGGCCGAACGCCTCGGCGAGCGCATGTTTGAATGTCTGCTGCTCCGTCACGGCGACAGGGCCTGCGGGCATGGTGGGCGTTGCCAGTGCCAGCGACAGCGGCACCACCAGCAGCATCAAGCAGGCAAATACCGTCAGCGCCGGCTGCCAGCCGAAATTGTCGAGCATGGCGACCCCGAATGGGGCAAAGACGAATTGCCCGAACGATCCCGCCGCGGTGCCTGCGCCGAGCGCAACGCCGCGCCATTCCAGCGGCAGCAGCTTGCCGAACGCCGACAGCACCAGATTGAACGAGCAGCCCGACAGGCCCAAGCCGATCAAAACACCCGCGCTGATATCGAGCGACAAGGGCGTGGCGGCGTAGCGCATGAGGATCAGGCCCGCCGCATACATCAGTGCGCCGAGGGAGATCACGCGCAAGCTGCCGAAGCGGTCGGCGATCGCACCGGCGATCGGCTGGCCTATTCCCCACAACAGATTCTGGATCGCCAGCGCGAGGCCAAACACGTCGCGGCCCCATGCGAACTCCCGGCTCATGGGCTGCATGAAGAATCCAAAGCTCGAGCGTGGGCCGAATGTCAGCATGCCGATCAGGCAGCCGCACACCACGATCACCAGTGGCGTCCGCCAGGTTGCGGCAGCGGGCAACGGACGCCGATCGCCTTCAGTCGCGGTCATGCAAAATCCTCGGGCGCGCGATCCATATCCGCCAGCGCATCGGCGTCGTGCGAAGTTAATGCATTGGCATGGAAATCCCAACCGCGATAGCGCTAAAGCTGCCGCTCGCAATGCAGCCTTGCGATTTACGCTGGGCAACGGGCGGTGCAAGCAGTTGAAATGGCGGAATCCTGCCGCCGCCGTCGGTCGCGGGATTAGCGCCGCACGGTCGTATCCGACATTTCGGCCGAACTCTTCGCGGCCTCCGCGAGCTTCGCCGATATTGCCGCGGTTTCGGCCGCGGTTCCCCAACTCGGCGCCTCGCTGCCGTCGCCCCATGCGCGCGGCCGATAGAAGGTGTGCACGCCGAATTTGTACATCTTCTTCATTTCGCTCACCCAGGACGGCCGCACCCAATAGGCATGGTAGTGCGTCGACTTGCCGACTTCCGGCAGCCAAATCTGGCCGTCGAGCATCGCTTTGGCGATCTTCCTGGCGCGGTCCCACATGTCAGGCTCGCGCACGACATCGGCCACGTTATCGCAGGCGAAGGTGAACTGGCACGCCAAATGCCGGTGCTTGTTCTGGTAAACCACGCCGCACACCGTGCTGGGATAAAAACCGGAGAATGCGCGGTTCATCACCACCTGCGCCACCGCAATCTGGCCGCGCACGGCTTCGCCGCGGGCTTCGAAATAAACCGCCTCGGTGAGGCATTTCTCCGATTTGGCGCGCGCCTTCTCGTCGAACAGGCCGAGGCGCTCGGCCGGGGTCTTGGCGCGCTGGTTGTCCGAGTTGACTTCGCCCTTGACGGCAATGCTCTCACCGCTTTCGACGGCCCTGGAAGGTTCGTCCGAAGCCGCGGGCAACGAAGCCATCACCTTCAAATCGGGATCGGCGGCGCCCGGCATCACGACGACCGGTTCTTCGCCGGGCTGCCAGCGCTCGATGCTCTCCACCGGCGCGCCGAGCGAGTTGCTGCCGAAGAACAGGCTCGCGGTCTTCACCGAAAACCCGTCATGCGGCCGGCTGGGCTCGAGCGGGATCGATACCGGCGTCATTTTCAGGTCGTCGAGCGGCTGGGCTTCAAGCGACATCGAAACGTCGTATTGCGGAAGCGGCGGCGCGCTCAACGCCTCCGCAAGTTCCGGATCGAGCGGAGCGGGTTCGGCGGACGGCGCGGCGGCGGTCTTGGCGCCCTTCACCGACGCGTTCGATGTTGCGGGATCCTGGTTTGCCGGCGCGGTGTTGGCGGGCATTGCCGTTTCAGGCGGGACAACGACGAGGCGATCGCCCTTGAGCGTACGATCGACCTTGGGGAAATCGGACGCCTGATAGCGCGGCGGCGTCCGGGCAATGGGATTGCGCGTCACCGAACCGGTGATGTCGATGCCCTGGTTATCGAGACTGGCCAGCCGATAGGTCGCGGTTTGCGGGGCGGAGGTTCCGATCGGGCGGCCGAAGCTGTAGGTAGCGACCTGAATGGAGCTGGCAGCGGAGAACACCCGGCTTTGCCAGCGTTCAGCAACACCCGGCTGCCGCGCCAGCAGCGATGCGATATCCTGATATCCGACTTCTGTCGGGGTCAATGCGAAGACGCAAAGACCAAGGCCGAAGAACGCGAAACGCGCGCCCTTCGGCCGGTTACGCAACTGCAACATCTTTATGCTCACGCAACGCAACACTACGCACAGGCGATCGAACTCAGTACATCCGTGCAATTCGATCTTTTTTGGTGGTATCTAATTTAGGTTGCGAGGGAGTTAATCGGCGTTGCGCGCGCGACACAGTCAATGATTTGCCGGTTTTGCGCCGATCACGTCGAAAACCTTGGTAAACAGGCGCTCGAACAAAGTGGTAAATATCGCGTCAACAAAAATGATGAAGAAAATTTTGGTGGCGTGTATCCCCGGATCATTACGGGAATCCAGGGCGGCGTGAGCATGAACCTGAAGAGCGGTTCCCCGTCATTGCGAGCCAACGGGTCGCGCGAATGCGCGCCCGATCACAGGCTCCGCGAAGCAATCCATGCTTGGCCAGAATGGCGCACAATGGATTGCTTCGTCGCTAGTGCTCCTCGCAATGACGGCCACTCACGCCTGGCTGGCGACGGCCTTGCCGAGCGCGGCCTGCGCCGCGGCGAGGCGGGCGATCGGCACGCGATAGGGCGAGCACGAGACGTAATCCAGTCCGATCTGATGGCAGAACGCCACCGAAGCCGGATCGCCGCCATGTTCGCCGCAAATGCCGACCTTGAGATTCGGACGCGTCTTGCGCCCGCGCGCCACGCCGATCTTCACCAGTTCGCCAACGCCATCGCGGTCGACCGAGATGAAGGGATCGATCTCCAGGATTCCCTTGGCGATATAGGTGCTCAGGAATCCGGCCGCGTCGTCGCGGCTGATGCCGTAGGTCGTCTGCGTCAGGTCGTTGGTGCCGAACGAGAAAAACTCCGCCGTCCTGGCGATATCGCCGGCCATCAGGCAGGCGCGCGGCAGTTCGATCATGGTGCCGACCTGATAGCTCAATTTGATTCCGGTTTCCTTCATCACCGACTGCGCGGTGGCGTCGATCCGCGCCTTGACCAGATCGAACTCCGCCTTGGTCGCGATCAACGGTACCATCACCTCGAGGCCTACGGCCTTGCCGGTGCGCTTTCCGGCCTCGACCGCGGCTTCGAAAATGGCGCGCGCCTGCATCTCGGCGATCTCGGGATAGACGATGGCGAGCCGGCAACCGCGGAAACCGAGCATCGGATTGAATTCCGCGAGATCGCGGGCTCGATCGGCCAGCCGCCGCGGATCGGTGTTCATCGCGCGCGCGACCTCCTCGATCTCGGCCTGGGTGTGCGGCAGGAACTCGTGCAGCGGCGGGTCGAGCAGCCGGATCGTCACCGGCAGGCCCTTCATGATCTCGAACAGTTCGACGAAATCCGCCCGCTGCATCGGCAGCAACTTTGACAGCGCGGCGCGGCGGGTCTGTTCATCCTCGGCCAGGATCATCTCGCGCACGGTGCGGATCCGGGTTTCCTCGAAGAACATGTGCTCGGTGCGGCAAAGCCCGATGCCTTCCGCGCCGAATTTGATGGCGGCTCGCGCATCATCCGGCGTATCGGCGTTGACGCGGACGCCAAGCTTGCGGACGGCATCGGCCCAGCCCATCAGGGTGCCGAATTCGCCCGACATTTGCGGCTCGATCATCGGCATCCGCCCGGCCAGGACCTGGCCCAGCGATCCATCGATGGTGATGATGTCGCCGGTCTTGAAGGTACGCGAGCCGATGCTCATGGTGCCGCGGCCGTAATCGACGCGGATGGTGCCGCAGCCGGAGACGCAGGGCTTGCCCATGCCGCGCGCGACCACGGCGGCGTGCGAGGTCATGCCGCCGCGGGTGGTGAGGATGCCTTCGGCGGCATGCATGCCGTGAATGTCTTCCGGGCTGGTCTCGATCCGCACCAGAATAACCTTGCGGCCGTCGGCCTGCAGTTTCGCGGCCTCATCGGAAGAAAATACGATTTCGCCCGATGCCGCGCCCGGCGAGGCCGGCAGGCCGGTCGCGATGACGTCGCGCTTGGCGGCGGGATCGATGGTCGGATGCAGCAATTGATCGAGCGATGCAGGATCGATCCGCATCACCGCGTCCTTCTTCGAAATCAGCGCTTCATTGGCGAGTTCGACCGCGATGCGGAGCGCGGCTTTCGCAGTCCGCTTGCCGCCGCGGGTCTGCAGCATCCATAGCTTGCCCTGCTCGACCGTGAACTCCATGTCCTGCATGTCGCGGTAATGCTTTTCGAGCAGGGTATAGATTCGCGTCAGCTCCTTGAAGGCTTCGGGCATCGCGGTTTCCATCGACGCCTTGTCGGAGCCGGATTCCTTGCGCGCGTATTCGGTGATGTCCTGCGGGGTGCGGATGCCCGCCACCACGTCTTCGCCCTGCGCGTTGATCAGGAATTCGCCGTATAAACGGCTCTCGCCGGTCGAGGGATTGCGGGTGAACGCGACCCCGGTCGCCGAGGTCTCGCCCATATTGCCGAACACCATCGCCTGCACGTTGACCGCGGTGCCCCACGATTTCCGGAATGTCGTGCAGCCGGCGATAGGTCACCGCGCGCGCGTTCATCCAGGACGAAAACACCGCGCCGATCGCGCCCCACAACTGGTCATGGGGATCCTGCGGGAAATCCGTACCCGTTTCGCGCGCCACGGCATCCTTGTAGCGGCCGACCAGTTCGACCCAGTCGTCGCCGGTGAGATCGGTGTCGAGCGAATAGCCCTGGCTGTCCTTGAAGGTGTCGAGGATGTCTTCGAAGTGCGAATGCTCAAAGCCCAGCACCACGTCGGAGTACATGGTGATGAAGCGGCGGTAGCTGTCGTAGGCGAAGCGGCGGTCGCCGGACAATTCGGCCAGCGCCTCGACCGTCTTGTCGTTGAGGCCGAGATTGAGCACGGTGTCCATCATGCCCGGCATCGAGGCACGGCCGCCGGAGCGCACCGAAACCAGCAGCGGATTTTTCGGGTCGCCGAAAGACTTGCCGGTCAGTTTGCCGACATGGTCCAGCGCCTTTTCGACCTGCGCCTTCAATGCCGCGGGATAGGTTTTGCCGTGCGCGTAGAAATAGGTGCAGACCGAGGTCGGAATGGTGAAGCCGGGAGGCACCGGCAGTCCGAGGTTGGCCATTTCGGCGAGATTGGCGCCCTTGCCGCCCAGCAAATCGCGAAGGCCGGCTTTGCCCTCGGCCTTGCCGTCGCCGAACGTGAATACCCATTTGCCGGATTTCGCGGCGTCCGCGGCGATCTTGGCGGGAACGGCCTTGGCTGCGAGGCCCTTGCCGACCGGCTTGGGAGCCGGCTTGGCCGGGCTCTTCTTCAGCGCCTTGCGGGCGCTGGCCGACGGCGCAGGCTTGGCCCGAACCGGCGTCGATGACTTTGATTTCGCAGCGATTTTCTTGGGTTTAGCGACGGCTTTGGCCATGACTGCAAATAATCCACAAGAGGGGAGAGGAAGTTGCGCGCCTTACACCACTTTGAGGGGGTCCGCGCAAGCCGCGAAACCCGTTTCAAGCCCTACATATGAAGCCACTTCAACAGCCCGAGACCGATCAGGCCGTTGAGAATCAGAAAGATCGCTACCACGAGATTGAGCAGCCTCGGCATGATCAGGATCAACAGTCCGGCAATGACGGACATGATCGGCGAGATGTGGGCGACGGTGAGGGTCATTTAGAACGTCTCCGCTGTGCGATTTGGTGAGGCCTCGAATTGAAGCGGGGGCACTTTAGCATTCCCCCCGCCCGCCGGCGCAGCTCCCCGATATCAGACGCCCGGCGCTACGGCGAGTTCCGCAGCGCGCAAAAAATCCCGAAAATTGCCGCGTATGAGGCGGTGTTTTTCCGGGAACGATGCCGGGCGCGATGAATTGGATCGGTTTGCGTGCGTTGCGAACCGGCACGCATCATCGCGAAGGAGCTGACCATGTGGAACCGAATACTGGCCATCACGGCAACCGTGGCCGCCATGAGCGCACCGATCGCGGCGCAGGCACAGAATGGCACCGTCGGCATCGCGCGCGGCGGCGCCGTTGTGATCAACGACGATATCGACGGCATTGCGGTCGATCAGCGGCCGGCGTTCCGCGAATACATCGTGCGCGAACGGGTGCCGAATTACACCATTCCGGATCGGGTCGTGGTCGGCGGCGTGCTGCCGGAAGCCGGGGTCACCTATTACGACGTGCCGCAGACGTTCGGCGTTACGCCTTATCGGTACACCGTGGTGAACGGCCGGACCGTGCTGATCGAACCGCGCACGCGCCGCATCGTTCAGGTGATTGAGTAACTCCGCCTGAACGCATGGTCCGGATGCCGCAGCGGTCACCGGACACAAGCCCCGCCCGGTTCCCCCCGCCGGGCGGGGTTCTTGTTTTCGTTACGGACGGCAAGACCGTTCCTTGAGACCGTCATTGCGAGGAGCGAAGCGACGAAGCAATCCATACTGCGGTCGCCGCTCTATGGATGGCTTCGCTGCACTCGCAATGACGGTTTCGACTTAGCCTCTCTTCCTCACCACGACCCGGTGAATCCTCTTGCCCGAGGACGCGCTGACGACCTCCTCGTCGAGCAGACGCGTCGCCGTTGATAGCGCGGCCCAAACCAGCGGCGCATCGAAGGCGGCATAGAGCCGGCGGTGCTGGTCGCGCTGATCGGCGCCTTCGGTGACCCGCCAGCTCAGATAGAAGATGCCGCCGGGCTTGACGATGTCGAGCATGCGGGCGACCGCGGGCGCAATCAGCGCGCGGTCGAGGTGCATGATCACGGTCTCGCACAACACATTGTCGAAACTGTTGGCGGCGATGCCGGGCAGATCGGGCAATTCCGCATGCGCGAAGTTCAGCGCGGGATAACGCGCGCGGGCCTCGGCCAACAGACCGTCGGACGCGTCATATCCTATCGGTCGGAAAACCATTCGCATTCAGCCACGCCACCTCGCGCCCGCTGCCGCAGCCGATATCGGCTGATGTCCCGCCCCTGATGAAGAAGCGCCTGACGATGTCGTGCAGATCGTGAGGCGCCGGCTGTTCGTGCCAGTCTTTCGCGAACGCCGCCGCATCGGAATCGTAGGCGGCGAGCGTGGGGCGATCCAAGGGATCAGCCCTCGATCCTGGAGAAATCCGCCACCGCGCGGGTGGCGGCGCGGATTTCATTCAGAAGCTTCAGGCGGTTCTCGCGCACTTTGGGATCGTCGTCGTTGACTTTTACCTTGTCGAAGAACGCGTCGACCGCCGGACGCAACTTGGCCATGGCGCTCATCGCGGCGGCGAAATCCTCCTTTGCCACGGCCGCAGCGGCTTCCGCCTTCACCTGGTCGATCGCTTTGGCCAGCGCCTTTTCCTCGTCGACCCTGTAGAGCGCAGGATCGGGCGCGCCGTCGAAGCTTCGCTTGTCCTTTTTCTCCTCGATGCCGAGAATATTGCTCGCGCGCTTGGTGCCGGCGAGCAGGTTCTTGCCGTCGTCGGTGTCGAGGAATTTGCCGAGCGCTTCGACGCGACGGACGACCATCAGGAGATCGTCCTGGCCTTCCAGCGCGAACACGGCATCGACGAGATCGTGCCGTGCGCCCTGCTCGCGGAGCTGGACTTTCAGGCGGTCGGCGAAGAAAGACAGGAGGTCAAGCGCTCAATTTCTGAACTTGCTCTACCAGTCCACGGAACGTAGAGACATACCCGATCGATAACTGCCTAATGCCCCAACTTGCTTCTTATACGGATGACACTCGGCGATGTGCATCGACACTCAATGTCTGTCGAATATGAAATCCGCTTAATTCGCTGATTGTCGATTCAGATTAGCCTAATTACGCCCAACGCGGCTCTGCGCAACGCATACGGATCCTTGCTCCCCGTCGGCTTCTCATCGATCGCCCAGAACCCTACCAGCGTGTCGATCTTGTCCGCCAGCGCCACCGCGATGCTCACCGGATCGGTCGGCACGCGATCGTTCGGCCCCTGCGGCTTGTAATGCTCCTCGCTGGCCGCGGCGACGGAGGCATCCTCGCCCTGCGCCAGCGCGTAATATTTGCCCATCAGGCCCTGCAGCTCCGGGAATTCGCCGACCACCTCGGTCAGCAAATCGGCCTTCGCCAGAAGTGCGGCGCGCTTTGTCTTTTCGACGTCGGCGCCGACCAGCGGCGCGATCTCGGCCGCCAGCCGCTCGATCCGCTTGATGCGCTCGCCCTGCGTGCCGAGCTTTTCGTGAAACACGATGGCATCGAATTTCGGCAGTCGGTCTTCCAGCTTCGTCTTCAGATCGGTCTCGTAGAAGAACTTCGCATCGGAGAGCCGCGCGCGGATCACGCGCTCGTTGCCGGCTGTGATCGCCTGGCCGCCGTCGGAAGCTTCGATGTTGGCGGTGAGGATGAACTTGTTGGCGAGTTTCTTTGTCCTGGGATCGCTCACCACAAAGCACTTCTGGTTGTTGCGGATGGTGGCGCGGATCACCTCGCCGGGAATCGACAGGAACTCCTTGTCGAACGAACCCATCAGCACCACCGGCCATTCGACCAGCCCCGCCACTTCATCCAGCAGCACCTGGTCCTCGACCAGCTCAAACCCTTGCGCGAAGGCGAGCTGTTTGGCGTCGGTGAGAATGGTGTCCTTGCGGCGCTCGGGATCGAGCACGACTTTGGCGTCGAGAAGCTTCGCCTCGTAATCCTCGAACCGGCGCACGGAAATCGGCGCCGGCGCCATGAAGCGGTGGCCGAACGTGGTCTGCCCGGCTTCGATGCCATCGACCGCGAATTTCACCACGTCGGGTTCTTCGGTCTCCAGGCCAAAGGTGGCGGTGATGGCGTGCAGCGGCCGCACCCAGGAGAGCGCGCCGGATCTCGCCGAGCGTTCGCCCCAGCGCATCGATTTCGGCCAGGGAAAGGTCCGGATGATCACCGGCAGAATATCCGCGAGCACATCAATCGTCGCACGGCCGGGCTTCTCGATCAGCGCGACGTAGAAGTCGCCCTTCTTGGGATCGCGCTGGATTTTTGCCTCATCAAGCGAGGCCAGTCCCGCCGCCTTGAGAAAGCCCGCGATCGCCGCATCCGGCCCGCCGACGCGCGGACCCTTGCGCTCTTCCTTGAGGTCGGATTGCCGCGCCGGAATGCCATGCACCGTCAGCGCCAGCCGCCGCGGCGTCGCGAACGCCTTGGCGCCTTCATAGACGAGACCCTCGGCGACCAGTCTGTCGGTGACCATGCGGCGCAGATCCTCCGCCGCCTTCGCCTGCATCCGCGCGGGAATTTCTTCGGAGAAAAGTTCGAAAAGCAGATCGGGCATTTTGTCTACTCCCCTCCCCCCGCTTGCGGCGGGGAGGGGTCGAGCCCAGTGTGTTGTGCAAAATTCAAAGTCAAAATCGTTATGCCCCGCCCGCTTCGGTGTGCACCCAGGCTTCGCCGCAGGCCTTGGCGAGTTCGCGCACGCGCATGATGTAGCTCTGCCGCTCGGTCACCGAGATCACGCCGCGGGCGTCGAGCAGGTTGAAAACGTGACTCGCCTTGATGCACTGGTCGTAGGCCGGCAGCGCCATCAGGTGCGCCTCGCGCTTCTTGTCCTTCCAGCCGGCTTCGAGATATTTTTTGCAGGCCTGCTCGGCCATCTTGAACTGCTCGAACAGCATCTCGACGTCGGAGTGTTCGAAATTGTGCCGCGAATATTCCTGCTCGGCCTGCAGGAACACGTCGCCATAGCTGACCTTCTCGGCGCCGTCGCGGCCATTGAAATTGAGATCGTAGACGCGGTCGACGCCCTGCACATACATCGCAAGACGCTCGAGCCCGTAGGTGAGTTCGCCGGCGACCGGCGCGCATTCGACGCCCGCGACCTGCTGGAAATAAGTGAACTGCGACACTTCCATGCCGTCGCACCAGCATTCCCAGCCGAGCCCCCAGGCGCCGAGCGTCGGGCTTTCCCAGTCGTCCTCGACGAAGCGGATGTCGTGCAGATGCGAGTCGACGCCGATCGCGGCGAGCGATTTCAGATACAATTCCTGAATGTCCGGCGGCGACGGCTTCAGGATCACCTGGAACTGGTAGTAGTGCTGGAGACGATTGGGATTCTCGCCGTAGCGACCGTCCTTCGGACGCCGCGAGGGCTGCACATAGGCCGCGTTCCAGCGTTTCGGACCGAGCGCGCGCAGCGTGGTGGCGGGGTGAAACGTGCCCGCGCCCACCTCCATGTCGTAAGGCTGCAGGATCACGCAGCCGTAATCCGCCCAATAACGCTGCAGCGTCAGGATCAATCCCTGGAACGAGCGTTCCGGGCGCATATGCGGAGGCAGGGCATCCATCGTCGGATCAGGTCTTCGCGAGAGGTCTGGCTTGAGCGCGCGGGACCGTATCGGCGGGGGGATGAGGAATCAAGGTAATGAGGATCAGCCCGGGCGATAGGCGCCGGTGTTGGGATCCCGCCGCAGCGTCGGAATCTCGTGCGACCGGGCGGCTTCGGCGACCCGCGCCAGACGGGCCTCCTCCAATTCCCGGTTGACCCTGACAGCTGTCCGGTAAGCCCAGCGGACCACGGCCAGCCCACCCAGGGCGCCCGCGAATGCGACAAGCGGCGGCATCGGTCGATCCTCGTTCATTCTTCACGCCCCGATTGCCATTGTCGCGCAAGCCGGCCCGGCCCGCAATTGGATTGTCCCGGGACCAAATGGCGCGGGCCGTTCCACCCCTAAAACCCGAATTTGGCCCAAATTGCCCTGCTCTCCAGCGCCGAAATCAGCTCCTCCGGCAGGCCGGAGACGCCCTCCAGCGAGGCCAGGGTTCCCGCACCGGCCGACCGGCGGCCGAACAGGCCGGACAGCAGCCCCGTCGCGGGCGCGACCACCGGCGTCAGCACCTTGTCGCCATAGCGGGCGCGCAGCGTCGAGCGCAGATCGCCGATCGCGTCCGCCAGCCCAAGCGACACCGAGGTCTCTCCGGCCCAATATTCCCCGGTAAACAGCACATCGTCAGCACCCTTCAGCCGCGCCCCGCGACTTTCCTTCACCAAAGCGATGAAGATCGCATGGATCTCGCGCTGAAGCGCCTTTACCCGCGCGACGTCATCGGGGTTTTCCGGCAGGAACGGATCGAGCATCGCCTTGTGCGCGCCCGCCGTATACAGCCGGCGCTCGACGCCAATCTTGCTGATCAGTTCCTGAAATCCGAAGGAGCCGCCGACCACGCCGATCGACCCCAGGATCGAGGAAGGGTCGCAGAAGATCTCATCGCCCGCGCAGGCGATCATGTAGCCGCCGGACGCCGCGACATCCTCGACGAACACCAGCACCGGCAGCTTCTTTTCCGCGGCGAGTTGCCGAATGCGCAAGTAGATCTGGCGCGACTGCACCGGCGAGCCGCCCGGCGAATTGATCACCAGCGCCACGGCCTTGGCATTCCTCGTCGCAAAGGCGCGCTCAAGCGTCCTGGCGACGCCCGCCAGCGACATTCCCGGCCGCAACGGCGTCACCGCACCGATCAGGCCGGACAGGCGCACCACCGGGACCACGGCGGTTCCCCGCCGCAGCCGCGCCGGAATCCATTCCAGTATCTTTTCAATCGGAGCCGGCCATTTCCGGGGATCATTAGATGTTTCCGTCATGCCGTTACCTCAAATTAACCATTCGTTATCACGCGACTGTCATTGAACTGATGGAATGCATTTCGCATTTCGGCGGTCATTAGGCTGCAATAATGCGACGGAGCAAGACATGAAAATCTATCTGCTGATGGCGCTGATCGGTACTCTCTTGACCGCGATTCGTTTCACTTCCGCGCCAGAACAACCTTCGAAATCGCTGCCGCAATAGCCCTTCCGCCCGCCTATCGGGCGAACTGGCTCCTGCTTTGACGCGTTTTCTTCACGCGAACCGGGACCGACTTCGCTAGAAAACGCTTCTAGGGTATCGCCAGCGGCAATTCCCCGTTCCCTGCCAGAATATCCTGCACCTGCTGATTGGGCTTTCCGGACTCGTCATTGAGTATCAGCGCGGCATGCATGCGGATCGGCGCCTTTCCACCCTTGACGGCGCGAACCAGCACGCGAATGGCCGGTGACGCCGCATTGCCATGAACGGGCAAGATCGCCAGGCTGCCAAAGCCGCGATCCAGCGCCGCCAGCAGCTCGACGAGACCGTCCGCGCGCCAGATCATGGCGAGGACGCCGCCGGATTTCAGAATTCGCCGGCCTGCGTGAATCCAGCTTTCGAGCGTCGCAGCCGTCGCCACATGCGCCGATACCCGCGCCTTGTCCGGCGAGGCGCGATGCCGCGCGGAATCGTTGAACGGCGGATTCATCAGGACGACATCGACGCTGTCGGGAGCCAGGCCCGCGGCCGCAAACGCCTCGGCATCCGAGGTCACGTCGAGCACGATGAGATCGGCCGCGATGGCGTTGGAGACGGCATTGCCGCGGGCGATATCCGCCAGCTTCGCGTCGACCTCGACCAGAACAAGTTTGATCCCGGCCACGCGTTTGGCGACCGCGAGACCCGCGGCGCCGACGCCGGCACCAAAATCGACCACGCGGTCGCCGGGGCGCGCCGGCGTCGCGGCCGCCAGCAGCATGGCGTCGTGACCGGCGCGGTGACCCGATTTGGGCTGCCGCAGGCGCAATTTCCCTCCGAGAAACGCGTCCTCGGTCAAATCGCCCGATAGCTCAGTCATCGGCCCGCAGCTCATGGGCCAGGCCGGCCTCGCACAGAATCCGGCGCGCCTCGCGGTTGTCGTCGTCATGGACCAGAATCCGGCGCGGCAGGACCCCGAGCGAGCCCTCGATGATGCTCATGTTCTGATCCAGCACCAGATGGTGGATATTGGCGCCATCAAGCAGCGCACCGACCGCTGAAACCAGCACAATATCGTTGGTCCGAACCAATTCCCGCACTTTTGGCTCTCCTCTGTCGGCCCGGCCTGGCGGTCCCGCGACGCGTGTTGTGGGCTTGGTGCCCTTGCCGCGCTACCCCGCACTTTCTATTGTTATATCCGACGGCAGGGCCAATTGGGCAAATGTGGAGACCAGCGTGGCGGTTATTGTACCCTTCGAAAGCCCCTTGGACGCTTCGATAGAGCAACTGGTCGGGCTGGTCGCCGCCGATATGGAGCGGGTCAACGCGACGATCCTGTCGCGAACCGGCTCGGAAGTCACCATGATCCCCGAGGTCGCAAACCACCTGATTTCCTCGGGCGGCAAGCGCCTGCGCCCGATGCTGACGCTGGCGATGGCCAATCTCACCGGCTATTCCGGCGACGGCCATATCAAGCTCGCCGCTTCCGTCGAGTTCATGCATACCGCCACGCTGCTGCATGATGACGTGGTCGACGAAAGCGAATTGCGGCGCGGCAAGCTGTCGGCACGCATGCTGTGGGGCAACGAGGCAAGCGTGCTGGTCGGCGACTTCCTGCTCGGCCAGGCCTTTCGCATGATGGTCGAGGTCGGATCGCTGCGCGCGCTCGACATTTTGTCGTCTGCCGCGGCGACGATCGCCGAGGGCGAGGTGATGCAGCTCGCGGCGGCGAAAAACACCGCCACCACCGAGGACGAGTACCTCGCGGTCATCCGCGGCAAGACCGCTGAACTGTTCGCGGCGGCCTGCGAGGTCGGCCCCGTGATCGCCAATCGTCCGAAGGCCGAGCAGACCGCGTGCCGCTCGGTCGGGATGAATCTGGGCATCGCATTCCAGCTGGTGGACGACGTTCTGGACTATGGCGGCAAGTCCGCCAAGCTCGGCAAGAACGTCGGCGACGATTTCCGCGAGGGCAAGATCACGCTGCCGGTGGTGCTGGCGTTCCGCCGCGGCAACGATGTCGAGCGCGCATTCTGGGTCAACGCGCTGGAGCGCGGCGAGATCGGCGACGGCGACCTCGATCACGCCGTCGGGCTGATGACCAAACACCGCGCGCTCGAGGACACCATCAATCGCGCCCAGCACTACGGGGCGATGGCGGTCGATGCACTGGCGCTGTTTCCGGCCTCGCCGATGAAGACCGCACTGGAGCAGGTGGTGGCGTTCTGCCTGGCACGGTCGCATTAAAATCCTCATCCTGAGGAGCGCGCTCTTCGCGCGCGTCTCGAAGGATGAGCCAGGTTGAGCGTATTTCCGGCCTCATGGTTCTCAAGGCGATGCGAAGCATCGTCCGGAGACGGCGCAAAAGCGCCTCCTCACCACGAGGGTCTATCACTCAGCTCAGCACCCCCGCATGCACCCACCATTGCGGGTGATCGAGCCGAATTTTCTGCGCCGCGCGCTGCGCCTCGGCGGTGTTCTCGAAAATCGCATAACAGGTGGCGCCCGACCCCGACATCCGCGCCAGCCATGCCCCGTTGGTGGCGTTGAGCGCCGCGATCACCTCGCCGATGACGGGCTGAATGCGCGTGGCCGGAGCTTCGAGATCGTTGGTAGCGGCCGCGAGCGCTTCCACCCAGTCTTCGACGGACGCGCCGGCCTCCGGCCAGGCGACGGCCTGGATCACGTCGGCGGCGCCAACCAGCAATTCGCCGTTGCGCAAGCCTAAGGCTTCAAACACGTCCCGGGTCGCCACGGGAACGCGGGGATTGACCAGCACGCACGGCAATTTCGGCAGCACCAGCGGCAGCTGCGTTTCACCGATCCCTGTCATGACGCAGGCGCGCGAGGAAAGACAAACCGGCACGTCGGCGCCGGTCAATTGCGCGGCCTCAATCAGGCGCGAATCATCGATGGCAAGACCGTTGGCCTGCGCCAGCAGCCGCAATGCCGCCGCGGCATCGGCCGACCCGCCGCCGATTCCGGCCGCGACCGGAAGCACCTTGTCGAGCGTGAAACTGCCGACCTTCAAAGCCGGCACGCGTTCGCCGAGCAGCCGCGCCGCCTTGAGCACCAGATTGTCGGCGGTCTCGCCGCAGGCCTGCGCCAGCGGGCCGGTGGTGTTGAGCTGCAGTTCCGGACCTAGCGTCAGGCTGAGACGATCGGCGCAATCGGCAAACGCAACCACGCTTTCGAGCTCGTGATAGCCGTCGACCCTCCGTCCAACCACCCGAAGGGTCAGGTTGACCTTGGCGCGCGCGTCCCCAGTCAGCGCAGCTGCGGGAGATTCGGCATTCGCTTTGGTATCTCCACCGCTCGTCATCGCGAATGCAAAATCCAAATAAACCGCACTGGAATTGTGTTCTTAAGCGCCGCTCGGCTCAAAATTCGCGCCGCGGCCGGCCACAGCATCCGAATCCCGGAGCCGCAAACCGGCGATCGGCCATCGACCTTTCGCTCAAGCCGCCCCTCGATCAGCCGCCCTTGCCGTCTTCTTTCTTCTTGTCCGCGGAGGCGGCCGAAGAGGTATCGTCAGGAAGTCCGTTTTCGATCTTGGCCTCGATCTTCGGCAGATCGTCCGGCTCGGGCTTCAGGTCGCGGGCATGCGCCCACTGGAATTTTGCTTCCTGGGTGCGGCCGATGCGCCAATAAGCGTCGCCGAGATGGTCGTTGATGGTCGGGTCCTCGGGCTTGAGATCGATCGCCCGCTCGAGATTCTTCACCGCGTCCTCAAAATTGCCGATGCGGTAATAGGCCCAGCCCAGCGAGTCCACGATGTAGCCGTCGTCCGGGCGCTGATCGACGGCGCGCTTGATCATCTTCATGCCCTCGTCGAGATTGATACCCTGATCAATCCACGAATAGCCGAGATAATTCAGCACGTGGGGTTGCTCGGGCTGCAGCTCGAGGGCCTTGCGCATGTCCGCCTCGGCCTTGCTCCACTGCTTGGAGCGCTCCTCGCAGATGCCCCGGTAATAGTAATAGACCGCGTTGGATTTGTCGTTGTTGGGAGGCAGGACGTCGATGCCCTGTGAGTAGGTCTGGGCGCAGTCGGCGAACTTCTTGCGGCCGCGCTCGACATTGCCGAGCGCCATGATCGCCTCAAGATCCTTGGGATCCTCCGTCGTGACCGTTTTCAAGATCTTGATCGCCTCCTCACTGCGGTCGGCGGCGTCGAGGTTGGTGGCGAGCTGAATTTGCGCATTGCGTTTCAGCGGCGAATTGGCCGGCATGCGCTCGTAGACCTTGATCGCCATCGCCGGCTTCTTCACCGATTCGTAGAGGTCGGCCAGCGACAGCAACGCCAGCGGATGATTGGGCGCGAGATACAGCGCAAGCTGCAAATAAACCAGCGCGAGGTCCTCGCCGCCGCGGCGGGTCAGCGTTGCGCCGATCCCGTAAAGCGCCTCGGCGGCACCGGTCTGCGCCGAATCGACCAGCGGCGGCAGCTTCTTGCCGGCCCTGGTCTCGCGCAGGCCTTCCTGCACCAGCGGATGCCGCGGCAGCTTCTTGTCGAAGGCCTCATAGACCGCCGTCGCCGACGCGGCGTCCTTGTTGCGCGACAGCCAGCGCGCATAGTCGTCGGCCACGCGCAGCATGGAGTCCTCGAGCTTGTAGGCCCGTTCGAGGCGAACCCCGGCGTCCTTTTCCTTGCCGGCCAGTTCCAGGATCATGCCGGAATGCAGGTCCTTGAAGATCGGGTACCATTCCGGGCCGGTCAGCTTGTCGATATTGGCGACGGCCGATTTGCTGTCGCCGGCACCGTAACTGGCCCAGCCAGACAGCAGCGTGGCAACCAGATCCGTGATCGGCCCACGTATCGACTGGTTGATATTGGTCTGCGCGCTCGCGTATTTCTTCTGCTTCAGATCGCGCACGCCGATGACAAGGCGGGCAACGCGATTGGATTTGTCGGTCGCCAGGATGCGGTCGGCAAGCTTCACGGCCTCGTCGATATCGCCGTCCGCCAGCGAGGAAATGAACGCGCGGTCGAGCAATTCATTATTCTTCGGATCGATGCGCAGCGCCGAGCGATAGAAGGCGGCCGCCGCACTGGCGTCGCGCTCGACGCTGGCGTGACGGGCGGCCAGATAGCTGCCCGACATCGTCAGCATTTTCAGATCGTGGCTGGAGGGGAATTGCGCGGAGTTGTCGGCGGGATGCTCGGGCGTCTGCGCCGAAACCGAGCCCGGCAGCACCAGCACAGTGAAGGCAATAGCGGCAATCGTCCAGCGATTGAAACGAATGGAAAGCATCACGGTTCGCCTTCAGCTCAAGGATTTACGGCAGGATCTTGTGATCAGTCTCGAATGCAAACCCGGCAGGCGGCATCAAGCCATGCGACAATGCCGCTTTTAGCGTTCAACCGCAAGGATACGGGGTGGCAAATCGATTGGCGGGAACGGCCAAGTCGCCACCGATACCGCCTCAAAGCGCTTCCAGTATGGCGGTATCGTGGCCGACCGGCCGAACGTGGTCACGCAATCGTGGTCACATCGCCTCATAATTGGGTCCGCCGCCGCCCTCCGGCGGAACCCAGGTGATGTTGCCGTTCGGATCCTTCACGTCGCAGGTTTTGCAATGGACGCAGTTCTGGGCGTTGATCTGGAACCGCGGTCCGGTGGCCTCCTCGACCCACTCATAGACGCCGGCCGGGCAGTAACGGTTGGACGGGCCGGCATAGATGTCGTGCTCGGAGGTCTTCTGCAGGTTGATGTCGGCGACCTTCAGATGAACCGGCTGGTCCTCTTCGTGATTGGTGTTGGAGAGGAACACCGACGACAGCCGGTCGAAAGTGAGTTTGCCGTCCGGCTTCGGCGGCGCGATCGGCGTGTGCGCCTTCGCCGGATCGAGGGTCTTGCGGTCGGGCTTGGCGTGCGATTGCGTTCCGAACAGCGAGAAACCGAACGTGTTGCACCACATGTCGATACCGCCGAGCGCGACGCCGAGGATGGTGCCGAATTTCGACCACAGCGGTTTGGCGTTGCGAACCGGATAGAGATCCTTGCCGACCTGCGAATTGCGCCAGCTATTTTCGTAGTCGACCACTTCATCGTTGGCGCGGCCGGCGCCGAGCGCGGCATGGACGTGCTCGGCAGCCAGCATGCCGCTGCCCACCGCGTTGTGCACGCCCTTGATGCGCGGCACGTTGACAAGACCCGCCGCGCAGCCGATCAGCGCGCCGCCCGCAAAGGTCAGGCGCGGCACCGACTGATAGCCGCCCTCGGTGATGGCGCGCGCGCCATAGGCGAGCCGCTTGCCGCCTTCGAACAGGCTGCGGATCGCGGGATGGGTCTTGAAGCGCTGAAACTCATCGAACGGCGACAGATACGGATCGTCGTAGTTGAGATGCACGACGAAACCAACCGCCACCAGATTGTCGTCGTAATGATAGAGGAACGAGCCGCCGCCGGTTGAATTGTTCAATGGCCAGCCGAACGCATGCTGGATCAGACCTTTGCGGTGCTTGGCGGGATCGATCTGCCAGACCTCCTTCAGCCCGATGCCGAATTTCGGCGGTTCGCAATTGGCGTCGAGCGAGAATTTCGCGATCAGCTGCTTGGTCAGGCTGCCACGGGCGCCCTCGCCGAACAGCGTGTATTTGCCGAGCAGCTCCATGCCGCGCGTATAGGACGATTTGTGCGAGCCATCCTTGGCAACCCCCATGTCGCCGGTGGCAATGCCGCGCACCGCGCCCTTGTCGTCGTAAAGCACCTCCGTCGCGGCAAAGCCCGGATAGATCTCGACGCCGAGCGCCTCGGCCTTGCGCGCCAGCCAGCGACACAGCTGGCCGAGCGAGCCGATATAGCAGTGATGGTTGTTCATCAGCGGCGGCATCATGATGTTCGGCAACCGGATCGCGGCGCTCGCCGTGTTCCAATAGAACCGGTCTTCGCTGACCTGCGTCTTGAGCGGACAATCGGCGTCCTCGCGCCAGTCCGGAACCAGTTGATCGAGCGCTACCGGATCGATCACCGCGCCCGACAGAATATGAGCGCCGACCTCGGAGCCCTTCTCGACCACCACCACGGTGAGATCGGCATTAAGCTGCTTCAGCCGGATCGCCGCGGCGAGGCCCGACGGCCCGGCGCCGACGATCACGACATCGAATTCCATGGATTCGCGCGGCGGCAGTTCTTCGGTGCTCATGATCTGGTCTCAGGGCCGGTTGAGAAAGCTTATGGAGATCGTCCAGACCCTGATCCGATTAGATTAATCGGATCATGGGTCTGATCTAATTCTTTTGAGCATGATCTTTCGGAAAACCGGTTTCCACTTTTCCGGATCATGCTCCGCAGGCCGTTTGTTTCCGATTTTTGCGGGAAGAACAACATGGAAATGCCGCTTGAGGCGTTTCGTTGCAGCGCGATCCGGCCTAGATTGCCGGAATGCCTGTGACATCGTTTCATGACGCCTGATCCCGCGCCTACCGTCCAGCAATTGCTGGCCTTTTATCTGGGGGCCGGGGTCGACTGTGCGCTGACCGAGGAACCGGTCAACCGGCTATCGGATCCCGACACCGCCGCTGCGCCCGGCGAAATGACCCCTGCGAGGTCGCTCAGGACGCCACCAGCCGCGATCCCGGCTGTCCGCGCCGAAGCAGCGCCGGCGCCGGAGGCCGCCATCGCGTCGGCGCGGGAAGCGGCGCGGACCGCACCTTCGCTGGAGGTGCTGCGCGGCCTGCTCGAGAATTTCGACGGCTGTGCGCTCAAAGCCACGGCGACGCGCCTGGTGTTCGCCGACGGTAACCCGCACGCCCGCATCATGTTCGTCGGCGAGGCGCCCGGGCGCGAGGAAGACATCGAGGGACTGCCTTTCGTCGGGCGCTCCGGCAAGCTGCTGGACCGGATGATGGCGGCGATCGGGCTCGACCGCAGCAAAGCCTACATCGCCAATGTCATTCCATGGCGACCGCCGGGCAACCGCACGCCGACGCCGCAGGAGACGCAGATCTGCCTGCCGTTCATCCAGCGGCAGATCGAACTGGTCAATCCGGATGTGCTGGTGACGCTCGGCAATCCCTCGACCCAAACCCTGCTGTCGACGCGCGAAGGCATCATGAAAACCCGCGGGCGCTGGTTCGATTACGACACCGGCACGCGCGTGATCCGTGCGATCGCCACGTTCCATCCGGCCTATCTGTTGCGCTCGCCGTCCTACAAGCGCATGGCGTGGCAGGATTTGCGCGCGATCGCGAAAGCGCTGGAGCAGGAAAAGACCTCCTCATCCTGAGGAGCACGCACTTGCGTGGGTCTCGAAGGACCGCCGGCCGCGAGGCTTCCTGGTCCGGGACCGGCGCTTGCGCGCCTCCTCGCCATGAAAGTTTCTAGCTCACGGCGCCTTCGGCCGCACGATGGCCCAGCCGATCCGAAGCAGCGGCTGTCGTCCATTCACCAGCCACTCGAACGCCCGCGGCACTTCGGGCACCAGGCCGGGAAACTGCCGCGCGATCTCGGCCGGCGGCGTGCCGGCCGTGTCCAAAGCGCGCCAGACCACGACACCGCCGGTTTCCTTGAATTTGGCGAAATTCAACCATGGCGTCCGTTCCGGCGTCGCGGCGAGAAACAGATGGGGACGCGCGGGGCTCAACGTGATCAGCGTCGCAAGCTGGGCGTCGCCGCTCACGGCGCGGAGCCGCTGGTTGGTCCGCCGCTCGAAGCTGTCATCAAAAAAATGCGCGATCGCGGTCGCGGGCAGCGACGTCGCCACCTCACCGCTTCCAGTCCAGGGCAAAAACAGCGTGGTTGCGATGACCGCAACCGCAGGGGCGATGATGGCGATCGCCCAAACCGAACGCAGGACCCGCTGGCGGCGCAGAGGAATCAGATCGCCGGCCGCGACAATCGTCGCCAGCCCCGACATCAAGAGCGCGATGCCCACCCCGCCCACGACCCGATCGAGATCGAACAGGCCGGAAATCAGGCTTGCCGCCAGCGCGGGGCCGATGGCGAAGAAATAGACAAATTCGCGCGCCAGCGGATCGACCGGCGGCCGAAAAATGATCGGCGCCTCTTCCGGGTTGCGGCTGAACCAGCCGGAATTCAGCGCGATCAATATGACGATGCCGGATATCGAAAACAGCAGGCCGCCGAGCAGTCCAGCCCAGTGCAGCGCCCGCCGGCTCAAATCCGCCAAGGCCGGCCAATGCGGCAGGACAAGCGTATCGGCGCGCATCAGCCAGACGATATAAGGCAGCGCCAGCACGACGATCACCAGCAGCGCGAACAACGGATCGAACGACATCAGCATGCGCCGTCCGCGCGCGGTCGCGAGCGCAAATCCGGCCACCAGCGCCAGCAGGCCGATCGCAGCAGAGGTCGTCAGCAGCAAGAGTCCGGCTTCGATGGACCATGCGAACCACGCATTGCGCCGGTTCTGGCCGATGAGTTGCCAGGAATGCAACAGCAGCAGCGCCCAGAGCGGGCGCGCCAGCACCAGCGGGCCGAACTCGACGCCGGGCGAACTGAACGCCACGACCGTCATGGTCAGGAGCACCGCCAGCACCGCCTGTTGTCCGCCGACAACGGCGCGCGCCAGCAGAAACAATGTCCAGAACGTCGCAACCGAGCAAAGCTGGGCCAGCAGATAGACGCCGAACATGTGATTGCCCGCGGCGCGAAACGCGATATCGGCGAGCCAGAACGCGAGCGGCGGACCGAGCTCGGTTCCCACCAGGTATTCCCGACCATAGGCCAGCACGGTGGCCAGATCGCCGGGAGGGCTGCGATACAACAGCATCGGTATCAACAGCCACAGCGCCGCCTGAGACAACACCACAAGCCAGACCACCAACCGCGGCCGGGCGCGGATCAATTCGATAATCAGGGATGTGAAACGCATGAAACGTCCGAAAAACCTGGAGCCGGCCCCGCACGTCGGCCTATTCGATCTCGGACTTGTGATAGAGCGCGTCAGCCGCTGAGGCAACTGCGTCAGACAGGGGCAGAAATCTCGGTCGCCGCAGGTCCTTCCGGCACGAACAGATCCGGTTCGCGCTTGACAGTCCACGGCTGATGTTTTTCCCGCGCGGCGACGACGGGCGCAAACAGGCGGCGGTGGTGCACGGTCGGACCGAGCCGGTTGAGCGCCTCGAGATGCTCCGGCACGCTGTAGCCCTTGTGGGATTCGAAGCCGTAGCCCGGGCAATCCTGCGCCAGCGCGCACATCAGGCGGTCGCGGGTCACTTTGGCGATGATCGACGCCGCGGCGATCGAGACGACCAGTCCATCGCCGCCGATCACGGCTTCGCAGTCGCAAGCCGTATCGAGCCGGTCGCGGCCGTCGACGAAGACGTGCTGCGGCATGTCCGGCAGCGCATTGACCGCGCGTTCAAGCGCCCACAGCGACGCGCGCAGGATATTGTCGCGATCGATCCGCGCCGGCGAGGCGAAGGTCACCGCAAACGATGCGGTCGCGCAGATTTCCTCGAACAGCTCCTCGCGGCGGTCCGCGGTCAGCCGCTTGGAATCGTCGATGCCCTTGGGAATCCGCTTCGGATCGAGCACGACGGCTGCGGCTACCACCGGACCCGCCAGCGGGCCGCGCCCGGCCTCGTCGCAGCCGGCCACCGGCCATATGCCGCGCTTGATCAAGGCGCGCTCGCGGCGAAAGCTCGGCGGCGCAACCGCGATCACGCCCTTGGCGGGCTTGTTTGACTTGTTCCCGGATCTGTCCCGAATCATGCCGGGATCGTGCGCAGGCCCGCCCGCGGACGCAATCGGGAATTCGGCGCAATTCCCGCTATTCAGAGACCTCGCATAGCATCGTCCCGGCGAATACCGGGACAATCCGGCGCTAGAACAGGCTGAGCTGCTGCCCGCTGCGTTTCGGCCGGGCAAAATGCTCCGTCGTCAGTTTCGAACGCCGCTTGTTGAGCCCGAGCTTTTCGCAGGCAATTTCGAACCTTCGTCCGATCATCCAGGCCATCGGCCCGGTGCCTTTCATGCGCGTTCCCCATTGCGAATCATAGTCGCGCCCGCCGCGCATGTCGCGGATCAGGGTAAAGATGTGGCGATAGCGGTCGGGATAATTGGCCATCAGCCATTCGCGAAACAGGTCACGCACTTCCAGCGGCAGCCGCAGCAGCACGTAGCTGGCTTCCTTGACCCCGGCATGGGCCGCCGCGTCGAGAATACGCTCTATTTCCATGTCGTTCAGCGCGGGGATCACCGGCGCGACCATCACCGTGGTCGGAATTCCCGCGTCCGACAATTGCCGCAGCGCCGCGAGCCGCCGCGCCGGGGTCGAGGCCCGCGGTTCCATGGTGCGGGCAAGTCCCGCATCGAGTGTCGTGACCGACAGCGCCACCTTGGCGAGATTGCGTTTCGCCATCCGCGCCAGAATATCGATGTCGCGAACCACCAGCGCCGATTTCGTCACGATGCCTACCGGATGCGAGGCGCGATCCAGCACTTCGAGGATGCCGCGCATGATCTTCCGCTCGCGCTCGATCGGCTGGTACGGATCGGTGTTGGTCCCGATCGCGATCATGCGCGGTTCGTAATCCTGCGCCGCCAGTTCCTTTTCCAGAAGCTGCGGCGCGTCGGGCTTGGCGAACAGCTTCGATTCGAAATCGAGCCCGGGCGACAGGCCGAGATAGGCATGCGTCGGCCGCGCGAAGCAGTACACGCAGCCATGCTCGCAGCCCCGGTAGGGGTTGATCGAACGATCGAAGCCGATATCGGGAGAATTGTTGCGGGTGATGACTTTGCGCGCGGTATCGAGCGCGACGGTGGTCTTGAACGGCGGCAGTTCGTCGAGGCTCTGCCAACCGTCGTCGAACGCGACGCGCGCCTCGGTTTCGAAGCGTCCGCTGTCATTCGACTGGGCGCCGCGGCCGCGCCGCCGCCCACGCTCGATCGCTACCGCCAGCTCGGGAAAAGGAGAAAGCGCACCCGCCGGCTCGGAGGGCGCCGTGACCGGCGGGTGCTTGAGGGCATTTGAGGATGCTCGGCTCATGGGTCAGAACATAGCACGCCATGAGAACAAATCAAGAACAACATTCTGCAGAGGAGTGGGCAAACCGGGCTGGCCACCCGGCAATCAACAGCTTTGTCGCGCAAGGATCAACGCTGGAGCGGGTTCGCGGTGGTCGGATGCGCACCTTGAGGCCGGACAGCTTGCCGACGCCTTCTCTACACGTTCCCTCACTATCCTTGCCTCGAAAATGGATCGATTGGCCGGCGATTTTGTTGCCCACAGCCAACGCTGGAACGTCACCATGCAAGCCCCAAGCCCAAATGAAGGTTCGGCAGACGACCGTGAGCTGGATTTGCTCGATCGGTACTGGCGCGCCGCGAATTACCTGTCGGTCGGTCAGATCTATCTGCTCGACAACCCCCTGCTCCACGAACCGCTGCGGCCCGAACACATCAAGCCGCGGCTGTTGGGGCATTGGGGAACCACGCCGGGACTCAATTTTGTCTACGCCCATCTCAACCGCGCCATTCGCGCATCCGATCTGAACGTCATTTATATTTGCGGACCCGGCCACGGCGGACCGGGGATGGTGGCCAATACCTATCTCGAAGGCAGCTACAGCGAGATTTATCCGGATATCAGCCGCGACACCGACGGTCTGCGCAAATTGTTCCGTCAATTCTCGTTCCCCGGCGGCATTCCCAGCCATGCCGCGCCGGAAACACCGGGATCAATTCACGAAGGCGGCGAACTCGGCTACGCGCTGGTGCACGCCTATGGCGCGGCTTTCGACAATCCCGACCTGATCGTCGCCTGCGTCGTGGGCGACGGCGAAGCCGAGACCGGCCCGCTCGCGGCTTCCTGGCATTCCAACAAATTTCTCAATCCCGCGCACGATGGCGCGGTGCTGCCGATCCTGCATCTCAACGGCTACAAGATCGCCAATCCCACCGTGCTCGGCCGAATGAGCGACGATGAGATCCGCCATCTCTTCACCGGCTACGGCCATGAACCGCTGTTCGTCGAAGGCAGCGAGCCCCGGCTGATGCATCGGCTGATGGCCGACACGCTGGGGACCGCGCTGCAGCGCATCCGCACCATCCAGCAAGCCGCGCGCGACGGACGCAAGAGCAGCGGCCGCCCAAAATGGCCAATGATCGTGCTGCGCAGCCCCAAGGGCTGGACCGGCCCGAAGGAAGTCGACGGCCTGAAGGTTGAAGGCTTCTGGCGCGCGCACCAGGTGCCGATCGCCAACCCGCGCGGCAATTCCAGACATCTCGAGTTGCTGGAGCAGTGGATGCGCGGCTATCAGCCCGAGACGCTGTTCGACAACAACGGCCGCTTGCTGGCGGAACTGCAGGCCCTGGCGCCCGATGGCGAGCGGCGAATGGGCGCCAATCCGCACGCCAATGGCGGATTGCTGAAACGCGAACTCAAGCTGCCGGACTTTCGCGACCATGCCGTCGATGTCCCCCGCCCCGGCGGCAGCGAGGCCGAAGCGACGCGCCTGATGGGACAGTTCCTCCGCGACGTCATGCGGATGAACGCGAAGACGCGTAATTTCCGGTTGATGGGACCGGACGAGACCGCCTCAAACCGGCTCGATGCCGTGTTCGAAGTCACCGAACGGGTCTGGATGGAGCGGATCGAACCCTACGACGTTCATTTGGCGCAAGATGGCCGGGTGATGGAGGTCTTGAGCGAACACCTCTGCCAGGGCTGGCTCGAAGGATATCTGCTCACCGGCCGGCACGGCTTCTTCTCGTGCTACGAAGCCTTCATCCACATCGTGGATTCCATGTTCAACCAGCACGCCAAGTGGTTGAAGGTTTCACGCGGCCTGCCCTGGCGACGCCCGATCGCCTCGCTCAATTATCTCCTGACCTCCCATGTCTGGCGGCAGGACCACAACGGCTTCAGCCATCAGGATCCCGGCTTCGTCGATCTTGTCGCCAACAAGAAGGCCGACATCGTCCGGGTGTATTTTCCGCCGGATGCCAACACGCTGCTGTGGATCACGGACCATTGTTTGCGGACCTATGACCGCATCAACGTCATCGTCGCCGGCAAACAGCCCGCGCCACAGTGGCTGACCGTGCAGCAAGCGGCGACGCATTGCGATGCCGGCATTGGAATCTGGCCATGGGCCGGGACCGAAACCGAAGGCCTCGAGCCGGACGTGGTGATGGCCTGTGCCGGCGACGTTCCGACGCTGGAGACGCTGGCCGCGGTGGACCTGCTGCGCAAATCGCTGCCCGATCTTCGGATCCGGGTTGTCAACGTGGTCGACCTGATGACGCTGCAGCCGAACAGCCAGCATCCGCACGGCATCAGCGATCGCGATTTTGACGGAATGTTCACATCCGACCGGCCGGTGATCTTTGCCTATCATGGCTATCCCTATTTGATCCATCGCCTGACGTATAACCGCACCAACCACGCCGGGATGCACGTGCGCGGCTTCGCGGAAGAAGGCACGACGACGACGCCGTTCGACATGGTCGTCCTGAACCAACTCGACCGGTTTCATCTGGCGATCGAGGTGATCGAGCGCGTCCCTGGATTGAGCGTCGCCGCGGCCCGCATCAAACAGCAATTCCGCGACGCCCTGATCGAGCATTCGCGCTATGTGCGGGAGCACGGCGAAGACATGCCGGAAATTCGCAATTGGATGTGGCCCTATGGCAGGGATGCAGGCGCGGCCGTCTAGCGCCGGCACCAGCGTCGACATTCTCACCATTCCGCCTGGCGAGCAGGCGACGATCGCGCGCCACTGCGCGGCGAAATCATCGGGACAGACGCGGACCGACGCCCGAACCTTCGTCGCGACGCGGAAATATGACATTCCCATGAATGATCTGGCGCAATGAAACTGTCGCCAATGCAGGGCATATGCGTATCACCCTCATTGGTGGCAGATCATGAAATCACAAATTATCGAGCAGCTTGGACAGGCAGAGATCCTCCTGCCATCGCTGGTCGCGGAAGGACTCGCTGCCAACGACCGAATCAAGGTTCGCATGAGCGCGCTGCAGGCCGCCGTCCATCATGCCCGGGAGCCCGATCGCCCCACCACCGATTTGCACGTCGAATGCCGCGCCGCCGGCGTAGCGCCCGCCGCGCTCGCAACCCTGATCGGCGGCGCCCATCTCGCCGGCAACGGACGAATGGCCGCGCCCAATCTCGCCAGGCTGATGAAGGAAATCAACGACGACGCGGCGACCATGATCCGCGCCGTGAGCGCCGGCACATCGGCCGAGGGCGAAGCCGTGGCAGCGCGGCTCGCCGCGATCCGCGCCGCCGGTTTGTTTGAGGCCGCCAGTGAAATCGAAATCGCGCACGTCGCGAGGTTGACCGGCGTGACGGAGGATGGCGCCGACAGCCTGCACCGGCTGGTGATGGACCTGCACAAGGCACTCAACCGGCTGGCCGCGGAGTGCTCCGAGGAGATCGTGAGCGGCGCCCATGTGTTCGGGTTACATCCCGAGGATCGGGCGCCGGTGGAAAGTTTCATGCAGGGGCTCAACGAGACCCGCGGCCTGAAATTCAACCATCCCGGTCTCGATACCATGGCGACGCGGTCGAACGGCCGGCTGCTGATTCAGAACGATATCGGAACCACCGACGCGCATGTGGTGGTCATCGCGGTCAAGAAGCATTCCGTGACCGTGACCTATACCGACGTGCACCGGGCGCGGGCCAAATTCTTCATCGCCCTGTTCGACAGGTTTCAGGTGAAATGGAGCGGGCTTGATCGCCACACGGCGGCTGGTCTCGGCGAGGACAACGCCTTCTTTCTGGTCACCGGCGAGTTTCAGGCCGATAGCGCCGCCGGTCGCAATGCCTTCCTGGCCCCGCTCGGCGCCGCGCTGGTTTTTCTGATCGACTGGAACAAGGCGCGCAAGCTGTTGCGCAGCTGGGTCGCCAAGGAGGATGCCGCGCGCATTCTCGATTGGGCCGCGCGGCAGCGCCTGGGCCACCGTGCCTTCCTTGAGCTCGGCGGCAATGAGTTGATCGGCGCCGCGGTGCGCAATGCCGCGCCGAGCCGGATCGGGTTCGGCGAGCGGCTGGATCAGGCGCTCGGGCGCAACGCCGCGGTCGACTTCCTCAAGACC
This sequence comes from uncultured Alphaproteobacteria bacterium, assembly GCA_963829315.1. Lineage (GTDB taxonomy): Bacteria > Pseudomonadota > Alphaproteobacteria > Rhizobiales > Xanthobacteraceae > Bradyrhizobium. The sequence goes on along the minus strand of CAWHIO010000041.1, from coordinate 39,231 downwards.
GCGATGCGGGTTTCGACCGCCGCGCTCAGCGCCGGACGCTCGGTCAGGCTGGTCCGCGACCAGATCGAGGCCGACCTGGTCAGGCGTCTGGAACGCGTCGACAGCGCGCTGCTCGCTATCGTGCTGCGGCAGGTAGGATTGGCGCACGATATCACCGCTGCGATCGCCCACCATATTGCAGCACTGCAGGCAGGCCGCCCGGACGACGGCAAACGCCTTGCGGCAAGAGCCGGCCTGATCGAGCGCAAGGCGGATCGCATTGCCCTCGAAGCCCGCATGGAAGCCGCCCGTCTCAACGCCGGACCGATCATCGAACAGCTGGTGGATCGCGTCGAGGAATCCGTCGACGAACTGGAACAGGCCGCTTTCATCGCCTCGCTGGCGCCGGCCGGGATCGATCCCGCGCTACTTTCGACGCTTGCCGAGCTGTGCGCAGTCGCCACCGCCGCGACTGAAGCGGCGGCCTCGGGGCTTGCCGCCGCGGTTGAAGTTCCGGAGGGACGCCGCGCCGATTCCGACGACGCGCTCAATGCCGTCATCCGCCTGATCGACGCCGAGCACGCCGCGGACGCGTGCGAGCGCGGTGTCACTGCACGGGTATTTGCCGGTGGCTTCGACGTGGCGACGTCGCTCTCCGTGATCGAGCTTGCCCGCGCCATCGAGCGCGCCACCGACCGATTGGCCGGCTTCGGACATCTGCTGCGGCGGCACATCATGACCGACTTGTCGGCGTAGAGCGCGATCCGGAAAAGTGGAGACCGGTTTTCCGACAAGATCATGCTCAAATAAACAAGGGATTGAGCCATGGATATCGTGCGTATCGGCGGCGTCTCGACCGAACAGCATTCCGCCGACGCGATCGGCAACAAGGCTGCCAATTTGGCGCGAATGGCCGCGCTCGGTCTGCCGGTGCCGCCGGCCTTCGTGCTCCCGGTCAAGCTTTGCGCCGACATCATCAAAAAGGATGTCCATGCCGAGCAGCATTTGCGCGACGGGCTGAAAGACGGCATCGAGTTCCTGGAAAGTATCACCGGAAAGCGCTTCGGCGACCATCGGCAGCCGCTGCTGGTATCGGTGCGGTCGGGAGCCGCGCGGTCGATGCCGGGCATGCTGGACACGGTGCTCAACGTCGGCTGCACGTCGGCTGCGGTGCAGGGCCTGATCCGCAGCAGCGGCAGGCCGCGGCTGGCGTGGGACTGCCGGCGCCGCTTTCTCGAGAGCTACGCCGAAACCGTGCTGGGCCTCGACCCCGCGTCGTTCTCCGCCCGGCTGGCCGAACTGATTTTGGCCGAAGGTGCCGCCAGCGACCGCGAGCTGGACAGCGAGGCGCTCGAGCGTCTCGCCGCGGACGAACAGGCCTTGATCGAAGAGTGCTATGACGACGGCCGGCTTGAGGACGCGAGCGCGCAGCTCGAAAGCGCGGCGCGGGCGGTCTATCGCTCATGGATGAGCGAGCGGGCGCGATCCTACCGCCATCTCCAGCAGCTTGATCACCTCGCAGGCACCGCGGTGACGGTCCAGGCCATGGTGTTCGGCAATGGCGGGCTTTCATCTGGAGCCGGGGTCGCGTTCTCGCGGGATCCCTCAACCGGGCTGCGACAACCGATGATCGACCTTGTGCTCGACGCCCAGGGGGACGATGTCGTTTCCGGCCGCCGGACACCGGACCGCGAAGAGACCATCGCCCGCGCGCTGCCGGACCTCGCAGCCGAACTCGGCGGTATCCTGCAGCGGCTCGAACAGGAATTCGGCGACGTCCAGGATGTCGAGTTCACCATCGAGGACGGCAAATTGTCGATCCTCCAGACCCGCTCGGCGAAGCGGACGCCGCGCGCGGCGCTGCGCATCGCCATCGACCTCGCGCACGAAAAACTGATCACGCGCGAGGAAGCGCTGGATCGAATTGCCGGCATCGATCTTGCGGCTTTGGTTGAGGTTTCCCTGGTCTCGGCTGACCAGCCGCTGCTCAGCGGAATCGGCGCATCGGGCGGAATCGCGGTCGGACGCGCCGCGTTCTCGTCGCAGGGCGCGCAACGGCTTGCGGCCGCCGGCGACCCGGTGATCCTGATGCGGCCCGATACCAGCACGGCCGATGTCGCGGGATTTGCGGTCGCGGCCGGCATCGTGACGGCTGTCGGTGCGCGCACCGCCCATGCCGCGCTGGTCGCGCGTCAGATGGGAAAGCCCTGCATCGTCGGATGCAGCGGGATGGCGATCGACGTGGCGGCCGACCGGGCGCAACTGGCCGGTACCATGATCTCCGGAAGCGATTGGGTCACCATCGACGGCAACAACGGCAACATCTATCTCGGACAGCGCGAAACCACGGTGACGCGGCCCGAGGCGGAACTCGCCGAGATCACGACGTGGCGGACGCAGGCCCGCCACCACGATCATGAGACTCGCAAGCCGAAATCATCTCCGAATTCAGCGAGTTCGGCGGGGATCGACCGGCGGATAGCGACGGCATCCGTGTCGCCAGCCGTTGATCGATGGCCGCTCGCCCTGCCGCGAAGCGTCAGCCGGGACACCCGGTTGCCGTAAAAAGCTGCAATCGGCGGGCTGATTTGAATGTGACAAGGTGATAACAGTGCGGCGCTTTCTTCATATTTGAGGCGCCAAGAGCCATCCATGCTGAGCGTGATCATCCCCACCGAAGGCGCCGAGCAGCCGGCGGTCGCCACGCTGGCAGCGCTGGTGCCGGGCGCTGCCGCCGGCGTGGTGCGGGAAGTTCTCCTGGTCGACCGGGCCGGCAACGGCGTGATCGAGCGGGTCGCCGATGTCGCAGGCTGCCGCTTTCTGGCGTTTGAGGGATCGCACGCGGCGGCGCTGGCCGCCGGCGCGCGCCAGGCCCGCTCACCCTGGCTGATGTTCCTGCATGCCGGAGCGGTGCTGGACACAGGCTGGATCGATGAGACCACGCAGTTCATCCAGCGCGTCTCCGACAGCGGACGTCCCCGCGCCGGCATCTTCCGCTACGCCCGCTCGCCCTATGCCGACACCGGGCTGGGCGATGGCTTGAAGTTCCTGGCGCGGATGATCGCCGGGCCGTGGGCCGACCAGGGCCTGTTGATCGCACGAGACCATTACGAGCGACTCGGCGGTTATGCGCCGGACGCCCGCCGCTCCGAAGCCAGGCTGCTGCGGCAACTCGGCCGGTCCTCGCGCACCCTGCTGCGCAGCCGGATCATCGTGGCCTGACTGATACTTGCCAAAGTCAAATAATTAATTGACAATGGCAAGTATCGAGGTGGGCCATGTCTCAGCCGGATCACGACGACCAGATATCCGCGCTACGCGCGTTCAACCGCTTCTACACCAGCAAGCTCGGCTTTCTGGACCAGCAGCTGCTGAAAAGTCCGTTCTCGCTGAGCGAGGCGCGGGTGCTGTACGAACTTGCCACCTGCGAAGACGCTTCCGCGAAGGAGATCGGAATCGAGCTGGGTCTCGATCCCGGCTACCTCAGCCGCATGGTGCAGAAATTCGACGAGGACGGGCTGATCACGCGTGAGCCGTTGCCCGCCGACCGTCGGCAATACCGACTCAGCCTGACGGCGAAGGGACGTCAGGCCTTCGCGAAACTCGATCGCAGCTCGCACGATGCCGTCGCCGGCATGCTGGCCGCGCTGTCCGGTGGCGACCGCAAACGCCTGATCGGGGCGATGGCCGCGATCGAACGGCTGCTTGGTTCCTCCGCCGCCGCAGCGACCGCCAGCTTGCGCGAACCGGCTCCGGGCGACATGGGGTGGGTGGTGCAGAGCCATGGCGCGATCTATGCCAGCGAATACGGCTTCGACGCTACGTTCGAGGCCTTGGTCGCGGAGATCGCCGCAAAATTCCTTGGCTCCTTCGATGCGTCGCGGGAACGCTGCTGGATCGCCGAACTCGACGGCGCCCCGGTCGGTTCGGTCTTTCTGGTCAGGCAGAGCGACGACGTCGCCAAACTGCGGCTGCTGCTGGTCGACCCGGCCGGACGCAGACAGGGTCTGGGGCAGCGCCTGGTCGCCGAATGCATCGCGTTTGCGAAGCTGTGCGGCTATCGCAAGATCACACTGTGGACCCAAAGCATTCTGGTGGCCGCCCGCAAGATCTATCAGGACGCCGGCTTCGTGCTGGTCGCCAGCGAACCGCACCGCAGTTTCGGCCAGAACCTGATCGGCGAGACCTGGGAGCGCGAACTCTGATGCCGACGCGCCGCGATTTATCGCGCCGCGTCACACCGGAACTCATGGCATTCCACAAGAGAAGAGCCCATCAGCTACGCGCCGAGGCCTGCCGCAACGCGCGGCGCACGCTTTGGGAGTGGCTGCGAAAGATCGTTCAGCGGCCTGGCCGGCCATCAAACTGACGCTCCCTTCGCCTTTGGCCGCCGCAGGTGCTCGTCGAGCCGCGGCATGATCTCGACAAAATTGCACGGCCGCGTGCGGTAATCGAGCTGCGGGGCGAGAATGCCGTCCCAGCCGTCGCGGCAGGCGCCCGGCGATCCCGGCAGGCAGAAGATAAAGGTGGCGCCCGCGACACCGGCGGTGGCGCGGCTCTGGATCGTCGAGGTTCCGATCTTGGCGTGGCTCAGCATGTGAAACGCGATCGAGAAGCCATCCATCCGCTTTTCGAACAGCGGCTCGATTGCCTCCGGCGTCACGTCGCGGCCGGTGAAGCCGGTGCCGCCGGTGGTGATGACGACATCGACGCCGGGATCGGCGATCCATCGCTTGATGATGATGCGGATGGCGTCGACATCGTCGACGATGATCTCGCGCGCCGCGAGCGCATGGCCGGCGGCAACGATCCGCTCCGCCAGCGTGGTTCCGGATTTGTCATCCACGAGCGAGCGGGTGTCGGAAATGGTCAGCACCGCGATGTTGAGCGGCACGAATTGTTTTGGTTCATCGATCGCGGACATGACCATGCCTCTTCTCGTCATGCCCGGCCTTGTTGCCGGGCATCCACCTCTCAAATATTCAAAAGCAAGACGTGGATGGCCGGGACGAGCCCGGCCATGACGATCAATGCTTAACCCGTTACAGCGCCCCCGCCCCGAACGTATTGCAGGCCTGCACTGTGCCCTGCTGATAGCCGGTCATGAACCATTGCTTTCGTTGCGCGGCAGAGCCGTGAGTAAAGGAATCCGGCACCACCCTGCCGGTGGTCTGCCGCTGCAGCGTATCGTCGCCGATCGCCGACGCGGTGCGCAACGCGCCATCGATATCACCCGCCTCGATGAAGCCCGGACGCTTCTTCTCCTCGCGATTGACCCAGACGCCCGACAGACAATCGGCCTGCAACTCCACCCTCACCTGCAGGGCGTTGGCGGCGGCCTTGTTGCCGTCGCCTCGCAATTGCTGTTGCTGCGCCGTCACCTTCGGCAATATGCCGAGCAGGTTCTGGATGTGATGCCCGGCTTCGTGGGCGATGATATAGGCCGCGGTGAACTTGCAGGCGTTGCCCTGGCAGCCGTGGAACCGGGTCTCGACCTCGCGGAAGAATCCGGTATCGAGAAAAATCTGCTTGTCCGGCGGACAGTAGAACGGCCCCATCGCCGACTGCGCCATGCCGCAACGGCCGCCATTGGTGGCGTTGCGGAACAGCACGATGCGCGGACCGGAATAGGATTGCCCCGACGCCTGGAAGATTTCGCTCCAGCGATCGTCGATCTCGCCGAGGATGCCGGAGATCATGCTGCCCATCTCGTCGGTGGGCGCGCCTTTCTTCACCGTCGTGGACCGCCGGTCGGTTTGATAGCTCGGCGCCTGGCCGCCGGTGAGGATTTCCGCGCCGCCGATCAGGACCCGCGGATCGATGCCGAAGGCGTAGCCGACGAGGCCAAGCACAATGATGGTGCCGATGCCGAGTCCGCCACCGCCCATCGGAAGACCGAAGCCACCGCCGCCCATGCCGCCGCCGCTGTCGTCGCGACGATCGTCGATGTCGTCGCTGCGGCGAAAGTCATCGTAACGCATGGCCGGTTTTCCTCATTCCTTAACTTGCAGCAGCCTCGCCGGCATCGACGCAGCGAGACTTCTTGTTGCGTTAATTAATAACCTGCCCGGCAAAAATTGCCTAGCGTGAAAGAATTACCCAGTTAAGCCGATTTTTACTTTGCCTCGTCAATGTATCGCCAGTCGGTTGTTTAGTCCCGCGTCGCCGACAGCGTCGCCTGAGTCAGAGTATTTGAGTCATGGTTGTGTCGCGTCGCGGGGCGTCTGCAAAGGCGCCCCGCACTAAATTTGAGTCTGATCCGAGTACCCGCATCATCGTAGGCGATTGCGTCGCCGAGATGTCGAAGCTGCCGGCCGGTTCCGTCGATCTGGTGTTTGCAGATCCGCCGTACAACCTGCAGCTCAAGGGCGATCTCAAGCGTCCCGACGAATCCCATGTCGACGCCGTCAACAACGACTGGGACAAGTTTTCATCCTTCGCCGCGTATGACGATTTCACCCGCGCCTGGCTATTGGCCTGCCGCCGCGCCATGAAGCCGTCGGCGACATTGTGGGTGATCGGTTCCTACCATAACATTTTCCGCGTCGGTTCCATCATGCAGGACCTCGGCTTCTGGGTTCTCAATGACATCGTCTGGCGCAAGACCAACCCGATGCCGAATTTTCGTGGCCGCCGCTTCACCAACGCGCACGAAACCATGATCTGGGCGGCGCGCGACGAGAAAGCCAAGGGCTATACCTTCAACTACGAGGCGCTGAAGGCCGCCAACGAGGACGTGCAGGCGCGCTCCGACTGGCTGATCCCGCTGTGCACCGGCGAGGAACGGCTCAAAGGCGCCGATGGCAAGAAGGTCCATCCGACCCAGAAGCCGGAAGGGCTGCTGGCGCGGGTGCTGCTGTCGTCGTCCAAACCCGGCGATCTCGTGATCGATCCGTTCAACGGCACCGGCACCACCGGCGCCGTGGCCAAGCGCCTCGGCCGCCGCTATATCGGTTTCGAACGCGACCAGACCTATGCGGCAGCTGCGCGAAGCCCGCATCGCCGCCATCGAGCCGCTGCCGGAAGCAACGCTGGCGCCGTTCATGACCGCGCGCGACGCACCGCGGGTGGCGTTCTCCGAACTGATCGAGCGCGGCATGATTTCGCCGGGCACCCGACTGGTCGATTCCAAGAAGCGTCACGGCGCGCTGGTCCGCGCCGACGGCGCCATCATGCTCGGCGACAAGGTCGGCTCGATCCACCGCATCGGCGCGGTGGCGCAGGGCGCCGGCGCCTGCAACGGCTGGACCTTCTGGCACATCGAGACCAAGAAGGGCCTCAAGCTGATCGACGAGCTGCGCGCCGAGATTCGCTCCGGGATGGCCGCGGGCTGAGCTTTTCGAAAGAAGACGCTGGTAGCGCGGCGCGAAGAGCGCCATCCCCACCCCAGCATTTTCCACGAGATGTCGTCCCCGCGAAAGCGGGGACCCATACGCCGTGTCGCTTGTGATGAAAAAAAGCTGTTAGACGGCTTTCGCGCAACAATCGCTTCCTGTGGTTATGGGTCCCCGCTTTTCGCTGGAACGACGAACCGTGTTGCGCATCTTACGAATTATGGCGCAAACACCACGCGCTTACTGGATCATCCGCTTTCGCGGATGATGAAAGCCGCGGCGTGCAAGGGCTTCACACTTCAAACAGCGGGAAAATAGTTGCGTTGAGACCGTCATTGCGAGCGAAGCGAAGCAATCCATGCTGCGACGAGTAAAGTAAGAATGGATTGCTTCCGCCTTCGCTCGTTGAGCTACGGCGGACAGGTCGTCGCTTTCGCTCCCTTGCGCAAACGCTTCGCGTTTGTCGCAGGCAATGACGGCTGGACGCAGCTTCGCGATCTCGCTGCCTGTTTCGGATAGACGAACTGATTTGCCCGTCGGGCCGCCGCGTGGATTGACAAACCCCAGACCATCGGCGCACATTTTCGGTCGGGTAGGTACAACCTGCTGCTTGCGCCCCTCCCGGGGTATGGCGAATGTATCGAGCCGCTTCAGGCCTCCTTTGCCCGATCGAACGGGTCAGCAACGCAAGCTCCTGACTTTTTCCGTTCGTTTATGCAGAGGCTCATCTCATGCGCGATTTCCGCGACGCCAAGACTATGGCGCAAACGCTACGCGAAGCACTAAACGCCAAATCTGTTTCCCTCACCCATAGCGAGTGCCTGGAGCTAGTTGCCAAAATCCTGGGCTTTCATGACTGGAACGTCTTGGCCGCCAAGATTCAGTCCGAGGGCCAGCTGCCTGTCGCTGCGCCCGGTAGGTCGACGCCAGGGTCGGGCTCCCAAAGCAGGCCGCCACAAGACAACGTCGACTCCTCCGGCAAGCCCGTGCGTCAGGAAGTCAGCGTGGATGCGGATATACTCGATGGGTATGTTGGGTTCTATCAGCTCCACGAAAACGCCGTCTTTACCGTCACGCGCGACGAGAATCATTTGGTCACGCGATTGACCGGACAACGCTCGGTCCCAATCTACGCTCAGAGCAACACCGAGTTTTTTGCCAAAATCGTCGACGCACGGATAAGCTTCATCACTGGTGTGAAAGGACAGGCCACATCACTCGTCTTGCATCAGGGCGGCGACCACCCGATGAAGCGCATCAATGCCGCAGCGGCGAAGAAGATCAACAGCAGGATGGAAGAGAAGGTGAAGAGTCAGTCTGCGAGCCCGGGAACGGAGGAAGCCCTCCATCGCCTCATTGACGGTCTCATCAGCGGCAAACCCAACTATCACGAGATGAGCCCTGCCTTGGCCGAAGCAACCCGTCATCAATTGGCAAATCTGCACCTTGGTCATGAAGAACTCGGCGCGGTCCAGTCCGTCAAATTTCTCGGTGTCGGTCGCCAAGGCGAGGATGTCTATACCGTCAAGCACGAAAACGGCGCGTCGCATTGGCGAATTGCACTGGATTCGAAGGGAACGATTTCGACCGCCTGGGTCAGCCCAGGACCCTGACACGGGACGCGCCGGAGCCCACCGCCAACTGAATTCGAATTCCCGTCTGACACCAGCGCCCAAGCCACGATCCGGTATGCCAAGTACGGGAAGTTGCGAAGCGTTCGATGAAAGCGGTCATCGTTCCGGGATTTTGTACTGTCGTCCGTGAAGAATGCTTGCTGAGCGTTGGACTATGCAGCGCGCAGGCAGCGAGAACGGAGTCGCGGTCATGCGCGTTCATTCTCCTGCGGACGCCGTCCAGCCGCGAGGCCATCAAACCATCGGCAGGCTTTATGAAGTCCGAGTAGGATGTCGTTAATTCTAGCGCGGGATGACGGCTTGAACCGGTCGGTATCTTTTGCATATTTTGCGGGATGGCCAGCGACATCTGGACGACCGAATTTTTCAGCTGTCCCAATTGCGGGTTGCCTTACGTCGCGACCAGGGAGCAGCATCCACACAAGCATTCCGGCAGTTTCAGCTGTGAGGTGTGCGGGACCAAGGTGCACGCCTGGTCCGGCAATTATGATTTTTTCGATTGGAAAGTCGATCAGGCGAGCTCGCCGGTCTTTGGCAAAAGGTGGGGATGACCAGCATCCCGGGCTAGATGACCGGTCAGCAGTTTCATTTTGTTATCCGACAGGCCTCCACTTGCGGCGCGGCGCCGTCACCGGGTTGAGATGGCCTGCCTTTTCCGTTCCGATTGAATCGGAACGGAGGCTCTTGTTTTTTGTCTTGACGCGCTTTCTTTACGCGAACCGGGGCCCACTTCGCTGGAAAACGCTCTGGGGTTCAGCCCGCAGCATCCCGATCCGCGCATGCACCCGGAAGTCGCGACTGTTAGCGGCACCGCCGGCGTGGCGGCAAGGCGCATGCGCGTCATTATACAATTACTCTTCTATCATCACTGCGTTTGCGGCATGGTCGCCGCGACCCGATTTTGTCGTCAACAAGAAGCAAGGGAGATTTCAATGCTCAAATTCTACTTCAACGGCGCGCCGAACCCCGCCAAGGTCGCGCTGTTTCTGGAGGAATCCGGCCTTCCCTACCAGCCGGTGCCGGTCGATACCCGCAAGGGAGACCAGTTCAAGCCGGAATTCCTCAAAGTGAATCCGAACGGCAAGGTGCCGGCGATCGACGATGACGGGGTGATGGTTTTCGACTCCAACGCGATCCTGCTGTACCTCGCCGAGAAGACCGGCAAATTCCTGCCCGCCGCTACGCCCGATAACCGCGCGCAATTGCTGTCTTGGCTGATGTTCATCGCCACCGGCCTCGGTCCCTATTCGGGGCAGGCCGTGCATTTCAAGCACTTCGCGCCGAAGGAGCTGGAATATGCCCACAACCGCTACCAGTTCGAGGCGCACCGTCACTACAAGATCCTCGACGATCATCTCGCCAGCAGCCGCTACATGGTCGGCGACAGCTATACCATCGTGGATATGGCGTTCTGGGGCTGGGCGCGGATGGCGCCGTTCGTGCTTGGCGACGATGTCTTCACCAAATATCCCAACGTCAAGCGCCTGCTCGATGAAGTCTCGGCAAGGCCGGCCGCTGCACGCGCGATCGCGCTGAAGGACAAGTTCACCTTCAAGACCGAAATGGACGACGAGGCGCGCAGCATCATGTTCCGCCACCTCAAGACCAAAGCGGCCTGATCGGGCCTGCATTGGTCGTTCCGGGACGCGCCTTGGGTCCGACCCAAGGCGACAAGACAGACCTCAGATGCGCAATTGCACATCGGAAAGTCCCAAGGTTCTGGCTTCTTCTCCCCTCCCCCCGCGAAGCGGCGGGGAGAGGGGGAAGAACCCAAAGCCTCGTCATTCTTCTGTCGCGGCGCGCCTCGGAATGACAGCAGAGAGTCTCAGCCTGCGGCACGTCTTTCCGATTCGGGAAACCGCCCGAGCGCCTTTTCGGTCAGCACCGAGTTCGCAATATTCCCTGACCTCCCTGATCTTCCCGTCTTCCAGGCGGAACACCAGACAGTAATCGTTGTCGTAGCGAACGCCGGTTTTGGTGAGGTTGTCGCCTTTCGCCTCGACCACGACGTAGTCGCCGTCCGCGATAAACCGGTGCGCAACCGTCCGCGCCCGCTCGACCAGCAGCGAACGGACGTGACCATGCAGATCGTTCAGGATCGATTGCTTGCCGGTGAACGTGCGCGACCAGGAATACCGCCCGGTCACCACCCATTGCGCGTCATCGGCCAGACTGGCGACGAACAGCGCGCGGTCGCGCACCGCGGGATCGGGATTGGCCGCGGCGGCGAAAATCTCCTGCATCAGTTGCTTGTTGGCTGCAGCGCTCATGGTGGCGTCTCCGTTTGTGAAATGATCCGCCCATCATCGCGGCGCCGTTCGCATTCTTCCAATCGATAGTCGATATGATATATATTCACTCGATGAATTTGACTTCGCTCGACCTGAATTTGCTTGTGGCGCTCGATGCGCTTCTGCTGGAGGCGAATGTCAGCCGTGCCGCGATGCGGATCGGCCTGTCCCAGCCGGCGGCGAGCCACGCGCTGCAGCGGCTGCGCGAGGTGCTCGGCGATCCCTTGCTGGTTCGGGTCGGCGCCAGAATGGAACTGACGCCGCGGGCGCAGGGACTGCGCGGGCCGCTGGCGCAGGCGCTCGATCAGGTGCGCGGGCTTTTCACCACCGACGATTTCAATGCCGCAAGCAGCGAGCGGCGTTTTCGCCTGATGATGCCCGATCTCGCGGTGGAGCTTCTGGTGCCGCCGCTGATGGAGAAAATTGCACGACTCGCGCCAAACGTCCGGCTCGACATCGTGCCTTGGCGGGGACCTGCGATCTTCAGCGCGGAATTCGCGCGCACCATCGATCTCGTGATCTCGATCGGCGACGCGTTCAAGGGATTCCACCGCCAGCTTCTCTATACCGACCGCGACGCGCTGGCGGTGCGGCGCGGCCATCCGGCGAGCGCGAAGCTAAAGCGGCGCGAGGTCTTTCTGGATGCGCGGCATGTCGCGATCATCATCCGCGGCCAGAACGCAGACCTGATCGACGACTGGCTGCGAACCAAAGGCATCGAGCGGCGTATCGCGTTGGTCGTGCCCGGCTATATCGAGGCGCTGCATATCGTGGCGCGCACCGACCTCGTGGCCTTTGTTCCCGGCCGCCTGATCGCTGCGCTGGCAAAACCGTTGTCTCTCAGGGCGATCGCGCCGCCGCTCGACCCCGGTATCGACGAGCAGTTCATGTTCTATCCGACCCGGGCGCAATTCGATCCGGGATCGATCTGGCTGCGCAACCTGATGCTGGATACCGGCCGCGACCTTGACCGGCCAAAGCGGCGGGCGGCCTGAAGCTCTCCGACTCCGCCTCCTTCGCAGTTGCCCCCTTGTCCCCTCCCGTGCCATGACGCCTTGGACCAGGGGGGATCATGACCGTTCTTATCGCCGGCGGCGGCATCGGCGGACTGACGCTGGCGCTGAGCCTGCACCAGATCGGCGTTGGCGCCAAAATATTCGAGAGCGTGGCCGAGCTGAAGCCGCTCGGGGTCGGCATCAACGTGCTGCCGCACGCCGTGCGCGAGCTGATCGAACTCGGCCTGCTTGACCGGCTCGACGCGGCCGGCGTGCGCACCCGCGAGCTTGCGTATTTTTCCAAGCGCGGCAAGCCGATCTGGAGCGAGCCGCGCGGCATCGAAGCCGGTTACAAATGGCCGCAATTTTCGATCCACCGTGGCACGCTGCAGCAGATCCTGCTCGATGCCGCCATCGAACGGCTGGGCCGCGAAAACATTCTCGCCGGCCATCATCTGCGCGACTGGACCGAGACACCGAACGGCGTTCGCGCCGAATTCATCGACAAGGCGACCGGAAAACCGGCCGCCGGCCATGATGGCGCGCTGCTGATCGCAGCCGACGGCATTCACTCCGCCATCCGCGAAAAACTCTATCCCCAGGAAGGGCCGCCGATCTGGAACGGTCGCATCCTCTGGCGCGGCGTGACCGCGTCGGATGCCTTCCTTTCCGGCCGCACCATGATCATGGCCGGCCACGAAACCCTCAAATTCGTCTGTTATCCGATTTCGAAAGTGCCCGACGCCAACGGCAAATTCTCGATCAATTGGGTCGCGGAGCGGCACATGCCGCCGACCTATCAGTGGCGCCGGGAAGATTATAACCGCGCCGCGAAGCTCGATGAGTTTCTGCCGTGGTTCAAGGACTGGAAATTCGACTGGCTCGATGTCCCCGGGCTGATCCGCAACTGCCCGCACGCCTACGAATATCCGCTGGTCGACCGCGATCCTGTCCCGCAATGGACCTTCGGCCGGGTCACGCTGATGGGCGATGCCGCGCATCCGATGTACCCGATCGGCTCCAACGGCGCGTCGCAGGCGATCCTCGACGCCCGCGTTCTCACCCGCGAGATTCTCGCCCACGGCCCGACCGGCGCGGCGCTGCTGGCATATGAGGCGGAACGCCGTCCCGCCACCACCGATCTGGTCATGCTCAATCGTCGCAACGGGCCGGAACAGGTGATGCAACTGGTCGAGGAACGCGCGCCGGACGGCTACAACGTCGTCACCGACGTGCTGTCGCTCGAGGAATTGGAAAACATCGCCGCCAATTACAAGCGCGTCGCCGGCTTTCAGGTCGAAGGCCTCAACGCCAAGCCGCCGATCGTGGCAATGCCCGCGCCAGAGCAGCGTTCGAACGCGGGTTAGCTATTTCCCAAGCCCATGCGCGATCACCTTGCGCATCAGATTCGGCAGCGCTTCATCCCGCAAGGTCGCGATCGGCACCCAGCGCATCCCCTCCGGCGCCCGGCTGCGGGCGGGCGCGGTTGCGGTATAGACCACAAGCTGCAGCGGAAAATGCGTGAATACGTGACTGACCACGCCGGCCTTGCGATGCCAGCGCGCCACGCCTTTCAGCGCCGGCGCCTGGCTTCTTGCCGCCTCGTCGTCCTGCGCCGCGATCCAGCATGAGCCCGGCACTTCGGTCATGCCACCGAGCAATCCCTTGGCAGGTCGGGTGCGGACCAGGATTTCATCGCCGCGCCGAATGACAAAGGCCGCGCCGCGCCGCATTTCGCCGGACTTCTTCGGCGCCTTGCGGGGAAAACTCTCCTGATCGCCGCGCGCCCGCGCCGCGCAATCCTCGTTGAGCGGGCACAGCGCGCAGGCCGGCTTCTTCGGGGTGCAGATCGAGGATCCCAGATCCATCAGCGCCTGCGCGCTATCGCCGGCGCGTGACTCCACGTCCCCGGCGCGTGACTTCACGTCGCCGGCGCGGGTTTCACCGAGCAACGTCGTTGCCAGCTTCTGGATCAGCGGCTTGGCCCGCGGCAACGGCGCATCGACCGCGAACAGCCGCGACACCACGCGCTCGATATTGCCGTCCACCGGCATGGTGCGGCGGCCGAAGGCGATCGCGGCGATGGCGGCGGCGGTATAAGGCCCGATCCCCGGCAGCGCGCGCAAACCCTCCTCGGTATCCGGAAACATCCCGCCATGATCGCGCAGCACCGCCGCCGCGCAGGCGTGAAGATTGCGCGCCCGCGAATAATAACCGAGCCCGGCCCACATTCGCAGGACATCGTCGAGCGAGGCGCGGCCGAGTGCTGCGACATCCGGCCAGCGCGCCAGGAATTTTTCGAAATACGGCCCCACGGTTTTGACGCCGGTCTGCTGCAGCATGATCTCCGACAACCACACCGCATAGGGCTCGGCGCGACCGCCCGACACTGGACGCCACGGCAGCACCCGGCGATGCCGGTCGTACCATTCGAGCAGCAGCGCGGGACGGGCGTTTTCCGCCCGATCGCGATCGGCGGGCGATACTTTCTTTCGCCTGACGGCGGCGCCTGATAAACTCATGCCGATATGTACGCAAAGCGTCCCCCGATGAACAAGCCCGGCCCGATCAGCGCCAAGCCGCTTTCCGTCCTGCTCAGCGATGTGTTTTCCGACGCCTACGCCAAGCAGGGGTTTGCGGCGCGCGAACTGGTGATGCGCTGGGCCGAAATCGCCGGCCCCGAACTGTCGGCGCATTGCGAACCCCTGAAGATCCAGTGGCCGCGGCCGGTGGAGGGACAACCCCAGGAGCCGGCGACGCTGGTGCTGCGGGTGGAAGGCCCGATGGCGCTGGAAATCCAGCACGCCTCCGACGTCATCCTGCAGCGCGTCAACCGCTTCTTTGGCTGGAGCGCGGTCGGCCGGCTGGCGCTGCGGCAGGCGCCGTTGTCGCGCCGGGAGCGGCCGGCGGCCTCCCGCGCCCCGGACGCCAAATCGGTGGCACGGGTCGCCGAAACCCTGTCCTCGGTCGAGGACGAGGAGTTGCGGGCCGCGCTGGCGCGGCTCGGGGCCTCGATCAAGCGAAATTGAGCCCTCGCCCAAGTTCGCCGATCGCGGCCTGCCATTGCCACAATTGTCGTTTCAAGCTAGCCAACAGCCTTGCTTGGGTTTTTCGGGCGTGAACGCGCCAATTCGGGAGCAGACCTTGATCATCACCCGCCGCGCCTTCACCGCCGCCCTGTCGCTGACCGGGCTTGCCGCTCTCGTCGGGTTCTCGCCGCTGCGCCTGATCGCCGACGCCATGGCCCAGGGCGCGTCCGATGTGGCCAAGCCGGTATCGCTGCCGGACATGGCGCTCGGGCCGGCCAACGCCCCGGTCACGATCACCGAATACGCGTCGATGACCTGCCCGCATTGCGCGGCCTTCAATGCCGAGGTGTTCCCGAAGATCAAGGCGGCCTATATCGACACCGACAAGCTTCGTTATGTGTTCCGCGAATTCCCGCTCGACATCAAGGCCGCGGCGGGCTCGATGCTGTCGCGCTGCATCGCCAAGGACGATTCCGCCAAATACTTTGCGGTGACCGACATGCTGTTCAAGCAGCAGGGCGACTGGGTAATGAAGAACACCACGGAAACGCTGACCCGGATCGGCAAGCAGGCCGGCCTCACCCAGCAGCAGGTCGAGGCGTGCCTGAAGGACCAGGCGCTGCTCGACAAGATCGTCGCCGACCAGAAATACGCCTCCGAGGTGCTCAAGGTCGATTCGACCCCGACCTTTTTCCTCAACGGCGAGAAGATCAAGGGCGAGACCACGTTTGAGGAATTCGACAAGCGGATCAAATCATTGCTGAAGAGCTGAGGTTTTGCCGAAGCGCTGCGGGAACCCGTAAAGCCGCCTAACCCCGGTAAAAGTCTCCACAAAACGCGCCATAAAACCCTCGACAAAACCCTTGGGAAAAGCCCCGGGCGACGGTTGCTCTCCGGCCCCGGCCTCGCCATTGTCGCTCCCCTGAGAGCCGCTAAACGCGACTCACCCACACACCGACATTGCCTTCTATGGTATTGTCCCGGCAGGGAGATTCGCGCCCTGCCAACAGAGAATCTATGCCTATGAAGCTGACCCGTCTTCGCCTCCACGGTTTCAAGTCGTTCGTCGAGCCCACCGATTTCGTGATCGAGCCCGGCCTCACCGGCGTGGTCGGGCCGAACGGCTGCGGCAAATCCAATCTGGTCGAGGCGCTGCGCTGGGCGATGGGCGAAACCTCGCACAAATCGCTGCGCGCCGCCGATATGGACGCGGTGATCTTCGCCGGCTCGGGCAATCGTCCGTCGCGCAACCACGCCGAAGTGGTGATGACGATCGACAATTCCGATCGCTCGGCGCCGGCCGCGATGAACGACCGGGAGATACTGGAGATCTCGCGCCGGATCGAACGCGACGCCGGTTCGGTCTATCGCATCAACGGCCGCGACGTGCGCGCCCGCGACGTGCAGATCCTGTTTGCCGACGCCGCGACCGGCGCGCGCTCGCCGGCGCTGGTGCACCAGGGCAAGATCGGCGAGATCATCCAGGCCAAGCCCGAGCAGCGCCGCCGCGTGCTGGAGGATGCCGCCGGCGTCGCCGGGCTTCATGCCCGCCGCCACGAGGCCGAGCTGCGGCTGAAAGCCGCCGAGACCAACCTGACCCGGGTCGAGGACGTCATCGGGCAGCTGGCCGGGCAGATCGACGGCCTGAAGAAGCAGGCGCGGCAGGCGATCCGCTACCGCGAGGTCGCGAGCCGGGTGCGCAAGGCCGAAGCGCTGCTGTTTCATTTGCGCTGGCTGGAGGCCAATGCCGGGGTATCGGAGGCGACCCAAACCCACGACCTCAGCGTCCGCGAGATGGCCGAGCGCACCCGCGAGCAGGCCGAGGCGGCCCGCATCCAGGCGGTGCGCGCTTCCGAACTGCCGGCGCTGCGCGAGGCCGAGGCCCGCGCCGCGTCCGGACTGCAGCGGCTCACCAACGCCCGCGAAACGCTGGACCGCGAGGAAGAGCGCGCCAAGGAGCGCGTCGCCGAGCTCGACCGCCGGCTGACGCAGTTTTCGGCCGACATTGCCCGCGAGCAGCAGCAGGCTTCCGATGCGGAGGTCGCGCTGCAGCGGCTCGGCACCGAAGACGCCGAGCTGAAGGAAGAGATCAAATCGCGCGTCGAGATGCGCAGCGGCGTCGATGGCCGCGTCTCGGAAGCCGAGGCCACGCTGGCTGCCGCCGAGCGGCTGTTCGCCGAGCTGACCACCGCGCTCGCCGACCTCACCGCCAGGCGCCACCAGCTCGAGGGCAACGTCCAAAGCCACCGCGACCGGCTGGCGCGGCTCGACCTGGATATCGCCAATGTCGCGCGCGACGAGCAGAAACTCGCGGAGGAGACCAGCGCGCTGGGCGACCTCGCAGCTCTCGCCGCCGCCATGGAAACCGCGCAACGGGCTTTGACGCAATCGGAACTGGCGACCCAGACCAGCGAATTCCACCATGTCGCCGCGCGCCAAATGCTGGAAGCCGGCCGCGGGCCGCTCAACGAAGCCGACAAGCGCGTGCAGCGGCTCGAGACCGAAGCGCGCACGATCTCCAAGCTCGTCAACGGCGAGAGCAAGAATCTGTGGCCGCCGATCATCGACGGCATCACGGTCGCCAAGGGATACGAGAAGGCGCTCGGCGCCGCCCTCGGCGACGATCTCGATGCGCCGGTCGATCCGTCGGCGCCGATGCGCTGGACCAATGCCGGCGTGACCGAGGGCGATCCCGTGCTGCCCGAGGGCGTCGAACCGCTCGCGGCACATGTCGAAGCCCCCGCCGAGCTGGCGCGCCGCCTGGCGCAGATCGGCGTTGTCGCGCGCGAGCAAGGTGCGGCGCTGGTGTCGCGGCTCAAGACCGGGCAGCGGCTGGTGTCGCGCGAAGGCGACGTCTGGCGCTGGGATGGCTTCGTCGCCGCCGCCCATGCACCGACCGGCGCGGCGCGGCGTCTCGCCGAGCGCGCCCGTCTGGTCGACATCGAGAACGAACTCGAGCAGGCCCGCATCGACGCCGGCGCCAAGCGGCAGGCCCTCGAGGCCGCCGAGGCCGAACTCAAGGCGGCATCCGCCAGCGAGACTTCGGCGCGCGATGCGTGGCGGGCCGCCCAGCGCGAAGCCGACAGCGCGCGCGAACGTCATGCCGCGACCGAGCGCGAGATCAACCGCCACGCGGCGCGCAAGTCGGCGCTGACCGAAGCCCACACCCGTCTCGCGGCCGACCGTACCGAGGCCCAAAGCGCGCTTGAGAGTGCGAACGCGGCGCTGGCCGAATTGCCCGCCAGTCTCGACACCGAAACCAGGCTCGCCGCGGTTCGAACCGACATTGACGGGCATCGTCGCCTTGCCGCACAGGTGCGGGCCGAAGCGCAGGCGCTGGCGCGCGAGGCGGAGCTGGCGGACCGCCGCCTGCAGGCGATCACCGCCGAGCACAACGAGTGGCAAACGCGCAAGGCAAGTGCTGCTTCGCAAATCGAAACCATCGAAGCCCGCGTCACCGAGGTCAAGGCCGAACGCGCCGAACTCGAGAATGCGCCGGCGGTATTTGCCGAAAAGCGCCGCGCGCTGATCAATGAAATCGAGCAGGCTGAAACCGCCCGCCGCGTCGCCGCCGACGCGTTGGCGTCCGCCGAGAACCTGATGGCGGAAACCGATCGCGCCGCCAAGATTTCACTCGAGGCGCTGTCCAGCGCGCGGGAGGCCTGCGCCCGCGCCGAGGAGCGCATGGACGGCGCCAAGCGCCGCCTCGTCGACATCGAGCGCGAAATCCACGACATGCTGGAAGTCGAGCCGCATGCGGTCGCGGGCCTCGCCGAAATCGAACCGGGCGCCGAATTGCCGCCGCTTGCCGAGATCGAGGAAAATCTCGAAAAGCTGCGCCGCGACCGCGAGCGGCTGGGCGCGGTCAATCTGCGCGCCGAGGAGGAACTGCGCGAGGTCGAAACCCAGCACAATTCGCTGACCACCGAACGCGACGATCTGGTGGAGGCGATCAAGCGGTTGCGCCAGGGCATCCAGAGCCTCAACCGCGAGGCCCGCGAGCGGCTGTTGACCTCGTTTGAAACCGTCAACGGTCATTTCAAGCGGCTGTTCGTCGAATTGTTCGGCGGCGGCGAGGCCGCGCTGCACCTGATCGAGAGCGACGATCCGCTGGAAGCGGGACTGGAAATCATCGCAAAACCTCCCGGCAAGAAGCCGCAGACGCTGTCGCTGTTGTCCGGCGGCGAACAGGCGCTGACCGCGCTGGCGCTGATCTTCGCGGTGTTCCTCACCAACCCGTCGCCGATCTGCGTGCTGGACGAAGTCGACGCGCCGCTCGACGACCACAATGTGGAGCGGTTCTGCAACCTGCTGCACGAGATGACCTCGACCACCGAGACGCGCTTCATCATCATCACCCACAATCCGATCACGATGGCGCGGATGAACCGGCTGTTCGGCGTCACCATGGCCGAACGCGGCGTGTCGCAGCTGGTGTCGGTCGACCTCGAAGACGCCGTGAAGATCCTCGACCAGCACGTGGCGTGAGCTGTCGCCCCGTCTATTGACGTCATCATCCGCGAAGGCGGATGATCCAATGAGACTCGTACATCAGCGTCGTCATTGCGAGGAGCGCAGCGACGAAGCAATCCATACCTCCACAAGCCGCAATCTGGATTGCTTCGCTTCGCTCGCAATGACGTGAGGTAGCGAATCCGAGAACGACGATCGATAGATGACCCCGCCCGACCTTCCCGCCGAACTGAGAGCCGCCCTCGACGCCAGGCTGCAGGGTCTGTCGCGGAATGATGCCGCCGAACGCGCGGCGCTGATCTCGAGGACCTACCGCGATGGCGGCAACTCCGGCGCGATCGCCTCCGAGATAGACGCGCTGGCCTATGCGCTGGCGCGGATGCCCGCGACCTATGCCGCGGTGACCGCAAGCCTGAACGCGCTGTGCGAGCTGAAGCCGGACTTCGCGCCGGAAAGCCTGCTCGACGTCGGCGCCGGGCCGGGTACGGCGAGCTGGGCCGCGGCCGCGACGTTTGCCTCGCTGCGCAGCTTTGCGCTGCTGGATGCCAATTCCGCCTTGCGCGCGCTGGCGCTGGATCTTGGCCGCGACAGCGCCCGGCTTAGAGAAATGACCTATCACCGGGGCGAAGCCCGCGCCGCGCTGGCGGACACAGCGCCGGCCGATCTCGTGGTGGCAAGCTACATGATCGGGGAAGTCGGCGACGCGGAACGCAGCGCGCTCACCGAACGATTGTGGGCGAAAGCCCGCGACACGCTGTTGATCGTCGAACCCGGCACGCCGGCGGGCTATCGGCGGGTGATCGGATTGCGCGCGCAACTGATCGCGTGCGGAGCCCATGTCGCAGCCCCCTGCCCGCACGACGGCGCATGTCCACTCGCCGCACCGGACTGGTGTCATTTCACCCAGCGCCTGCCGCGCCTGCGCGCGCACATGCAGGTCAAGGCCGCCGAGCTTCCCTTCGAGGATGAAAAATTCAGCTATGTCGCGCTGACACGCACGCCGGTTGCGCGACACCCTGCCCGCGTGCTGGCGCAGCCCATCGTCGGCAAGGTCGAGGTGACGGCGAAACTGTGCAGCGCTGCGGGTCTGCGAATCGCAAAGATACCGCGCCGCGACAAAACGACCTATGCCCGCGCCCGGCGCTGGCGCTGGGGCGATGCGACGATGGATTAAAGTTAACCCGCCTCCCCCTTGTCGTTGAACTATCCGCGCCTTGCCACCGACCAAGGCGATACCCACCTCGTGGCGGCTGCCGCGCGCCTTCAAATTCCGCTAAACCGTCACCATTCGTTGTCTCACCAGGAGCTTAGTGCCATGTCGACCGGCTGGATCGTTCTCGGCGTCCTCGTCATTCTCGTTCTTTTCGCACTCGGCGCGTACAACCGGCTGGTCGCGCTCAGCCAGCGTGTCGGCCAGGCCTTCGCCGACATCGACGTCCAGCTCAAGCAGCGCCATGACCTGATCCCGAACCTGGTCGAGACCGTGAAGGGCTATGCGGCGCATGAGCGCGGCACGCTCGACGAGGTGATCAAGGCGCGCAATTCCGCGATGTCGGCGCAGGGACCGGCGCAGGTATCGGCTGCGGAAAACCAGCTGAGCGGCGCGCTGGGCCGGCTGATCGCGCTGTCGGAGGCCTATCCGGACCTCAAGGCCAACGCCAACTTCCAGCAACTGGCGAGCGAACTGTCCGACCTCGAGAACAAGATCGCGGCCAGCCGCCGCTTCTTCAACAACGCGGTTTCCGAATACAACACCGGTATCCAGCAGATGCCCGCCGCCTTGTTCGCCGGCATGTTCGGCTTCACCCGCAAGGATTTCTTCGACCTCGGCGCTTCGCGGACCGAAGTCGAGGCGGCGCCGCAAGTGAAGTTCTGAGCTCGCAGTATCTGCCGGCGGGATAACGCATCATGGCCGCGTACGGTCTTTACACGCATATCGCATCGAACAGGTTTCGTTCGATGCTGCTGCTCGCCGGGCTGTTCGCGCTGGTCTATGTCATGGTCTATGCCGGCGCGCTGATCGCCGAAGTGGTGATCAACAGCGATGCGCCGGTCGACTATTATCTGGCGGCGGCGGCGCGCGACCTCTTCAGGGCGTTGCCCTATGCGACCGGGGCCGCCGCGCTGTGGATCGTGATCGCCTATTTCTTCCATCAATCGATCGTCGACGCCGTGACCGGCGGCGAGGACGTGACGCGGCAGCAGCAGCCCCGGCTTTATAATCTCTTGGAAAACCTCTGCATCTCGCGCGGCATTCCGATGCCGAAACTGAAGATCATCGAAAGCGACGCGCTCAACGCCTACGCCACCGGACTCAACCGGAGACAATATGCCGTCACCGTCACCACCGGCCTCCTGAACGCGCTCAACGATCAGGAGATCGAGGCGGTGCTCGGCCACGAGCTCACCCACATCCGCAACGGCGACGTGCAGATGATGGTGATCGCGGTGATCATTGCCGGCGTGGTCGGCTTCTTCGCCGAGCTGTTCTTTCGCAGCTTTACCAATTTCGGCTATTATGGCGGCTATGGCGGCGGCTCGTGGTCATCTTCATCATCGTCGTCATCCTCCTCCTCGTCGTCGGACAACCGAAAGGGGTCCGGCGGCGGCGCCGTCATTGTCATCATCGTCGCGGTCGCCCTGATCGCGCTGGCCTGGCTGCTGTCGCAACTGGTGCGGCTGGCGCTGTCGCGGTCGCGCGAACTGCTCGCCGACGCGGGCTCGGTCGAACTCACCAAAAATCCCGACGCCATGATCTCCGCGCTGCGCAAGATCGAGAACCGCGGCGAACTCCCCGGCGCGACTTCGGCGGTCATGGAATTGTGCCTCGACAATCCGCGCGAGGGTTTTGCCGACCTGTTTGCGACCCATCCTTCGGTGCAATCGCGCGTCGAGGCGCTGGTCAAATACGCCGGAGGGCACGATCCGGGACCGCTGGCACTGCCGTCGGACAGGACGGATGAGCCGGACGATCAGCCGCAGCCCCCAACCGGTCAGGTCCCGCCGCCATTGCCGAAGGGCCCCTGGAGCGATGCCGCGGATCCGGCCGGCGCACCTGGTCCTTCACCAGGTCCTTGGGGCAACGCCGCCGGCCCGTGGGGCCGCCACTGAGGGGGCGAACCGGCTTATTCGGCAACGCGGGGTGCGCTCCCGTCGGGAGAGCGACGCTCCCGGCCCCCTCCGCGCATTAACGAAGCTGGCACGATTAACCCTGCCGGCCGTCTAATGAATTGAATTCTCCCTTGTTTCTGCCATGTTCGCGCCCAAAGCAGGCGGGGGCGTTCCGGTCGCTAGGGGCACCCAGCCGGTCGGGGGTACGGGGCATGTTCCGGGGCCGATACCGGTCGTCGGGAAACAGGCGTCCTGGTTGGTTCCGGGATGAAAAATGCCCCATCAAGCGTGGCGCATAAGGGAAGCTCATGGCGAAGCCAGTAGTGATTGTGGTAGGCGCTGACAAAGGCGGGGTCGGCAAGACGACGGTCTCGCGAACCCTGCTGGACTATTTCAGCGCCAACAACGTGCCCACCCGCGCCTTCGATACCGAATCCCCGCGCGGCACGCTGAAGCGCTTCCACCCCGACATCACCGAGATCGTCGACATGACGACGACGTCGGACCAGATGAAAATCTTCGATACGCTGAATGCGGCCAGTCCGTCGGTCACCGTAATCGACGTCCGCGCCGGCCTGCTGTCGCCGGCGCTGGCCTCGTTGCGCGACATCGGGTTTCTCGATGCCGCCAAGTCCGGGCAGATCACCTTTGCCGTGTTCCATATTCTCGGCCCCTCGATCGCCTCGCTCGACGAAATCGCGGAAACCGCCAATTTCATGCAGGGCGCGAAATACTTCCTGGTCAAGAACTTCATCAACGACACCCAGTTCTTCCAGTGGGATCAGGCGACCTACAATTCGTATTTCCACCGCATCAAGGACGCCACCGAGCTCACCATCCCCAAACTCAACGAAATGGCCTACGAGCAGGTCGAAGTCGCCTCGGTTCCGTTCCTCAAATTCGTGGCCAACAAGGGCGTCCACGACGAGGCCGAGAACTATTCGTTCGTGCTGCGCGGTTATGTCCGCCACTGGCTGGCCAACGTCTGGAGCGAGTTCGACCGCATCAAGCTGACCGATCTGGTCGGCTCCGGCAAATCCGGCGTGCGCGGCGGCGAAAAATAATTGCCGGCCTGATATGATTGGGCTGGATTAGGCGTCGAATTCGCCCGATATAGCGCGTGATGCGCGACACACCCGTTTACATCATCTGCTCGCCCCGTCCGCTGGTCGGCAAGACGCTGATCGCGCGGCAGCTGAGCGAATTTCTGCTGCTCAAGAACGGCACCGTCGCGGCCTTCGACATCAATCTGAAAGAGCCGTCGCTGCTCGAATATCTGCCCAGCATCACCGAAACCGCGGAGGTCGACAATACCTTCGGCAAGATGGCGCTGATGGACCGCCTGATCGTCAATGACGGGATCGCCAAGGTGATCGACCTCGGCTTCCACGCGTTCGACGAATTCTTCAAGATGTCCGAGGAAATCGGATTCATCAAGGAGGCGGCGCGGCGCGGCGTGGCGCCGATCGTGCTGTTTATCGGCGACACCGACCGGGCCTCGGCGCGCGGCTATCCGATGCTGCAGCAACAGATTCCTCCGACCGCGCTGGTGGCGATCGACAATGAATATGTGGTGCGCGGCGAACTGCCCCCGGCCTTTGCCGGCGGCAGGGTTCTCCACGTCGCCGCATTGCCGGTGTTTCTGAAGACCTATATCGACCGGCAGAATTTCTCGTTCACCGAATATTTGCGCCACGAGAAGGATTTATCGACCGAACTGCATCAATGGATCCGCCGGAACTACCTCAGCTTCCGCGAGCTGGAGTTGAGCGTGATCTTGCAGAGGTCGTAGCTCGTCGTCCCTGCGAAAGCAGGGACCCATACGCCGCGGCCTCTCATCGATGCACGCGGGCGGAGGCCCTTCCAGTCGGCAAAAGCCGGTGGTTATGGGTCCCTGCTTTCGCAGGGACGACGGCGTCTGTTTCGGGAGGCGAGGTTAAGGAACCTCAATGCCCGTCGAACGCCATCAGGGTTCGCACCGGCACGTCCATCGCCCGCAATTTCGCCGCACCCCCGAGGTCCGGCAAATCGATGACGAAACAGGCCGCCACCACATTGGCGCCGATCTGGCGCATCAGCTTGACCGCGCCCTCCGCGGTGCCGCCGGTGGCGATCAGGTCGTCGACCAGGATCACGCGCTCGCCGGGATGGATGGCGTCGGCGTGCATTTCCATTTCATCGAGCCCGTATTCCAGCGAGTAGGCGATGCGCACCGTGGTATGCGGCAGCTTGCCGCGCTTGCGGATCGGCACGAAGCCCGCCGAGACCTGATGCGCCAGCGCGCCACCGAGAATGAAGCCGCGCGCCTCGATGCCCGCCACCTTGTCGATCTTCGATCCGGCCCAGGGCTGCACCAGTTCATCGACCGCGCGGCGGAAGGCGCGGGCGTCGCCGAGCAGCGTGGTGATGTCGCGAAACAATATTCCCGGCTTCGGATAGTCGGGGATGGTGCGAACGGTGGCCTTCAGATCGTATTCGGGCGTCATGGCTGTCTCTTTCAAATCCTGTTCGTCATCTTCAATCGCGGTCTTCAGTTCACCAGCACGCCAAGCCGGAACGCGTTCTCGACGATGCGCAAACCCACCTCACCGCCGAGCGACATCAGCGATTCCGGGTGAAACTGCACGCCGCCGACCGGCAAGGTCTTGTGCTCGATCGCCATCGCGACGCCGTCCTCGGTGCTCGCGGTCACCTCGAGCACCTCGGGCATGCTGTCGCGTTCGACATAGAGCGAATGATAGCGGCCGATCACGATCTCGTCGGGCAAATTCCGCATCAGCCGGCCGCCGCGTACCTGAATGCGCGAGGGCCGCCCATGCGCAGGTTGCGTGAGCTGCCCCAGATGGCCGCCGAAATATTCCCCGATCGCCTGCACGCCGAGGCAGACGCCGAAGATCGGCAGCTTCCGGCCCAGCGCCGCATCGATCGTTTTGGCGATGGCAAAATCTTCCGGCCTCCCCGGCCCCGGCGACAGCACCAGGAGATCGTAGCTTTCGGTGTCCAGCATTTGCTGGGCGTGAATATATCTCACCACCGTGACGCCGGCACCGACCTGACGAAAATAATCCGCCAGCATATGCACAAAGCTGTCGTCGTGGTCGATCAGCAGCACCCGCTTGCCCGAACCGGTGGCATCCGGCGCGAACGCCGACAGCGGCTTCGGCGGATCGCCGCGCAAGGCCTGAAACAAGGCGGCCGCCTTGACCTGGCACTCGCGGTCCTCGGCGGCCGGATCTGAATCGAACAGGCAGGTGGCGCCGACCCGCACCTCGGCGAGGCCGTCCTTCATCCGGATGGTCCGGATGGTCAGCCCGGTGTTGATGCTGCCGTCGAAATTCACCACCCCGATCGCGCCGGCATACCAGCGCCGCGACGAACGCTCGTTGTCCTCGACGAACTGCATCGCCCACAATTTCGGCGCGCCGGTCACCGTCACCGCCCAGGCATGGGTGAGGAACGCATCGAGCGAATCGAAGCCCGGCCGCAACATGCCCTCGACATGGTCGACGGTATGAAACAATTTTGAATAGGTCTCGATCTGGCGCCGCGCCAGAACCTTGATGGTGCCGGGCACGCAGACCCGCGCCTTGTCGTTGCGATCGACGTCGGTGCACATGTTGAGTTCGAATTCGTCCTTCTCCGAATTCAGGAGCTGCCGGATCTGCTCGGCGTCGCCGATCGCATCGACGCCGCGGGCGATGGTGCCGGAGATCGGGCAGGTCTCGACCCGCCTGCCGTCGGAGCGCACGAACATCTCCGGTGACGCCGACACCAGGAATTCGCCGTCGCCGAGATTTATCAGCGCGCCATAGGGCGACGGATTGATCCGGCACAGCCGCTGGAACACTTCGGCGGGCGTTCGCTCGCAGGGTTCGGCGAACAATTGCCCCGGCACCGCCTCGAACAGATCGCCGCGCGCGAACGCGGCACGCGCGGTCTCGACAGTGGCCTGATATTCGCCGGGCGCGTGATCGGAAAATCCCTGCCGCGGGGTCTTGGCGTAGACGCTGTCGTTGGTGTCGCGCGGCAGGCCTTCCGACGATTTGCCGTTCCAGGCAAAATCGTAGCTCAGGACCACGCCGCGCCCGGTGGCGCGGTCATAGGCCAACAGGCGATCCGGCACATAAAGCACGATGTCGCGCTGGTCGCTCTCTCGCGCGCGCTTCTGCACCAGGTCTTCGATCTGGAACACGAGGTCGTAGGCGAAGGCGCCGAACAGGCCGAGCATCGGATCGTCATTGGCGCCGAATGCGGCCATGAGATCGCGCACCAGCGACATCACGCTGGCGCGGCGGGTGCGCTGGTCCTCGTCCACGGGCGCAGGCCCGCGCACGATATGCCCGGCGAGACGGCTTGCGCTCTTCTCGGTGATGACGACGCAGGGGTCGCGCAGGACGTCGCCGAGAAAGCCGATCAGGACTTCGCCGCGCGCATTCAGCGCGGAAAGCGAAAAATCCGGACCCGTCGTCTGCAGCTGCAGGGGCGGGTCGCAAAAGCCGAGGTCGAAACTCTCGTAGCGGCCGGGCACCGTGGTTCCCGACGACAGCACCACGCCGCGGCGCCGATCGAGCAGGTCGATCAGGTGATCGAGCCTGTTGGCGCCGCCGGAAAATTGTTCCACCAGCCGGGTGACCGCGAGCCCGCCACGGCTACGATATTCGAGGCGGGCCGGCAGCGAGAAGACTGTCCTGTTCATGTGATCCTCTTACGAAACTTGCCGAGGGGACGCCACACAGGACAAACAAAAGGCCGTCGCGCTGCGATGACGGCCTCGAACGATCTTGGAAAATGAAATCGCACCGGCCACCTCTAGAAGGTGGGCCACCAAAGACGGGCTTTGCGGACGACGATGCTCATGGCCGGTAAACACCATGGCAGGGCCGGGACGTCAAGGGAGATACCGCCGCGGGAAGTCCCGTTCCCTCCCCCTCGCAGCCGGGGTCTACCCGGGTTGCGCTCGCCTAAGCCTGAAAAACATGCATAGGATTCAGGCCGGGATCCAGGTAAGCGGGAGACGCTCGATGCCGTTGCAGGCGCTGGGATATGTCGGGTTCGGCTCAGCCGCGCTGGACGATTGGCGGCAGTTCGGCACCGGACTGGTCGGCCTGCAGGCGGTGGAGCGCAGCCCGTCCTTGCTGGCATTCCGGATGGACGACCGCAAGCAGCGCATCGTGGTCGACAAATCGTTGCCGGAGGGCGAGCGTTTTTTCGGCTGGGAAGCGGCCGACGCGGACGCGCTCGACGCACTCGCGGCCCGGCTGGAACAGGCGCAGATCGACGTGGTGGCCGAGCCGCAAGCACTTGCCGACAACCGGCGCGTGCGCGGCCTGATTTCGTTCCGCGATCCCGCCGGCAATCGGCTGGAGGCGTTTTACGGCGCCGAGATCGCCGACCAGCCGTTCAGTCCCGGCCGTTCGATCTCCGGTTTCCGCACCGGTCCGCTCGGCCTCGGCCACGCCGTGCTGACGGTAAAGGACATCCATGCGGTGATGCCGTTCTACATCGACGTGCTCGGCTTTCGACTTTCCGACTACATCGAGAAGCCGTTTCGCGCCTACTTCTTTCATATCAATGCGCGGCATCACTCGCTTGCACTGATCGAGACCGGCAGCAATGGCATGCATCATCTGATGGTGGAGCTGTTCTCGCTCGACGACGTCGGCCAGTCCTACGACATCGCCTTGAACGAGCCCGAGCGCGTCAGCGTCACGCTCGGCCGTCACACCAACGACCTCATGACGTCATTCTACGCCAAGACCCCCTCCTCGTTCATGATCGAATGCGGCTGGGGCGGCCGCGAGATCGATCCGGCGACCTGGCAACCCGTCGAGATGCACGACGGCCCGAGCCTGTGGGGACATGAACGGGTCTGGCTGCCGCCGGCCGACCGCGAGGTGGCGCGCGAGATGCGGATGCGCGCGGCTGCCGCCGGGCTACGGGCGCCGGTTCAGGTCATGGAGGGCAACTACAGGCTGATGTCGGGCACCTGCGCATGGTGGGACGGGATGAAGGGGTAAGTGAAGGGGTTGCCGTGGTCCTACTTCCCATCCACCGAAAACGCCAACAGCACGTTGCCCGGCATCGTGCCGAAGTTGGTGTAGCCTGAATTGACGTAGAGCATGCCACCGGCAACAACGGCTCCGGGGCCGTCGAGCGAGCCACCATGCGCCGGCGCACCGTTGACAGTCTGATAGTCCTGTATCGTGTCGACGTCCCAGATGGCCTCGCCGGTCTTCGCAGCATAGGCGCGCAGATGGCCGTCGAGCCCGCCGGAGAACACGACGCCCGGGATCGCCGTGACCGCCGCCGACTGCGCCGGGCTACAGCCCGGCCGGTCGTTGCAACCGGGATGCGGCGTGTGCCAGACGATCTCGCCGGTGGCGAGTTTCAAGGCGAAAATTCCACCACCGGCGCTCGGGTCCATCTTCAACTCGCCTGGCCCGAAGATCGATTTCTGACCGCCGGGCGTTCCCGCCGCCACTCTTTGCAAGCCGATATCCGAGACGGCGACATAGATTTTCTCGTCGTCGGCAGCCATGCCCCATTGCACGCCGCCAAGCGTGCTGCCTTGGCCGACGCGCCGTTGCCACAGCACGGCGCCGTCATGGTCGGGATCGAGCGCGTGCACCATGCCGGATTTCTGCCCCGCGATCAGCGCGCGCTTGCCCTCGGGCAGATCGACGAGGATCGCGGACGAGCCGAAGTCGAAATCGGGACCTTGGGCATCCGGACAGTTGCTGCGATACTGCGTGCTGCACGCAACATTGTAGGCGTCACGCTCGGTCAGCTGTCGCGACCATTTGAGCTTTCCACCCGTGGTGTCGAACGCGATGAAGGCGTCGGAAGTGTCCTGGGCCGGATTCGAATAGCTGTCGCCCGTCGTCGCGTAGATCGTGTTCGCCTTGAGATCGACCGTCGGCGCCGACCAGATCGCGCCGCCCGAGGGTCCGAACAGCTGGACGCCGATTGAACTGATGCCCTGCGCCTTCGCGGGCGGTGAGACGTAAGCGCGCCACTTGACCTCGCCTGTGCCCGCATCGAGTGCGGCGATGAGCCCGCGGAAGGTGCAGCAGGAGTAGCGCGGATCGGCTGCCAGCGCTTCCTCCAGGGAGGAGACCGGCACGTAAAGAACGCCATCGGCCAATGCCGGTGCGCCCGTGATCATGGCCGCCTGATGCTCCTCGACGCGCCGCTTCCACAAGAGTTTTCCGGTATCGGCGTCGAGCGCGTAGGCGTAGCCACGCTGATCGCCGAAATAGGCCGTCGTTCCACGTGCGTCCTCGCCGATGGTAATCGCGGTGCGCACGCCGAATCCTGCATCGAACATCCAGCGTTGGCAGCCGGTTTTTGCATCGAGCGCATAGACCTTGCCGCCGGCACTGCCGACGAACACCCGGCCGCCAAAGACGGTCGGCTGCGCGTAGGCCCTGACGTCGCCCGGGAATCCGAACGACCATTTCAACTTCAGGCGCGGAACATCGGCCGGCGCAAGCTGGGCCTGGTCTGCAGGCTGGAAGCGATGCTGGCGGATATCGACACCCCAGCCGTTCCAGCGCGGCAGGGACGTTTCGCTCAGCACAGGCGCCGGCTCGCGGCAGCTCGAATCCGGCAGCACCGCAGGCGGCGCCGCTGGACCTCCCGCCAGGAACCGGACGACGTCGCCGATCTGGCCTCGACTCAAATCCCGACCCTGCTGACTCATCATCCCATAGGCCAGAGCGAAGCCGATCCGCTCCGGCGAGAGCTGACCCAGAGCATTCCTGTCCGGCGCGCGCGCTACCCCACCCTCATGGCATGTGGCGCAACGCTCGCGATAGAGCGCCTCGCCCGGCGACGTAACCGTCTCCTCGGCATGGGATGGCATGGCGGCGGTAGCGAGCATGAGTTCGATCGAAAACGACAGGGACGAAAACACCGCACTCCGGATACGGGACCAGGATGACATCGTCGTTCCTTGTTGGCGAGGTTTCACGAGCACCCGTCGATCAACATGATCGAACCGCGCGCGATCCGGATTAGCAGACCACGGAAACGTCGTCACGCCGATTCAATCTGAGCGTGCAAGTTGACGGCCCTCGGCAACCAGGTCAAGCGATCTGCTGCTGCCTATAACACCCCTGTTCGATCTCTTCGATCAGGCTCCGCGCCTTCGGCTGCCAGCCGAGCTGCCGCGCCCGGATCGCGCGCACCCGGCTGTTCGAAGCCATCGTGTCCTCGGCGAGGCCCTCGCCCCATTCGGAGGCCGCCTCTGCCATCGACATCGCCGATGGTGCTTCCTCGCGACCCAGCATGCGATTGATGGCTTCGCAAACCTCGCGCATCGAATTTTCGCCGTTCTCGGCGAAGAAGAACGCCCCGGCGGCCGCTTTCTCGATCGCAAGTGCATAGAGCGTCACCAGATCGTCGATATGGACGTTCGACCAGATGTTCTCGCCGGGTCCGGCGTGGGCCGCGCAACCTCGTTTTCTGGCAAGGCCGATGAGCAGCGGCACCTGCATGCTGTGCGGCTCGATGCCGTGGCCGAGGCCGTAGATCAGGCTCGGGCAGATGATGACCGGACGGCACCCCTTGTCGCGGTACGAGAGAATGAGATCGTTCAACGCGACCCGGGCGGCGCGGGCGGGCGAAGGGGTGATCGGTGAAGTTTCGTCAAAGATCGCTTCGGATCGCTGGCCCTTGGCGCGCGTGCCGACGATGCTCGATCCCGAGGTGTGCACGAACAGCTTGCCGCTTCCGGCCAGAGCGCCAAGCAGGGCAGCGACCGCGCCGTTGTGATCGGCGCTCGCCGCATTGATGACGATGTCGGCGGCTTCTGCCGCTTGCGCCAGAAATTGCCCATCGTCCAGCGTTCCCAGCAACGGCTGGATGCCCCGGGCGCGAACCGCATCGGCCTTCTCCGGGGAGCGAACCAGGCCGGTCACCTGATGTCCGGCGGCTACGAGATGCGCGGCAACCGATCCGCCGATATAGCCGGACGCGCCTGTGCAGAAGACCTTCATCCCAGCCCTTCAAGCCGGCATCGCCGGACCCGGGGCGACGGATGCCGGCGGCAGCCGTCCCCCATCGCGTCGTCTACTGACAGCCACCTCACCCCAGATGCTTTTTGAAAAACTCCGTGGCGCGGCCCCAGGCGAGTTCCGCCGCCTTGCGATCGTGCACCGACATGCGCTGCTCGTTGACGAAGGCGTGGTCGGCGTCATAGCGGAACAGTTCGAGCGACTTGCCGGCGTCCTTCATCGCCTTCTCGAACGCATCGACCACCTGCGGCGTGCACCAGTCGTCCTTGCTGGCGAAATGCGCCTGCAGCGG
Source organism: uncultured Alphaproteobacteria bacterium (assembly GCA_963829315.1). Taxonomy (GTDB): domain Bacteria; phylum Pseudomonadota; class Alphaproteobacteria; order Rhizobiales; family Xanthobacteraceae; genus Bradyrhizobium. The sequence continues at coordinate 7,076 of CAWHIO010000041.1, read as the reverse complement.
AATTTTCACATCCGCAGGCTTCGCCGCCGCCTCCGGCGGAATGCCGTAGAACACGACGCCCGCGGTCAGTTCGGGGATTTTGGTGGCGCCGATGATGGTGACCGCGCCACCGAGGCAGAAGCCGGTCAAGCCGACCTTGGCGCCGTTGCGGGCGAGATATTGCGCGGCGCCGCGCACCGTCTGCGTGGTGGCGTCCATGAAATCGAGCGAGTTCATTTCCTTGCCGGCGGCGTCGGTGTCGTGATACGGCACCACCTTGCCCTTGTAGAGATCGGGCGCCAGCGCGTCGAAGCCGGCCACCGCGAAGCGGTCGCACAGCCCCTTGATCTGCTCCTGAAGCCCCCACCATTCCTGGATCACGACGACGCCCGGCGCGTTGCCGCGCGCGGCGTTGGCGAGATAGCCGTTGGCGTCCTTGCCGTCCGGACGCTTGAACGAGATGCTGGTGCCCATGGATTCCTCCGGTGACGTTCTTGAGGAGCCGATCGGCCGGCATTTTGTCCGCTGCGCGAGCGAGGAAGCAATCGTGGACGGAATCACAATCGCAAAACAAAAAGCCCCCGAAGGGGCTTTTCGAAGTCACGACCATCGCCGACGTCAGTGCGCGTCGGCCCAGACCTTCTTCTTGGTGAAGTACATCAGCCCGGCAAAAATGATCAGGAACACGAAGACCTGCAAATCCCAGCTGCTTGCGGGCCTCCATATGCGGCTCCGCCGCCCACATCAGGAACGTGGTGACGTCCTTGGCGTATTGCGCCACCGTTGCCGGCGAGCCGTCGTCGAACGTGACCTGACCGTCGCTCAGCGGCTTCGGCATCTTGATGGAGTGACCGGGGAAATACTTGTTGTAGTAGGAGCCCTCGGGGATGGTCACGCCGGCCGGCGCCTTGTCCTCGAAGCCCTGCAGAATGGCCGCGACATAGTTCGGGCCCTGCTCCTGGAACGTGCTGAAGAAGTCGAAGATGAACCTCGGGAAGCCGCGCTCGTAGGAGCGCGCCTTCGTGATCAGCGACAGGTCGGGAGGCGCGCGCCGCCATTGGCCGCGCGCGCGGCCTGCTCGTTGGGGAATGGCGAGGGGAAGTAATCGGCCGGCCGGCCCGGCCGCTCGAACATGTCGCCCTGATCGTTCGGGCCGTCCTTGATCTTGTATTCGGCAGCCAACGCCGCCACCTGCGCGGTCGAATAGCCGGGACCGCCGGGATCGGCGAGATTGCGGAACGCGATATACGACAGCGCGTGGCAGTCTGGAGCAGACTTCCTTGTAGACCTTCAGCCCGCGCTGCAATGCTCCGCGATCGTAGGTGCCGAACGGACCGGCAAACGACCATTTCTGCGATGGCGGCGTCTCCTGCCTCCTCGGCCCGGGCATTCTGCGCGCTGCCGGCGAACAGCGCGCCTGCGAGCGCCAGCACGATCACCGCTCGACACCGTCGACTTGCTTCCGTACTTCGCCAGCACATCGTCGGCGATCGAGTTGGGGACCGGCCTCGGCTTCTCGATCCGGCTCAACAGCGGCAGCAGGATCAGGAAATAGGCGAAGTAGCAGAACGTCAGGATGCGCCCGGCAATGACGTAGATGCCTTCCGGCGGCTGCGCGCCGAGATAGCCCAGCAGCACGCAGACCACGACGAAGATCCAGAAGAACTGCTTCGCCAGCGGGCGATATTTCGACGAGCGCGTCTTGGCGGCATCGAGCCAGGGCAGGAACGCCAGCACGATGATCGCCGAGAACATCGCGATCACGCCGGCGAGCTTGTTCGGGATCGAGCGCAGGATCGCGTAGAACGGCAGGTAATACCATTCCGGCACGATATGCGCCGGCGTCACGCCGGGATTGGCGGGAATGTAGTTGTCGGCGTCGCCGAGATAGTTCGGCATGTAGAAGATGAACCAGGCGAAGAACAGCAGGAAACAGGACAGGCCGAACGCGTCCTTGATGGTCGCGTAGGGCGTAAACGGCACGGTATCCTTTTCCGTCTTGGCCTCGACGCCGGCCGGATTGTTCTGACCCACGACATGCAGCGCCCAGACGTGCAGCACCACCACGCCGGCGATCACGAACGGCAGCAGGTAGTGCAGCGAGAAGAAGCGGTTCAGCGTCGGATTGCCGACCGAGTAGCCGCCCCACAGCAGGGTCACGATGCTGTCGCCGACATAGGGGACGGCCGAGAACAGGTTGGTGATGACGGTGGCGCCCCAGAAGCTCATCTGGCCCCACGGCAGCACGTAGCCCATGAAGCCCGTCGCCATCATCAGGAGGTAGATGATGACGCCGAGAATCCACAGCACCTCGCGCGGCTCCTTGTACGACCCGTAATACAGGCCGCGGAACATGTGGATGTAGACGGCGAAAAAGAACATCGACGCGCCGGTGGCATGCATGTTGCGCAGCAGCCAGCCGTAGTTCACGTCGCGCACGATGCTTTCGACCGACTTGAAGGCCAGGTGGCTTCCGGCGTGTAGTGCATCGCCAGGATCACGCCGGTGACGATCTGCACCGCCAGCATCATCGAAAGGATGGCGCCGAAGGTCCACCAGTAGTTCAGGTTGCGCGGCGTCGGATAGGCCACGAACGAGGAATGCATGAGACCGAAAATCGGGAGACGCCGTTCAATCCACTTCACGGCGGGATTGGTCGGCTGGTAGTCGGATGGTCCGCTCATGATGCGATCCCTAGGGAAATAAGACGACGCGACGGGCTCAAGGTCTCGGATACCGGATCCGAGGCTCAGCCAATCTGGATTTTGCTATCGGAAACGAATTGATAGGGCGGCACCGCCAGGTTGGCAGGCGCGGGTCCCTGGCGAATGCGACCGGAGGAGTTGTATTGCGAACCGTGGCAGGGGCAGAAGAAGCCGTCGTAATTGCCCTCATGGGCGATCGGGATGCAGCCGAGATGGGTGCAGATGCCGATCACGACCAGCCATTGATCGTGGCCCTCCTTGACCCGCGCCTGGTCGGACTGCGGATCGGGAAGGCTCGAAACCTGCACGCTGCGGGCCTCCTCGATCTGCTTCTTGGTGCGGTGGCTGATGTAGATCGGCTTGCCCCGCCAGAACACCTTGATGTCCTGTCCTTCGGCGATCGGCGTCAGATCGACTTCGATCGGCGCGCCGGCCGCAATGGTCGAGGCGTCCGGATTTATCTGGGAAATGAACGGCCAGAGCGTGGCCACTCCGCCGACGGCGGCGGCGGCTCCCGTTGCAACAAAGAGGAAATCACGGCGTGTCGGATGATCCGCCGAAGACGCTGTCGTCACGATTTCAAACCCTTTCTTGGCTGCAGCCGGTGGAACCGCCCCAGGCAACGCATAAACGACACCCAAGGGAGGCTGCCGGCGCCCGCGACCCCCGCGGCGGCAGAAAGACCACTTTTCCCACCCAATCGGGCGGAACAAGCAGTCCAGAATTGTTCTATTGGCACCCTTGCCGGAAGAGCGCAAGCCCGCTATCGGCTGACCGGCGTGCAATGCACTAATTGATGATTTATCCGGACATTTCGCGGGAGACCCGAAGGGCCGTCACAGAATGCAGATTGCGCTTTTTCAGCCCGACATCCCCCAGAACACCGGGACGATTCTTCGGCTTTGCGCCTGCCTGGACGTGGCGGCCCATATCATCGAACCCGCGGGTTTCGCGGTTTCCGACCGGCATTTTCGCCGGGCCGGCATGGATTATCTCGACCAGGTCACCCTGATGCGCCACGATTCGTGGTCAAAATTCCACCAATGGCGTAACGAAAAGGGCTACCGGCTGATCCTGTTCACGACCAAGGGTGCGAGCTCCTATCTTGATTATCGACTATGGCTTGAACGACATCCTGCTGTTCGGGCGGGAATCCGCCGGCGTCCCGGACGAGGTCGCTGCCGCCGCCGACGCCCGGCTGGTGATCCCGATCAAGCCAGGCCTGCGATCGCTCAATATCGCGATGGCGGCCGCGATGGCATTAGGCGAGGCGTTGCGGCAAACCAGTCCCGGGATCAGCCCGCGGGGTCAGGCATTGTAAATGGATATTTCCGTGATCGAGGAACGCAAGGCGCGCGCGAAGGCCTGGTTCGAGCGCTTGCGCGACGACATCTGCGCGGCCTTCGAGAGGCTGGAAGACGAGGCGCCGGCATCGCTCTATCCGGGCGTTGCCGGGCGCTTCGTGCGCACGCCCTGGGAGCGCACCGACCATAGCGGCGCGCCCGGCGGCGGCGGCGTGATGTGCATGATGCACGGGCGGCTGTTCGAAAAAGTCGGCGTGCATTGCTCGACGGTGCATGGCGAATTCGCACCCGAATTCCGCGCGCAGATTCCCGGCGCCGCCGACGATCCCGCCTTCTGGGCGTCGGGCATTTCGCTGATCGCGCATCTGCGCAATCCGAATGTCCCGGCGGTGCACATGAACACCCGCTTCGTCGTCACCACCAAGGCGTGGTTCGGCGGCGGCGCGGATCTGACGCCGGTGCTGGACCGGCGGCGGACCCAGGATGATCCCGACACGATCGCCTTTCACGCCGCGATGCGGGCTGCCTGCGATGCTCACGCGGCGGTGGCGAGCTACGAAAAATACAGGAAATGGTGCGACGAATATTTCTATCTGCCGCATCGCAAGGAAGCCGCGCGGCATCGGCGGCATCTTCTATGACTGGCACGATTTCGGCGACTGGGACGCCGACCTCGCCTTCACGCAGGACGTCGGCCGCGCCTTCCTGAAAATCTACCCCGAACTGGTCAGGCGCAATTTGGATACGCCGTGGACGGAGGCCGACCGCGAGGAGCAATTGATCCGGCGCGGGCGTTACGTCGAATTCAACCTGCTCTACGACCGCGGCACCATTTTCGGCCTCAAGACCGGAGGCAATGTGGATTTCGATCCTGTCGTCGATGCCGCCGGAAGTGAAGTGGCCGTAGTTTCTTGCGTCATTGCCAGTCGTTGGCTTCGCGCAATGACGAAAAAATCACACCACCTGCCGCACCGCCGCCGAGATCATGACCACGCCGCCGGCGATCACGGCGGCGTCGAGGATGGCGGTGTGGATATGCACCGGCATGCGCTCGACGAAGGCCCTCGCGAAAAATGCCCCGGGCAGCGCGATCGCGCCGATCAGAAGCGCAAAGGCCAGCACCTGCGCGGTGACGACGCCGGCCAGTCCGAACACGGAAATCTTGATGACGCTGGTCGCGACCGAGATCACGGCGTCGGTCGCGATCACCGCCGCGCCTTCAAGACCCGCGGCCATCAATAGCGACAGCAGGATCACGCCCGAACCCGAGGTGCCGCCAACCACGATGCCGTAACCCACCGCGCCAAAGCCGAGCCCGGCGTCACCGATCCGGATGTCGCGGCGTCTGGCCAGACGGCGCAGCGGCACGCTCGATATCAGCATGGCGCCGATCACCATCGCCGCGCCGGCATTGGTCAGCCGCGTATAGCCGTAGGCGCCGAGCGCGGTCGTCAATGCGGCGGCCGAGATCACGATCAGCGCGCGGCGGCGGTCGGCGTATCGGCGATAGGCGGTGACGCGGCTGAGGTTGGTGAATACGGCGGAGATCGCGATGATCGGCACCACCGGTTCGGCGCCGATCAGCGGCACCAGAACCAGCGGCATCAGCGCGCCGGTGCCGTAGCCGGCGAGGCCCCCGACCACAGAGGCAAACAACGCGACGCATGCGACCAGCAGCGAGTTGCGCCAGCGAAATGTCGGCAAAGCCGGAAAGGATGTTCACGGCCTGTCTTCGCGGGTGAATCGTGTGACGGTTTGATCGGCAATGGCTTTGAGCGCCGGCTCATCGAGCGGGAAATTCGCCGCGAGCCAGGCGTCCTCGGCGAGCGCAAGCACCTGTCCGAGCCGCGGGCCCCGGGCAATGCCGCGCGCGATGAAATCGGCGGCCTTCAGTGGAAATTTCGGCGCGCTCCAGCGCGCCGGCAAGGTGGCAAGCTCCCGCCACGACGCCGCATCGCCATTGCCTCCCGACCGCGCCCAGGCCAGCAGCAGCCGGTCGCGGTAGCGATCCTCGCCAAGCCGATAAAGCCTGCGCCGCGCGGTCGCCTCGTCCATGCCGGCGAGCCGCCACCAGCGATGGCCCATGGAATTGAGCGCCTTTGTCTCGGCATTGCTCAATCGCAGGCGCGTCGCCAGCCGTTTGGCATCCTCGGTGACGGCGACCGCGAGCGCGCCAAGCCGGCGCACCGGGTCCGGCGCAAGTCCCAGCCCACGCTCCGCCGAAATCATCGCCCCGAATGGCCCGGTATAAGCGACGCCGCCGAAGATCGGCAACAGCAATCCGCCATCGACCATCGCCGCAACGGCGCCGGCCGCGCCTTCCGCGACCACCAGCTTCAGCATTTCCAGGCGCACGCGTTCGGCCGAGAGCGTCGCAAGGCCTGCCCGCCCGGCGATGCATGCGAGGTATCCGGCGCGATCGGGTTCACCTGCGCCATAGGCGGCGTGAAATCCGGAAAAATCGGAGGATGCGCAAATAATCCTCTGCTATCCGCTGGTTCGGATCTCCGATGAAACGCACGCGTTGGGCCGCGATATCATCCAGTCCGCCGACGTGATCGTGCACCTGGCCCTCGGCGTCGACCGACAGGCCGTTGATGGTGAAGTCGCGCCGCTCCGCATCGCGCACCCAGTCGCGGCCGAATGCGACCTTCGCCTTGCGGCCGAAAGTCTCGGTGTCCTCGCGCAACGTCGTGACCTCGAACGGATGCCCATCGATCACGAGCGTCACGGTCCCGTGCTCGATACCGGTCGGCACGCTCTTGATGCCGGCCGCCCTGGCGCGGCGGATCACTTCGGCCGGTAACGCGGTCGTCGCGATATCGATGTCGCCCAGCGGAATCTTCAGGAGCGCGTTGCGGACCGCGCCGCCGATCACGCGCGCTTCTTCACCGTCGCCGTTCAAGAGCTTCAACACGCGGGCGGCCGGACCGGATTCCAGCCAGGGCGCGTTGTCGAGCATCCGCGCGCCGCTCATTTCTCAACTCCGGGAACCAACCTGCCGTTCTCCATATGCGCGGGAATGTATGTCGAATGCGGCGGCGCGCCGGAGAATTGCGCAAGCAGAATGAAACTGACCACCACCAGC
>CAWHIO010000040.1:0-13441 GCA_963829315.1 uncultured Alphaproteobacteria bacterium | reverse complement strand
TGGTCGCGGACGAACGCGTCCACGAGATGCCGGATCACCAGTCGAACGCGCGCGAGGAACTCGAGGTCTTCGTGCACCGAGAGGTAGACATCGCGGTAAACTTTTATTTCGTCGGCGAGTATCGGCATTAGCTTGGGGTTCTTCTTGGCGGAGAATAGCGGCAAGAGACCGATTCCAGCCCCTGCGGCGATGGCGTTTTGCTGGGCGTGCATGCTCGACGATCGAAACGAAACGTTGGGCGGGTCGAGCACATCCAGCAACCAGCGGACCGGCTGAATGGTGACGAGGTCCTCGACGTAATCGACAAAGGTATGGTTGGCGAGTTCCGACCGGTCCTTTGGCAGGCCGTGCCGGGCGATGTATTCCGGACTGGCGTAGAGCGCGAGCCGGAAATTTCCGAGCTTCTTGACAACCAGCCTCTGGCCGGTCGGCTGCACAAAGCTGATGAAGATGTCTGCCTCGCGCTTGGTGAGGCTGATCAGGTGACGCTCGGTCACGAGTTCAACCAGCACGCCTGGCTCGCGCTCGGCCAGTTCGACGAGACGTTCGGCGACAAACCACGCGCCGATGCCTTCCATGGTCACGACCCGAACGCGGCCGGTCGCGGTCATGCGCTCGGCGCCGAGGGCCTGTGGTACGGTGCTGGCTTCCTGCTCGATCCGCTCGGCGATCGCAAAAAGACGATGGCCCTGCTCGGTCAGGACAAAGCCGTCGGGTTTCCGGTCGAACAGTTTGATCGACAGATCTTTCTCGAGTTCGGCGATGCGACGGCTGACCGTGGTGTGATCGACGTGAAGTCGCCGCGCCGCCGGCGCCAGCCGGCTCTGCCGCGCCAGTTCGAGGAAGAACACCAGGTCATTCCAGTTAAACACGGTGAGCCATCTATGGTTTGCCGGCCGCGAAGCCGCCGAGGATTTTTTGACAAATGGAACCGGCTCTATCGCACCAGGCTTGCCGGGCCGCGGCGGCGCCCGATTGGAGTGCTGCGACCAAAGCCGGGGCCGGATCGGGATCGATTGTCACGCCGCTCTCGCGCATGCGGCGATGGTTTTCCTGCAGCCGGGTGGACAAAGCGAGCCACAGATCAGTTTCGGTCTGGTGGCTGGCGCTGTCGACCGCCTCCCGCAGATCGGACGGCAGTCCGTCATAGGCCGCCTGATTGACGCTCGCCACCGAGAGCGGCAACGAATAGGTGATTTCGCTGAAGTAGGGCAGGAAACTCCAAAGCCTGCGACCGCTGTCGCCGTCGCCCGACGACAACACCGCATTGATACTGCCGTCGACCAGCCGTGGCAGCGTTTCGGCGAAGGCGATGGAGGTGGCCTTGGCGCCGGCGCGGGTAAAGATCTCACTCGATATCCTGTCATAGGTGCGGATCGAAAGGCCGGACAGGTCGGATGGCGTTTTCAGCGACGTCTTCGACCAGATGCCGGAGGGCGGCCAGGGCGTCAGATAAAGCAGTCGCTCGCCCCTGCTTTGTAACGCGGCCGCCAGGTACGGCCGCGCAAGGTCGGCAAGCCGCCGTGCGTCATCTATCGATGTCACCAGAAACGGCAGGGAGGGCAGCCCGAAGATCACGTCTTCCGCTTCCAGGGAGCCGGCGAAGGCGTCGCCGGCCTGGACCCGGCCTTGCGCGATCGCGGTGAGCATGTCGGCGGATCGAATGCCTTTCGCCGCATCGAAGCTCGGCCGGATCACCAGTTTTGCCGCGGTCAATGCGGCGACATGCTGCGTGAAGGTGGTCACGCCCAGTCCGGACATGGCGCTTTGCGGATACTCCGTCGTCATGTCCCACACCGTCTGGGCACAGGCGGCTATCGGATGATGCAGCAGCAAAAGCGTGCCGGCCAGCATATGAAGAAGTCGCAACTATCCCTCCCGGTCCAGCCCGGCCTACGCTGCAGCGCACGCCCTTTGGTAGACGGGATGACGCGGTTGGTAAACTCCCCGTTCGGGGCGCGTGGATGCCAGCCGGCGGCATCGGTAACCTTGCCGGCAGGATCTGCTGGAATTGAGTGGAACTCTTCCTAGATAGTGGATGTTTGCTGTTGTTGCGCATTTCAGGAGGCCACGATGGTAAGGAAAATTTTCATCCGAATCATTTGCGCGACGACGCTGGCATGGAGCGGTCCGTCGATGGCCGACGAATACCGTCCCTACGAGTTCCTGAGCCTTGACCTGTCCAAGGCGGTGCTCTCGCCGAAACCGCTTGGCCCGGCCTCCGGCTTCGCGCCGGGTCCGCTCGACGTGACCGTCAACCGCGAAAGCGGGCAGGCCCGCGCGGAACCAACCGACGAGCCCAAGGTCGTTGTTCACAACAGCCGGGTTGTTCACAACACCCGGGTTGCCCATGTGCGCGCCGAGCCGCCGCGCCATGTGGCTCGAACAAAACTCGCGCGTCAGCACCATAATCCAGTCGATGCGCAGGCCTTCGATACCCGTGTCCAGGTCTGGCCCTGCAAGTCGGGCGGCATCTGCAACTGGAAGCGGTAGCCGAACCGCTCCACGGCCACGCATCCCTCGGCGCCGGAGTCATGCGCCCGTCGCAAAACCTTCGGCCAGGAGTCAAGTTGAGCGGGCACCCTCCGTCGTGATTCGACGAGGGACCCCGAATGGCGATTGCTACAGGCGCGAAGAAGCCGCTGACGAGGCGCCAACTGCTGGTCCGGTCAGCGTCCACCGTCGCGCTGGCAGGCATGGGAAGTCTCGCCAGACCTTATCTCGGCCGCGCTGCGGACCGTCCTCTCATCACAAGCGGGATTCAGTCGGGCGATGTGTCGGGCGGCGCCGCGATGGTGTGGGCGAAGACCGACCGGCCCGCGCGCATGCGGGTCGAATACGCGACCATCGAGAGCTTCAAGACCATGATCGGCGCCGTATCGTCTGATGCGCTGCCGGATCATGACTTCACCGCGAAGGCGCTGCTGCAAGGTCTGCCGCCGGGTCAGGACATCTTTTACCGGGTGCGGTTCGAGGATCCCGGCGAACCCGGAATGGCGGGCGAAACGCAGACCGGACATTTCCGGACCGCGCCTGCGGACAAAAGTTCGATATCGTTTGTCTGGTCGGGCGATACCGCGGGGCAGGGCTGGGGGATCGATCCCTCCCGCGGCGGCATGCGGACCTACCGGACCATGCTGGAGAACCGGCCGGATTTCTTCATTCATTCCGGCGATCATATCTACGCCGATTGTCCCGTGCCCTCCGAGCTGAAACTGCCAGACGGCGGGATCTGGCGCAATATCGTCACCGAGGAGAAATCCGTCACAGCCCGCAGCCTCGCGCAGTTTCGCGGCAACTACAAATACAACCTGCTCGACGACAATTTGCGCGCCTTCAATGCGCAGGTGCCGATGCTGGCGCAATGGGACGACCATGAAGTGACCAATGACTGGTCGCCGGTCGGCAGCGCCGACGAGACCGGCTACACCGAGGACGGCAAATCCCGGCTGGTCGAACGCGCCCGCCGCGCGTTTTTCGAATTCATGCCGATCCGCGCGATCCCCGAACAGGCCGGCCGCATCTATCGCAGGATCGGATACGGCCCGCTGCTGGATGTCTTCCTGATCGACATGCGCAGCTATCGCGATTCGACCTGGAACAAGCGTGATGACCCCGGCGACGCCTTCATCCTTGGAGCAGCCCAGCTGGCCTGGCTGAAGCGCGAACTCGCAAGCTCCGACGCGACCTGGAAGGTGATCGCCGCCGACCTGCCGATCGGATTGATCAGTCTGGACGCGGTCGCGCTCGGCGACGGGCCGCCGGAGCGGCGCGAGCATGAGATCGCCGACCTGCTCTCCTTCATGAAGCGCGCCGGCATCAGGAATACCGTGTGGCTGACCGCCGACATGCACTATACCGCCGCGCATCACTACGATCCGAGCCGCGCGGTATTTTCGGATTTCGAACCGTTCTGGGAGTTCGTCTCGGGTCCGCTTCATGCCGGAAGCTGGGCGCCGGGTGAACTCGACAATACGTTCGGTCCGGAAGCCAGGTTTCAGAAGGGATGCGGCGCGGAGCAGGGCGAGAATCTCGCGCCGTGCTTCGGGCTGCAGTTTTTCGGCCGCGTCGATATTGACGGCCATTCCGGGGTCATGACCGTGACGCTGAAGGATGTCGAAAATAGCTCGCTGTGGTCGGTCGACATCGAGCCGCGGCCGGATGCGCGGCCGGGGCAATTGCTGGCGCAGCATATCTGAGCCGGCGGCAGTTTCCGTTGGGATCTCGGCGCGTCACGATCAGATAGCCGCCAAGGACCAGCACCAGGGACAGCAGAACCAGCGTGCACAGCACGGCCGCGATGATCGCGAGCAGCTCGTTGGCCTCCAGCCATCGTAGCCCTGACCATCGCTATTCTAACCTGATCTTGATTTTGAGGTTGCGCTGCGGGCAGACTATCAAACGAAAGTCTTGCTGTCTCATCTATCGTTTTGCCCCACATCCATCGATGCGGGCGCTGCCCTGATTTCAAGCGGCCGCCTGTGCGCCTCCGGAGTAAGTAATAAATGGAACATCTGCACACCCAGGGCATCAGCCTGCCGCGTCTTGGCCTCGGCACCTACCGGATGCAGGGCGACGTCTGCCGCGCGGCGGTCGAAAGCGCGCTTGGCCTGGGCTATCGCCACATCGACACCGCGGAAATGTATGGCAACGAGGACGCCATTGGCGCGGCGATCGCCGCAGCAGGGGTCGCCCGCAAGGATCTGCATGTGACGACCAAGGTCTGGAACGAGAACCTGGCCCCGGACGCGATCCGCAAGGCGTTCGATACGTCCTTGAAAAAGCTCCGGCTCGATCACGTCGATCTCTATCTCGTGCACTGGCCCGCCCGCAACATGAACCTGCCGGCGATGTTCGACACTCTGCTCCGGCTCAAGGACGAGGGCCGGACCCGCGCCATCGGTGTTGCCAATTTCAACATCGCGCTGCTGAAGACCGTGGTCGAGGAGATCAAGGCACCGATCGCCTGCAACCAGGTCGAATACCATGTGATGCTCGACCAGACCCCTTTGCGCGAATATCTGGCCGCCAAAGCTATCCCGCTCGTGGCCTATTGCCCGCTGGCGCAGGGCCGCGCGGCCTCCGACGAGACGCTGGCGGCGATCGGCCGCAAGCATGGCGCCAGCGCGGCCCAGGTGGCGCTGAAGTGGCTACTCGACCATGACGGCGTTGCCGCGATCCCGAAGGCATCACGAGCCGAAAGCCAGCGCGCCAATCTCGATGCGCTGCATGTGGGGCTCGACGACGAGGACCGGCAGGCGATCGCGGCGCTGCCCAAGGACAAGCGCCTTGTGAATCCCGGTTTCGCGCCGGAATGGGATTAGCGCTGTCGCCTCTCGCGACACCCATGATCCCGACACGAGGGCCAGTTGTCGAAATCGATGCGTTTTTTCGACGGCGATATTGCCGCGTCGTTCTCTGCGTCTTCACGCCATTTCTGCCGCCTCGCGCCGGCTTCCAGGCCGCCACTTCCGCCCTCTCAAGAAAATGGCCCCTTGCGGGGCCATTCCTGTGTCAGCCTTCCGTATCAGCCTCAACCTTCGTGATGGCGATGCCTGACCACCATCATCCTGTCGTGATGGCGCATGCCGTGATCGCGGTGCCAGCCGTGATCGCGATGCATTTCGGCGCGTGCACCACCGTGCCTGACCACGACGGTTTCGGCGCTGGCAATCGACGGGGCCGCGATGGCGATCGCGCCAAGCGCGGCGATAACGTATCCAAGCTTCTTCATGTTGTTCTCCTCCATGGTGTGAGGATCAAACAGCGCGGAGCAAGGAACGTTCCCGGGAAACGGCAAGAGAATTCTGAACGGTTGTTCAGCGACGGAGGGGGATGCAACGATTCGAGCGGCTCGCAACAAAGCCGCGCTAGTCGATGATCGCCTGATACACCAGCGCATTGATCTTCTGACGATAGTGCCAGCGGATCGGGCCCGGCGCCGCCGACAAGTAGACGACCGCGAGTTCTTCCCTGGGGTCGGCCCACCAGTCGGTGCCGCTGGCGCCGGGCCAGGAGAACTGTCCGACCGATCCCATCATCCTGACCACGCCGGGCGTCGTGCGCACCGCAAGTCCAAGGCCGAAGCCGTAATCGGCGCGGGTCGGGTCGGCGTTGCCGACGAGATTCTTGATGTTCGGCCCCAACTGGTCCGACAGCATGTAGGCCACGGTCCTGGGACCCAGCAGCCGCGCCTCGCCGGCGCGTCCGCCGTTCATCAGCATCATCGCAAAGCGCAGATAGTCGGATGCGGTGGAGGCCGCGCAGCCGCCGCCGCATTCGAATTTGAGCGGCTGCGTCAGCTCCGGGCTGCGGGCCTGAGGCTTGCCGGTGTCGGGATCGAGCGGCAACGGTTTGGCGTAGCGCGCCGCCTTATCCGCGGAAATCGAGAATCCGGTGTCAGTCATTCCCAGCGGCGTGAACAGATTGGCCTGCAAGTACTGTCCCAGCGTCTGTTTGCTGATCTGCTCGATGGTGAGCCCGAGGATGTCGAGGCCAAAGCCGTAGTCCCAGACGGTGGCGGGCTGGTACAAAAGCGGCAGCGACGCCAGCTTGTCCATGAACGCCGCGCCGTCATATTCGCGCGCCGCGTCGCCGCTTCCGCCCGGGTACATCTTGTGCACCAGCGTATTGCCGCGGCCGCCATAGATCAGGCCGGAGGTGTGGCGCATCAGATCCTGGATCGTGATAGGGCGATTGGCCGGCACCGTTTCCGCCGTAGGTTCGCCGGCGTCACGCACGGCGACACGCATTTGGGCGAATTTCGGGAAATATTTGCTGAGGGGATCGTCGATCAGGATCTTGCCCCGCTCGTACAGCATCAGGGCGCCGACCGTCGTCATCGGCTTGGTCATCGAGGCGATGTTGAAAATGGTGTCGGTGGTCATGGCGACGCCGGCTGCCTTGTCGCGCCAGCCATAGGCATCGAGCGCCACCAGTTTGCCGCGCCGGGCGATGGCGATGACCGCACCGGGAATGCGTCCAGCCTCAATGTCGGCCTTCAGCGTCTCGCCGATCCGCGCCAGCCGCTCGCTGGAAAGGCCAACCTCTTCCGGCTTGGCGCGCAGCAGCGGGTCCTGGGCGAACGCGGCGCTGCAAGTCAGCAGGCACAGCGCGGTCGCGAGAATGCGAAAACCAGCCATCGACGCCTCCCGTTCGGGCTCTGTCCGGCCCTTGATCGTGATGCGACCAGATTAGGGCAGCAGATCAGCGCAGGCCAGCGGCGTTTGATGCAGATGCATCTGCATCTTGCGCAAAGCTGCCGCCCGGCGCATCATTGGGGGATAAGAAAACTTATTTGGGGAGAGCGCCAGCATGTCTGCATTGTCACGTCGTCATTTTCTCGCAGGCTCGGCCGCCGCCGCGCTGTCGGGGCGACTAGCCACGCCGGCGGCCGCGGCGATGGGGCCGGCCGACAAGTTCGATCTCGTGATCAAGGGCGGCGACGTGCTCGATCCCAGCCAGTCCTTGCGGGGAAAGCGCGACATCGGCATCCGCTGGGGCGCGATCGAGGCAATCGAGCCTGAAATTCCGGCCGCCCGCGCGCTGAAGACCATCGATGCCTCGGGCAAGCTGGTGACGCCGGGCCTGGTCGACCTGCATTGTCACGTCTATCCTTACGGTTCGGCGATCGGCATTCCCGCCGACGAACTGGTGCAATTTCAGGGCACCACCACGGTGGTGTCGGCGGGCGACGCCGGCGTCAACAATCTCGCGGCGCTGCGCCGCTATATCGTCGCGCAGTCACGCGCGCGGATCTACGCCTTCGTCCATATCGCCAATAACGGCCTGTCGGCGTTCCCGGTGGCCGAGCTCTACAATATCGACAATGCGCAGGTCGAGGCCTGTGCCATGGCGCTGGCTGAAAATCCCGATTTCCTGATCGGCGTCAAGGTGCGGATGTCGGAGAACGTGATCTTCAAGCACGGCCTTGAGCCGCTCAAGCGCGGGATCCAGGCTTGCGAGATGTGCGGCTGGCCGGCCAAGATGATGGTGCATATCGGCGGCGTCGAGACCGGACAATTGATGTCCGATATCCTCAATTTGCTGCGGCCCGGCGATGTGCTGACCCATGCCTATTCCGGCGCGCCGAATATCGCCGGCGCCTTCACCAACATCGTGCAGGACGGCAAGCTGTTGCCGGCCGCACTTGCCGCCAAGCAGCGCGGCGTGGTCTTCGATGTCGGCCATGGCGGCGGCAGCTTCGATTTCACGGTGGCGGAAGTGGCGATCCCCGCCGGCTGCTCGCCCGACACGATTTCGTCCGACATCCATGTGTTCTCGGGCAATTCGCCGGGCATGCCCTATCTGCCGAACGTGATGAGCAAGTTCATGGCGATGGGCTTTTCGCTGGAGCAGGTGGTGACCATGGCGACCACCGCGCCGGCCAAGATCATCAACCGCGCGCCGAAGCTCGGCACGCTGCAGATCGGCGCCCCCGGCGATGTCGCGATCCTGGATCTGGTGGAGGGGCCGGTCACCTTCGTCGACACCCGCAACAACAAGCGCGACGGCAAGGCGCTGCTGAAGCCGGTCCAGACCGTGATCAACGGCGTGCCGTTCGGCCGGCCGTATCAGGCGCCGTTCGCGGTGAGGTAGCCGGAGATGTCAGCCCGGCCCGGCCTTCACCGGCCGGACCGGCTCGTTTGATCCGCATCAATGCGACAAGCCGGGCTCCTGGCAAATATGCCGGAAGTCAAGGATTGGGCGCGGCATATCACAAAGATGCGATCCCGGACTTCATCAGGCTATTGCACCCAGGCGCTTCCGCTTGAGGGTGCTCGTCCAAATCGTGAGAGCGAATTCCTCGGCCTGCTCGGCGATCGCGTGCGCGAGATGCGTGCGGTCTGCCACATGTCGCGCCGGGAGCTCGCCCGCCAGTCGGGCATTTCCGAGCGTTATGTCGCGCAGATCGAAGCCGGCAAGGGCAATGTTTCGATCGTGCTGTTGCTTCGCATCGCCCATGCCATCCGCTGCGCGCAGGACGATGCCGCCTGACACTCGCCCGGCAACGCCAGCCGCCTCGGAAGTTACTCCCGCGCCGAGCTTGCTTGCCTCCTGGCCGAGGGCAGCACCTCGGCGGTCACGTCTTCCACATGATGCAACAGATAGATCAGGACGCCGTCGTTGTCCTAAATCGGGGAGTTGATCGGCTGCCAGTGGCGCTCGATGAATTTGCCGTCGGGATCGCGGATATCGTAGCGCTGCACCGCCATGGCGTGCGGCTGACCGGTCTTCACCACCGTGCGCAGCGAGGCGTAGAGGTTGCTGACGCCGTCGGCGAGCGCGTCATCGGGATTGTCCGGAAAGATATCGAACAGTGACCGGCCGACGATGTCGCTCCGCCTGGTGAAGGTCGCCCGTGCATAGGCGTCATTGATATCGACGATGCGCAGCCCCGGGTCGGGGTCGAGCAGCATATAGGGGTGCGACGAGGCTTCGAACTCGGGCTGAAATTGCTGCCTGATGGTTTCCACGTCACCATGCCGTCGGTGGCGCGCCTCAAGCGGCAATTCCTCGGCGCCGGACAGCGTCAATTCCAGCAGGGCGAGATCGCGCCTGGCGGAAAGCAGCAAGGCCTGCAGCGTTCGGCGCAGCACAGGGTCCGTCGTCTCGTTTAGCAATTTCTGAAAATGAGCGATGTTTTGTTCGCAGATGAACCTTTGCATCCTCCGACCTCAGCAGATGCCCCGCGACCCTGCCACCGCATATCACGCAGATATTGCCCCGGGGCCCCCGTTCCAGACAACTCACAATTTTGACGCAGCTATGCTGCCGGGGCAGCCCCGTTCGGAAGAGAATTCAGGCGCGAATCTCCTGCTCCACATTCGCGCTCCTTGCCGGCACCCCGAACTCCCGGCGGCACACCTCGGCGAGCAATGCCACCCCTTCGCGGATTTCCTGATGCGAGGGACTGGCAAAACACAGCCGCAGCCGGCTGCCGGCATAGGCCTTGTCGGTCGACCATTCCGGTCCCGGGTTGATGGCGACGCCGGCTTTGAGTGCGGCCTGGTAGAGTTTTAGCGTATCGACATGGTCGGGGAGCTTGACCCACAGGAAAATGCCGCCTTTGGGTTCTTCGAATTCCGCCGAGGTGCCGAACTGCTCGTTGAGCGCCTCCATCAGCGTATCGAGCTTGGCGCGCAGGCCCCGCGTCAGTTTCGGCACGTGCGAGGTAAAATGCGGCGCGCAATATTCCGCCAGCACCATCTGCTCGAGCGCGCCGCTTCCGGCATCGGTTTTCAGCGCAAGCATGCGCGACAATACATTCCAGGGTGCTACGATGAAGCCGACCCGCAACGCCGGCGCGATTGATTTGGAGAATGACCCGATGTGGATGACGTTGGCGCATCTGCTCGTGGCATACAGCGCGGGCGGGCGCTGTCCGTCCCAGATCAGGTCGGCGTAGCAATCGTCCTCGAAGATCGGCACGCCGTACTGTTCGGCGAGCGCCAGGAGTTCGGTGCGCCGCGGCTGCGGCATGATGGTGCCGGTCGGGTTCTGCACGGTCGGGATGGTGTAGATGTATTTCGGGGTGACGCCGCGGCGCTTGAGATCGGCGAGGGCAGTCAGCCAGGATGTCCATCCGCATGCCCTCGCCATCAAGCGGGATTCCAATGACATTGACGCCGAGCCGCGTCAGCCGGTTCAACGCACCCTGATAACTGTCCCGCTCGACGATCACGGTATCGCCGCGGGCGAGCAGCGTCGCGTTGACGAGGTCGAGCGCCTGCAGCGAGCCCGAGACGATCAGAATGTCGTCCGCGGCGCAGGCGATCCCGGCATCGCGCGCAAGTTTCGCAGTGAGAAATTGGCGCAAGGGAAGATAACCCTGGGGCCCGCTGGAGAGCCCATAGGTCGCCAGCGTCCTGCCTTCGCGCCTGAGCACGGCATTTACCGCTTCGGTCAGGCCCTCAACGGGCACCTGATCCGGATCGTTATTGCCGCCGACAAAACTGTATTTGGCCAGCCCCGTCCATTTTGCTGCGGGCGCGGGCAACCCCGCGGGCAGCAAGGGCGTGAAGTCAAACATTGCGGAGGCCATGCGCGCCGTCTCCCTTGTTCTTTATTGGTTCCGACCTTAAGCAAGTCGGCAGGCTTTGTCGCCACCGTATCACTACACCGCCGGAGCCGTTCTGCCCTGCGTAATGAAGCTGGCGCGGGCATGCGAGTCCGGCTAATGCTCGCCACGCGCAAAGTGAGACCCTTGAATGGCCGACCCGATCCAGGAAGTTCTGCACGCCTTCGCCAGCGGCCAACTCGTCGTCGTCACCGATGACGATGACCGTGAAGGCGAGGGCGATCTGATTGTCGCGGCATCGCTGTGCACCGCCGAGAAGATGGCGTTTATTATCCGCCATACCTCGGGCATCGTCTGCGCGCCGATCACCACCGAAGACGCGCGCCGGTTGCGGCTCGATCCCATGGTGGCGCACAACGAGTCCAATCACACCACCGCCTTTACCGTCTCGATCGACTACAAGCCGGATGGCGGCACCGGGATTTCGGCGGATGAACGGGCGTCCTGTTGCCGGGCGCTGGCCAATCCGAACGTCGGCGCCAACGATTTTGCCCGGCCCGGTCACGTGTTTCCGCTGATTGCGCGTGACGGCGGCGTGCTGCTGCGCTCGGGCCATACCGAGGCGGCGGTTGATCTCTGCAAGCTGAGCGGCCTGCCGCCGGTCGGCGTCATCAGCGAACTGATGAACGACGACGGGACGGTGATGAAGGGCGAGCAGGTGGCGCGGTTCGCCAAGGCCCACAAGCTCAAGCATGTCACCATCGCTGACATGATCGCCTACCGCCAGGCGCGCGAAAAGCTGATCGAACGTGTTTCGACCTTCACCGCGGAAAGCCCGATCGGGCCGCTGCAGGGTTACGCCTATCGCTCGCCGTTCGACGAGATCGCGCATGTGGCTTTCGTCTATAACGGCGTCGGTGACGGCAAGAATGTGCTCACCCGCTTTTACAAGCCCAACATCGTCAGGGACATTTTCACCGGGCCGGCGCGCATGCAGGCCGTGCTGGCGCATTTCAAGAGAAACGGAAGCGGTGTGCTGGTGTACTTGCGCGATGGCGCCGCCGGCGTCCCGGTGTCGCCGCTGCCTGAGGAGAAAACCGCGGAAGCCGACCGCAACCGGCAATGGCGCGAGGTCGGCGTCGGCGCGCAGATCCTGCGCGATCTCGGCGTTACCTCGATCCGGAATTTGACGTCGTCGGTGCATGACTACAAGGGACTGTCCGGTTTCGGCATCGAGATCGTGTCCAGCGAACAGCTTGAAGGGTAGGTGTTCAGTCATTCCGGGTTCGGCTCTTCGCGCGCCCCGGAATGACGATGAGTGAGATTCCCCAATCCATTTGCGCTTCGGCCCTCGGCGCTTTAAAATAGAATAAAGATGCGAAAGGAATTTTCATGAGCGTACGCCCTCAGACCAAGGACAAGCCGTCCCCGGTGAATTTCCAGTGGGACGATCCGTTCATGCTCGACGAGCAGCTCACCGAAGACGAGCGCATGATCCGCGACACCGCGCGCGCCTATGCGCAGGACAAGCTGGCGCCGCGCATCACCAAGGCCTATCTGGAAGAGAAGACCGATCGCGAAATTTTCAACGAGATGGGCGAACTCGGCCTGATCGGCATCACCCTGCCGGAAGAATATGGCTGCGCCAATGCAAGCTACGTCGCCTACGGCCTGGTGGCGCGCGAGATCGAGCGCGTCGATTCCGGCTATCGCTCGATGAATTCGGTGCAGTCGTCGCTGGTCATGCACCCGATCTATGCTTATGGCGACGAGAACCAGCGCAAGAAATACCTGCCCAAGCTCGCCACCGGCGAGTGGGTCGGCTGCTTCGGCCTGACCGAGCCGGACGCCGGCTCCGATCCCGGCGGCATGAAGACCCGCGCCGAGAAGACCGCCGACGGCTACCGGCTGACCGGCACCAAGATGTGGATTTCCAACGCGCCGATCGCCGACGTGTTCGTGGTGTGGGCGAAATCGGCGGAACACAACAACCAGATCCGCGGCTTCATCCTCGAGAAGGGCATGAAGGGCCTGTCGGCGCCGAAGATCGCCGGCAAGCTTTCCTTGCGCGCATCCGTCACCGGCGAAATCGTGATGGAAGGCGTCGAAGTGCCGGAGAGCGCGCTGCTGCCCAACGTGTCCGGCCTCAAGGGGCCGTTCGGCTGCCTCAACCGCGCCCGCTACGGCATTTCCTGGGGCGCGATGGGGGCCGCGGAAGACTGCATGGCGCGCGCGCGGCAATACACGCTCGACCGCAAGCAGTTCAACCGGCCGCTGGCGGCGACGCAACTGGTGCAGAAGAAGCTTGCGGACATGCAGACCGACATCGCGCTCGGCCTGCAGGCCTCGCTCCGCGTCGGGCGGTTGATGGACGAAGGCAAGATGGCGCCGGAGATGATCTCCATGGTCAAGCGCAACAAT
>CAWHIO010000039.1:0-41881 GCA_963829315.1 uncultured Alphaproteobacteria bacterium | reverse complement strand
ATGATCGCGAATTCGCTCGTAGCGCCGCTTGCCACGGAAGCGCGGGGCGATCGCACAAATCCGAGCTCAAATCGAGCGAACCGGCGCGCGTCTCCACATTCGCGCTCCTTGCCGGCACGCCGAATTCCCGGCGGCACACTTCGGCGAGCAAGGCCACCCCTTCGCGGATTTCCTGATGCGAGGGACTGGCAAAACACAGCCGCAGCCGGCTGCCGGCATAGGCCTTGTCGGTCGACCATTCCGGTCCCGGGTTGATGGCGACGCCGGCTTTGAGCGCGGCCTGGTAGAGTTTTAGCGTATCGACATTGTCGGGGAGTTTGACCCACAGGAAAATGCCGCCTTTGGGTTCTTCGAATTCCGCCGATGTGCCGAATTGCTCGTTGAGCGCCTCCATCAGCGTATCGAGCTTGGCGCGCAGGCCCCGCGTCAGTTTCGGCACGTGCGAGGTGAAATGCGGCGCGCAATATTCCGCCAGCACCATCTGCTCCAGCGCGCCGCTTCCGGCATCGGTTTTCAGCGCCAGCATGCGCGACAGTACGTTCCAGGGTGCGACGATGAAGCCGACCCGCAACGCCGGCGCGATCGACTTGGAGAATGACCCGATGTGGATGACGTTGGCGCATCTGCTCATGGCATACAGCGCGGGCGGGCGCTGTCCGTCCCAGATCAGGTCGGCGTAGCAATCGTCCTCGAAGATCGGCACGCCGTATTGTTCGGCGAGCTCCAGGAGTTCGGTGCGCCGCGGCTGCGGCATGATGGTGCCGGTCGGGTTCTGCACGGTCGGGATGGTGTAGATGTATTTCGGCGTGACGCCGCGGCGCTTGAGATCGGCGAGGACGTCAGCCAGGATGTCCATCCGCATGCCCTCGCCATCAAGCGGAATTCCAATCACATTGACGCCGAGCCGCGTCAGCCGGTTCAGCGCACCCTGATAGCTGTCCCGCTCGACGATCACGGTATCGCCGCGGGCGAGCAGCGTCGCGTTGACGAGGTCGAGCGCCTGCAGCGAGCCCGAGACGATCAGGATGTCGTCCGCGGCGCAGGCGATCCCGGCATCGCGCTCAAGTTTCGCAGTGAGAAATTGGCGCAAGGGAAGATAACCCTGGGGCCCGCTGGCGAGCCCATAGGTCGCGAGCGTCCTGCCTTCGCGCCTGAGCACGGCATTTACCGCATCGGTCAGGCCCTCAACGGGCACCTGATCCGGATCGTTGTTACCGCCGACAAAACTGTATTTGGCCAGCCCCGTCCATTTTGCCGCAGGCGCGGGCAACCCCGCGGGCAGCAAGGGCGTGAAGTCAAACATTGCGGAGGCCATGCGCGCCGTCTCCCTTGTTCTTTATTGGTTCCGACCTTAAGCAAGTCTGCAGGCTTTGTCGCCACCGTATCACTACACCGCCGGAGCCGTTCTGCCCTGCGTAATGAAGCTGGCGCGGGCATGCGAGTCCGGCTAATGCTCGCCACGCGCAAAGTGAGACCCTTGAATGGCCGACCCGATCCAGGAAGTTCTGCACGCCTTCGCCAGCGGCCAACTCGTCGTCGTCACCGATGACGACGACCGTGAAGGCGAGGGCGATCTGATTGTCGCGGCATCGCTGTGCACCGCCGAGAAGATGGCGTTTATCATCCGCCACACCTCGGGCATCGTCTGCGCGCCGATCACCACCGAAGACGCGCGCCGGCTGCGGCTCGATCCCATGGTGGCGCACAACGAGTCCAATCACACCACCGCCTTTACCGTCTCGATCGACTACAAGCCCGATGGCGGCACCGGGATTTCGGCGGACGAACGGGCGTCCTGTTGCCGGGCGCTGGCCAATCCGAATGTCGGCGCCAACGATTTTGCGCGGCCCGGTCACGTGTTTCCGCTGATTGCGCGTGACGGCGGCGTGCTGCTGCGCTCGGGCCATACCGAAGCGGCGGTTGATCTCTGCAAGCTGAGCGGCCTGCCGCCGGTCGGCGTCATCAGCGAGCTGATGAACGACGACGGGACGGTCAT
The DNA here is from genome assembly GCA_963829315.1 of uncultured Alphaproteobacteria bacterium. Classification (GTDB taxonomy): domain Bacteria; phylum Pseudomonadota; class Alphaproteobacteria; order Rhizobiales; family Xanthobacteraceae; genus Bradyrhizobium. Next base: position 39,885 of record CAWHIO010000039.1, on the reverse strand, counting down.
GAAGGGCGAGCAGGTGGCGCGGTTCGCCAAGGCCCACAAGCTCAAGCATGTCACCATCGCCGACATGATCGCCTACCGCCAGGCGCGCGAAAAGCTGATCGAACGTGTTTCGACCTTCACCGCGGAGAGCCCGATCGGGCCGCTGCAGGGTTACGCCTATCGCTCGCCGTTCGACGAGATCGCGCATGTGGCCTTCGTCTATAACGGCGTCGGTGACGGCAAGAATGTGCTCACTCGCTTTTACAAACCCAACATCGTCAGGGACATTTTCACCGGGCCGGCGCGCATGCAGGCCGTGCTCGCGCATTTCAAGAAAAACGGAAGCGGCGTGCTGGTGTACTTGCGCGATGGCGCCGCCGGCGTCCCGGTCTCGCCGCTGCCGGAGGAGAAAACCGCGGAAGCCGACCGCAACCGGCAATGGCGCGAGGTCGGCGTCGGCGCGCAGATCCTGCGCGATCTCGGCGTTACCTCGATCCGGAATTTGACGTCGTCGGTGCATGACTACAAGGGACTGTCCGGTTTCGGCATCGAGATCGTGTCCAGCGAACAGCTTGAAGGGTAGCTTCGTCATCCGGGCTGGCGCTCGCGCGCCGGATCCGAGATCCGGACTCTGCGAGCCGTCCCGGAATGACGAAGAGTGATTCCCCAATCCATTTGCGCTTCGGCCCTCGGCGCTTTAAAATGAACAAAGCGATGCGAAAGGAATTTTCATGAGCGTACGCCCTCAGACCAAGGACAAGCCGTCCCCGGTGAATTTCCAGTGGGACGATCCGTTCATGCTCGACGAGCAGCTCACCGAAGACGAGCGCATGATCCGCGACACCGCGCGCGCCTATGCGCAGGACAAGCTGGCGCCGCGCATCACCAAGGCCTATCTGGAAGAGAAGACCGATCGCGAGATTTTCAACGAGATGGGCGAACTCGGCCTGATCGGCATCACCCTGCCGGAGGAATATGGCTGCGCCAATGCAAGCTACGTCGCCTACGGCCTGGTGGCGCGCGAGATCGAGCGCGTCGATTCCGGCTATCGCTCGATGAATTCGGTGCAGTCGTCGCTGGTCATGCACCCGATCTACGCTTACGGCGACGAGAACCAGCGCAAGAAATACCTGCCCAAGCTCGCCACCGGCGAGTGGGTCGGCTGCTTCGGCCTGACCGAGCCGGACGCCGGCTCCGATCCCGGCGGCATGAAGACCCGCGCCGAGAAGACCGCCGACGGCTACCGGCTGACCGGCACCAAGATGTGGATTTCCAACGCGCCGATCGCCGACGTGTTCGTGGTGTGGGCGAAATCGGCCGAACACAACAACCAGATCCGCGGCTTCATCCTCGAGAAGGGCATGAAGGGCCTGTCGGCGCCGAAGATCGCCGGCAAGCTTTCCTTGCGCGCATCCGTCACCGGCGAAATCGTGATGGAAGGCGTCGAGGTGCCGGAAAGCGCGCTGCTGCCCAACGTGTCCGGCCTGAAGGGGCCGTTCGGCTGCCTCAACCGCGCCCGCTACGGCATTTCCTGGGGCGCGATGGGGGCCGCGGAAGACTGCATGGCGCGCGCGCGGCAATACACGCTCGACCGCAAGCAGTTCAATCGGCCGCTGGCGGCGACGCAGCTGGTGCAGAAGAAGCTTGCGGACATGCAGACCGACATCGCGCTCGGCCTGCAGGCCTCGCTCCGCGTCGGGCGGTTGATGGACGAAGGCAAGATGGCGCCGGAGATGATCTCCATCGTCAAGCGCAACAATTGCGGCAAGGCGCTCGATATCGCGCGCATGGCCCGCGACATGCACGGCGGCAACGGCATCCAGATCGAATATCACGTGATGCGCCATACCGCGAACCTGGAAACCGTGAATACCTATGAAGGCACCCACGACGTCCATGCGCTGATCCTCGGCCGCGCCATCACCGGCATCCAGGCGTTTTCGTAAGGTCGCCGATGAATACCCGGGCATGCCCCGCATTTTGCGTGTCATCGCCCGCGAAAGCGGGCGATCCAGTACTCGGCGGCCTCGCGTCTTGTCTCAGACGCCAGCGATTACTGGATACCCCGCTTTCGCGGGGTACGACGACGAAGGTTATTTCGCGCGCCAACGCCACGTAGGAATTCCATGGCCGACAACGACGACGTCCCCTTCAACCGCAACTTTCAGCTCAAGCCGGGCGTCGTCGATGAAGTGCGGCCCGGGGTGCGGCGGATTCTCTGCAACAATCCGAGCCCGTTCACCTTCACCGGCACGGTGAGTTACATCGTCGGCCAGGGCAAGGTCGCCATCATCGATCCCGGCCCCGACAGCGAAGCCCATGCGCAGGCGCTGCTCGATGCGGTGCGCGGCGAAACCGTGACGCATATCCTGGTCACCCACACCCACCGCGACCACTCGCCGAACACCGCGCGGATCAAGGCGGCAACCGGCGCCGCCGTCTATGCCGAGGGGCCGCACCGGGCGTCGCGGCCGCGCTTCGAGAGCGAGAAGCATAATCCGGAATTGGGTGCCGACCGCGACTTCAGGCCGGACATCGAGGTGCACGATGGCGAAACCATCGAGGGGGCGGGCTGGCAGCTCCAGGCGGTGGCGACCCCGGGCCACACCGCCAATCATCTGGCGTTCGCCTGGCCGGAGCGAAAAATGCTTTTTGTCGGCGATCATGTGATGGGCTGGTCGACCTCGATCGTGGCACCGCCGGACGGATCGATGATCGACTACATGGCCTCGCTGGAAAAGCTCACGGCGCGGAATGAGGATTTGTACTTCTCGGGTCACGGCCCGGAAATCCCGGAAGGACCGCGCTATGTGCGGTTTCTGATCCGCCACCGTCAGGCGCGCGAGGCCTCGATCCTGCACCGCCTTGCAAAGGGGGAGGCGGATATTCCCACCATCGTGCGCGCGATCTATATCGGCATCGATCCGCGGCTGACGGGGGCTGCCGGCTATTCCGTGCTGGCGCATCTGGAGGATCTGGTCGGGCGAGGGATCGTGGCGACCGACGGCGACCCGGTGATCGGCGGGACGCTATCGGTTGGCGGCGTCCTAGCCAATCGTCATTCCGGGCGCGCGTAAGCGCGAACCCGGAATCCGGAAGTTGCCGCGCGAGATTCCCCGATGTGCAACTGCACATCCGAGGTCTGGTCCTTCGGACCATCCCGGAATGACGAAGACGTCACTTCTTCACGACCTTCGGCGGAACCTTGGCGGGCAGCGGTCGGCTTCTTGACCGCCGGCTTGAGGCTCGCGTTGTCGACCGCGTTGTTGATGTCGTCGGTCAGCTTGCGGACGCGCGCGGCGTTGCTGCCGAGGTCACTCTCGAAATAGCGGGACGAGGAACGGATATCGACGCGGGAATCCTCGCCGTCGGGCGTGACGCGGATCGACACGTCCTCGCGGAAACCCATGATCGGGGTGCGCGCCACCGCCTCGATGCGGCCGATTCGGCGCGGCGGCTGCGGCGCGCGCTCGTCGATCACAAGCCATTTGCGCTTGGTGACCAGTTGCAGCGTGATCTCATAGGCCCGCTGCACCGGAACCTCGAGCTCGACGGTCTCGATGTCCGGATAGGCGATCCGCTGCTGTTCGGCCGAATACAATCCGGCATAGACGGCGGTGTTGGTGCCGTCGCCGGTGCGCAGCCGCGCCAGCGCTTCGAAGCGCGGCGGGTCGATCGGATCGGTGGTGATGTCGTGGATCGGCGGCAATTTGCGGTATTGCAGGCCGAGATAGGCGGGATAGGCCAACACCACGACGTCGATGAAGAATGCCAGCAGGATGCGGCTCATGCCACGCGAGCCGTTTTGCCAGATCGCGGCCGCGCCGGCGAGGCCGACCAGAATCGAAAGACCGGCGCAGGCCAGCGCGCCGAAGAAGGTCGCCAATGCCGGTTTCATTTCGAGGAAGCCGAAGCGGACGATGATGATCGAGACCAGCACCGCGACCACGGAAAATACCGCCAGATTGCGCGCCCAGGACGCGAGGCTCGACACGGGCTCCGATTGATAGGGAGCAGAAAACCTGCGGGCCATCGCTTCAATTCTGCCAGGCTGGAATTTTGCCGGCCCAAATGGGCCAGGCTCTCAAACTGCCCGTTTGAGACCACGGACTTGCGTCAAATTCAAGGGATTTGGGCGTCTCCTTCGCCCGGGGGCAAGCGCGGTCGTGTCTGGCCTCAGGTTCGAGAAGCGCGGACCTTGCTGGCTCGCCACGAGGGTCCGGAGGGCCTCATCCCGAGAGGGCCGCAAGCGCGGCCGTCTCGGAGGATGAGAACTCGAAAGCTTACGCCGCCGCGTTCGGGAAGCTGTAGGTCTTGAACTGGTCGCGCAGCGCGGTCTTCAGGATCTTGCCCGTCGCGGTGTGGGGAATGGCGTCGACGAACTGGATGTCATCCGGCATCCACCATTTGGCGATCTTGCCATCCATGTATTTCAGGATGTCCTCGCGCGTCGCCTGCTGGCCCTGCTTCAGCTGCACGATCAGGAGCGGACGTTCGTCCCATTTGGGATGGTGGACGCCGATCACGGCAGCTTCGGCGACCGCCGGGTGGCCGACCGCGAGATTTTCCAGATCGATCGACGAAATCCACTCGCCGCCGGATTTGATCACATCCTTGGAGCGGTCGGTGATCCGCATGTAGCCGTACTGGTCGATGGTGGCGACGTCGCCGGTGTCGAAAAAACCGTCCTGGTCGAGGATGTTGGCATCGACGCGGAAATACGCCTTCGATACCGCCGGCCCCGCGACTTTCAGGCGGCCGAACGTCTTGCCGTCCCACGGCAGTTCCTTGCCGGCATCGTCGGTGATCTTCATCTGGACGCCGAACGGCGGATAGCCCTGGGTCTGCAGGATGTCGAGCCGGGCCTCGCCGGTGAGTTCGGTGAAGGGAGGCTTCAGCGCCGCGAGGGTGCCGATCGGGCTCATCTCGGTCATGCCCCAGGCGTGGCGCGTCGCCACGCCCATGTCGACGAACGCCTTGATCATCGAGCGCGGCATCGCCGAGCCGCCGCACACCACCATTCGCAGGTGAGGCAGCTTCAGTTTGTTGGCGGCCATATGATTGAGCAGCATCAGCCACACCGTCGGGACGCCGGCGGTGTGGGTCACCTTTTCGGTCTCCAGCAGTTCGAAGACCGAGGCGCCGTCGAGCTTCGCGCCGGGCAGCACCAGCTTGGTGCCCATCGAGGGGGCCGAGAAGGCGATGCCCCAGCTGTTGGCATGGAACAGCGGAACCACCGGCAGCATCGTGTCGCCCGCGCCTGCGCCGAGGGAATCGCCGGTGTTGGCCATCAGCGCATGCAGCACGTTGGAACGATGCGAATACAACACGCCCTTGGGATCGCCCGTGGTTCCGGAGGTGTAGCACATCGCAGCCGCGGTATTTTCGTCGAAGGTCTTCCACTTGAAATCGCCGTCGGCCTCCGCGATCCAGTCCTCATAGGCGACCGCGTTCTTCAGCGTGGTCTGCGGCATATGCGCCTTGTCGGTGAAGACGATGTAGCGTTCGACGCTGGGAAGCCGGTCGGCGATTTTTTCCAGGATCGGCACAAAGGTGATATCGGTCATCACCACGCGGTCTTCGGCGTGGTTGATGATCCAGGCGATCTGATCGGGAAACAGTCGCGGGTTGACGGTATGGCAGATCGCGCCGATGCCCATGATGCCGTACCATGCCTCGAGATGGCGCCAGGTGTTCCAGGCAATGGTGGCGACGCGGTCGCCGAGCTTGATGCCGTCGCGATCGAGGCGCTGCGAGATCTTCAGCGCGCGCTTGTGGATTTCGGCATAGTTGGTGCGGTGGATGGGGCCTTCGACCGAGCGTGTGACGACCTCCTGTGTTCCATGGATGGTCGCCGCATGTTCGAGAATACGGTGACACAGCAAAGGCCAGTCTTGCATCAACCCACGCATACGGAAGTCCCTCCTCAAGGTGCGATCGCTTGCCGCGATTTTTCACGGAATTGCCATGAAGTTTAGCGCGTCGAATGCGTGCCGCAAATGGCCTTGTCGCGGCTTGCGCTGCGGCGAAACGGCAATCATTGCCGCCGTGGCGGCGCTGCTGTGCTCTGTGGGCAACCCGATTCCGCCGCCGCGGCGCGCCGGTCCGCCCAGGCACCATGGAGCATCCTGTTCGGGGATAACAGGCCAAGCAGCGCCGGGCCGTGCTCAGGGTATCCATCCCCCTGCCGAAGCCGCGTCCCGCGGATGCGCCGGCGGCCCAACCAGAAAAGCCCGCCGTTGCAAAACAGACCCCCGCCGAGGCTGACAAGCCGGCCGAGCAGGCCGCGCCGGCGCCCCAGCCCTCGGCCTGCCGGCTGGCGCTGTCCGAGGCGATTGCCATCGCCCCCAGCATTCCCGATATCCACGGCGCCGGCGGCTGCGGTGGAGAAGACCTGGTGCGGCTGGAAGCCGTGGTGCTGCCCGACAAGGGCCGGGTCGCGGTCAAGCCGGCGGCGATCCTCCGCTGCACCATGGCGTCGGCGGTCGCCGACTGGATCCGCACCGACATGGCGCCGCTGGCAAGAAGCCTCGGCAGCGTCATCACCGACCTCGACAATTTCGACTCGTTCGAATGCCGCGGCCGCAACCGCGTCGTCGGCGCCGTCTTGTCCGAACATGGCCGCGCCAATGCGCTCGACGTTCGCTCCGTCAAGCTCGCCGACGGCCGATCGATTTCGCTGACCGACCGCACGGTGCCGCGGGAGTTGCGCGAGAGCGTGCTGCATTCGGTGTGCGCACGGTTTGCAACCGTGCTGGGGCCCGGCTCGGACTGGTACCACGAGGACCATATCCATCTCGACCTGATGGAACGGCACAACGACTACAAGATCTGCCAGTGGAACGTATGGGACCCGCTGCCGCATATCGCGCCGCTATTGCCCGCCGAGCGCCCGGACGACGCGCCGCCGCGCCAGCTCGCCGCCACACCCGACGCGCGCCAAACCAGACGGCGTCGCGCCGGATACCGGCGGCGGCAAGTCGCCAACCGACAAGGCGCCAGCCGACAAGGCGCCAGCCAACAACCCGCCAACAAAAAAGCGCCGGTGAAACCGGCGCTTTTGTTCTCGAAGAACCGAGCAATTGGTCTACTGCGTCACCGGTCCGAGGTTGGAGGTACCGCCGCCGAGCGCCATCTGCGAACCGGATCCAAGCGGCGTGTCGCCATGGTGTGGAGCGAGCACGACGACGATGGCGCCCATCTTCACCCGGTTGTACAGATCGATCACGTCCTCGTTGGTCATCCGGATGCAGCCGGAGGAGATCGACTGACCGATATATTCCGGCTGGTTGGTGCCGTGAATCCGGAACAGGGTGTCCTTGCCGCCCGAGTAGAGATAGAGCGCGCGCGAACCCATCGGATTGTCAGGACCCGGCGCCACGAAAGTGGGAACGCCGAGACGCTCGATCTCGCTCTTGGTCGGATGCCAGGGCGGCCATTCGGCCATGCTGCCGATCTTGGCGATGCCCGACCACGCCATGGCTTCCTCGCCGACGGTGATGCCGTAGCGGATCGCCTTGCCGTCGTTCTGCACGAGATAGAGGTAGTGGTTGTCGGAATCGACCACGATCGTGCCGGGCGCTTCCTTGCGGTGATACTCGACGATCGCGCGGCGGTAGCTTTCCGCAGGCTGCACGTTCTCGTAGCGGACCTTCGCCAGCAGTTCCTTGTCGCGGGGCTTGAAGGCGCTGGTATTGGTCGCCTCATAGGTTGCCGTTTCCATGCAGCCCGACAACATCAGGCCGGCAGCCAGAACAACCAAACTTAGTTTTAGCGACGACATGATGTAGGTCCAATCGAAGGCCTTGCGTACGCGGCGCCACACTGCGCCTCAAACGCCACGATTCTGTTAGCCGCATTATCGCCGAAATTGGCAATAATTCCAGCGCTTAGATGGCCTGTCCCGCGATGCGGCACCGCGGCTGTGTCTTTTTTGCCGCAACTCCTTCGCGCGTCGGTTGGCTTCTCGGGCCGTTATTGGCGCGGCCGCCGAATCCCCGCCACCCTCCTGCCACCGGGCTGCCGCAAATTCCGGGGGCCGCGTCGGCTGACGGTCATGAAAGGCTTGCCAGAATCGAGCTAAGTCCTGTTGGTTAATTTGCCCGCCTGTCCGGAGTACCCCCATGTTCTCGGTATTCGTCCCCACCGAAACCTCCCTGAAAAAGGCCGCCATCACCGATCTGGCGGCGCTTCCGGACAATGCGGTCTGGATCGACCTCGTGAAACCGACCGCCGTCGAGGACAAGGCGGTGGAGCGGCTGGCCGGGATCGCGGTACCGACCCGGGAGGACATGCAGGAAATCGAGATTTCCAGCCGGCTCTATATCGAGAACGGCGCCCGTTACATGACGGCCACCCTGATGTGCGCGGCGGACACGGAGAATCCGCGCACCACGGCGGTGACCTTCATCCTGGCCAGCCACCGCCTGGTGACCGTGCGCTATGACGAGCCGAAGCCGTTCCTGCTGGTGGAAAACAAGCTGGCGCGCTCATGTGCGCCCGGCATCACCGGTGAAATGGTGCTGATGGAGCTGCTGGACGCGGTGATCGACCGCAACGCCGACATTCTGGAGCGCGCCGGCGGTGACATGGACACGATCAGCCACGATATTTTCGAGCCCGAGGGCGCGGCGCGCACCGGGCATGCCAAACGCTATTCCGACATCCTGATCGCGATCGGGCGCAAGGGCGACCTGACCTCGAAAGTGCGCGAGAGTCTGGTCTCGATCGGGCGGGTGGTGACCTTCGTTGCGGCGGCGGTCGATGGCGTCAAATGGTCCAAGGACATGCGCGAGCAGCTCAAGACCATGCAGCGCGACGTGACCTCGCTGACCGACCACGCCTCCTATCTCTCCAACAAGATCACCTTCGTGCTGGATGCGATGCTCGGTGTCGTCAATCTCGAGCAGAACAACATCATCAAGCTGTTTTCGGTGATGGCGGTGGTGCTGATGCCGCCGACCCTGATCGCCTCGATCTACGGCATGAATTTCAAGGTCATGCCGGAACTCGAATGGCAGCACGGCTATCCGCTGGCGGTGCTGATGATGCTGGCCGCGGCAGCGGGGCCCTACCTGTATTTCAAATGGAAGAAGTGGCTGTAGCCAAGGCGTTTTCGGGCGAAAGCCCGCCCTGCATTTGTTGCGGGGGGACACCGGTTCCCATGAAGAAGACACGTCAGGACATAGCCGAGGCGAAATTCCGGCGTCTTTTGGGCTCGCTGCCAGGGTTAAGAAAGTGGCGGCGTGTCGACAGATTCCCGCCTCAACCTCTCCGCTAAAATTTGAGCGTTGCGCTGAACGTTTGTGCGACGCCTTTCTGCGATAACCCTCGCACAGATCGCGAGGACAGCAATGGTTGAGAAACTCATAATGCAGGCGCGCAACGTCGTCGACTTCGCCAGCTACCAGCAGGGCCGCAACGTGGCCGGCAGGGCGCAGGCGATCTCGGCGCGGACCTGCCGGCATTGCGGCGCGGTGCTGTCAGACGGCGAGCGGGAAGATGAGTGCTCCAGCATCTCCAACGCCGACGAAACGCTACGCTGGCAGGCAGCGCAAATCCTGCGCGGATTGATTTGAGGTAACGTCAATCCGGCGCATCCGACGGATCCGCGCAGAGCGCGCGCCGGTCGAAGGACGATTGCGGTCAGACGTGCTGGCCGCCGTTGATGTGGATCTCCGCGCCGTTGACGTAGGAACTGGTCTCCGTGCACAGCACGTAGATGATCTTGGCGACTTCGTCCGGCGTGCCCAGCCGGCGCAGCGGGATCTGTTGCTCAACGATCTTCTCGGTGCCCGGCGAAAGGATCGAGGTGTCGATCTCGCCCGGCGCGATCGAGTTGACGCGCACGCCGATGCGGCCGAAATCCGACGCCATCTCGCGGGTCAGCGAGGCCAGCGCCGCCTTCGAGGTCGCGTAGGCCGCGCCCGCAAAAGGATGCACGCGGGAGCCCGCGATCGAGGTGACGTTGACCACCGAGCCCTTGGCCGCCTTCAATTCCTCGATCAGCCCGCGCGCCATCATGATCGGCGCGAAGAAATTGACCCTGAACACATGGCTCCAGGTGTCGATGTCGGTGTCGATCGAGCCGAGCCGGGCGCCGCCTTCCGCCTTTGGCGAAATCGCGGCGTTGTTGACCAGCGCGTGCAGCATGCCGCCTTCCAGGCGCTGGCGAATTTCCGCAATGGCGCGCGAGGTATCGTCATGGTCGGCGAGGTCGACCTGGATGTGATCCTCGGGTCCGGCGTCCCACGGGCAATCTTCCGGGAAGGGATGGCGCGAACAGGTGATGACGCGCCAGCCGGCCGAGGAAAAGCGGATCACGGTCGCATGGCCGATGCCGCGGCTGGCGCCGGTCAGGAGCAGCGTGCGGCGCGGTCCGTTGTTGGATGAAGTGGACATGGGCACCTATAAATTCCTGATCAGGGGTAAAGCCGCGTCCTGGACCAGTCCTGGTCCGGAGCGTCGCGGCTGAATTCGACGCGGTCGTGCAGGCGGAACGGGCGGTCGTGCCAGAATTCGAACCGCAGCGGCGCGACGCGCCAGCCGCTCCAGCCAGCCGGGCGCGGCACCTCGCCGACGAGGTGTTTGGCCGCGAACTTGGCGAGGGCCTGTTCAAAGGCGAGCCGGCTTTCCAGCGGCTGCGACTGCTTGCTGGCCCAGGCGCCGATCTGGGCCTGTTTCGGCCGGGTGGCGAAATAGGCGTCGGCCTCGGCTTCGGTCACCCGAGACACGGGTCCACGGATCCGCACCTGCCGGCGCAGCGATTTCCAGTGAAAAAGTAAGGCCGCCTTAGGATTTGCGGCGAGTTCGCGGCCCTTTTGGCTGGCGATGTGGCTGTAGAACACGAACCCCGCGGCGTCATAGTCCTTCATCAGCACCATCCGCACGTCGGGCAGGCCGTTGGGGTCGACGGTGGCCAACGCCATGGCATTGGGATCGTTGGGTTCGGCCTTCACCGCTTCCGCAAACCACTCCCCGAACAGTGCAAACGGCTCCCCGGCGGCGGTGAAATCACCGGATGTTAAGGGTGTCGGGTGTTGGATGGAGGTCGTGTCCGTCATCTCAGGAGTTCCGAGTTGCGCCCGCCTGCGGCCAGAAGCGCGTTGCAGCCCTGTTTTAGGCTTGTCCTATATAGGGCATGGGGACGCTTTGGCCTATCGGCGATCGGGCCGGCCGGCTTGGTGACGACCCTGATTTTGATCGGCATCGGCTCCGGCGGCTGCAGCCTGTCCCGCACCGATGGTGCTTTCGCCAAAATGGGCGACGACGTCACCAATTCCATTGGCCCCGCGCAGCCAAGCCTGGCGGCGCCGAGCGACAGCGATCTCGCCTTTGCCCGCAATGCGGCGTCCGACGTGCTGACCCGCGGCGACAAGGATGCCAGCCAGCCCTGGGAAAATCCCGAGACCGGCGCGCGGGGCTCGGTGACGCCGCTGGCCCAGGCTTATTCCTCGGAGGGGCGGACCTGCCGGGATTTCCTGGCAAGCTACGTCAATGGCCGCTCGGAAAGCTGGCTGCAGGGCGCCGCCTGCAAGACCGGCCATGGGCAGTGGGAAATTCATACGCTGAAACCGTGGAGGCAGAGCTGAACGGCTCTTCTTCCCGTTGCAAAAATGCCACGAAGACCCCAAATGAACTTTCGGCGGGCGGATCGCCCGAACTAACATCTGATTTCCTTAAGAGGAGACCTGACGGATGCGCGACCCCTATGAGGTCTTGGGGGTGCAGCGGGGCGCCAGCGCTGCGGCGATCAAGAGCGCCTATCGCAAGCTTGCCAAGAAGCATCACCCCGATGCCAACAAGAATGATCCGAAGTCCGCGGCGCGCTTTTCCGAGCTGAATTCGGCCAACGAGATCCTCGGCGACGAGGCGAAGCGCAAGCAGTTCGACCGCGGCGAGATCGACGCCGAGGGCAAGCCGCGCTTCCAGGGTTTTGCCGGCGGCGGCGATCCGCGGGCGCGCGGGGCCCAGGGTGCCGGTTTCGAGACCCACACCTTCCGTACCGGTGGCGCTGGCGCGAGCTTTGGCGGCGGCGGTTTTGAGGACATCCTCAACAGCATGTTCGGCCAGGCTACGGCGCGCGGCGGGCGGGGCGGCGCCGGCAGGACCTTCGAGTTCGACCCCGGCGCCATCGCGCTCGATCTCGATCTATCCGTCGCCATGACGGTGTCGCTGGAGGAGTTGGTCAAGGGCGTGGAGAAGCGTGTCCGGCTGCCAACCGGCAAGGAGCTCAATGTCAAGATTCCCGCCGGCGTTGTCGCCGGCCAGCAGATCCGGCTCAAGGGGCAGGGCGAGACCGCGGCGGGCCACCCGCCGGGCGATCTGCTGATCACCGTGAGCGTCGCGCCGCACCCGTTCTTCAAGATCGACGGCAGCGACCTGCGCCTCGATCTGCCGATCACGCTGTACGAAGCGGTGCTCGGCGGCAAGGTTCGCGTGCCAACGCTCGGCAGCGCGGTCGAGTTGTCGATCCCGAAAAATACCTCGAGCGGCAGGATTTTCCGCCTGAAAGGCAAGGGCCTGCCGAAACCGGGCGGTACCGGCGACCTGTTCGCCACCACCCGGATCATGCTGCCGGACGGGAACGATGCGGAGCTGGAAGCGTTGATGGAAAAGTGGCGCGACGCCCACCCCTATCATCCGCGCAGCGATCTCGGCTGATCGCCACGCGCCAGCCGAAAAGGTGCGGCCTCGACCTGGGGGACCAGCGCGGTACAAAACCCCGGTCGAGGCCGCTTGCGTCGATCGGCGGATCGAACGCACCATCATACTTTTCGTGAGCACCTGGTGCGTTTTTGAGACGCGTCCATGTTCCAAATTCAAATTCTTGATGTCCGAATTTGGACGACCTGCCGGACTCGCCAAACAATCAACGCCCTTCACCCCCCGCTTTTTTCGGTCTGGTCGTAGACCTGCCGCGCGACCTGGTTGAGCCGGTCCTTGTCGGAAGGGCCGCTCAGCACATAGCCGACATCATCTTCGGACCAGTACATCGCGCCCGAGTTCTCGGCGGCGGTATAGCGCATCTGCGCGGTGCCGGTTTTGCCGCGCGAGGCGTAAAGCGTGAAGCGTTCGCCCGAGGCGCTCTCATACATCAGGAATGATGCGGGTCCTGACGCGCCGGGCAACAGCCGTCCGCCGACCAGCTTCAGTCCCGTCGCATCCAGTTCCGGCGCGCGGACGTCCCAGCCGCAACGCCTGGTCAGCCATACCTGAAGGTGCTCGCGCTCGCTGCCCGGCACCTCGACCGGATGGCGAACCTCGACGACATAGAGCCGATGCGCATCCAGCGCGTCCAAAGTCAGGCTCTGGAACGCCGACGGCGACGCCGTCACGCCATGCGCCAGCCAGCCGACGCCACCGCCGCCGGCAAATGCCAGAAGCGTCGCGGCGATCGCGCCGTACATCCATCGGCGCGGCCGCCGCACCAGGCGCTCGATCTCAAGCCGCTTCGGCACCGCCTCGTCGGCGACCTGATCGTAGCGCGCGTGCAGCGCCTCCGCCATCGCGCGCCATGACCGCACCCGCTCGGCATCCTCGGCATGCGCTGCGAGCCAGGCCTCGACGTCGCCGCGGCGCTCCGCCGGCAATTCATTGTCGACGTAGGCGTGAAGCTCGTCTTCGGTGACGGGAATCCTTGGATCGCTCATGGTCGTTGTCTCTTCTTCGTCGAAATCATCCCGGGGTAGTTCCGCCCCGCAACGGCAGGCGCGGGGAAGAACCGCCGTCGCCGCGATATGGTTTCCGCAAAATACCCTTGCATGAAATAGCCTTGCATCAAGCTTGCCATCATTTCACCCGCCGCAACGCGGGACGCTCGCCCTCAAGCACGGCGCGCACATGGGCGCGCGCGCGCGCCAGCCGCGACATCACCGTGCCGATCGGCACGCCCTGAATGTCGGCGACCTCGCGATAGCTCAATCCTTCCAGCATCACCAGCAGCAGCACCGCGCGCTGCTCCTCGACCAGCGTGGCGAGCGCGCGCGCGATGTCGCGGCTTTCGGCCTCGGTGCCGCTGGCGTCGGGATTGTTCTCCAGCAGCGGAATGAATTGCGGCCGCCGGGCCAGCGATCGTCGCCTGTTCTTGTTGAGGTTGGTCAGGATGGTGTAGAGCCAGCTCCTGACGTCGCCGCCGAGAAACAGCCGTTCCGAACGCAACGCCCGCACCAGCGTGTCCTGCACCAGATCGTCGGCGGTGTCGGCATCGCGCGTCAGCGCACGCGCATACCGGCGCAGCGCCGGAATCATGGCTTCGACACTTTCGCGAAACGCGGTCATCAGGCTCGATCCCAGCTTTGTCCGCAGGCGTTCAATATCGGTGATTTGAATGCCTCAGATAAACTAACACCAGTATGGAGCGGCTATTCCGCGCGTTAAGGTTGCGGGGCCAACCAAACCGGGGCGGATGGGGGCTGTACCGGCCGCAGGCGCTGGTGTACCTCCAAACCTGAATGAGATCGATTGGAAACCGGATGGCGCAGAATTCAGGTCTGATGCAGGGCAAGCGGGGCGTGATCCTCGGCGTTGCCAACAACCGCTCGATCGCCTGGGGCATCGCCCGGGCCTGCCATGCGGCGGGCGCGGAAGTCGCCCTGACCTGGCAGGGCGACGCGCTGAAAAAGCGGGTCGAGCCGCTGGCGAAGGAACTCGACGGCCTCCTGCTCGGACATTGCGACGTCACCGACCCCTCGACCATCGATGCGGTGTTCGAGGTGCTGAAGGAGAAATGGGGCAAGATCGATTTCGTGGTGCACGCGATCGCCTTTTCCGACAAGGATCAGCTCGATGGCCGTTACCTGGAGACCACCGCGGATAATTTTTCCAAAACCATGCTGATCAGCTGCTACTCGCTGACCGCGATCGCGCAGCGCGCCGAAAAGCTCCTGGTCGACGGCGGCTCGATCGTGACGCTGACTTATTACGGCGCCGAGAAATGGATGCCGCATTACAACGTGATGGGGGTTGCGAAAGCGGCGCTGGAGGCCAGCGTACGCTATCTCGCCGCCGATCTCGGCGAGAAGAACATCCGCGTCAACGCCATCTCGGCGGGACCGATCAAGACGCTGGCCGCGTCCGGCATCGGCGATTTCCGCTACATCCTGAAATGGAACGAATACAACGCGCCGCTGCGCCGCACCGTGACAACGGAGGAAGTCGGCGACAGCGCGTTGTATCTGTTGTCCGACATGTCGCGCGGCGTCACCGGCGAGGTGCACCACGTGGATTCCGGCTATCACGTCGTCGGCATGAAGCGGCCGGACGCGCCGGATATTTCGCTCAGCAATTCCCTGAGCAAGGAATAACCGCAACCACGATGCCCGCGCCGACCATCTACTACATTCGCCACGGCGAAACCGAGTGGAATGCGGTAGGCCGGCTGCAGGGCGTGCAGGATATTCCCCTCAACGATCTCGGCCGCAGCCAGGCCGCCGGCGCGGGCCGCATCCTCGCCGATCTCTGGGCGCGCGACGGGCGCAGCGCGGCGCAGCCGGGGTTCGTCGCCAGTCCGCTCGGCCGGGCCCGGCAGACCATGGAACTGGTGCGCGGCACTTTGAGGCTGCCACTTGCGGGGTACGCGATCGACGACCGGTTGCGCGAGATCGGCTACGGCCAATGGGAAGGCTCGACCCTGGCGCAGGCGCAACGCGCCGATCCCACGGTGTTCGCGGCCCGCCAGCGCGACAAATGGACGGTGTCGCCGCCGGGCGGCGAGAGCTATGTTTCGGTGCAGGCGCGGATGAGCGAGTGGTACCGTCAGCTGACGGGTGACACCGTCGCGGTGGCCCATGGCGGCACCGCGCGGGCGCTGATGGTGGCGCTCGGCTTCGAGACGCCGGAAAGCGCCGCGGATCTGATGATCGAGCAGGGCGCGGTCTACGTGTTCGGCGACGGCGGGTTGAGGAAGTATAGTTAATCCAATCGCGGTCATGGCCGGGCATAGCCGTCCGAAGGACAGCGTCGCTTTCGCTCGCCTATGCCCGGCCATCCACGCCTTGCTTACTTTCGAGGAAGAAGGACGTGGATGCCAGGCACACGGCCGGGCATGACGAATGGAGAGATTTGACCTCCCGGACCGCCCGCGTTACGACATTGGGCGATCCAGCGATTTCCGAGACCTTAAAAATGTCCTTCAACAGCTTCGGCCACATGTTTCGGGTCACGACCTTTGGCGAGAGCCATGGGGTTGCGATCGGCTGCGTGGTCGATGGCTGCCCGCCGCTGATCGCGCTGACCAATGAGGACATCCAGCGCGATCTCGACCGCCGCCGTCCCGGACAGTCGCGCTTCACCACGCAGCGGCAGGAAGCCGACGCGGTGAAAATTCTTTCCGGCGTGATGGCGCACCCGGAGACCGGGGTGCAGGTCACGACCGGGACGCCGATCGCGCTGTTGATCGAGAACACCGACCAGCGCTCGAAGGACTATTCCGACATCAAGGACAAGTTTCGTCCCGGCCACGCCGATTACACCTATGAGGCCAAATACGGCCTGCGCGACTATCGCGGCGGCGGGCGTTCCTCGGCGCGCGAGACCGCCACGCGGGTCGCCGCCGGCGCGATCGCGCGCAAGATCCTGCCCGGCGTCACCGTGCGGGCTGCGCTGGTGCAGATGGGTCCGCACCGGATCGATCGCGCCAAATGGGACTGGGACGAGATCGCGCGCAACCCGTTCTTCTGCCCCGACAAGGACAGGGCCGCCTTCTTCGAGGACTATCTCGACGGCATCCGCAAGAAGGGATCCTCGATCGGCGCGGTGATCGAGGTGGTGGCCGAAGGCGTGCCGGCGGGACTGGGCGCGCCGATCTACGCAAAGCTCGACGCGGATCTGGCCGCAGCCATGATGAGCATCAACGCGGTGAAGGGCGTCGAGATCGGCGCCGGCTTTGGCGCAGCCGAATTGTCCGGCGAGGAGAACGCCGACGAGATGCGAATGGGCAACCAGGGCGTCAGTTTTCTTTCCAATCATGCCGGCGGTATTCTGGGCGGCATCTCCACCGGTCAGCCGGTGGTGGCGCGCTTTGCGGTGAAGCCGACGTCTTCGATCCTGTCGCCGCGCCGCACCGTGGATCGCAAGGGCGGCGAGACCGACATCACGACCAAGGGCCGTCACGACCCCTGCGTCGGGATTCGCGCGGTGCCGGTCGGCGAGGCGATGATGGCGTGCGTGCTCGCCGATCATTTTCTGCGGCATCGCGGCCAGGTGGGGAGCTGATCCGGCTGCCGACAGAGTCGCGGCCGTAACTTGGCCGGTCCCCACCCGCCACCGCCCGTCGCCGAGGCGTGACTAAAGCGTTTTCAAGCGAAGTGGAGGCCGGTTCGCCTCAAGAAAACGCGTCAAATCAAAAATCTAGAGCCGCGTTTCGATTCAATCGAAACGGAAAAGGCGCTAGGCGACAGAATTGACATTCGCTGTCGGGGCCGATGTATCGGTCGCGGTCTTGTTGTAGGCACTGGCGGCGGTCGCCGGATATGCCGCCAGATTTGCGACGAGTTGTTCCATCACGTTGACCATTTGAGCGTCAGAGGCGCCGCTGCCGGCGGCCCCTGTCCCTCCGCTTGCTGCATCGGTGTGATATACCTCGGCGGAATACCCGTTCGGCAACCCGACATCAATTCCATCCATCGATTGGCCTGGCGCCAGATTGCCGTTAGACGGGAAGCTTTCCGGATTGGCTGGCGCCGCGCCATTTCCTGGAGCATTTGCAAAGGCGGCGACAAGCTGCTCGACCTCCTGGAGCATTTGAGCCGAAGAGGCGCCGGCATTCGAGGTCAGCGCCGTCGCGGCCTGTGCTTGCCCGGGGGCCTGGGAAATCCGGAAAACCCCGACGGAAAAACCATTCGGCAGATTGACCTGAATTCCATCAACGGAAGAGTTGGCGGCTGACGTCGACGGGTTGCCTGGCGAATTCCCCGATGTATCGGTTGGGCTGAAATCGCTTTTGGCTTGGGGTAACGCGATTGCGGGCGATCGCCATTGGGCGCTGTTTGAAAATCCACCTATGCTGATACTCAATTCGGTACTCCATTTACTGCCGTGTGCCAGGCCAAGCAAACTTGATGCCATCGCAAATGGGGGTATGGATAACTGTTTGCTGGCCGGAATCATCGGCGCATTGGCCATCGGTATGTCCTGTGCGACTTCGCTGGCTTCGCCTGGTGCGTCTGGCTCCGGGCAAGAACTGCCGGGTGGGAAGTTTCTGCTCGGCCCAGAGCCATGCGGTCAGCCCGGCGCGTTCGATATGCGCAGACCGAAGCCGTTCGAACCGGCAGGCTGTTGGCCAATGCGATTTGCCAAACCGTGGCATATAATTAAATGCACTGGCACCGCAATTAGCACGCGGGCAGGTCGGCGGGTAGACCGGACCTTGAGCGTCGCAGCGTTGACGTCTGCCAATGGACCGGGAACCTATCGGCAGGGGCCAATGTTGCAGATGCAAAACCGGATTTCGCCGCTGTCAAAGCCCTGGCTGAGCGAATACGATGCGGACCTCGGGAACGCGGGGGGCATCCATCAGCCGAGAATTTTTCGGGGCTTTTGGGTGACGCGGCGGCTGGGACGGTGCCGGGGGTGAAGTGAGAGTGACCGAAGCGAAGCCAGGTGGGGAGCGCATTGCCGGCGGCGTGCAGAACGCATTGCCCTGGAGCAGGCAGATCCGACGAGCAGCGCGCACCAATGCCTATGACATCGCGACCTTGGTCCTGATCGCCGCGCTTATCGTCGTCGCGTTTTGCACCTTCAAGGACTACGCGATCTCCAACGACGAAGGCGTTCAGCATCACTACGGCGAATTGATCATCGCTTATTACACCAGCGGCTTTGCCGACCAGGGCCTGTTCAAATTCCAGAACCTTTATCTCTATGGCGGGCTGTTCGATATCATCGCCGTCATCCTCGGCCATCTGATCCCGATCGATCCCTATGATCTGCGCCATATCCTGTGTGCGCTGATCGGCATAGGCGGGATCGGTGCTGCAGCGGCGACCGCGCGATTGATCGCGGGGCCGCGCGCAGCCCTGATGACCGCGATTGCATTGAGCGTTTGCGGTGCGTGGTACGGCACCATGTTCAACCACACCAAGGATATTCCGTTCGCCGCCGCCATGATGGGCGCGACCTTTTTCCTGATCCGCGCCGCGCGCCGCCTGCCGTCGCCCCGCGTCGGCGACGTCGCAGCGTTCGGCCTGCTGGCTGGAGCCGCGCTCGGTATTCGGGTCCTCGGTCTGCTGCTGGTGATCTACGCCGGTGTCGCCATCGTCCTGTATCTGCCTTGGCGGGGGCAGGGGCGGTGGCGCTTCGCCATCGGTTCGTTGTCAGGGCTGCTGCCGGCGCTGTTGCTCGCCTATGTGATCATGATCCTGGCCTGGCCGTGGGCGGCGCTGGCGCCGCTCAATCCGATCCGCGGCCTGCTCTCGTTCGCCGAGTTTCAGTACGGCATCCGCACGGTCGTCGACGGTCAGGTCTACGAAATGGCGAAGGTGCCGCGGCTATATGTGCCGATCTACATTCTGATCCGCATGCCGCTGCTGGTGCTGTTCGGCGCGGCGCTGGCGATGACGGTCGCGCTGTTGCCGCGCCTCGCCACCGGTTCGACGCTGCTGCCGCGCCGCGATATCGTCATGGTAGCGCTGACGGTGATGGTTCCGCTGCTCTGCCAGGTGATCTTCCACGGCCCGGCCTTCACCGGAATGCGCCATTTCCTGTTCGTGGTTCCCGCGCTGGCCGTCCTTGCCGGCATTGGCCTCGACGCGGCGGTGACGGCGCTCGCGACGCGCGGTCGCCTGGTTGCCTCCGGCGCGCTCGCGGTCGTGGCCGCAGGCTTCCTGTGGGACGCGGGGACCCTGGTCAGGCTGCACCCCTACGAATACCTGTTCTATAATCCCGTGGTCGGAGGGCTTGAGGGAGCGTCGCGGCGCTACGACCTCGACTATTGGTTCAGCAGCATGCCCGAGGCGCTGAATCTGCTCGAAACCTATCTGCGCCGTTCCGAGCCCGCGGATGCCGGCAAGCCAACGCAGGTCTATTCCGTTGCGGTCTGCGGCGAACGCCTTCCGTTCGAGAAGACGGTGACGCTTCCTCAGCTGCGCTGGGACTTCAAGGCGCAATGGGACCAGTCCGAATTCTTCATCGCGCCGACCCACATGAATTGCGACGGCGATCTTGACGGCGAGATCATCGGCACCGTCAAAAGGCTCGGCACCGCCATCGCCTATGTCAAGGACCGGCGCAAGCTGATCCGTCCCACCGCAACGGCGGCGCGTTGAGCGTGGCTGCGGTCGCTGCCGGCACAACCTCCGACCAGGGCATCGTCAACCCCCTCCCACGATGTCGGCGTTGCCGCCAAGGCTGCCTTCGCCAGGGCGCGCTGTCGCGGTCGGAGCGCTTGTACCAGGTATTGAGCCACGCCACGGCGGTCATCACCAGGATTCCGCAAATGGCGGCGACGAAATGCATGCCGAGGCCAGCGGCAGTCTCGCTGAGCACGAAATACCCGACGAACGCCAGGAACACGCCGAGGCAGAAAATCTCCAGCGAATGCTGCCCGCACAGGATCAATGGCCACAGCCAGGGCGATTTCAATCCGGGCCAGCCATTCGGCACCAATCGCACGGTGATCGCAGCCAGCGCCAGGAAGTGGGCGAATCTGAGAATGTCGAGATCGGTCTTGCTGATGGGATAGATGAATTGCTCGACCCGGCGCGGCATCAAGAAGCTGAGCTGAGGAAAATACCACGTCATCGTGACGAAGAACGCCGCCAGCAGATAGCCGATCGCAATCCACTGCGTGACCGGCGACAAGACAAACCGCGACATTCGCCGCGCGCCGCCGAGCGCGCACCAGGCGCCGAATACGAACAATAGCTGCCAGAAGAACGGATTGAAGGCCCAGAAGCCGTTCGGATAGGACGTCAGATGCAGATCGTACTTCCATGCCATCACGTAGAGCGCGACCGACAGGGCCATCGTGACGTCGGCGCGCCACTGCATCAGCCGCAGGATCCAGGGCAGGAAAAACATCAGTATGACATAGAGCGGCAACACGTCCATGTTCAGGAGGCGAAATCTCAAGAGCAGCGCCTGGACGATGGCGACGTCGGGGTGCTTGAGAAAATCGTTGACGCCCATTTCGTCCGAGTACAGCGGGTTGTTGAAACTTCTCGCGGCGTAAACGATTTCCGCAAAGAAGATCGTGAACAGGAACACATTGGCCACGTAGATCTGCCAGACCCGCCGCAGAATCCGCGCCGTCGCGATCACGAATCCGGACTCGCGCATGGCGCGGCCGTAAACGAACGCAGCGGTATAGCCGGAGATGAAGATGAAGATCTCGGCTGCGTCGCTGAATCCGTAACTGCGGATCGTGAACCAGGTCAGAATGTCGGGGGACATGTGATCGATGAAGATCAGCCACAGCGCCAGGCCGCGGAACAGATCGATCCGCAATTCCCGTTCGCTCGCGGGAAGCGAAACAGCCGGCGCCAAGACGGCCGCCGGGGCGGGGCTTGCGCGGTCCTGTCCGCCAGCGCCGGCAAGCGGTGGTGCGGCAATTCCATCAGCAGTCGACACTATTAGCCCCTGGCGAAGATCGAAAGTACGCGCTCAAGCCCGCGAACGATAGTACAGGGCCGCGCGCGAGTTTGCTATTGGGGCACTTGCGGGAATGCCCGTTGTGGCCGTTTTTCCGCTCCTTGGGAGGGGGTTGGAAAAGGGGGGTAGCCACAAACACCGGGCTCGCGAACGCCGCAACATCCGATGCTTCAATTGAGGATGGATTGCTGCGCTGACGATCGCCATGACGGTCTGGAAGCGCCATCGGCCCTGGGCCCGGCCCCCGAACCGCGGCGTCTTGACGTTTTCGCCGCTTGCGCCGCAAATGCGCAGGCCATGAACGTGACTGACCTGCAGAAATTGACCGACTGGCTGATCGACGGCGCCAGGTCCGCGCCCAATCCGCCGCGGATGATGGCGGAAACCTGCGAGCGACTGGTTGCGGCCGGCCTGCCGCTCTTGCGCGTCGGCATCTTCGTTCGCACGTTGCATCCCGACATCATCGGCCGCAATTTCATCTGGCGCCCGGGCGCCGAGGTCGTCACCGGCACCGCGAGCTACGACATGCTGGATTCGCCGGAATACCTGAGCAGCCCGCTGGCGATCGTGTTCAATGAGGGACGGGAAGTCAGATCTCTGATCGATGGTCCCGAGAGCATGCGCTTCCCGTTCTTTGACGACTTGCGCGCCGAGGGCGTGACCGACTATGTCGCGCTGCCTCTTCATCAAATCGATGGCTCGGTTCACGCCTCGAGCTGGACCACCAGGCAGCCTGGCGGCTTCACCGATGAACAGCTCGACGCTCTGCGGTCGCTGATACCGCCGCTTTCCCGGGTCATCGAAATCACCCGCATGCGCCGCACCGCTTCGAACCTGCTTGACATCTATGTCGGCAACCGCGCCGGCGGCCGGATTCTGGGCGGGCAGATCCGCCGCGGCCACACCGACACGATGCATGCCGCGATCTGGCTGTCGGATCTGCGCGGTTTCACCGCGCTGTCGGACCGGCTGCCGGCCGAGACCGTGGTGGACATCCTCAATCTCTACTTTGACTGCCAGGTGTCGGCGATCAGGACCCATGGCGGGGAAGTCCTGAAGTTCATGGGCGACGGTCTGCTGGCGGTGTTTCCGATCGACGAGTATGTCGGCGACATCAGCCAGGTCTGTTCCGACGTGCTGGAAGCTGCCCGCGAGTTGCGCGCCAATGTCGAAGCGATGCACTTCCCGATTGGTGAGACCATCGAGCGCTTCCGCTTCGGCGTCGCATTGCACGTCGGAAGGATTCTCTACGGCAATATCGGCGGCGGCAACCGGCTCGACTTCACCTGCATCGGGCCCGCCGTCAATCTTGCCGCGCGGCTGGAAAAGATCGCGGGCCGCCTGCATCGCACCGTGGTGGCGTCGGCGGCATTTGCTCAGACCTGCGCCGGCGGCTGGAGCGATCTGGGCGAGTTTCCGATCGCCGGATTCTCAAAGGCCGAGCGCGTCTATGGCCTGGCGGATGAGGTGCCTGGCGCCGAAGCGCCTCAGTCCCCGGTTCATTCCTCCGGCTCGGTGGTGAACAGCAGCGGGTAGCCCTTGGCGCGGCCGGCATCGGTGGCGCGCGTCGCCTTGGTCTCGGCCACGTCTTTGGTGAAGACCGCAACCACGCATACGCCACGGCGGTGCGCGGTGATCATGACCTTGTGGGCCTGGTCCTCGGTCATGCGGAATTCCGCCTTCAGGACCGTGACCACGAATTCGCGCGGCGTGAAGTCGTCATTGACGAGGATGACCTTGTGCAGCCGTGGCCGTTCGGTCTGGGTCTTGACCCTGGTCTTCGGCTTGGTGACGGTGTCGATCATTCCGGCCAGCACCTCCTGACGTTTCGTCATGGTCGCGGGAGAATACAGCCTCCTGGCCCGCGGTGGAACCAGCCGATTCAGGATTGCATCATTGCGGCGGCGGCACCGTGCGCAGATAGGCGATGATGTCGGCCAGATCGGCTGGCTTGATCCCCGCGTAAAAAGCGTAGGCCATCGGCGGCTTGAGCATCCGGCCGTCGCGGGCCACGCCGTGGGTAATGGCGCGGCCAATCTCCTGATCGGTCCAGGCGCCAATGCCGGAAGCCCTGTCGGCGGTGATGTTGCTGGCGGTGGTCCCCGGCGTTCCCTCCGGCGAGCCTTCGCGCGGCGGGAACACCCTGCCGCCGCGGCCGAGGCCCGTCTTGAAATCCGAAACGCCCCGCGACCAGGCCGAGTGGCACTCCATGCAATGGCCGATGGTGACCAGATAGGCGCCGCGCTTCGCCGGATCCCTGAACATGGTCTTGCTGAAGCCGGCCTCGGCATCGGTATAGGGATCGCGGTGCACCGCGGCCTTGTAGGAGGGATCGGGGACTTCGTTGCGGACCGGCTTGACGGTGTGCAGGTAGGCGACGATGGCGTCGAGATCGTCCGGCAGCAGGGCCTTGTAGAAATTGGCCGGCATGATCGCCGCCAGCGCCACGCCGGCGAGGCGGCCATGGTCCGGTCGCATTCCCTCGACCAGCGCGCGCTTGATCTCGGCATCGCTCCAGCTTCCGATTCCGGTCTCGCGGTCGGGCGTGATGTTCGGCGCGGTGGCGACGAAGCCGGGAGTGTTGAAGGTCAGGCCGCCGGAAAACGCCTTCTCCTTGATCGTCTGGCCGTTGGCGTCGCGTGGCGAGTGGCAATTGCCGCAGGCCATGATGGTGTTGACCAGATAATCGCCGCGCTCGGCCGCGGATTCGGCCATTGCGGCGTCAACGAAGCCCAGCAGCCACACGCAGCACGCGACGCAGAATCGAAACATGATACCCCCCGGTTTTTGACGCGCGCTGTATGACACGGGAATCCGTTGCCGCAAAATTGGCGGCTTTGGCGGGAGGGAAAAGCAAAACCGCGCAAGATTGAGGCGGCCGACTAACTCGAATGTGAATGTCGAAGCGTGTTCCCGCTTTTCGCCGGCCGCGCGGCGTGTCAACATCGCGACGTTCGACGGGAGGGCCGCTGATGCGCTGGTATGTCTCGATCGGGGCGGTGCTGGTCGCGGGCGCGATCGCCGGCGGTGATGTCGCGGGCGTGGCGGCGCCGAACCCGGCTAATCAACCGATGTCGCGACTGGCGGACAAGGACACTGCGCCCTCGGTCGATGTCGAACTCGTGCTGGCGGTCGATGTCTCCTATTCGATGGATTTGGACGAACTCGCGATCCAGCGCGAGGGTTACGCGCAGGCGATCGTCTCGAAGGAATTCCTGCAGGCGCTGAAGAGCCTTCCGAACGGCAAGATTTCGGTGACCTATTTCGAATGGGCGGCGTCGAGCGATCAGAAGATCATCATCCCCTGGCGGGTGATCGACGGCCCGGAAACCGCGGACGCGGTCGCTGCGGAGATCCTGAAGACGCCGATCCGCCGCGCCTCCCGCACCTCGATCTCGGGTGCGATCTATTTCGCGATGCCGCTGTTCGACGCCAATCCGTATCGGGGCCTGCGGCGCGTCATCGATATTTCCGGCGATGGCCCCAACAACAACGGTGCGCCCGTGGTTGGCGCGCGCGACGAGGCGCTGGCCAAGGGGATCACCATCAACGGCCTGCCGATCATGGTGAAGGAGCCGTCCTACTCGACCATGGATATCGAGAATCTCGACTGGTATTACGAGGATTGCGTGATCGGGGGGCCGGGTTCCTTCGTGGTGTCGATCAAGGATCGCGACAAGTTCAAGGAGGCGATCCGCACCAAGCTCCTGCTCGAAGTCGCCGGCCGTACGCCCGAGCGCCGGATCGTCCCGGTGGCCGAGAAGGAGCCGCGGGTGTCCTGCCTGATCGGCGAGAAGATCTGGCAGGACAGGTGGGGACGGTAAAAATTAGCTGTTCTGAAGCGCGCTCTTTCTTACCCTCCCCCTCCAGGGGATGGTGAGGCAAGATTGCTATCGTTTGAAACGCGCCACCAGCTCGACATGCGGGGTATGACGAAACTGGTCGACCGGCGTCACGCCTTCGATTGTGTAGCCGCCATCGATCAGAACGCGCGCGTCGCGGGCGAAGGTCGCGACGTTGCAGGACACCGCGACCACCGCGGGAATTTTGCTGGCGGCAAGCTGGGTGGCTTGCGCCTGCGCACCCTGCCGCGGCGGATCGAACACGACGGCGTCGTAGTCGCGCAGCTCCTGCGGCATCAGCGGACGGCGGAACAGATCGCGGGTCTCTGCCTTGATCGGCTTCAACCCCGAGGTCGATGTCGCCGCCTTCTGCAGCGCGCCCACCGCGCCGGCGTCGCTGTCGAAGGCCGCGATCCGTGATTTCGCGGCCAGCCTTAGGGCGAACGGCCCAACGCCGCAAAACAGCTCGGCGATGTGCTTGGCGCGTCGGCAATGCTCCGATACCAGCGCGGCGAGCGCCGCTTCGCCGGCGACGGTGGCCTGCAGGAACGCCCCCGGCGGCAAGGTGACTTGCGCGGTCCCGATTCCGATCGTCGGTGGCGCGCGCATCAGCACCAGCTCGCCATGACGCGTCAGCCGCGCCAGACCATGTTGTTCCGCGACCCGCGACAGCGTCGCGATCATGGCTGATGGCAACGGCCCCGAGCCGCGGACATCGACGTCGAGGCCGCTGTCGGTGGCGGTGAACTGGATATCGAGCGGTTTTCCGGTCGGCTTCAGCGGCTCGGCGATCGCCCACGCCGCGTCAAGCGCGCCGCTCAGGCCGGGATCGAGGATCGGGCAGCGGTCGATCGGAACGATGTCGTGCGAATTCGCCGCCGAAAATCCCACCTTGAGCACGTCGTGGGTGCCCATCCGGGCGTGAAGCGTGATCCGCCGCCGGCCGAGGCCATGGGCGTCGATCAGGGGATGCACGTCGCAGGCGATCTTGGCCTGTACCAGCGCCGCAACGACGAGTTGGTGTTTCCAGGCGCGGTAGCGCTCGACGTCCCAGTGCTGGATCGCGCAGCCGCCGCAGGTTCCAAAATGCTGGCAGAAGGGGGCGATGCGTTCGGGGCTGGCGCGCTCGATCCCGATCAGGCGCCTGCGGTCGGGATGGTGACCCGGCACCGGCGCCACCTCGACGATCTCGCCGCCAAGCGCGTACGGCACATAGAGGGTCTGGCCGTCGGCAAAACCGACACCGTCGCCGAGCTGGCCGACATGATCGATGGTGAGCCGCTCAACCACGGCGCGCGCCGAGGAAGAATTCGATATTGCCGTCGCCTCCGGTGATTGGCGACGGAAAGACGCGGATATCCGTGCAGCCCTGCGCAGACGCGAACGCGGCGATGTCGTCGCAGATTTCCTGATGCACCATCGCGTTGCGGATGATGCCGCGCTTGGAATGTTTTCGCGCCGCCTCGAATTGCGGCTTTATCAGTGCCAGCAGGCTCATCGGCGCCGCCGCCAGCGAAAGTGCCACCGGCAGCACGGCCTTCAGCGAAATGAAGCTGACGTCGATGACGACGATGTCCGGCCGCGCCGGCAGGCGCCTGCCCTCGAGGACGCGGATATCGGTCTCTTCCATCGAGACGATCTTCGGGTGGTCGCGCAGCGATGGATGCAATTGCCCGCGCCCGACGTCGATGGCGAAAACCATGCTGGCGCCGTTGGCGAGCAATACTTCGGTGAAGCCGCCGGTCGATGCGCCGACGTCGAGGCAGACGTGATCCTCGATGTCTATCGGATATTGCTCCAGCGCGCCGGCGAGCTTGACGCCGCCGCGCGACACGAAGGGATGCGCCGGCTGCGCCTGCAATACGGCGTCGGCGGGAATCCCCTCGGAGGCTTTATGAACCGGCTTGTCATTGGCCGTGACCAGGCCCGCCTCGATCGCGGCCTGGGCCCGCGCCCGGCTTTCAAACAGGCCGCGCTCGACCAGCAGCAGGTCCGCGCGCTTGCGGGGAGGGGACAATTGGCGCTCCACGACTTGGCAATGTTGAGGGCGCCTCGGATCTTCGAGGGGGTATAGGCGGCGGGCGCCCTGCGCGGGCGTCACTCCGCATCGGGCATGTATTCGATCGGTCAGGCGAGCTTGACCGTCTCCGCCTTGAAGTCCTTGCCGAGGGCTTCGAACACCTTGGCGACGATGCCCTTGGCGTCGAGCCCGGCGCGGGCATACATCGCGGCCGGCGAGTCGTGGTCGAGGAACACATCCGGCAAGACCATCGAGCGCATCCGCAAGCCGCCGTCGAGCATGCCGTGCTCCGCCAGCGTCTGCATGACGTGGGAGCCGAAACCGCCGACCGAGCCTTCCTCGATGGTGAGCAGGATCTCATGGTCGCGCGCCAGCTTCAGCACCAGGTCGACGTCGAGCGGCTTCATGAACCGCGCATCCGCGATGGTGGTGGACAGGCCAAGCGCGGCCAGCTCATCGGCGGCCTTCTCGCATTCGGCCAGACGGGTGCCGAACGACAACAGCGCGATCTTGGTGCCTTCGCGGACGATGCGGCCCTTGCCGATTTCGAGGGGAACGCCGAATTCGGGCATCTCGATGCCGCGGCCTTCGCCGCGCGGATAGCGCACCGAGCTCGGGCGGTCGTTGATCGCGACTTGCGTTGCCACCATGTGGACCAGTTCGGCCTCATCGGAGGCCGCCATGATCACGAAATTCGGCAGGCAGCCGAGATAGGCGTTGTCGAACGAGCCGGCGTGGGTCGCGCCGTCGGCGCCGACCAGTCCGGCGCGATCGATCGCGAAGCGCACCGGCAGACTCTGGATCGCCACGTCGTGGACGATCTGGTCGTAGCCGCGCTGCAGGAAGGTCGAATAGATCGCGCAGAACGGCTTGTAGCCCTCGGTCGCAAGACCGGCGGCGAAGGTCACCGCGTGCTGCTCGGCGATGCCGACGTCGAAAGTGCGGTCGGGGAAAGCCTTGGCGAAGATGTCGATCCCGGTTCCCGACGGCATCGCCGCGGTAATGCCGACGATCTTCTCATCCTTCTGCGCTTCCTTGACGAGGCTCTGGCCGAACACGTTCTGGTAGGAAGGAGCGTTGGGCTTTGCCTTGGCCTGCGCGCCGGTCGCGACGTCGAACTTGACGACCGCGTGGTACTTGTCGGCGGAGGCTTCCGCCGGGCCGTAGCCCTTGCCCTTCTGGGTCACGACATGGACCAGGATCGGGCCGGTCTCCATGTCGCGGACGTTCTTCAGCACCGGCAGCAGATGGTCGAGGTTATGGCCGTCGATCGGGCCGACATAATAGAAGCCGAGTTCCTCGAACAGGGTGCCGCCGTCCATCATGAAAGCGCGCGAGTACTCTTCGACCCGGTTGGCGCGGTTGGCGATTATTTTCGGCAGATGGTTGCCCAGCTGCTTGGCCGCCTCGCGCAGCGTGCGGTAGGTCTTGCCGGAATACAGCCGCGACAGGTAGGCCGACATCGCGCCGACCGGCGGCGCGATCGACATGTCGTTGTCGTTGAGAATGACGATCAGCCGCGAATTCATCGCGCCGGCATTGTTCATGGCCTCATAGGCCATGCCCGCGGACATCGCGCCGTCGCCGATCACGGCGATGACGTTATTCTTGGCGCCGGAAAGGTCGCGCGCCACCGCCATGCCGAGCGCCGCGGAGATCGAGGTCGAGGAGTGGGCGGCGCCGAACGGATCGTAGTCGCTTTCGGTGCGCTTGGTGAAACCGGACAGCCCGCCACCCGTGCGCAGCGTGCGAATGCGGTCGCGCCGGCCGGTCAGGATCTTGTGCGGATAGGCCTGGTGGCCGACGTCCCAGATCAGGCGGTCGCGCGGGGTGTCGAAAATGTAGTGCAGGGCGGTCGTCAGTTCGACGACACCGAGACCGGCGCCGAAATGTCCGCCGGTGACCGAAACCGCATCGATGGTTTCCTGTCGCAACTCATCAGCGACCTGCCGGACTTGCTCCACCTTGAGCCGGCGCAGATCGTCCGGGGTGTGGATGGTGTCGAGAAGCGGCGTTTTACTGAATGCGGTCACAGCGAGTTTCCAATTTTGCAAGTCGGGAACAACGACCCGACGTGAGATGGGTTGCGCAGGTTCGCGCAGCGATAACCCAGAAGCCGGATGCCACCTGAGCAGGCCGAAGCCCGATTTTGAAAGCCTGGATGCACTCCGGATCGTTCAATGTGATTTTCATCACCCTTGGCGGCTTCACCCTTCTCAATCATTTTCTTGAGCTTTTTGAAGTACTTACCGTCGTCGGAATTTGGCGTGGGAGAGTCTTCGTCAGCCCATAGCCTTAAAGCTTTACACTAAAGTGGCGGCCAAAGCCAACCCGCCCCGGGGGCGTGACGCCCGACCAATAAAGCGATGGAACCCGGGTATTTCAACCACGGCCATGGACCGATGGTTCCATTTCGCCCAAACGGGTCGTCAATACGGCCAGTCTGAAGCCTTTTCAGGCATCGATCGGTCCCCTTGCTCTTAACTATTTCCGCAACGAGTGAGGCGCGTTCATCCCGGTCGGACCCATGCCCTCGGACGTGATCCGGGGTTGGCCGGCGCTCATATATATAGAGAACGCGAACAAAGGATTGGAACCCTGGTTCCAGTACGTCACAACCTGGCACCAGGTTTCTCACTGCACGTCGAGTGGCTCGGTGCCGGTCGGCTGACCGTTGGCGTCGATGGTGATCTTGTCGACGCGGGCTTCGGCCTGCCGCAGCAATTCCTCGCACCGCCGCTTCAAGGCCTCGCCGCGCTCGTAGATGGTGACGGATTCCTCAAGCGGCACCTTGCCGTCCTCGAGCCGCTTGACGATCGTCTCAAGTTCCTCGAGCGCGCGCTCGAAGCTCAGCTTCCTGACGTCCGCTTGGGTGTTTTCGGCCATGTTGGTTTCCCGGGATGCGCTGTCTCGCCAGCGGAATCAAAGAGATCTATGCGGATGGATTGTGGCGCGAATCCGCGCCCATCAATGCGCTGACATGGGCAGCGACCGACTTGCTCAGGCCTTGAAGATCATAACCGCCCTCGAGCACCGAGACAATTCGGCCTCCGGCGCTGGCGTCGGCGAGGTCCATCAGTTTCTGCGTGACCCAGCCGAAATCCTCCGCCTTGAGATTGAGCGAGGCCAGCGGATCGCGAAAATGCGCGTCGAAGCCGGCCGAGACGATGATCAGTTCGGGGCTGAATTTCCTCAAATTTGGCAGGATCACGTTCTCGAACGCGGCGCGGAACTTGGCGCCTCCATCCTCCGAGGCCAGCGGCGCGTTGACGATATTGTCATGCTCGCCGCGTTCGCCGCTGGCGCCGGTGCCGGGAAACAGCGGCATCTGATGCGTCGAGCAATACATCACGGTCGGATCGGCCCAGAAAATGTCCTGGGTGCCGTTGCCGTGGTGGACGTCGAAATCGACCACCGCGGCACGCGCGATCCCGTATTTGCGCTGGGCGTGACGCGCGGCAATGGCGACGTTGTCGAAAAAGCAGAAGCCCATCGGCTTGTTGATCTCGGCATGATGGCCCGGCGGGCGGACCGCCACAAACGCATTGTTGTGGGCTGCCCGACATCACCGCGTCAGTGGCGGCGACCGCGCCCCCGACCCCGCGCATGACGGCTTCCCAGGTGCCAGGCGACATTGAGGTGTCGCCATCGAGATAGACCAGGCCGCTGTCCGGCGCGATACGCCGGAGTTCGCCGACATAATGCTCGTCGTGACACAGCGTCACCAGATCGAGATTTCCCTCCGGCGCCTCGCCGCGCGCCAGTTTGTCAAAACGATCTTCCCCAAGCACCTTGGCGACCGCGCGCAGCCGGTCGGGTCGCTCGGGGTGTCCCGGGGGCGTGGCGTGGTCGAGACAGGCGGGATGAGTGAGAAGCAGCGTCGTCATGCGTGGTCCTGGCGCGTCCGACGCGCCTTTCGAGGAGAGGCTAATGTAAGGGGTTGTCGCCGCTGGGGAAAGGGCCGGGCTGGGGCGAAGGATCAAGGGCAGGCAGTTGAGACCGTCATTCCGGGCGATGCCAACGGGTCCGCGCGGAGCGCGGCCCGATGAAAGGCTCCGCATCGAGCTACGATGTGCAATTGCACATCGGAGAATCCCGGGATTCCCCGATCCGAGGTCTGGTGCTAACGCACCATCCCGGAATGACGTAGCCCCTAATTCAGCCGCGTGATGCGGTTTGCTGCCGTGGGGGCGATCGGGCTGTTGGCCTGGAAGTAAGTATAGAGCGCGTCGACGTCAAAGACGCCAAATTGCGGGGCGCTGCCCTCCTTCAACACGGTGAAGCCGTCGCCGCCGACCGACAGGAAATTGTTCACCGTCACGCGATAGCTCGCCGCCGGATCGATCCGCGCTCCGTTCAGCACCAGGCTATCGCTGATCACGTGTTCTCCATAGGGTTTCGCGTTGTCCCAGGCGTAACCAAAACCCTTCGAGACCTGTAGAATCCGCGGCCGGTTCGGATCGAGCCATTGCTGCTCGAGCATCGACTTGATCTGGTTTCCGGTCAGCGACAGCGTGACCAGCTGGTTGCGGAACGGCTGGCTGGCAAACACGTCGGCGTAGGTCACGGCACCTTCCTGCTTCTTCGTGATATCGCTGCGGACGCCGCCCGGATTGGTGAATGCGATGGCAGCGCCGCCCCCGGCGGCGGCCGAGGTCGCGGCCAACTGGGCGTCGGCGATGATGTCGCCGAGCGCGCTCTCGCCGGCATCGTTGGGCGCGCGCGACAGCGTGTCG
This sequence comes from uncultured Alphaproteobacteria bacterium, assembly GCA_963829315.1. Classification (GTDB taxonomy): domain Bacteria; phylum Pseudomonadota; class Alphaproteobacteria; order Rhizobiales; family Xanthobacteraceae; genus Bradyrhizobium. The sequence continues at coordinate 7,720 of CAWHIO010000039.1, read as the reverse complement.
GTGATCGTGCCCGCCGGGCGGTTGGCGATCGGGGCGGCGACTTTATCGTAGGACTCCAGCAGCGCGGTCTGTGCCGGATCCCTGGCCAGCGCGCCGGTGCGGACGATGACATTGTCAGCCCTGGCGCTCAAGACGTCGCGGGTTTTGGGATCGAGCCTGAGGTCGATCGCGGTGACGAGGGTGCCGTATTTGTCGCCCGAGGTAACGAGCCGTCCGTCGATTTCGCAGACATAGGCCTGATGGGTGTGGCCGCTGACCACGACATCGACCGCGCGGTCGAATTTTTTCACGATATCGACGATCGGACCCGATATGCCCGGGCATTCATTATAGTCGCCGGCCGGAAAACCGCCTTCGTGGATCAAGACGACAATGGCCTCGACGCCGCGCGCCTTCAATTCCGGCACCAGCGCGTTCACGGTGTCGGCTTCGTCCCTGAATTCAAGGCCCGCCGCGCTGACGGGGGAAATGATGTCGGGCGTGCCCTTCAGGGTCAGGCCGATGAAGGCGACCGGAATCCCGTCGAATTCCCTGATCTCGTAGGGCGGAAAGATGGTCTTGCCGGTATCCTTCTCGATGGTGGAGGCCGCGAGGTAGTGGAATTTGGCGCCGGCAAAGGGATGCGGTCCCTGACATTTGTCGATCGGATGACAGCCGCCATTCTGCATCCGCTTCAGCTCGTCCTTGCCCTCGTCGAATTCGTGGTTGCCGACCGAGGCAATCTCGAGCCCCATTATCGACAGCGATTCGATCGTCGGTTCGTCGTGGAACATCGCCGACAGAAACGGGCTCGCGCCGATCAGATCTCCGGCCGCGACGAAGATCGTGTGCTGGTGCCCCTCGCGGAGTTGCTTGACCAGCGTCGCCATGGTCTCGGAACCGCCGGCCGGCACCATGATCTTCCGGGTCTTGTCGGCGGGGTCGGCGATCCTGATCCCGCCGGCGGGGGCGCGAAGGTAACCGTGGAAATCGTTGATCGCGAGGATTCGCACGTCAACCGGCGCGGCTGATTGCGCAAGGCGCGCGAAGCCGAACCCAGCGCAAGCGATCAGCGTCGCGGTCTCAGTACGAGGGCAAACCAAAGCAGTTGTTTCATTGCCTCATAATAAGCGAGGTCGAGCCAACGGTTTTGCGAATGCGCATGAAAGGCTCAGCGACGAAGAATCCGCCTCTTCGCTGGAAAACTTCTTCGCTTTCTCGCAATGACGGCCTTGTTCGATTGGAAGGTTTCCGGAGAGGTGACGTAGGAGCCGCTCGAGAGACCGATCTATCAAAGCCATCCCGCCCAACCCTTCCTCCGCGAAAAGAACGCCTTGAAAGCCGCGATCGCTTCCGCAGAACGCATCCGTTCGCCGAACAGATGGCTTTCCTGGTCGATCCTTCGGGTCAGGTCTTCCGGCAACGGCCTCACGAGTTTTCGCGAGATCGCGACCGCTTCGGCCGGCAGCGCGCAAATGTCGCGCGCCACCTTGCGGGCCTCGGTTTCGGTGTGACCCGGCGCCACCACCGTGTTGACGAAGCCGGCGAGGCGGGCATCCTCGGCGCTGAGCGCGCGTCCCATCACCAGCATCGCAAACGCCCGTTGATGTCCCATGGTGCGTGGCGCCAGCAGGCTGGACGCGCCTTCCGGAACCAGCCCGAGATGGATGAACGGCGTTGAGAAGCTGGCCATCGTCGAGGCGACGACGTAGTCGCAATGGAACAGCAGGGTGGTGCCGATACCGATCGCGATGCCGTCGACCGCGGCGATGATCGGCTTGGCGTTGTGGGCCAGCGAATAAAGAAATTTCACCGCATTGGAGGCGCGGGGCGCGTCGGTGTTCGACGTGCCGTCCTTCAAAAAATCCTCCAGATCGTTGCCGGCGGTGAATACCCCCGGTCCCCCCGACATGATGATGCAGCGGATGGCCGGATTGCCCTGCGCGGTATCGATCGCCTCGCTCATGTCGCGATACATGGCTTGGGTGATCGCGTTCTTCTTCTCCGGCCGGCGCAGCGTGATGACCCGCGTGGCGTCTTGGTCGGTAACGATCACGTGTCCGGGCATGGTGCGGCCTCGAAAGGAGTGGCTTGAGTGCTTGTGGCGGGCATTCCGGAAATAACCTACATCATTCCCCACGGCGCCCAAAACCGCTGGTCGCGGTTTTTGACGTGGCGCAACGACGCGCGAGGAGCTTGACCATGCAACTGACCGGGATTCACCATCTGACCGCGATTTCCGCGAAACCGCGCGAGAATCTCGCTTTCTATACCGCCTTGCTGGGCATGCGGCTGGTCAAGAAGACGGTCAATCAGGATGACGTCAGCGCCTATCACCTGTTCTACGCCGACGGAAAGGCCAATCCCGGCACCGATCTCACCTTCTTCGATTTTCCGGCCGCTCCGGAGCGGCGCGGCACCAACAGCATTTCCGCTACCTCATTGCGCGTCACGGGCGAAAACAGCCTGGGTTACTGGCGCGACCGCCTGCGCAATGCGGGCGGCCACGCCGGCGAGGTCACCGAGGTCGACGGCCGGCTGACGTTGCCGTTTGAGGATCAAGAGGGTCAGCGACTGGTGCTGGTCGATGACGGCGGTGTTGGACCGGCGTCGCCATGGGAGAAGAGCCCGGTGCCGGCCGAGCACCAGATTCGCGGCCTCGGCCCGATCGTGCTCAACGTGCATGATCTTTCGCGAACCTCGATGGTTCTGACCGCGGTCATGAACATGCGGCATGTGCGCGAATACGCGGCCCCGGACGCGAAAGCGCTGGTTCAGGTGTTCGCGATGGGCGAGGGCGGTCCGGCCGCCGAGCTGCACGTCATCGAAAGCAAGGATTTGCCGATGGCGCGGCAGGGCGCCGGCGGGGTGCATCATGTGGCGTTTCGCACGCCGAACGAAGAACAATACCACGGCTGGACGCGACGCCTCGGCGAACTCGGCATTCCCAACAGCGGCGAAATCGACCGGTTCTATTTCCGCAGCCTGTATTTCCGCGAGCCCAACGGCATCCTGTTCGAGATTGCGACCGACGGCCCCGGCTTCGCCACCGACGAGCCGATGGAAACGCTCGGCGAAAAACTGGCGCTGCCGCCGTTCCTTGAACCGAAGCGCGCGGCGATCGAGGCGGGGCTGAAGCCGATCGGGTAGAGTGTCGGCGCGTCTACTCCCACCACGTCGTCCCGGCCTTGAGCCGGGACCCATAACCACGAATGTTTGTGCTGCGCAAAGCTGGAGCCGCAGCTTTGCCTACAACAAGGATCGAGTTTGGTTATGGGTCCCCGCGTTCGCGGGGACGACCAGTGAAGAGTGCGGATCAACTTGCGCCCCGAGTTCCCGAATCGGACCGCCGATACCGGCCCCAACCTCTCCATCGTGTTGCCTTGGTTTGGTCAAACCCGGGTGAACTCTGGTAGCGGATGTCGTCAACGTACAGGTAAATCCGCCGGCCGCCCTTGTGCGGGTGAGACATTGGACAGAGTACGGAGCGCCAATGCAATCCACGCTGAACCCGAAGCCAAGCGATGATCCGCACGATGTCGTCGTGGTTGCGCCCGATGCCGTTCGGGTCGCGCCCTCCGATCAGGAGATTTCCCATCTGTTGCAGCAAGCCGCGCGCTTTCATTCGGAGGCGCAGGCCCGCAACGAAACCGGTCTCCCGGCGGGTCCGCCGGTTCCACCCGTGGATACGACGTTTCGTGCCACGGCTGTCAACGAGATGCAGACTTCGGGCAACGGGCCGTCGATCGGCAGGCGGGCGGGTCGCGCCTTCGCCGCGTTGCTGCTGGCATTGTGTATTGGTGCAGCGGCGATCGGCTGGCAGACCTTTGGCTACGCGGCCAAGAAGATGATGGTGAAGTGGGTGCCGCAGTTCGCGCTGTCGACGTCACTGCCACTGGAAAAGTTCTGGCCCGGCGCGCAACCGGCCCCGCCCGCCGTTGAGGCGGACGCGGCGGATGCGGCGCCTGCGCCAACCGCACCGTCCGCCCAGACCACACCGCCCGCGCAGACCGCGACGGAAGGCAGCGCGGCGAACGCCACCGCTCCGGCTGTCGACCCGGCGCAGTCGCTGCAATCGATGGCGCGCGATCTCGCCAGCGTCTCGCAAGAGGTCGAACAGCTCAAGGCTTCCATCGCCGAACTCAAGGCGCAGCAAACGGCGCGCGAAGCGACGAAAACAGCCGAGCAGAACAGGGTTGCCGAGCAGAACGCGCGGGCCAGGATAGCAGCGCTTCCGCCGCGGCCCGCCGTGCCGCGGCCGCACAAGCCGATCGCGCCATATCCGCCCACGCAGGCCTATCTGTCCGCGCAAGCCTACCCGCCTGCGGCAGCTCCGCCGGTGTCGCAAGCCGCCGCACCTTACTATCCGCCGCGGCAGCCTGAACCTCTGCCGCCGGCCGTCGACCAGCTGCCGCCCGCGCCGGGATTTACGTCGGTGCCACGGCCGCCGATGCCGGTGCAGTAGCCGCGGTTTCCGTGATCGCTGGTTGGGAATTGGCCGAGGCAGTTCATCCGCCGGAACCAATCCGGCCATCGCGGCTTATCGCGCATGCCCCAAAGACCAGGAGACTGCCATGACGATCGCAAAGATCCTTTCGGCTGGCGCTGTGGCCCTCACCTTCATCAGCTCGGCGGCTTTGGCCCAACAGGCGGTGACGGGCACGATTACCGGAATTAACCGGCTCAACGGCACCATCGCGATTTAACGGACGCAAAGCGGCACCGTCGGGGCGAATACCGGCGGCGGCACCGAAGAGTTCAAGGTGCAAGGCGGCTTGTCGCTGGAGGACCTGCATGCCGGCGACAAGGTCAGCTTCTCCTCCACCGAGACCGGCGGCATCAGGACCATCACGAAACTTCAGAAGCAGTAAATCGACACAAATCCGTGCCGAAGCAAGGTGCGGGCTCTGCGCGTTCCGGCTGATTTCCCGAGCCGGATCAGCGCAGTCCAGTCCTGTCCGAAAAAATATTTCGGTTTCGGCGTCGGGCAAATCATCTCTACAAACTCGCCCCGTCCCGCCTCACAGAGGGGCGGCTCGCGATCGTCACGGACGCGAGGCGGGATGCGGTGGACGCGAGTGGCGCTTCTGACGAGAGCGCTTGCCTGCGGACGGCGAAGTCGTGTGGTCCTGACGCCCCGACGCTGGCGTCAAGTTCGTGAAGGCAACTTCGCGGGCGACAGTGGCAAGAAAGCCCGATCACCGGGGAGAGCGCGATATAAGCCGTAAACCATTGCGCGGGGAAAGCCGGGTGATTCCGGTTGAACCTGTGGTCCTACCCCCGTGCTTTTTTTTGCACGGGACTCATGGGCGCAATCGGCACCCGGCTTTCCCTGCGCCCTCTGATTGAAGAGGGCGGGATGTTCTCGGCAAACCCGGACGCTATTTGCGCCGCGGGAATGCGAAGCTGTGTCCGGGCTGTAAGAAATCAAATCGCGAAGTGCGCAGATGTCGCGACACAATCCACTCGCGTCGTCCCGGCCAAGCGCAGCGCGAGCCGGGACCCATAACCACGAAGGTCGATGTACGCGATGCTGGGGCCGCAGCTCTGTCCATTAAAGGCAGCGGCGGTTATGGGTCCCCGCGTTCGCGGGGACGACGGAGATGGGAAAAATGTCTACCCCAGCAGCACCGCATCGGCGCCGTTCACGGCTTCGGCGCTATCCATCACGGTGCGCTCCAGCGCAGGTGCCTGCACCGAAATGTTTTCGGCGAAGAACCGCGCCAGCGTGACATAGCGGGAGGAATCGCCCTCGCCGAGGCTGCGCGCGGCGAGCGCCTCGGCGGCGAGCGTGCAGCCGCCGAGCGTCGATCCGAACAGTTTCAGATACGGCGTCGCGCCGGCGAGCGCGTCGTTCGGGGCCGAGCCGACGCGCTCCAGCAGCCAGCGGCTGGTGCGCTCGAGCGAAGCAAGCGCGTCGCGCAGCTTTGTCCCGGTGGTGCCGAACGCCGGATCGTTCGAGGCCTCGACCTGACCCACAATTCCCTTGAGTTCATCGAGCAGCGCCCAGACCGCCTCTCCGCCATTGGCGGCGAGCTTGCGCGTCACGAGGTCGATCGACTGGATGCCATTGGTGCCTTCATAGATCGGGGTGATGCGCGCATCGCGAAAATGCTGCGCAGCGCCGGTTTCCTCGATGAAACCCATGCCGCCGTGAATTTGCACGCCGAGCGAGGCCACCTCGTTGCCGATGTCGGTGGAGAAGGCCTTGGCGATCGGTGTCAGCAGCGCGCCGCGCGCCGCGGCGAGGCCGCGTGTTCCGGCGTCGGTGGCGCGCGCGGCAATATCGAGCGCCACGGCGGTGGCATAGCAGATCGTGCGCGCCGCCGCGGTCAGCGCGCGCATCTGCATCAGCATCCGCTTGACGTCGGGATGCACGATGATGGGGTCGGAGCCGTCCCCCTTCTTGCCAACGGCGCGGCCCTGGCGGCGCTCCTGCGCGAACGCCAGCGCCTGCTGATAGGCGCGGTCGGCGATGCCGACGCCCTCGAGGCCGACGCCGAGCCGGGCCTGATTCATCATCGTGAACATGCAGTGCATGCCGCGGTTTTCCTCGCCGACCAGGTAACCGATCGCGCCACCGTGATCGCCCATCGTCATGGTGCAGGTGGGTGCGGCATGCATGCCGAGCTTGTGCTCGATGCCGCTGACGTAGATGTCGTTGCGCCCACCCAGCGAGCCGTCGGCGTTGACCAGGAATTTCGGAATCAAGAACAGCGAGATGCCCTTGGTGCCGGCGGGCGCATCGGGCAATCGCGCCAGCACGAAATGCACGATGTTGTCGCTCATGTCGTGATCGCCATAGGTGATGAAGATCTTCGTCCCGGTGATGCGATAGCTGCCGTCGGGGGCGCGCTCGGCGCGGGTGCGCAGCGCGCCGACGTCGGATCCTGCCTGCGGCTCGGTAAGCTGCATGGTGCCGGGCCATTCGCCCGACACCAGCTTGGCGAGGTAGATCTTCTTCAATTCATCGCTGCCATGCGCGTCGAGCGCCTCGATCGCGCTCAGCGTCAACAGCGGGCAGAGGCCGAAAGCGATGTTGGATGCGCTCCAGATTTCGGTGCACACCGCGTTGATCGCGAGCGGCAGGCCCTGGCCGCCAAACGCCTCCGGTCCGGACACCGCGTTCCACCCGGCTTGGGTCCATCGCTTGTACGCATCTGGCCAGCCGGGGGCGGTGGTCACGTTGCTGCCGTCGAGCTTGATGCCGTGTTCGTCGCCGACCGCGTTGAGCGGCGCCAGCACGTCGGAGGCAAATCGCCCGGCTTCCTCCAGCACGGCGGCGGCGATATCGTGATCGAAATCACCGTAATGGCCGGCCTTCACGGCGGCCAGCAGGCCGGCGCCATGGTTGAGGGCCAGCAGCATGTCATTGATCGGCGCGCGATAGGTCATCCGGTGATTGTCTCGCATCTGGCGGATGAGTGGGAGGTCTTCCCACGAAACCATTGATCTCTCAACTCTCCGAGGGCCGAAATCGCACCCCGCAGGACAGGGAGGCCGGGCATTTCCGGGCAAAAAGGCTGCATTTTCAGGTGAAGTGTTACTTCAGCAGAAGGCCGAAATGCGGGGCCGATTCAACCCGAATTCCCGGCTCTAGCCTGTTGAAATGGCTCAACTCCCTCTATAGACCGGCGTGGCCGGAAGGAATCCGCGGGACAGGCAGTCCGCCGCATTTCCAGGGCTATTGGGGCGTCGCCAAGTGGTAAGGCAGTGGATTTTGATTCCACCATGCGGAGGT
>CAWHIO010000038.1:0-738327 GCA_963829315.1 uncultured Alphaproteobacteria bacterium | reverse complement strand
TCCCTCGATGGCAACGTCGTGTGGGTTCGAGTCCCACCGCCCGCACCAATATGGCTTGGCTGAACCTCATTAGAATCCGGGACGGCGAAGCGCCAAAAGAGCCAGCGCGCCCACATGATGGGCACGCAAATTGATGGCTCACAGGTCACGGTCGGCAGCTCTCGCTCACGCCGCTTTCGCCAGCTCCGTCACCCGTTCCCAGGTGGTCGCCTTCATGCTCGGCCGCGCTTCCATTCGCGCCAGCCATGCGACCAGGTTCGGATGTGGCGCGCCGAGTTCGGCCCATTCCGGCGTGGCGGTGAAGAAGGCCACGCCCGGCGCGACCAGGAGGTCCGCGAGCGATAGAGCATCGCCGGCGAAAAAGGGCTGCTCGCCCAGAAGCCGCGCCAGTTCGGCGAACACCGTGCGCGCCTTGGGCATTGCGGCTTCGATCACGGCCTCGTCGGGTTTGAGGCCCATCAGTTGCGGCCCGATCACGCGCTGGAAGATGATGACATTGCCGACGCCGTGGAAAAGATACCAGTCGTTGATATTCATCACCTGGTCCATGCGCGCCGTGCGCCTGGTATCGGCCGGTGTCAACGCGGGCGTCGGCAATACCCGGTCGAGATAGCGCAGGATCGCCTGGGTCTCGTACAGGCTGAAACCGTCATGTTCCAGCACCGGCACCCGGCCGAAGGGATGACGGGAGAGATGTTCCTCCGAGCGCATGGTACCGGGCGCCACCGGCGCAAGCCGCCAGCGAGGCGCCCTTCTCTTCCAGAGCGGCCATTACGGAACGTGCGAACGGACTGCCGGGAATGGTATGCACGATAAATTCTGACATGATGACCTCGTTACTCAGCGGTTGCCGTTGTTTCTCGTCTCAAATTTCACTGCGCTGGGCTTCCTGCGCGAAACGTTCCATCAGGCCCGGCCAGCCACCATCGACATCCCGGCGCATCGAAGCGCCACCCTCCGCGCCCATGGTTTCGAACTTGTGGTGCACGAGTTCGACCAGCGTGGCCTCCGGCCCCTCGGCGGTGAAGCGCACATCGACTTCCGATTTCATCGAAGAGTCCGGCTTCCATTGCGCGTTGACTTGCCAGAGCATCGCCAGGCGATGCGGCGGCTCCCAGATCGTAATGGTTGCGACGGTGGTTTCGATGCCGTCTTCCGAAATCTCGAGCCAGCGTCCGCCGAGGCGCGGCTCCATCAGGACCTTCCGAATGGGTTTCTTGCCGACGCCGTAGTCGTAAGGCCACCAGCGCGTCAGGCCGCTGGTGAAAACCTCGAAGGCGTGCGCGACCGGCGCTTTCACATGAATGGTTTTGCGCACGGGCGCGATGACGGCCACCTCATTCATACACTTACTCCCTTCATTCACTTGCTCCCTTTCGCTTTGTGGGATTTTTCGGCTTCAAGCCTGAAAGCTTCCAGCGCGTCGCCCCAGAAACTGTCCAGCCATTCACGCAATTCCATCAGGCCCTCGCGCCGCAGCGAATAGATCCGGCGCACGCCTTCGCTGTGTTCCTCGACAAGCCCGGCGTCCTTCAACGCTTTCAAGTGCTGCGACACCGCGGGGCGGGAAACCGGCAATCCCGCCGCGAGAACGTTGACCGCGCGCGGCCCCTGACGCAGGCGCTCGAACACCTTCCGCCGCGTCGGATCCGCAAGCACTGCAAGGGCATTTCCGTAAGCCATGGCTAACGGTAAGCTGTAGCTTACCATCTTGTCAAGTCCACTTTTCGGGCATGCAGCGAAGCCCGCGGAAAAATCCCGACGGCGCCACTGCGATGCGCCGCCATGAGATGGCTCTTTCCGTTTACGCTTCGTATGTGTCGGTTACGCTCCGATCCAGATCGGCCCATGCGCCGCGCATGCATCCGCATCGGCTGGAGTGCTGACAATGCAGCCCAACGACATCTCCTTCGAGACGGCGCTCGGCGAGCGGGTCGATCAGATGCTTGACGCCTGCACGCGGTGCGGCAAATGCGTCGAGGCCTGTCCGAGCGTGAAGCCCGCCGGCATCGCGGACGCCGCGCCCGAAGCCATCATCGGCGGCATCCTCGGGATCGTGCGCGGCGGTGACGGCCCGGAAATATCGCGCAGATGGGCGCAGTCCTGCATGCTCAGCGGCGAATGCATCAAGGCGTGCGACGAGGGCGTCAATCCACGCTTCCTGCTGGCGATGGCGCGCGTCGCCATGGCCAAGGCCGCGCACGAATTGCCGGAGCGCCGGCGCCAAGGCGTGGAGAAATACCGCGATCTCGGCCGCGATGTCGCCGTGCTGTCGCGGCTGCAGCTCGATGGCGAGGTGCTGGAGCGGCTCGGCCAGAAATCGGCGTCGGTGGCAGCGCCGGCCGAGGCGCCGGACTTTGTGTTTTACACCGGCTGCAACGTGCTGAAGACGCCGCATATCGCGCTCTTGGCGCTCGATATCATGGATGCGCTCGGCATCAGTTATCAGGTGATGGGCGGCCCCAGCCATTGCTGCGGGGTGATGCAGCTGCGCCCGGGCGACGTCGAGATGTCCGGCCGCATGGGCGCGAGCAGCATCGAAAAACTGTCGCATGCCAAATCCGGCCAGGTGATCTCGTGGTGCCCGAGCTGCTACGTCCAGTTCACGGAAACGACGCTGCCGACGATCGAGCGCCAGCGCGGCGCGCGGCCGTTCGAGATGACGCCGTTCCTGCGCTTCCTTGATGGCCGGCTCGGCCAGCTGACCCCGCATCTGCGCCGGCCCGTCGAGCTGCGGGTCGCGCTGCACCGCCATCCCGGCGTCGCCGGCGTCATGGAGGCCGCCGCCAACATCCTGCAGGCCATCCCCGGCATCACGCTGGTCGACCTGAAGCAGCCGGCGGTCGGCCTGCAGAGCGTCAGTGTCGGCGTGCTTCCGGCGTTCAAGCGCGAGCTGCAGCTCAACGAGCTAGACGCCGCCCGCGACGCCGGCATCGACGCGCTTGTCACGGTCTATCATTCCGAACATCGCGAGCTGTGCGCGCATGAGCGCGACTGGCCGTTCCGGATCGTCAACCTGCTCGAACTGGTCGGCGCCGAGCATGGGACTGCAACGCCAGGATCGCTACAAGGAGCTCAAGATCATGCAGGATGCCGACCAGATCATCGCCGAATGCGGCGACCTGATCGCGCAGCACGCGCTCGACCCGGGCAAGGCGCGCGAGGTCGTCGTCAAGGCGATGCTCCGCGACCAGCCGCTCGCGCTGAAGGCAAGCGTGCAACCGGTTAGCCGATAGCCGGTATTCGACTCGCCGCTTACGGCCGCTACGATTGCGTCGGCCAGTGCCGCTCGCGGAACCAGACGCGGTACTCCGACGACATCTTCGCGCGCTGCGCCTGCGGCGCACGCCGCTTGCAGGTCGAGGCCTCCTCGCTGCCGTCGGGCGCGGCCCAGCGCAATTCGGCGCAGTCGTTCGGATTGTAGGCCATCTCGAAATCCGGCGTGCGGTCGATGACGTCCTTCAGCGACAGCGTCCATTGCGAGCCATCGCTGCGGGTATAGGATATCTTGCGCGAGGCAAGCTCGGAGGCGAGCACGCCGCGCAGCTCGTTCTTCACGTCCTCGACGCTCCTGCCGTTCGGCATCGCGTAGCGCGCCGCGCGCCGCGCGACGCGATCGGGAAATCCCCGCACCACGTCGATCGCGATCAGCAGACGGAAATCGCGCGCCGGGGTCGAATAATCCTCCCAGGGACCTGACGTCTCGAAGATCGAGGCGCCATTCGGCATCGCCACCTCGCCGGGTTGCTTCTGCTGATATTTTCGTCCGTTTTCAACCGAGGTGACGCGGGTCTTGACCTGCTCGTCGAGGCTCGCGATGGCGTCGGTCATCGCCTTCACGGGATCGAGCGGCTCGGGCGACATCACGTCATCCATGCGATCGTAAAAATCCTCGGCGCTCATCTGCGACTGCTCCAGCGAAAAATCGCCGTAACCCGGATTTTTGGCGATTTCGGCATTGGCGAGCCGCCGCAACGCGCCGTTCTTGTCGCGCACGATCGGCCGGAAGCGCTTGAAGCCGGGGCTGCCGAGCGTCGGATCGTGCACGAACAGGAAATTGCCGCGCCAGAAACGCTTTCGCGTGATCGATCCGTCGGGCTCGGCGTCGACGGCGAGGAATACGCCGGGCGTGCCGTTCAACTCCGGCACGCGATGCACCAGCATCAGCACGTGGCCATAGGGGTCGGCGTAGACCGTGCCCGGGCGCAGCGACTGTTGCGTCAGCGCGACGGTGTAGAAATCGGTGTTGTCGTCGGCTCCCACCACGCGCACGGCGCCGGTATGCACGACGTCGCCGACGTCGCGCAGATATTCGGCGAACGTCGTCGGGCGCTTCGGCTTTGGCTTCGGCGCCGGCGCAGCGGCGGGCGGCGGCACCGGCGCATCGGCCGTCTGCTGCCGGGAAAACAGGTCCAGAAGCGTCGGCGTCGGCGTTGGCGGCGTGGCGGCAGCCGGGGTTGCCGATGCGACTTCCTGTTCGGGCGGCGGCGGCGGACGGGTGACCTCCGGATGCTCCATGTCGAACCACTGGTAGCACTTGGGCGGCGAGCCGCCGGTGCCGCGCGAGCAATTCGAATAGCCGAACGGCAGCCCCATCTTGTAGGCGAAATAGGCGCGCAGGAAGTAGGCGAAGTCGGCGCAGTCGGGACGAAGGCCCGACTTCGGATCGTCTTCACCGCGGCCGAGATAGTTGAACAGGAAATTGCGCGATCGGTCGCGCAGCACTTCATGCCACGCCTTCCAGGACAGACTCTGGTCGGCCGGCGCGTCGAACAGTTTCTCGATCCAGGCCGAATACAGCGACTCCGTCGTCGCGTTCCAGCTGTTGCGCACCTGCCAGAAGGCGCCCGACGGCGTCGGCGGCGGCGCCGGCTTGCCGGCGCTCACGGTGATGTCGCGGGTGATCGAACTGCAATCCGCCGTCGCGTGGTCGAGCGCCAGCGTGGCGTGCCAGGCGCCCGCGGCCGGCGCGGCGACCTCGGCGAACCAGGAATATGGCCCGCCGCCGTGCCGGTCCGGCGATTTCGCCGCAACGCTGCCATCGGGCGCGATCAGCGAGAGCGCGCCCTCGAGCGGCTTGTCGGTGACGACCATGACGCGCAGCGGCGCGCCCTTCCACGGCGCGATCGGCGAAGGCAGGACCGAAAGCTCGGCCGCGTCGGCGCAGACGCCGGACGCCGCTTCGGCGGGCGAATCCACATTTGCGAAAAACAACAGGGCCGTCGCAGCAGCAGCAAACCGGCTTGCGAGAAGCATCTTGGCAACCTTCCAGAAGGGAACCGGACTAAGGCCCTGCCAGCGGGGCCGGCCTGGAGGATAGCTGAATTGGCCTGCATCAGTCAGCAAATATGAAGGCGATTTTGCGGCCCGCCGGCCGCTCGTCGAGGCGGCGCCGTAGCGGCCGCCCCCGGAGGGGAACGGGATTTGCGAAATTTCCGGCCGGTCGAGCGAGCTGTCGTCGCGTCGTGAACGGTCCTCGCCGTCATTGCGTCGCCAAGCAATCTCGAAAAAGCTTAAAGCCATGCGGGAGGCGGATCGCTTCGTCGCTTGCGCTTCCCGCAATGGCAAGTTTAACGTCGCGCGCGAACACCCGATGAGGGAACTTGATGACCCCGATCGCCGTCGGCGGCTTCCTGCACGAGACCAACACCTTCGCGCCGACCAGGGCTGGCTCCGCCGACTTCGTGCATGGCGGCGGCTGGCCGGCGATGTCGCAAGGCGCAGCTGGCGGATCAGTCGATGTATCGCTATGTCGGCATCGAACCAACCGAACAGGCGATTCTGGTCAACAAGAGTTCGGTGCATTTCCGCGCCGATTTCGAGCCGATCGCCGCAAAGCTGCTGATCTGCGCCGCGCCCGGCGCGATGCCCGCCGACACCTCGGCCCTGCCCTGGACAAAGTTGCGTCCAGGGATTCGTCTCAAGCCGAACGGCCCCGCCTTCGTTCCTCCCATCAAATCACGTTCCCACTCCCCCGCCATCGGATAACAGACATGCCCACCATCGATCGCATCGAAGGCTTTGCCGACGAACTCACCGCCATCCGCCGGGATCTGCATGCCCATCCCGAGATCGGCTTCGAGGAAGTCCGCACCTCGGGGATCGTCGCCGAGAAGCTCACGCAATGGGGGATCGAAGTTCATCGCGGGCTCGGCGGCACCGGCGTGGTCGGCGTGCTCAAGGGCAACGGCTCCGGCGGCCGGCGGATCGGGCTTCGTGCCGATATGGACGCGCTGCCGATGGAGGAAAACACCAATCTGAAATGGCGCTCGACCATTCCCGGCCGCTTCCACGGCTGCGGCCATGACGGCCACACCACCATTTTGTTGGGCACCGCGCGCTATCTGGCCGAGACCCGCAATTTCGACGGCACCGTGCATTTCATCTTCCAGCCGGCGGAAGAAGGCCTCGGCGGGGCGCGCGCCATGATCAAGGACGGGCTGTTCGAGAAATTCCCCTGCGACGAGATTTACGGACTGCACAACGCGCCCGATCTCAATCATGGCGAGCTCGCGATCCTTCCCGGGCCGGCGATGGCCGGTGCCGACTTCTTCGACATCACGATATCGGGCTACGGCGCGCACGGCGCGATGCCGGAGCGCTCCAGGGACCCGGTTGTGATCGCGATGGCGCTCGGACAGGCGCTGCAGACCATCGTCAGCCGCAATGTCGAGCCGACGCAGGCCGCGGTGCTGTCGATCACGCAGATCCATGCCGGCTCCGCCTATAACGTGATCCCGGGCGAAGCGAAGCTCGCCGGCACCGTGCGCGCCTTTTCCGACGAGGTGCGCGCCTTGATCCGCGAGCGGATGCGGGCGATCTGCGCCGGCATCGCCGGCGCCTTCCAGGTCGAGATCGATGTCGACATCCGCGACATCTTCAGCGTGCTGGTGAACCGCGAGGAGCACTCCCAGGTGGTCGCGGAGGTGGCGCGAACGGTCGTCGACCCCGCAAAGGTCATCACCCGCTCGCGACCGAAGATGGGCAGCGAGGATTTCGCCGACATGCTGCACGCCGTGCCCGGCGCCTATTTCTGGCTCGGCCATGACGGCTCGGTGCCCGTGCACAATCCCGGCTTCACGCTCGACGACAAGATTCTCCCGATTGGGGCCAGCATGTTCGCGCGCATCGTCGAAACCCGTTTGCCGGCAGCCAGCCATGCGTGATGAAACCTCGCCGGATGGCGTGTCCGCTCTGCACGATCTCAGCGCCGTCGACCTGATCGCGGGCTTTCGCGCCGGTCAGTTCTCGCCTTCCGAGGTGCTGGAGGATGTGCTGGCCCATATCGCGGTGTGGGAGCCGCACATCAAGGCGCTGTATGCGTTCGATCCGCAAGGCGCGCGCGCCGCCGCAAAGGCCTCGACCGAGCGCTGGCAAAAAGGCGCGCCGATGGGCCCGCTCGACGGCGTTCCCGTCACCATCAAGGACAACATCGCCACCAAGGGCGTGCCGGTGCCACTCGGCGCGGCCACCACCGAACTGGTGCCGGCGGCCGCGGATGCGCCGCCGGCCGCACGCCTGCGCGAGGCAGGCGCGATCATTTTCTCCAAGACCACCATGCCGGACTACGGCATGCTGTCGTCGGGCCTCTCCAGCTTCCATCCCCTCACCCGCAATCCCTGGGATCTTACCAAGAACCCCGGCGGCTCCAGCGCCGGCGCGGGTGCGGGCTGCGCGGCGGGCTACGGCCCGCTGCATCTTGGCACCGATATCGGCGGCTCGGTGCGGCTGCCTTCGTGCTGGTGCGGCCTGGTCGGGCTGAAGCCGAGCCTCGGCCGGGTTCCGATCGAACCGCCCTATGTCGGCCGCGTCGCCGGGCCGATGACCCGCACCGTCGATGACGCCGCGCTGATGATGAGCGTGCTGTCGCGGCCCGATCGCCGCGACGGCATGAGCCTGCCGCCGGACAACATCAACTGGAAGGCGCTCGACAAATCCCCGACGCAAATTGCGCATCGGGCTGATGCTCGATGCCGGCGTCGGCCAGGCGCTGGAGCAGGACGTCCGCGATGTCGCGGTGAAGGCGGCGAAGGCGTTCGAGTCCGCCGGCGCCGTCGTCACCGAGGTCAAGGGCATCCTGACGCGCGAAATGCTCGACGGGCTCGACGATTTCTGGCGCGCGCGCCTGTGGGACGATCTTTCGAAGCTGGCGCCGGCCGAGCGCGGCAAGGCGCTGCCCTATATCCTCAAATGGGCGGAGCGCGGCGCGAAGCTGTCCGGCGTCGAGGTGATCAGGGGTTTCAACGCCACCATGGCGATCCGCGCGGCCGCGGGAAAACTGTTCGCCGAACTCGATTACGTCATCTCGCCGGTTTCGCCGGTGGTGAAGTTCGCCGCCGAACTGGCCGCTCCCCTGAACGATCCCGACAAGCCGTTCGAGCATATCTGCTACACCGTGCCGTGGAACATGGCGGAAAATCCGGCGGTCTCGATCAACGGTGGATTTGACGCCAGCGGTTTTCCGATCGGGGTGCAGATCATCGGCCGCCGCTTCGACGATATCGGCGTGCTCGGCATGGCCAAGGCGTTCGAGGGCCTGCGGGGCGCGCAAAGGCCGTGGCCGAAGGCGCCGAAGTAAGGCTCCAATATGCCTCCGTCATGGCCGGGCTCGTCCCGGCCATCCACGTCTTCCTTTCCGTACGACAGAAAGGACGTGGATGCCCGGCACAAGGTCGGGCATGACGACACGAAAAATCAACCGAAAGGAAACCCCGATGGCCTTTGAGACGATCACCTACGAGGTCGCCGAGCAGATTCTCACCATTACGCTGAACCGGCCCGACAAGCTCAACGCCTTCAATGGCGTCATGCAGCGCGAATTGATCGAGGCCTTCGATGCCGCCGACAAGGACGACAATGTCCGCGCCATCATCGTCACCGGCGCCGGGCGCGCCTTCTGTGCCGGCGCCGATCTTTCCTCGGGCGCCGACACCTTCGACAGCGACGCGCGGCGCGGACCGGTCAGGCGACTTCCCGACGGCCGCGTCGATTACGGCGACTCCCAAGTGCGCGACGGCGGCGGCCAGGTGACGCTGCGCATCTTCAAATGCCTCAAGCCCGTGATCGCCGCGGTGAACGGGCCCGCGGTGGGCATCGGCGTCACCATGCAGCTCGCGATGGATATCCGCATCGCCTCCGAGGCCGCGCGCTTCGGCTTTGTGTTCTCCCAGCGCGGCATCGTGCCCGAAGCCGCCTCGAGCTGGTTCCTGCCGCGCATCGTCGGCATCTCCCAGGCGCTGGAGTGGTGCTACACCGGGCGCGTGTTTCCGGCGCAGGAAGCGCTCGCCGGCCGCCTCGTCAGCAAGGTAGTGCCCGCCGACGAGTTACTGCCGGCCGCCCGGGCGCTGGCGCGCGAAATCGCCGGCAAGGCCGCGCCGGTGTCGGTGGCGCTGATCCGGCAGATGATGTGGCGCATGCTGGGCGCCGACGATCCGATGGAGGCGCACAAGGTCGACAGCCGCGGCATCTATGCCCGCGGCCGCTCGGAGGACGTCAGGGAAGGCGTGATGTCGTTCCTGGAAAAGCGCGCACCGGAGTTCAAGGACAAGGTGTCGAGCGACATGCCCGATTATTTTCCGTGGTGGGACGAGCGGGAGTATGAGTGAGACGAGCTGCAGCCTCTCGCGTCATCCCTGCGAAAGCAGGGACCCATATCACGACCTTCACTTGCGAAAGGCGTCTGCCACTTAGCGCCCTCGACAGATCACGCGGTATGGTCCCCTCGCCTTCGCAGCGGACGACGATTGAGAGCATCACCCCATCATCAGCGCCACGCGGCCGATCGCCTTGCGGTCGATCAGCAGCCGCATCGCCTGCGCGACATTTTCCAGCGGCAGGCGATGCGAGATATGCGGACGGATTTTGCCGGCTTCCGCCCATTGCAACAGCGCCCTGGTCCGCGCTTCGCCTGCGGCCGGATTTCTCCTGGCCGCTTCGCCGGCGCGGACGCCGATCACGCTGGCGCCCTTGATCAGCACGAGATTGGTGCGCGCAAGCCCGATGCCGCCGGTGAAACCGACGACGAGGATTCGCGCGCCCCAGCCGATGCAGCGCAGGCTGTTCTCGAAGATCTCGCCGCCGACGGGATCGAACACCACGTCGGCGCCGCGGCCATCGGTGATGCGTTTGACCGCGTCGCGGAACGGCTCGCGCGCAGTGAGCACGAGATGATCGGCGCCGCGCGCTTTCGCAACCGCCAGCTTCGCCTCCGATGACGCCGCCGCGATCACGGTCGCCCCCAGCAGCTTGCCGATTTCGACCGCGGCCAGACCGACGCCGCCGCCGGCGCCGTGCACCAGCAGCACTTCGCCCGGCGCAAGCGCGCCGCGATCGACCAAAGCGTGATGAGCGGTGCCGTGCGCGGCCAGGAACGTCGCACCCTCCGCATAGTCGAAATTCGCTGGCAGCGGCGTCAGTTGAGCGGGGGCAACGACGGCTTCATCGGCATAGCCGCCATAGCGCATCCTCACAATTACCCGGTCGCCGACCGCGACGCCGGCCACGCCGCCGGCGATCTCGGTCACCTCGCCGGCCGCCTCCACCCCGGGCGTGAACGGCAGCTCGGGCTTGAGCTGATAGTCGCCGGCCGCCATCAATATGTCGGGAAAGTTGATCCCGGCCGCATGCACGGCAACGCGCACCTGCCCCGGCGCCAGCGGCGCGGAGGCAAAGCTCTCCAGGCGCAGGCGCTCGGGCGGGCCGAGTTCGCGGCAAACGATCGCCTTCGGCATCAGGCCGCGCTCGCCTTCCGACGCAGCAAGGCTTCGCGGATCAGCGGCAGCCGGTCGTTGCCGAAATACATGTCGGTCTTGTCGAGGAAGATGGTCGGCGAGCCGAAGCCGCCGCGCGCCATCACTTCATCGGTATTGGCCTTGAGCTGATCCTTGATCGCCTGCTCGCCGATGCCGGCGAAGAATGTTGCCGGGTCGACGCCGACGCCCTTGCAGATCTCCGCCAGCACCTCGTCCTTTGAGATGTCCTTGTCGCTCGCCCCAATAGGCGGCGAATACCGCGCGCGCGAACGGCACCATGTCCTTAGCCAGGAAGATGCAGCCGCGCATCGCCTTGACGCTGTTCACGGGAAACACCGTCGGCGGCATCTTGATCGCGAGCCCCGCGATGCGCGCCCAGTCCGCGAGGTCCTTTTTCATGTAGCGCGCCTTCAGCGGCACCGGCGCGTCGCGCTGATGCATAGACGCTGGGGTTGACGGTATTGAAGATGCCGCCGACCAGGATCGGCCGCCACGAAATCTCGACGCCGAACTCCTTCGCCAGGGGCTGGATGTTGTGAAAGGCGAGATAGGTCCACGGGCTGGAACAGTCGAAGAAGAATTCGATCATGGCGTTTCCTTGTTTGGGCTTGTTGTTATGCTGCGGTATTTAAAGCCCGTCATTGCGAGCGAAGCGAAGCAATCCACAATCTTTGCCAGGAGCGAATGGATTGCTTCGTCGCTCCGCTCCTCGCAATGACGGCAGGAGCACGGCTACTTCCTCTCCGCCATCTCCCTCGCCTTCTGCCCGAACATGTTCCTGCGCGCCTCCTCGTCGAACGGCTCCTTGACGAATTTGCCGATCGCAAGCCCGGCCTGCACCTGCGGCCGCGCGCGAATTTCCGCATACCAGCGCTTGACGTTCGGATAGTCGTCGAGCGTAAAGCCCTGCGCCTTGTGGGTCATGGTCCACGGAAAGCAGGCGATGTCGGCGATCGAATAGTCGCCGGCGACATAGGCGCCGGTCTTGCCCAGTTGGGTGTCGAGCACGTGGTAAAGCCGCGCGGCCTCGTCGCGGTATCGCTCGATCGCATAGGGGATCTTCTCCGCGGCATAGAGCGCGAAATGTCCGTGCTGGCCGAGCATGGGCCCAGCCCCCCCATCTGCCACATCAGCCATTGCATGCACGACCGAGCGCGCGCGCATTTCCGTCGGCAGAAAACGCCCGGTCTTGTCGGCGAGATAGATCAGGATCGCGCCGGTCTCGAACACCGAAAACGGGCCGCCGCCGTCGGCCGGCGCATGATCGACGATCGCCGGAATCCGGTTGTTGGGACTGATCGCCAGGAATTCCGGCCTGAATTGCTCGCCGGCGCGGATGTTGACGGGCATGACCCTATAGGGAACGCCGGTTTCCTCCAGCATGATCGAGATTTTCCAGCCGTTCGGCGTCGGCGCATAATGCAGATCGATCATCGCGTCCTTCCGGGTGAGACTGTGGCGATCCTACCCCCTGCTTTCGGAGCATTCCACCCCGCCCAAACGCCATGTACGCCACGCCCGGGACATGGCAAATAGACCGTCGGAATTAACAGAAAAACTGAGGACACGCTCGATGCTGTTTCCAACCACGATCGCAGGCTCCCTGCCGAAGCCGGAATGGCTGGCCGAACCCAATACGTTGTGGGCGCCCTGGAAGTCCAAAGGCGATGAGCTGGCGCGCGCCAAGCGCGACGCCACCTTGCTGGCGGTGAAGCTGCAGGAAGACGCCGGGATCGACATCGTCACCGAGGGCGAACAGGCCCGGCAGCATTTTGTCCACGGCTTTCTGGAGAAGGTCGAGGGCATCGATTTCGCCCACAAGGTCGAGATGGGAATCCGGAAAGACCGCTACAAGGCGATGGTGCCGCAGGTGGTGGCGCCGCTGCGGCTGAAAGGCCGCGTTCATGCCGATGAGGCCCGCGTCGCGCGCACCCACACCACGCGCAAGCTGAAGTTCACTTTGCCGGGCCCGATGACCATCATCGACACCATCGCCGACCAGTATTACGGCGATCGCGTCAAGATGGCGTTCGCCTTTGCCGAACTGCTCAACGAGGAAGCGCGAGCCTTGCAGGCCGACGGCGTCGACGTGGTCCAGTTCGACGAACCGGCCTTCAACGTCTACATGGACGAGGTCTCCGACTGGGGCATCAAGGCGCTGGAGCGCGCCGCCGAAGGGCTGACCTGCACCACCGCCGTCCACATCTGCTACGGCTACGGCATCAAGGCCAATACCGACTGGAAGGAGACGCTCGGCAGCGAATGGCGGCAGTATGAGGACATCTTTCCGGCGATCGACAAGAGTCCCATTCAGCAAGTCGCGATCGAATGCCGCAATTCGAAAGTGCCGCTGGAACTGCTGGCGTTACTCAAGGGCAAGATCGTGCAGGCCGGCGTGATCGACGTCGCCAGCGATACCGTCGAGACCGCCGAGGACGTCGTCAAGACAATCGAGGCGGTGGCCAAATTCGTGCCGAAGAGCAACATCGTCGCGACCACCAATTGCGGCATGGCCCCGATGCGCCGGGATATCGCCGAAGCCAAGCTGATGGCGCTCGGGGCCGGAGCCAAACTGGCGCGGCAGAAGCTGGGGTGAGGTAATTACGCCGCCATTCCGGGGCGCTCGCGCAGAGCGAACCCGGAATCCATAACCATCATCGTGAGTATGGATTCCGGGCCTGCGCCAAGTGGCGCATCCCGGAATGACGGCGGAGGGCGACCTACCCCACCAACTCCCTCACGCTGCCATGCAGCACCGGACGATAGCCCGCCGCCAGCGCCCGCAAGGTCGACGGCGGTGTCAGCAGCATCGCGCCCTCCATCGCGTCCTTTGCCTCGCGATAGCCGGCCGGCGACCACCTCAGCGCCCTGCCTTGCGCGATCAGGAAACTCGCCTCCGCAGCCTGCACCATCGCGCCGTCGGGCAATTGCCTTAACCGCATCGGCAGCGCGTGCAGCCGTTTGGCTTTTCCGTCGAGCCGCTCACGGTGCAGCACGCTGTCGATGTCACCGGCATGAACGTGCGAAACGCCGTTGCCGTCTTCCCAGGCTTTGCGAAACCGGTTGGCATCCTCACGGCGGCAGAAGAAACATGGGCGGTGCCCCGCCGCGAACGCGGTGGCTTCGTCGAGGAAGAACAATTCGGTCCAGCTGCGCCTTGCCATCACCGCGCGCCGCCGGCCCCTGAATTCGCAGACGCAGGTGAGCCAGGCCCGGCTCGCCCAGCGCCGCTTCAACAGCGTCTTCGTTGCGGGATCGTGAATGATGCCGCGGTTGCCGGTGAACATCCCGCGATGCGGCGTGGCGATGATGTCGCCTTGCGGCGTGATGCGGTTTTGCAGGGGCATGGTGGATAGACGTTGGCCAAAATCGTCATTGCCTGCGTCAAACGCGTAGCGTTTGCGCAAGGGAGCAAAGCGACGAAGCAATCCATCCGACCGATTCGCGGCGCCATCGATTGCTTCGTCGGAGTTTACCATCGGGCGCGCATTCGCGCGACCCGTTGGCTCGCAATTGTGCAAGTTCACTAATTCGCTGATGAACGGGATTGGTTTTGGTCGAGGCGAAGTCCTTTAGTGTCAGTCCGCCGAGGGCCTGATGAGGCCTGTGGTTATTGTAGTAGATCAGATACTCTAAGAGTTCGTTGTCAAAGTGATCTAGATTGTCTAAAGTTGCCCCCTCAATGACTTCTTCTTCTATATTGCGCCAGAAGCTTTCTATCTTTCCATTTTTCTGTGTCCTATATTTCCTTATGTAGCGGTGCTAGATACCGAGTTCTACACATGCCTCCAAGATGCTCTCCACGCTTATTGCGGGAAGCGAACTCGGCGCCGTTGTGAGACATGATTTCCTCTAAACGAGCCCGTAGGACGTTGAGGTGTTGATCATCTTCAGCTCTTGAACATACCGCAGCGCCTTCTTTAGTGATGACCTCTCCCAAGCCAGGCGCGAGCACTGTCAGCAGACTAACACATAGCCGTGCCGAGTGCGCGAGGAACATGTCGCTCTCAGCTGATGCAGTCTACGTGCCGGTTCACCGAGCTTGTCCTTATAACGGCGTTCTCCTCGCGCATCGCCGGCGTGCGCGCTTCAGCTGTACCGTTTCAGGACCCGGTAATGTCGAGAGGAGGTGCGTGTCGCCCGCTCATGCAAGCGTCATCGATCTCGTACGTTCATCCCCCGCCGCCGGCAAGCGACGATCTCGGCTTCGATGCCTTCCGGTTCACGCCGTTCCCGCCACTCGCCCCTCGGCGCTGCTGCAGTAGATCATCCTCCTCGCCGCTCCGCCTATAGCTATTATAATATTTCCGGAAGGTGCGTCAGCAGATCCCATGATCACTGTCGAATAGCGACTCGACATGCTTCCCAACGCCCCGCCTTCACCCCTCAATCGATCAAATCGCCACTTTGCATAATTCCTTCAATCTCCTCAAGCTGTTCCGCATCCTCTCAGATAGCGTAGGACTTGCACCGAATGACAACCCTCTACGCCGCGCCGCCGCGGATCGGCGGCTGGAACGACAGCGCGGTATCCCAGGGAAAGAAGATCCAGGTGTCCTGCGAGACCTCGGTAATGAAGGTGTCGACCAGCGGCCGCCCCATCGGCTTGGCGTAGACGGTGGCGAAATGCGCATCCGGCAACATCTCGCGCACCAGCCGCGCGGTCTTGCCGGTGTCGACGAGATCGTCGACGATCAGGAGCCCCTTGCCGGTTCCACTGCCGAGCTTTGCGGTATCGGCCGACACGTGTTTCAGCACGTTCAGTTCGCCCTGCTTGGTGTGATCGTAACTGGCTATGCACACGGTATCGATCACGCGCACGCCGAGTTCGCGCGCGACGATCGCCGCCGGCACCAGCCCGCCGCGGGTAATCGCAATGACCGCGTGAAACGGCCCGACTTCGTTGAGCCGCCAGGTCAACGCCCGGCAATCCCGGTGAAACTGGTCCCATGAGACCGGAAAGGCCTTGCCCGCGCGCTCCTGTGCGCTCAGCTCCGGATGCTCCGCCATCATTATTCTCCCCTACATCTTGCGAATGACGACTGCCGGTGCGTCGCGCAACTCTCGCTCTGCCTTAAATCACCGCTTAACCAGATGATGATCCGATTGGGTCGGATAATCATCTCATCTCTCTGTTTAAGCAAAACCGGTTCCCGCTTTCCCGGATCATGCTCTAACGGACCACGTTCAATCCCGCCAGCATCTCCTTGACCGCTTCCATCGCGGCGGCGAGTTTTTCCGGATCGCGCGAGCGGACCACCAGATTGGTGTTCGGCTTCTTGTCCTCGTCGATGAACGGATAGCTGCCGATGATGGTGTCGGGATGGGCGCTGGCGATCTCGCGCAAGGGGCCGCCGATGTCGCCTTCCCGCGCATTGGCGCGCACCGTATCGGACAGCATCCGGACGCCGGATTTGAGCTTCGGCGCCACGATATCCATCATCGCCTGCATGATCGAGGGCACGCCGGCCATCACGATGACATTGCCGATCTTGAAGCCGGGCGCGAGGATGGTCGCGCTCTGGATCAGTTCGGCGCCGTCGGGAATTCGCGCCATCCTCAGGCGCGCCTCGTTCAGCTCGCCGGGGCTCCAGCGCTCGCGAAACCGCGCCACCACCTCCGGATGATAGTCGATGCCGACGCCGAACGCTTTCGCAATGCTGTCGGCGGTGATGTCGTCATGGGTCGGCCCGATGCCGCCGGTTGTAAAGACGTAGGTATAGCGATGGCGCAGCGCGTCCAGTGCCGCGATGATCTCGGCCTCCTCGTCGGCGACGACGCGGACCTCCTTGAGGTCGATGCCGATATTGGTGAGGTATTCGGCGATGAAGCCGATGTTCTTGTCCTTGGTCCGCCCGGACAGGATCTCGTCGCCGATCACCAGGATTCCCGCCGTGACGATTTCGCTCATGACCTCTCCTCAAGCCGCAAGCGGCAGATGACCCTTGACCGAAATAGCGCTTCGCGCCCCTGCCCGGGCAACACATTGAAGTCCGGCCGCTTTTGCTTCCGAAATAAGCAGCCGTCAGCCGTTTTTTCGGGCAACATCCCGGCCAGTCCCGGCAAATGCTCCCAGCCCATGCATATCGCGCTGGCCCGAGCCTTGCTACCATCCCGTTAAGTCATGCACTGTGTCGTATGGCTTCGGGGGGCAGTCGGGATTTATGGCAGTTGCGTTCGATGAAATGAACGGCCTCGGCGGCGACCTCCGCCCGGCCTATCAGGAACTCTCCCGCTGGCTGAAGGAGACGCCGCCGGACGCCCTGGAATATCGCCGCCAGGAAGCCGAACTGCTGTTTCGCCGGATCGGCATCACTTTTGCGGTTTATGGCGATGCCGAAGCCCAGGAGCGGCTGATCCCGTTCGACGTGATCCCCCGGATCATGTCCGCCAAGGAATGGACGATCCTCGAAAAGGGCCTCAAGCAGCGGGTACGCGCGCTCAACATGTTCCTGCGCGACATCTATCACGGCCGCGACATCCTGCGCGCCAATATCATTCCCGAAGACCTGATCTTCCAGAACCCGGTGTTCCGCCCGGAGATGAACGGCCAGGACGTGCCGCACGACGTCTACGTCCACATCGCCGGCATCGACATCATCCGGGTCGATGCGGAAAACTTCATCGTGCTGGAGGACAATGCGCGCACGCCGTCCGGCGTGTCCTACATGCTGGAAAACCGCGAAATCATGATGCGGCTGTTTCCGGACCTGTTCGCCCGCCACCGCGTCGCGCCGGTGGAAAGCTATCCGGACGAATTGCTGTCGGCGCTGCGATCGGTGGCGCCGCTTAGCGCCGCGGCCGAGCCGACGGTGGCGCTGATGACGCCCGGCGTCTACAACTCCGCCTATTACGAACATTCATTCCTGGCCGACAAGCTCGGCATCGAACTGGTCGAGGGCCGCGACCTCATCGTCAAGGACGACGAGGTGTTCATGCGCACCACCGAGGGCCTCAAGCGCGTCGACGTCATCTACCGCCGCGTCGACGACGACTTCCTCGACCCCCTGACCTTCCGCCCGGATTCGGCGCTCGGCGTGCCCGGGCTGATGTCGGCCTATGCCGCCGGCAACATTACGCTCGCCAACGCGGTCGGGACCGGCATCGCCGACGACAAGGCGATCTACTCCTACATGCCCGAGATCGTGAAATTCTATCTCGGCGAGGAGCCGATCCTGAAGAACGTGCCGACCTGGCGCTGCCGCGAGCCAAAGGACCTCGCCTACGTGCTCGACAATCTGAGCGAACTGGTGGTGAAGGAAGTGCATGGCTCCGGCGGCTACGGCATGCTGATCGGACCGGCCGCGACCAAAGCGACGATCGAGGCGTTTCGCGACAAGTTGAAGCGCGAGCCGGAAGGCTTCATCGCCCAGCCGACGCTGGCGCTGTCGACCTGCCCGACCTGCACCGCGTCCGGCCTCGCGCCGCGCCATGTCGATTTGCGGCCCTTCGTGCTGACGGGAAGCAACCACGTCACCATCGTGCCCGGCGGCTTGACGCGCGTGGCGCTGAAGGAAGGCTCGCTGGTGGTGAATTCGAGCCAGGGCGGCGGCACCAAGGACACCTGGATACTGGATGAATAGATCAAGCCGCAAGAGAGCAAAGTATCTTCGCATGCTGTCGCGCACCGCTGAAAACCTCTATTGGCTCGCCCGCTACGTCGAACGCGCGGAATATCTGGCGCGCACCATCGATGCGACGCTGCGCGTCACCGCGCTGCCGAACGCCTATGTCGGCAAGACCAACGAGTGGGATTCGGCGCTTCTGACCGCGGGCGTCAGCGCCAGTTTCTACGAGACCCACGAGGAAGCCGACGAGCAGAGCGTCGTCGATTATCTGTCGTTTTCGCCGGCCAATCCGTCCTCGATCAAGAACTGCATCGAAAACGCCCGGCTCAATTCCCGTTCGGTTCGCACCGCGCTGACCAGCGAGATGTGGGACACCATCAACTCGGCCTGGATCGAACTTCAGGAAGTCTGGGGCAAGGGCACCAAGACCCGCGAGGAACTGACAAAATTCCTGCGCTTCGTGCAGGAAACCTCGCTGCGGTTCGACGGCTCGGCCTACCGGACCATGCTGCGCAACGACGCCTACTGGTTCTCGCGGCTCGGACTGCATCTGGAGCGCGCCGACAACACCGCCCGTATCCTCGACGTCAAGTACCATGTGCTGCTGCCCGAGGAAGAACATGTCGGCGGCCCGCTGGACTATTATCAATGGACCTCGATCCTGCGCTCGGTGTCGGCGCTGACCGCCTACCACTGGGTCTATCGCGAGACGCTGAAACCATGGCTGATCGCCGACCTCCTGATCCTCAACGATTCGCTGCCGCGCTCGCTGGCGAGCTGCTACGGCAACCTGGTGCGCAACCTCGACCAGATCGGCGTCGCCTATGGGCGCCAGGGCGCGGCCCAGCGCCACGCCCGCGGCGTCCGCAACCGGCTGGAACACAGCCATATGGATGATATCTTCCAGCACGGCGTGCATGAATTCATCCAGGAATTCATTGCCGACAACTCAAGGCTCGGTGAAATCATCGCCAAGCAGTATCTGATTTGATGGATTGGTATAACGCACAGCCAGAACGCCGTCATTGCGAGCGCGCGACAGCGACGAACCGTCATTGCGAGCGCAGCGAAGCAATCCATACTTACTTGCCGCCCGATGGATTGCTTCGTCGCTTCGCTCCTCGCAATGACGATTCCTCTAGATCCTCAGCAGCTCCCGGTAACCTCATGCGCCTGCGCATCGCCCATTCCACCACCTATCGCTACGAACCGCCGGCGACCGGCGTCATTCAGATCCTGCGGATGACGCCCGGCAGCCATGACGGGCAATATGTCGCCGAATGGCAGATCGACGTCTCCACCGACTCGCGGCTGCATGTGCATCAGGACGCGTTCGGCAACGTCACGCATGTGCTGACCGAGGGAGCGATCGCCGATCTCACCATCGGCGTCGAAGGCCTGATCGAGACCCACGATACCGGCGGCGTGCTGCGCGGCACCGACGAGCGGTTTCCGCCGAGCCTGTTCCTGCGCACCACCCCGCTGACCGAAGTCAATCCGGCGATGGCGTCCTTCTCGCGCGAATTGCGATCGGAATCCGGAAGCCGACGTGCTCGGGTTCCTGCATGCGCTGATGCTCCAGATCAACGATCACATGACCTTCGATGAGGATCCCACCAACAGCGGGACCTCGGCGGTCGAAGCCTTCGGCCTCAAGCGCGGGGTGTGCCAGGACTACGCGCATATCTTCATCGCCTGCGCGCGCTCGGGCGGCGTGCCGGCGCGCTTCATCTCCGGACATTTCCTGCGCTCCGACGGCATGGTCCATCAGCAGGCCGGGCACGCCTGGGCGGAGGCCTTCGTGCCGGATCTCGGCTGGATCGGCTTCGATCCGGCCAACGCCATCTGCACCACCGATGCCCATGCCCGCGTCGCCATCGGGCTCGATTATCTCGGCGCCGCGCCGGTGCGCGGCACCCGCTATGGCGGCGGCATGGAAACGCTGACGGTCGCGGTCAAGGTCGATCAGGCCGGACGCCAGGGTCAGTCGCAGAGCCAGTCGTAGGGTCGGGCGTCACGGCCGAAGCGTCGAGCTCGAGACGGCTTTCAACAGCCTCGCCTGGCCTGAGAGACGCGACGTGCGCAGGACCCAACTTTGCCCTCGCTAGGTAGTTCAAGGCTGTGATAATTTCGGCACGACGCAACTATTGCTCAAAATGGTGCTCATGCGGCGGCGCGAATTTTTTGAATCCGGAACAGCAGCACGGCACCGACGCAGGCGTCGTCGAGGCCCCCCGATCCTGGCGCGTGCCGACGAGGTGATCGAATGAGGCCGCGCTCCCCGGTATTGCCAATTTGCGTTGGCCGCAACCCGTGATAACGCACCCGTCGAACGCCTGTTCGCAGCGCGCCACATTGAATTTGGAGAACCAGAGATGTCCGACAGCCCGAGGGTCAGCTTGCTTTCGGTCTTTTGCTTGCTATTGGCCGTGCTGATCTCGCCGCGCTTTGCCTGCGCGCAATCCGCTGGCACCGACAGCACATGGACCGTGCTTGACGTTATCGCAGCGATAAATCGCACGATCGAAGAAAGCAAGGACGGCGGCGAATTGCGCGAAAAGGTAGTGCGCCGCTTTTCCGAATGCTCGCTGATGTATGGGGGTCTTTCAACGCTGGCTTCCAATGCTGAAGCCAAGAAAAATTACGTTCAAGCCCAGACAGCAACCATGAAAGTCGAATGGACGATCGGCAAGCCGTTGCAAACGGAAAAGAGACTGGAAATTGAAGAAGCCGCTCGAAAATCGGTGGCAACCATATTGCGTACCGTGAAGGCGCAAGGCAACAAGGAAGTGGTTCCGCTTCTCAAGGACTGCAAGGCGTTAAATGATTTGAAGGAAATCAAGAATGCCTTGCGGGAGCTTGCACTCCATTAAAGCCAGATCGGGGACTATCTGCCACGTCAGCTTTATCTCTATCAAACACCATGTACTTAAAACTACCAGCACTTATTAATCATAGACATCAAACAATACCTTTCAGGCCTGCCATGCAGGCCTGTCGTAGGCGATTTTGCCGAATTGCCGGCGTCACGCGCAATCGCCGTCCAAAATAAGGTCAAAGCGCAAAACAAAAAAGCATTCGTGGCGGTTTTGGCGATTTCCAACATAACCTTCGCGTTGACGCTGGAAGCGACCGTACAATACTCTGGAACCTGATCCCGAAACTTCGGTCGGTTTGATCCAGGGGGCGTCGTCATGGCAAGCGCTGACATTGCGGCCGGTTACGCCGGTGAACCTCTCACGCGACGGCAGTGGAACGTGCTCGGCATCACGATGCTGTTTTGGCTGTTCGACGGTTACGAGACATTCGCATTGTTGCTGACCATCGGGCCGTCGCTGCGCGACCTTTTGCCTGCCAACGAACTGTCGACGCTGCCGCGCGTCGCCGCCTATCTGATTTCAATCACGCTGTTCGGCTGGGCGGTCGGCGGCGTGCTCGGCGGCTTTATTGGCGACCGCTTCGGCCGCCGCCGCACCATGATCGGCGCCGTCGTGCTCTACAGCATTTTCACCGGCACCAGCGCGCTGGCGCCGACCTGGCAGTGGCTCGCCCTCACCCGCTTCCTCACCGGCGTCGGCATCGGCGCCGAATGGGGCGTCGGCACCTCGCTGCTGCAGGAAATCTGGCCGGAGCGGCTTCGCACCAAAGGCGCCGGCGTTCTGCAGGCGGCATTTTCCGGCGGTTTCGTCGTCGCCTCGCTGCTGTGGATGGTGCTGGGCGGCTCGTTCGGCACCTCGTGGCGCTGGATGTATGCGGTCGGCATCGTGCCGGCGCTGTTCGTCGCCGTGCTGGCGCGGCAAATCCCCGAATCCGAGCGCTGGACCAAGGTGAACCATTCCATGGCGGCGATCGGCAGCGCGCTGCGCGCCAACGCCCGCAACCTCATCGTCGCCATCATCGTCTCGATCTCGATCACGGTCGGCTTCTGGGCGATCTCGTCGTGGGTGCCAACCTACGCGGCGACGCTCGCCTCCGATCCGAAAAGCGGCGTGTACTATGCCAGCATGGCCGGGTTGCTCTACGCCATCGGCGAAATCTTCGGCTGCATCGCTTTCGGGCTGCTGTCCGATATCTGGGGCCGCCGCGGCACGCTGGCTTTCTATCTTGCCGGCTCCATCGTGATCACGCCGATCGTGTTCCTCTATGTGCGCGATCCGCAAATCGTGGTCCTGTTGCAGATCGTCAACGGCTTCCTTACCGGCGGCCTGTACGGCTGGTTCGCGGTGCATCCCCCCGAACTATTCCCGACCAGCATCCGGTCGACGGCGATCAGCCTGATCTTCAATTCGGCGCGTTCCTGGCGATGTTCGGCCCGATCCTGGCATCGAGCCTGATCGCCTGCTTCGGCGGTTACGGTCCGGCCGCGACTACGCTTGCCAGCGTCTTTGTGGTCGGGCTAATCGCAGTGTTCTTCCTGCCCGAAACCAAGGGAAAGCCGCTTCCGCTATGACCAAGGCTACCCACGTGCTCAAGCCCGGCGAGCCGGTAACGCTGCCGCCCGCCGGGACTATCAGCTTCGAAATCGAGACCGGCCAGCGGCTTCGCCTGGCTCAGCCCGAGGGCGAGCAGGTCGCGGACCTGATCTCGTTCAACCGCGACGATGTGCGGGAATTGTTGTCGATGCATTCGAGCCGCGCGGTGAATCTGAACTGGAAGCTCACGGCGCCGCACGTGCTCTATACCAACCGCACCCGCGAAATGTGGAAGATCGAGGAAGACCTCACGGCCGAGAATTACTCCGGCGGCGGCTATTGCAGCGAGCACCTCAACGTCGCGCGCTACGGGGCGCCCGGAACCGGTGCACCGAACTGCCAGTCCAACCTCGAAGCCGCCATCCGCGGCTACGGCATGGACCGCTGGAATTTCAATATCGACGCCTGTTTCAACGTATTCATGACCGTCGCTTACGACGAGAACGGCGTCTGGGAAATCCGTCCGCCCAAAGGCAAACCGGGCGACTACATCACCATGCTGGCGCTGCTGCCGCAGATCGTGGCCATTTCGAATTGTCCGATCCTGTTCAACGCCTGCAACAACTTCCGGCTCAAACCACTGACAGTCGAAATCCTCGCCTAGCAGATCGAACGGCCGCTTTTTTTTTTTTTTTTTTTTTTTTTTTTTTTTTTTTTTTTTTTTTTTTAAAAAAATAAAAGCCGCAGCCATCGGGCGAGGAATCGGCCGCGGGCGGGTTCCGTGAGCCGGTTTGATCGACGCCATCCTAGCAGACCGCTTCAATCAACGATCGCGGCGTAGACAAGCTGCTTCACCAGCCGGCGGTGGACCACGCGGCTCGCAAACGGCGCCTGCGACATGAACACCACGGCAAGCTGTTCCTTGGGATCGACCCAGAAGAACGTGCCGCCGGCGCCGCCCCACATGTATTCGCCCGGCGAGCCCGGCACCCCGGCGGTGCCGGCGCCCGTGCGCACCATGAAGCCGAGCCCGAACGTGTAACCGGGCACGCCAAGCAGCAGCTCGCCGGGCCCGACCGGCGAACTCGGCCGGGCGCCAAGGTGGTCGGACGTCATCAGCGCAACGGTCGTGCGCGACAGAAACTGTGTGCCGTCGAGCTTTCCGCCCTCGAGCAGCATCTGGCTGAACCGCAGATAGTCCATCGCGGTGGACATTCCGCCCTCGCCGCCGAGGTCGTTCGCCGGCGATACCGTCGGATCGAACATCGTGAATGCGTGCGGCAACAGCGGCTGCGCGATTCGCCCGGCCTTCGCATTCGGCACCACGAACCCAAATCCGTCATGCCGAGCGGCTCGAACAGACGCTCCTGCCAGGACCTTCGACAGCGGCTTGCCCGACACCGCCTCGATCACCCGGCCAAGCAACGCGGTCGAAAAACTGTATTCCCACTGGGTACCCGGCTGGCTCGCAAGCGGCGCCTTTGCGAGACGCTCGACAAACTCCGCGGCCGTCAACTTTCGCGGATCTCAACGCCGCCCCCTTGAGCTCGGCTCTTTTCATAAGCCTCCTTGACGGGCGGGTTTCGGGTAAGAAGTCGTAGGCAACGCCCGATGTGTGGCGCAGCAGATCCTGGATGGTTGGCTCGCGCGCGGCAGGTACAATTCGTAGCTCGCCTGCCCGGTCGTAGCGTTCGATGTGGCGACGCTGACATTCTGCCCCTTGAAAGCTGGCAGAAACTTGGAGACCGGATCCGGCAACTGGATCTTGCCGTCCTCAACCAGCATCATGGCTGCGACCGAGGTCCACGGCTTGGTCATCGAATAGACGCGGAAGATCGAATCCTTCTGCATCTTCTTGTTGGCTCGGCTTTTCCTGGTACCCGATTGCCTCGAAGTAGACGAGCTTGCCTTTTCGGGCCACCGCCACCACTGCGCCGGGCAATCTGCCCTGATCCACCTCGTCGCCGAACACTTTGGTAATCCGGGCGAGCCGTTCGCCGGAGAGCCCGACCGTCTCGGGCGCGGCTGTGGATAGGCTCTGGGCATGGACATCCGGGGCGGCGACCTGAAACAGGCCGGTGACGAGAGCGATGAAAAGCAGCGCGTGTCGCATGGAGCCCCTCCATCTGCAATTATAATTGTCGCACGCCAGGACTTCAGCAGTGCGCCCCAAGCAGTTGTTGTATCAAACTACATCGGTTGCCAGTGCGCGGAAAGGGCCCGGCGTCGGCTGCCCGGCACGTTTGAGAGACGCCGACGGGCCCTGAGAATGCCTGTTCATAGGGGAAGACCAGAAGTGACCAGCGCGCGGTCAACGTGGCGCTTTTGACCCCAAACGGACGCCGGCGTCAGTACCAATGCAGGTCACGCTCAAAAACCGAGCAGTGCTAGTCCAATCCAACTGAACGCAAACAGCGAACAGCCGATCGCCGCGACTGACGCTAAAGTTGCAATCGTTCTTGCTGACGACATCATCCGAAATCCATTGTAGCCCGCCATCAACTCTGCACGACGACTTGTGCTCGAAAATGGCGAGAATTTGCCGGCAAGAAAAAAGAGCTGGCTGTGTCCGTATCGCAACACGGAACGCTTGCCCGCAAAAACCCGCAATCGCTGCCCCGTAGTGGGGAATTGGGGGATCCAGCGTATGCATCGAGTTTTGAGCGGGGAAATCAGACAGCGCCTTTTATGGCCCATTGGGGCTTTGCTTGCGTTGATCGTGTTGTGGCTGGGCTTCTTCTGGCTCGGTTTCTTCGGGTCGCAGCCTCGGCTCTGCCCGGGATTTTGAAGAATGCGTCGAGCAGGTTCAGGCCACCGAACCGTCGAATGACGGGTCGGTGTCCATGATGACGGACTGCAACGTCCGGTTTGCGGGCCGGCGAAAGGCAGCCGGCGGCTACACCTATTACGACTTCATGCAGGACCGGATTTTCGATATCGCCGGCCCTAATCCGACCGCAGAGGAACGCAAGCAGATCGATCGGGAGTATATCAACTACCTGGATGCTCAACGGCGAGAAGCGGTTTCGGCTGAATTGGCAAAAAGACAGAACGAACAGCTTCGGGCCGACCTCGAAAGGGCGCGTCAACCTGTTGGGCCACCGATGGTGTTGACGCCAACAAGTTTACCTCCCGCGGCTGGAAAACGCCTTGCCGATAAATCAAGAGCGACGCGCTGCGGAGATGAACTCACTGTCCTGCACCTGGGCAAAGTTCTCAACGGCTGTAAAGAATGCCTTTGCTTCGTCGAGCAGGACGAAGCCCTGATCATTCGATGGCTCGCGCGTGCCACGCAGGCCAGCGCGGCCGATACCGGGCACGCTGCAAGCTGATCGCTTCCGCTTCTGGCACATTCATGCTGACCGGCTCTGAAGGTGTCTGCTCGAACGGCGAAGACCGGAAGTGGCCGGAGCGCGGTCGAAGTGCCGCTTTTGACACCATCTCGGACATTTTAGTCTGAGCGATCTGTGTTGCTATCTACCGGTTCAGGAAACATAGGTGAATGACGCTGTCCGTATTTGAGTTTCTCCTCGTTTCATTTTTCTGTCGACTCGCGGACATAAAGAGAATTCAATAAGTTCCATCACCGCTCCGATCTCGGCATCCATCGGTGACTGAGAGTGTTGTGCTCCCGCCTGATCCAAGGGGGAGCATCATGCCCGAAATTCAGCCTGCCCAGCATCAGCCCGTCAGCGTGCGGTGCCGATTCACGATGACCGCGGCAGACGCAGATTCGAGCCATGAGTTCTGCGTATTTGAGTTTCCCGGGTGCGAGGGATGCCCAAATGCGACACACCTCATCAAGACGATTGGAAGCTCGGAAGACCCCATGAAGTCGATGGATTGGAGCGGGTGGATTGCAGGCGCTTCCCGCCCCAAAAGTAGCTTTGCGCACAAGCGTGGAGGTCCACTAATGGATAAATTCGTTCACCAAGAAAACCTGACCCTGTTGAAGAAGTGTCTCGCGGAAGCGCACGGTAACGCGGAGCGAGAAGTACTCTTGAAATTACTGGCGGAAGAGGAGGCGAAAGAGCCTCCGTCGAAAAATGGAAATCTCAAGCCGCGCTAATCTGCATCAAGGAGCCGCCGTTCAGGAAGAATTGGGAACTCAGGCCCGATCAATAATTCTGATTACATTGGGCAGCCTTCGGCCCACTCCGAAGCTCAGTGTAAGCGCCCCGCTCACCGTCCCCCTGCTGGGCGGGGCTACCTATATTGGCCGCCTGCGCCCATGCGACGAGGCAAATTCATCACGCTGCTGGGCGGCGTGGCGGCATACGGGCATCAACTCATTCCGATAGGGTCTGAGCGAAACCGGCTACGTAGAGGGCCGCAACCTGTCATGACCAATTGATTGCGTCCTGCCCTGTCGAACCAAACACACGGAGCATCACAACTCTTGCGCGGCCAATTTGGAGATGAGCCAATTATGGGCTGCCTCATCGAGAAGTTTGATCCTCACAAAAGGCCTCTACGAAACGAGGCCGGATCCTAGCGAGCCGAGGCGCCATAGTAACAAAGCAAAGACAACACCCGGCGTTCCTGCAATATCGAATACTTTTTCAGATCAAATTGCGCTGATCGCTCGATCGCCGCACGACCCGCGCCTTGATCTAGATCATGAGCCTCGCGCGACGGCAATGCTTGCCTGCATACGCAGCGTTCCGAATGGAGATTAGCGCGAGAACCGAACGGGAGGCGCAGATGACCTACCATTTCTCCAAGACTATCGAAATGAGATTTGATGACGCAGTGGTCTGCACGAAAGAAGCGCTCAAACGGCATAAGCTCACAGTGCTTTCGGAAATCGATATGAAGGATACCTTGAAGAAGGCGATCAATATCGACTTTCATCCGTATCTGATCCTCAGCGTATGCAATCCACAACTCACCTATCGAGCGCTTCAGGCGGAAGACAAGATCGGAGCCATGTTGCCCTGTAACATCGTTCTGCAGCAGCGAGATGATGGTCGCGTTGAGATATCCGCAGTTGATCCTGTTGCTTCCATGCAGGCCATCACACACGTCGTCGTGGACCAAGTCGCCCGAGAGATCCGCGCTCATTTGCGGAGATTGATCGATGAAATTGGCAATGCAACCGAAACAGCAGGCGCCAGAAAAATCAACAAGCGCCTTCGATAGAACCACAAATGCACTCGAATGGAACGTATTAAATCGTTCGGGCGCATGATCAAAGTGACTTTCTGGTGGTCATCCCGGTACCTACGTGTTGCAGGAGGGAGCTGAAGTAACAGCCTATGATCTTTCAATTTGGACGTATTCAAATCCTGGAGGAGGGTTCATGATCAAAGATGTCATCCTCAACCTAGAGCGCAACAAGTCCCGGGACTTCGTTCGCGACTATGCGATTACGGTTGCTAGGACGTTCGATGCGCATCTGGCGGGAGTGGCCTTCGCCGACGGCGCGAATATTCCATTGGGGGCTTTTGCCGACGGAGCGAATGTTCCAGTTTTCATCGTGTCGGGACAAATGTGGGTTCAGGATTACCCCCCGACGTTATTGCGGACATACTGGCCGAAAACGAAGAGGCTGCACGCAGCGCAATCCAGCGTTTCGAGGCGGCGGTCAAGGGCAGCGTTCTTTCGGTCGAGCATCGACTGGTTGAAGTGCCCGCCTCATTTTCGGAAATGGCGCGACGTTACGATCTAAGCGTCGTCATGCAATCCGACAATAAGAATGGGGTGAACAATGACATTTTAATCGAGGCGACGCTGTTTGAGTCCGGGCGGCCTGTCATTGTTGTGCCCTACATCCAGAAGGAAGGAATGAACCTAGATCGGATTGTGTGCTGCTGGAACGGCAGCCGCGCTGCGGCGCGTGCCATCAACGATGCATTGCCGCTGCTGCAAAAGGCCCGCGCCGTCGAACTGTTCATCGTCGCCAACGAGAAAACCGGCAATGGGCAATTCGCGGCGTCGCAATCGGCAGTCACCTTGCCCGTCACGGTATCAAGGTCGAGGTTGTAACCCTTCTGGCCGCCGATATCGACGTGGCCAATGTGATTTTGTCGCGGGTTCAGATTGTTCGGCGAGCATGATCGTGATGGCGGTTACGGGCATTCGAGGTTTCGCGAATTGAGTCTTGGCGGTGCGACACGCGGCATATTGACCACGACGACCGTTACCGTATTCATCTCGCATTAGCCGGCTAGCCGACCGAGTGGGGCGACAATCGTTTTTTGCGCATACGGTATTCCGATTGAGTACACGTTGATAACTTCCGCAATTGGCATCTTTTGGACCACGCGCGACGTCCGACATGGATCCGCAATACGCACCGAAGCAGACGTCCGCCGCTCACGCAGGCTTTCCGTTGTTCCTCGCCGCTTGCGCTGCATTCTCCGGCTGACCTGCGCCGCCGCGATTAATTTGCCCGTCAGCAACTCAGCTGATCATTTTTCCGCGCGAACGCCTGCTTTGAATGTTCGAAATCTCCGCAAACCTCGCGCGCCTGAAACTAATTTGCTGGACAATTGAATCTGATTTGGGCTTTCCCAGTCCCGAAGCGTAAAAATTTTCGCTTTCTGTTCGCCGGCGCTATCTTCCTCATTATCCCTCCCCGATCAGGGGGCGTAGGTGTTGTCACGAACGTTGGGCGGGTGCGATGGACGCTTTAGCGGCGCAAGCGAGCGGCGCTTGAATGAAGGCGGACGGCGAAGTCGTGTGGTCCTGACACCCCGACGCTGGTGTCAAGTTCGCGGAGGAACTCGCGCAGACGGTGGCAAAAAAGCCCGGTCGCCGGGGAGAGCACGAAATAAGCCGTAAACCATTGCGCGGGGAATGCCGGGTAATTCCGGTGTGACCTGACTAACGCGTGTGCGTTCTGCTACTCACATTGCACACGCGGCTATCGGGCGCATCGGGCGCCCGGCATTCCCTGCGCCCTCTGATGGAGAGGGCGGGATTTTCAAGGGCATAACTCGGGCGCGATCCCGCCGCGAGAACATTGATGCACGTTTACGGCTGCATGAAAATCAAACCGGAAATGATCGAGAGATCAATACTCGCAGCTCCGGTAATCCGACGCCTCGCAGGCGTCCGTCATTTCCCTGGCCTGCCTGAGTTCTTCAGGGCTCATGGTCTGCGATACCCCACGCAGTTCCGCCTTCGCCCTGAGATCTCCGCGCTTCGCGGCGCGGTTGAGCCAGAGAAAGGCACGCGCCGAATTGCGCCTAACCCCCTGCCCCCGGCGATACATCACCCCAAGCACACCTTGGGCCTTGACGTTGCCCTGCTCGGCCATCGCCCGGAACACCTGGATCGCCGGAACGTAGTCGCCGCGGTTATAGGCCGCCATGCCGTCCTCCCAGGGACCGGCAGAGGCACACCACGCGCCCGGAATTTGCCCAGCCACGATCAGGCACCCGATGACCATCCACTTTTTCATGTCCCACCCCACCCCAAACCGCAGGGATCGTGATCCAGGCGGGCCATATTTGCAACGCTGCCGTCGAAGCCGCGCGGTTCGAATGGGGTTGGACGCCCCCAACGAAATTGGCTAGTAATTTGCGCGCCGTCGATGCGCTTCGGGGATACGGAAATGACCTATTGCTGCGGAGTGCTGGTGCGGGACGGGCTGGTCATGATCGCCGACACCCGAACCAATGCCGGGCTCGACAATGTCTCGACCTTTCGCAAGCTTCACATCTTTTCGAAGCCGGGCGAGCGCGTCATGGCGATCGCGAGCGCCGGCAATCTCGCGATCAGCCAGTCGGTGCTGTCGACGCTGACCGAAGGGCTCGAAGACCCGCACAGCGGCGAGCTCGAAACGCTGCTGAACGCGCCGACCATGTTCCAGGCGGCGCAACGCATCGGCAAGGCGATCCGCGCCGTGCACGCCACCGAAGGCACCGCGCTGCAATCCGAGGATATCAATTTCGACGTGTCGTTCCTGTTCGGCGGCCAGATCAAGGGGTCGCGGATGCGGCTGTTCATGGTCTACCCGGCCGGCAATTTCATCGAATGCACCACCGACACCCCGTACTTGCAGATCGGCGAGCACAAATACGGCAAGCCGGTGCTCGACCGCGCCATGCATTACGATGTCGAACTGTATGAGGCGCTCAAGACCAGCCTGATCTCGATGGACTCGACGATGCGCTCCAATCTCGGCGTCGGCCTGCCGATCGACGTATTGGTGGTGCGATCGGACGTCTGCGACGCCGACCTCAATCACCGCATCGAGGCGGGCGAGCCGTATTTCCACGACCTGCGCTCGCGCTGGTCGGCGGCGCTGCGCGCGGCGCATCAGAATATTCCACGGCCGCCCTACAAGACCGAAACTCCAAAAACATAACAAGGCAGGAAGCAAATGACCGAGACCAAAAACAAGATCGCGGTGGTGACCGGCGCCGGCACCGGCGTCGGACGCGCGGCATCGCTGGCGCTGATGGGCGCCGGCTTCACCGTCGTGCTCGCCGGGCGGCGGCTGGAGAAGCTGGAAGAGACCCAGAAGCTCGGCGAAAAACTCGGCAAGAGCCTGCCGGTGTCCGCCGACATGGCCGATCCCGGATCGATCGCCGCGCTGTTCGCCAAGGTGATGGAGGTCTATGGCCGGCTCGACGTGCTCTTCAACAATGCCGGCATGGGCGCGCCGCCGGTGCCGTTCGAGGATCTCAGCCTGGCGCAATGGCAGGCGGTGGTGAATACCAATCTCACCGCGCCGTTCCTGTGCACGCAGCACGCGTTCCGCATCATGAAGGACCAGACCCCGCGCGGCGGCCGCATCATCAACAACGGCTCGATCTCCGCGCACGCGCCGCGACCGTTCTCATCGGCCTATACCTCGACCAAACACGCCATCACCGGCCTGACCAAGGCCACCAACCTCGACGGCCGCGGCTATGACATCGCGGTCGGCCAGATCGACATCGGCAACGCCGCCACCCCGATGACCGACCGCATGGTCGACGGCGTGCTGCAGCCGGACGGCCGCAAGATGCCGGAGCCGCGCATGGACGCCAAGGCGGTCGGCGACGCGGTCGCCTACATGGCGAGCCTGCCGCTCGACGCCAACGTGCTGTTCATGACGGTGATGGCGAGCAAGATGCCGTTCGTCGGACGGGGGTAGCGTTCTCAAGCCCTCTCCCTGCGCGCGCCGCGAACGAAACGGGAACAATGTCTGGCCTCAGTTCGACCTCGGACTACGCAGCGCAGGAAAAACAACGCGGCGCGTATCCAAAAATCTTGATCTCGTTGCTGTTTTTGGCGGCGTCGGTCACGCTTGCGTGGCCCGCGATCAAGGGCGGCATCTTCGAGGCTCATGTCCACCGACGATGCCATGCGGCTCGTCGAGGTCCGCGACTTGATCGGTGGGCAAGGCTGGTTCGATCTGTTCCAGCATCGACTGGATCCGCCCGGCGCATCGATGCACTGGTCGCGTCTCATCGACGCGCCTTTGGCCGCGTTGATCCTGTTGCTGAAGCCGCTGTTGGGAATGCACGGCGCCGAAGCCGTGACGCTGTATTTTTGGCCGGCGCTGCTGTTTGCCGCCGCGCTGGCGCTTATCGCGACGATAGCCTGGCAATTGAGCCACAACATTATACGCGATGATGGCGGCGGTGCTGCTGGCAGTGCTTTCGCTTCCGGCCCTCGTCCATTTCCGGGCAGGCGCTATCGATCACCACAACGCGCAGATCGATCTGCTGCTGCGCACTGCTCCTGATGGCGACACAGATCGAGCGGAGCGCCGTCAAGGCTGCGCTGGGCGGCCTGATGGTATCGCTATCGCTGGCGATCGGCATCGAAATGCTGCCTGCCATCGCGGCGATCGGTCTTGCGGTATTTGGGCTTTTCGTCTGGCGCGGTGCCCCCGTCGCGCGGCAGGTCGGCGCCTTCGGCGCGGCGCTCGCGGCATCCTCGCTCCTGCTCGCAGCGGCATTGCTTCCATTGTCTTCGCTTCACCGTTCAGGTGTGCGATGCCTTCGGTGGACCGGTCCTGCTGTTGACCGCCGGCGGCGGCATCATCCTGATGCTCATGGTCGGAATTGATCGCTACCATCCGACGTTACGCATGCGCGCGGTCAGCGGAGCGGCGTTGGCAATGGTTCTAGTCGGCGCGTTCCTGTTGTTGTTTTCAGGATGCATCGCATCGCCGTTCGCACATCTCGATCCGATCGTCTTCTCGTTGTGGGTCAATAACGTCGCTGAAGCGATCTCATTCGCCAGGATGGCGCAGCTTTTTCCGGAGAAAGTTCGCCGCCTACTACGCGCTGCCAATCGTGACGATGGGCTTCGCCGTCGATGGCGCTGACCCGGTCGTCTCCCTCTGAAAAGTTTCGCTGGATCGTCGGCATCGTAACGCTGGCGCCGCTGATCGGATTCAGCTTTTTGCAGGTGCGGGGCGCCGC
The DNA here is from genome assembly GCA_963829315.1 of uncultured Alphaproteobacteria bacterium. Taxonomy (GTDB): domain Bacteria; phylum Pseudomonadota; class Alphaproteobacteria; order Rhizobiales; family Xanthobacteraceae; genus Bradyrhizobium. The sequence goes on along the minus strand of CAWHIO010000038.1, from coordinate 705,226 downwards.
CGCAGCTTCGATGGTGGCAGCGCCGATCTTTGCCGCAAGTCTCGACCATTCTGTGGCCCGGGCTTGCTTCCGCTCGAAACCTGCTTCTCTTGTCAGTCGTTGCATCACCGGTCAGTCTTGCAGCAACTCGGACTCTGCTGCAAAGCCGCTGACTGACGTGATCTTCAAGCCACAACTCAGTCGCCGATCCCATCGCCGTGCCGCAGCTTGTCGGACGTCGCTTCCCTGAGCACGGCTTCCCAAGGGACGCGTGATGGCACCGGTCGATCTCGGCCCGGCTATTCTTGTCGAAACAGACCACGACATTTTTGCCGCGCCATACCATCGCAACAACGACGGCAACAGCGCATGTTCAGGCTGATGCTGGCGCCCTTGCCCACGGCGCAGCAGATATCTATCGGATCGTCACGTCGACTACGTGATAACCTGCTCGACAGCTCCCGATCCGAATATCATCAAGCTCGCTCCAGATGGATTTGAGGCGCGGCTCGACCGTGGCGAAAAGCCCGACTTCCTGGAGCTGCTCCACCTCGATCCCGCCAACAAAATTTCGGTATGGCGCGTACGAAGATGAAAACGCCCTACTCCAGCCGCTCGACGTCGCGCAGCGTCGGAAACAGCTTCATCCACAACAGCGCGATCGCGATCGTCCCGACGCCGCCGAGCACGGCGGCCGGCATCGCGCCGAACAGGGCGGCGGTGACGCCGCTTTCGAACTGGCCGAGCTGGTTGGAGGCGTTGATGAACAGGAAGTTCACCGCGCCGACGCGGCCGCGCATCTCGTTCGGCGTCGCGAGCTGCACCAGCGAGAAGCGGATCACCACGCTGACGGTATCGGCCGCGCCCAGTGATCGCCAGCGCCAGCAACCGACAGCCACATCCAGTGCGACAGCGCGAACACCACCGTCGCCGACGCCGAAGACGATGACCGCCTGAAACATCCGCATGCCGACGCGGCGGCGGATGGCGCGGCGCGCCAGCAACGACGGTCATCAGCAAGCGCGCCGACCGCGGGCGCGGCGCGCAGGATGCCGAGACCCAAGCGGACCGGCCTGCAGGATATCGCGCGCATAGATCGGCAGCAGCGCGGTGACGCCGCCGAACAGCACCGCGAACAGATCGAGCGAGATCGTGCCGAGGATGGCCGGATTGTCGCGGATGAAGCGGACGCCGGCGAAGAGATCGCCCGGCGTTGCCGTCTCCTTGGCGCGGCCGGCGTCGGACGGCACGGATCGCGCCGGTGAAAAACACGCCGAGCAGCCAGAACACCACCATGATGCCGTAGGGCAGACCGGGCGACACGGCATAGGCAAGGCCCGCCGAGCGCGGGGCCGGTGATGGTCGCGACCTGGGCCGCGCCGCTCGACAGCGCGGTCGCCCGCTGCAGCGAGCCTTGCGGTGCGATCAGCGGCAGCAGCGCGGCGGTGGCCGGGCTTTCGAACGCGCCGGCGATCCCGAGCACGAAGGTCGCGATGAAGATCTGGAGCACGGTCAGCCAGCCGCGCATAGGCGCCCCAGGCGAGGAACAGCGCCGTCAGCGCCTCGGCGAACTGGCAGAGCTGCACGACACGCTTGCGCTGGATAACGATCGGCGGCGTGTCCGGCGACGAACACCAGCAGCGCGGTCGGGCAGAAACTGCACCAGCCCGACCATGCCGAGCATCGAAGGCGCTGCCGGTGAGATCGTAGATCTGCCAGCCGATCGCCACCGCAGCGATCTGGCTGGAGAAGCGCGAAAGGCTCCGCGACAGCAGGAAGAAAAGAAACGAGCCTTGCTTGAGGAGCGTGCCGCCGGCGCCGCCGGCATCGTGGAGGACATGATGAATCGGTGACCGAGCGTCGCGGTGCTTGTCAATGGCCGCATTGACGGCAGCGACATGGCATTGCGCTTTGATCCGCGCCGCTGCCATAATCGCACGGGGCTTCGGGGGAATCATGCTTCAACTGCAATCGGCGTTCGGCGTAGTCGCGTTGCTGGCGATCGCCTGGGCGTTTGGCGAAAACCGCCGCGCGGTCTCGCTGCGGCAGGCGGCCATCGGCCTCGCCGTCACTTTCCTCACCGCCGTGGCGCTGATCAAACTGCCTTTCGTGGCGCATGCGTTCGGCGCGATCAACGATGCCGTCGGCGCGATCTCGTCCGCCTCGCGCGCCGGCACCTCCTTCGTGTTCGGCTATCTCGGCGGCGGCGCGCTGCCGTTCGATCTGAAGGCGCCGGGCGCGGATTTCATCCTGGCGTTTCAGGCGCTGCCCGTGGTGCTGGTCATGAGCGTGCTCACCACGCTGTTGTTCTACTGGCGCGTGCTGCCGCCGGTGGTGCGCGGCATGGCCTGGCTTCTGGAGCGCACGCTCGGGGTCGGCGGCGCGGTGGGCCTGTCCACCGCCGCCAACATCTTTCTCGGCATGGTGGAAGCGCCGCTGTTCATCCGGCCTTATCTGGCGCAGCTGACGCGCAGCGAACTGTTCCTGGTCATGACCGGCGGCATGGCGGGGATCGCCGGCACCGTGCTGGTGCTCTACGCCACGCTGCTGGCGCCGCTGATTTCGGATGCCGGCGGCGCATTTCGTCATCGCCTCGGTGCTGGGCGCGCCGGCGGCGATCCTGGTCAGTCTGATCATGGTGCCGGAAACCAGCGACGTCAGAACCGGCGGCGGCTCTGATTGACCCCGACATGCACGCCTCCTCCACCATGGACGCGATCGTCAAGGGCACGGCGGCCGGCCTCGAACTCCTGCTCAACATCGTCGCGATGCTGATCGTGCTGGTGGCGCTGGTTTATCTCGCCAATGCGCTGCTCGGGCTGTTGCCCGATGTCGGCGGCGCCGGGATCTCCCTGCAGCGGATGCTCGGTTACGCGATGGCGCCGGTGTGCTGGCTGATGGGCCTGCCGTGGCCGCAGGCGATCACGGCGGGCAGCCTGATGGGCACCAAGACCGTGCTCAACGAGCTGATCGCCTATGTCGATCTGTCGAAACTCGGCGCCGACGCGCTCGATCCCCGCTCGCGGCTGATCATGCTCTATGCGATGTGCGGCTTCGCCAATTTCGGCAGCCTCGGCATCATGATCGGCGGTCTCGGCACCATGGCGCCGCAGCGCCGCGACGAGATCAATTCGCTCGGCTTGAAATCGATCGTCTCGGGCACGCTGACGACCTGCCTGATGGGCGCGATCGTGGGGGTGCTGACGTAGTGAATATTCTTTGTAACGATAAAAAAGATATATTTGTTATATTTATAGCTGTTGTTAGCTTTTCTCTCCGATAGTCAACGCTACTTTCTACTTCTCTAAAAAGTTGTCGAACCTTGTAGCCTGTGGCGCCGCATTAGCACGAACCACAGCCCATACCTAATGTTCGCTAACTTAAGAAAAGCATCTTCTCTGACGTATATTCGGTCGACCTAAATCTAAGTGATACTAATTTTGATGAAGCCAATTTGACAGAGGCAACCTTGTTTATAGTGACGATCGGCGAAGCAAGCTTCAAACAGGCCACTCTGATCAAAGTAATCCTTGACTCAAGCGCTACTTACACAATGTGATATGCGAAGAATGCTCCACTTGATGATGCGACAATGGTGCTAACGCATTTTATGGCATGCGACTTTAGTGGCGCAAGCCTAAAGGGGGTCCTATTTTAGCTGCACTATCTTGGATGACTTACATTTGAAGTAGTTAACCTATCGGGGTCTCGATTTCAGGGAACAGTCTTTGAGTACGTAGATTTGTCTCTCGTAATTGTCTTGCAGGATTGCTGGCACGAAGGACCAAGCGTCATCGACTATTCGACGCTCAAGAAATCTGGGCCTCTGACCTTTATCTTTTCTTCCTCGCGTTAGATTACCCGAGACTTTCATCGAGTATTTGCCTTCTCTTCTAGAAAAGGCAATAGAGCACTTACTCTTGCTTCATTAGTTATTCTACGAAGTATCAATACTTCGCCGACCGCCTTCATCTAGATTTGCAAGGCAAGGCCGTGCGTCGCTGGTTTGCCCCTCACGATTTGCACATCGGCAAGAAGATATGGGAAGAGATTGATGCCGCAATACGGGTAAGCGACAGCTATTCTTGATCCTCTCGGAGCATTCAATTAACAGCGAGTGGGTTGAGGATGAAGTTAACAAAGCCTTCGAGGAAGAACTGAAACGAGCAGGTCGTCCTATTTCCTGTTCGTCTCGATGACGCAGTGATGACAACTTACATGCTGGGCCGCAAAACTGCGCAATCGGCATATAGGTGATTTCCGCAATTGTATGAAGCAGACACCTACAAGAAAATTTTTACGTGTGTTGCGTGACCTAAAGCAAAGTCCTAGTTAGCTATCGGGGTTGCGCCGCAGCGCCGCGAGGAGATCCATTCGCTCGGAGTGAAATCGATCGTCCGGGTACGCTGACGACCTGCCTGATGGGCGCGATTGTCGGGGTACTGACGTGACGCATCACTTGCCCGCCCCCAGCATCGGCACCACCCTGCCCATCACGTAAGACGATCCCTCCGCGGTGAGATGGGCATGATCCCAGGCCAGCGGAATGCCGCCGTCGACCGTCAGCGGACATTGCCGCGAGGGACAGACGGCATCGACCACCGATATGTAGGAAAATTTCGCCTGCGCCGGCAGCGCGGCTTTCATCATCCGATCGAGCGCAAAGATTTCCGGCAGCACGAAGTCGTCGGGCCGCGCCTCGATGGAACGCAGATGCGCGCGCATCAGCATCGATGGCAGCCGCGCCCTGAATTGCACGGCCGGACCGAGCAATACCACGGCGATGCCACGTTCATTGAGCTTCGAAATCGTTTGCCTGAGATCGGCGATCATGCCGTCGAAGCGCGGCGGGCGGGCGTATTCCAGCCAGTCCGCGGACATGATGACGAGGTCGGGCTTGCGGTCCCGAAAGAAGGCCTCCATCTGCGCGGCAAAACCGCGGCAGGACGCATTGCCTTGCGCCGCCGCGTTGAGCGTCGGCATGCAGGCCGCCTGCGTCGCCTGCAGAATGTTCACGGTTTGCGGATTGGTCGTCCTGGTAAGCCCATGGAAATAATGCGCGGCCAGGCTGTCGCCCCACAGCAGCCAATTGGTCTTGCCGGCTGCCAGCGCGAGACAGGAATCGCCGAACACGCCGCTCGCAGGCGCAAAGCAGTCTCCGAAGCGATACAGCGGCTGGTAATTGTAGGCATTGTAGGACTCCAGCTGCAGCGCGGCGCGGTCGGCGTCCGACGGGGTCCGGCTCAGGACAATGCCGAAGGCGCTGCCGGCGAGCAGAACCACACTCGCAAGGCCGGCGGCCTGAAACGCGGCGCGCCGCGTCGGCACCAGGGCTTTCGACCGGAATGGCTGTTCGACGAACCGCCACGACAGATACGAGATCGCGACCGTCAGCGCGAACAGCGCGACCTTGTCGGTGGCGTCCAGCACCAGGCTATTGCTTGGAGAACCGCGCGAAGGTGAACAGCGGCCAGTGCCAGAGATACAGCGAATAGGAAATCTGCCCGAAGAATCTGGCGACGTTGAGCGGCGAAACGGCGCTGCGCTTGCGCGTGGGCACGCCGATGCCGCTCCAGATGAACATCGCCGCGCCGATACAAGGTGCCAGCGCATTGAAGCCGGGAAAGCCCGGCCCCTGGCGCAACGAAAAGATCGGGATCGCGATCAGCACCAGCGCGACGCCGCGGGCGATTTGCTGCGCCGAGCGCGTGACGCAGCACCGGAAAGCCCGGGGTTGCGACGAGGCCGCCGATCAGGAATTCCCACGCCCGCGGCGGGCTCATGAAGAAGGCGTTGGCGGAACGGTCCGAATTCATCAGCCAGATGCTCAGCGCGAAAGACGCCAGCGTCAGCGCGCCGAGCGCCGCCGGCAGCGCGATACGGCGGCCGCGGGCGACGCGCGCCAGCCCCCACAGCATCAGCGGCAGCGCCAGATAAAACTGCTCCTCGACCGCGAGCGACCAGGTGTGCAGCAGCGGCTTCTCCACCGCGGCGTGGTCGAAATAGCCGGTCTGGAACCAGAAGAAGAAGTTCGAGGTGAAGGTCACGACCGCGGCGACCGAGCGGAAAAACTCGGCGCGTTCGGAGGTCAAAAGATAATGGAAGGACGGGATCGCCGTCAGCGCCACCATGGCGTACAGCGCCGGCAGCAGCCGGCGCACCCGGCGCTCATAGAACCGCGCAAAGGAAAACGCGCCGGTTTGCAGTTCGGACTGGATGATCCCGGTGATCAGATAGCCCGAGATCACAAAGAAGATGTCGACGCCGACAAAACCGCCGAACACCGCCGGCGCCTCGAAATGGAACGCGACCACCGCCAGCACGGCGATGGCGCGCAGCCAGTCGATGTCTTCACGGTAGTCGCGCCTCACGATCGCTATGCCGCCCAGGCCTGATTGAGAGGAGCCTGATTGAGGGAGCCTGAATGAGACAAGCCTGATTGAGGGAAGTCCGGCTGCGCGTTGAGCACGCCTCGAGGCGCCTATGCATCATGCCCCGAGTTCGACCGTCTTGAATTCCGCGGGCAGGATCACCTCGAGCAATTCGACGTCGTCGGAATAGTCCATGATCAGGTGCTTGATGCGCGGCGGCTGGGTCCAGCTTGAGCCTTCCTTCATCAGAGTCTCGCCCTGCCCTTCCATGTAGGTTTTGACCCAGCCCTTCAGGACATAGACCATCTGAAACTCGACGTCGTGGAAATGCAGCTTTGAAACTTCGGCCGGATCGCACGGCCCGATCAGCCGGATCACATGCGCGCGCGCCAGGCCCTGGCTTGCCTCGGCGATGCCGAGATCGCGGTATTTCGCATAAGTGCGCAGACCGTCGGCTTTGAAATCCTCGTCGCGATGATGGCTGATGGCGATGCGCTGCTTCGGACGGGCGCGCTTGACCGGCGCCGGCGTGCGCGCCTTGGCCTTGAGTTTCTTGCGAGCAGTGGATTTCGCGGCGGTCTTGCCGGCAGCGCCCTTGCGCGCGGGCGATTTTTTCTGCGCAGGCTTGCGGGCCGCGGCACGCGATTTGGGCTTCTGCTTGGCCATCGACGTCCTCCCTTTCGATATTGCGGGAAGACGTTAGCACAGATCGCGCTTCGTAGGGTGGGCTAAGGCGCATTCGCGCCGTGCCCACCGCATGGACCATCGGTGGAAATGGTGGGCACGCTTATGCTTCGCCCACCCTGACAAGCTGTCCTGCGTCTGCCTCAGTGCAGCCGGAACACGCCGTCGACGGCGCGCAGTTCGGCGGGCTTGATCAGCTTGGAATGGGCGACGGTGACGGCGTAGAGCGGGCCTTCGAGTTTCGCCTGCCAGAAGCTGAGAAAATCCTTCAGCGCGGGGAAGTTCGGAAACAGATCGTAGTTCTGCCAGACGTATGTCTGCAGCAGCGAGGGATGATCCGGCATGCGGTAGAGAATTTCCGCCGTCGTCAGCCCATAACCCAGCACCTGTTTCCGGAAGTCTTCGGAAACCCCAACCCGCGAGACCATGCCAACCTCCATTGCTGGAGCGCATTTTCCAAGGTGGCCGCCGACCGGGAGCCACCCGGTGGAGATGCGCTCACATGAGAGAAATGTGACGCACGATACCAACCCATCACAAGCCTAAATGTTTAACGATCTGTTGAAAAAGGGTGCGTTAGCAGCAGCTTACCGCACGTGCTAATACGGGGTTTCCCGCTCTGCTCCGGCCAGTTAACGATGACGGATAAAATTGGCAGGCGTCATATTTGAGTGCCAATTTTTCTGCTAAAGGCTCTTGTTCCCCGCACAAGTCTGGCTTATGTCCACTTCGCCTAGGCTGGCACTCGCTGGCCGGGACTGCTAATTTTCAGAAACTCGACAACATCTTCAAAAGCTTAGGAGGACTGCATGAAATTCCGTCCGCTTCACGACCGCGTCGTGGTCAAGCGCATCGACGCCGAAGAGAAGACCGCTGGCGGCATCATCATTCCGGATAGTGCCAAGGAAAAGCCCTCGCAGGGCGAAGTCATCGCCGTCGGCCCGGGCGGCCGCGACGAAGCCGGCAAGCTGATCCCGATCGACATCAAGGTCGGCGACCGGGTGCTGTTCGGCAAGTGGTCGGGCACCGAGGTCAAGCTCGACGGCCAGGAGCTGTTGATCATGAAGGAGAGCGACATCATGGGCGTTCTCACCGACCTTCCCGCCGCCAAGAAGAAGGCCGCTTAAGCGCCTTTTCCCGTAATCCAGATTTCAAGGAAGCAACAATATGTCAGCTAAAGAAGTCAAATTCGGCGTCGATGCCCGCGACCGCATGCTGCGCGGCGTCGACATTCTCGCCAACGCCGTCAAGGTGACGCTCGGCCCGAAGGGCCGCAACGTCGTGCTCGACAAGTCGTTCGGCGCTCCCCGCATCACCAAGGACGGCGTCACCGTCGCCAAGGAAATCGAGCTTGAAGACAAGTTCGAGAACATGGGCGCCCAGATGGTGCGCGAAGTCGCTTCGAAGTCGGCCGACGCGGCCGGCGACGGCACCACCACCGCGACCGTTCTGGCGGCTGCGATCGTCCGTGAAGGCGCCAAGTCGGTTGCCGCCGGCATGAACCCGATGGACCTGAAGCGCGGTATCGACATGGCGGTGGAAGCCGTCGTCGCCGACCTCGTCAAGAACTCCAAGAAGGTCACCTCGAACGAGGAAATCGCCCAGGTCGGCACCATCTCCGCCAACGGCGATGCCGAAATCGGCAAGTTCCTCTCCGACGCCATGAAGAAGGTCGGCAACGAGGGCGTCATCACGGTTGAGGAAGCCAAGTCGCTCGAAACCGAACTCGATGTCGTCGAAGGCATGCAGTTCGACCGCGGCTACATCTCGCCCTACTTCGTCACCAACGCCGACAAGATGCGCGTCGAATTCGACGACGCCTACATCCTGATCAACGAGAAGAAGCTCTCCAACCTGAACGAGCTGCTGCCGCTGCTCGAGGCCGTGGTGCAGACCGGCAAGCCGCTGGTCATCGTCGCGGAAGACGTCGAAGGCGAGGCTCTCGCTACCCTCGTCGTCAACCGTCTGCGCGGTGGTCTGAAGGTCGCCGCCGTCAAGGCGCCGGGCTTCGGCGATCGCCGCAAGGCCATGCTGCAGGACATCGCGGTTCTGACCGGCGGCCAGGCGATCTCGGAAGATCTCGGCATCAAGATGGAGAACGTCACGCTCGCCATGCTCGGTCGCGCCAAGAAGGTGATGATCGACAAGGAGAACACCACCATCGTCAACGGCGCCGGCAAGAAGGCCGACATCGAAGCCCGCGTTACGCAGATCAAGGCGCAGATCGAGGAAACCACCTCGGACTACGACCGTGAGAAGCTGCAGGAGCGTCTGGCCAAGCTCGCAGGCGGCGTCGCGGTGATCCGCGTCGGCGGCGCGACCGAGGTCGAGGTCAAGGAGCGCAAGGATCGCGTTGATGACGCGATGCATGCGACCCGTGCGGCCGTCGAGGAAGGCATCGTACCGGGCGGCGGCGTCGCGCTGCTGCGCGCCTCCGAGCAGCTCAAGGGCCTGCGCACCAAGAACGACGACCAGAAGACCGGCGTCGAGATCGTGCGCAAGGCACTGTCCTGGCCGGCCCGCCAGATCGCGATCAACGCAGGCGAGGACGGCTCCGTCATCGTCGGCAAGATCCTCGAGAACAAGGCCTATGCTTACGGCTTCGACTCGCAGACCGGCGAATACGGCGATCTCGTCAAGAAGGGCATCATCGACCCGACCAAGGTGGTCCGTGCGGCGATCCAGAACGCGGCTTCGGTCGCGGCTCTCCTGATCACCACCGAAGCCATGGTGGCCGAACTGCCGAAGAAGAACGCCGGCGGCGGCGGTGGCGGCATGCCCCCGGGCGGCGGCATGGGCGGCATGGATTTCTGATCCATCCGTTCAGGCGGTTTATCCAAGAATGCAAAACCCCGGCAGCGATGCCGGGGTTTTTTCGTCATTTCAGGGGCGCCTCCTGGCGCGAGTTCAGACGCTTCGTGGTTATGGATTCCGGGCTCGACGCTTGCGCGTCGCCCCGGAATGACGGCCACCAATATGTAACATGGTCAGCAAGCCCGGGAACGTAGGCGGCCGCCTTACTCCACCCGTGCCACCACCGCGAGCCGCTTGATGCCCTGGTTGCGGTAGGCGTTGAGGAAGGCGTTGTAATCCCTGAACGACACGCAGCCGTTGGAATCGCCGTTCGGCCCAAGCATGAAGGTATGGGCGAGCAGGCCGCTGCGTCCGTAGATCGCTTCCTCGCCGCCGACCGGGTTCAGCCGCAAGGCCGGCACGCCGTGAAACAGCGCCTCGCGCGGCGTCAGTTCGTAGATGTGCGGCGGCGTCACGCCGCGCATCCTGATGTTGGCGGAGCTCGGGTCATCGAGCTTCGAGCCAAGCCCGGAATGCGCCTCAAGTTTTGTGCCGTCGGGCAGATAGACCGTGTGCGCGGAGATGTCGTAGACCGCGGTCGATTGATCGTAGCGCGGCGTGTTGCCCGCCAGCGCCGGATTTTGGGTCGGACCGAGGCTGCCGGTTACGCTGGCGTCGGCCGACGCAAACGACAGCAGCGACGGTCCGTGCGACTGCGGTTGCGGCCTGCCCCAGAGTTTTTCGACGATCGTCTGTTTCTCATTCGAGGCGAGCGACATCACCGCCGCCTTGGCGCGCTGCGCCATGTCACGCACCGTCGTTGCCGGCGTCTTAGCCGGCTGAGATTCGGCGGGACGCGGCGCCGGCGCGATCGCGGCCATCCGAACCGGCGCCGCTGGCGGCGAAACTTCCTTCGGTTTTGCGGCTTCCGCCCGCTTCGGCGCAGTCGACCTGCGGAGACGCATCCGCGAGCGTCAACGTGTCCGCCGGCGCGACCGACGCGACGCCTTGCCGCGCCGCGGCCGCAAACCGTTCATCGAACGAAAGCGAGGGACCCGGCAGGATGGTTGCTGGCGCGGAAACCAGCGGCCGCGCTTCGAGCCGAGCCGTTCGGGTGTTGTCGACAACCGGCGGCGCGTTGCGGGCCGCAAAGCTCTCCGGACGCCTCGTCAAAACTGCATCGGAGCCCGCGTTGCCGAGCTGCGGATAGGGGCTGGCCGCAAAAATATTGGAATAGACGGTCCAAGCGCAGCCGAGCACGAGAGCTGTGACCGCCGCGCTGGCGAAAAAACGCTGCGAGCTGGCTTTCGGGGCTGATCTTCTGGGTTTGGGCGCCGCGAAATTGTAATACGCAACTGTACTGGTACTCATTCGCCTTGCATCCAGACTGGTTCCACCTTGTTTCCCCTGCGGCCGGCGTTCGACGCGGTGCCCTGCTCGGGCACATTCGAAGACCGATCCGCGCGAGATGATCAGCCGAAGTTCCGACGCAGCATTTCGCAGAGGGTCGGAGCATCATTAAGGCGGCTTTTAGTTAAATGCGGATTAAGTGCAGGGGGTTATCGGACAGTCCCAATTTGAGACGTAAATGTACGGGCAGAGCCCGCAGATTTACGGGACGAGCCGCCCCAAAAATGCCTGATTGTGCCAGCTATCCGCGTTAGCGTATTGAACGCCGCGTCATCGCCGCGGTTTTCGGTCAGGCCTGATAGTCGCGGCTGAACTCGCCGGACGTCGGGCCGACAGAGGGGCGAAGATTTCTTCGGACCGTCAGCGACTGGACCCCGGATGAGCAGCGCACCGCAAGAGGCGCTGCGCCGCATCCGGGCACGTAACTTCGCCACTCACCCCCCAATTTGCCTCGGGAAGGATGGGAAAGAACCGCCATGCCATGGCAGACCGCGCGAAGTGTTTGTAAGCTCCGCCTTAAGGCGATTCGTTTGCGGTCCGCTGTGCTTCCCCACCCTTCAGGAGACACCGATGCAGAGCGTGGCCCGCAAGCTGGCCTTCGTGCTGGCTTCGTCCAATCACGGCACCTTGATTGTTAACCGGCTCGATTATCGCATGATCGATCCGCAGCAGGGCTATGGCGTCGGCTTTCAAATCCTGGAGACGGCCTCCTTCGACGCCTCTGAAGTCAGATTGGTGGTTGATCTGCTCGCCATTCGCCGCAAACATTTCGGCGATGGCGTCGTGGCGATCGATTGTGGCGCCAATATCGGTGTCCATACCATCGAGTGGGCGATGTCGATGACGGGTTGGGGATCCGTGCTTTCGATTGAAGCCCAGGAGCGCATCTACTACGCGCTCGCCGGCAATATCGCGATCAACAACTGCTTCAACGCGATTGCGGTGCACGGCGCGGTATCATCCAAGAGCGGAATTATGCAGATTCCGAATCCCAATTATTCGGTTCCGTCCAGCTTCGGCAGCCTCGAACTGCGCGAGCGCGACGGCAACGAGTTCATCGGCCAGCCAATCGATTATAAGAATACCGTCGCGGTCAGGGAACTGAAACTGGATGAATTCGACCTGCCGCGCGTTGACCTCATCAAGATCGACGTCGAAGGCATGGAATTGGAGGCGTTGGAGGGCGCAAGCCGCACCATCGACCAAAGCCACCCGATCATGCTGATCGAGAGGATCAAGACGGACGCCGCAAAACTTCGTCAATGGCTGGGAGATCGCGGCTACGAAATCATCGACGCCGGGATCAACATGCTGGCGATCCACAGGAGCGACAAGACGCTCTCGGAAGTCAGGCCGGCGAAGCCGTCGGCCACGCAGCCATCAGCCACGCAGCCCGTGGCCTGAACTCCGGCGAAGGGTCATTCACCGCAGCAATTCCGGCGGCGGCGAACGGTCGAGCACATCGCGCCTGGCGCCGTCGAGCAGATCAAGCGCATAGGTTTCGATTGTGAGCGGCCCGCGCTTGCGCGGCAGCTCGGCGACCCGCTCGATCCGCGCAAACGCCTCCTTCAGAAATGGCTCGAAATAGGGCTGCCCGCCCGGCCGCGCTTCATCGACATATAACAGCTTGCCTGACAATTGCGCCGGGTCCGGCTCCGGCATGTTGACCCAGCGGATACGCTGCGTTGGCTGCACCACACAGGTGTCCTTCGGCAAATAGAAGGCGAGCCAGCTCGTGGTGCCGTAGTCCGGCGCCAGCACGCACGCCGCACCGGTGCGGACGCGCACCGCCTCGATTCCAGCGGCGAGCTCGGGCCAGCCGACGCCGACGCTGCGAACAGTGGCATCACGGCGGAAGCCGGAGAGCACACCGGTGTTGGCCTGCACGATCAGGAGCGCGAACATCAGGATGCCCACCGGCGAGGCCCATCGCAGGCAAAAATCGACGACGCGCTGCCGGCGCTGGTCCCATCGCGTCAGATGGGCGGCCACCGCGGCCGCTATCGCAAATGCCGGATAAACCGGCGCGAACCAGTTGGCCTCGACGCGGGCATGCAGCGAATGCCATATGAAATAAACCACGATGGTCCAGAATATCGCATTGATCAACGCGCGCGCGGCCAGTGCGCCGCCATCGCGCCTGAGCAGCGCGTAGAGTCCCATCGCGCCCAGCACGAAGACGAGCGGAGTTGCGAAGGCGATCTGGGTCGGGATCAATTCGCCGATGAATGAGGGCTTGAAATCCTCGATCCGCGACCGGCCGATCTGCTTGATGAAGGAAACCCAACCATGGTCGGCATTCCACAGAATAACCGGAGAGAATATCGCCAACGCCACCGCCCCGCCGAGATAGGGCCATGGCGAGACCAGCCAGCGGCGCAGTTTTGGGACGCTCACCAGCCAGATCAGGATCGCGGGACCGAAAAACAGCGCGGTATATTTCGACGATAGCGCCACACCGACCGCGGCGCCGACCGCGAGCCACCACGCGCCGCGTCCGGTCTCCAGCACCTTGGCGAGAAAAAACATCACGAAGCCGGAGGCCACCAGCAACGGCGAATCCGGCGTCACGATCAGGGTTCCAACCGCCGCCATCAGGGTGACGTTGAGCAGAATGGTGGCGGTTGCCGCCACGCGCTGGCCGCCAAAGAGGATCGCGGCCGTCCGATACAGCGCAAAGCTCATCGGCAACGCCAGCAGGATCGACACCAGCCGCACGCCGAACTCGGTGTCGCCCGCGATCAAGGTGCCCGCACGTATCACCAATGCGACCATCGGCGGGTGATCGTAGTAGCCGAAGGCGAGATGCTTCGACCACATCCAGTAATAGGCTTCGTCGAAGGTCAGCGGCGTCCAGGCCGCGCCGACCAGCCGCAGCGCTATCAGCGCCAAAACCGTGACCGTGGTGTTGCGGACGAGCCGAGCCTCGTTCGGACTCATGACAGGTTCATCGCTTGCGCCAGACGAACAGCCCGGACATCGCGTAGTTCCAGACCACGCCCATCAATGCGCCGGCCGCGCCCGCCAGCCACCAGATCGGTTCCTGATCATAGACCGAGAACGCCACGCCGACATTGGCAAGCAGGCCGACGCTGCAGACGAGATAAAACAACAGCAGACCGCGCAGGATGGCAAACCCCTTCAGGCGCTGGTCACGGTAGGTGAGAAAATTGTTGAGGATGAAATTGCTGGTCATGGCCGAGATCGCGCCGCAGGCCTGCGCTTCCGGAAACGGCCAGTCAAACGCGACCAACGCGACAAACAGCATCGCGAAATGCACGATCAGGCCGATCGATCCGACCATGGCGAACAGCAGGAAGCGCAGCGACACCACGTCATGGGTCAGCTTCGCCAGCACGAGGCCGAGGAAATCCAGCGCCACCATGGAGTCGAGCTTGCTCTCGCCATGCAGCCGCGAGCCGAAGCTGTACGGAATTTCCTTGACGCGCAAATTGCCGCGCGCGGTGGCGACGATATCGAGCAGAATCTTGAAGCCCTGGGTGGACAGCTGCGGCGCCAGTTGCTCGAAGCGATCCCTGCGGATCATGAAGAAGCCGCTCATGGGGTCGGTGATCTTGACCCGGAGCACGCGCTTGGCGACCTCGGTCGCGAGCGCGCTGGCCCCTGCCCGCTGCTTGTTGAAGCTGTCGGCGCTGCCGCCTTCGATGTAGCGGCTGCCGACCACGAGGTCGAACTCGCCGCCTTGCAGCAGCGCCAGCATTTTCGACAGTTGGGTCTCGTCGTGCTGCAGGTCGGCGTCGATCACCGCGGCGCATGGCGCGCTCGACGCCAGGATGCCCTCGATGCAGGCGCCGGAAAGGCCGCGCCGTCCGATCCGCCGGATACAGCGCACCCGGCTGTCGTCGCGCGCCAGCGCCCGCACGACTTGCCAGGTACCATCAGGGGAGTTGTCATCGACGAAGATGACTTCGAACGCGGTGCCCGCCAGCGCGGCTTCCAGTCGCCGAAACAGCGTGGTGACGTTGTCGCGCTCGTTGAAGGTCGGGACCACGACCGAAAGCTGAGGCAAACCAGCGGCCTGCGGCGGGTTCACGGGCCCCGGTTGGATGGCGACATTCATGCCGCCAGCGTATATCCGATCCCTGAAGCGGATGCCAAGGGACGGGCCAAAAACAGCGGTGCGGAAGGGGTCAAACCGGCCAAAACCGGCCCAAAAATGCCAACGACCACGAACAGAGGGCGCGCGTACATCCGGCGCAGCCGAGCTATTCAGTGGTCGTCCCAGCGCCGGAGCTATGAAGCATCGACGTCGCCGTTGAAACCCAGATAGGAACGGCCGGGGCATTTCGCAAGAGGTGGGCGTTTATTATCTGTTTACAGGGGCAGACTAGGTTTTTGGGGCACGATAAAGCGCGCCGAGGCTGAGCATGTTTGGAGAAGGCTGCCGGATCATCTATGACGCTCCCGCCGACCTCAAGAAATGGCCGTCGCTCAAGGGCCAGCGGCTCAACGGGGGCCGCCAGCCCTATCTGGTGTTCAAGGGCACGCTGGCGGACTGTATCCGGGAACTGCTGGCCAAGCCCGTGAAGGGCATTTCGCTGTACGACATTGTCACCGACCCGCAGCCGGCCTTCGACAAGAACGTGCTGTCGCCGGGTGACGCCGCCGAAATCGCGATGCGGCAGGATTTTCCGAAGGCCTGAGCCGTTCAACAGCTGCCATTTCTCCCCTGAACAGCGGGAATGCGAGCGGCGCCGCAACGCCGCCGCGACGCCTCGGCGAACTGGCCAATCCCCGCCGATTTCTTTAGGCTTCACCCGACATTCCCTTTTGCCCTTTCGCGACGAGAGTGACCGGTGAGCAAGACCCCCGCCTCCAAATCCGCTTCGAAACCATCCGGCCGCATCTATATCGGCGTCGGCGGCTGGACCTTTGCACCGTGGCGCGGGGTGTTTTACCCCGAGAAGCTGACCCAGGCGAAGGAACTGGAATACGCGGCGTCGAAACTGACCTCAATCGAGATCAACGGCACCTACTACGGTTCGCAGAAGCCGGAGAGCTTTCGCAAATGGGCGCGTGAGGTACCCGACGGTTTTGTGTTCTCGGTGAAGGGACCGCGCTTTGCCACCAATCGCCGCGTGCTGGCGGAGGCCGGCGATTCCATCAAGCGGTTTTATGATTCGGGCGTGCTGGAACTCGGCGACCGCCTCGGCCCGGTGCTCTGGCAGTTCGCGCCGACCAAGAAATTCGACGAGGCGGATTTCGGCAAATTTCTCGAGCTGCTGCCGCGCAAGCTCGAGGGCCGCGCGCTTCGCCATGTGGTCGAAGTGCGGCACGACAGTTTTTGTGTCCCCGATTTCGTCGCGCTGTTGCGGAAGTTCGAAACACCGGTGGTGTTCGCCGAACACGGCAAATATCCGGCGATCGCCGACGTCGTTGGCGATTTCGTCTATGCGCGGCTGCAGAAGGGCAACGACGAGATCAAGACCTGCTATCCGCCGAAGCAGCTCGATGCCTGGGCCAGGCGGCTGCAATTGTGGGCTGATGGCGGCGAACCGGACGACCTGCCGCGCGTCGATCCGGCAACGGCGAAGAAAGTCCCGCGCGACGTCTTCGCCTATGTGATCCACGAGGGCAAGGTTCGCGCGCCGTCAGGCGCAATGGAATTGATCGCGCGCGTGGCGTAGTCAGGTGCTCCCATGGCCAAAACCAAAAAATTCTTCACCATCGGCTATGAACAGACGCCGGCCAGTTCGGTGCTCGACGAGCTCGAACAGGCCGGCGTCAAGCTGTTAGTGGATGTGCGCGCGGTCGCCGCCTCGCGCCGTCCCGGCTTTTCCAAGAACCAGCTGGCGGCGGGACTGGACGAGCGCGGCATCTCCTATCTGCATCTGCGTGGGCTCGGCACGCCGAAGGACGGTCGCGATGCCGCGCGCGCAGGCCATTTCGACACGCTTCACAATATCTATGCGAAGCATTTGAAGACGCCACAGGCGAAAGAAGAGCTCGACGAATTGTCGGCGCTGGTCAAAAAATCCGGTCCGGTCTGCATCCTCTGCTACGAGCGCGACCACCGCCATTGCCACCGGCAATGGATCGCCGAGATCATTGAGGACCGCGACGGGGTCGCGGTGAAAAACCTGGTCGCAAAGCAGGTTTGATCCAGCAGCGTCGCCCGCATCAATCGAGCGTGCGGCGGAAGCGCATCACCGCGATCGTCATCGCCAACAGCATCAAAGCCAGCAGCGACAACGCGTCATATCGCAGGTTTGGCAATTCCGCACCTTTCAGCATGATGGCCCGCACGATCCGCAGATAATGCGTCAGCGGCAGGCCCTCGCCGATATATTGCGCCCATACCGGCATGCCCATGAATGGAAACATGAAGCCCGACAACAGAATGCTCGGCAGGAAAAACATGATCGACATCTGCATCGCCTGCAGCTGGTTCTGCGCGATGGTCGAAAACGTATAGCCGATGGCAAGATTGGCGGTGATGAAGAGCGTGGAGAGCAGCGCCAGCAGGGTAAGGCTGCCGCGCACCGGCACCCCGAACAGCAACACGCCGATTCCAATGATCAATATGGCCTGGATGAAACCCACCAGTACATAGGGAATGATCTTGCCGAACATCACCTCGACCGGCGTGATCGGCATCGACAGCAGGCTCTCCATGGTGCCCCGCTCGATCTCGCGCGTCACCGAAAGCGCGGTGAAAATCAGCATCGTCATGGTCAGGATGGTGCCGACCAGGCCGGGCACGATATTGAGCCGCGACGACGCCGCCGGGTTGTAGCGCGCATGCGCCCGGATCTCGAACGGCAATGACGGCGGATCGCCCGTGAACAGATCGTGCGCAAGCGCGGTCTGAACCACGACGCCGAGCGCGGACATCGCCGATCCCGCCGCCACGGGATCGGTGGCGTCGGCGGCGACCAACAGTGCCGGGTAGTCGCCACGCCGCACCGCGCGCTCGAAGCCGCGCGGAATTTCCACCCCGAACAGCACCTTGCCCGAGGTCAGCAAGTTGTCGAACTCGGCAACAGTGTGCACTTCCCGGGTGAAGTGGAAATAGGAGGTGTTCTCGAGCGCCTTCAGGATCGAGCGCGCGAGGTCGCTGTCTTCCTGCAGCAGAACCGCGGTGGGCAGATTGCGCGGCGTGGTGTTGATGGCGAATCCGAACAGCAACAGCTGCATCACCGGAATGATCACGATCATGGCGAACGACACGCGATCGCGCCGCAGCTGGATGAATTCCTTGACCACCATCGCGTAAGAGCGCCGCCAGAACCCGAAGCGCGGCTCCGGGATTTCGCTTCGATGGTTCGGCGGGCTCGTCACGCTCACTGGAAATTATCCTTCGAGCGGGTCATCAGTTCGATGAACACGTCCTCAAGCGACGGCTCGCCGTGCTGCCAGTGCAAATCCCTGCGCTCGCGCCAGGGCGCGATGCTGGCCTCGAGCGCCGCCCTGTCGCGGCCGGACACATGCAGGCTGGTCCCGAACGGCGCCACCATGTCGACGCCCGGCTTGCCGGTGAGCTGATCCTGCAAAGCGTGGAGATCGTCGCCGGTGACGGTGTAGGTCGACAGCGCCGATTTGGCGATCACTTCCTCCACGGTGCCGTGCGCCAGCAAATAGCCATAGGCGATATAGGCGATCTCGTGGCAACGCTCGGCTTCGTCCATATAGTGGGTGGAAACCAGGACCGTCAGCCCGTCCGCCGCCAGCGCGTGGATCTCGTTCCAGAAATCGCGGCGTGCCTTGGGGTCGACGCCCGCGGTCGGCTCGTCCAAGAGCAGCAATTGCGGATTGGGCAAGGTGCAGGCGCCGAGCGCCAGGCGCTGCTTCCAGCCGCCCGAGAGTTCGCCGGCGAGCTGCTCTTCGCGGCCGCTGAGCCCCAGCCGCTTGATCATGTCGCGCGCGGCACCATGCGCATCGCGCATGCCATAGAGCCGGGCGACGAATTCCAGGTTCTCGCGCACCGACAGATCCTGGTACAGCGAAAAGCGCTGCGTCATGTAGCCGACCTGGCGCTTGATCTTTTCAGCGTCGCGGCGAATGTCGTAGCCGAGGCACTTGCCCTCGCCGCTGTCGGGCGTCAACAGACCGCACAGCATGCGGATGGTGGTGGTCTTACCGCTGCCGTTGGGACCGAGGAAGCCGTAGATGGTGCCGCGCTTCACCTGCATCGAGAGATCATGCACGACCTCGCGGCCATCGAACGATTTCGACAGGCCGCGAACGTCGATCGCGATGTCGGAGGTGGACGCCGGCATCGCGGTCATCGCTTGTCAGCAACCGGCGTCTTGGGGTTGATGAACACGCTGATCGGCTGGCCGACCCGCAAGGCATCGGGCCGCGAGGGCCGCGCCTGAACGAGATAGACGAGCTTGTTGCGCTCATCCAGGCTGTAGATGACCGGCGGGGTGTATTCGGCCGAGGTCGCGATGAAGTAAATTCTCGCGGTGAGGTCGGCGGCGCAGTTGTCGCAGGTCACCCGGACCTCCTCGCCGATCGCAAGCTTCGGCAGATCGGTCTCCGGTACGTAAAACCGCACCTTCATGTTGCCGGGCGGCATGATCGAGAGCACGGGCCGCTGCGCCGGCACCGTCTCGCCTTCGCGGAAATAGATCTGCTGAACGGCACCGCTTACCGGTGCATAGCCGATCCGGCGCGCCAGCCGCGTCTGCGAGGTCACGACCTGCGCCTCGGCCACGCGCAGCGCCGACACGGCGGCGTCGAGCGTAGCCTGCGTGCCGGATCCCGTTTTACTCAATGAGAATGCCCGGTCGTAGCTTTGCTGAGCGTTGGCCAGCGTCGCCTTGTTCTGGTTGAGGTTGGCCTGCTGCATGTCGTCATCCACGGCGTAGAGCTGGATGCCGGCGTTGACTTCGTCGCCCTCGCGAACGCTGAGCCTGGTCACGCGTCCGGATTCGTCGGGGCTGACGAAAATCATGTCGGCCTCGACCCAGCCCTGATAACCGGGATTGCGCGGCTCGTTGCAGCCGGCGAGCATGGTCCCAAGTGTGAGCGCCATCAGGGCTCGCCATATCGTTCGCGACGAGGTCATGCCGTCCTCCGTTCGCCAAAAATCATGTCGAGATGGACGCCAAGCATCGCGGTCGCATCCAGCGGCGCGTGCCTGCCGAACAGGCTTTGCCAGATCACCGCGATGATCGCGGGTGCGACAAGGATTTGTGGAAAGCGCGCCAAATTCTTTTGCTTGATTTCACCGCGCGCGACGCCCAGCTCGATCAACGCGCGCATGGCGGCAAGGCCGCGCGAAACCACTTCGCGGTAGTAGAAATCGGCGACACTGGGAAATCTCGGCCCCTCCGCGACGATCAAGCGCACGATCTCGCCGCGCCGGGTGGACGCTACCTCCTGGACGAAGGTGCGGGCGAAACCCTCGATCGCATCCCGAACCGATCCGCCGATGGCTGGCGGCGCGTGCAGCCGACCGATCAATGGCACGAGCGCCGTCCGGATCAGTTCCTCGAACATCGATTCCTTGTCCTTGAAGTGCAGGTAGATCGTGCCCTTGGCGACGCCCGCCCGCTTGGCAATGTCGTCAAGCCGCGTGGCGGTGAATCCCCGCGAAATGAATTCGTCCAGCGCCGCATCGATGATCGCCTGCCGGCGGCCCGCCGCGCGCTCGGCGCGGCTCGAGGAAGGTTCGGACGAGGACGCCTTGGCCGACTGGGGCGCCCTGGCCGAGACAGCCTTCACCCCGCGCCGACGATCGGCCGGTTTTGATCGGGTTTTCGCCGCGGGCGTCATGGGGGAACTTGACATTGAAGTAATATGACTGACTGGTCAGTCATTGTCAACATCGCCGGTGTCGGTCGCCACTTCTGGGGCCTGTCCCGGCTAGGTTTGTTCCGGTTCGGACGCCATTGGTGGGGGTGCCGGCGAGTTTGGCCTTCTTCCACGCGTGCCAGGCTTCCCGGGTCTGGCTGAAGAAACAGAGGTCAAACATCCGGTCGTCGGTATTGGATTTGACGTGCCGCTCGATGGTGCGGTCGAGCGTCCAGCCGGTGCTGTAGAGATAATGAATGATCGGCCGGTTGTGCGCGAGCGCGGTCGCCAGCATCACCCTCATTCCCAGGGTCTCGAAGAAATAGTCGCGGAACGGGATCGTCACCGCGTTGGTGACTCCGGAATGGCGATATTGCGGCTCGCCGATGATCATGCTGACCAGAAACTGGCCGCTGGCAAAATCCACGTCGTTGCGCAGGAAGCCGAGCAGCAGTCCGCTCGCCTTTTCGAAAATGCCGATCAGGATGTGCGTCCGCTGATCGAAGCCCTTGATATAGGCGACGATGTCGGCCTTCGTCATGGTCCGCGGCGGCGCATTCAGCATGATGCTCGCCTCCGGATCCGCCATCCAGTTCGCCCATCGATCCGAGGCATCCTCGACCGTGATGGTGCGGAGGATATATTTCCCGCAGTCGAGCCAGACTTTTCGCTTCGGAAATTTCGGTTGGGGCATTGGCAGTCCTGGGGGATTTCTCGCCTGATTTGTGAACAATGGAGCCGAGACGGCATCCGGCAAATTTCGGCGGTTGTGTCCCAGGCGCAACAGCGCCTGGCGCAAGCTCGGTGCTATGTTTGTCAGCATACTGCGTCGTTGCTTTGGCTGTCGATTCGAAAAGGGGCTGGATTTGATGAGGCATTTGCTCTCAGGCGTTGCAGTCGTAGCATTGGTCGCCGCGAGCCCGGCCCTTGCCGCCGATCTGCCGCTGAAGGTGCCGCCACCGGCCGTTGCCGCGTGGGGCTGGAGCGGCTTCTATATCGGCGGTCATGGCGGCTACGGCTGGGGCCACGACGCGCAGACCGACCTCAACGATCCATTTTTCTTCGGCAAAGTTCCGGGCTTTGGCGGCTTCACGGGCTTCGATCCGAAAGGCGCCCTCGGCGGCGTGCATGCCGGCTTCAACTGGCAATCCGGAGCCATTGTCGGCGGTCTCGAAGGCGATCTTTCCTTCACCGATATCAAGGGCTCATCGTTCAATGCCGCGAGCGCACGTGACCACGTTTTCCGTCAACTCGGTGACGCGACCAATTCCGGAGCGTTCGACATGCTCGGGTCCGGCCGCGGCCGGCTCGGCTACCTCGTGTCGCCGAATGTGCTGCTCTACGGCACCGGCGGCTGGCATGGACCCGTTTCGTCGATAACCAGGACTCGACCTCCTCTTGCGGCCAACGTTCCGCCTGCCCCGGAACTTTCGGCCTTAATGCATCGATCTCGACCCCGAGCTGGCGGTTCGGGTGGGTTGCCGGTCTTGGTGTCGAGACCCGGCTCTTCGACAGCAACTGGCTCGCCCGTCTCGAATACCTGCATTACGACTTCGGCAATTCCGGCAGTGCCGCGAATTCGAACCAGCTGTTTTCGCAGACCACCGGCAATTTGACCCTCGATGTGGTTCGCGCCGGCATCAGCTACAAGTTCGGTCAGGACCTGTTCGCAAGCGGCGGTACCGGCTCATCGAATCCCGCTTTGGTCTACAAGGCGGCGGTTCCCGCAGCGCAGCCCTGGACATGGAGTGGATACTACCTCGGAGCCCATGCCGGTTACGGATGGGCGCGCGATCCCTTCACCAACCTGAGGGTGAATTCCGTTGCCTTGAACGGCATCGACGCCAGCGGTTTCGTCGGCGGCTTCCAGGCTGGCGCCAACTGGCAATCCGGTTCATTCGTGGGCGGCCTCGAAATCGATCTTTCGGGCACCGACATCAAGGGATCCGCGTCAGGTTCGACGGGTAACCAACTTATCATCCAGGGAGCCCAAACCGACAAACTTGATTGGTTCGGTTCGGCGCGTGCCCGGCTTGGATATCTCGTCACGCCGGACGTCCTGCTCTATGCCACCGGTGGTCCCGGATGGGCACGCATGGTCACCGACCAGGAAAGCGTCAGCACCTTGGTCGGAGTCCCTCCTCCCGCTACGAATTCGTCCGTGGTCCCGACCTGGATGTTCGGGTGGGTCGCTGGCGCAGGTGTCGAGGCGAGACTGTGGAACACCAACTGGCTCGCCCGGCTCGAATATCTGCATTACGACTTCGGTTCAGGCAGCTCGTCGCAGTTCACTCCTCTCGGAGGCGGTCTCGTCAATACGACGACGTCGGGGCATCAGACCAACGACGTATTGCGGGCCGGACTCAGTTACAAATTCGAATGGCCTGGAATGGGCGGCGGTCCGCGCTCTGCCTACAACGCCATGGCGGCGATGCCGCCTGCCGGCGCAGTCTGGAGCTGGAGCGGCTTCTATGTCGGCGTGAACGGGGGTTATGGCTGGGGCCGCGATCCCTTCAGCGAGCTTGTGGCGACAACGCCGTCCGGCGCTCCTCTCACATTGTCCTGGCGTGAATTCCCAGGGCTTCATCGGGGGCTTCCAGGCCGGCGCCAACCGGCAAATGGGCTCCTTGGTCGGCGGGCTGGAAATCGATCTTTCCGGCAGCGGCATCAAGGGCACTTCGTCGGTCGCGGGACTTGACGGCGGCGCCTTCCCGATTTCCCAGATGCAGACCGATAAATTCGACCTGCTGGGCTCGGGACGCGCCCGTGTTGGATATCTGGTTTCGCCAAGCACCTTGCTCTACGGGACGGGCGGCCTCGCCTGGACGCGGCTCAGCCAGACCACAACCATCGTGAACTCCGACGGCACGACCATCAATACAACGCCGAGCTGGCGATTTGGATGGGCCGCGGGCGCCGGTGGCGAAATGCGACTGTGGAACACCAACTGGCTGGCCCGCGTCGAATATCTGCATTACGATTTCGGCGATTCCGGCGACCTGATCGCAGCCTTCACCAACGGAACCACCGGCTTCGTCTTCACCAATATGACATCGCATCATCTGACGGCTGATACTGTTCGCGCCGGCTTCGGTTACAAGTTCAATTGAGGTCCCGAGGCCGAGAGTAAGGCGGGCGGCCTGCAAGCAAACGGTCGTTCGACGCTGAAGCGCCGAACCTGCTAGCTGTGAAACTTGAGCCCGTCGACGATCTTGTCGATCACTTTGCGCTCGGCGCGCATGGCAAGGCCCACCAGATTGAGTTCGGCGCGGATCACCGCCCTCACCGCCTCGCGGTTGGCGGCATCATGCGTCGTCTTGAACATCTCCTCGGTATAGACCGCAGGCGTGACGTTTCGCGCCAGCGCCCGCTCCAGCGCGCGGGTCAGCGC
Organism: uncultured Alphaproteobacteria bacterium; assembly: GCA_963829315.1. Taxonomy (GTDB): domain Bacteria; phylum Pseudomonadota; class Alphaproteobacteria; order Rhizobiales; family Xanthobacteraceae; genus Bradyrhizobium. The sequence continues at coordinate 680,836 of CAWHIO010000038.1, read as the reverse complement.
CGCACGGTCGGCGCCAAAGATCAGGATGGGTTGACCGATCAACGACATGTAACGCGTACCTGAACCGTCCTGGTAAGGTTCGCCGATGCATTCGGGAAACGCGGCCGCGATCCCGCTGCTCAGGAACGCCGCGACGTTGAGCTTCTGCCACGCTTCGAGGTCGGTCCGGATCACGATCGCGATCTTGGTGTCGAATTGCATGATGGGTTTCCGCCGTCATTCCGGGTGGTCCGAAAGACCAGCCCCTGAAACTCGCTTGATCATATCGGGATTCTCCGATGTGCAACTGCACATCGGAGTTCGCGCTAATGCGCGCCCCGGAATGACGTAAGGGACCTATCCCTTGGCGTCGCAGGCCCAGGCGCGGATCACGCATTCCTTGCCGCCGAACTCGTAGCACTTGCGCGTCGCGGCGTTGAGCGAACTCGATATCCGCGGCTTGACGGCGTAGCCGTGGGCGCCGCAGGGATTGGCCATGTCGACCGCGAATGCGGCGCAGGCACGCTTCATGGTCACCGTGGTGGGGCAGTCGCCCTTGCATTGTTTGCGCGCCGCGGCCAGCGCCACATTCTCGGCCGGATAGTCATAGGCCTGGCCATAGGCGCCGCATTTGCCGATCGCGAAGGCGCCCGCCGCCCAGGTTTCGGTGATCAGGCGCGATGCGCCGAGCACCAAGGTCAGCGCAAGAATGCACAACGCGCGGCGTTGCGCGACAGCCGTCGAAACGATCAAAATCCCCTCCCCGAGACCAGTCCGCGGCAAATCTAAGGGAGAGGACGTTTCAACTTGGTGAACGGAAAATTGCAACCAGCCATCGCGCGGCGGCCACGCGCTCAGCCGCGCCGCGCGGCTTCCAGCGCCTGCGGCGTATCGATATCGAGAAACGCGCCAAAGCCCTCGACCGGGACTTCCGCCACCGCCTCACTGTGCTTCGCAATCAGATGACGGGCGCCGATATCGCCGTCGAGCGTCATCAATTCGTTGAAGAAGCGGCGCGACCACAGCACCGGATTGCCGCGCCTGTTATCGCTGACGGGGACCGCGATCAAATTGCCGCGATCGGGCGCGAAGACTTCGATCAGGCGGTCGATCAATGGCGCCGAGATCATCGGCATGTCGCCGAGACAAATCACCGCGCCATCGGCATCGTCGGCTACCGCCGCGACTCCGGCCTTCACCGAACTCGCCAGTCCCTGCGGCGAAATCCGGATTGCGGACGAATTTCACGTCGAGCCCCTGCAAGGCCTTCTCGACCAGTTCAGCCTGGTGGCCGGTGACGACAATGACGCCCTTGGCTTTCGAGGCGAGCGCCTGTTCGGTCACGATCCGGACCAGCGGCTTGCCGCCGAGTTCGGCCAGCAGCTTGTTGGGACCGCCCATCCGGGTCGAGCGGCCCGCGGCAAGAATGATCGCGGCCACATGGTGGTTGCTGTCGGAGCCGAGACTTGCGCGCGGCTGCGGCCGCGTCACGATTTCCATCAACAGCCCGCCGACGCCCATTCCGGTGAGTTCGGCGCGGGTGACCTTCAGCCCGGCCAACAGACGCATCAACACCCAGTCGAAGCCGTTCTCCACCGGGGAGCGCGCGCAGCCGGGCGCGCCGAGCACCGGCACGCCGCCGGCATTGCCGATCAGGAGCAGGTTGCCGGGATCGACCGGCATGCCGAAATGCTCGATGGCGCCGCCGATTCCGGCGATCGCCGCCGGGATCACGTCGCGCCGGTCGGCGATCGCGGAGGCACCGAACACGATCACGAGCTCCGCGCCAAGGCCGAGCAATTCCTTGATCGCAGCCTTGAGCGCCGTCTCGTCATGCGGCACGCGACGCTCGGCCATGATGGTGGCGCCGGCCGGCGCCAGCCGCTCCGCCGTCACCCGCAAGGTCTTTTCCACCACCTTCGGCGCCAGCCCCGGCAGCAAGGTCGAGATGACGCCGACGCGCTTGATGACATAGGGCGCAATCCGCAACGCGCCGCCGCTTGCCGCCTTGACCGCGGCGTCGCGCAGCTTCGCCTCGACCCCGAACGGAATCAGTTTGACGGTTGCGACCATTTCGCCTTCGACCACGGGTTTGAAGGCGGCAAGGGTGGCAAAAGTGATGGCCTCATCGACGCCATTGATGCGGTCGACCGCGTCGCGGTCGACCACCAGCACACCGGCGCGGCCCGCGAAAAGATTGGCGCGGCCGGTAAAGGCGCGTTCGACATTGACGCCTTCGCCGGCCACGGCCTGCGCGATGCCGGCGGCGGCGACGTCCTCGGAGACGTCACCCTCTTCGAGCCGCACGACCACGATTTCCTTGACCCCGGCGCGGATCAGCGCCGCGACCTCGGCCGGACCGATCGTGGTGCCTTTCTTGAGCACCAGCGAGCCCTGACGCAGGGTGTGGACGGTGACGCCGCCGATAGCGTCCGTCGGACTGGCGGGACCGAATTTCATGCCGCGGCTTCTTTTTCCTTGGGCAACCGCAACTGCGCGGTGATCTCGGCCATGATCGAAACCGCGATCTCCGACGGCGAGACCGCGCCGATCGGCAGGCCAATCGGTGCGTGGATGCGGGCGATGTCGCTGTCCCTGGCACCTTGCGCCTTCAGGCGCTCGCCGCGCTTGGCATGGGTCTTTCGCGAGCCAAGCGCGCCGATATAGAAGCAGTCGCGCTCGAAGGCATGCAGCAGCGCCGGATCGTCGATCTTGGGATCATGCGTGAGCGCCACGAAGGCGGTGTAGTGATCGATATTGAGCGGTGGCAGCGCCACGTCGGGCCATTCCGCGATCAGCGGCACATCCGGAAATCGCTCGGGGCTGGCAAAGGCGGTGCGCGGGTCGACCACCGTCACATCATAATCCAGCGAGCGCGCCAGCGGCGCCAGCGCCTGGCTGATATGGACGGCGCCGACAATCACGAGCTTTGCCGTCGGCGCGTAGACGTTGAGGAACAGCTTTTTGCCGCCGGCCTCGATCGGTGCCGCTCTTGCCCATGCGCAACTGTCTGGTCAGCTCGGTCGCGCAGCGGATCGGCGGCGAAGTCCTTGGCCTTGACCAGCCGCTGTTCGCCACTCGGCGGTATCGGTCACGACAATCACCGGCCGCCGCGCGGCGCGTTCGGCATTGAGTTCAGCTAGCGTCTGAAGCTTCACGGCTAACCGACTTTCTCGACGAACACGCGGATGGTGCCGCCGCAGGACAGGCCGACATTCCAGGCGGTCTCGTCGGCGACGCCGAATTCGAGCATTTTCGGCTGCCCGCTGGCGATCACATCCATCGCCTCGGTGACGACGGCGCCTTCGACGCAGCCGCCGGAGACCGAGCCGAGAAACGTGCCGTCATCGTTGATCACCAGGCTCGATCCGGCCGGCCGTGGCGCCGAACCCCAGGTCTCGACCACGGTGGCCAGCGCCACGCCGTGGCCGGCCTTCTGCCAGTCCTCAGCCGCTTTGAGAATGTCTTGGTCGCGATTGAGCATGGAAAGCCTCTTTCAAGCTGCGGATCGGATCAGGTTGCGGTGATGCGGCGCCGGCACCGAGGACAGGGCCGCGATCAGCCCTTCGATGGAACTCAAATTATGTACCGGACGGAATTCGTCAACGTGCGGCAGCATCATTTTGATGCCCTGCGCCTTGGCCTCGAAGCCGCCATAGCGCAACAGCGGATTGAGCCAGATCAGGCGGCGGCAGGACCGGTGCAGCCGGTCCATCTCGAATGCCAGTCTGGCATCGGCTTCGCGCTCCAGCCCGTCGGAGATCAGCAGCACGATGGCGCCCTGCCCCAGCACCCTCCGGCCCCAGAGCTTGTTGAAGGTATGCAGCGAGGTCGCGATCCGGGTGCCGCCGGCCCAGTCCTCCACCGACGACGAACAACTGGCCAGCGCCTCGTCGGGATCCCGCGCCCGCAAGCTGCGCGTCACATTGGTCAGGCGGGTGCCGAACAGGAACACCGACACGCGCTTGCGCGCATCGGTGATGGCATGCAGGAAATGCAGGAACAGCCTGGTATACTCGCTCATCGAGCCCGAAATATCGAGCAGCGCCACGATCGGGGCCGGCTTGTCGATCCGCCCCAGCCGATGGATATCGATGATATCGCCGCCGGTGCGCAACGATCCGCGCAAAGTGCGGCGCATGTCGAGCCGCAAGCCCCGCGCGTCCGGCTGGTAGCGGCGGGTGCGCAATTCGGCCTGCGGCAGTCTCATTTTCGCAATCGCGCGGGTCACTGCCGCGATCTCGGCCGCGCTCATCTGCGCAAAATCCTTCTTCTGCAGCACTTCCCTGTCGGAGACCGAGAGCCTGAGTTCCTGCTCCTGGGCTTGCGGCGTCTCGATCATCTGGGATTGCGACAGCGCCTCCTGGACGCGGCGCGAGGCCGGCGGCGGCTTCTTCCGGGCCTGATCGGGCAGCGGCACCGAATCCAGCATGTGCTTCCATTCCTCGGCGGCGCGAAAGAACAGGTCGAAGGCCTGCGCGAAGATCAAAGCATGCTCGTGGCGTTTGACGAAGATCGCCTCCAGCGTCGTGAACACGTCGGCGCGGTTGCCGATCTCGATCACCCCCAGCGCGTTCAGGGCATCGATGACGGCACCGGGTCCGACCGGAATCCCGGCCGCGCGCAACGCGCGGGCAAAGCCGATGACGTTGTCGGCCATTTGACCGGTCGGGGGCGAGAGATGATTGATGGCCATCGGACAACTGGTTCCTGTCATTCCGGAGCATGCGCAGCATGAACCCGGAATCTCGCGCCGCAAATTCCAGATGCTCCGATGTGCAATTGCACATCGGAGATGGCTCGTTTTACTCGCGCCCCGGAATGACGAGCGTCAATTCTCGCTCGTCGCCTCTTTCAGGACCTTCTGCAAGCCGTCGCCCTGCATGCGCGCGATGTCATCCTGGTATTTCAGGAGCGCGCCGATGGTATCGCCGACCACTTGCGGGGTCAGCGAGCGGGCATCGAGTTCGGTGAGCGCGGTCGCCCAGTCGATGGTCTCGGCCACGCCGGGCGATTTGTAGAAATCCTGATCGCGCAGCGCCTGCACGAAGTTGACGACCTGCTGCGACAATTTTGCGGAAATACCAGGCACGCGCGACTTGACGATCGCGAGCTCGCGTTCGGCAGAGGGATAATCCACCCAGTGATAGAGACAGCGGCGCTTCAGCGCGTCGTGGATTTCCCGGGTGCGGTTCGAGGTGATGATGACGATCGGCGGATGCGGCGCCTTCACGGTGCCGAGTTCGGGGATCGTGACCTGGAAATCGCTGAGAATTTCCAACAGATAAGCCTCGAACGCCTCGTCGGCGCGGTCGAGTTCATCGATCAGAAGCACCGGCGCCCCGGCGACATCAGGCTCCAGCGCCTGCAACAGCGGCCGCTTGATCAGATAGCGCTCGGCGAAGATGTCACTGGTGAGCTGTTCGCGATCGGTATCGCCGGCCGCTTCGGCAAGCCGGATCGCGATCATCTGCGCCGCGCTGTTCCACTCATAGACCGCGGAGGCGACGTCGAGGCCTTCGTAGCATTGCAGCCGGATCAGCCTTCGCCCCAGCGCCGCCGACAATACCTTGGCGATCTCGGTCTTGCCGACACCGGCCTCGCCTTCGAGAAACAGCGGCCGGCCCATCCGCAGCGCCAGATAGGTCACCGTCGCCAGCGAGCGCTCGGCGAGGTAGCCACGCGAGGACAAGAGCTCGAGCATGGCATCGACGGAATTGGGCAGCGCCGATGCGGTCATGAGAGAGCCAGCCTTGATGAGCCAGGAATTGGCAACGTCACGATTTGGCGGTCGCGGCCTCGACCGCGCGCCGCGCCAGCACCGCGATCAGATGCGCGCGGTACTCGGCGCTGCCGTGCAGGTCGCTGTTCAGGCCGGTCGCCGGTATCGTCAAGCCATCGAGCGCCTTCGGTGAAAAGCGCTTCTTCAATGCCTCTTCGAACGCGGCGACGCGGAAAACGCCTTCGGAGCCGGCGCCGGTGACGGCCACGCGCACGTCCGACGGACGCTTGGCGACGAACACACCGACCAGCGCATAGCGCGAGGCCTGGTTGCGGAATTTGATGTAGGCGGCCTTCTTCGGCACCGGGAACATCACCTTGGTGATGATCTCGTCACTCTCGAGCGTCGTTGTGAACAGCCCCTGGAAGAACTCCTCGGGCTTGAGGCGTCGCTTGTTGGTGACGATGGTGGCGCCAAGTGCGAGACAGGCCGCCGGGTAATCGGCGGTCGGATCGTTATTGGCGAGCGAGCCGCCGATGGTGCCCTTGTGGCGCACCGCCGGGTCGCCGATCAGGCCGGCGAGCTCGGCCAGCGCCGGGATCGCCTCGCCGACCAGGGCGGAGGTTGCGACCGCATGGTGCGTTGCGGTGGCGCCGACGACGAGCGAACGTCCCTTCATCTCGATGCCGTCAAGCCCCTCGATATGGGAGAGGTCGACCAGATGCGGCGGGCTGGCGAGCCGCTGCTTCATGACCGGCAGCAAGGTGTGGCCGCCGGCGATCACCTTGGCGTCTTCATTCTTGACCAGGAGATTGGCGGCCTGCCGCACGGTCGCCGGACGATGATATTTGAATTCGTACATACGGTATTCCTTGGGTATCCGATCGCGTGCGGTGACGTGCTTTACGCGAGATCGGAGTTCGCCATCGCCTTGGCGCCGGCCGCGATCGATTGAACGATATTCTGGTAGCCGGTGCAGCGGCAGAGATTGCCCTCGAGCTCTTCGCGGATGGTGTGGTCGGACAGGTCGTGGCCCTTGCGATGAACCAGATCGACCGCGGTCATGATCATGCCGGGCGTGCAGAAGCCGCATTGCAGGCCGTGATGCTCGCGAAACGCCTCCTGCATCGGATGCAGCGGCGCGCCGTCGGCGGCAAGCCCCTCGATGGTCCTGACTTCGTGCCCGTCGGCCATCACCGCAAGCGTGGTGCAGGATTTGACCGCCTTGCCATCGAGATGCACGACACAGGCGCCGCATTGCGAAGTGTCGCAGCCGACATGGGTGCCGGTCAGCCGCAGATTCTCGCGCAGGAACTGCACCAGGAGCGTACGGGGATCGACATTGGCGTTGACGGGATTACCGTTCACGATGATGGAGATTTTGGCCATTCAGCACTCTCTTCATCTGTACCGCTGCGTTGCACGGCAGCACAGTCATTAAAATCATTGCAAAGCCATAATATGGGCCATCCCGGCAATGAGCAACCTCATCGCGGCATGGCCCCCCATGACCAAGGAGACCTCGCCCGGGGCCAGTCTTTTCAGCAAATTAGCCTTACTCCGAGATCAGCCCTGCACCGCCTTGGCGAAATTCGCGAAAAACTCGTCGGCCAGTTTCTTTGCCGAACCGTTGATCAACCGCTGGCCGAGCTGGGCCAGCTTGCCGCCGATCTGCGCCTCGACGTCATAGGTCAATAGCGTGCCGCCGTCCTTGTCGGCGAGCGCTACCGTCGCGCCGCCCTTCGCAAAGCCCGCGACCCCGCCCTCGCCTTCCCCCGATATCTTGTAGCCATTCGGCGGATCGAGATCGCTGAGCGTCACACGGCCCTTGAAGCGGGCCGATACCGGACCGACCTTCATTTTGGCCACGGCGCGGAAACCGTTGTCTTCGGTTCGCTCCAGCTCCTCGCATCCGGGAATACAGACCTTGAGTACCTCCGGGTCGTTCAACTTGGCCCAGACCGCCTCGCGCGGCGCCGCAAGCTGGACTTCGCCGTTCATCGTCATGGCCATGGCTGCCTCCCGGTTCGCTTAAAGTCTTTCAACCAAGTAAAGCACGCCCGGCCCAAAAGGAAGGGGATGAATGGACGAGGAGTGTTGCATATTCGCGGCGCAGCAGACTTGCCTGAGCTGCTTTGGGATTGGCAGAGGCCGGCCGGGATGGTTAGGTCGCGCCCGACATGAGCACCTCGCTTTCGCCCCTGCTCGCACCCATGCTGTCGAGCCCCGCCATGCGCGCCGTCTGCGACGATGTGGCATGCCTCCGGCACATGCTCGAGTTTGAGGCGGCCCCTGCGCGCGCGGAAGCCGCAACGGGCGTTATCCCGGCCGGCGCCGCCGGCCCGATCGGACGCGCCTGCAAGGCCGGTAGCTTCGACCTTGCCGCCCTCGCCGAGGCCGCGACGCGATCCGGCACGACTGAGGCCCTCATCTGGCGGAATCCCCCAGCAAGCCCGTCACCGAGAACGGCGCCGAGCCGGGGATGCCAGCGTCACCGTGCATTTGAGCGCCGACAGGATCGCAAGATTGTTTGAGCCGATGGCCTATCGGGGCGTCTCCCAGGCCCTGATCGATCGCCTGCTCGCTTCACTCGACGGCAAGCAAAACGCCTGAAATAAGAAACTTGAAACAAAAATTCCTGGAGAAATTCCGATGCCGATGATCGACGCCGACGGTTGCCTGCTCAACGTATCCGTCGAAGGCCGCGATGGCGGTCCCACTTTGATGCTGTCAAACTCGCTGGGCTGCACCATGCAGATGTGGGAGCCGCAGATGCAGGCGCTCACGCAGGTTTTCCGCGTGATCCGCTATGACCGGCGCGGCCACGGCAAATCAAGCGTTCCCCCGGGTCCCTATTCCATGGAGCGCTTCGGCCGCGACGTGCTGGCGATCCTCGACGATCTCAACATCAAGAAAGTGCACTGGTGCGGGCTTTCGATGGGCGGCATGGTCGGACAGTGGCTGGGGGCCCATGCACCGGAGCGAATGGCCAAGATCATTCTCTCCAATACCGCCTGCTACTATCCCGATCCGACCAATTGGCTGAACCGCATCAAGGCGGTGAAGGAAGGCGGCCTCGCGGCGGTCGCCGACACCGTCATCGCAGCCTGGCTGACGGCGGATTTTCGCGAGCGCGAACCGCAGATCACCGCGAACCTGAAGGCCATGCTGCTGGCTTCCCCGGCACAGGGCTATATCGCCTGCTGCGAGGCCCTGAGCACACTCGATCAGCGCGCGCTTTTGCCTCGCATCAAAAGCCCGACGCTGGTGATCGCCGGCCGCCATGACATGTCGACCCCGGTCGCAGCCGCCGAGTACATCCGCAGCCAGATCCCCGGCGCCTCCCTGACGATCCTCGACGCCGCGCATATTTCCAACGTCGAACAGCCGCACGCCTTCACCGACGCCGTGATCGGCTTCCTGACGCAGCCCTGATCGGAGGCAAGAGATAGAGCCGCGAGACGGCATGGCGCCGCGCGGCAGTGCCTGGTCGGCAGCCTGGGTCGATCAATCGATCGCGGGCCGGCGTGCCGGCCGCCAACCACGCGGTCAAGGAGGCGTCAGCCGTTATGGCTGAGCTGGGACTGCTCTAGGGATAGATCGGGTCCGACGTCACGGCGGGATTTGGCCTGGGGCTGCGCCGGAGCGTTCCACCAGCAGCACGACGGCGGTGCCGAGCAGCATCAAGAGTTCGGTCGCATGCAGCCGAAGGGCCGCGGTCTCGCCGACCTGCGACGCCATCCACATGCTGGCAAAGCTGATCACGCTGCCGATCGCAAGCGCCATCGCCAGCGCCTCGTCGCAACCGCCGGTCTTGCGGATCGAGGCGCGCGCGGCAGAAAAACACGAACATCGCAAAGAACGCGACAACGGTGAGCCTGCCCAGCGCAAGCAGCCACGCGACGCGCACAGTGGCCATCGATGCCATGTGCAGATGGTCGCTGATGAACAGCGCCACCGATATGCTGGGCCGATCATAGAGGCCGTGGACCGGCGCAACCATGATCCTGAAGGCGATGATGGCCCATGTCGGAATGAAATAGGCCGCCAGCAGCACGCCGTTGAATGAACTGATCCGCCAGTTTGTGGACATGTCGCTTCCCGTTTGTCCGCAAGCTGGTGGGAGAGCTGCGGCTTCTCGGGTGACGTAACGCCCCTAAACTAGCGACGGGCAATTTAAACCCTTTATTTACCTTAACGGCGGGGCCGCGCCGGGTCCGGGAACCGGAATTTGCCGGAATGCAGCCAAATCTCCACGCTTGGCCGCGCGGGTCAGCGCGGCCAAGGCGGATCACCTGCCAAAGTGCAATTTGCCCAGCGCCTATGTGAGCTGTTTCAGACGGCGCCTCTGGCCTCGACATACAAGGCGTAGAGCGAATGCGAGCTCGCCATGAACAGGCGGTTCTTCTTGGCTCCGCCGAACACCAGATTGGGGCAGCGCTCGGGAAGGCGGATGAAGCCGATGGCCTTGCCTTCGGGATTGAACACCTTGACCCCGTCCAGTTCCTCAGGCTTGGCCGTGGGCGCGCCGTTGCTTCCCCAGCCGCACCAGATATTGCCATCGGTATCGACCTTGATTCCGTCGAGCGCGCCGGCCCCGTTGGCGTCGATCAGCTTGGTCTTGTTGGACAGCGTGATTCCGTCCGCCCCGACGTCGTAAGCCCATACCAGCCGGTTCGGCTGCGCGCGCGATTCGACGATGTAGAGCTTCTTTTCATCCGGCGAGAACGCCAGCCCGTTCGGGCCCGCAAGATCCGCGGTCACCAGTCCGAGCTTGCCGTCGGGCGCGATGCGGTAAACGGAATGCGGCAATTCCGGCGTCGCCTTGTCGCCTTCCCACTCTCCGGAAATACCGAACGGCGGGTCGGTAAACCAGATCGAGCCGTCGGACTTGCACACGATATCGTTGGGCGAGTTGAAACGCTTGCCGTTGAAATTATCGGCCAGGACCGTGATCTTGCCGTCGTACTCCGTGCGCGTCACGCGGCGGGTCAGATGCTCGCAACTGATCAGCCGCCCCTGCCGGTCACGCGCGTTGCCGTTGGCGAAATTGGAGGGCTGGCGAAAAACGCCCCAGGCCCCGGTAGCTTCGTCATATCGCATGATGCGATTGTTCGGGATGTCGCTGACCAGCAGATAACGGCCATCGCCGAACCAGACCGGTCCCTCCGCCCACCGCATCCCCGTGGCCAATTGCTCGACGGTGCTGCTGAACAGGCGATATTTGGCAAAGCTTGGGTCGAGGATCTCGACCGACGCGTCGGGGTAACGCTGGTTCGGCTTGAATTCAAAGGACTGCGCGTTGGCGCGCTGTTGAAAAGCAAAAGCGGTCGCGGCAGCCCCTGCGGCAAATACACCCCGGCGGGTCATGTTCATCGGCTTTCCTCCCTGTTCGCGCGGTCGTTGCGCCGGCGAATGGTGAAAACCCTCGCGCCGACGTTGCCGCTTGGCGCGGACCGTAGTTGAGGTTCCATTGCAGGTCCAGATGCGCCGGCGGTGCGGCCAGGCAGAGCGCGCAGACGAAAATCAGCCCTCCTCCTCAAAAAAGAAAAGTCCCGCCTCTCGGCGGGACCTTCCTTCACTCACTCATTCGACCAGCTTCTTCGACGAGGAGTTAACGACCGCCCTTGCCCTGCTGATTGGGATTTTGGCCCTGACGGTTCGGATCTTGCTGCTGCTGTCCGGGTTTCTGGCCGCCACCCTGCTGCTGGCCGGGCTTCTGGCCCGGGTTCTGGTTCTGCTGGCCCGGATTCTGGTTCTGGCTGGACATCGGGATCTCCCTTGTTGAATGTCGCGCGAGATAACCGGGAAATCCGCAGTTGGTTTCATGGAAACCCGGTTCCCGCGGCAAGATTTCTATGGCGATCATCCCGCCGCTTTGAGGTTTTGCGGAGCCCGGGCGGGAAACTACCTCTGTACAAGCCCTCGAAGCGGTGCCCGGCGCTGTTGCCGCCCCGGGTCCCCACTGTTAGAAAATGACACGACGCGCCGTCCGGCTGCCGGGGCCATCGCCGCGTAACCTGTTGAAGTGGATGCTTTCTTTGCGGCAAACCGGATCAATCTGGTCTGGAAGTGCCCCGAACAGCGGCAGCGCATGGATTATTTCGCCCAGCAACTGATCAACGGCATCGTGCTCGGCTCGATCTACGGCCTGATCGCCATCGGCTACACCATGGTCTATGGCATCGTCGGCATGATCAATTTTGCTCATGGCGACATCTTCATGATCGGCGGCTTCATTGCGCTGATCTCGTTCCTGATCCTGGTCTCGATCGGGCTGACCGTGGTTCCCGTGATCCTGCTGATCGTGCTTCTGGTATCGATGGCGATCACCGCGCTTTATGGCTGGACCGTGGAACGCATCGCCTACCGGCCGCTGCGGCACTCGTTCCGGCTTGCGCCGATGCTGTCGGCGATCGGCATGTCGTTCGTCCTCACCAACTATTCGCAGATCGCGCAGGGCGCGCGGGTCAAGCCGGTGCCGCCGATCATCACCGGCGGCTACACCTTGCATGAGGGCAGCGAGGGTTTCGTGGTCCGGCTGTCCAATGTGCAGATCATCGTCGTCATCACCACCGTGGTGCTGCTCGCGATCTTCACCTGGCTGGTGTCCCGGACCCGGTTGGGACGCGACATGCGCGCCTGCGAACAGGACCAGACCATGGCCGCACTGCTCGGCGTCGATGTCGACCGCACCATCTCCATGACCTTCGTCATCGGTGCCGCGCTCGCCGCGGTGGCGGGCATGATGTACCTGCTCTATTACGGCCTGGTCGATTTCTTCATGGGCTTTGTCGCAGGCATCAAGGCGTTCACCGCAGCCGTCCTCGGCGGCATCGGTTCGTTGCCCGGCGCGATGCTCGGCGGCCTCCTGATCGGCCTGATCGAAACGCTGTGGTCGGCCTATTTCTCGGTCGAATACAAGGATGTCGCGGCGTTCTCGATCCTGATCGTGGTGCTGATCTTCCTGCCCACCGGCCTGCTCGGCCGGCCCGAAGTCGAAAAAGTTTGATGGGCGGGCGCGTGACAGCACCCGCATCCGGACCTGTGCAAGCCTCGCGGCTACCTGGCGTCGCCTTCATCTTCAAGAAAGCCCTGATCAGCGCGCTGGTGGCGCTGGTGCTGTTCTCGCTGATGATCGGCATCCGCACCGAAGCGGGGCCCACCGGCCAACTGATCTATTGGACGCGGTTCGGCGACCTCGCAGCCATGGTTGCCACCGTGTTTGGCGGCAGCATCGTCGTCGAATTGCTGCGGCAATGGTGGGGGCCGGTCGGCACCGTCAGGATCGTTCCGCCATCCGTGCAAAGCACCCTTGCCGTCGCGCGGCGCGCGATCGCGCCGATCCTGCTGATCTTCACCTTCCTGGTGCCGGTGATCTTCTACGATCAACGCTACATTCTCGATCTCGGCATCCTGGTGCTGACTTACGTGATGCTGGGATGGGGACTGAATGTCGTGGTCGGCCTCGCCGGCCTGCTCGACCTCGGCTACGTCGCCTTCTACGCGGTCGGCGCCTATTCCTACGCGCTATTGTCGACCAATTTCGGGCTGTCGTTCTGGGTCTGCCTGCCGCTGGCCGGCATCCTCGCCGCGTTCTGGGGCGTGCTGTTGGGATTTCCGGTGCTGCGGCTGCGCGGCGACTATCTCGCCATCGTGACGCTGGCCTTCGGCGAGATCATCCGGCTCGTCATCATCAACTGGCAAAGCCTGACCGGCGGCCCGAACGGCGTGTCCGGCATTCCGCGGCCGTCGTTCTTCGGCATTCCGCTGACGCCGGGCGATGACGGGCTGGCCGCCAAGCTCGGCATCGAATTCTCCACGACCCATCGCATCGTATTTCTGTTCTACCTGATCCTGGCGCTCGCGCTCTTGACCAACTGGGTGACGATCCGGCTGCGCCGCCTGCCGATCGGCCGCGCCTGGGAGGCGTTGCGCGAGGACGAAGTCGCCTGCCGCGCGCTCGGCATCAACACCACCACGACCAAACTGACCGCATTCGCCACCGGCGCGATGTTCGGCGGTTTCGCCGGCGCATTCTTTGCCACCCGGCAAGGCTTCATCAGCCCGGAATCCTTTACCTTCCAGGAATCGGCGCTGGTGCTGGCGATCGTCGTGCTCGGCGGCATGGGCTCGCAGCTCGGCGTCGCGCTTGCCGCGCTGACCATGATCGGCGGGTTCGAACTGTTTCGCGGCTTCGATCAATACCGCATGCTGGTATTCGGCCTGGCGATGGTGCTCTTGATGATCTGGCGGCCGCGCGGTCTGATCGGGCATCGCGCGCCGACCGTGTTCCTGCGGCACAGCCAGGCGATCTCCTCCGAGCTTGCCAGGGAAGGCCGCGGATGAGCGGCGATCACATCCTCAGCGTCGATCACCTGACGATGCGCTTTGGCGGCGTCGTCGCCGTCAACGACCTGTCGTTTGAAGCCGAGCGGCGCAAGATCACCGCGCTGATCGGGCCGAACGGCGCCGGCAAGACCACCGTGTTCAACTGCATCACCGGATTCTACAAGCCGACATCGGGCGCAATGCGGCTGACGCATGATGACGGCCGCAACATCCAGCTTGAGCGGCTGAATGATTTCCGGATTTCCAAACAGGCCAGGGTCGCGCGCACCTTCCAGAATATCCGGCTGTTTCCCGGCATGACCGCGCTCGAAAACCTGATGGTCGCGCAGCACAATACGCTGATGCTCGCCTCCGGCCTCACCTTTCTCGGGCTGATCGGCGCACCGTCCTGGCGCGTTGCCGAAAAACGCGCGATCGATCAGGCGACGCGCTGGCTGAAGCGCATCGGCCTGCTCGAGCGCGCCGACGACGCCGCCGGAAATTTGCCTTATGGCGATCAGCGCCGGCTCGAAATCGCGCGCGCCATGTGCACCGAACCGGCCTTGCTGTGCCTCGACGAGCCGGCCGCCGGGCTGAACACGCGCGAGAGCGCGGCCCTCAGCGAGCTGTTGCTGTCGATCCGCGCCGAAGGCACCTCGATCCTGCTGATCGAGCACGACATGTCGGTGGTGATGGAAATCTCCGACCACATCGTGGTGATGGATTACGGCGTCAGGATCGCCGAAGGCGCGCCGCAGGATATTCGTGACGACCCGAAGGTGATCGCGGCCTATCTCGGCGCCGACGAACAGGAAGCCATCGCCGTCATGGAGAGCGGAACGTGACCGCGCCTCCTGCCACGCCCCTGCTGGCGGTCCGCAGCCTTCGCGCCGCCTACGGCAAGATCGAGGCGCTGAAGGGCGTCGATCTCGACATCAGCGCCGGCGAGATCGTCGCGCTGATCGGGGCCAATGGCGCCGGCAAATCGACGCTGATGATGACGATCTTCGGCAAGCCGCGCGCCCGCGCCGGATCGATCCTGTTCGATGGCCGCGATATCACCGATGTGCCGACCCACGAGATCGCGCGGCTGCGGATCGCGCAATCGCCCGAAGGCCGCCGCATTTTCCCGCGCATGAGCGTGGCGGAAAACCTGCAGATGGGCGCCGACGCCACCGACAGCAGCGAGGCCGACCGCGCCGCCGGGCTGGAGCGCGTGCTGACGCTGTTTCCGCGGCTGAAGGAGCGCATGAGCCAGCGTGGCGGTACCTTGTCGGGCGGTGAACAACAGATGCTGGCGATTGGGCGAGCGCTGATGAGCCGCCCTCGTTTGTTGATGCTGGACGAACCCTCGCTGGGCCTGGCGCCCTTGATTGCCCGCCAGATTTTCGACGCCATCCGGACCCTGAACAGGCAAGACGGCCTGACCGTGCTGATCGTCGAGCAGAACGCCAATCATGCCCTGAGGCTGGCCCATCGTGGCTATGTCATGGTCAACGGCCTGATCACCCTCAGCGGAACGGGCGCGGAACTGCTGCAGCGCCCGGAGATCCGCGCCGCCTATCTGGAAGGCGGAAGGCGGGGGTAGGCCCGGCCAAAGGCGCTCCTCCCGGCGAACGCCGGGGAACGTGGATTTGCCCGAAATTTGCCGATGACTTCGCCGCAAATTCAGCCGACAATGCCCGTGCTTTTCGAACCCGGCGGCCTGCCGGCGACTTCCCATGGCGAACTAATCGCGAGGACCCCTCATGAAATCACTAAAGCTCATCGGCTTGGCATTGGGCGCGTCGCTTGCGCTGTCGACGGCAGCGTTTGCGCAAGACATCACGATCGCCGTGGCGGGTCCGATGACCGGCGGCGAATCCGCATTCGGCCGCCAGATGAAGAACGGCGCCGAACAGGCGGTCAAGGATCTCAATGCCGCCGGGGGCCTGCTCGGCAAGAAGCTCGCGCTGGAAGTCGGCGACGATGCCTGCGATCCCAAGCAGGCGCGCTCGGTGGCGGAAAAGTTCGCCAGCGCCAAAATCCCGTTCGTGGCCGGCCACTACTGTTCGTCGTCATCGATCCCCGCGTCGGAAGCCTATGCCGACGGCAACGTGTTGCAGATTACGCCGGCCTCGACCAACCCGCTGTTCACCGAGCGCAAGCTGTGGAACGTCGCGCGCGTCTGCGGCCGCGACGATCAGCAGGGACTGGTCGCCGCCGCGTACATCGCGAAATTCTACAAGGGCAAGAACGTCGCCATCCTCAACGACAAGACCACCTACGGCAAGGGCCTCGCCGACGAAACCAAGAAGGCGCTCAACAAGATCGGCTTTACCGAAAAGATGTTCGAGTCCTACAATAAGGGCGACAAGGACTTCACCGCGATCGTTTCACGCATGAAGCGCGACAACATCGACCTGGTTTACGTCGGCGGCTACCATCAGGAATCCGGACTGATCGTGCGCCAGATGCGTGATCAGGGGCTCCAGACCGTGTTGATGGCCGGCGACGCGCTTGCCGACAAGGAGTTCGCCTCCATCACCGGACCTGCCGGCGAAGGCACGCTGTTCACCTTCGGCCCCGACCCGCGCAACAAGCCCACCGCGAAGGCGATCGTCGAGAAGTTCAAGGCCAACAACATCGATCCCGAAGGCTACACGCTCTACACCTATGCCGCGATGCAGGTCTGGTCGCAGGCGGTGGCGAAGGCCGGCACGACCGATCCGAAGAAGGTCATGGAAACGATCAAGGCAGGCTCGTGGGATACGGTGATCGGCAAGATGGAGTTCGACGCCAAGGGCGACATCAAGCAGATCGATTATGTCGTCTACAAATGGGACGCCAAGGGCGGCTACATCGAGATCAATCCGAAGGGATCGTAAGGCTCCGCCATTTTGATTCCTTCCCGCATTCAGCGCCCCGGTCCGCCGGGGCGTTTTGCCTTCCGCCGGGAGAAATTCGTTGAACAATTTCCTCACCGACATTGCCGGAGTTCGCGTCGGCCACGCCGATGATGCCGCACTTGCATCCGGCGTCACCGCGGTGATCTTCGAGCGGCCCGCGGTGGCGGCCATGGACGTGCGCGGCGGCGGCCCGGGCACGCGCGAGGGCGCGCTGCTCGACCTCGCCAATACCGTTGAAATGATCGACGCGATCGCGCTTGCAGGCGGCTCGGCGTTCGGGCTCGAAGCCGGCGGCGGCGTCCAGGCCTGGCTCGCGGAACAAGGCCGCGGCTTTGCCGTGCGCGGCGCCATCATTCCGATCGTGCCCGGCGCGATCTGTTTCGATCTCCTGAACGGGGGCAACAAGCAGTGGGGCCGCTTCGCGCCGTACCGCGATCTCGGCTACGCGGCGGCTGCGGCGGCCGCCGAAACTTTCGCGCTCGGCAGCGCCGGTGCGGGCCTCGGCGCGCAGACGGCCAACTTCAAGGGCGGCCTCGGCTCCGCCTCCGCGAAAACTGAGGGCGGCGTAAAGGTCGCAGCACTCGCGGTGGTCAACGCGCTGGGCAGCGTCACGGTCGGCGACGGACCATGGTTCTGGGCCGCCCCATTTGAAATCGACGGCGAATATGGCGGCCGCGGACTGCCGCTGTCTTTCACGCCGGACATGCTGAAGATGCGTATCAAAGGGGGCCCCGACGCAACGCCCGTGCAGAACACCACGCTGGCCGTCGTGGTTACCGACGCCACATTGACGAAACCGCAGGCCAGGCGGCTTGCCATTATCGCCCAGACCGGATTCGCCCGCGCCATTTATCCGGTGCACGCGCCGATGGACGGCGACGTGGTATTCGCCGCGGCGACCGGCGAGAAGCCGATCGACCCGCTGGTCGGCCTCACCGAGCTCGGCATGGTCGCGGCCAATGTCGTGGCCCGCGCCATCGCGCGCGGCGTCTACACGGCCGCCGCGCTGCCCTTCCCCGGCGCGCTGCCGGCATGGCGGGATCGTTTCGGATAGAAGTTGGCGGCGCGGAAGCGGCGCATTCCTGGAAACTGAAGGAGCTTGATGGAGTCCGCGAGACCACGGTTATGAAAAAGGGCCAGGGATCAGGCGTCCGTCTGATCCAGCGCCGTTGCTATGCACCGTAAGTTTGCGCGTCAAGCCCTCTCAGGCGTTGACCGAGATCGGGGTGGTCGACAACGAAATCGCGTTTGCCTCGCGCTGAATCATCTGCTCGATGAGGTTGTAGGATGACGACGCGGCGCTGGATGACGCAGTCGGCACCGCCGACGTCATCGTGACCTTGGACCCATCGGCATAGGTCAGTGATGTCGTGGTTGAACCGTCGCTGTTGGTGACCGACGTGGAGGATGCGCCCTGCAATGCCTGCAGCAGCGGATCGGTACTCGATCCGCTCGTGCTGCCTGTGTCGCCGCCGGATCCGCCGGAACCGCCGATATGGCCGTGATGGCCGTGGCCACCCGATCCCCGCAGTGCCGAAGACAATTCGCCGAGGCTGACCGTGCGGTCGCCGTTCTTGTCCAGTTGGCTGAACACGTGATCGGCCGCCGCGATGTTGGTGCCGCCGGCGCCAAGGGCGCTTTCGAATTCCGATTGGGTGATCTGGCCGTCACCGTTGCCATCGATCTGCGAGAACAGGCTCTGCAGCGCGCTCGCATGGCTGGTCGGCGTGGTGGACGCCGTTGACGATTGGCTCTGGGCTGCGAGCAGCGCGCTCATGGTGGCCGGCGATAGCTGCGAAAACCCTGTCGACCCGGAAGCCGCTGCCGAACTCCCTGCCGCCGGGGCGCCGCCGGCGAGACCGAACAGGTCCGCCGAGGCCTGGCTAAAGCCGGTGGATTGCGTCGACGACGAAGCCGATGAAGTCAACGATTGGATGGCGTCCAGTGCGCTCGACGCAGCGCCAAGAGCAAACAGCATGGCAGAACTCCAACAAACCGCCGCAAAGCGCGGCTCCCACCTTGAGAGCAATCGATCAGCAAACCCCATGCCATTACGAAAAATCCAATAAAATGAGGGTTTCCTGATCCAGAAACAGGCCAACGCCCCCGGCAATTGATGCCGCCGCGGCAGAATTTTCCGCCCCCGCCGCCCCGCATTGCCCGCAGGCCTCGCGCGTGTTACGCGGAAACGCTCCTAAAGGCTTCGAAAGTGGTTTCGGGAAAGCGCACATGTCCCAACAATTTGCGTCACGCCCCCTCGTCATCGCGCCGTCGATCCTGGCGTCCGATTTCGCCAGGCTGGGTGAAGAGGTTCGCGCCGTCGACGCGGCGGGCGCCGACTGGATCCATCTCGACGTGATGGACGGGCACTTCGTCCCCAACATTTCCTACGGCCCCGACGTCATCAAGGCGATCCGCCCGCACACCAAAAAGATCTTCGACGCGCATCTGATGATCTCGCCGTGCGATCCGTATCTTGAGGCCTTCGCCAAGGCCGGCTGCGATCACATCACGGTGCATGCCGAGGCAGGTCCGCATCTGCATCGCTCGCTGCAGGCGATCCGCAGCCTCGGAAAGAAGGCCGGCGTGTCGCTCAACCCGGCCACGCCGGTCTCGGCCATCGAGTATGTGATCGACATGATCGACCTCGTGCTGGTGATGTCGGTCAATCCCGGCTTCGGCGGTCAGGCCTTTATTCCTTCCGCGCTCGGCAAGATCCAGGATTTGCGCGCGATGACGGCGGGGCGGCCCATCGACATCGAGGTGGATGGCGGCGTCGGGCCCGATGTTTCCGGCCAGCTCGCCGCTGCCGGCGCCAACGCCTTTGTCGCGGGCTCCGCGGTCTTCAAAGGCGGCACCATGGAGACCTACAAGGCGAATATTTCCGCGATCCGCAACGCGGCGGCGCTGGCGCGGGGCGAAGCGATCTAGCGTTCGGTCCCGGACATTCGTTGGTGTCCGACCCAAATCGTTGCCACACCAACTGGTTGTAGCCTTGCATGATCGCCATCAGCGACAACCGGAATGATTCAAATTTGGGCAAAACGGCCGCGTACGCCCGCCTTGCCTGTGGCGGCACCGTCACATCGCCGCGGTAATCCGGCGCTGGCTGCAACTCGATCTTGCCGGTCCCAATTCCTGTCGCTTAAATTGGATAGAATGTGCGTGAGCACGTCGGGTTTGGTTGCGTTGCGGGTCACCCAGAGCGCCGCACAGCAAAGCTTCTGGCGATTCTCTCCGCGCGTTCGGGACAAGTATTCGAGCCGGCTGCCTTTTGCGAGGTGCTTCGATGCCCGTTTTTCAAAGATTGTTTTTTGAAACGCAACAATCGGAGCAGCCAGCCGATCCGGCGATACGTGCAAATATCTGGGCGGACCGATTCAGGGAACTCATTACCAGCATGGATGTCGACTTCCTTGCGGGCGATGCCACCCTGTTTGGCCGTCACAACCTGCTCTCGGATGGGACGATCGTCGTCGGCGAGATGCTGAGTTCATCGTTCAGGGGCATACGGGCCAAGCAGCACATTCAGCCAAGCGACGACAGCCATGTCTATTTGAGCTTCAATATCGGGAATACGGCCCACGCCAGCCGGCAATTTGGCCGCGAGGCCGAAGCCCGACCCGGCGAGGCGTTGCTGGCAGTCCTGGAAGCCGGCATCGAGGCGTTGGCGCCTGCCAACGGTCATAGCCTCAGTCTAAAAATCCCGGCGGCGCATTTCGTGCAATGGGGGCTGGCGCCGGCGGACCTCGCCTGCCGGAAGCTCGACTGTTCGGGAGCGGACTATCGGCTGCTGACCGGTTATGCCCGCATGCTCCTGGAAATCGGCGAGCAGTTGAGTCCGGCGCAGGCGGCCGCCGCCTCGCGGCATCTGATCGAGTTGACCGGATATTGGCTGGGCGCGGGAGACAAGATCCGCGAGCAGAACGACGAAGCCACCTCCGCTCAGGGCCGCCTGTTCCTGATACGGCAATTGATCGTCGAGCACGCGCGCGATCCGCGCCTCGACCTGCAATCGGTGGCGGCACGGCTCGAAATGCCGCCACGGACCGTGCAGCATATCCTCGCCATGGCCGGAGACAGCTTTTCTCAACTGCTGATGAGCGCGCGCCTGCGTCGTGCCTACACGATGTTGCTCGATCCCGCCTTCGACGACGTGCCCATCGGCACGCTTGCTTTTAGCTGCGGCTTTGCGGATGTCGCGAGCTTCCATCGTGCTTTCCGGACCGCCTTCGACACGACGCCGGGAGCTTTGCGCAGGAACCGCGCATTCAAGGCGATCATGCCAACGACCTGAATTGCGATTTTGCGGACAGGCTAGTCCATTACCGGGGTGCGGCGGAAACTGGCGGCCTACAAGGCCGGCATCGATCGATCATCCGAACCGTCCTGCGGCCCCTGGTCCGGCTCCTGCAGCGAGGCCAGCCGGGGCGGTCGCACCACGGTCACGGTGCAGGGCGCCTCGGCCGCCACTTTGGCGGAGACGCTGCCAAGCAGCGTGCGCACCAGCGAATTCTGCCGTGCGCCGATGACGATGTGATCGACGTGGTTGGCTTGCGCAAAGTCCAGGATGGCGGCTGCCGGATCGACGGCTTCCAGAACATGCGTGGTCAACCTGTTCTGATCGAGCTTCAACGGCGACGCCCAGTGCTTGAGCGTGACGAGCCGGTCGATGTGCTTGTTGTTGCCCTCTTCATCCAGCGTCTTGTCGATTGTGACGCGGCCGAGCTTGAGCACGTTCAGGCAGGCCAGACGCGCCGAGGGCAGTGTCGCGAGGATTTGTTCGGTGGTGACCCGCAGCGCTTCGTTCAGCGCGGCCGATCCCTCCGTGAGGTCGAGCGCGATCGCGACGATCGGACCCGACGCCAGCTGGGCGGCAACGCCGGATTTGCCGCGCGGCTGTGTCAGGTTGCCGTTGAAGCGACGGCGCCACACCGTGCTGATGGGATCGCGGTTGAGCCGCTCTGCCCGCGCCGTGAGCTTGATCTCATCGGGATGGGCGAGTTCGAACGCCAGTTGCGAAGCGGTGGGGTAGCGCCAGACCGGCTCGATCTCCAGACACCGCAGCACGACTTCCTGCAGCCAAGGCGGATAGTCCGGCTTTAATTTGCGCGGCGGATATGGATCACGCCACAGCCGGCGCCGCATGCCGCGGATGGTTTCGCTTTCTCCGAACGGCCGCACGCCGGTCGTGAAAAAATACAGCAGCACGCCCAGCGAAAACAGATCGCTGCGCGGATCGTCGCGCACCCCGAGCAGCCGCTCCGGCGCCATGTAGGGCGCGGTGCCGTAAGGCAGGCGGAATTCTTCCTGCAACAGATCGGGCAGCTGGTTGTGATGCGACAGGCCGAAATCGATCAACACGGCCTCGCCCGAGGGGCGAAACATGATGCTGCTCGGTTTGATATCGTGATGGATCACATTCTGCCGATGCAGGTCGGCCAACGCGGTTGCGATTTTCCAGCCGATGACGCGCGCCTCCTCGCAGCCCAAAGGCAGCTCGCCGAGCCGGCTGTAAAGCGTCTTGCCCGGAATCGGCTCGATCACGACATAGGCCTGGTGCGCGAAATCGCCGGTCGCGTAGCAGGCCGGCACGTGAGGCCCCGACAACCGCGGCAGGATCATCTGCTCCATCTCGAAAGAGACAATGGCGGCGGGATCTTCGCCCTCGGACACCCGCGGAATTTTCATCAACAGCGTTGTCGGTATATCGGGACGGGTCACGCTCCACAGCGTCGCCATGCCGCCGCGATGAACACACTCC
Organism: uncultured Alphaproteobacteria bacterium; assembly: GCA_963829315.1. Classification (GTDB taxonomy): domain Bacteria; phylum Pseudomonadota; class Alphaproteobacteria; order Rhizobiales; family Xanthobacteraceae; genus Bradyrhizobium. Next base: position 658,152 of record CAWHIO010000038.1, on the reverse strand, counting down.
CCGACAGTGAAGCCGTCTATGATCGCGCCGGGCTGAACCGAAACTTTCGCCATGGTCACCTGCCTACCGAGAGGCGATCGGCCAGCCAGATCGGCAGGCCATTTTCGCGAATTCGCTGCGCGGCCGCATCGACGTCATACGGCACGCGGCAATAGGTGATTTCGCGGGAACTGGTGTCGAACATGGCAAAGGATGCCGCCGGATCGCCATCGCGGGGCTGCCCGACCGAGCCGAGCACCGTCAGCCAGCGCCGGCCCTGCAGCAGCTGCACCGTAACGCCGGATGTCGGAACGAAATTCGTCATCTTCCCGGTCACCGACATCGAATAAAGCGCCGGCCGATGGATGTGGCCGCAGAAAGTCACATGGGCGGCCGTCGCCAGAAGGCTCCGTCCGGCTTCCGCGGTCGACCGAACGTAGTGCCATTTTGCCGGACTGCTCGCCTCGGAATGAACGTAGAGACGATCGTCCTCCTGCAGCGTCAATGGCAATTCCGCCAGGAAACGCCGCTGCGCCGCATTGAGGCGCCCGCGGGTCCACTCGATCACGGCCTGCGCCTCGGCATTCATGGTTTCCGACGGCGCGCCGATGGCATTGTCGTGGTTACCGCGCACGGCGAGCGCGCCCTTGTCGACGAGATCCATGACGGTTTCGACCGTCCATTCGGGATCTGCGCCATATCCGACATAGTCGCCGAGGCAGATAAATCGTTCGGCGCCGTGCGCCCGCGCGAAATCAAGGCACGCACTGAATGCCTGCCGGTTGGCGTGGATATCCGCAAAAACAGCCAGCAGCACGCTTTCCTCCGCGATCAATCCTATCAGCCGGCGCCCGGCCGGGGTTGACGGATATCAAACAACGGAGTGCGGGAGGCGCGCAATCGGGCTGAAAGCCTTGCGCGTAAAGCGGATCTAGCGCTTGCGCGGGGCTTCAAGGCCTCTGAGCAACAGCGCCAGAACCGCGTCGATCCGCGCCGGGAGCTGCGGATCGCTCCATTCCTCGGAATGGGCGGGATGATGGAAGCGGCTGGTGGCCTCGAAGATCGCGCGCGCGGTGGCCTTGGCGTCGGCGACCTGGAAGGCGCCCTGCTTCACGCCGTCCGACAGGATCAGCTCGACCTGGTCGGTGAGGCTCTCTTTGTGCGCCTTGACCGTCTTGCAGGCCTCTCGCGCCAGCGTCAGGTAGGTCGCGAACATTTCGGGGTCTTCGCTGACCCTTTTGTGCTTGGCTGCAAACAGCGTCCGCAGCCATTTATCGAGCCTTGCCGGCGCCGGCCCGGACCCTTCGGCGATTTTCGCGAGCGGCGCGCTGACGCGCTCCAGCCAGCGTTTTGCCACCGCCTCGCGCAGCGAGGCCTTGCTCGGAAAATGGCGATAAACGCTGCCGTGGCTTACATCGAGCGCGCGGGCAACATCCACCACGGTCGCCTTGGCGAGCCCGAAGCGGCGCAGCACGTCCTCCGTCACCTCGAGAATTCGCTCAGGGGTCAAAGCCACGATCTCGTTCATGCGCGCACCATCGCTTTCTCGCTGTCGAGCATTGCCATTTGTGCCGGAGCATAGCGCGCGCCCGCGGCGGCGTCGCGCGGAATAGCGCGCGCGAGTTCGGCCAAATCCGCGTCCGAAAGGGTGACATCAAGCGCCCCAAGGGACTCGGCAAGCCGTTCGCGGCGGCGCGCGCCGACCAGGGGAATGATATCGGCGCCCTGCGCCAGCACAAAGGCAATGGCCAGTTGCGCCACCGAACAACCTTTTCGACCGGCGATGTCGCGCAATTTCTCGACCAGGCCGAGATTGTGCGTCAGGTTGTCGCCGGAGAAACGCGGATTCATGGGGCGAAAATCGCGTCCCTGCCCGCTGTGCGCCGCCGACCAGTGGCCGCTGATCAGGCCACGCGACAGCACGCCATAGGCAGTGATACCGACGCCGAGTTGGCGGCAGGCGGGGAGAATCTCCGCCTCAATACCGCGCGTCAGCAGCGAATATTCGATCTGCAAATCGCAAACCGGATGCACCGCATGCGCACGGCGGATCGTCTCTGCACTCACTTCGGATAGCCCGATATGCCGGACGTAACCGGCCTCGACCATCTCGGCGATGGCACCAACGGTGTCCTCGATCGGCACGTTCGGATCGAGCCGCGCCGGACGATAGATGTCGATATAGTCGGTACGCAAACGACGCAGGCTGTAGGTCAGAAAATTCTTCACCGCGCCCGGCCGCGCATCATAGAGGCCGAAGCCGCCCGCGGGATCGCGGAACGCACCAAACTTGACGCTGAGTTGCACGCTCTGGCGCGGACGGCCGCGCAGGGCTTCGGCGATCAGCAGTTCATTGTGCCCGGAGCCATAGAAATCGCCGGTATCGAGCAGCGTGATGCCCTCGTCGAGCGCGGCGTGAATAGTGGCGATGCTTTCGGCTTCGTCGGCGCGGCCGTAGGCATCCGACATCCCCATGCAGCCAAGGCCGATACCGGAAACGCGGGGCCCATCGGCGCCGAGCTTTCGCGAAGCAAGCTGATGGGCTGTCATTGTCGTCCCCCTTAGCGGGCTAGCCGTTCGGCCTGCGCGGCAAGGTGACGGGCGACGCGGGCGTTGAGCCAGCGCTGGATTTGGGCGGTCAGGTGAAAAAGCTCGATCGTCATGGCGAAGTCCTCGTGCATTGCCTGGCTTGCTGCCAGTGCGGCCAGCCAGCGACGCCTCAACATCGGCGTCAGCGGCAATATAGGGCATCTCGCTGACAGATTACAATATCTGTCAGTCAATATTTCGTGAGCACGGACATCATGGCCCTTTGAGGGGAGCCCGGGGGGCCGCGCCCTGCCGGTGTTTGTCTCGCCCCGCCCGCTCTGCTAAAGCGCGGCGTACCCCTAAAACCCCAGAGTCGTCGATGATATCCCGCTATACCCGCCCGGAAATGGCCGCCATCTGGGAGGCCCAGACGCGCTTCAAGATCTGGTTCGAGATCGAGGCGCATGCGGCTGACGCACTTGCGGAATTGGGGGGCATTCCGAAGGCGGCCGCGAAGGCGGTCTGGGCCAAGGCCCGCGACGTCATTTTCGACGTGGCGCGGATCGACGAGATCGAGCGTGAAACCAAGCACGATGTCATCGCCTTCCTCACCCATCTGGCGGAAATCGTCGGCCCCGAGGCGCGTTTCGTGCACCAGGGCATGACCTCGTCCGACGTGCTCGACACCTGTCTCAACGTGCAACTGACGCGCGCGGCGGATCTGTTGATATCGGATATCGACAAGGTGCTGGCGGCGCTAAAGAAGCGTGCCTTCGAGCACAAGATGACGCCGACCATCGGCCGCTCGCATGGCATTCACGCCGAGCCGGTGACGTTCGGGCTGAAGCTCGCCTACGCCTATGCCGAATTCACCCGCGCCCGCGAGCGGCTCGTAACCGCCCGCCACGAGGTCGCGACCTGCGCGATCTCGGGTGCCGTCGGCACCTTCGCGCAGATCGACCCGCGCGTCGAGGAACACGTAGCCAAGGCGATGGGGCTCAGGCCCGAGCCGATCTCCACCCAGGTGATTCCGCGCGACCGCCACGCGATGTATTTTGCAACCCTGGGCGTGATCGCCTCCTCGGTCGAACGCCTCGCCACCGAAATCCGTCACCTGCAGCGCACCGAGGTGCTTGAAGTGGAGGAATTCTTCTCCGAGGGCCAGAAGGGCTCCTCGGCGATGCCCCACAAGCGCAACCCGGTGCTGTCGGAAAATCTCACTGGGCTGTCGCGCATGGTGCGCGCCTATGTGACGCCGGCGATGGAGAACGTCGTGTTGTGGCACGAGCGCGATATCTCGCACTCGTCGGCCGAGCGGATGATCGCGCCAGACGCCACGGTGACGCTGGATTTCGCCCTCAACCGGCTGGCCGGTCTGATCGACAAGCTGCTGGTCTATCCCGAAAACATGCTGAAGAATCTCGACCGGCTCGGCGGGCTCGTTCATTCGCAGCGGCTTCTGATCGCGCTGACGCAAAAAGGCGCCAGCCGCGAAGACGCCTACAGGCTGGTGCAGCGCAACGCGATGCCGGTGTGGCGCGGCGAAGGCGACTTCCAGTCACTCCTGAAAAAAGACCCCGACGTGAAGAAGTATCTCACCGACGCGGAAATATCCGAGCAATTCGACCTCGGTTACCACTTCAAGCACGTCGACACGATCTTCCAGCGCGTGTTCGGCCAAGCGTGAAGCGGATCAGCGCGCCGGGAGCTTTGGCAGTTTTTCCAATTTGATCCCGGCCGTGCCGTGGTTATTCCGGTAGAACCAATCGTAGATCCACGGCAAGCTGATGACGGCATCGTTGACATAAAGGAATACCTCGCCGCTGCTTCGAGGTTGGAACGTCGTGGTCCATCCCCCCTCCTTCTCCTCGAACTGCAGCAGATGCTCTTCCAGCCCCGGGCCGCCGACGCGAAGAATGGTGGCAAACCAGTTCGACCATATCAATCGCCGGTAGGGCACGCCCGGCGACTGCAGCCACGCAGCCTGATGGTGGTCGAAGCCGTTGGGGCTGCTCGCGATGTCAGCGTCCATCCAGGGCTCGCCGATCACCAACGTGATACGATAGGTCTCGCCCTGCGTCACCTTCAGGCCGGTCGCGTTGCAGGTCGTCGCGGTATGCATGAGCGAAGCGGCGGTAGCCGCGTTTTCCACTTCGACGCCGTCGGTTGCCTTGCAGATCAGGCCGAGGGTGTTGGCCGCTCCGAACGCGAGCCACCAGAACAGCCACCACATGATGACCGTGGGAAGAATCCAGTGCGTCAGGACATAAAACGTCGCCGGATAGATGCCAAACCTGCGCAGCCGATACACCGCGGCCCGCCATCCCGCCAGCTTGATGTGACTGCCCGGCGCATGCCAGGCGACGCGCGCGACGTCGCGAACGGTTTGTTGAAGATTCTTGCCAATCAGCAGCAACACGCCGATGGCGACCACGCCGATCAGCACAAAGCCCGGTGCGTTGCGAAACGCAACAAACCACGGCTCCAGCGCTCCGGGAAGGAATGATACGGCCGCGTTGACGATCGGATTGACGAATCCGCCGACGCTGCCGAGGCCAAAGCCGGGAGCGTAAATCACCAGGAACGGAATCGAGGCGACGAACAGCGTGAAAAACACGGTGAGGAAATAGACGATGCGGCGCAGCCAGATCCAGTTCCAGACGTCATCCTGGACACCGGACCGCCCCGGCGGGTCCACCCGGTGCGGCCCGTCAAATACCGTTCCGGCGCTGTCGGTGAACCGGTAACGGTCGGGGGCGGGAATCACGACGGGCGCATAGCGGTCGCACCCCTGCTCGATTCGCTCGAAGACGGCATCGTGAATGGTGGGCTTCGGCACCGGCAACACACGCTGCGGCATGCTGGGATGCAGATCCCTGAGGATTTCCGCCTGCGGATCGGGCTGCCTCCATAGCAAGCGCCGGATCGTGCGGGCGTCGGCGCGGATTGAAAGCTTGTACGGCGGCTCCTTGTAGATATCCGCAAGGTTGCGCGGCTTGTACCGATAATAGCTCGCCAGTCCCTTGCGGGAATCATTGAGCTTGTCGTTGGGGTCGATCTGGGGACTGAGCAGCAAATCCCGCTGCTGGTCGAGATAATGCAGACCGTAGACCTTGGCCCGATCCATCATCCAGTCCAGCGTCACGAAGGAAAGCCCGTTCTGCGGATAGCCGCCGCCGATATCCGAATGCACGCCGGTGAACCACACCTGGCTGATGCGCTCGCGATCGATCGGCAGCACGTCCCTGCGGGCGTGCGGCGCGGGGTCCATGACCTTGGCGGCATCGCTGCGCGGATCGTAATCGATGCCGAACAGCCATTGCGTCTTCTCCTGCCCCTCCACCCGGGCCGTGCCGCGGACGTAGCGTTCGTCCCAGATCACCGGAGTGAAGGCGTCGCGTTCCTCCTCCAGCGCCAGCGCGTGGCAGGCGCGGAGCACCTTCGCGTTCATGAAATGATCCGGCATCGACAGCGGCCAGATCCAGTAATCGATCGCGCGGGTCATCTCCTGGATCGGTCCGCCATAGGCGTCGACGGTGTCCCATATCCCGACGAAATGAATGCTCTCGATCTGCGTTATCGCCGGCGCGCTCACCTTCCGGCCGCGAGCCCGCCGCCACCACGAAATCATCTTGTCGCGCAGGCCGCGCAAGTCGATATGGGCATAGCCGAGATATTTGAGGATGCCGCCGTTGAACCGGCGCCGGTAAAGCCGATAGGCATCGGCGGCGAAACGCGCGAGATCGGCTTCGTTGTTGTCGTAGTCGACAAGACCCTGCGACGCGATCATCCCGGTCACGATACGGATCGTGAAGGCGCCGCGGCTAAAGCCGAAACAATAGATGCGGTCGCCGGGCCGATAATTGCGGCAACAAAAACTGTAGATGTCGATCACATTGCGCTTCAGGCCGAAGCCGAAGACCCCGCCGAGAATGGCAAACAGCTTGAACGACGAGGTGCCGACGCCGTCATCGTAATAGGCGACCTGCCGTGAAGGATCGGTGAGGTCGAGCGTCTGAAACAGACGCCAGACGTTGGTCTTGAACAATTGTGCCGAGCTATTGCCGGTACCGTCCGACAGCAGGACAATATTCTTCGGCGCCGCCTTCGGTTTGGAATTTTCCGGCATCGATGCCCCCACCCCAAAAAACCGCCTGTCGGGCAAGTTTGCCCGTAATTGTGAATGTTGCAAGGCACAAGCAAAACGCGAACGGACATATTCCCGCCTGCTCCGCGCGGCACACAGCTGAGCAAAAGCTACGGAACGGTAACCCCGGATCGGCTAGGATTGCTTTCGTGTCAGTACCCCCGACGATTCTTGTTTTCGATTCCGGCCTTGGCGGCCTCACGGTCTTGCGCGAGATCGTCAGGGCGCGGCCCGACGCGCATTATGTTTACGTCGCCGATGACGCCTTTTTTCCCTATGGCCAGCACGGCGAGGATCAGATCATCGCCCGCGTGGTGCCGCTGATCGGCGAATTGATCGCAGCGCATCGCCCGGATCTGGTCGTGATCGCCTGCAACACCGCTTCCACGCTGGTGATGTCGCATCTTCGCGAGCGCTACGAGGTGCCATTCGTCGGCACCGTGCCCGCGATCAAGCCGGCCTGCGCGGGTTCGAAAACGAGGCGCGTGTCGGTGCTCGGCACCAGGGGCACCGTCAAGCGCGAATACACCAGGGCGCTGATCCGGGATTTCGCGCAAGGCTGCGAAGTCACGCTGGTCGGCTCGGCCGATCTGGCCGCGCTGGCGGAAGCGGCGCTGAGCGGCGAGGACATCAGCGACGATCTGATCGCGGCGGAACTGGCGCCATGTTTTGTCGGCGCCGGCGAAAGCAACACGGTGCGCACCGACACGATCGTGCTGGCCTGCACCCATTACCCGCTGCTGATGGACCGGCTGGTGAGGCTGGCGCCGTGGCCGGTCGCCTGGATCGATCCTGCGCCAGCGATCGCAAGACGGGTTGCGGATTTGCTCGAAGCCCCCGGCCGCAAGGCCGATCATGCCGGGGCCGAAATGGTTTTCACTTCCCGAAAGTCCCACACCCTGAGCGAGGCCTTGATGCCGTTTTTCGGCGGTCGCGTTCCGGCCTGAAGCCACTGAAATCACTTGCAAATCATCCGACCGCCGTTCCCTCTCTGCAACCGGCAAGTAGACCCATCTGGCGTCACACCCGCCGATCCGTGCTAGATCAATCCGGCGGGGCGGATCGGACCACCCCGAGGACGGCAAGCAGTGGGAACTCGAGCGGAACGATGCGCGGAACGGTTCGAAAAATCTCATTGCCGCGCCGTTTCATCGCCGACCTCATGCATGCGTCGATGCGCGTGCCGTTCGTGTCGCTGTCGCGGACCCTCGACGTTCGCCAACTGATCGAGGCCCGGGCGCAGGCTGCCGAACGGACCGGCTGGGCGGCGATCTTCGTCAAGGCGTTCGCGCTGGTGGCGCGGGACGAACCTGTCCTGCGCACGCTCTACGTCAAATTGCCGTGGCCGCATTTCTTTGAACTGCCGCGCAGTGTCGCCATGGTCGCGATCGCGCGTGTCGAAGACGGCCAGGATTGCATCCTGCCCGAAAAGGTCCCCGCACCGGACGAGCGGTCGCTGGCCGATATCGATGCCCAGATCCGGCACGCCAAGAATGCGCCGCATCGAGGAAATCCCGTCCTTTCGGAAGATCCTGATGGCGACCAAGCTGCCGCTGCCGCTGCGCCGCCTGAGCTGGTTCATCGGCCTCAATGTCGGACGGATGTCCGCCAACAATTTCGGCAGCTTCGGGGTGACGTCGGTCGCCGCTTACGGTCCAGGCGAGCTTCACGCGCTAAGTCCCGGCCCTTTTATCGTAACCTACGGCGTAGTGAGGCCCGACCAGGGTATCGACGTCGTCATCCGCTGGGACCACCGGGTTGCCGACGCCGCCTTCATCGCCAAGGTGCTGACCCGGCTGGAACAGGTGCTGAACACCGCAATATCGGTCGAATTGCGCGGAAATCCGCCGCCGGCGGAGGCAAAGGTAACCCGGGCGGCCGCGACCTGACGGTTTCAGCGGCCCCTCAAAGCCCCCGGCGTTCTAATTGACAGGACAGCGTTTTCTGCCTAGAAACCGCCTGCTCGCGGGCCGTTTTCGGCCCGCGAAGCGTTTCGCGACCCGTGGTCCGTGCCTTCATGCTTGGGGGCTCGACCTGTCGGCACCGGGAAATTCCCGGCGCACAGGAGGGCGCGTTTCCTCAACACTCAAACTTACGAAGAGGACGCGATGACAAAGCGCAGTGAGGCGAAATACAAGATCGATCGCCGTATGGGCCAGAACATCTGGGGCCGCCCGAAGAGCCCGGTGAACCGCAGGGAATACGGCCCCGGCCAGCACGGCCAGCGCCGCAAGGGCAAGCTCTCCGACTTCGGTGTGCAGCTGCGCGCCAAGCAGAAGCTCAAGGGCTATTACGCCAACATCAGCGAACGCCAGTTCCACGGCATCTATGTCGAGGCCGGCCGGATGAAGGGCGACACCGGTGAAAACCTGATCGGCCTGTTGGAGCGCCGTCTCGACACCGTGGTCTACCGTGCCAAATTCGTCGCCACCATGTTCGCCGCGCGCCAGTTCATCAATCACGGCCACGTCAAGGTCAACGGCCGCCGCGTCAACATCTCAAGCTACAAGCTGAAGGTCGGCGACCAGGTCGAGGTCAAGGAATCCTCAAAGCAACTCGCCGTCGTCCTCGAGGCGAGCCAGCTCGGCGAGCGCGACGTCCCCGACTTCCTCGAAGTCGATCACTCCAAGATGACGGCGAAGTTCGCCCGCATCCCCGCGCTGTCCGACGTGCCGTTCGCGGTGCAGATGGAGCCGCATCTGATCGTCGAATTCTATTCGCGCTGATTGATATCGTTGCATTTACGAAAGATCGAAGGCCCCGGTTTTGCCGGGGCCTTTTTGTTGGATATGATCGGTCGCCTAATGCACCGTCATTCCGGGATGGTCCGAAGGACCAGACCCGGAATCTCGAGATTCCGGGTTCGCAATCTTCGATGCGCCCCGGAATGACGTGAATGAGACCAATCCAGCCAAGGCTTTGAGAACCCGCCATGACCTACACCCCTGCCCGTCCCGACCCCAGGGCGCCAGCTGTCCGCATCAACCTGTTGTCGGACACCCAGACCCGTCCGACGCCCGCGATGCGCGAGGCGATGGCGCGCGCCGAAGTGGGCGACGAGCAGGTCGGCGACGATCCTTCGGTGAATCTGCTGTGCGACCGCGTGGCCGATCTGCTCGGCAAGCAGGCCGCCGTGTTCCTGCCCTCGGGCACCATGTGCAATGTCGCGGCGACGCTGGTGCATTGCCGGCCCGGCGATGAAATCCTCGCGCATGGATCGGCGCATATCATCGCCCGCGAAGGCGGCGCCCACGCCGCCCTTGGCGGATTCCAGATCACGGCGCTGCCCGGCGCCGACGGCCAGTTTACGCCCGACGCCTTTCGCGCAGCCCTTCACCCGCGCACCCGCTACCAGCCGCCGCAGACCCTGGTCAGCGCCGAACAGACCGCCAATATCGGCGGCGGCACCATCTGGAAGAAGAGCCGATCTCGATGAGGTCGTGAAGATCGCGAAGGGCCAATGGGCTTGCCACCCACATGGACGGCGCGCGGCTGTTGAACGCCTGCGTCGCCACCGGCACCACCGCGCGCGACATGGCGGAAGGCTGGGATTCCGCCTGGATCGATTTCTCGAAGGGACTGGGTGCACCGATCGGCGCCGTGATCGCCGGCACGCAGCGACTTCATCGACGAGGTATGGCGCTGGAAGCAGCGGCTGGGCGGCTCGATGCGCCAGGCCGGCATTTGCGCCGCGGCCTGTACTTACGCGCTCGATCACCATGTCGACCGGCTGGCGGAAGATCACGCCAACGCCCGCGCACTGGCGCGCGGCCTGGCGCAGATTGCCGGCATCGAGGTGCAGCAGCCCGAAACCAATCTGGTTTTCTTCAGGCCTGACGGCGCCGGCGTCAGCGGCGATGCCATGATCGGCGCCTTGCGCCAGCGCGGCGTGCTGCTCGCCATGATGGACGGCCGGATCCGCGCCTGCACCCATCTCGATGTCACGGCCGGGATGATCGAAGAGACGATCGGACTGGTGCGGGAGATCGCGCGGGGCGCCTGAGACAGGCTGTCCTCAGCGATCGGCGTCGCTCGCAAGCCTCAAGACCGCGAGCAGCGAGGTGAACACCATCGTGAACAGCAGGATCACGACCGTGGTCTCGCGCAGATCGGCGACGCGCCAGACGTGGTTGGCGGCGTCGACGACTTCGCCGCTTTGGCCGATCAGAAACGGCGTCACATGGGTGAGGCCGGAACAAAGATACAGCAAGATCGCCACCAGCCTGAGCGCGCGTCCCGGTTCGTCTGACCGTGCAAACACATGGCGCCGGCGGCTCAGATAAAGGGCGAACGCCTGATAGAACAGCCACGAGGTCAGCAGCCAGCCGAGATAGTTCGAAAGCGGAACGCCGAAATGCGCCCCGCCGTCATGCCATATCCAGGCTTTTGAAATGGTCGCCTCGGGCGGGTCGATCACCACGTCCCATTGCGTCATCACGAATGCGGCGACCACGGGCAATGCGATCAATTCCAATGTCCGATGCGGCCGCGCCTGTGCCCCAAGCAGGGTCCCGGCCACGACCCACGAGAAATATCCCATGCCGAACCAGAGTGGACCGACGATCACCGGGATAGCCCCGACATGTGGCAGGTTCGATCCGACTTCGAAATGATAATGGCCGAAAGGAAATCCCGTAGCGGCGCCGAGGTTCTCGATCGCGAAGGTAATCATGAGGCAGATCGCGAACAGCGCGAACGCATCCTTCCAGCCATAGGATAAAGCCGCGTGGGCGCAGGCCGCCACGATTCCGACGGCCGCCAGACCTTGCGCGAACGGCGTCGGATTCCAGGCGAACCCGACGACCAGGGCCAGATAGACCGCCAGGACAATCCAAAAGGCCGCCTCAAGCGGCGGAGAGAAGCGGCCGCCGATGGCCTTTACGGTCTCTTGCACGGACATGGCTTGCTCCGGATGGCGGCTATGCCGATCACTTCCCCAGCGCCTGATAGATTAGCGCCTTGAGCTCGTTCAGAATGCGTTCGCGCTGCGACGGCGACTGCATCATGCAGAATCGCGAACATATCGTCCTGTCGGATCGATGAAAAAGAAGGTGCCGCCGACGCCGCCCCAGCGGTATTCGCCCAACGGCCACGACGTATTCGGAGGCACCGCCGTGCGCACGGCAAAGCCGAGACCAAAGCCGCTGGTTTCGCCCGGAAAATAGTCATGATCGCGGGCGATTTTCGTCTCCGGCCCGATATGATCCGATGCCATCAGCGCGACGGTCTCGGGCTTTAGGTAGCGCCTGCCATCCAGCGTGCCGCCATTGAGCAGCATTTGCGCAAAGCGCCCGTAGTCCCCTGTGGTCCCGACCATGCCCGCCCCGCCGGACTCCCAGCGCCGCGGCACGATCGGATCCTTGATGCCGGCGATCGGACCCTTGAAGCGATCGGCGGGCAGCGGCTCAGCGACCCGCGGCCGCTTGGCGTCGTCGGCGACGTAGAATGCGGTCTCGGTCATGCCGAGCGGGTCGAGCAGCCGCTCTTTCTCGAATTCAAAGAGCGACTGTCCCGATAGGATCTCGATGACGCGCCCGAGAACATCGGTGGAGTGACCGTAATCCCACAGCGTTCCCGGCTGCTCGGCGAGCGGAAGTTTCGCGATTCGCCCGGCGAACTCGGCGTTGTCGAAATCGCCATCGAACAAATCCGAGTTCGCATAGAGTTTTCGCACCGGGCTGTCGCCGTAGAATCCGTAAGTCAAACCCGAGGTGTGGCGCAGCAGGTCCTCGATCCTGATCGGGCGATCGACCGGCTCGCTCACGAGAGCTGGCTTGCCATTCTCGCCGCGCTTCTCGACGGCGACCTTCACCTCGGCAAAAGCCGGAATATATTTGGAGAGAGGATCGTCGAGCCGCAGCTTGCCGTCATCGACCAGCATCATGGCGGCGACGGATGTGATCGCCTTCGACATCGAATAGAGCCGAAAGATCGTGTCGGCGGTCATCGGATGCTTGCTGCCGACGTCGCGCAGGCCAAAACTTTCGAACAGGACGGGTTGACCGTGCTGCTGGATCAATAGAACCGCGCCGGGAATCTTGCCGCTCGTGATCTCGTTGCGGACGTAATCTTCGACGCGCGCCAGCCCTTCCCGCGTAAAACCGGCGGAAACGGCAGGCGGCGATTCCGCGCGACCGGCTTCGATGGCGACCGCCGCGAGGAGAAGCGCAAGGGCCGCTGCGACGTTGCGTCGCGTGGGACCGTCGGTCCACCATCGCCTTGTCATCTGCATCACCGCCCGCTGGATCGGTCGAGTTTAGCGGCGGCCTCAGTCCGCACAAGGGTCGCCAAAGACGGCGATCGCTTGCCCATGCAATCGGGCGCTCTCGTCCGAAAAGCAGCAGAAGATCACCCGGCTGATCGCGGGCGCCGCTTGCAGCGCGTCCACCGTGGCCGTTACCGCGATCCGCGCCGCGCGCTCGGCCGGAAAGCGGTAGATGCCGGTGGAGATGGCGGGAAAGGCAACCGAGGCAAGCCCGTGGCTCTGGCACAGGTCGATCGCGCGGGCATAGCACGAGGCCAGCGCCTCGTCTTCGCCGCGGCGCCCCTGGTTCCAGACCGGACCGACGGCATGAATCACATGCCGGGCGGGCAGCCGATAGCCTGAGGTGATTTTGGCGCCACCGGTCTCGCAGCCACGGAGCGCGCGGCATTCGTCGAGCAGCCCAGGCCCTGCGGCACGATGGATCGCACCATCGACACCGCCCCGCCGAGCAGCGACGAATTCGCCGCGTTGACGATGGCGTCAACGCGCAACGTCGTGATGTCGGCGACGATGACTTCCAGCCGCGCCGGCCCCAGCTGGCGCGGAGCCAGGCTCAGAGGAAAAGCTCAGGCAGAGGCAGGCGCGCTGACCGTCACGCCCTTGTCGGCAAACAGCTGCTGCAGTTCGCCGGCCTGGAACATCTCGCGGATGATATCGCAGCCGCCGACGAATTCGCCCTTGACGTAGAGCTGCGGAATAGTCGGCCAATTGGAGTAGGTCTTGATGCCGTTCCGCAGATCGGCGGACTCAAGGACATTGAGCCCCTTATAGCCGACGCCGACGTGGTCGAGAATTTGCACCACCTGTCCGGAGAAGCCGCACTGCGGAAACTGCGGCGTTCCCTTCATGAACAGCACGACGTCGTTCGACTTCACTTCGTTGTCAATGAATTGCTCGATGCTCATATTTGATTCCTCTTGGGGCGCGCGCGCGTCCGCATGGCGCCCTTGCGGCTAGACCTTCGGGCCGTCAGACCCGCGACTACCATATATGTACCCCAAACGATTGTGCATCCAAAGCAAAATGCCGGGGAGCTGGCATGCACGCCCCTGCGCGGCCCCTCACCCCCGGGGCAAATCGCCCGGGAGGTAACAAAGTCATGACCCTGAGCGAACCCCGAACATACCCTTGGGGAGGCTTTTTTCCCGGGCGGGAACCCCTATCTAGGACAGGCTGTTCTCGGGGAACCCCTCCGCCAGACCAACGTTCTCTTCCGAACCGGAGAAGACAGTGACGAAACCAGCATCCGCCGCGCTCGCCGCCCCTTGCCCGTCACTATTCTCCGATTCCGGAAGCCCCGCCCACAACCTGGCGGAAGCGTTCCTTGCGGTGCGGAACGAAACCGAGCGCCGCGCCGGCCCGCTGACCCCGGAGGATCAGCTGATTCAGTCGATGCCGGACGCAAGCCCGGCGAAATGGCACCGCGCCCATACCACCTGGTTTTTCGAGCAATTCCTGCTCGGCGAGCACTGCCGGGGATACCAGCGCTTTCATCCCGATTATGCGTTCCTGTTCAATTCCTACTATGTCAACGCCGGCCCCCGGCATGCCCGTCACCAGCGCGGCCACCTGACGCGGCCCGGCGCCGATGAAATCACCGCCTACCGGGCGCATGTCGACGCGGCGACCGTGAAGCTCTTTCACGAGGCCCCGGAGGACATGCTGGCTGCGATCGCGCCGCTGGTGGAAGTCGGCCTTCACCACGAGCAGCAGCATCAGGAATTGATGCTGACCGACATCCTGCACGCCTTCGCGCAGAACCCGATTCCGCCGGCCTACGATCCGTCATGGCGCTTCCCCGCTTCAACGCGGAGCGGCGACGCGTCGCGCGCCGGCGACCAATGGGTCGACCTCAACGAGGGTATCCACAGCATTGGGCATGCCGGCGAAACCTTCCATTTCGACAATGAGAAGCCGGTCCACCGCGCGCTGGTGGGGCCGGTCAGGCTGGCGCGCAACCTCGTCACCAACGCCGAATGGCTCGCCTTCATGGCAGATGGCGGCTATTCGACGCCGACGCTCTGGCTGATGGACGGTTTTGCCACCGCCGGCAACGAAGGATGGCAGGCACCCGGTCACTGGCGCCTGATCGATGGCGAGTGGCAGGTCATGACGCTGGCGGGCGTGCGGCCGGTCGATCCTTTGGCCCCGGTCTGCCATGTCAGCTATTACGAGGCCGACGCGTTCGCGCGCTGGAGCGGCAAGCATTTGCCCACCGAAATGGAATGGGAGGTCGCTGCGCGTGCCGGCCATCTCAACGATGCCTTCGGCATCGTGTGGCAGTGGACCCGCAGCGCCTATGCTCCCTATCCCGGCTACCGGGCGATCGAGGGCGCGCTCGGCGAATACAACGGCAAGTTCATGGTCAACCAGCTGGTGCTGCGCGGTTCATCGCTTGCGACCCCCATCGGACATAGCCGTATCAGCTATCGCAATTTCTTCTATCCCCACCACCGCTGGCAATTCACGGGGTTGCGGCTCGCCGATTACGCCGGCTGAAATTTCTAGAATTCAAACCGCGCCGGAAAGCGCGCTTTCGGAGACTGTCATGAATTTGCACGCCCCCGCTTTGAGCAAAGCGCAGCATTTCGACGAGCATGCTTCGGTATTTGCCCGCGATGTGATCGACGATCTGTCGCAGCAGCCGAAGCGGCTGTCGCCAAAGTATTTCTACGACGCCGCGGGCTCGGAGCTGTTCGAGCAGATTACGCTGTTGCCGGAATATTATCCGACCCGCACCGAACTGACGATCCTGCGGGACCGCGGCCGGGCGATATCGGCGATCGTGCCCGACGGCGCGGCGCTGATCGAATTCGGCGCGGGCGCCACCACCAAGGTACGGCTGCTGCTGAACGAATGCTCATTCGGCGCCTACGTTCCGGTGGACATTTCCGGCGACTTCCTGAAAGCCCAGGCCGACGCCTTGCGCGCGGATTTCCCCGGGCTCGATGTTCATCCGGTCACGGCGGATTTCACCACGCCGTTCGTACTGCCGGAGGCCATCAGCACGATGCCGAAGGTGGGATTTTTCCCGGGATCCACGCTCGGCAATTTCGAGCCGCATGAGGCCAGCGCCTTCCTGCGCAGCGCCCGCGGCATTCTGGGGAACGGCGCGCGGATGGTCATCGGCGTCGATCTCGAAAAGGACGAGCGCGTGCTGTACCAGGCCTATAACGATGCCGCGGGCGTCACCGCGCGCTTCAATCTCAATGTGCTCCATCGCATCAACCGCGAATTGGGCGGTAATTTCGACATCAGCGCGTTCATGCATCGTGCCATCTATAACCGCGATCGCCATCGCATCGAAATGCATCTGATCAGCAAGAAAGCGTTGACCGCGCGGGTACTGGGACGGAATTTTTCATTCCGGCCCGGCGAAAGCATCCACACCGAGAGCAGCTACAAATACAGCCTCGAGCGTTTCACCGCGCTTGCCAGAGGCTCGGGCTGGACGCCGCTGGAATCATGGACCGACCCGGCCGGGATGTTTTCGGTTCACGCGCTGGCGGCTTCGGAGTGAGGTTTTTCAGCGCCTGATTCTGCCGACCGGGATGCGGCGGCAATGGGCCGCAGCGAGATCGATTCCCAGGCGGCGACGATGATCATCAGTGCCGACGTCACGATCGACAGCATCAGCGGCGACAGATCGCCGGCAAACCAGCCCAGCGCGCAAAGCGCGACGATGCCGACGCCGTGGGAGGGCTGCAGCCACCCGCGAATGGCGTGCTTGAAGAGGATGGTCCCGATCAGAAACAGCAGCGGGCCGCCGATCGCGCTCAGCACGGTCCGGAGGTCGGCATGGCCTTCGGGATGCTGCAGCACGAGCTCATCGGCCACCGCCGAGAGAATGATGCCGGCGACAATGGGCATGTGCAGATAGGTGTAGGCCAGCCGCGCCAGCCGTCCCGGCTCGCTCGAATTTGAAATCAGTTCCGACCCCGCTTCGGCGCCCTTGTGGAAATAGATCCACCACATCGCAAGACTGCCGACAAAGGCCGAGACGAACGCCACGACCGTCTCGGTGGTCCAGCTCAGATCGGCGAACGTCGCACCGGTCACGACGATGGATTCCCCGAGTGCAATGATGATGAACCCGGCGCAGCGCTCGGCCATATGGCCGCCCTCGACGGCCCAGTCCTCGATCGAGGACGCGCCATATTTCGGGATCCAGAACCGCGCCGCCGGCGAGAGGTATTCGATCGCCAGCGCCACGGCCCAAAGCGCCAGCCGCGTCTCTCCCTCGCGCAGGCCGCCGATGATCCAGAAGTCCGCCGACGCGGTCAGCCAGACCAGGATGCGGATCGCATTCATCCGGATCGACGGCCGGGTCCGCGGGGTCGACACCAGCAGGAAGAGGGTGCGGCCGACCTGCATCGCGGCATAGGCGAGCGCGAACCACAATCCCCTGCTCTCGAAGGCTTTGGGAATGGAAGTGGAGAGCACGAGCCCGCCGAGCATCAGCAGGAACAGCATCACCCGAACCGGGGTGAGTTCCGGATTGAGCCAGTTGGTGATCCAGGAGGTGTAAACCCACACCCACCATACGGCCAGGAAGAGCAGCGTGGTCTGCAACGCCCCGAGCGGGGTGAAGCGGCCAAGCAAGGTGTGCGATATCTGGGTGACCGCGAAAACGAACACCAGGTCGAACAGCAGCTCGGCATAGGTCACGCGGCTATGCTGTTTCGGCTGGATGGGACGAAACAACGCGCCGCGTTCAATGTCCGACACCATGGCGCCCCTCGCCCCGGTTATGGGGTCCGTCAGGTCCCCCCGGGTCCGTCAGGTACCCCCGTCTGCAGCGCCAGTGCGTGCAGCACGCCGCCCATCTGTCCTTGCAGCGATTGATAGACGATCTGATGCTGCTGGACGCGGGATTTGCCACGGAATGACGCCGAGATCACGGTCGCCGCATAGTGGTCACCATCGCCCGCCAGATCGCGGATCGTCACCTCGGCGTCGGGTATAGCTGCCTTGATCATCGATTCGATGTCGTGGGCGTCCATCGGCATCCCAAATCTCTCCAATCCGGCGTTTCGAATCGCGCGGGCTTCGCAGCCCGCGGGCCTGAACTTAGCGTGGAGGCCCTTCAAGGTCACCCGCCGTCGCACTATATTCCTGATCCGATGATTGCAAAGCCGAAAGGATCGTACCGTACGATCACAACGGGCTGACCAAAGGGCTGACGACCATGAAACTCCCCGGTCCCGACCACCCCATCACCATTACCGCAAACCCGAAGCGCGTCCGCGTCTCCGCCGGCGGCGTCGTGATCGCCGATACCACCGCTGCCATGACGCTGAAGGAGGCGAGCTACCCGGCGGTGAATTATGTACCGCGCAAGGATGCCAACATGGCGCTACTGGCGCGCACCGGGCGGGTGACGCACTGCCCCTACAAGGGGGACGCGAGCTATTTCAGCATCGTCGCCGACGGCAAGACCATCGAGAATGCGATCTGGACCTACGAGACGCCATTCCCGGCGATGGCGGAAATCTCCGGCCATCTGGCGTTCTATCCCGACAGGGTCAAGATTGAGGAAGTGGCTTGAGCGCTGGAGCTTTCCAAGCGCGCGAATGAGCCATTCCACGTCATGGCCGGGCTTGCCCCGGCCATCCACGGCGCTTTGCCTCACACCCTGAAGATCGTGAGACCCAGGATCAGCAAAACCAGGAAGATCACAACAAAGACATAAAACAGGAATCGGGCGATATCCGCCGAGGCGGCGGATATTCCGGTGAAGCCGAGAATGCCGGCGACGACGGATACCAGAAAGAAAATCAGCGCCCATTTCAGAAGCGTCATTGCCCGTTCCTCCAGCCTCCGCCGCAGATCGGCGGCCTATCGAAATCGCTGATCTAACCTCGATCGATGGAACTGGTTCCGGCAATGGGTGAGAAACGAGCGGCGTTTCAACTGGGCTGCTACCGTCGCGCGGCGCAAGATTCCCGGCGCGAGGCCTTACGCCTTGCCGTTCATATAGGCCGGAAACCAGCTCTCGAAGCCGGCTTTCAGGGACGCTACCGAAACGAGCTGCTCGCCCGCGACCGCGACCGCATCGCCGCCGGTGGTGCCGATCCGCGCGCAGGGCACGCCGGCGCCCTTCATCTTCGCCAGCACCAGGCCGGCCTGCTCGGCGGGCACGGTGACGACATACCGCGCCTGATCTTCGCCGAACCAGTACGCATGCGGCACGATCGATCCCGGTGCGGCCAGGAGCTGTGCGCCGATCCCGCTTGCGATCGCCATCTCCGCCAGCGCAATCAAAAGCCCGCCGTCGGAAACGTCATGCGCTGCGGTCGCGGTGCCGGCGTGGATCATGCCGCGCACCACGTCGCCATTGCGTTTTTCAGCCGCAAGATCGACCGGCGGCGGCGCGCCCTCTTCGCGGCCGCAGATGTCGCGCAGATAGACGGACTGGCCGAGCCAGCCGTGAGTCTCGCCTATCAATAGGATCGCCTCGCCTTCGGCCTTGAACGACAACGTCGCGGATTTGGTGAAATCATCGAGCAATCCGACGCCGCCGATCGAAGGCGTCGGCAGGATGCCGCGACCATTGGTCTCGTTGTAGAGCGAGACATTGCCGGAGACGACGGGAAATTCGAGCGCGCGGCAGGCTTCCGAAATGCCCTTCAGGCAGCCGACGAACTGGCCCATGATCTCGGGGCGCTCCGGATTGCCGAAATTGAGGTTATCGGTGATCGCCAGCGGCCGGCCGCCGACGGCGGTGATATTGCGCCAGGCTTCCGCCACCGCCTGCTTGCCGCCTTCGACCGGGTCGGCTTCGCAATAACGCGGGGTGACGTCGACGGTGAGCGCCAGCCCCTTCGGTCCGTCCAGCACCCGCACCACCGCGGCATCGCCGCCGGGCCGCTGCACGGTATTGCCCAGAATGACGTGATCGTATTGCTCCCACACCCAGCGCTTCGAGCACAGCTCGGGCGTGGCGATCAATTTTTCCAGCGCCGGCATGATGCCGACCGGCGGCTTCACGTCGCGCGCGTGGATCACCGACAACGGCGGCGGAGCCACGTGCGGCCGGTCGTACAGCGGCGCTTCGTCGCCGAGTTCCTTGATCGGCAGGTCGGCCATCACGTCGCCGCCGTGCTTCACGACAAACCGCTTGCTCGGCGTGGTGTAGCCGACGACGGCAAAATCCAGTCCCCATTTCCGGAAGATCGCCTCGGCCTGTTTTTCCTTCTCGGGCTTGAGGACCATGAGCATGCGCTCCTGGCTCTCCGAGAGCATCATCTCATAGGCGCTCATGCCGGTTTCGCGCGTCGGCACCGCGTCGAGATTGAGATCGACGCCGAGATCGCCCTTGGCGCCCATCTCGACCGCCGAGCAGGTCAGGCCCGCCGCACCCATGTCTTGGATCGCGATCACGCAATCGGCCGCCATGATTTCGAGACATGCTTCCAGCAGAAGCTTTTCGGCGAAGGGGTCGCCGACCTGCACGGTCGGGCGCTTCTCCGCCGAATCGTCGTCGAATTCGGCCGATGCCATCGAGGCGCCGTGAATCCCGTCACGGCCGGTCTTGGAACCGAGATAGACGATCGGCATGTTCACGCCCGAGGCCGCCGCATAGAAGATCTTGTCGGTGTCGGCGAGGCCCACCGCCATCGCGTTGACCAGGATGTTGCCGTCATAGCGGGTGTGGAAGCGGACCTGGCCGCCCACGGTCGGCACGCCGAACGAGTTGCCGTAGCCGCCGACGCCGGCGACGACGCCCGAGACGAGATGGCGGGTCTTGGGGTGTTCCGGCGCGCCGAAGGAGAGCGCATTGAGGCAGGCGATCGGCCGCGCCCCCATCGTGAACACATCGCGCAGGATTCCGCCGACGCCGGTGGTCGCGCCCTGATAGGGCTCGATATAGCTCGGATGGTTGTGGCTCTCCATCTTGAACACCACCGCCTGGCCATCGCCGATGTCGATGACGCCCGCATTCTCGCCCGGCCCCTGGATCACCCATGGCGCCTTGGTCGGCAGGCCGCGCAGATGGATGCGCGAGGACTTGTAGGAGCAGTGCTCGTTCCACATCGCCGAGAAAATCCCGAGCTCGGTGAAACTCGGCACCCGGCCGATCAGTTTCAGGATGCGCTCGTATTCGTCCGGTTTCAGCCCGTGGCTGGCAACGAGTTCGGGGGTGATCTGGGGCTGGTTCATGAGGCCTTCTTAGGGAGATCGGGAGGGCTGGAAAAGGCCTTTTATGGGGCAATTTCCGGCTGTCCATAGCTTTGCGGGCGGGCGGCGGCAAACGACGTGCAGCCGGAGAAACGCTCGATCGTCTCGTTTACGCCGCGCGCTCCAGATGCGCGACCAGGCCTGCGAACAGGCCGCGGCCGTCGGTGCAGCCCATGATCTCTTCGACGTGGTTTTCCGGATGCGGCATCATTCCGAGCACGTTGCCGCGCTCATTGACGATGCCGGCGATCGAATGCGCCGCGCCGTTGATATTGGCGGGCTCGTCGACCACGCCGTGGGGCGAGCAATAACGATAGAGCACCCGCCCCTCGCCCTCCAGCCGCTTCAGCGTCTCTTCATCCGCTTCGTAATTGCCCTCGCCATGGGCGACCGGCACGCGGATGATCTGCCCGGCATTGTAGCCGCGCGTGAAAGCCGTGTCGGATCGCTCCACCCGCATATGCACGTCACGGCAGATGAATTTCAGCCGCGCATTGCGCATGAGGACGCCGGGCAAGAGGCCGGCCTCACAGAGAATCTGAAAGCCGTTGCAGACGCCGAGCACCAGACCGCCGTCGGCCGCAAAGGCCCGTACCGCGTCCATCACCGGCGCCCGCGCGGCGATGGCGCCACAGCGCAAATAGTCGCCATACGAAAATCCGCCGGGCACCACCACGAGATCGGTTCCCTTCGGCAGCGACGTCTCGGCATGCCAGACCATCGCGGATTGGTGGCCGGACGCGAGCTTGAGCGCGCGCGCCATATCGCGCTCGCGATTGATTCCAGGAAAGACGAGGACGGCGGATTTCATCGGCGGCTAGCTCAGCACCTCGACCCGGTAATTCTCGATCACCGTGTTGGCCAGAAGCTTGTCGGCGGCGTCCTTCAATGCCGCCTCGGCCTTGGCCTTGTCGGAGCCCGACAGCTCGATGTCGAACACCTTGCCCTGGCGCACGCTGGCGACGCCATCCACGCCGAGCGATTTCAGCGCGCCCTCGATGGCCTTGCCCTGCGGGTCAAGGATGCCTGATTTCAGGGTGACGGTGACACGTGCTTTCACGAGAACAACCTTTAGCTCTTCACCAACACCGGACCGGAGCCCGCGGGCCGTTCGTTTTCAATCAGGATGCCCAATCGCTTGGCAACCTCGGTGTAGGCCTCCAGAAGGCCGCCGAGATCGCGGCGAAAGCGATCCTTGTCGAGCTTCTCGTTCGACTTGATATCCCACAGCCGGCACGAATTGGGCGAGATCTCGTCGGCAACGATGATCCGCATCATCTCATTCTCGAACAACCGGCCGCATTCCATCTTGAAATCGACCAGGCGGATGCCGATGCCGAGAAACAGCCCGGTGAGGAAGTCGTTGACGCGGATCGCCAGCGCCATGATGTCGTCGATCTCCTGGGGCGTGGCCCAGCCGAACGCCGTGATATGCTCCTCGGAGACCATGGGGTCGTTGAGCTGGTCGTTCTTGTAGTAGAACTCGATAATCGAGCGCGGCAGCTGGGTACCTTCCTCGATTCCGAGGCGCTGCGACAGCGATCCCGCCGCCACATTCCGCACCACCACCTCCAGCGGCACGATCTCGACCTCGCGAATCAGCTGCTCGCGCATGTTGAGGCGGCGGATGAAATGGGTCGGCACCCCGATGTCGTTGAGGTGTTGGAACAGGTATTCTGAAATCCGGTTGTTGAGGACGCCCTTGCCCTCGATTACCTGGTGTTTTTGCTTGTTGAACGCGGTCGCATCGTCCTTGAAGTGCTGGATCAGGGTTCCCGGCTCCGGCCCTTCGTAAAGCACCTTGGCCTTGCCTTCATAAATGCGGCGTCGACGGCTCATTGGGATGTACCGTGTGTTGTTGAAATCCATGAATTTGGTGTGCTCCGGATGACAAGAATTGAGACCCACGACGGAGCTGCCGCGAAGGCCAGGGACCAAGAAACAGAACGAGAACCGAGCCTAGAATCCAACCTATCTGATTGGCCTATCCAGCACAATCGATCCGGTCTCCCCCGGACAGGGTTTTACCCCTTTAGCTGCGGCTTTAAGGCTCGTTGCCTTAACCATTCGCTTTATTATCTAGGCATGCAGACGCCCTGCCGCAATGAGGCCGCCAGCGGCCCAAATCGGCGTCAGAAGGAACTTTGGTCATGACCACATTCGACAAGCGCGAGGAAGGCTTCGAGAAGAAGTTCGCGCTCGACGAGGAGCAGAAATTCAAGGCTGAAGCCCGTCGCAACAGACTGCTCGGGTTGTGGGCGGCCGAGAAACTCGGCCTTTCGGGCGATGCCGCCAACGCCTATGCCAAGGAAATTGTCGCCGCCGAATTCGAAGGACCGGCGACGCCGGCGTGGTCGGCAAGGTGATGGGCGATCTGGCCGCCAAGGAGATTGCGATCACGGAAGCGCAGGTCCGCACCGAAGATGGACCGAGCTGATGGCGCAGGCCGTCGCGCAGGTGAAGGCGGGAACTTAAGGAGGCGGCACGACCCCAACGTCATTGCGAGGAGCGCAAGCGACGAAGCAATCCAGTTTCCTCGTCGCCGCCATAGATTGCTTCGCGGAGCCTGTCGTCGGGCGCGCATTCGCGCGCCCCGTTGGCTCGCAATGACGGAAGGCGGTCTGTTGCTCCGTCACCCCTCCTTGAAGCCATATTCCGGCACATTGCCGCTGGCGCCGTAATATTTGTACGGCAGGAATTTGCCCGACATCGTGATCTTGACCCGGTCGCCCTTCGGATTGGGCAGCCGCTCCATCACCATGTCGAAATCGATCGCCGACATGATGCCGTCGCCGTATTCCTCCTCGATCAGCGCCTTCCAGGCCGGGCCGTTGACCATCACCAGTTCGTAGAACCGGTAGATCAAGGGATCGGTCGGCGGCATCGGAATGCCGCGCATCGGCGTCTCGTTGAGCATCGCGGTTTCGGATTTGGAGAGCCCGAACAGCTCGGCGGCGTTCGCGGCCTGCGGCTTGGTCAGCTTCATCTGGCCGAGGCACGCGCCGACGATCAGCACTTCGGAATAGCCGCCGATCTTTTCGCAGATGTATTTCCAGCTCCAGCCCTTCTCGCGCTTGATATCGAGCAGCTTTTCGGTGAGGTCGGATCGCTTCATGGGTCTCTCCCTTGTTTAAGTCTCGTCATGCCCGGGCTTGATTTGTGCGATGTGTCCCGGCCATCCGCGTTTGGCTCTCTCAGTTTAGGAAGACGTCGACGGCCGGGACAAGCCCGGCCATGACGCCTGCTTTGTTTCCTGCAGCGGCACATCCGCCACCGATGCGATGACCAGTTCGGGCTTGCCGATCCGCACCACCGGCACGTTGCGCGGATCGTGATCCGGCGTATCACTCGCAAACTCTTGCTGCGGCTGACCAGGAAATCGACAATGTGATTTCGCACCGCGTAGTAATAGGGATGGCGGTGCAGATCGGTGCGGCCGCGGTCCTTCGGCAGCGGGTTCTCGACGATCTCGGCCAGCACGGCGCCGGGCCCGTTGGTCATCAGGAAAATCCTGTCGGCGAGATAGATCGCCTCGTCGACATCATGGGTGATCATGAACGCGGTCTGCCCGGTCTCAAGACAGATGCGGCGGACCTCGTCCTGCAGCGTGCCGCGCGTCAGCGCATCCAGCGCCGAGAACGGCTCGTCCATCAGCATGATCTTCGGCGTGATCGACAGCGCGCGCGCAATGCCGACGCGCTGCTTCATGCCGCCGGAGAGTTCCGACGGACGCTTGTGCTCGGCGCCGGTGAGGCCGACGAGATCGATAAAGGTCTGCGCGTGCGCCCTGACCCTGGCGCGATCCCAGTCGCGCCATTTCGACGTCACGGCATAGGCGACGTTGCCGAGCACGGTGCGCCACGGCAGCAGCGCGTGGCTCTGGAAAATCACCGCGCGGTCGAGGCTGGTGCCGTCGATCGCCTGCCCGTCCACGATGACGGCGCCTGCGCTCGGCGCATCCAGCCCCGCAAGGATATTCAGCACCGTGGTCTTGCCGCAGCCGGAGTGACCGATCACGCAGCCGAATTCGCCGCGTCGCATCGACAGCCAGAGATCCTCGAACACCGCGATCTCACCGCCGCCGGCGCCCGGATAGCGCTTTGCGATCGCTTCGATGGAAATGAATTTTTCGGTCATCGCATCATTCCGGGAACGTGACCATGCGGGTGAAGCGCGCCAGAATCTGGTCGAGCAGCATGCCGACGATGCCGATCAGGAGAATGGCGATGATGACATTGGTGATCGAGAGGTTGTTCCACTCGTTCCAGACGAAGTAGCCGATGCCGGTGCCGCCGACCAGCATTTCGGCGGCGACGATCACCAGCCACGCGATGCCGATCGAGATCCGCATCCCCGTCAGAATGGTCGGCGCCGCCGCCGGCAGGATGACGGTGAAGGCGCGCCGCAACGTGCCGACTTCGAGCGTGCGCGCGACGTTGATCCATTCCTTGCGCACGGCGGCGACGCCGAACGCGGTATTGAGCAGCATCGGCCATACCGAGCAGATGAAGATCACGAAGATCGCGGACAGTCCGGAATCCTTGATGGTATAGAGCGCCAGCGGCATCCAGGCGAGTGGCGAGATCGGCTTCAGAATCTGGATGAACGGATCGAGCGCCCGGTTGATCAGGGGCGACATCCCGATCAGGAAGCCGAGCGGGATGGCGACGAAGACGGCGAGAAGATAACCGAGCCCGACGCGCGCGATCGAATAACCGAGCTGGATGCCCAGTCCCTTGTCGTTCGGCCCATTGTCGTAGAAGGGGCGCTGCAGGTGCTCCCACAATTTGGCGCCGACATCGAGCGGACCAGGCATCGCCGATTTTCCGGCCGTCGCCGTCAGGCCCATCAGCCTGGCGTATTCCGGACTCATGCTGGCGACCGCGCCGGTGCCGCGCGTGGCGATGTGCCAGACCCCGATGAAGGCTGCGAACAGCGCGATCGAAACGATCGCCGCGCGAAGGCGGAGCGATGAGGTCATCGCCCTCTCCCCGCTTGCGGGGAGAGGGTCGGGGTGAGGGGGAATCGCCAAGAACTCAACTCGTGGAGAGTCCCCCTCACCCGGATCGCGCGCCGACGCCCGCGATCCGACCTCTCCCCGCACGCGGGGAGAGGTAAGTAAGTGGAAGCCGTCGCCTTGTTCCTCACGACGACTTCCTGATCTTGAAGCTGTTGAGATAGTCCTCGGGAGCGGCCGGATCGAAGGTCTTGCCCATCACCGCGAACGACTTGTAGGAGGATGCCGGCGGCGCCAGCCCCATCTCGGCCATGGCCTTGCGCGTGTCGGTCGCAAGATAGACCTGCTCGGCGATCGACTTGTAATCCACATCGCCCTTGACCTGACCCCAGCGCTTCATCTGCGTGAGCATCCAGACCGCGAAGGATTGCCAGGGGAACGGGTCGAAGTCGACACGCTTGGCATCGGTTTTGACGCCGCCCAGCCCGTCCGCATAGGTCCCGGTCAGCACCTGCTCCAGCACGGTGACCGGCGCGTTGATGTAGTTCGCCGGCGCGATCGCCTCGGCGATCTGTTTGCGATTCTCCGCCTTCGAGGCGTAGGCCGTCGCATCGAGAATGGCCCGGGTCAGCGCCGCAAAGCTGTTGGGCGAGCCCGTGATGAACTCCCGGCTCGCCGCGAAGCTGCAGCAGGGATGCCCGTCCCAGATCTCCTTGGACAAAAGATGCATGAAGCCGACGCCGTCATAGATCGCGCGCTGGCAGATGTTGTCGGGCGCGAGGAAGCCGTCGATGTTCTCGGCGCGAAGATTGGCGACCATTTCCGGCGGCGGCACCGAGCGCAGTTGCACATCGGTGTCGGGATCGAGGCCGTGTTCGGCGAGGTAATAGCGCAACAAATAATTGTGCATGGAATAGTCGAACGGAATGGCGAACTTCATGCCTTTCCAGTCCTTTGGATTCCGCTTGTCCTTGTGCTTCATCGCCAGCGTGATGCCCTGGCCGTTGATGTTTTCGATCGCAGGCACCGCAAACGGGATCGCCTGCGCGCCGAGGCCGAGCGAAATCGCGATCGGCATCGGCGCCAGCATGTGGGCGGCGTCGTATTCCTTGTTGATGGTCTTGTCGCGGATCACCGCCCAGCCGGCGGTCTTGACCACCTCGACATTGAGACCGTGTTTGGCATAGAAGCCGAGCGGCGCCGCCATGATGATCGGCGTCGCGCAGGTGATCGGGATGAAGCCGACCTTCAGGTCCTTTTTCTCCGGCGCGCCGCTTTCGGCAAACGCCTCGGTCGCCGTCTTCAGCGGAAAGAATTGCGAGATCGCGGCGAGTGCGGTCGATGCCCCGACCGATTTCAGGAACGCCCGGCGCGCCGCATCCTTCGGAAACATCGCGCGCATCACCGCCGAAGCAACGACGCCCTCGTAGCGCTCCTCGGTACTCGCCACCGGCTCGCAGCGCGGCGCCAAAGCGGCCTGATCGTGTTCGGTGGCGGACCGATGCTGGCCGCACACACAGCCCGCCCGCGAAAGCTCGCGGCCGGCATCGAAGGGGTCGTCGAAGGTGGACATGCCTGCATTCCCTCACGTGGTGCCGATCGACCTAGGAGGCAAAACCCGCCACGCGCGGGGGATTCACCGCCCGGCCGCGAAAAGTTCGGCCGGGCGGTGAAAAAACATGCACGTTCTATGCCGCTTTTTCGGTCAGCTTGGCCTCGGTCGGCAGGCCTTCCTCGATCGGCAGCGACGGATCGCGCGACCATTCGTTCCATGAGCCGAAATACATCCGCACATCCTTCACTCCGGCATTCTTCAGCGCGAGGAAGGTGTTCGACGCCCGCGCGCCCTTGAAGCAATAGAGATAGACCGGGGTATTCTGCGAGATGCCGACGGTGGCGCATTCGGCCAGGATTTCATCCTTGGACTTGAAGCGCGGGCCCTCTCCCGTCGGCTTCATCATGCGGTACCATTCAAGCCAGACGGCGCCGGGGATGCGCCCCTTGCGCGGGCAGAAATCCTTGCCATAGGGCGAGGAACTGTCGCCGATCCACTCATCGACGTCGCGCACGTCGAGCAGAGCGATGCCGGGCTTGCCGACGGCGGCCAGCATGGTCTTGGCGTCGATCAGGATGTCGCCGGCTTCGGGAACGATCGAGAACGAGGCCGGCGCAGGCTTCGGCACGGCTGTCGTGACCGGCAATCCCTTGGCCACCCAGGCGTCGTAGCCGCCATGCAGGACCTTGATCCTGGGATAGCCAAGCATGGTCAGGAGGAAATAGCCGCGGCAGGACTGGCCGAAACCCGAATTCATCGACTGTTCGTAAATGACGGCGGTTTCCTTGCCCGACAGTCCGGCCTTTCCGAAGGCGTCGGCGAACTTCGTCTTCAGCTCGTGAATGCCTTCCGGCGTCGAGGTGGCGAGGTAAGTGAAGATCTCGTGCACATTCACGGCATTCGGGATGTGTCCCGCGCCATAAGCATCCGGATTGCGGGTGTCGATGATGACACACGGCTCCCTGGATACGAGTTCGGCGAGTTCGCTGGCAGAAATCAGAACGTCCGTCATGGCAGCCTCTCCTTTCTTGGGTGGTTGGGGTCGATCCGAAGTCCTCTTGGGAAATTCACATGTCGGCCAGCATCTTGCGCAGTTGCTTGGTGGCGGGCGTGACGATGGCGACGAAATAGGCTTCGCGAAGCCGTCTCTGGGCGCGATGGCTCATGAGATAACCGCGCGCGCCGCAATGGAGCATCGCCGAATGCGCGGCCGCGACGCAGGCATCGCCGGCCTGCAGGCGCAGTTCGACGACGTCGCGCCAATAGTCGTCGTCTTCATTGAAGGGATCGCGCGCCAATTCCATCGTCCGGGATTCGAGCTCTGCCAGCAGATCCCGGAAATCGACCGGCTGTTGCGGCAGATAGCGATTGACGTGGCCGAGCGGCGCATCGACCTCGTTCATGATGTTGATGCAGTCCTTGATGAGCCCGGTGGCCATGCCAGCCTGCAGCAGGATGAAGCCCGCGCGGATTTTCCTGATGAAGGCGTCCGCCGGGTCGGCCAGGATGAGATCGTCGGGCACAAAGACGTCGCGGAACTGGACGCCATAGGTGCCGGTGCCGTCCATCGCAAGGAACGGCTTGCATGGCTGCAAGGTGACGCCCGGGTCTGAACAATCGGCCAGAAACATCACCATGCCGCCGGGCTCGTCCTCGCGCTCGAAGATGGTACCGAAGAAATGGCCGGGCCCGAGATTCGACACCCAGGGCAGCGCGCCCCTGACGGTGTAGCCGCCATCGACCTTGCGGCCCCTGAGTTTCAGCTTCTCGATCCCG
Source organism: uncultured Alphaproteobacteria bacterium (assembly GCA_963829315.1). Taxonomy (GTDB): domain Bacteria; phylum Pseudomonadota; class Alphaproteobacteria; order Rhizobiales; family Xanthobacteraceae; genus Bradyrhizobium. The sequence continues at coordinate 628,763 of CAWHIO010000038.1, read as the reverse complement.
AAGAAGCTCTTCATCGGATTGGAAAGACCGGTGCCGCCGAGGATTTTTCCGGTCGCGAATTGGTCGCCGAATTTGGCAACGAGCCTGGGGTTGCTGGAATTCGCGGCGTACCAGACCAGCGTGTTCTGGCACCACGCCATGAAGGCGGTCGCGCCGCAGACTTCGCCGAGGGCCGCGATCGACTGAATGGCGCAGCGCAGATCGGCTGCGCCATTCTTCGGTTGATGACTGGCCCACGCGCCGACATCGCCGAGGCGGCGGAGCAGTTCGTCCGGATAGACGGAGCCGGCGTCGATCGCGGCCGCCATCGGCGCCAGGTTTTTGCGGGCGATGGTCGCGACCTGATCGGCGATCGATGCCGAAGGCAGATCATCTTCAATCGCGCGCCTCGATACCGCCAATGAACCCATCACACCCTCCGCCAAACGCCTGGTTTTGCAACGTGCGGCCTTTTTGGCCGTTAAGCGCTGACCTCGAGATTGACGGGGCGCGTGAAGGTGTTGGCGACCGGCGACCACTTCTTGACGTGGGCCACCAATGCGTCGATCTCGCTTTGCGGGACACCCTCGCATTCCATGTCGACCTTGACCCTCACATCGGTGAAGCCGACCGGTTTCTCGCTGACGTCGCCGGTGCCCCAGACCGCGGTGATGTTGAGGTCGCCCTCAAGCTGGAGCTCGAGCTTGTTGACGATCCAGCCGCGATGCACCGCGTTGGCGTGCAGCCCCACCGCAAGGCACGAGCCCAGCGCGGCGAGCGAAGCCTCGGAGGGATTTGGCGCGGTGTCGTCGCCGAGCAGGCCCGGGGGTTCGTCGACGATGTAGGGCGCGAGGTTACGGATGTAGTTGGCGTGGCGGAACTTGCCTTCGGCCACCGTCTTGCACTTCAAGGTCTTGATGACCTTCGGATTGGCCTTGCCGTTGGCGATGAGCTGTTCCAGCCCGTCCTTGTCGATCGGGGCAAGGCAGCCTGTGAGTACTGTTTTCTGAGCGACCGCGGTCATTGATTTTCTCCCTAGGGGCAGGATACCGAACGGTCTGTATCCTGCATGAAGCGTGCCAGACGCCCTCGGCGAGAAAACCCAAAGTCCCAAAGTCGCTTAGCCCGCGCTGCCTGCAAATCGACCAGCGGCAAGCTGCTCAATCGTGATGCAATTGCTGACGAGCGCGATCAATTTGCGCGCAACAAGATGCGACTTGATGATTGCGGCACAGTTGGATTAACTGAGGCCATGGGCAAAGCATCTTCGAAGGGACGTTCCGTCGCGGCGAATGTCGCCGCTGGCGACGACGAATCCGCGCGCGGACGCTTGCTGAGCGCCGCAACGCGGCTGTTCTGCAAGAACGGCATCAACGCGACCGGCATCGACGCCATCATCAATGAAGCCGGCACCGCGAAGACAACCCTCTACAAGCTGTTCGGATCGAAAAACAACCTGGTGCACGTTGTGCTCGAGACCGAGGGCAAGCAGTGGCGCGAATGGTTCATCGCAGCTATCGAATCCGGCGGCGGCAGCGCGCAGGCCAAGCTGACGCGGATTTTCCCCGCGCTGAAGGACTGGTTTCGCCAGGAGCGCTTTTACGGCTGCCCTTTCATCAACGCGGTCGGCGAGCACGACAAGGATCAGAAGCAGCTTCGCGCCATTGCGATGCGGCACAAGAAGGTGGTTCTCGCCTACATCGAGAAGCTCGCCGGCGAAATGGGCGCGGCTGAGCCGGAAGTGCTGGCCCACCAGCTCGCATTGCTGATGGACGGCGCGATCGTCGCGGCCATGGTGTCGCGCGATCCCGGTGTCGCCGACACCGCGGGTTTGGCGGCGTGCTCGCTGTTTGTGCCTTCGAAGCCAAAGAAAGCCAAGCGCGCGGGCGGCGCGCCGGAACAGTTGCTGGCGTTCTGATCGGACGGACGGCGACGCCGCCCTTCCACCGGCTTATTTGCCGAGATGCTTGTCGAAGAAGCCCGCGATCTCCTCGAACACTTCTTTCGACTCCGGCGCGGTATCGTCCCGGATGTAATGGGCGTGCGACATCCCCTCATAGACCTGCAAGGTGGCCTCGACTCCCGCCTGGCGAAGCTTGCGGTGAACGCGAACCGTATTGCTCAGCAATAGATCGCGGGTACCGCTGGTCAGGATGGTCGGCGGAAAGCCCTTCATGTCACCGTAAACCGGCGACAGCATCGGGTCCTTCATGTCGTGTCCGTTGGCATAGACCTTGGTGCCCGCATCGCAAAAGCCGTCCGGGGAAACCAGCACGTTGTCGAGCATCGCGTTGGTTTGGAAGGTGTCGCCGACCTTGGTGACATCCGACATCGGCGTGCCCGGCGCGATCGCCCCGGGCAACGGAAGCCCGAACTCCCGCGCCTTCAGCACCATTTCGAGCGTCAATGAGCCGCCGGCCGAGGTCCCGAAGATCGCCATGTTCTTCGCGTCCATGGTCTTCAAGGCCGCTTTCCAGACCGTAATGCCATCGTCCAGCGCGGCCGGGAAGTAGGCTTCCGGCGGCATCCGGTAATCCACCGAGATCACCTTGATGTGCCCGAAACCTGCCATGAAGATGGCTTCCGGCAATCCGGCGTCGCCGGGATTGAGCACGTAACAGCCGCCGTGCATGTGGATCAGCTGCCGGCTGCGGTTCTCCGGGGCGATCGTTTCCGGGGTCACGATATAGGCCCGCACCCCGTCGATGGTGGTTTTCTCGACCTTCACCTTGAGGCGCTCGAGCATGCCGGGCACGTTCTTGACCAGCGCCGCCGCGCCCGCATCCGCGACCGGCTTCCATTCTTCGCCGGTCTTGGGCTGGATGTTCCAGTTCGACCGCAGCGGCGCCGCGATGATCCACTGCAGTTGCGGGCTGACGTCGGTCGGCACCGGAATTGACTTGGCCGGCACTTCGAGCCTGCCGAAAGCCCCGGGCTCCGCGTAAACCTTCGGAATCGTGACGACGGATAACAAGGCGAGGCAGCTTACGGCCACGGCATAGTCAAGCGAACGCGGCGATTTCTTCATCGGTCGTCTCCAATCCGAGAGCTATATTGTTGCAAAGCCACGCTCTATTTGAGTGCGGCCTCAACCTTGGCGAGGCCGGCATTGGCGCAGACTTCGTCCTTTTCGCCGCCCGGCGCGCCGGACACGCCAACCCCGCCGATCACCTCATTGCCCGCCCGGATCGGAACGCCGCCCCCGACGCCGACCACGCCAGGGATCTGGCGGAGGAAGGCCATGGTTTCCATCTGCTTCATGGTCTCCAGCGAGGTCTGGTTGCGGGTACGGGCGGTGTAGGCCTTCAGGCGGCTGAATTCCATGGTGTGCGGGCCGGTGCCGTCGCCGCGCAACTGAGCCGCGACATTGCCGGACTTGTCCACGATGGTGACGGAAACCTTGTAACCGTCCTTGGTGCACTGTTCGATTGCGCCCTGGATGATGGCGAGCGACAGGCCCATCGAGACATTCTTTTCGACCTGAGGCGCCTGCGCTAGGGCGGGCGCGGCGGCGAAGATCGAAACCGAGGCGAGGAGTACAAGTCGGACTGGACGCATCGTTGGGGTCTCCCTTTGGTTATTGATTGTTCTTGTGGAACCCTATTCCGTCCGACTTAATCCTGGCAACCGCAGAGAAATTCGCGCACGGCCCGGTTGTCCCTGCCGTCAGGAGGATCCCGGCAGACAGGATGCAAGCCGATCAAGTTCGGCCGCCAGATCGCCCTCGACATCGGCGACGCCCATATTGACGACCCGGTAGCCACGCGTCTCCAGCCAGGCCTGCCGCGCGGCGCGATCCCCGACAATGAGGTCGGTCTCGTTCGGGTTGATCAGTTCGATCGCGATCCGGTGCACGAAGGAGACAAAATCCGGAATATGACGGCCGACCGGCGTCTGGCGCTTGAACTGGCCGGCGAAACGGCGGTCGCGGGTCAATGCCTGCCACATGATGCGCTCGGCGTCGGTCGGGTTGCGCCGCAGCAGCCGCGCCAGCCCGCGCACTGTGCCGCTTTCCGACGGCAGGGCGCCCTGCCCGTGCTCGGCCAGCAGCGCCCGCAACCGGGTGGCCTGCGCGCCATCGAGCACGCCTCCCTTGGCCGGCCCCTTGCGTCCCTCGGCAATCGCCATCACCACGCCGTGCAGGGTGTGCATGTCCTGCTTGGTCGGATCCATCCGGGTGAAGATGTTGCGCAAATTGACCAGCATGGTCTCGCGCTTCTCTGCCGGACGCAGGAATTCGACCTTGTCGAGTTCGCGAACCAGATTGTCGAAGAAGGCCTGCATCTGGTGCTGCGAGGCGGGCTCGGAGCGTTCGGGCATCGAAAACCGCAACGCGCCTTCGGTTGCGAGCTTGAACCATTCGTAGCCGATCAGGAGCACCGCCTGTGCCAGATTGAGCGAAGCAAAGCCGGGATTGACCGGAAAGGTGATGATGCGGTTGGCAAGCCCGACCTCCTCGTTCTGCAACCCGTAGCGCTCGCGGCCAAAGAGGATGCCGACCGTACCGCCCGCGGCGCTCTGGCCAGCCATCTCCCGCGCGGCGGCTTCCGGCCCGACCACGGGCTTGGCCTGGTCATGGGCGCGGGCGGTCGTGGCGAACAAAAGCGTGCAGTCGGCGACCGCCTGCTCGACGGTGTCGAACAGCTCCACATGATCCAGGATATGATCGGCGCCCGAGGCGGCGCGCTGCGCGCTGATGTTCGGCCAGCCGTCGCGCGGATTGACGATGCGCAAGCGCGTCAGGGCGAAATTTCCCATCGCCCGCGCGGCCATGCCGATGTTCTCGCCGAGCTGCGGCTCGACCAGAATCACAATGGGGCCTGCGAGGTCAAAGCCAAGTTTGGTCTTGTCGGTGCCCGAACCGGACATCTCACTTCACTTTCTGATTCCAGCTGATTCCAGGTGTCTGAAGACCTTGAATCAACTTCTGAAGAAACTGATTCAACCTCAACCACGAACCCCTCGTTTGCCTGTCCGGGAGGATTTCTCAAGCGAATTAATCGGCTTAATGAAATTTTACGAGATCGGGCCGAACCCCGGATGCGACGTCACAACCGTCGCTTGCACGCGCTCGCCTTTCGGATACGCTGTCAGTCAAAATTAAAACGAACCCGAAAGCTGGCTCAACGGCGCGGGACACAGGGGAGGTTACCATGCATCGCAAATGGTCTTTGGCCATTGCCGGGGTGATTTTGATTCTGGCCGGCGCCGTGCTGGCTTATGTGACGCAGACCTCGGGCGGCATCCAGATCAGGGATATCCGCTTTGCCGGCGCCAAGGGTAATACCATGAGCGCCCTGCTCTATATCCCGCCCAACGCGACCGCCAAGACCCCCGCCCCCGGCATTCTGGCCGTGCATGGTTACATCAATTCGCGCGAGACCCAGGATGGCTTCGCCATCGAGTTTGCCCGCAGGGGTTACGTGGTGCTGGCGCTCGACCAGACCGGCCACGGCTACAGCGATCCGCCGGCGTTCGCCAACGGCTTTGGGGGCCCCGATGGGCTCGCCCATCTGCGCAGCCTCGACATCGTCGACAAGAACAATATCGGGCTCGAGGGCCATTCGATGGGCGGCTGGACCGTGCTTGCGGCCGCGACCGCCATGCCAAACGACTACAGGTCGATGGTACTGGAGGGATCCTCGACAGGCAAACCGTTCGCCGCCGAGGGCAGCGCAAGCTGGCCACGCAACGTCGCGCTGGTGTTCGCGCAATACGAGGAATTTCCGGACCTGATGTGGGGCGTCGAGCGGGCGCGCGACGTCACCCAAAGCCCAAAACTCTGGGGGTTGTTTGGCACCCAAGGCGCCGTCGAACCCGGCAAGCTCTATGGCGATCTCGCGCAAGGCACCGCCAGGGTACTGTACACGCCGGCGATCACCCACCCGGACGAGCATATTTCGCGTCAAGCCATCGGCTACAGTCTCGACTGGTTCGCCAAGACCTTGCAGGGCGGCACGCCGCTCCCCTCGGACGACCAAATCTGGTTCCGCAAGGAGATCGGAACCCTGATCGCGCTGATCGGCTTTGTCGTACTGCTGCTCGGGGTGTTCGACGGCCTGATTGAGGCGCCGGTGTTTTCGCACCTTAGACTGCCCGTGATCGCCGACGGGACCGCGCCGGCCCCGGTCGCGCCCAGCGGCGGCCGCTGGACCGCAGCCCTGGTGCTATCCGCCTTCATTCCCGCGCTGACCTATTATCCGGCATTCGCGCTCGGCGGCACTTTCGTGACGCCGTCGGCCTACCTGCCGCAAGGCATCACCAACCAGATCATGGTCTGGGCCGTCATCAATGCGCTGATCGCGCTCGCACTGATGCCGTTCGCGCCCAAACGCGCCAGCCGGACCGGGATCATCGGTCCGTCGATCCTGATCGCATTGGCCACCGTGATCGTCGGCTATGCCGCACTTTGGCTCGCCGACCTCGCCTTCAAGATCGATTTCCGGTTCTGGATTGTCGCTTTGAAGTTGATGAGCGCAAAGCAATTCCTGATCTTCCTGATCTATCTCCTTCCGTTCACGGCGTTTTTCGTGATCTCGCTGCACCTGCTGCACCGGAATTTTTCGACCATAAGCGCAGGCCGCGTCGCGCTTTATTCGACCAATATCCTGGCGTTGACGCTCGGTTTGATCGTGCTGCTGGCCTTGCAGTACGGCACGCTGTGGCTATCGGGAAAACTGTTCAACCCGATACCCGATCCCGGCTTTGTGCCGCTCTCCACGATCATCGCCATCCAGTTCGTCCCGGTGTTCGCGACATGTGCCGTGATCGCCACCTTCACCTGGCGGCGTACCGGCTCCAGCCTGCCCGGCGCGTTGATCTGCGGACTCGTCGTCACCTGGTACGTGGTGGCAGGCACCGCCACGCAGGCGGCGTTCTAGAGCGTTTTCGAGCGAAGTGGGGACCGCTTCGCGTGACGAGAACGCGTCAAGATTAAAGAGATGGAGCCCCGGTTCTCATCAATCAGAACCGGGGCTGCAGGCTAAAAGATCGGCTTAAACTGCATAGCGGCTTGGCTTTCGCCAGCGCGTTTGCGGTGCTATAGCGCGCAGATCATCCCATCCACCCCCGAAACGCGCTATTCCAAAAAGGCCCGATCTCCATGGCAAAAATCAAGGTGACCAACCCCGTCGTCGAACTCGATGGCGACGAGATGACCCGGATCATCTGGCAGTACATCAAGGACAAGCTGATCAACCCGTTCCTCGACATCAACCTGATGTATTTCGACCTCGGGATGGAATACCGCGACAAGACCAACGACCAGGTTACGATCGATGCCGCCAACGCCATCAAGAAGGTCGGCGTCGGCGTCAAATGCGCCACCATCACCCCGGACGAGGCCCGGGTGAAGGAATTCGGCCTGAAGGAAATGTGGAAGTCGCCGAACGGCACCATCCGCAACATCCTTGGCGGTGTGGTGTTCCGCGAGCCGATCATCTGCAAGAATGTGCCGCGGCTGGTTCCAGGCTGGACCAAGCCGATCATCATCGGCCGCCACGCTTTCGGCGACCAGTACAAAGCCACCGACTTCATGTTTCCGGGCAAGGGCACGCTGACGATGAAATTCGTCGGCGAGGACGGCAAGGTGATCGAGCGGGAAGTCTACAAGGCCCCCGGCGCCGGCGTGGCGCTGGCGATGTACAATCTTGACGATTCCATCGCCGATTTCGCCCGCGCCTCGTTAAACCAGGGACTGTCGAAGGGCTACTCGGTCTATCTCTCGACCAAGAACACCATTCTCAAGGTCTATGACGGGCGCTTCAAGGACATCTTCCAGGACATTTTCGACAAGGAATTCAAGGCGAAATTCGACGCCAAGCACATCACCTACGAACATCGCCTGATCGACGACATGGTTGCGGCTGCGATGAAGTGGTCGGGCGGCTATGTCTGGGCCTGCAAGAACTACGACGGCGACGTGCAGTCCGACACCATCGCGCAGGGCTACGGCTCGCTCGGCCTGATGACCTCGGTGCTGATGACGCCGGACGGCAAGACGGTGGAGGCCGAGGCCGCCCACGGCACCGTGACGCGGCATTACCGCGAGCATCAGAAGGGCAAGGAGACCTCGACCAATTCGATCGCATCGATCTTCGCCTGGACCCGCGGGCTGTCGCATCGCGCCAAACTCGACAACAACGAGGCGCTCGACAATTTCGCGCTCACGCTGGAGAAGGTCTGCGTCGATACCGTCGAAGCCGGCTTCATGACCAAGGACCTCGCGCTCCTGGTCGGCGCCGACCAGCGCTGGCTGTCCACCACCGGCTTCCTCGACAAGGTCGCGGAAAACCTTACCAAGGCGATGGTGGCAAAATGAGCACTGCACCCCTGAGGAGCGCCCTGCTCGCGTTGCCACTGATGGCGGCATCGCTGATCAACGCGTCCGCCGCCGAAACGCCTCTTCCCGACGCCGTCGCGGCGCCGGGAGAGACCGTCGTGCTCAGCGCGCACGCCGAAGGCGCGCAGGTGTACGAGTGCAAGGCCGGCGCCGACGGCAAGCTGGCCTGGGCATTCCGCGAGCCGATCGCGACATTGATCGTCGATGGCAAGACCGTCGGCCGGCACTATGCCGGACCGAACTGGGAGCACAGCGACGGCAGCGCCGTGGTCGGCAAATCGATCGGCAATGCTCCGGGCGCGACCGCGAACGATATCCCCTGGCTCAAGCTCGAGGTGATCTCCCGGCGCGGCAGCGGTGTCCTGACGGGGGTCACGACGGTGCAGCGGATCAACACCCAGGGCGGCAAGCTCGAAGGCGCCTGCGACAAGATCGGCAGCTTCAAGAGCGCGCCTTACGCCGCAGAGTACGTGTTCCTGCGCAAGAGTTGAACGACGAAATGTGGTCACGCCGGCCGCCGACCAATCCGCGGCTGGCCGTTCTGTTGATTTTCGACCAAAGCCTGTGAGTGCGGCCACTCGGTTGAATGCGGAGGAACCTCAAGGCTTCCCGTAAACCCCGCAGCATGGAATCGTCCCTGGAGTTCCGAGGGACATCCGGGGAATGTCGGCTAAAGCAGTACTCCAGATCTGGCGATCCGGTATAGTATCCGACTCCGAACGGCCCGGCCATGCCGCGCCCGGGGAACAAAATGACGCCGGTCACCAAAATCGTCTTTCTTGGCGCGAGCAGTGCATCGTTCGGCATCAGCATGTTCCGGGATCTGTTCTCCAGCCATGACCTGACCGGCAGCACCCTGATCCTGGTCGGCAGAAACGTCGACAGGCTCGCGCGGGCCGAACGCCTCGCAAATCTGCTCAACGAAAAAACGGGCGCGGGACTGAAGATCGAGCGCACCACCGATTGGCGCGCTGCCTTCGACGGCGCGGAGTTTGTCATCAATTCGACGGCCATTGATCGGAACCGGCTCTGGAAGCTCGATTTCCAGGTGCCGCGCAAATTCGGCATTCGTCACACGCTGGGAGAGAACGGCGGCCCAGGCGGGCTGTTCTTTACCTTGCGCACATTGCCCGTCGTTTTCGATTTTGTGCGCGAGATGGAGCTCCGCTGTCCGCAGGCGCTGTTCATCAACTTTTCCAACCCGGAAAGCCGTATCGTTTTGGCCCTGGGGCAATACAGCAAGATTCGCACCATTGGTCTGTGCCACGGAATTTTTCTGGCGCGAAACCAAGTCGCTTCCATCCTTGGCTTGCCTGCCGAACAGGTGGAGGTGTGGGGCGCAGGTCTGAATCATTTCCAGTGCCTGATGCAAATCCGTGACCGGGAGACCGGAACCGATCTCTATCCGCTGTTGCGCGAAAAGGAAAAACACCACGACCCGTCGGTTTCGCCGCTGACGCGGAATCTGTTTCGAGCCTTCGGTTATTGGCTCGGCTGCGGCGACGCCCATGTCGGTGAATACCTGCCCTTTGGCTGGGAAGCCGGCGAGGACGGATACAACTTCCAATGGGACGAAGGCGAGCGGGCGAAGACAGAACAGACGATCGACGACGTGCTTTCTGGAAAGGCGGAGATTCCTTGGTGGTGGCTGACCCCATCGGGCGAACGAGCTATCGCCGTCATTTCGGCTGTCCTCCACGACTGCAAGCAACTCATCGAATCGGGCGTGGTCTATAACCAGAAGACGATTCCGAACCTGCCGGCCAGCGCCGCCGTGGAAGTTCCGGTCATGGCGGACATGGCCGGCGTTCATCCCGTTTCACTTGGCCCGTTGCCCGATCCGGTCGCCAAACTCATGACCGTTCAGGTCAACGTGCAGCAACTGGCTGTCGAGGCAGCGGTACATGCTTCGAAGGAACTGGCGTTGCAGGCGCTGTTGATCGATCCTGTCGTCAATTCCGCAAGCGCTGCCGTCCAATTGCTTGACGAGCTATGGGATGTAAACCTGCCCTATATCCGAAAATGTATCGCGTGATTGTGAGCGCGGACCGCCCGAAATCGCGATCACCCGCAATCGCAGATGTCCGACCAAGCTCCGCATTTCCCCGAGAGCATTCGGCCACGTCCTCGGACATGGTGCAGTTGCGCAAGGTCGGGCCAATCCATGCGATCCTGTTCGACAAGGATGGTACCCTGGTCGACTTCCAGCGGACCTAGGGTCCGGCGGTTCGGGCGGTGATGCAGCATCTCGCAAGCGGCAACCGCGACGCCCACGATCGCCTCGTGGCGGCGAGTCGTTTCGTCGCAGCCGGCCAGCGTTTCCTGCCGATTCTCCTCTCATCGCCGAGCCGACCAGCGTATATGGCGTGCGTTGGGCCACGGCGCTCGGGCGACCTGCGAATCGCAGCGTTTTTTGCCGAGATCGATCGACTTCTGTGTGATGCCACGACCCGGCATCTGGCCGCGATCGGCGATCCGAAGACGCTACTGACTTCTCTTGCCGCCCGGGGCTATCGACTCGGCATGATCACCAATGACGCCGAAAGCACTGCCCGCGCTCACGTGCGTAAGCTCGGCCTGGATAAATATCTGGAGTTCATTGCCGGATATGATTCCGGCTTTGGCGCCAAACCGGACCCAGGACCAATCCCCGCATTTGCGCAGGCCGTCGGTGTGCCTGCTTCAGAAACCGCCGTCGTCGGCGATACGGTCCTTGACCTTGCCGCCGCCCGTGCTGCAGGCGCTATTGCCATCGGTGTCCTGACCGGCCCTGCGCCATTTGCAATTCTCGCACCGTTAGCCGATGCACTCTTCCCTTCGGCAGCCGAATTTGCAGCGTGGCTCGACAGTCGTTGAGCCGTATTCGACCAGCGGGCGCGCGGGCCGAAAACCCGGACTTTATGCACGGGCCCCGATACCATTGAAGGTCGCGACAACGATATTGTGATCCGATAGGTCGTCCGCAGAGAAGACGGAAATATTCACCTCCCGTGCGACGGACGAGTAGAAGAAGTCGATGGGCGTTCGGCCACGCTCTCCGCCATAGGTTCCTCTACTGCTCGAATAGAAATAGGGCAGCGCCTCCCCTATCTCCGCAAGATCGCTGCTTGACGGCCCTGCATTGAAATCACCGCACAAGATCAGCGGTCCCTGCGTTGCCAGCGGCCGCAGAATGCTGGCAATCTTTCCGGCTTGTGATCGTCGCACGGCAGACGACGACCAGTCCGCCGTGGCGGCGAGGTGGGTATTGCCGATGAATACCGGATCCGCCAACGCCAGCGCCGCGACCTGCATGATGCGAGGCTCATTTTCAGCATCGACAACTGAACCGCTATTCCTTGGACCCAATTGGAACGAAGCCATTCGAGACAGTGGAATTCTCGATACTATGCCGAGCCCGTAGTATTCGTGTTTCCCGGCGCCCGACGCCTCCGGCGCAAGGGCGGGCGTGAAGTACCAGCCATAACCTGATGTATGTCCTTTCCCGCGACCAAATATCACCGGAAGGTCAACCGCAGGATCGAGCGAGACCTCCTGCACCGCACATATATCGATGTCCAACTGCGCAATGTTTGCGGCAATCGCGTCGTAATTCTTGTTCGATCCAATATTCCATGTGGCTATTCGGAGGCTATTCTTGCTCACAGTCGCTCCACAAGAGGTCGGCAGGCGGCTCGGCCGTCAAATACAACGCGAGATCGCATCATATTGGCGGCGTTTCCGGACGACACGCGATTTCCGTATTGGGTCCGCGATGCGTTGCAAGGCGGACAGAGGTCGAACGTTGCTCATTGATTTGGAAAGTCCGAAGTTGGCCCGCTCGCCCCAAACTATTTCTCCGCCGGTTGATCGTCATGCGCGACTTGCGAAAGCTCGGCCGTGGCGAGATCGCCGCTATCGGCGAGCCGCGCCTTCGCCGTCTTGCGCACATGCGCGGCGAGCGCGGGCACCCGTTCGATCAGCGCATGGAAATCCTGCGCGTCGAGCGCCAGCAGCCTAGTCTTGCGCATCGCCGTCACCGTGCCGCTTCGCTTGGTCCGGTGCAGCAACGCGATTTCCCCGAAGAACGTTCCGTCCGAAAGCCGAACGCGCCGGTTCGGCAGTTCGATCTCGACCTCGCCTGCGGTGATGAAATACATCGAGGACGCGACATCGCCGCGCCGCACCAAAATCTCGCCTGAACTCGATGGTCTGCGCCCGTAACAGCCGCATGATGTCGGCGATCTCGGTGGCGCTCAGATGCGAGAACAACGGCACCCGCGCCAGCATCCCCCAGGTCACCACGAAATCGCGCCGCCTGACTTCGTCAGCAAAAGCGGTGGAGATGATCGCCACCGGCAGCGCGATCATCGTCAGGCCGCCGACGATGGCGAATACCGACACCAGTTTGCCCAATGGCGTGACCGGGACGACGTCGCCATAGCCCACGGTGCCCAGCGTCACGATCGCCCACCACATCGCCTGCGGAATGGTGCCCAGTTTATCGGGCTGTACGTCGCGTTCGATCGCATAAAGCAGCGAGGCGAATACCAGCACCGCCCCGGCCAGAATCACGAGGCAGCCGAACAGCGTTCGCCGCTCGGCGTGAAGGGCCGCCAGCAGCGAGCGCATCGCCGGCGAATAACGCACCAGCTTGAAAAACGGCAGCACCCCGAGCAGCATCAGCGTCGAGCGGCTGCCGACGATCAGCGCGATCCCCGCCGGCAGGAATGCGAGGAGATCGATGATGCCAAGGCTGGAGAGCGCATATTCGATGCGGTCCTGCGCCGGCGATTTCGTTCGTGGCGAATGGCCAACCACGCTCCAGAGCCGCGCCAGGTATTCCAGCGCAAATACCACCACCGCACCGATCTTGACGATGGTAAAGGCCCAGCCAAAACGCCGCGTCGAGTTCAGGCACCGACGCCAGGATCATCGCCAGCACGTCGATGATGATGATGGAAACGATCAGGCGGACGAAGCGCGAGCCGACCGAGTAAGACAGCTGATCGTGTTCGAGCAGTTCGTAGAACCGATCCCGCAGATCGGGGGCGTTCAGCTTCTTGCCGCGGGGAAGGATCGCCACTGCCAGTGTCCCGGTTTTTCCGACGTCCGCGCGTCTTCGCGAGTGCCCCCTGATGCGAACGCTGGAATCAAAGGAACGCTATGTATAGCCGCCAATGCGGCGGCGGATTTGATGTTCCTCAACAATCGCGCGATCGGCTGAGCGGCGGTTACGCACCGGCCATGGCCTTCTCGATGGCCGAGAGCGCAGCATTCGCCTTGGCGCCGTCGGGCCCGCCCGCCTGCGCCATGTCGGGCCGGCCGCCGCCGCCCTTGCCGCCAAGCGCTTCCGACGCCACGCGCACCAGATCGACGGCGTTGTAGCGCGAAGTGAGATCCGAAGTGACGCCGACGACCACGCCGGCCTTTCCATCCCCGGTGACGCCGACGATCGCCACCACGCCGGAGCCGAGCTGCTTCTTGCCGTCATCGGCGAGGCTCTTGAGGTCCTTCATCTCGATGCCTTCGACCGCGCGCGCCATCAGCTTGACGTCGCCGACCTCGCGGACGCCCGCGGGCCCCGCCGCCGATCCATTCGACGCCGCAGCGCCGCCGCCCATCGCCAGTTTCTTGCGCGCCTCCGACAGGTCGCGCTCGAGCTTCTTGCGTTCCTCCATCAGCGAAGCGATCCGCGCCGGCATCTCCTCGATCGGGGCGCGCAGCTCCGAGGCCGCATTCCTGGCCAGTTGCATGGTATCGTTGGCGTGTTTTCGCGCATAGCGCCCGGTCAGCGCCTCGATGCGGCGAACCCCCGATGCCACCGCGCTTTCGCCGGTCACCGAGATCAGGCCGATATCGCCAGTCCGCCTGACATGCGTACCGCCGCACAATTCCACCGACCAGCCGAGCGCATTGGCCCCGTGCTCGCGCGCGGTCTTGCCCATCGAAACCACGCGCACCTCGTCGCCGTATTTTTCGCCGAACAGCGCGCGGGCGCCGGCCTCGCGCGCGTCATCCACCGCCATCAATCGCGTGGTGACCTCGTCATTCTCCAGCACTACCTCGTTGGCGATATCCTCGATCCGGCTCAGCTCTTCCGGCGTGATCGGCTTCTGGTGCACGAAGTCGAAGCGCAAGCGGTCCGGCGCCACCAGCGAGCCGCGCTGGGCGATGTGGTCGCCGAGCACCTGGCGCAGCGCCTCGTGCAGCAGGTGAGTCGCGGAGTGGTTTCGGCGGATAGCACTTCGCCGATCATGATCGACTTCGAGACGAAGTGCGTCGCCAACCTTAAGGCCGCCGTTCTCAACCCTGACGTCGTGCACAACAAGATCGCCAGCCTGCTTATGACAGGTGAGGACAGCCGCAACTATTTCCCTATCGGAGGCTCGCATCAACCAACCGGTGTCGCTTACCTGTCCGCCGGACTCGGCGTAAAAAGGGGTTTGATTAAGTACTATTTCGCCGCTTTCGCCGGGTCTTAGTTCGGTTACCTCTTCGCCTCCGCGAATGATGGTTTGGACGACCCCTTCACTCACTTCGGTTTCGTAACCAAGAAATTCCGTGGCGCCGTATTTCTCGCGTAACGGAAACCAATAGGATTCGCTCTTGGTATCGCCGGACCCCGCCCAGGCCGCGCGCGCCTTGGCGCGCTGCCGGTCCATCGCGTCGGTGAAGGAGGCGATATCGACGCCGATGCCGCGATTGCGCAGCGCATCCTGGGTCAGATCGAGCGGAAAGCCATAGGTGTCGTACAGCGTGAACGCGGTATCGCCGTCGAACATGTCGCCTTTTTTCAGGGACGCGCTCTTTTCGTCGAGGATCGAAAGCCCGCGTTCCAGCGTCTTGCGGAACCGGGTCTCCTCCAGCCGCAAGGTTTCCTCGATCAGGTTCTCGGCGCGGACCAATTCAGGATAGGCCTGGCCCATTTCCCGCACCAGCGCCCACACCAGCCGGTACATCAGCGGATCCCTGGCGCCGAGCAATTGCGCATGGCGCATCGCGCGGCGCATGATCCGGCGCAGCACATAGCCACGGCCCTCGTTCGAGGGCAGCACGCCGTCGGCGATCAGGAACGACGAGGCGCGCAGGTGGTCGGCGATGACGCGCAACGAGGCCTTCTGTTCGCCGTGCGGATTGGCCCCGGTCAATTCGGAGATGGCGCGGATCAGCGCGACGAACAGGTCGATGTCGTAATTGTCGTGCTTGCCCTGCAGCACCGCCGCGACCCGCTCCAGCCCCGCGCCGGTGTCGATCGACGGTCTCGGCAAGGGATTGCGCACCCCGGGAGAGACCTGCTCGTACTGCATGAATACGAGATTCCAGATCTCGATGAAGCGGTCGCCATCGGCTTCCGGCGAACCCGGCGGGCCGCCCCAGATCTTGTCGCCATGGTCGTAGAAGATTTCCGAGCACGGCCCGCACGGACCGGTGTCGCCCATCTGCCAGAAATTGTCGGAGCCCGCGATGCGGATGATCCGCGATTCCGGCAATCCGGCGATCTTCTTCCAGAGATCGAACGCCTCGTCGTCGTCGATATAGACGGTGGCCGTGAGCTTGTCCTTCGGCAGGCCGAATTCCTTCGTCACCAGGTTCCACGCCAGTTCGATGGCGCGGTCCTTGAAATAGTCGCCGAACGAGAAATTGCCGAGCATCTCGAAAAACGTGTGATGCCGCGCGGTGTAGCCGACATTGTCGAGATCGTTATGCTTGCCGCCGGCGCGCACGCATTTCTGCGAGGTGGTGGCGCGCACATAGGGACGCTTCTCGACGCCGGTGAAGACGTTCTTGAATTGCACCATGCCGGCGTTGGTGAACATCAGGGTCGGGTCGTTGCGCGGCACCAGCGGCGACGACGGCACGATCTCGTGGCCGTTGTCGGCAAAGAATTTGAGGAATGTCGACCTGATTTCGTTAACGCCGCTCATTTTGGTCCAATCGCAAAAAGCCCCGAGATTCGCCATAAAAGACGCATTTGTGCCGCGCACCGCTTTTAGACAAGGGGATCAGCGCTGTCCAGAAAGTGTGCAGCGGATCAGGGGCTTGCCGCACAGCCGTTGATAGATGCTGCGAGTGCGTTGACAGCCTTGGCGTGGCCGTGTTTTCCTCCTATCTGTTCAAGACAGTCACGTCGGGAGAGATCGGCTTTATCGCCGGCGCCGAAGGAGCAACCGCCCCGGAAACTCTCAGGCAAACGGACCGCGTGACCTGACAACATCTGGAAAGAGGCACCGAAGGGTTTTGACCCGGATGTGCCCGCCGACGGGATAATACTCTCAGGCACAGCGACAGATGGGGCTTTGCGGGTCTTTTGGGGAATCACCCCCGGAAAACCGCGAGGGCCCTGTGATGCTTGCACGCGATCATCAACCTTCTTCGCCATCTTCCCTGCCATCCCATTTGAAACGCACGCCTTTGCACGCGCTGCATCTCGCGCGCGGCGGCAAGATGGTGCCGTTTGCCGGCTACGACATGCCGGTGCAATACGGAACCGGCGTGCTCAGGGAACACCTGCATACCCGAACCTGCGCCGGCCTGTTCGACGTCTCGCATATGGGCCAGATCGCGCTGCGGCCTAAATCCGGCAAGCTCGAAGATGCGGCGCTGGCGCTGGAGCGGCTGGTGCCACAGGATATCCTGGCGGTTGCGCCGGGACGGCAGCGCTACGCCCAGTTCACCAGTGAATCAGGCGGCATCCTCGACGACCTGATGGTGGCGAATTTCGGCGACCACCTGTTCCTGGTCGTCAACGCCGCCTGCAAGGCTGAAGACGAGGCCCATCTGCGCGCCCATCTGTCGGATGTCTGCATCATCGAACCCCTCCCCGACCGTGCCCTGATCGCACTGCAGGGGCCAAAGGCCGAATCGGTGCTGACCAAATTCTGCGCCGAAGTGCCCGCCATGCGATTCATGGACACAGGCCCGCGCCGGGTCGGCGGCATCGAATGCTTCGTCTCGCGCTCGGGCTATACCGGCGAAGACGGCTTTGAAATCTCGGTCCCGGCCGAGGCGGCTGAGCGGCTTGCCAGCGATCTGCTGGCCGAAAGTGGCGTGCTGCCGGTCGGGCTTGGCGCACGGGATAGCCTCAGGCTGGAGGCCGGACTTTGCCTCTATGGCCACGACATCGACACCTCGACGACGCCGGTCGAGGGCGCGCTGGAATGGTCGATTCAAAAGAGCCGCCGCAAGGGCGGCGCGCGCGCCGGCGGATTTCCCGGCGCGGATTTGATCCTGGCGCAACTCGAACAGGGCGCGCCACGCCGCCGCGTCGGCTTGCGGCCCGAGGGCCGCGCGCCGGTGCGCGAAGGCGCGTCGCTGTTCGCGGATGCTGCGTCATCGGAGGCGATCGGCGCGGTGACCTCGGGCGGCTTTGGTCCCAGCCTCAATGCGCCGGTGGCGATGGGCTACCTGCCCTCGCCGCTGGCCGCGCCCGGCGGGCTGGTGTTTGCCGAGGTGCGCGGCCAGCGCCTGCCGCTGCGGATCTCGCCGATGCCGTTCGTTCCCAATACCTACAAACGCTGACTTGCAAACGCTGAGGGATTTGTCATGACGACGCTGTACACCGCCGATCACGAATGGCTCCGCATCGAGGGCGACGTCGCCACCATCGGCGTGACCGACTACGCGCAGTCGCAGCTCGGCGATGTCGTGTTCGTCGAACTGCCGAAGGTCGGCCGCAGCCTGAAGAAGTCGGAAGCCGCCGCGGTGGTCGAATCCGTAAAGGCCGCCTCCGACGTCTACGCGCCGATTTCGGGCGAAGTGACCGAGGTCAACGACGCGCTGTCGGCCGAGCCGGCGCTGATCAATTCCGACGCCGCCGGCAAGGCCTGGTTCTTCAAACTGCGGATCGCCGACAAGGGCGAACTCGGCGGCCTGATGGATGAAGCCGCCTACGCCAAACATATTGCCTGATCGCGAGGAAAGACCCATGAACGCGCCGCTCCGACACACCGTTGAGCCCGCCACCGGCTTCGTGCGCCGCCATATCGGCCCCTCGCCCCGCGACGTCGCGGCGATGCTGGAGACCGTGGGCGCCGCAAGCCTCGGGGCGCTGATGGCCGAGACCTTGCCCTCCTCGATCCGCCAGATCGCACCGCTCGATCTCGGCGCTGCCCTGAGCGAGACCGAAGCGCTGGCGCATATGCGCGAACTGGCGTCGAAAAATCAGGTCTTCACCTCGCTGATCGGGCAAGGCTATTCCGGCACGTTTCTGCCGGCGGTGATCCAGCGCAACATCCTGGAGAATCCGGCCTGGTACACGGCCTACACGCCGTACCAGCCGGAGATCAGCCAGGGCCGGCTGGAAGCCCTGTTCAACTTCCAGACCATGATCTGCGATCTCACCGGGCTCGACGTCGCCAACGCGTCGCTGCTCGACGAGGCGACCGCTGCGGCCGAGGCGATGGCGCTGGCGGAACGCGCTTCCCAGGCCAAATCAAAGTCGTTCTTCGTCGACGCCGAGGTGCACCCGCAGACGCTGGCCGTGCTGCGCACCCGGGCCGAGCCATTGGGATGGAATCTGATCGTTGGCGATCCCTTGAGCGATCTCGACAGAGCGGAGGTGTTCGGCGGCCTGCTGCAATATCCGGCTTCCTCGGGCGCGGTGCGCGACCTGCGCCCGTCGATCGCGGCGCTGCGCGCCAAGGGCGCGCTCGCGATCGTCGCGGCGGATCTGTTGGGCCTGACGCTGCTGGCCTCGCCGGGTGAACTCGGCGCCGACATCGCGATCGGATCGGCGCAGCGTTTTGGGGTGCCAATGGGCTATGGCGGACCGCACGCGGCCTATATGGCGGTGCGCGATGCGCTGAAACGCTCGCTGCCGGGGCGCATCGTCGGGCTGTCGATCGATTCGCGGGGCCAGCCGGCCTATCGGCTGGCGCTGCAGACCCGCGAGCAGCATATCCGGCGCGAGAAGGCGACCTCCAACATCTGCACCGCGCAGGTGCTGCTGGCGATCATCGCCTCGATGTACGCGGTCTATCATGGCCCGGAGGGACTGACCCACATCGCCCGTACGGTGCATCGCCGCACCGCCGTGCTGGCGGCGGGACTGCGCCGGCTTGGATTTGCGCCACGGTCGGAAACGTTTTTCGATACCATGACGGTGAATAGCGGCGAGCGGCAGGACGAAATCCTTGCCCGCGCCCGCGCCGAGAAGATCAACCTGCGCATCGGTCAGGGCACGCTCGGCATCGCGCTCGACGAGACCACGACGCCGGCCGTTGTCGAGGCGGTGTGGCGGGCCTTCGGCGGCAAGCTGGCTTATGCCGACGTCGAAGCCGAAACCAGCGACGCGCTGCCGACGGAACTAAGGCGGGCAAGCGCCTTCCTCACCCATCCGGTGTTTCACGCCCATCGCTCCGAGACCGAACTGTTGCGCTACATGCGCAAGCTCAGCGACCGCGATCTCGCGCTCGACCGCGCGATGATTCCGCTCGGCTCCTGCACCATGAAGCTCAACGCGACATCGGAAATGATCCCGCTGACCTGGCCCGAATTCGGCCACCTGCATCCGTTCGCGCCACGCGAGCAGGCGGCCGGCTATCACGCGCTGTTTGCGCGGCTGGAACGATGGCTGTGCGATATCACCGGCTATGACGCGATATCGCTGCAGCCGAATTCCGGCGCGCAGGGCGAATATGCCGGGCTGCTGGCGATCCGCGGCTATCACGCCGCACGCCATCAGCCGCATCGCAAGGTCTGCCTGATCCCGTCCTCGGCGCACGGCACCAATCCGGCGTCCGCTCACATGGCCGGCATGGAGGTCGTGGTGGTGGCGTGTGACGCGCGCGGCGACGTCGACGTCGGCGATTTGCGCGCCAAGGCCGAACAGCACGCCAACGACCTCGCGGCCGTCATGATCACCTATCCCTCCACCCACGGCGTGTTCGAGGAGCACATAAGGGAAATCTGCGACATCGTGCATGGCCATGGCGGACAGGTCTATCTCGACGGCGCCAACCTGAATGCGCAGGTCGGGCTGTCGCGGCCCGGCGATTACGGCGCCGATGTCAGCCATCTCAATCTGCACAAGACCTTCTGCATTCCGCATGGCGGCGGCGGGCCCGGCATGGGACCGATCGGCGTCAAGGCGCATCTGGCGCCGTTCCTGCCGGGGCATCCCGCAACCGGCGGCAGGCCCCCGGTCGGTCCGGTATCGGCGGCGCCATTCGGCTCGGCCTCGATCCTGACGATCTCCTATATCTATATTCTGATGATGGGCGGCGAAGGCCTGACCCGCGCCACCGAGATCGCGATCCTCAACGCCAACTACATCGCGGCCAGATTGAACCCGCATTTCCCGGTGCTCTACCGGAACGCAAGAGGCCGTGTCGCGCATGAATGCATCGTCGATCCCCGTCCGCTGAAGGCATCGAGCGGCGTCACCGTCGACGATATCGCCAAACGGCTGATCGATTACGGCTTCCATGCGCCAACCATGAGCTTTCCGGTGCCGGGCACGCTGATGATCGAGCCGACCGAATCCGAATCCAAAGCCGAGATCGATCGTTTCTGCGAAGCCATGATCGCGATCCGGCGTGAAATCGCCGAGATCGAAGCCGGGCGCTGGAAGGTTGAGGCCTCGCCGCTGCGTCAAGCGCCGCACACGGTGCACGACATCGCCGATGATGGGTGGCAGCGGCCCTACTCCCGCGCCGAGGGCTGTTTCCCCGCCGGCACCTCGCGCACCGACAAATACTGGTGCCCGGTGGGACGGGTCGACAATGTCTATGGCGACCGGAATCTGGTGTGTTCGTGTCCGCCGGTCACCGACTACGCGGAGGCGGCGGAGTAACGCTGTCGGTACGGCACTCCCTAGGGCGCGATCAGAACTGGGTCCCAGCGCCACAGGCTATCATTGGTCAGGTGCGTGCCGCCCCACCAGCGGTCGATTGGGTTGTGCCGGCTGAAATCTTCCTTATGTGCGACAATCGCCTTGCCGAATTCGGTCAGCGACAGCCGGCTACGCAGAATGGCCTTTTGGCGAGCGCCCAGGTTTTCCCGGCTGGTCGTACGTAGCTCGTCGTCGAGACCGGCCACGGCAGGAACCGGACCAAACGCAAGCCCATCAAGCAAATAGCCGTGTTCCCACTCACTAAAGACGTACGTCCCGCGCAGGTCGCGGAAATGAAAAAGCGGGTTGGCATTCGCAAATCCCCACGCGAGCAGTTCCAGCAAGCGCATTTCCGTCGCGCCAAGTCCCGCTGTGCTGGACGGAAGGTCTGCGAGCAGGTCAAGCAATGCCAATCTTAACAGCGGCAAGGCGCTCAAATCCGTCGCCAACAGTGCGAAGCAGGCTTCCGGCGTCGGTGCCCGATACGCCTGCCACGCCCTGCTTGCTGTCTCAAGCTCAGCGCCGCTGACGCCGATATCTTGCACTTTCCAGTTGCCAAGTCCGTGTTGAGGAATGCTGTTCAACTCGAAGCCGACAAGACGCAATCTCAACCGGGACACGATATCCGGATGGGAACGGAAATGGTCGAGCAGCCAAACCAGAAGCAATTGGTCGTTCGTTCCGATGTCAAACCATAGCTCGACGGTCTCGCATTGCCTGCAGAACTCGACCAATCCGAGATCCTTGAAATCTCTGCTGCCATCACGCCACCGGCCAAAGATTGACCAGTGGTCATGCGGGGCGCGCTGATCCGAGCGCGCAGCGATATAGGCTGCAAGCTCGTCTGGAGACGGCAGCGGTCCCCACACAAAGCGAAAGGTGAAAAAAACGACAGCGTCGGCGAAGTCTTCCCGGATGAGAGTTGCGCCGGCCGAACTGGTCAGGATCAGACGCGTCATAGCCCTCTCCGCTATACGCCAAACAAAACGGGCGCCGGGAACGTCGGCAACTCAACGTTCGCAGCGCCCGCTTCTGTCAGAATTCAGATCACGCGACCTGAATCGACCAAACCTCAATCCTCGGCGGCCTCCGGTTCATCGCCTTCGGCGTCTCGCTCGGGCGAGCCTGCCAGAATCTGTTCGGCGATCAGGCCGGAATTCTGGCGGATCGCCGCTTCGATCTTCGCGGTCATGTCGGGATTGGCTTTCAGGAACGCCTTCGAGTTCTCGCGGCCCTGGCCGAGCCGCTGGCTGTCATAGGAGAACCAGGCGCCGGACTTCTCTACGATGCCGGCCTTGACGCCGAGGTCGAGAATTTCGCCCATCTTGGAGACGCCCTCGCCATACATGATGTCGAATTCGACCTGCTTGAACGGCGGCGCCAGCTTGTTCTTCACCACCTTGACGCGGGTCTGGTTGCCGACCACTTCGTCGCGCTCCTTGATGGCGCCGATGCGGCGGATGTCGAGGCGGACGGAGGCGTAGAATTTCAGCGCATTGCCGCCGGTGGTGGTTTCCGGCGAGCCGTACATCACGCCGATCTTCATCCGGATCTGGTTGATGAAGATCACCATGGTGTTGGATTTGTTGATCGAGGCGGTGAGCTTGCGCAGCGCCTGGCTCATCAGCCGCGCTTGCAGGCCGGGCAGCGCGTCGCCCATTTCGCCTTCAAGTTCGGCCTTCGGCACCAGGGCCGCCACCGAATCGATCACCAGCACGTCGACCGCGCCGGAGCGCACCAGCGTGTCGCAGATTTCCAGCGCCTGTTCGCCGGTGTCGGGCTGCGAAATCAGGAGATCATCGATGTTGACGCCGAGCTTTCTGGCATAGACCGGATCAAGCGCATGTTCGGCGTCGATGAAGGCGCAGATGCCGCCCTTCTTCTGACCCTCGGCCACCGTGTGCAGCGCCAGCGTGGTTTTGCCCGAGGATTCCGGCCCGTAGATTTCCACCACCCGGCCCCGCGGCAGGCCGCCGACGCCAAGCGCGATGTCCAGCCCGAGCGAGCCCGAGGAAATGGTCTCGATATCCATCGAGCGGTCGTTCTTGCCCAGCCGCATCACCGAGCCCTTGCCGAACTGACGCTCGATCTGGGAGAGCGCGGCGGACAGGGCCTTGGTCTTGTCCATGGAGGATCCTTCGACGATACGCAGCGCAGTGGCGGACATGGGTGGTGCTCCTTATGGCGGGGATTCGCTAGCGGGACAAACGGGTGGCTACGGGTTGAATCAGCGGTTGATGGAACACTGTACCCTATTTGTTCCAGGTTCGCAATATGTTCTTTTCTAGCCTTTTTGATCCTAGCGTTGCCTCCCGGCGGCAACGGACAACGCACGTTCCAATGCATCGACTGCGAGCGCCCCGATCCGCTGAAATCAGAGACCGCAACGGGCTGGTTGAAGAGCGAACTGCGACCGCCCAAGTGAGAAATATCGCTTCTCGAAGCGGGTCTCATTCGGCCGGTACCGCGAACCCGGCCTGTTTCAACCCCCAGTGGCCCGGTTTGAGTGGTGAGCCAGACTGCCCGCAAAATCGGGAACCTCCGGCAGCTTCGAGTGTTAGCTCGAGATCACCGCAATTTTGGGCAGCTATCGGTGACTGAGGGCGTTGTGCTCCCGCCGTAACGTGGAGCATCACGATGACCAATATCCCCGAAAAATACCGGCACAAGGCGCTTGCCTCCGAAGGATTTGCGCGAAACGCGACCGACCATGCCACCCGCGATGCGTGGGTCGAGATCGCCATCGAATGGCACGCGCTAGCCCATCGGGCCTCGGATGAATCCAGGTCCGTGTCAAAGCCAAACGGTTGAAGCGTTCCAAATCATCACTGAAACCAAGTAGCGCCGCCGTCGTCATCCTGACAGGTGGCCTGGTGGCCGGCGCCCGCCGTAAATCGGGAACTTGCGCCCCAGTGTTACTTATTGGACAGACGCCGTGCGGCCGTTTCGGTTTAATTCCGCCATTCAATCAAGACAACGATACTTGCGATCGCCCGGCCACTCGCCGGGTTTTTCGCCTGTGAAACGTCAACAATCATATGCGGGTGTCCGACCTGGGGCGCAGCGCCCTGCCCCCGGCGTCAACGTCATCAGGCGGAAATCGCTTGCACGAGCGGGTCTCTTGATCTCACTCAATACGAGCCATGGCGATCGGCTCTATCATTTTTTTGTCATTGCCGAACTGCCCCACGAGGAAGCTGCGACGTTGACATGGAGCCTTCGGATTCCCGGATCCGGAGGCTCTTTTGCGAGGCCACCCAGGATGCGGCTCGGCGCTGGCTGGCGCCGCGTGCGGCCTTTTCCGGATTTTTTTCCAAAGCCGCGGTCAAAATTGACCAGAGGCAATTTTGCGTCTGTGCTCATCATGAAAGGGTAAATCGCAATGGGAGTCTTCCCATGAATTACAGGGGCATCGAATACTCGATTGCCGTGACCCCGACGCCGGGTATCTGGAGATGGCAGTTCCGGATCGGCGACGAGGTCAAGACCGGCAAGACCGAAACGCGGATCGGCCTCCTGGCCGTCCGCCGGGTCCAGATGCGGATCGACCGCGCCCTCAAGCTGGCCGAGAGTGCGCCAACTTCTTGAGTTCCGTGGAATTCCGTGCCGAGCCGGCCACCGGTCAGCGATCGCGTGGACGAATCCCCTGTCGTTCGGCGCCGCCATCGTGAAGCGCGTTTTCGCCACCGCCTTTTGCGCATCCGTACCGACCGAACGCCGCTGCGTCGGCAACGCCCGCGGGCCATTTCTTTCGGAGCTTGCCGCCGGCCAAACTTATTGTTGCAGCCTGTCAAATCTGCCGAAATAGATGATATGGTTTTTGCGGCACCGTTGTTTGTCGATGCGGCCTTCCGAGCGGGCCCGGCCCGATTTGATCGCGAGTTGAAGATGACCGTCCATGCACCGAAGCTTTTGACGCCCGAAGAGTTCGCCTCGCTGATCGAGATCGCGATCACCTCTCCCAACCCCACGATACCGGCTCTTCACCTGGCAAAGCTGGTCAGCCTTGGCTACGTCGTCGTGACCGCCAAAGGTCCCCTCGTCACCGGCGACGGCCTGATCCGGATTACCGAGAGCGAATAGCCGCGAACGCGGCTCGCCCGGGCCGAGACAGATGGCCGCGCCCAACCCGTAGATTCCCGGAATTGATCCATCCCGGATTCGGGAATCCAATGACTGACAATCTTGCGGGGTCTCACGCGCCCTGAGCGGTCCCAACGTATCGGGGTAGTGCCATGCCGCTCTATTTCTTTCGCATCCGGAACGGCCGCTATTCCGGGGCCTCCAGCCAAGGCACCGAGTTTGCCGATCGCGATGCGGCCTGGCACGAACTGACCAGCGTTTGCGCCAATCTCGTTGGCGGAATTTCCCGCAAACTCAAACTGGATTCCGAATGGGAGATGGAGCTTCTGGACGAGTCCAAGCATCCGGTCTTTCGAATCCGCCTCGTGGCGGAGTCGATGGATAGCGCGGATTCGAACGAAAGCTTCCCCCGGCCGCGACCCGGGGCGGATATCTTTTCGCGTCGAGCAAACCCTTCAAAATAAGACATCAGGGTCTTGGGTTCAGAACCCGGGGGCGGCGCGGCCCGGATCGGGCCGCTGCGCCGGCCTGGGCTCCGGCCGCATTGATCTGGATCAAGGGCGAAAAGGCCGCTGGGCCGTTAAAATCCATCGCTCATATGACCCACATCATCTTCAAATGTCCCCGAACCGGAATGAACGTGCAGCACCGGCTGGCGGATCAGGTCGCATCGGACGATCCGCAGGGCGGCGACGAAACCGTGGTCTGTCAGGCCTGTAGCCGGCTTCATTTCATCAATCGATCGAACGGCAAACTGCTCGGCGAGCAACCACAGCAGCGATAATTCGCGCCGCAATTTCACAGGCCGTCTCAGCCGGCGGGAGCCTTCCGACCCTCGAGATCGGCATCGGCAAATGCCAAGCCCTGCCGGAGTTCCTTGGCTGACACGAAGCGGGCGCCGATCAGTTCGCCCCTGCGCCAGACCAGCCAGCACACCCGAAACACCCCGCCGTCCGCCGTGAAGGCGAGGCCGAAAATCTTCGGCACCGCCATCGCGCCCACCTCCAGACACGCGCCCTGGTCGGAAACATCCAGGATCTGGCACTCGATCCAGGGCGCTTCCGGCGTCGGGATCAGGAATCCCGGCTTGTGCAGTTCAACCCGGACATGCTTTCGCGCGCCGAGATCTTTGCGATGTCTCGCCATGGTTTTCCTCACACCGGACCGGGCGGAGCCAGGCAGACAGCTATGATCGAAAAATATTAACAATTCTATGGGGTTGGGAGCGACGCAAGGCTCTGTGATCCATCAAGACCGCCCTAATCGGCGCTGCGCAGCCTGCGCATCGTGAATTCGATGTCGCCATCCGGCAGCTCACGCCAGCTTTCGACGCCGCTCATATAGGCCTGCTTGGGATAGCGGACGAGGAAATCGCGTGCCCTGGTCCGCGCCTTGTCGCGTGGCAGGGTGAACGTCTCGCGCAAAAAACCATCCTCGTGCCTGCCCCGGCCAGCCATCCGGTCTGCGAGATCGCGCGGGCGAGAGACCATGTCGCAACTCCGACAAATAACGACCGCTTCAATATAGCGCTCCCGTCCGCCAAACCGAGTCCCCCCGCGCCCAGGTCAGCCGCGGAATTGAGTTGCCTGCCGGACATAAAGCGAATAGGATTTGGCGATCGTCGGCTCCCTCGGCGCCGGCGACCGGGAGCCCCCGAAGGGGCTGCCGCCTGTTGCGAATGAGCCCGGCGGTGCCGTCAGTTGACCTTCGCCAACAGGCCGGGCGATCCGCCGTCTCGCCCGCGAATACGCGGCACGCGCCAGCGCCCAGGCAACCGACACCGCGGCCCGGCAAGCCGGTCCGCTCGATCAAGACGGTGCCTGACCGGGGCAGCCCTTTGCGCCTGATGCGTCTTCAACCACTGGAATAGCAGGGCATGCCCTTTCGACGAACCAACCGGCTCCTCTCGCTCCTGTCGGATGACAACTACGAGCGGTTGCGCCCGCATTTGTCGCATGTGGTTTTCGACTACAAGAAAAGCCTCTACGAGGCCTCACGTCCGATCGAGCACGTGTACTTCCCGATCGACGGGGTCGCCTCGCTGGTCGTCACGACGCCAGATGGCCGCAGCGCGGAGGTCGGCACGATCGGCAATGAGGGAATGGTGGGGTTGCCGATCTGTCTCGGCGACCACGATGCGCCCTCGGCGGTTTACGTCCAGGTTCCAGGCACGGCCCTGCAGATGGACGCCCGCGTTTTCCGTGACGAACTCGAACGAAACCCGCCGCTGAACCTGGTCATGCTGCGCTATGCCCATGCCTTCTTCAATCAGGTCGCCCAATCGGCCGCCTGCGCCCATCTGCACAGGGTCGAGCAACGTTGCTGCCGCTGGCTCCTGATGACGCGCGACCGGATGCCCTCGGACGATTTCCTGCTGACCCATGAATTCCTCGGAATGATGCTCGGGGTGCGGCGAACGACCGTCACCGATGTCATGGGAGGCTTGCAGAAAGCGGGGCTTATCCGCTATCGGCGCGGCCACGTCTCGATCCTCGAGCAGGAGGCGTTGCGGTCGCGCGCCTGCGAATGTTACGACATATCGCGACTGGAATTTGACCGGCTGCTCGGCGATTCCCCGCTCGCTCCGCGGACCGACAAGATGCATCGGTTGGTCAGCGAAGTCGGATAGAACCATTACGCCTCCTCAGCTGCGTCCGATTTCCGACACGGAATTCGGACGCCGGAAAGCCTCCATCCCCCGGATTATTGCACCGGCTGCCCGGCCTGGAATGCACACTATGACGGCTACCGGACCGACAGCACCTCCCTGTTTTCTCTATACATAAGCTTTCCGCGGACCGCCCTCTCGGAGCGATCTACCATCCCCTGCGGTAAATCGGCCCGACCGACCGGGCGGGATATCGCAGTGCAATTGCCCATTTCTAACGCCGGTCTGCCCTTGGACAACAAGCTGCTCGCCTCGCTTCCGCGCGATCATTTCGATCGGCTGCTGCCGCATCTATCGACGGTTTCCCTGCCGCAAGGAGATGTGCTGGTTGAAGCCGGCGATGAGGTCGACCATATCTACTTTCCGCATTACGGCATGCTGTCGCTGCTCGCGGTGCTGCGCGACGGCAAGGCGATCGAAACCGCCACCGTCGGGCGCGAAGGCGTGGTCGGCGCGATGGCTGGCCTTGGCCTCTACAAATCGCTGGTTCGCGTGGTGGTGCAGATGCCGCTGGCCTGCAGCAAGATCGCTGCATCACATTTCCGCACCGTGGTCGCCGCCAGCGATCCCGTTCGCAATCTCTGCATCCGCTACAACGAGGTATTGTTGTCGCAGGCGCGGGTCACTGCCGCCTGCAACGCGCTGCACTCGATCGAGGCGCGATTCTGCCGCTGGCTGCTGCAGAGCGCGGACCGGGCGGGTGGCGACACCGTGGAGCTGACGCAGGAATTTCTCGCCGAGATGCTGGGGGTGAGACGCACCTCGGTGACGGAGGTCGCAACCAAGGTGCAAAACGCCGGCGTGATCACCTATTCGCGCGGCGTGATCAGGATCCTGGATCGTCCCGCGCTGCTGCGGATCTCCTGCGAGTGCTACCAAACGCTGGTCGATCAATCCGTCATGCTGGCCTGACCGCGCGCCGCGCCCGGTTCAGCACTCATCCCCGATGTCGGCGGAAAGGAAATCCGCGGGGCCACCACATGCTCGGCAGCCCCGGCCGGCGCCCTTAATTTGCGGTGCTGCCGGTCTTGGTCTTCGGTTTGGCGGATGCGGCCGCCTTGGCGGGGGCCTTGGGCGTATCGGCGCTGCGCACATTGCCCCAGGGATCGGCCGGCGGCTTGGCGTCCGGTATTTTCTTCAGCGAATCCTGGTAGGCCTTGTCCCGCACCGCCTCGGCGTCCTTTTCCTCCTGCGTTTTGCCGGGCTTGTCCTGCAACAAATTCATCGGGGGCATCTGGGCAAAAGCGGGCGAGGCCAGCAGCATGATCAGGCCTGCGACGCGGAAAACTCTCATGGGATATCCCCCTGTATTTTCGGCCAATCTATCACCGCGCCGGCGGCCTCGCCAAGCGCGCCTGGCGACGCCAAACGCTTCGCCTTGCGCGCTAAAAATGGTCCGATTTGCAGGATTTCGGCAGCCAATCGTCCCAGATCGGACCGCATTTGGTGCAGCCGTTGAGGAGCAGGCCCAGAGCGACAACGCTGCAAATCAGTGCCAATCGCCTGAACATGGTCCACACACTCCCGAACACCGCCTATCATAGGGTCCAAAGTCTGGCATTTTCAAGCCGCCGCGGGGCCAACGCCTGTTTGCGCCGGGACCGCCGCGGACTAAGCATCCACGATCTCACGACCAGGAACCAGCCTACATGCAGAACCAGCCAACGGCCGAGCAATTCGACATCGAGGAAGCCAGGCGCGTCCTAGGCGATGTATTCGCCCCTTGGGTACAGGATCTTGGACTGTCGATCGGCAGTATCGAATCCGTGCCACCGCCGGGCGCCGCGGCCGACTGGCAGCCGGGCGCGGTGCTGCGCATGGCTTTCTCGGAACGTCTATGCCGGCACGGCGGCATCGTCTGCGGCCAGGCGCTGATGGCGCTCGCCGACACCTCCATGGTGATCGCGATCCTTGCCGCCAATCGCGGCTATCGGCCGATGACGACCGTCGATCAGACCACCCACTTCATGCGCGCCGTCACCCAGTCGGACGTTCTGGCCGATGCCCGGGTGGTCCGGCTCGGGCGAACCATGAGCTTTGGCCGCGTGACGCTGTCGAGCGCCGCCGACAACAAGCCGGTGGCGATGGTATCGAGCGCTTTTGCGATGCTGTGAGCATGCAAGCGACGGCGCGCCTGCCGTAAATCATCGCTAACGAAAGCTGAATCTGGCATCAAATACAGCGGACATTCGATTCAATTGCCGGTAATTCCGGATTGCTATCCTGAACCCGTAACGATCGGCAATATTCGGGATTCACGGCGATGATCGAGAAACGAATGGCGGCCAGACACAGAGTGCTCAAACACGGCACCCTCGCCTTTAACGGTGGCGGCGGCGTCGACTGCATGGTCCGGAACATTTCCTCAAGTGGCGCGCGGCTCGACGTCGCCAATCCCGTCGGCCTGCCGCAATCCTTCACGCTGGTGATCCAGACTGATCAGTTCATGCGGCACTGCCATCCGGTCTGGAGCAACGACACAAGGATCGGCGTCGCGTTCGACTAGAGCGTTTTCGAACGAAGCATGCCCCTCGGACTCGATCCGGATGGATGCCGGTTCGCGTGAAGAAAACACGTCAAGACAAAAGAGCGTCATCCATCAATCCGGATCGTTAGCAGGTCGCCGTTTCGAAGACCGATTTCAGCGATTGTTGATGGTTCAAACCGAAAAAATCGGCGATAACCCCGCGTATTCCCAACCGGCCCCGGGATAAGATCGGCGGATGCTGCGGATCGTTGTGCTTATGGCGTTGATGGCAGGCGGCGCGCTGGCGCTGGCGGGCTGCGGCATTGCCGACAGCCGCTCGCCGGTGCCGGAGTTCATGCGCGCCAAAGCCGATGATCCGCCACCGCCCGAGCCAACTCCCGATGTCAAGCAACTGGTCCGCGAGCGACTGGATTCGGTATTCGTCACCTCGTCTTCCCCACAGCAGGTGCAGGTCTCGCCGCCGCGTCACGACCTTCGCGGATTGGGTTGGACGGCATGCGTCAAGGCCGAGCTTACCAACACGATGGGAAAACCGCTGGGTCTGGAAACCTACCGCATCACGATCAGCGGGGGCGTCATCATTGACCGCCGGCGCGCCGAACCCGAGGACACCTGCGCCTCCGAAACCTACCAGCCAATCTGAGGCCTGCATCCAGACGCCTGATCCGGGACCAGGGCGGGCTTGCGCCGCGCCAACGGCTAAGCCCAGCTTCCAAGCTTGAGCGCGATCGCCATCGTCGCCTCACGGAGCTCGTCAGCAAGCGCCCGGTCTTCGATCGCGCGCGCGATGACCATGCCGCCGATGCAAAGCGACGTGAGCGCGATGGCGCATTGCCTTGCCGGCTGCTCGGACGCCGTCATACCCCGCTCGAACGTTTCGATCATCATCCTGAGCGCCGCCTCCTGCGCCTCTCTGACCGATTGGTCGCTTCGGGAAAGATCATTGGGCAGGCCGATCAGGGGACAGCTCGCCGCCACATCCTCGAAGTGTTGGCGAGAGAGATAGTCGCGGATGATCTGAGCCGAACGAACCGATGCCTTGTCAGCGAAATCCGCACCTTCCAGTTTGCCGCTTACGAAGCAGCTTATCACCTCGGCGTAGAGGTCGCTCTTGCTTTGAAAATAACTGTAGAAACCGCCGCGCGTCAGCCCGGCGCCGGCCATGATGTCGTCGATCGAGGCGGCGCTAAATCCGTGGCGGTTGAACAGCTGATGCGCACTCTGGATAATTCGTTGCCTGACCTGCTCACGGTGATGAGGCGGATTGGGCATCCTCATCCTCGCGCCCGTGCTGAATTGCGACTGGGCGAAATTTGTTCGGAAACATATCGCCTGACGTTCTTGATCATCATTTTCCCGATGGCTTCTGTTCGCGCATTCCAGGACAGCGGCAGAACTGCCCGTCCAATTCATGCAAGACGCCGGGGCAAGGCGATCATTCCGCAATCACGAAAATGTAATCGACCCCGTCCGCCGCGGCGCAGGGCGACAGAAGGGCAGCCGTCCGTGGCGGCGACACGGCCGCGGCAAGCGGAAGCTCGGGCCGCCTGCGGGAGCCTTGTACTTCGAGGGCGGGTTCTCAGACGTCGTCCACTGTTGCGCCCGCAAGGGCGTCGTGCGCGACCGCCGGTAGCGACGCCTGATTCAGGCCGCCACGTTCATCTTCTTCTCGAACTCCTCAAACGCGGAGATGGCGTCCGCCGCGTACATCAGCGATGGACCGCCGCCCATGTAGATGGCCATGCCGAGCGTTTCCTCGATTTCCTGGCGTGTGGCGCCGAGCCTGACCAGAGCCTCGGTATGGAAGCCAATGCAGCCGTCGCAGCGGGTCGCAATGCCGATCGCCAGCGCGATCAGCTCCTTGGTCTTCTTGTCCAGCGCGCCCTCGCGGGTGGCGGCCTGCGCCAGCGCCGAAAACGCCTTCATGGTGTCGGGAATGTCCTGGCGCAATTTCCGCAAGTCGCCGGAAATGCGGCTGGTGATATCGGTATAGCTCTTTTCCATGAAGGGAACTCCTAGCTGCCTGAGGATGGCTGCGGTGGCGGTTGCCGCAGCGCGATATAAATGGCGGGAATGACGAGCACCGTGAGCAGCGTTGAGGACGCGAGGCCAAACAGCAGCGAAATCGCCAGCCCCTGGAAGATCGGATCGAGCAGAATGGTCGCCGCGCCGATCATGGCCGCGAGCGCGGTGAGCAGGATCGGCTTGAAGCGCACCGCGCCGGCTTCCAGCACCACGTCACGCAGCGACTTGCCCTGCCCGCCGCAGTGACGGATGAAGTCCACCAGCAGGATCGAATTGCGCACGATGATGCCGGCGAGCGCGATGAAACCGATCATCGACGTCGCGGTGAACGGCGCGCCCAACAGCCAGTGGCCGATCAGAATTCCGATCAGCGTCAGCGGGATCGGCGTCAGGATGACGAGCGGCAGCCTGAAGCTTCGGAACTGGGCCACGACCAGAACATAGATACCGAGGATCGCCGCGCCGAAGGCAGCGCCCATGTCGCGGAAGGTCACGTAGGTGATCTCCCATTCGCCGTCCCACAACAGCGTCGGATGGAACTCGTCGGCCGGCTGGCCGTGCATGCTGATGACGGGCTTTGGCAGCGCGCCCCAGTCATGGGCGTCGACGCGCTTTGCCACTTCGAGCATGCCGTAGAGCGGCGCCTCGAAGCGGCCTGCGAGCTCGGCCATCACCATATCGGCAAACCGGCCGTCGCGCCGAAAGATCATCGGCGAGCCTTCCTCGACGGAGGCCTTGACGACCTGGCCGAGTTCGACAACCGTCTTGCTTCCGGGAAGCGTATTGGCCGGCACCGGGGTCGAAGCCAGCGCCTCGGTCCAGGCGAGATCGCGCTTCGGAAGCCTGACGGCGATCTCGATCGGGTTGCGGTCTTCGCCGCGATGGGAATAGCCGATCGATACACCGCCGAACAGCGTCTGGATGCTGTCGTAGACGTCACGCTGCTCGACGCCAAAAAACTCCAGCCGGTCCTGGTCGATCGACAGCCGCAGCCGCGGCCGCTTCTCGCCGATCGAATCGTCGATATCGACGATGAACGGCACTTCGGCGAAGACCTTCTTGAGCTCGACGGTGACCGCCCGTCGCGTCGCCGCATCCGGACCATAGACTTCGGCCAGCAGGGTCGCCAGCACGGGCGGCCCGGGTGGTACCTCGACGACCTTGATGCTGGTGCCCGCGGGAACGCTGACCGCCTTGAGGCGCTGCCGCAGATCGAGCGCGATGTCGTGGCTTGCCCGCTTGCGATCTCCGCGCGCCGCAAGATTGACCTGAAGCTCACCCAGTTCGGGGCGTTCACGAACATAATAGTGACGCACCAGGCCGTTGAAATTGAACGGCGCCGGCGTGCCGGCGTAGGATTGCACCGAGGTGATTTCGGGCAGTCCGCGCGCAATATCCGCCGCCGCAAACAACGTTCGCTCGGTGTCTTCGAGGCTCGCACCCTCCGGCAGATCGACCATGACCGCGATCTCGGATTTGTTGTCGAACGGCAGCAGTTTGACGGTCACGGATTTGGTCGCGAACAGCACCATCGACAGCAACGTCGCGACGCCAACGCCGATCAGGAATATCCAGGCCGAGCGCTTGCTGCGAACGATCGGGGTCGCAATGTGCCGGTAGATGCGCCCGAGCACGCCTTCGTCATGCGCCGCGTGAGCGGTAACTGCGCCGTCCTTCGGCGCCAGCCGCAGCATCAGCCAGGGCGCCACCACCATCGCGACAAAGAACGAAAACAACATGGCCGCGGAGGCATTGGCCGGGATCGGCGCCATATAGGGCCCCATCAGCCCCGACACGAACAGCATCGGCAGCAGCGCGGCAACCACGGTCAGCGTCGCCACGACGGTCGGATTGCCGACTTCGGCGACGGCCTCGATCGTGGCCTGCAGGCGTGGCCGGCCATCCTTCATCCCCCAATGGCGGGCGATGTTCTCGACCACGACGATGGCATCGTCGACCAGGATGCCGATTGAAAAGATCAGTGCGAACAGGCTGACGCGATTGATGGTGTAACCCATCAGGTTGGCGGCAAACAGCGTCAGCAGAATCGTGGTCGGGATTACGACCAATGTAACCAGCGCCTCGCGCCAGCCGATCGCGATCGCGATCAGAATGACGATCGAGATCGTCGCAAGACCGAGGTGAAACAACAGTTCGTTGGCTTTTTCATTGGCGGTCTCGCCGTAGTCGCGGGTCACGGTGACCTCGACGTCGTCCGGAATCAGCCGCGACTTCAGTCCCTCAAGCCGATGCGCAATTTCCTCCGAGACGACCACCGCGTTAGCCCCCGCCCGCTTGGCCAGCGCCAGGGTGACCGCCGGAACGCGCTGCCAGTTGCCCTTGCCGTTCGACGCGTCGTTCCAGACACGGTGCTCCGCCGCGTTCGGCCCGATCACCACCGCGGCCACGTCCTTGACATAGACCGGCCGGCCGTCCCGCGTCGAAATCAGGAGCAGGCCAATATCGGGAATTCCCGTCAGGGTCTGGCCGGCCGCGACGCTGCGAACGGTGCCGGCGTCGCGGACCTGTCCGGCCATAAACGAACGATTGGCGTCCTTCACCTTGGCGACGAGTTGCTGAAGCGTAATGCCAAACAGCGACAATTTCTCGGTATCGGGCTCGACCCTGATCTGCTGGGCGCCACCGCCGGAGATGTAGGTCAGGCCGATACTGTCGACCTTCGTCAGTTCGGAGCGCAATTTGTCGGCGAGTTCGTACAGGTCCTTGTCCGACCATCGGCCGGCGGCGTGCGGCTTCGGCGAAAGCGTGAGCGTGGTCACCGCGACATCGTTGATGCCCCGGCCAACAATCAGTGGCTCCGGAATGCCGACCGGGATCCGGTCCAGATTGGCGCGGATCTTCTCATGGACCCGCAGGATCGCATCATCGGATTTCGTTCCGACCAGAAAGCGCGCGGTGACCATGACGCGGTCGTCTTCGGTCTGGCTGTAGACATGCTCCACGCCATCGATGCCCTTGACGATCGTCTCGAGAGGCTTGGTGACGAGTTCAACCGCGTCAGGCGCGCGCAGTCCGTCGGCGTTGATGCTGATATCGACCATCGGGACGCTGATCTGGGGCTCTTCCTCCCGCGGTATGACGGCAACCGCGATCAGGCCGACGACCAGCGATGCGAGCAGAAACAGCGGCGTCAGCGGCGAATTGATAGTCGCGCGGGTGAGCCGCCCCGAAAGGCCGAGATTCACGGTTGCACCAATTGGTCGCCAGCGCGAAGGCCGGACAGGATTTCAAGGCCATCGGGCATATCGGGATTCGGCAGATCGCGGCCGCGCTGCACCGGAACATCGATGGTTCGGTCGGCCTGACGGATCTTGACGTAATCGATCCCGAAGCGGGTCGTCACATAACTCGACGGAATCACGAAGGCTGTCCGCGTACCGCCGGACACCCAGACCCTCAGTCGATTGCCCACGAAATACTCCCCGAGCCCTTGGACCGTGGCATCCGCGATCACGCGACCGTCCTCGATCTGCGGATAAACGAGATCGATCACGCCCGATTTGGAGGTCTGGTCACCGAACTCGCGCGCCGTCGACGCGGATCTTGTCGCCGGCTTTCAGAAAACGGGCATGGCGTTCCGGCACCCGCAGGCGCAGTTTGAAGTCCTGCTGCGCGATCATCGCGATGGGGTCGCCGGGCAGCACGACGGAGCCAACCGCCACCAGCTTCTTCAATACGCGCCCGCCGGCGGGTGCGAGCACCTGCCCTTCACTGAGCTGTTGCTGGATCACCGCACGCTCGGCGGTCCGCGCCCGCAGGCCGTTTTGCGCGACATTGAGCGCGGTCCGGGCCTCGTCCAGTTTGACGCGGGGGAGAATGCCCCGGTCCACCAACCCCTGGATTCGATCGAAATCGGTCTGCGCCTGGTCCGATTGCGCCTGCAACGCACCCATCTGCGCATCGAGCGACTTCATCTGCAGCGCAAGTTTCTCGTCGCCGATGAGGGCAATCTCCTGCCCGCTCGTGACCGAATCGCCTTCCCGGACGCTGAGCTGGACGATGATGCCGCCGATGCGTCCACGCGCCGGGACCACGCTGATGCTCTCGACGGTGGCAAATACTGCCTTCTCGTCGATGACCGACCGCGAAGCGACGGTGAGAATTTCGGCGCCGGCCGGGGCCGCGCCCAACGCTGCAACTGCGACAAGGCTCGTCAGGATCAATCTACGCATGTGTTTGCCTATAACCGTCGCGCCGCTCTTCGGCGCTGCTGTGATGTCTCGTTGAAATTTGTGATGAGGACCTTGACCTGCCTCAAGGCGTTGGCCGCGCGCATCCTCATAATTTGCGCTTGGCTTTGGCGGCTTTCGGCGGCGCGCAATAGACCTGATAGAGCGTCTTCAGAGAGTTCGCGCGCAGGATCGCTCTCGATCGAGTAGTAGATCGTCTGGGCATCGCGTCGCGCGGACACCAGGCCATCCTTGCGCAGGAGAGCAAGATGCTGGGACACCGTGGAATCACGCAGCTTCAGGAATTCGGCGAGGTCGCCGACCGACCGCTCGCCGTCGATCAGCTGGCAGATGATCAGCAATCGATGCCGGTTGGATAGCGCCTTCAACAGGTCACTCGCCTGATCGGCCGCGGCTTCCATGACTTTGCTATCTATTTTCATACTTGCGTATATACGATAATACGAATATATAGTCAAGACGCGAGGCAGAACAGGCCAAGGCAGATTGGCGCGCCGTCGCAAAGCAACACAGGAAAACGGAGGAGAACATGGCGGAAGTTGTCGTCATCGGAGCCGGTCTCAGCGGAACGCTGATGGCCTATGAATTGTTGCCGCAATTGAGCAAGGACGACCGCCTGACCGTGGTCTCCCAGGGACCGGTCTATCACTTCGTCCCCTCCAATCCCTGGGTGGCGATCGGCTGGCGCCAGCGCAGCGATATCGAAGTGGACTTGGCCGATATCATGAAACGCAAGGGTATCCGCCTGCTGACGCAAGGCGCGCAGCGCGTGCACCCGACCGAAAACCGTGTAGAACTCGCCGACGGCACGTCGATCGATTTCGATTACCTGGTCGTCGCCACCGGTCCGGAACTCGCCTTCGACGAAATTCCGGGACTCGGGCCGGATGGCCATACCCAGTCGGTTTGCCATGTCGACCACGCCACGCACGCCAAGGAAGCCTTCGAAAAGCTCGCGGCAAATCCGGGTCCGGTCGTCATCGGCGCGGTGCAGGGCGCCTCCTGCTTTGGCCCGGCCTACGAATTCCTGTTCATCCTGGAAACCGAGTTGCGCCGCCGCAAACTTCGCGACCGCGTGCCGATGACCTTCGTCACTTCCGAACCCTATATCGGGCATCTCGGGCTCGACGGGGTCGGCGATACCAAGGGTCTGCTCGAAAGCGAGATGCGCGAGAAGCACATCAAGTGGATCACCAACGCCCGCGTCACGAATGTCGAGCCGGGAAAGATGTCCGTGGAAGAGCTCTCCGACGACGGCTCGATCCGCAAGACCCACGCGTTGCCGTTCAGCTATTCGATGATGCTGCCCGCGTTTCGCGGGGTTGCCGCCGTTCGCGGCATCGAGAAGCTCGCCAATCCCCGTGGTTTTGTCATCGTCGACAAGTACCAGCGCAATCCGGCGTTTCCAAACATCTTTGCGATCGGCGTCTGCGTGGCGATTGCTCCTGTCGGCGCGACCCCGGTTCCGGTCGGCGTGCCGAAAACGGGCTTCATGATCGAATCGATGGTGACTGCGACAGCCCGGAATATCGGCTCGCTGCTGAAGGGCGAGAGGCCGACGGCGCAGGCAACCTGGAACGCGATCTGCCTGGCGGATTTCGGCGATTCCGGTGTCGCCTTCCTGGCGCAACCGCAAATTCCGCCGCGCAACGTCAATTGGTCCTCGAAGGGCGAATGGGTTCACTATGCCAAGGTCGCCTTCGAAAAATACTTCCTTCGCAAGATCCGCCGCGGCGAGAGCGAGCCCTTCTACGAGCGCTTCCTGCTCGACAGGCTCAACATCGCAAAGGTCAGAGAGGTCGAGCCGGCAGAATGAGTACAGGCCAACAAATCGTCTGCGGACACTGCGGCAAGATCAACCGTCTGCCGGCCGACCGGAGGCCGGCCGCCGCGCGTTGCGGATCTTGCCACCAGCCCATCTTCAGCGGCCATCCGATCGAGGTCGACGAGGCAGGTTTCGGCCGACATGTCGCGCACAGCGATATCCCCCTTCTCGTCGACGTCTGGGCGCCGTGGTGTGGCCCCTGCCGCGCCATGGCGCCGATGTTCGAGCGGGCAGCCCGGGAGCTTGAACCGAACGTTCGCCTGCTGAAACTCAACGCCGATACCGCACCTTCGGTCTCGTCACGCCTGGGAATCAGCGGCATCCCTACCCTTCTGTTGATGCAGGGTGGCCGCGAGGTTGCGCGGACCTCGGGAGCAATGGACGCCAGAGCCATCGTCGCATGGACGATGGCCGGGCTAGCCGCGTGATGATTATTTTAAACCAGAAGAGGAACTCGTGATGAATATCGATAGAGCCGTTCTCAAATTCGCCGGATGCGTCGTGCTGCTTAGCCTCGCGCTCGGCTGGTGGGTCAGCCCGTACTGGTTTCTGCTGACCGCATTTGCCGGGTTCAACATGATCCAGTCGTCGTTCACCGGATTTTGTCCGGCAGCGATCGTGTTCAAGAAGCTCGGATTGCGGGGCGGCAACGCCTTTTCCTGATCGGCTGCGTCCGGCGTCCAGTCCGATTTGAGCTACCGCAAGGCTGCGGCTTGGTGAGGGGGATACTGAGCAAGAGTAACTCCCTCGCCGGCCCGAGCCGCCGACATCATTCGCGTGCGAAACCTATCTGGATTGCCGGCAACCATGAACGAAACCATCATCGAGGGCCCGCTATACGAAGCCCGCAGGAAGGTCTATCCGCAGGCCGTTCACGGCCGGTTTCGCCGGATCAAGTGGACGATCCTCGCGATGGTGCTCGCGGTTTATTATCTGTTGCCATTCGTCCGCTGGAATCGCGGACCCGGCCTGCCCGGCCAGGCCGTCCTTGTCGATTTCCCGCATCGCCGGTTTTATTTCTTCTTCATCGAGCTGTGGCCGCAGGAGGTCTATTATTTCACCGGCCTCCTGATCATTGCGGCGATGACGCTGTTTTTGATGAACGCCGTGGCCGGCCGGGTTTGGTGCGGCTACATGTGTCCGCAGACCATCTGGACCGACCTGTTCTACGCGGTGGAGCGTTTCGCCGAAGGCGATCGCCGCGAACGGATTCTGAGCGACAAGCGCGGATGGACGTTGACCCACATTCGCCAGGCCGCGACCAAGCATTTCATCTGGCTGATGATCGCGTGGTGGACCGGCGGCGCCTGGGTTCTCTACTTTGCCGACGCGCCGACGCTCGTAAAGGATCTCGCGACGCTTCAGGCGCCGTTCGTGGCCTATCTGTGGATCGGCATCCTGACCGTCACCACCTACACCTTCGCCGGCCACGCCCGCGAGCAGGTCTGCATCTACATGTGCCCGTGGCCGCGGATTCAGGCCGCACTGACCGATGAATGGGCGCTCAACGTCACCTATCGCCGTGAGCGCGGCGAGCCGCGCGTGTCCGTCAAGAAGGCGGAACAAATGCGCCGGCATGGCGAGCCCGCCGGCGACTGCATCGATTGCCACCAATGCATCAATGTCTGCCCGACGGGGGTGGATATTCGCGATGGAATCCAGCTCGGTTGCATCCAATGCGGGCTGTGCATCGATACCTGCGACACCATCATGAGCGAGATCGGTCGCCCGACCGGTTTGATCGCCTACGACACCGACATCAATGGCCATCGCCGGCAGGCCGGCAAGCCGCCGGTCTATCGCCTGGTCCGGGCGCGGACCATCCTTTACGCCGCCATCATCGCGCTGGTCGGCGGCATCATGCTGTACGCGCTGGCAACCCGAAGCTCCGTGAGCCTCAATGCGCTCCATGACCGCAATCCGCTTTATGTCCAGCTCTCGGATGGCGGCGTCCGCAACGACTACACCGTGCGTATTCTCAACAAGGGTGCCCAGCGCAGCTTCGCGCTGGATGTATCGGGTCTTCCCGGCGCGGACCTGCACATCCCGGGCACCGCGCGCGGCGCGGATGGCAGGCTCACCGTCGACGTCGAACAGGACCAGACCCGCGAAATCCGACTGTCAGTCCAGGTCAAAAGCGCCATGGTGCCTCACGGCCCGGTCGGTATCGAGATCAAGGCGACCGACACTGCCACCGGACAGACCGTGGGCGTCGAGGACCATTTCGTTCCACCCCACCAGTGATCGCTGCGGCTTGGTCCTTCGCAGCGTAAACGCCGGATTAACATTACCGCTCAAATTGAATCCCCGCGCCAACGGCATTTTCCAATCTTTACGCTAGCATTTCTCCGAGAACGCAGGCGGAGCGCGGCTTAAGGCCGCGCGACGCTCGCGAGCGGGGAAACGGGGTCGTGGTCAATCTTGCGGATACAGCGGTAGCCCGCCGCGCATCGGTCAACGATGCCACGGGCACGCGCGCGCAGATCACAGCCGCTTCGCCGGACCGCATGGCATTCGCGCCGCTGGTCGAGATTTCCGCAGATGAATGGCAAGCACTGGCCGAACGCGCCATCGAACCGAACGGCTATTACCTGCCGGCGTGGGAACTGGCGGTGAACGCTTCGGCGCGCGGCCGCACCGGCGTGTCGGCGCTGAGCGCGTGGAGTGACGCATCGCCGGCGCAGGACGGCGCGGCGCGACTGATCGGCCTGTTGCCTGTCATTTCGATGTGGCGCGCCTTTAAAATCCCCCTGCCCGCCTTGGTCAGCGCCAGCCCCTACGGCACGCTGTGCACGCCTCTGCTCGACCGCAACGTCGCCGGCGCCGCCGTCAGGCAATTGATGGCGCAGGCGCGCGCGCAAGGTGCGCATGCGCTGATCCTGCGTGACGTCTCGCTCAACGGCGCCGCCATGAAAGCCTTTGCCGACATGTCGCGGCAGGACGGCCTGCATCCGCGGCTCCTGAACTCGCATTTCCGCGCCTGTCTTGACGCACGGCGCGAGGCGGACGAATTGCTGCATGACGCGCTCGGCGGCAAGAAGCTGAAGGAACTGCGCCGGCAGCGCAACCGGCTCGCCGAGCATGGCGATGTCCGTTTTGACGTGGCGCGGACGCCGGAAGCGGTCGCTGCGGCGATCGAGACATTCCTGACGCTCGAAGCCAGCGGCTGGAAAGCCAGGCGAGGCACCGCGCTCCGGCAGGACGAAGGCGATGCCGGCTTTATCCGGCGCGCGACCAGAGGGCTTGCCGAGACCGGCCAATGCGAGATCGTGACGCTCCACGCCGGCGCCACGCCGGTCGCAGCCGCGATCGTGCTCCGGCATCAGGACCGCGCATTCTATTTCAAGCTCGGCATCGACGAGCGTTTTTCAAAATTTTCCCCCGGCGTGCAGCTGACGCTCGAACTGACGCGGCATCTGTGCGCCGACGCGGTGCTTGCCACCGCC
Organism: uncultured Alphaproteobacteria bacterium; assembly: GCA_963829315.1. Taxonomy (GTDB): domain Bacteria; phylum Pseudomonadota; class Alphaproteobacteria; order Rhizobiales; family Xanthobacteraceae; genus Bradyrhizobium. Next base: position 586,883 of record CAWHIO010000038.1, on the reverse strand, counting down.
AACTCCACCGCCAGCGCCGATCACCCGATGATCAATCCGATCTGGCGCGGACGTCTCAAGATCGGCGACGTTCTGATTCCGCTGCGCCGGCACGACCCCGTGGTGCCGCTGATCCATGCGGCGATAACCGCGCATCGGAGGGTCCGCGAACTCGCGCGCCGCGCCGCGCATTTGATCCGCGGCCGTTAGCGCACGGCCTACTCCGCCGCCTGCGCGTTCACTTCCGCCGACACCTGACGAATGGCGCGGGCGAGCTGTTCGGCCGGCTGTGCGCCGGACACCGCGTATTTCTGCGCCAACACATAGGTCGGTACCCCCGAGATGCCCTTGTCGGAAGCGTCCTTGGCCTGCGCCGAGATCAGCGCGACGTCCTCGTCGGTCGCCAGGCGCCGGCGCACTTCCTCGGCATCGAGCCCGCAATCGGCCGCCGCCTGCACCAGCACGCCGGTATCGGTGAGATCGCCGCCGTCGCGGAAATACAGTTCCATCAGCCGCTGTTTCATGTCGGCCGCTTTGCCGTGCGCGTCGGCCCAGTGAATCAGCCGATGGCAGTCGATGGTGTTGGGCTGCCGCTTGACGAGGTCGGGCCGGTAGGTGAGCCCCTCTTCGCCCGCGGCGGTGACGACGCGGCCGGCCATGCCCTTATAGGCCTCGACCGAGCCGAATTTCGTCTTGAGATATTCCTCGCGGCCGATGCCCTCGCGCGGCACCCAGGGATTGAGAAAGAACGGCCGCCAGTGAACCTCGACCGGAACCTCCGCCGCCAGCGCCAGCGCGTTCTCGATCCGGCGCTTGCCGATATAGCACCACGGGCACACCACGTCGGAGACGATGTCGATCTGAAGCGGCTTTAGCGTGCTCATCGGGGCCTCCTCGCCTGCGGAGATCCAGAAATAAGCCGCAAGCCGGGCCCAGACAAGGACCTATCGCAGATCGGCCGCCATCGCCCGCATCCGCTCGGCGGTGAGCTCGTCGGCCGGGAAGAACGTCTCCAGCGCCAGCTCCGACAGCGTGATATCGACCGGCGTGCCGAAAATCATCGTGGCCGACATGAAGCTCAAGACGTCGCTGCCGAACCGCAGCTTGAAGGGGATCGCGACATTGTCGGCCGGCAGCGGCGCTGAGCGCGCCGGGATCGGATAGGACTTCAGCTCGTGATAGAGCCTGATCAGTTCGGGATCGGCGGTCGCCTCGCATTGGCGATGCAACCGCTCCAGCAGATGTCCGCACCATTCGGCGAGGTTGACGGTGCGCGCCGCCAGCGCCTCCGGATGGAAGGCAATCCGCAAAATGTTGATGGGCTGGCCGAGCAGCCGCGCCGGGACACCTTCCAATAGCGGCATCACCATGCGGTTGGCCGATACCAGATTCCAGTGCCGGTCATAGGCCAGCGCCGGATTGGGCTCATGCGCGCGCAGCACCAGGTCGATCGCAGCCCGCGCCGATTTCAGCGCGGGATCGTCGAGCGATCGCTGCGGAAACGCCGGCGCGAACCCCGCCGCCACCAGCAGCACATTGCGTTCGCGCAGCGGCACGTTGAGCCGCTCCGCGAGCTTCAGCACCATGTCGCGCGACGGCGCTGCGCGCCCGGTTTCCACGAAGCTGAGATGGCGCGCGGAGATCTCGGCGTCGCCGGCGAGATCAAGCTGGCTGAGATGGCGACGCTGGCGCCATTCGCGCAGGTGGTCGCCGATATGGGCGGGCTTGGGCTGGTCGGCTCGCGCCGCGGCGGTTTGTGCGTTCATGCTGGAAACCTACCATGCAATTTCGTACCTTCCATTACCTCGGACGTAATGGAATTGCCTTCCGCGGCGGATCATCTTCGCAGGCACCGGAGATGACGCGTCGGCGGTCGGCGCGCTGATCCATCTCCACCCCAGATGTATGGAGAGCCACCATGATCCAACCATCCCTGTTTCTGCGCCGCGCCGTCCAGGCCGACGCCATCTTCAGCGGCGTATCGGGCGTGTTGCTCACCTTTGGCGCCGGCGAGTTTGCTCCGCTCCTCAACCTGCCCGAAGCACTGTTGCGCGCGACCGGCCTGTTTGTGATTGCCTACGCGGCACTGGTCGGCTGGCTCGGCACCCGCCAATCGATGCCAAAGCCCTTGGTAGTCATCGTGATCGCGGGCAATGCGGCGTGGACGCTGGCCAGCATCGCGCTGTTGCTCAGTGCAGCGGTCAGCCCCAACCTCTTGGGCGAAGCCGCCATCGCAATGCAGGCGATCGCGGTGGGCGCTCTCGCCGAGCTGCAGTATATCGGGTTGCGCCGGAGCAGCAGTGCGCTGGCGGTCTAGGCCAGGGCTTGTTGGTCCTGACCCGCGGCCGTCGCGATGGTCCCAGGCTTCGCGGAAGTTCTGGGCATCGCGGCAGCCGATTTTGTCGCAACCGCCCTGGATCGGCCAAACCCGTTTGAATGCCTGCCGTTCAAGGGCTTGCCGTTCAGCTTCGCGCCATTCACCTGGCCGTTCAGCTTCCGCTTCAGTTGCAGCTTCAGTTTTTCCTTCAGTTTTTCTCGGGCCTTCGCCGCCTGCTTTTCGGCCTTCTTCAAGGCCTTGCGCTCGGCCTTGGCCTTCAGGCGCAACCGTTCGGCCCTCGCCTCGGCGCGCTTTTTCTTGCGCTTCTTCTCGCAGGCGTCGCATTTGCATCCGATCGGCTTCAGATACGCCTTGAAATAATCGGTGCCGTAATCGTAGTTGATCTCTTCGCCGGGCGAGATGTTCTTGATCGCGCGGATCACCACCTTGCGCTTGCGCGGACTGACGTCGGATTCCGCATTCGGCTTGCAGGCGTGATTGATGTAACGCGCGATGTTCTTGCGCACCGAGCCGTCGATGGTCCAGCGGCCGTTGAGCTCGAACAGATACTTGTTCTCGATCGCGTCGTCCTTCTTCTTCTTCGAATCCAGCAGCGGACCAAAATAGCGGACGATCTTGGTGCCCTTTTTGATCGGTTTGGTGGCGAAGAGGCCGAGTCCGGTGCGGGAACGGCCGACGCGATAGGGTTTCTTCGACGAAATGGCAGGCATGAGATGAGGTAACTGACACACTAGTGAAGGCGACGGATCGCGAAGCCAGTGTTCTAGGACAATTCCGCGTAAATGTCAGGCCCTTCGCGCCGTTTGCATGATCCTTCCCCAGATTGCGCAGGTCGAAGACGTGATTTTCACAATGGAGGCCCGTTTGCCGGTTGAGACGATGACTTATGACCCCGCCGGCCGGACCACGCTTGCTCTGAGCATGGCATCCAGCAGGGTTTCGGCGTCGGTTCCCTCGGGCAGCCGCCGCAGAATGTCGGCGAGCCGGCCATCCAGCAGCAACATGGTGAAACCGTGGACCAGCGACCAGGCGCGCGCGATCGCGGCGGCCTGATCGAGCGACAGCGCGTCCGCGGCAATCAACTCCTGCCGCTGCGCGCCGATCGCGCCGGCCAGGCCCGCGAATGACGCTCTTGCGGCCTCGCGCAGCGAGGGGCGCGACGTATCGAGCCGCTCGGTGCGGAACATCAGACCGTACATGCCGGGATGGGCCTGCGCATAGGCGATGTAGGCCTTGGCCCGCGCCATCGCCCGCTGCGCCGGCGTGTCACCGTCGGCGTCCGCCACCACCATGGCGGCATTGAATTGCCGGAACCCGATCGCGGCGAGTTCGCTGACAAGGCCCGTGAGATCGCCGAAATGATGGGCGGGCGCGGCGTGAGAGACGCCGGCCTCGCGCGCCACCGCCCGCAACGTCAGCCCGGCCAGCCCTTCGCGCTCCAGCACCCTTTCGGCCGCCGCGAGCAAACCTTCGCGCAGCGCGCCGTGATGGTAAGGCGCGTCCTTGCCGACGGGGCCGGCACGGCGCCCGCCCGCGTTCCGGGCGATCCGCGCGGGGGTGACGCCCGCTGCCGGGCGGCGGGTCCGGACCATTTTCGGTGTTCTGGCCATCGGCGCTATATAGATCACGATTTTGACACTGTAAAGATTTGGCTTGACCTGCGCCATGTTCGGGGGTTTAGTTTATCTTGACACTGTAAAGATCGGATGAACGAGGTTGCCATGACGATCCTCCTGATCCTTGCGCCCTATGGCGTATTTGCGACGCTGATGCTGGTCAGTTCCGCCACGGTGAGCCTGTTCGCGGCGGCGGCGGTGTGTCTTGCGGTGATCGCCCATGACGTGCGAGGCGGCCGCTCGGTCAAGATGCTCGGCGCGGGCTCCGCCATCCTGTTCGCGGGCCTCGGCGCCTACCTCGCGCTGACGCATCACGTCTGGAGCAGTTCGGCCGTCAAGCTCGCGGTCGATGCCGGCATCCTTGCGATCGCGCTAGGTTCGCTGGCGATCGGCAAACCGTTCACGCTGGAATACGCCCGCGAAATGTCCGATGCAAAGACGGCCCAATTGCCAGATTTCCTGACCGCCAATTATGTGATCACCTCGGCCTGGGCGCTGGCCATCGTTCTGATGATGACGGCGAACGCGCTGGTGATCCATGTTCCGGGGCTGCCGCTGTGGACCGGGCTTGCCGTCGCGCTCGCCGCCCGAACTACCGCGATCTATTTCACCGGATGGTACCCGGAATACCGCAAGGCCAGATCGGCGGCGCGGCCATCGCATCGCCTGTTTCCTGATCAGGCGGGCTAACCGACCAAAGAAAGAGCGCAGCCATGAAGGACGTATTCGTCAGGCTCGGCACCGACTTCCTTTCCACCATCGTGTTCCTGGCGCTGTACCTGATCACCGGCAACGTCATGCTGGCGACCGGCGTGGCGATCGCGGGCGCGGTGGTCCAGGTCGTGCATGCCCGCGTCAAGCGCGCGCCGCTTGGCTTCATGACCTATGCCAGCCTGGCGCTGGTGATCGTGCTCGGCGGCGCCACGCTCTTGACCAGCGATCCGCGCTTCGTGCTGGCCAAACCGGCGATCGCGCATTTTGCGATCGGCGCCATCATGCTCAAGCGCGGCTGGATGCTGCGCTACGTGCCGCCGCTGGTGGCGCAGACCATTCCGGAATATGTCACCCTCGCCGGCTACGCCTGGGCGGCGCTGATGTTTGTGCTCGGGCTCGGCACCATCGCGGTGGCGCTGACCGGCGACATCAAGCTGTGGGCGATCTATGTGTCGGTGGTCGCGGTCGGAGCCAAGGTCGCGGCCTTCGCCGTGCAATACGTCGTGTTCCGGATCCTCATGACCAGCCGCCTTCGCGCCGCCAGCACCTGACCAGGCGGTTTGGCGCAACATCTGCGACGATGCGCGAAGCCAACCCGTGGCGCAAAAAGCCGCAGGCTTCACCATTGGGCATCGGCCGCAAGATGCGCTATACCGCCGCCTGAAGCTTGAGCGGACCCCAGAACCATTCCCGGTTTTGCGAAGTCGATACGAGGAGAGGCGAGAATGGCCGTTGACGGAAACTGGAATATCACGATGTCGACGCCGATGGGCGATCGCAACGCGACGCTGAGCCTGAAGAGCGCCGGCGGCGCGCTGACGGGCACGCAGGCCGCCGAAGGCAATTCGATCGAGATCTTCGACGGCAAGACCAATGGCGACGACGTCGCCTGGAAGGTGTCGATCACCAATCCGATGCCGCTGACGCTCGAATTCACCGGCAAGGTTTCCGGCGACAGCATTGCCGGCGAAATGGGCATCGGTCCGATGGGCAGCTTTCCGTTTACGGGGACGCGGGCGTAGGCACTACGGATGTCGTCCCTGCGAACGCAGGGACCCATACCGTGAGGTCTTTCCGTTTCGCGGTGTGGTCGACGTCCTTAGCAACAATCAGCGCCGGTGGTTATGGGTCCCTGCGTTCGCAGGGACGACACCTACTGTAGTGCGCGTGATGCCGCTACAGATTCGAATTTCAAACAGCCCGCCATCGCGGACCGCCCCTCCCGCCACGCGCAACGGCGCGTGGAGGGAGGGGAGATCACCGTGCACGGCTTCGCATTCTCGCGGCGCGATACGCCCGAGTTTTGCTTGTTAACTCCCGCCCTCTGAAATCAGAGGGCGCAGGGAATGCCGGGCGCCCGATGCGCCCGATGGCCGCGTGTGCGACGGTAGAAAAGCGAAAAGCACACGCGTTGGTCAGGTCACACCGGAATCACCCGGCATTCCCCGCGCAATGGTTTTACGGCTTATACGCGCTCTCCCCGGGGACCGGGCTTTGTTGCCCCCGTCGCCCCCGAGAAGCTTGCTTCCCAGGAACTTGATGCCAGCGTCGGGGCATCAGGACCACACGACTTCGCCGTCCGCCTTCTGCGCCATTCGTCAAAGGCGCCAAAACGTCCACCGCATCCCGTCCCGCGTTCGTGACGATCGCGAGCCGCCCCTCTGTTGGGACGGGATGCGAATCAAAATATTCCTGTGTCTACCCGGCCGTCAAGCGCAATTTCGGAAAATCAGAAGTCAAGCCCGAGCGGGGGTTCGTCTCAGGCCGGCCGGCGCGGCACGATGGCGATCGGATTGAAGGTGTAGACGGCCTCGCCGTCTTGATTGTAGGCGGTCCATTTGATCCGGGCGACGCCTTGCGGCTTACTCCGCGACGGGATCAGTTCGACCACCTCGCCCTCCAGGCGCAGGGTATCGCCGGGCCTGACCGGCTTCATCCAGCGCAACTCGTCGACGCCGGCTCCCATCAAGGGGTGAGGCCCGAACGGCCGCGCCTGAATGGCGAGATTCATGGCGATCGCGGCGGTGTGCCATCCCGAAGCGGCAAGCCCCTTGAACACCGTGTTCTCGGCAGCCTCCTCGTCCAGGTGAAACGGCTGCGGATCAAATTCGGACGCGAACCGCTTGATGTCTTCCCGGCTGACCGTGACCTCGCCACTCTCAAAACGCATCCCCAGCTTCAGGTCGTCGAACCACTCGATCATCTTGTCCTCGGCTCAAAGCCTGATCGCAGACAGCGCGATCACCCCAGATTCAACTCCTTGAAGAAGTCGTTGCCCTTGTCGTCGATGATGATGAAGGCCGGGAAATCCTCGACCTCGATGCGCCAGATCGCTTCCATGCCGAGTTCGGGATATTCCACCACCTCGACCTTCTTGATGCAGTGCTCGGCGAGGTTGGCCGCGGCACCGCCGATCGAGCCCAGATAAAATCCGCCATGCTTCTTGCAGGCCTCGCGCACCGCGACCGCTCGGTTGCCCTTGGCCACCATCACCATCGAACCGCCCGCGGCCTGGAACTGGTCGACGAAAAAGTCCATCCTTCCCGCGGTGGTCGGGCCGAACGCGCCGGAGGCGTAGCCTTCCGGCGTCTTGGCGGGACCGGCGTAATAGACCGGATGATTTTTGAAATAATCCGGCAGCGGCTCACCCTTCTCCAGCCGCTCGCGCAATTTGGCGTGCGCGGAATCCCGCGCCACGATCATGGTGCCGGTCAGCGACAGCCGGGTCTTGATCGGATGCTTCGAAAGGGTTGCGAGAATGTCCTTCATCGGCCGGTTGAGGTCGATCTTGACGACCTCGCCGCCGAGCGCCTGCTCGACCGCGGGCAGATACTGCGCGGGGTTGTGCTCGAGCTCCTCGAGATAGACGCCGTCCTTCGTGATCTTGCCGAGCACCTGGCGATCGGCCGAGCAGGAGACGCCGAGCCCGATCGGCAGCGAGGCGCCGTGCCGCGGCATCCGGATGACGCGGACGTCATGGCAGAAATATTTGCCGCCGAACTGCGCGCCCACTCCCAGGCTTTGCGTCATCTTCAGGATTTCCTGCTCCATCTCGAGATCGCGGAAGGCGTTGCCGTCGGCCGATCCGTGGGTCGGCAGCGCGTCGAGATAGCGCGCCGAGGCCAGCTTCACGGTCTTCATGCAGAGTTCGGCCGAGGTGCCGCCGATCACGATCGCCAGATGATAGGGCGGGCACGCCGCGGTGCCCAAGGTGAGCACCTTCTCCTTCAGGAACGCCAGCAGGCGGTCCTTGGTCAGCACCGAGGGGGTCGCCTGGAACAGAAAGCTCTTGTTGGCGGAGCCGCCGCCCTTGGCCATGAACATGAACTTGTAGGCGTCGTCGCCCTCGGCATAGATCTCGCACTGCGCCGGCATGTTGTTGGCGGTATTCTTCTCCTCATACATCGACAGCGGCGCGACCTGCGAATAACGCAGGTTGCGGCGCAAGTAGGCGTCCCGCGCACCTTCCGAAAGCGCTGCCTCGTCGTCGCCATCGGTGATGACGCGAAACCCCTTCTTGCCCATGATGATGGCGGTGCCGGTATCCTGGCACATCGGCAACACGCCGCCGGCGGCGATGTTGGCGTTCTTCAGGAAATCGAAGGCGACGAACTTGTCGTTGTCGCTGGCCTCCTTGTCATCAAGGATCGCGCGCAACTGCTTGAGGTGACCGGGCCGCAGATAATGATTGATGTCGCCGAACGCGGCCTCCGACAACGCCCGCAGCGCCTCGCGCGAGACCACCAGCATGTCGCGGCCCAGCACCTTCTCGACCCGCACGCCCTCGGTCGTGATCTTCTTGTAGGGCGTGGTGTCCGGCCCCAGCGGAAACAGCGGCGTGTGCTTGTAGGGCGGAACGGGCTTTGGATCGGGAAAGGCGGTGGGGGCGTTCATGGGGGGCTCGTGTGTTGGAAGCCGGCCAGTGTCTGCTGCAAGACACCCACCGGCGATTGCCCCGTTCTAAGCACTTTTCAGACAAAAGGAAGGTTTGCTTGCCTCCCTGATCCCGCAAAAACCACAGACCACGGGCCCGGTCGCGGCTGGGCGCTTGCATGAATCTTCCGCGCAAGCTTCAATGGCGCGGGGGTATTCATGACAAGAAACCAATTCCGGCGCGCCATATTCGCCACGCTGGCGCTGCTCGCCGCATTCGCCGCCTCCCCGGCGCGCGCCGACCGCTGCGACGATATCGCGGGCCAGCTCAAGAACCAGATCGACGGTCTCAAGATCGGCATCACGGCGGCCAACGTCATCTACCTGTCGCATCCGCTGGCCAAGGAGCTCTCGCTCGGCTGCGCCAGCCGCAACTACTCCAACGAACTCTACGCCAAGGCCGACGGCCGCAAGCCGAAGCCGGAATTCGTCGACTTCGTCGCCCGTGCCGCCGCCCTCGTCTTCACGCTGCCGAAGGACGAGATGCAGAAGGGCGTCGCGCGCTGCCTGTCGCAAATGGGCATCTTTCGCGGCGACGACGTCAAATCGCGTTACCGCCGTCTCGACATGAATTGCTCGCGGACCAAGACGGAAATCTCGATCGCGATCTCGCGCCGCAAGGACGAGTAGGTAAATCCAGGGCTGACGCAATCGCTGCAATTTTATCGGAAACAAGGTGCCTGACGTTCACCATGTGACGCGAGGGGGCGCGATACGGCCTGATTTAGGGATTGGATTCACGAAGCCTTCGCACCCGGATCGTCACAATCGGGCGATCAAGTGCAAAAGGAATCCGTCCATGAACGTTTCGAGCATCCCGGCATCAACGCCGGTGACCCCACCCGACACCAGCACGCCCAAGCCGCCCACCGCGCAGAACGATGGCGATGCCAATGACGCCGGCGCGACCCAGCCGCAGCCTCAGGCCGCGCTGCCGCCGGGACAGGGAACGCGGGTCAATCAGCTCGTCTAAGTCCGCTCTCGTCGCGCTCCGCCGGGGTGGCTGGAGCCTTTCCCGTTTCGATCGAATCGAAACGGGGCTTTCCTGATTTGACGCGTTTTCTTGACGCGAAGCGGTCTGCGCGTCGCTTGAAAACGCTTTGGAACACAACCCGCCGCAAGATTGCCGGAAAACCGCGCGATCGTCCCGGCCCCGTAATGGGGACCCGGGATGATCGGAAAATTACTGCTGCAGAACTCATTCTTCGTCATCGCGATGGCAGCGGTGCTGTTCGCGTCGGCGGGCACGCTGCACTGGCCGGGAGCATGGGCATTCCTGGCGACCTCGGCGATGCTCGGCCCCGCCTGCGGATGGTGGCTCGCCCGAACCGACCCGGCGCTGCTCGCCGAACGGCTGCGGCTGACCGCGCGCGAGGGGCAGCCTGCCGCCGACAAGAAATTCATGCTGGTATTCGTCGCGACCGCCCTGCTCTGGTTTGTCGCGATCGGGATCGATCGGCGCGCCCACGGTTCCCAGGTTCCGTTGCCACTCGAGGCGCTGGGACTGGCGCTGTACCTGCTGTCGACCGGCTGCATCATGTGGGTGTTTCACGAAAACTCCTTTGCGGCACCGGTCGTCAGGGTGCAGACCGAGCGCCACCACCGCGTGATCTCGACCGGCCCCTACGCCTGGGTACGCCATCCCATGTATTCCAGCATCATGCTGTTCTTCGTCGGCGCGCCGCTATTGCTGGGATCGTGGTGGGGCGTGGCGATGGCGCCGCTGTTCGGCGTGCTGTTCGCGATCCGCGCCCGCATCGAGGAACGCGCGCTGATCGCGGGCCTTCCAGGCTATGCTGACTACACCGCGCAGGTGCGCTATCGTCTGGTGCCCGGACTTTGGTGAGGAAGTAGACCGATGACCAGCAAGACTTTCACCGGCGGCTGCCATTGCGGCCTGGTGCGCTTCGAATGCACCACGGATCTCGCCATGGTGACCGCGTGCAACTGCTCGATCTGCACCAAGAAGGGCCTCCATTTCGCATTCCTTGCGCCAAAGGATTTTCAGCTGCGCGCCGGCGAGGACAATCTGCGGGAATATCTGTTCAACAAGCACGCGATCCGGCATCAGTCCTGCATCGACTGCGGCGTCGAGATATTCGCGCGCGGCAGCAAGCCCGACGGCACCGAGGTGGTGGCGCTGAATGTCAGCTGCATCGACGGGATTGAGCTCGCCAATCTGGCGATGACGCCGATCGATGGGCGGAATCGGTAGAGACTACCGCCGTCATTCCCCGCGCAAGCGCGAAGCGCTTGTCGCTGAGGGCGCGCGCCAGCGCGAACCCGGAATCTCGATCCATGTCGTCGAGATTCCGGGTCTGGTCCTGACGGACCATCCCGGAATGACGGCGTCAGATATCCAATTCCCTGTAATGCCGGAAAATGCCGTCCTCGTTGAAGGCGATGCGGCGGTCGCTCGCGAGATAGGCCTTGATGTTCGGACGGCCCGCCACGCGGTCGTGCAGATCGCGCAGTCCGGGAATCCGGCGCTCGAAGGCCTTCATGCGCTTGGGAAAGGCATAGCGCAGCCCTGCCACGATCTGGAACAGCGAAAGATCGACGTAAGTGAGCTTGCGCCCGGTGACACAGAAGCCGCCACGGTCCTGCACCAGAGCTTCGAAATAGCCGAGATATTTCGGCACGCGTTCCTTCCAGAATTCCTCCGTGCGCTTTTTCGCAGGGCCCCGTTGATCCTCGTAATACAGCGACGGCCCGAGCGGATGATGGGTGTCGTGAATTTCCAGCACGAGATCCGTGATCGTCAGCTGCAGCTGGTGAACCCACAGCTTTCCCGCTTCCGCCTTCGGCGCCAGGCCGTGGCGCGATCCCAGATAGAGCAGGATGTTGGCGGTCTGCCCGATCACGAGCTTGCCGGACTTCAGAAACGGCGGCGCGAACGGCGGCGTGCCGCCGTTTTGCTCCATCATCCGCATCATCGCCGCCATGCCGCGCTCGTTGCGCGCGACATCGGCATAATCGGCGCCGGCCTCTTCCAGCGCGAGGCGGACATATTCACCGCGGCCCTGAATCGACGGCCAGTAATAGAGTTCGTAGCGCATGGTTGGCCCTTTGTGGTTGCCCAGCCTTGAAGGCGATCAGCGCATGGGTTCCGGGCGGTCGTCCAGACCGGCTCCTGCCCCGCACCTCGCCTCTTGCTTACAAAATGTCGACGCTGTTTCGACCGGGAAAACGACATCATGCCACAAGCGGCCAGTCGACGGGCGCGGAACCGGGTTTTGCGGTTGACCGCATCACGCGCGCGGGCAAGGATCGGCCAATGTTGCAAAGGTGAAAAACACCCATGGATCATCCGGATTTGCCCGTGACTCGCTATGCCGTCAGCGGCGACGTCAACATTGCCTATCAGGTCATGGGCGCGGGACCGGTGGATATCATTATGGTCCCCGGTTTCGTTTCGCATGTCGAATTCATGCACGAGCTGATCGGATATACCGCCTTCCTGCGTCGTCTTTCGGCATTCGCCCGCGTCGTCACCTTTGACAAGCGAGGTCAGGGACTATCGGACCGGATATCGGGCGCACCGTCCCTGGAGGAACGGATGGATGACGTTCGGGCCGTCATGGATGACGTCGGCTCGAAGCAGGCCGTGATCATGGGATTTTCCGAAGGCTCCGCCATGAGCGTGCTGTTCACCGCCACATATCCCGAGCGGGTGACGCAGCTCGTGCTGTTCGGCGGCTTTGCTCGGGCGTCGGAGTTCCTGTCGGACGACCTCGAAGAACGCGTTGCCAGGCGGGTGGAAAACTGGGGCACGGGCGACCTAATCAAGACCGTGATCGCGCAGCAGGCCACCAACCCGGAAGCGGTCATCCAGTTCGGCAGGCTGGAACGCAATGCCGCCAGCCGGGGCTCCGTCAAGGCGATCGCGTTGCTGAACGCGCAGATCGACGTCAGGCCGGTCCTTGCCAATGTGCGGGTACCGACGCTCGTGCTGCACCGCCGGACAGACGCTCAAATTCCGGTCGCGCTCGGACGCGATCTGGCGGCCCAGATTCCGAATGCGCGATTCATCGAATATCCCGATGGCGACCATGCATTCTGGGCCGGCGATACCGAGGCGCTGATTGGCGACATCGAGGAATTCGTAACCGGACATCGCGACGGTTTGTCCAGCGAGCTCGAGCGCGTCCTGGCCACGGTCCTGTTCACGGACATTGTCAATTCGACACGCAGCGCTGCCGCCATGGGAGATCAGGCATGGCGGCGGTCGCTCGACAATCACGACCAGCTGGCGAAGCAGATGGTCGGGAAACATCGGGGAATTCTGGTCAAAAGCACCGGCGACGGCATCCTGGCGACGTTCGATGGACCCGGCCGCGCCGTTCGCTGCGCATTGGCATTGGGGGCAGCGGCGAAGCAGATCGGGCTGCCGTTGCGCGCCGGTCTGCATACCGGCGAAATCGAAATCAGGGGCCAGGACGTCGGCGGCATCGCCGTGCATGCGGCCGCGCGCGTCATGGCGCAATCCCAAGCCAGCGAGGTTCTGGTTTCGCGGGTCGTCACCGATCTGGTGGCCGGCGCCGGGCTGAAATTCGCCGAACGCGGTTCACACGAACTCAAGGGCCTTCCGGGCCGCTGGGAATTATTCGCCGCGAGCGCCTAACCGGCTGGATCATGGCACGATGTCCGGCTTGTAGGCCGGGCAAGCGGACATCGGCCAGGATGACGCGTCAGTTCGCCGCGAAGCAATACATCAAGCCGTCGCCGCCGGTGCTCTTGAGGTCGGGCTGCGAGCAGCCGCCGTCCGGTCCGCGCGAGGGGTGCGAACTGTTCCAGGATTTCGACGCGTCATCGTCGCGCAACCCGATACGGTCGGAATGGCCGACCATCGCCGCGCCCTGGGTGCTGCTCGTCCAGTTCTTGCAGGTGCGGTCGTCGCCGGCGGCAAAGGCCGTGCCGTCGGCCTGCGATCCCGTCAGCACATCGTGGCGGTTCGGCGTATCGCCGCGGCCGTTGTTGACTTCGCCCTTCTCGCTCAGTGCGGTCTGTTTGGTCAGGTTGTTGGCGCCGTGCAGTTCGGCGACATCCTTGGCGATCACCACGCCTTTTGAATTCTGCCACGGTCCCTTGCCGATGCGGTCGCGGGCGTTTACGGCCGGCTTGCCGTCGGCGAGTTGCGTCGAGAGATAGGCACGCCAGGTCTTGGCGCCGGCGCCCGCGGCCTGCGCCAGCGTCTGGCAGTGGTTGTCGGCGCCGGCAAGGCCGCCGAGGTTGCCGCCATTGCCGATGCCGACCGAGGTCACGAAGAAGGTGGTGCCGGCCGATTGGGCCTGCGCCGGCTGAGCCGCAACAGAAGCGAACGCCGCGGCGGCCACGATCAGGCTCACCGGCTGGATGATTTGGGCGAGAGTGGGCATTTGTTCCTCCAATTTATTTTTGATTTGAATGGCCCTTAGATTTGAATGGCCTTGGCATGAGCCGTCCGGTCAGGGATCAACCCACCCCGACCGATATTATTCCACTTCAGCGACGTCGACATGAAAAAGGCGCCGCGGCATCAACCGCGGCGCCTTGCATCGTTATCAGCTCGCGCACGATCAGGTTTGCTGGATCGCCGAGAGCTCCCAATTGGCGCCGCGGGGGCGCAGGAAGGTCCAGACTTCGGTCGCCTCGGTGGGCTGTTCGCTGCCCTTGACCAGCCGGCCGGTGGCGCGATCGACGGTCTTGTCGATCAGCGAGTAGCGCAGCGCCACGCTGGCGAAGTCGGTCTCGCCTTCGCGCCAGGCTTCGGCAAGATCGCCCTGCAGCAGCTTGACGTCGGAGACCGTGTTGACGATGTTTTGCGCCTTGTGGTCGGCGATATCCTGGGTGACGTAGGACACCATTTCGGGGGTCGCCAGCGTATGCAGCCGGGCGACGTCCTCGTTGGACCACGCCGTCTGGATATCGCCCAGCAACCGCTCGAAGGCTTCGTAGTCGCTTGGCAGAATCTCGAGCGGCGCGCTGCCCGATCCCAGTCCGAAACCGCTCGCGGTGCGGAAGCTCGACGCCGCGCCGGGTGCGGCGGGACCGCCCGCATAGGCGGAGGCGGTCTCGTGGCGGCGCTGCCACCATGACATCGCCAGCCTGACCACGATGATGATCAGGCCGATCTGCAGGATCAGGCCGATGATCGACGAAAACCCACCGAGGCCGCCGAACATTCCGCCGCCGAACAACATGCCCAGCAGGCCGGCGCCGAGGAAGCCCGCGGCGAGCCCGCCCAGCATGCCCATGCCCGGCCGGTTGAAGAACCCGCCGCCGGCCGGCGCGCCCAAGCCGGGGCTGCCCGGCTGGGTCATGGTGCGGTTGAACGGCTGCGCCGCGTTGGGCGCGGTCGAAGTGGTCGGCGGCGCGGTGAAGGTTCGCGCTCCCCGTGAACCCGAGCTGACGCCGCCGCCGATCCGGGCGTCGGCCGGCGAGATCGCCGCTACCAGCGGTAACGCCAGCGACAGTGCGACGGCAATCGTCCAGACGATGCCGCGGGCGCGTTGCGTGAATTTCATGTCAATGTCCTCAAATCCCCGACAGGGGAACCGCCCCTAACATGGGCAACGTTGCCTAAAAGTGAAGCCACCATCGGGACGCATGGCTGCGGCCCTCGGTCGCGGGGAAACTGCGATGGGGGCGGAATCGCTCGACCCGTTGGCTCGCCGGGGGAATGCTGCACCGCCTCCGGAACACGCGCCCTCACGACGGCGCCATGGTTTCCTTCACCGCGGCGACCAGCTGGCTCAGCGTGAACGGCTTGGGCAGGAACGCGAATTGCTGGTTCTCCGGCAGGCTCTTCTCGAAGGCGTCTTCCGCATAGCCCGACACGAAGATGATCTTGAGATCGGGATTGCGGCCGCGCATGGTCTTCAGCAGCGTCGGGCCATCCATTTCCGGCATCACCACGTCGGAAACCACGAGATCCACCGCGCCGTTCTTTTCCTCCAGCGCTTCCAGCGCCTCGATCCCGTTGGAGGCCTCGATGACGCTGTAGCCGCGCGAGCGCAGGCCCCGGGCATTCAGCGAGCGCAGGCCCTCCTCGTCCTCAACCAAAAGAATAGTGCCCTGCCCCGTCAGGTCGGCGCGCGGCCTGGCCTCGGCCGCCGGTTCCTTGGCCGCACCATTGGCGGCGGCGGCGTCGGGCTGGACCTCCTGCTCGGGATGATGCCGCGGCAGGAAAATGCGGAACGAGGTGCCCTTGCCGGCTGCGGAGTCCACATAGATGAAGCCGCCGGTCTGCTTGACGATGCCATACACCGTCGACAGGCCGAGCCCGGTGCCCTTGCCGACCTCCTTGGTCGAAAAGAACGGCTCGAAGATCTTGTCGACGATTTCGGGAGCAATGCCGGTGCCGGTATCCGATATGTCGATCCGGACATAATCCGCCGCCGGCATGCCCTTGTAGGCGAGATCGGCGGATTCCTCGGCGGTGATGTTGGCGGTTCGTACCGTCAGCTTGCCGCCGTCGGGCATCGCGTCACGGGCGTTGACGGCGAGATTGACGATCACCTGTTCGAACTGCGACACGTCGACCTTCACCGGCCAGAGATCGCGGCCATGCACCAGGTCGAGCTTGACCTTCTCGCCGATCAGGCGCCGCAGCAGCATGGTGAGATCGCTCAATGCGTCGCCGAGATCGAGCACCTGCGGCCGCAGGGTCTGGCGGCGCGAGAACGCCAGCAGCTGACGCACCAGCGTCGCGGCGCGGGTCGCGTTCTGCTTGATCTGCATGATATCCTGGAACGAGGGATCGGTCGGCTTGTGCGCGTTCAAGAGGAAGTCGTTGGCCATCATGATGGCGGAGAGCACGTTGTTGAAATCGTGCGCGATGCCGCCGGCGAGCTGGCCGACCATGTCCATCTTCTGCGACTGGCTGATCTGGTTCTCCAGGGCCCGCCGTTCGGTGGTCTCCAGCAGGTAGACGATGGCGGCCTCGGTCTCGCGTTCGTCTTCCTCGACGGCGGTGACGAAAAACTGCCCCCAACGCTCCTTGGGCCCGTCGAGCATGGCCTCGACCGGCGCGATATCGCCCTGCCCCTCCGCCGCCTGGCTGATGGCGGCGATCAGAAGGTGGCGATCGCGGGCGTTGACGGCCCTGAAAATCGACTTGTTGGCCACGCCGTCGGGGCTCAGGCTTTGCGCCAGCTTGGCGAACCGCGCATTGGCGCGGACCACCGCGCCCGACCGGTCGACGGTCGCGATCGCCATCGGCGTGTGGTCGAAGAAGCGCATGAAGCGAACCTCGGCCGCCCGCTGCGGATCGGCGCGCTCGTCGCGGGCGCGGCTGATCACCAGCGTGCGCGAGGCGCCGGGCGCGCTGTCGGCCCCGAAGGCCAGCTTGTGGTAGAGACGCACCGGCATGGTCTTGCCGCCGCGCATCCGCAGGTCGATGTCGAACACCTCGGTCTTGACCTCACCCGGCACCGGCGCAATCGACGTCAGCAGCGACGCGCCGTCGCCGGACACGATGTCGGCCAGCTTCAAGCCGCCCGAGCCGATCTCGGCCAGATCGTAGTCCAGCCAGTTGGCCAGCGTCGCGTTGACATAGACGATGTCTCCGGCGGCATTGACCGAGAAAAAGCCGCAAGGCGCGTGATCGAGATATTCGATCGCATGCTGCAGCTCCTGGAAGACGTCCTCCTGCCGTTCGCGGTCGCGGGTGATATCGGCAATCGACCATACCGCGTATTTCGCCTCGCGCTTGCCCTGGCCGAGCGGCCGAACCCGCATCCGCAGCCAGCGGCCATGGCTGCCGTCGGTGCCGGCGATGCGGACTTCTTCCTGCTGCCGCTTGCCTTCGCGCGCCGCCTTGAGGAGGCGAAACACCGCTTCCGACACATCGGGATTGCCAATGAAGACCCGCTCCACCGGGCGGACGTCGTGCGGGCTCGCGGCCCCCGTGAGCGCGAGATAGGCAGGGTTGCAATAGGCCACGTGACCGCGTGGGTCGGTGACCGCGACGCCGTCATAGGCGAGGTCCGGGATGCGACGGACCACCGGATCGTCGGCGGAGCGATCGGTGAAACGAATGATGCCCGCGGCATACGCGAACAGATTGAACAGGCCGACCATCGCCAGCAGCGCCAGCAGCCCGAGAATGTAGGGCTGCGCCTGCGCCCGGCCGATGGTGGTCAGCGCAACCGCGGCGGCGACGATCGCGCCGGCCACCAGCAGAACCAGCACGATGCTGCCGCTCCGCCGCGCCGGCTCGGGGGCGGTCATCGGCTCTGACGGATCGTTGTCAAGTTCGGCGGTCATGGCAGGGGACGCGGCCTGTCGACGTGAATGTGACGCGCGATCCGCGCGCCCGCTCCTGAGTGCCTGAATCGGACCCGCAAGCGCAAGTCCACCACACAGTTATTTCGCCGGTTGCGCCCATTTACGGCACAATAAGGCATACTGTTCCCGGCGTCATGGCCGCTGCCCGGAAAGCCCGCGCCGCAGCCCCATGACGTAGCCGATAATCTCGGCGACCGCATGATAGTGTTCCACCGGGATCTCGTCGTCGATCTCCACGGTCGCGTACAGGGCCCGTGCCAGCGGCACGTTCTCGACGATGGGAATATCGTGCTTGCGGGCGATTTCCCTGATCTTGAGCGCGATGTTATCGGCGCCCTTGGCCACGCAGACCGGCGCCGACATCCCGCGTTCGTAGGAAAGCGCGACCGAATAGTGGGTCGGGTTGGTGATGATGACGGAGGCCTTGGGAACCGCGGTCATCATGCGCTTCTTCATGCGCGCATGCCGCAATTGCCGGAGCCGGCCCTTGATGTGCGGGTCGCCTTCGGATTGCTTGAACTCTTCCTTCATTTCCTTCAGCGACATCTTCTGCCGCTCGTACCATTGCCGGTACTGGAAGAAATAGTCCGCGATCGCGACAACCGCGAGCATCGCCACCACGGCGCCCATCAGATGCAGCGTCAGGCTGGTGACCACGCCGAAGATCGCGGCCGGATCGAACCGCACCATCGCTTCCAGGCGATGACGCTCGGGCCAGAGGATCGCCGTCATCACGGCGCCCAGCGCCACCAGCTTGAAAAGCCCCTTGCCGAAATTTGCCGCCGCCTGCTTGCCGAATATCCGCTTGGCGCCGGCCGCCGGCGATATCTTGCTGAACTTGGGCTTGAGGGATTCTCCTGACCATACCAGCCGGTGCTGCAGCAAATTGCCCGCGATCGCCGACAGCGCCAGCATCAACAGCGGCACGCCGAGGGCGGCGATCAGCACATATTCGAGACTCCGCGCCAACGCCATCAAACCGGGTCCATCGACGTGGATCATCCACGAATTGGCGATCAGGTTGCGCAGCGGCATCTGAATCCCGCCGATCGATCCGGAAAATGTCGAGAATACCAGCGTGCCGCCCGCGATCATGAACCAGGTATTGACCTCCTGGCTCTTGGCGACGTCGCCGCGGTCGTGGGCGTCGTCGAGACGTTTTTGCGTAGGGTCTTCCGAGCGTTCAGATGCGTCGTCTTCATCCGCCATCGTTTTGGGGCTTTCAGGTGAGCGGTATCATGTCGTGCATGACGGCGGTGAAATAGTCGAGGAACGTTCCCATCATCGTTGCGATGACGACCGAGAAGATCAGGAAGCCGGCGAGAATCGACAGCGGCACGCCGACGAAATAGACCTGCATCTGCGGCATCAGCCGCGCCAGCACGCCGAGGCCGATGTTGAAGACGAGGCCGAATACCAGGAACGGCGCCGACAACTGCATGCCGATCTTGAACGCCGCGGCGAAGGCGCGGGTGGCGAGTGCGGCGACATCGCCGCCCGGTATCGGCTCGCCCGGCGAGAAGATCGAGTAGCTGTCGTTCAGCGCGGCGATGACGAGATGATGGCTGTCGGTCGCAAACAGCATGGTGACGCCGAGCAGGGTGAGGAAATTTCCGATCAGCAGGCCCTGCTGACCCTGGGTCGGGTCGATCGCGGTGACAAATCCGAGGCCGAGCTGCTGGGCGATCACCGATCCGGCGACCTGCAGCGCCGCAAGCGTCACCCGCGCGATGGCGCCGAGCACGATACCGACGACGATCTCATAGAGCATCAGGACCAGCAGCGGCGTGATCGAGCCCATGTCGATGTGGTAGTCGGCGCGGTGCAACGGCAGGATGATCAGCGTCAGCAGCAGCGCGGTCGCCAGCTTGATGCGGACCGGAATATTGGACTCGCCCAGCCCCGGCAACAGCATCACCATCGCGCCGATGCGGGCGAACACCAGCATGAAGGCGGCGGCGAGCGCGGGCAGCAGGGAAATATCGATGCGCATGATCCACGCATACTGCCATCAACCGCCTATGATTCGCGACGATATCCGCATCATGTGGCTGTGCAGCGAGTCCGCCATAAACGGCAGCGCCAGCAGCAGGGTAACGAAAATCGCCAGGATTTTCGGGACGAAGATCAGCGTCTGTTCCTGGATCTGGGTGAGCGCCTGAAACAGCGACACCACGACGCCGACGACGAGCCCGACGATCATCAGCGGCGACGACACCACGACGATGGTCCAGATCGCATCGCGCGCCACGTCGAGGGTTTCCGCACCGGTCATGACAACTTCCTCTTTACCCCTCATGGTGAGGAGCGCGCATCGCGCGCGTCTCGAACCATGAGGCCGCTATGCCTCTTCATCCTTCGAGACGCCGGCTGCGCCGGCTCCTCAGGATGAGGCCGATCAGATCGCCATCTTCATGATGTCTTCGTAGGACTGGATGACCTTGTCGCGCACCGACACCAGCGTCGAGACCGCGACGTCGGTTTCCGCGACCGCCGTCACCACGTCCATGACATTGGCCTTGCCCGACGCCATCGCGACGGTCTGGGCGTCGGATTTGCGCCCGATGTCGAGGACGCCGCCGATCGCCTCCTTGAGCACCGCGCCGAAGGATTGTCCACCGGCGTCGGGACCCTTGGCGGCGCCGCCGGTATCCACGATGCGGGCGAGTGCGGCATAGGCGTTTGCTGCGACTGTGGGTGAAGCCATGGTTCAAGCTTTCCTGTTCAGGTCTTGAGGATGTCGAGCGTGCGTTGGATCATCCGGCGGGTGGCGCCGATGATGTTGAGGTTGGCCTCGTAGGATCGCTGCGCGTCGCGCATGTCGGTCATCTCGACCAGCGGATTGACGTTGGGATATTTGACGTTGCCGGCCACATCCGCCGCCGGATTGCTCGGCTCGTGCTTGACGCGAAACGCCGATTGATCGGGCCGGATCCTGCCCAGCGTAACCACCTGCGCGTCCAGCGTGCGGTCGAGCGCGGAGGAAAAGGTCGGCACCTTGCGGCGGTAGGGATCGCCGCCGGCGGTCGGCGCGGTGGAATCCGCGTTGGCGATGTTTTCCGAGATCACCCGGATCCGCCCCGCCTGCGCGCGCAGGCCCGAGGTCGCAATGCCCATCGAACGGACGAAATCGTTCGCATCGCCTGCCATGATGCCGTTCCCTTTTCGCTATCCGGCCGTTTGATCGAGCCGGGTCATGCCTTGCCGATCGCCACCTTCAGAAGATGCAGGCTCTTGCTGTAGAGCGAGGTCACCGCCGCGTAGTCCATCTGGTTGGCGGAGACCTTCAGCATCTCGTCTTCCAGGTTGACGGCATTGCCGGCAGGCCTGGTCTCGAATCCTGTTCTGCGGTTCTCCGCGAAGCTTTGTCCGGCGCCCAATGCGGAAATATGGCCGCTGCTGGTGCGCTGCATCGCCAGCGATCCCGCCGATCCCGCGGCGGTGGCGCCCGTGGCGTCGAATTTCGGTTCGACGAGGTCGCGCGGCTTGAAATTCGGGCTGTCGGAATTGGAAACGTTTTCGGAGAGGATGCGCTGGCGTTCCTGGTGCCACTGCATCTTGGTGCGCAGCACCGACAGGGCCGGAAGATCGTTGATGGACATCGCGCCGCTCTCCCCGCCTCCGCGGCACGAGCGCCGCCTGAGGTGGGCAGAATTTGCCGCCTGTATGGTTAACAGCCGGTTAATGCTCGTGGCGGCCGACCGCGTCGCGTCCCGGGTTTAAGAATCAAGCCGAGCGTATTTTCGCCACGAATGCTGCGTTAACCAACGAAATCATTGCAGTTGGGACCGCGAGAAGTCGTTTTGGCCCAGCCGATTCATGGGTTATTAGGATACGGGGCGGCAGTTCCTGCCGCGGGGAATTAAGAGTTTGGGCCAGAATCAGGCTTCGTTTGCCGTTCGGCGTGTCGCTTCCGATCCGCGTTCGACGAAAGAGACTTGAAGAAAACGCTAGTTGCCGGGGACAAAGCATGCAGGCACTTACATTTTTCTTCGCGTTTGTGGCGGTTTTGGCGCTGATCGGGGCCGCGGCCTGGCTGGTGCGCCGATTCGCCGGCAACCGGCTGGGCGCCAATCCCAATCGCAGCCGGATGCCCCGCCTGGCGGTGATCGACGCCGCCGCCGTGGACGGGCGCCGACGGCTCGTGCTGGTGCGGCGCGACAACGTCGAACACCTGCTGATGATCGGCGGCCCGACCGACATCGTCGTGGAACCCAACATCGTGCGCGCCATACCCGGACGGGAGCAGATGCAGCCGCGGCCAGCCGTCGGCGGCCCCGAGCCGCAGGCCCGTATCGTGCCGCTGCCCGACGCCGCCAGCTGGAGCGATGCCGACAGCCCGCGGTCCGACGCCTTCGATCATGCCGAACCGCAAATGCCCGAGCCGCCGCCGCGCCCGATGCGGCCCTCCTTTGCCGACGAAGTGCGTCGACCGGCGCCCGAACGCCGCGGCGATCGCACCGACCCCCTGGCCGGATTTTCGGCCGGATTTACGCCCGAGCCGTTGAGCGGCCGTCCGGAGCCTCGCCCGGAACTGCGCGGCGAGCCGATGCCGTCGCGGGTGACATCGCGCAACGAGCCCTTGATTCCCCGCCCGGTGCGCCCGAGCGAAGCGCCGAAACCGCCGCCGGTCCGCGCGCCGGAGCGCATCGTCGCGCCGCCACCCCCGCCGGCTCCGGCGGTGGCGTCAGCCGACCAAAATCTCGCCGAGATGGCGCAACGGCTCGAGGCCGCGCTTCGCCGGCCCGCCGGCGACACGGTGGCGCCGCCAGTGGCGCCCGAACCGCCCCCTGCCCGCGCGGCCTCCCGCAGCGAGCCCCCGATCGTCTCGCCGGTCACGGAGCCTTCGGTGAAGAGCGGGTTCGAGAATTTGGAAGACGAGATGGCGTCATTGCTGGGCCG
Source organism: uncultured Alphaproteobacteria bacterium (assembly GCA_963829315.1). Taxonomy (GTDB): domain Bacteria; phylum Pseudomonadota; class Alphaproteobacteria; order Rhizobiales; family Xanthobacteraceae; genus Bradyrhizobium. The sequence goes on along the minus strand of CAWHIO010000038.1, from coordinate 564,131 downwards.
TCCAAAGAACCCTTCGTGAGGCCGCCGGCTTTCCCGCGTAGAGTTTTATTTTTTGCCACACTGATAGCCGCCGGATCGCTGGCCGCCCCTGCGCTCGCGCAGGACATCAGCATCAATCTCGGCCAGGGCAATGGCGGCGTCACCGAGCGCGCGATCCAGATGATTGCGCTGCTGACGGTGCTGTCGGTGGCGCCGTCGATCCTGATCATGATGACGTCGTTCACCCGGATCGTGGTCGTGCTGTCGCTGCTGCGCACCGCGCTCGGCACCGCGACCGCCCCGCCGAACTCCGTGATCATCGCGCTGGCGATGTTTCTGACCGCGTTCGTGATGGGCCCGGTGCTGCAGAAGTCCTACGACGACGGCATCAAGCCGCTGGTCGCCAACCAGATCAGCGTCGAGGACGCGCTGCAGCGCGCGTCGGTGCCGCTGCGCGGCTTCATGCAGAAGAACGTGCGCGAAAAGGACCTGAAGCTGTTCATGGACCTGTCGGGCGAGCCGCCGCCGGCGACGCCGGAAGACATGTCGCTGCGGATTCTGATGCCGGCGTTCATGATCTCCGAGCTGAAGCGCGCCTTCGAGATCGGTTTTCTGCTGTTCCTGCCGTTCCTGATCATCGACCTCGTGGTCGCCTCGGTGCTGATGTCGATGGGCATGATGATGCTGCCGCCGGTGGTGGTGTCGCTGCCGTTCAAGCTGATCTTCTTCGTGCTGGTCGACGGCTGGTCGCTGGTCGCCGGCAGCCTGGTGCAGAGCTACAGCGGCGGCGGGTAGCAACGCCACCTCCTCGACCGGTCCGGGCCTTGGCAGATTTTTCGGGGAATCAGCTTTCAGGCGGAAGCGGCCAAGGCTCACTGCGCCGGTTGAAGCAGCGGCCTGGCCTTCCAGGAGAAGGCCCAGGCCAGGCCGTAAAAGCCCATCGCCAGCAGATAGAGGAAGGCAAACCCGAAATACATCGAGTTGTATTCCATCACGCCTCCGAACAACGCGCCCATCAGATTGTAGGCAAACGCCGTGGAGATGTTGATTTCCGATTCGCCGATCAGGCTGGAGAAGATGATGCCGGCAAAGAACAGCGGAATCGTCAGCACAAAGCAGCTTGCCGCCAGCTGCATCGCCGGCGAACCGAACACAAACTGGCCGTGGCTGATCGCAAGACCGTATCCCACCAGCAGGCTGACGAACAATCCGAGATAGGCCGGCCCCGCCAGCCTCAGCCCGGTCCGCGTCACGATCAGGTTGGCGAGGTACGCCATCACCAGCACCAGCATGATGGCGGCCGCGATCACCAGCCAGGTCCCGCCGAGATGCAGGCCAAGCTCGGTGATCGCCTTGGTCTCCACCAGCATGAAGCCGGAGCCAAGGAAGAAGAACGGCAGGTAGCTGCGGTCGATCGGATCGGAAAAGCCGATGGTCTTGCGCACGAATACGTAGCTCAGCAGAAGAATCATCCCGAGCGCGATCATGTAGGTGACGGGATAGGCGCGCTCGACCATGTAGAAGAACGGCCAATCGTCGGATCGGGATCGAATTCCGGATAGGGTTGGGCGAAATAGTCGGAAACGTTGGTAAAGCCGATCGAGGCGAAGGCGCCCGGATCCGGCATCGTCACGTCCTGGCCCTTCTTGACGATAAAGGCCGTCGTTCTCGATGAATCATACAATACCCGCACCGCCAACGGCTTTCCGGCGCCGGGCTGCTCGCGGAGGATCTTCGACAGCTTGAATCCCAGCGCGTCGTTGACCAGCGTGAACGAGACCGCGAGGACGCCGTCCGGCTTGAGCAGCCGGAAGGCCTCGGCGAATCCTTCGCGCGTATAGACATAGGAATCGACGCGCAGGTTGGAGGCGTGGCTGAGCGCGGTATGCGAATCCAGCACGCCATAGATGATCAGGTCATATTGCTGCTGGGCGGTGCGGAAGAAATTCCGCGCGTCGTTGATCGACAGGTTGACGCGGGGGTCGTCGTAGGGACGCTCGGGATGATATTTGGTGCCAAGGAATGCGATCGCGGGATCGATTTCGATGGCATCGACATGGGCCGCGCCCATCCGCAACGCGGTCGCCACGTCGTTGCCGCTGCCGGAGCCGACGATGGCCACGCGCTGCGGCGCCTTCTTGAAATTGTAGGGAAACTCGTAATAGGTGCGCACATAGCGATCGGCGTCGGTTTCATGGCCGCGCCTGTCTTCCGCGAAGTTATAGACCTTCTGATAGTAGCTGCCGCCCGACAGGATCTGCATCAGGCCGTCAGGCTTGGCTCCCCGCTCCAGCAACTGGTACGGCGAATAGATGCGCTGCGTCTCCGGTTGCACCGGCCAGGCCAGGATGCCCAGCAGAACGCAGAAGCTTGCGATCCCGAGCGGCAGGAAGTCGTCACGCGACAGAACAAACAGCAATATGATCCCGCCGGTCACCGCGAACCAGATCACCGGCGGCAGCCAGTAGAGGCTCATCACAAACAGGGCGATGACGCCGAGCCCGCTGCCGATCAGGTTGAGGCCGTACGCGTTCAACGAATTCGAGCTGTGCAGCAACTTTCCGCACAGCTGACCCACCGGATAGCAAATGCATGCGCAGGCGATGAAGCTCGCCCCGAGCAGAAAGTAGACCGGCAGGTCGAACGCGCTCAGCCAGCCGATCGAGAATATCAGATACATGATGCCGGTATCGTATCGCAGCAGCGTGACGACCCCGACAAACAGCGCGAGCATCGGCAACACCAGCGCCGGCGTGCAGGGCTGCCGTTGCGCCACCGCGTAGCCCGCGCCGAGACCGAGGAAGCAGGCCAGCATCGTGAAATTCTTGTAGAACGAAAAAACCGGAAATACCGACGCCAGCCAGCGGATCAGCACCAGCTCCAGCAACAGGCTGAGCATCGTGACCAGAACGATCGACCTGATCCTGGTCTTGGTGCTTAAATTCGCATAGCCCGCTTCGAACGTCGCGCCCATGCAGCCTGACCTGACGGTCGAGCGGATCGGCGCGCCAGCCCCAGCGCAACAGCACCAACAGCGCCAGCGGACCCAGCGCGATCCGGACCATGCCGATGGAAAGTTCCGCGGCACTGATATTCTCCAGCTCGAAAAGGCCGTAGACCGCGATCAACGAATAGACCAGCAACAGGCCGCTCAGCGCGATGCCGAAGATGCGAACGAGGCTGCGATTGGGATTGTGGGCGGAATTCATCATGGGCTGGGGCCGGAGCGTTTGTAGAATGGCGCGCTCACGCGTCAGCCGATCGTGAAGTCCACGAAGTTGCTCGTGACCGGTATTCACGGCGGGTCAAGCGTGCGTTGGGCCGCAACAGTAGGTCGGTTTGTTTAAGAGCCCCTTACCGGCAACCCGCACATTGCTTCGTTTTCAGCCTTTGACGTCGAACTGCCTGCCGAGGTCGTCGCCGATCTGGACGATCAGACAATTGCCGCCTCGGCAAGCCGCCGTCGAGGGGATGACGCCGACATGCGGCGGGCTACTTTGCCGCGCCCACCTGCTTTATTCCGACGATCGCCGGCAGCGAACCGGTCGGCAGCGGATCGGCCTTCGAGGTTTCCGGCGGTACGCTCACGCGCGCGGTCGCGTCAGGGAACCGAGTCTTCATTTCGCGCAGGAAGCCGTCGAGCGTATCGACGCTTGCCGCCATCCTGGCGATCTTGGCGAATTCGGCGCTGCTGGTGGCAACCGGCTTGCTCGCGGTCTCGAAAAAGCCCCGGTCGGTATCACCGCTCATCAGCGGCGCATATTTTTCGCGGAAGCGCGCCAGACCGATGGCGTCCTCGGCCAGCGCATATCCGATGACCGCGCGGATCACATCGCCCTTCTCCGTCGGACTTAGCGGTTTGAAGTCGCGCCAGCGATCGGCGTAGTACAATTCGATCTGCTCGGACAACTCGCGCCACTGCCGCGACGCCCAGTAGATATCGGAGCGCAACCGGATCGCTTCGCGGCCGCTGATGTTCGAGATGATGTCGAGCGCGAGGTCGTGACGCCCGACATCGCTTTGCGCGCGCGCCTCCAGCAACAGCCGTTGCTGGCGCAGTTCGCCGGAGAGATCCGCGATGCGGGTGGTGCGAAGTGCCGCGATGGCGCGATCCGGCTTGCGATTGGTCAGGTAGACCATCGCCAGACGCGCCGCCACCTGGGCGCGCGCCGCGCCTTCCAGCCGCTTGTCAATCTGATACTGCAGCAGTTCGCTGGCCTGGTCGAGCAGATCGACCGCGACCAGCCGGTCGGCGAGGCGGCGGATCATTTCGTCGCCGCGCCGTCCGATCGGCGTCAACTCGCGATGTTCGTAGAACAGCCCGAGCGCGTCGATGGGCGGAAGGTCGTCGCCCTTCTGGCCGAGAAAGAGCTGGACAAACAGCGCCGCGGCCGCGTCCTGACCCCGCCGCGCGAATTCCGAATTGGGCTGCAGCTTGGTGGCGATCTTCACCGCCTCGAACGATTCGCCATAGCGTCCGCTATCGGCATAGATGCGTGCCAGCATTTCCAGCGTCCGCACCTCGATGGTGTCGCCGCGCCACGTCACCGCGAGCGTCTCAAGTTCGCGCAAGGCGTCGGCCGGGCTGATTTCGTCGCGTTTCTGCCTTAGCTCGATTTCGAGCAGCTTGGCCTCGGCGGCGGCGGCGCGGTCCGGGGATTCCACCGCGATCCTGTATTGATCCAGCGCATCCCTGTCGTGGCCGAGCGCCTCGGCGAGCCTGCCGCGCAGCACCGAAACCGCAGGTTTCAATTCCGCCGGCAGACCGGTAACTTCCAGTTCGCTGGCGCGTTTTGCGGCGCCTGGATAGTCCCTGACTTCGAGCGATGCACGCATCGCATCGACGGTCACAATGCGTTGCAGGTCGATCGGCAGCGCGGTGATGGCGAACTCGACGTTCTTGAATTTCTCGCGCGCTTCCGCCCATTTTCCGGTACGCGCGTAGGCCAGCGCCTTCCAAAGCTGGGAATCATAGTTGGATCCGATCGCCGGGCTGGCGAGGTCCTTCAGTCCGCGCGCCGGGCGCCCCATCAGCGCGCTCGCCACCGAGTGCACGATCAGGGCAACCGGGTCTTCGGAACCCGGCTTGGCGTCGGCGAGTACGAGATCGAGAACAGCCTTGGCTTCCGGGTACATGCCGCGCGCGAGGTAGAAACGGGCAAGATCGATGCGGGCCGGCGTGCGCTGATCGGCCTCCGCGGCTGCCGCCGCGTCGACCAGCGCATCCTCTCGCGTGACAAAATTTGCCTCTTGATTTTTGCGCCACTCGTCGACGTCGAAAATCGGCCGGACCGCCGTCGGCGCCCGCTCCGCTCCGGTATCGGCCGATGACAGCGTCAGGCCCCCCGGCCTGCCCACCACGATCTTGTCGGATCCGATCTCGGCCGTGACATCATCGGAGTTCGGATGAATCACCACGCCGTGGATCGACTCCAGCAGCGACATCTCGACATAATCCTGCCGCTTGATGAAGCCGCGAACCGGCGCCATCGCCGTGACCACCATGAGGGTGTCGCCCGCGTCCGGATCGACAAGCCGATGCAGCACGCCGGCTTTGGACAACGCCACCGCGACATTGGCATGCGCGCGATCGGCGATGTTTCGGATCGCTACAAGCGGTTGCGTCGGCGTCTGCATCGCATCGGCGAATGTGAGCGTCCAGTTCGTGCCGCCGGGCTTTTCATCGCCGGTTAGCGACGGCATTTGCGGGCGGTTGAGACGAATGCGGACCGCCTGTCCCTTTTCCAGCGGCATCACGCTGACGTCAGCGATGATGGCGCCGCCCTGGCTGCGGATCGGCTCGACGTCGATCGGCTTTTTGGAATCGAACAGCAGCCACACGGTATCGGCGCGACGGAACAACGCCGCGGGCGTGGCGGCCGAAAATGAAAAGCTCAGGCGCAGGCCGTTGCTGTCGCGACTGGCGCTAACGCTGGCCGCGCCGTCGCCGGACTTGATTTCCGGCGGCGGCGGCGGCGGCGCGGGCGCGGCGACGGTCACTTTTGGCGGGACCTCGGCTGCGGCGGCCGGCGGCTCCTTTGATGGCGGCGGCGGCGTTTGGGCTTCGGGCGCCGGCGTTGGGGCCTCGGACGCGGGCGGCATCTGCGGCGCCCGTTCGGGATTGATTTCGATGTTGGCTTGACGGGCGAGCGTCTCCGACGTCGGCGGCGCGATCTCACCGGGCTGCCGCGGGACCGCGGCCATGGCGGCGGCCTTGTCGGGCACGGCCGGCGCGGCATGCGCAACCGGCGCAGCCGGCCCGGCGGGAGCAGCCGACACGGCGGGCGCGGTCGACGCGGCTGGCGCCGGAGCGCGTGAGGCATCCGACATCGACGACAGCACCGATGCCTTCTCGGCCTGCTGGAACGCGACATCGATGACGTAATTCTTCTCCTCGCGGAAGGAGTGCACGTCGACATCGCCGACCATGGCGACTTCCACCACGGAAGTTTCGCCTTCGACCTTCTGATTGATCGACGCGATGTTGGAAGGCGCCGCCAGCTTGGCGTCCGCCAGATCGAACACCAGCACGGCGCTGAACATCAGCCTGAGTTTCTGTTCGTTCAGCACCGAAGAGACACCGACGCCGTCAGGCACTTCGAAAACGAAACGCACGAAGGTCGGCAGGACCGACGCGCGGACCCGGATCGGCGGACGCTTCTTCGCCTCCGTCAATGCCCGCTGCTGGCGCAATTCGCGCTCGGCGACCCGCGCGCGCTCCGCCAGTTCGCGAACCACCTCGGGAGGAAGACTGGGCGGCGCACCGTTCCATGAATCCGGCAAGAAATCGACGAACACCCTTTCGCCGGCGGTCATGGTGTTGATGGTCACCCGGCGCGCCAACGACAGCCGGATCGCCGAGCCATCCGGATCGCGTCGCGCCGATCCGACATAGTCGGGGACCGCGTCGGACAGTTGATCGATCGGAAGGTCCACCGGGCGCTTGAACCGGATCACGATAATCGTGCCGGCCGTGGTCACTTCAGCCCCGACATCCTCGGTGAATTTGAGAACCAGCCGCGCATAGCCGTCCGCTGCGGAAAACGTCGCCTCACCCTTGACCAGATCCGCCCGGCAGACCCCCGGACTCATCAGACCGATCAGGACGAGACCTGCCGCCAGCCAGAACGGCCGGCCGAGGCAACGCCGGACCGTCCGCGCACAAGCGCGAACTCGCGACCAAGATCCTGCGGCAGCCGTCCGCGCCATTCCAGCCCAAGTCTTTCAGTTCGACGATCCGGTCGCCGGCGGGACGCCGCACGCGCGCCGCGCGCATTCAAATCTAGAATTGGCGATTTAAGGACTTGTTAAATATCCCCGCTAATTGATCTTTTGCGGCAGCACTTTGCCTTCGATTTTGGGAAGATCGGCCGTCGAGGCGGATTTGTCCGTCCCGGCGCGGCGCGCCATTTCGACGGTGAGCCGCTCGGCCGCTTCCGTCGACATCAGGCCGAGGATATCGGCCATCTTCCGCGGCGCGATCTGCGAAGCGATTTCGAACAGCACGGTCATTTCAAGCCGGTCGAACACCTTGGCGGCGTCCTTCGGCTTCATGCCCTCGTACATGGTGATGATGCCCTTGAAGCGCGCGGTATCGGCTTCGCTCTTCTGCTGGGTCGCCGTCGTGATCCGCGATTCGACCGCCTTCAACTCCTCGACATGCGCCTCGACCCGTTTTTCGGCGGCCTTCAGCAGGCTCTCGCGAATATCGATCTCGCGGGCGCGGGCTTCGAGTTCCTGTCGCCGCGACTGCAGCCGCTCGAGGATCGCGCGCTCGGAGGGCGACACCGACTGGCCCTGCTCGGGATGTGCGGCGGTGTCCCCCTTGGCCGGTTCGGCGGCGGCGGCAGGTTTGGCGCCGTCCTCCTCCTTGGGCTTCTCGACCGAACCCGTGACATCGACGCGCTCGATCCTGCCGCCGGGATAGTTGAAGACGTCCTGCGCCCAGGATTGCTTGGCTGGTTGCGGCCGGTAGTCGAACACATAGCCGCCATCGATCACCAGCCCGGCGACCTTGAAGACGGCAAGGCCGAAGATCGCGGTCAGGACCACGGGAATTACGCGGATGTCACGGAACGATTTCATGCGGCGAGGCCATCAGACCTTTTGCGGTCGGAAAACGCCTGGGCCGCCGCGGCGATGGCCTGGGCCGGCGATATCCTGGGGGGCGCGGCTTCCGGCTCCGGCGCCGGCCGCGCGGCGATCGCGATCTTGGACAGCCGCCGAAGCACGTTGTCGCCTTCCGCCAGTTGCTTCTTCAGCTGCATCGACATCTGGCTCGCCGACGTCAGCTGGTTGCCGAGGTTCTCGTTGACGTCGCGCACGGTGTGTTTGAGGCCGCCGATGGCACGCTCGGCGATCTCGGTCGCCGTGATCAGCTCCCCGATCGTCGCCTTCAGCGAATGTTCATCGGCCTTCAGACGCTTCAACCGGCTATTCAACAGCATGCAATAACCTATCGTGAGCATGAGCAAAATCGCCACAAGACTCTCGATCGCAACTCCAAATGAATGACTCATTGGGCCTCCATCAACTTGGTTTGCTCGTCGGCCTTCTCGAACATCGCGAAGGTGGTATTCGGCTTGCGCAGCTGCTTGGTGACGCGGATGGCGACGCGGTCGCCGACCCGGCCCATCCGTCCTTCGGTCAGGATCACGCTGCCGCAACGCACCGCCACCAGCGCGTCGGCCTGCATCTCGAGCGGCAGGGTGTCGCCTACCTTCAGCTTCATCAATTGCTTGAGCGGGATATCGGCTTCGTAGAGAACGGCCTCGACGGAAATCTGCGCTTGCGCGACCTCGGTTGCGAAATGACCCTCCCAGATCGGATCACGGCCGAATTTCTCGCCCATGAACATCTGCATCAGCACCGGGCGGATCGGCTCGATGGTCGCATAGGGCAGCAGCAATTCGATATTGCCGCCGCGATCCTCCATGTCGATATGCAGCCGCACCAGGATGGCGGCATTGGCAGGCCGGCTGATGGCCGCGAAGCGCGGATTGGTTTCCAGCCGGTCGATGCTGAAGGTCACGGGCGACAGCGGCCGGAAGGCCTGCTCGGCATCCGCCATCACCACTTCGACCAGCCGCTTCACCAGATTGGTTTCGATGGTCGTATAGGGGCGGCCCTCGATGCGCAGCGAGGTTTGCCCGCGGCGACCGCCGAGGAGAACGTCGATCATCGAATAGATCAGGCTCGAATCCACCGTCGCGAGGCCGAAATTTTCCCACTCCTCGGCCTTGAACACGCACAGCACCGCGGGCAACGGGATCGAATTCATGTAGTCGCCGAACCGCACCGAGGTGATGCGGTCGAGCGAGACTTCGACGTTGTCGGAGGTGAAGTTGCGCAGACTGGTGGTCATCAGCCGCACCAGCCGGTCGAAAACGATTTCGAGCATCGGCAGACGCTCGTAGGAAACCATCGCCGAATCGATGATCGCGCGAATGCCGGAATTGTCGTCGAGGTTGACTTCGCCGACATTGAAGCCGAGCAGGTTGTCGATTTCCTCCTGCGACAGAACCCGCTCGCCGCCGTTCTTGCCGCCGCCGAAATCGCGGCTGCCGTCTTCGACCATGGCGGCCCATTGCAGCGCCATGGTGCCGGAGAGTTCGTTGGCCGCAGCAGCCGCCGCGGCTTCCGCCGGATCCTCGGAATCCAGCGAGGCTTCCCATTGGGCGGCAATTGCGTCCTGGTCGTCTAGAGCGTTGCCCGCCATGATTTTAAATCCGTCTCGTCACTGAATGACGATTTCCTTGAACAGCACAGCACTGACCTGACTTGGCGAGACCGCAGCATTGACGCGCCGGGTCATTTCCTCCTTCAGGCGAAACAGGCCTGCCGATCCGTTGAGATCGCTCGATCGCAGCTCGCGCATATAGGTTTGAAAAATGTCGGTGACGCGCGGCAGCGTCGGCTTGATGGCTTCGACCTGCTTTTCTTCCTTGACCTCAAGCACCACCTTGACCTTGAGATACTGCACCCGCTCGCCGGGTATCCCGACCAGATTGACCAGCAGCTCCGGCACTTCGACGTAAACCGGCGGCTTCGGCGGCGGCGCCTCGGCGTGCATTTCCTCGCCATGGCCCCGCAGGAAAAAGAACCAGGTCGCCGCGCCGCCGGCGACGGTCAGCACGAGGACCGCGGCGATGATCAGTTTGAGCTTGCCCTTGGGCGCGCTGGACTTCCGCAACGTCTGCGGCGCCTTCTGCCTGATCGTTGTCTGCCATCGCCCGCCCGGTCCGGTTTGGAAGTTAACTCGATGCCGGCAGGCGGCCTCATGACGCGATACAAATGCCGCCAGCACTGCGCTCTCAATCCGGACGCTAAGGTAATAATGGTTAATGGAACCTTTCTTTTGCCCCTCAGCTAGGAAAAAGTTGCCGGGCAAACATGGTCAACAAGACCTTATTGCCGCGCGGGCGGCAGCCCTGCAAATTCCGTAAGCAATTGTAAAAATTATCGTTTCCAGGCTGGCACGGCTTTCGCTCTGTGCTTTGCGAACCGCGGCTTGGGAGAGCCTTGGCGGTTCGCAGGATCCGCAACCAGCCTGGGAGGGCTTGGGCGCGGATCGCTCAGGGGAGAACCAGCGATGCAGAACGCGCTTCTGATCGGACTTTCGCGGCAAACGATACTGGAACGACAGTTGGACGTGATCGCCAACAACGTCGCCAACGTCAACACGGCGGGTTTCAAGGCCGACAATTCGCTGTTCGAGGAATATCTGACGTCGGGCGCGCACGAAGACAACTTCGTGGGAAGCGACCGCCGCGTCAGCTACGTCCAGGACCGCGGTACCTTCCGCGATTTCTCGCAAGGCGCCGTCGAGCAGACCAAAAATCCGCTGGATGTTGCGATCGACGGCTCCGCCTTTCTGGTGGTGCAGACGCCCGCCGGCGAGCGCTATACCCGTGACGGCGGCATGCAGCTCAATAATGTGGGCCAGCTCGTGACGGCCACGGGCGATCCGGTGCTTGGCACCGGCGGCCCCATCGTGTTTCAGCCGACCGACCATGACATCAACGTTACGCCCGACGGCACCATCACCGTGGTGGAAGGCAATGGCAGGACAGATTCGATCCGCGGCAAGCTGCGCCTGGTCAGCTTCCCCGACGCGCAGAAACTGCTGAAGGAGGGCGCGAACCTCTACAGCGCCGGAGAGGGCGGGGCCGCAGCCCGACATCAAATCGACGGTCCGCCAGGGTTTCATCGAGAAGTCCAACGTCAACGCCGTGGCGGAGATGAGCCGCATGATCGAGGTCTCGCGCGCCTACACGCAAATCGCGACGCTGCTGCAGCAGCAGAGTGACCTGCACAAAAACGCAATCCAGCAACTCGCCGACGTCCCGGCATAACGGCCATCCAGGAGACTATCCATGCAAGCCCTTCATACCGCTGCGACTGGAATGGCGGCCCAGGAACTCAACGTCCAGGTCATCTCCAACAACATCGCGAACCTGCGCACAACGGGCTACAAGAAACAAACCGCCTCGTTCCAGGATCTGATCTACCAGCATGTCCGCCGGATCGGCGCGCAGTCCTCCGAGCAGGGCACCATCCTGCCGGTGGGCATCGATATCGGCGGCGGCGTCCAGACCGTCGGCACGCCGCGATCGATGACCCAGGGAACGCTTTCGCAGACCGGCAACGATCTCGATCTCGCGATCACCGGCGAGGGCTTCTTCAAGATCCTGATGCCGGACGGCACCTTCCAATATACAAGGGACGGTACCTTCCAGATGGACAACACCGGGCGCATCGTCAACGCTCAGGGAAATCCGGTACAGCCGACGATCACGATACCGCAAAATGCTTCGGGCCTGACAGTCAATGCCCAGGGCCAGGTCTCGGTGATGTTGCCCGGAGCGCTACGGCGACCTCCACGATCATCGGCCAGATCGGCCTCACGCGATTCATCAACAAGGCCGGCCTGCAGCCGGTCGGAAACAACCTCTTCATCGACACGCCCGCGTCCGGCGCGCCGCAGGACGGTCTCGCCAACCTGCTGGGCTTCGGAGCCATCACGCAAGGCAGCCTGGAGCAGGCCAATGTCGACGTCGTCTCGGAAATGTCCGACCTGATCGCCGCGCAGCGCGCCTACGAAATGAACGCGAAGGTGATCACCGCCGCCGACCAGATGATGCAATCCACCACCGCGCTGTTCCGCTGAGGGAGCTGATGATGACCGCCCGTTCGCTTCTCCTTGCCGCGTTGCTCGCCGCCATGCCCGTCACGACATTCGCGCAGGCCGGCGACGACACCATCGCGGCACCGGTGCTTCGCGCCAACGTCACCGTCGAAAGCGACGTGGTGCGGATCGGGGACGTGATCGACAACGCCGGCACGTCGGCGCAGATCGCGATCTATCGCGCGCCGGATCTCGGCACCACCGGCTCGCTGCCGACCGCGCAGTTGATCGCCGCGCTGCAGGCGCATCAGGTGATCGGCGTCGAAACAAGGGATATCAAGGCGGTCTCAGTGACCCGGCTGTCCCGCACCCTCGAGAGCAAGGAGATCGAAGCCCAGGTCGCCCATGCGCTCGAGCATCGCAACGGCCTCGGTGACGCCGCCAACCTTAGCCTGACCTTCGACCGCGACGTCCAGGACGTCCGGCTGGAGGCGTGGAACACCGGCGCCCTGCAGCCGGTCGCGGTCCGCTACGAGCCGCGCAACGGCCGCTTCGACGTCAGCTTTGAAATCAGCAACGAGACCAACAGCGCGCGGACCAAGCTGCGGATCACCGGCATCGCGATCGAAACCGTCGAAGCGGCCGTGCTGGCGCGCAGCGTCGAACGCAATGAAATCCTGAAATCCTCCGACGTGATCACCGAGCGGCGCCCCAAGGGCGAAGTGGGCGGCGACGTCGCGGTCCGCAACCGCGCCGTCGGAATGCAGATGCGAAAGCAGCTTCGCGCCGGCCAGGTGCTGAAGGTCGCCGATCTCGCCAAGCCGGATCTGGTGCAGCGCGACGAGAATATCACCCTGATCTACGAATCCACCGGTCTCTATCTCACCATTCGCGGCAAGGCACTGGAGGGCGGCACCGAGGGCGACGTAGTCAACGTTCTCAATCTGCAATCGCAGCGCACGGTGTCCGGCGTCGTCATCGGCCGCAGGCAGGTCGCGATCTCGGTCGCAACGCCGCGGCTTCCCGCCGCCACGGAATCATCCTCTTCCACAGTCGGATCAGCCGAACAAGCTGAACCGGTTTCGGTCGCCGCCAGCAATCATGCGCAGATGTCTCCAAAAGCCGAGTAAAGTTCAATGTTGACTTCCAGTATCAATCGGATCGCGCTCGCCAGCACCTTTTTGACCATCTTCAGCGTCGCGAGCGGCTGTTCGTCGATCGATCGCCTATCCCAGATCGGCGAGCAGCCGAAACTGTCGGAGATCGAGAATCCCACGACCAAGCCCGGCTACAAGCCGGTGCAGATGCCGATGCCGAAACCGGAAACGGTCTCCTACAACGCCAACTCGCTATGGCGAAACGGCTCGCGGTCGTTCTTCAAGGATCAGCGCGCGCATCAGATCGGCGATCTCCTGACCGTCACCGTCAACATCACCGATCAGGCCAATTTCGCCAACGAGACCCAGCGCAGCCGCATCGTCACCGAAGACTCCGGCATTACCGCCTTCCTCGGCAGCAACCTTTTGACCGGAAAGACCGCCCTCCCCGGCCGCCTCCTGACCGCGGACGCCAACTCCTCGAGCGACGGCAAGGGCTCGATACAGCGGCAGGAAACCCTGCAGACCAACATCGCCGCCGTCGTCACGCAGCTGCTGCCGAACGGCAATCTCGTGGTCGAAGGCAAGCAGGAGGTCCGTGTCAATTTCGAGAAGCGCGAGCTGATCGTCGCCGGTATCGTGCGGCCGGAAGACATCCAGAGCGACAACACCATCGATTCAAGCAAGATCGCGCAGGCGCGCATCGCCTATGGCGGCCACGGCCAGATCACCGATATTCAGGAGCCGCGTTATGGCCAACAGGTGATGGACGTGCTGCTGCCGTTCTAGCCAGGGCATCATTCAGGATTTCGGCCTTTTCAGACTCAGTTTGATGCCGAATTAAAAATCGAGCTCCCACATCGCATCGCGAACCTAGGCGCGGTGAGATGTCTAACGCGGCCTCCGTCAGCTCCCCTGGCGGAGGCCGCGACTTTCTGCGCGGAGCTGTACAGCAACTGTCCGGACGATTCTTATCGAGCTGTTGTTCGAACACTTGACCTTCCAGGCATGCCGTAGCCGGAAAGATACGGCGAGCGGCAAGTTCAGGAGCCGCGGGACGACGTGGATGCGAGGGCGTGGTGTTCAGTTCAACAGGATTTGTGCCAGGAACGAGGCATAAATACCGTAGCCAACCCCGCTTTGGTGAGCAGGGTCGATTGCCGCCCCATTATAGCTTCCGTTCCATCCATAGTTGGAATTCGTATAGGGATCGAAACCGGGGCCGGCTGGCGAACCGCCACCGATGCTGTTCAATGCCGCGCTATCCCAAAAAGGTGAATTGGTAGCGGCCGCAGCAGCCTGTGCAGCCGCCCTGATATTGTCTGTCTGGCCTGACCGGGTACCTACCGTTCCGGTGACCACCAGAACATCGCCGCTTTGTTGACAACCCTGGATAACCGTTACCAAACTCGCCTGATAATTCGACGGCGGTGTGTTAGCTCCTATGTCATTGCCGAGATCGTTGATGATGCACAGATCGGGAGACCATGGGGTAATTGCGCCGACAACGTTGGCAAATTGTGCAATCAGCGCGCCGCCGAATGACGCGTCGACCATGTTAACGGCCTTGACCGTGGAGTTGCGAGCGCGAACGCCGGCAATCGAACACACGCCAGTGCAATCGAGTGAGTAGGTGTTGTCGCCAAGTGTAGCAGGGCAGCTTTGCAGGCCGGCCGTGGTGAGGGTGCAGATGGTCGTGGAGCCGACTTTAACGACAAGATTATTTGACAGGAAGTAGACTAAAACGTCCAGGTTATCGGTCTGTATGGTTTGTGCCGATGGGTACGAAACGGTATCAGTCGGGTGATACGTCAGGGCACCCGTGTTTATCGAGTTGACGAACGCATAGCCACCGATGCTGACGTCGGCCGAATTGGCATCAAAACTCCAACTGCCCATGCTGGTCACACGGGTGTTGAAGGCGAGGTAGGCTGCCGGGGAGCCGGTAGCGCCGTCAATGACATGATTGCCGATTGCGCTACTGCTCATGGTTGGAATGCTGTAGTACGTCGAAAGAATGCCCGCCAACTGATTGGGAATGCCTGCCGACAGCGCGTCCTTCGTTGTTCCGCTCCATGTCGCACTGAAGGCCGCAGTAGTGCTTTCGCCAATATGCATCACGGTGCAATTGCCGGTGCCAGCCTTAACCCTGGCGAGACACGCCCGCCACTTTGGCAGGCCACCGTTGGCGGTGTAGTTGGGGATGGAAACGCCGCCCGAGCCCAGTCTGCCGATCAGCAGCACGACCAACGCCACCGCCAACGACACGACCAAAGCGAGCAGTGCCCGCGCGGCTTTTTTTTCATGCTCATTTCAGGCGCCTCCCGGTCGCACTTAGCAGTACGCTCAGCCTCCGGCTGAGGTGGCCACGTCGTCCATCAAGGTCTGCCCCGCGCAAGATTTCGGCCACCGGGATCGCCCGGAATCATCACGCAATGATATCAAACTCTGATGCAGGCGAGAATATCAGCGCGATCATGGCGGTACGCCGATCATGGCGGTACGCCGATCACGGCGAGAGCGCCGGCTCGAGATCTTATCGCCCATTGCCGCCGCCGCGGTTTTGCTGCAGCCATGCTGCACGCCGGCTATGACCCGGTGGACGGTTGCCGAGCGCGGCGGCTGGAAAACGCCGCGGCATGTGTTCAGCGTGGCCGCGCGTTCCTGCCTCAGCGGGCAAATCCATGGGCGCGATTCGCCGGCACAAGCCGGCAACGTCTGCTATAGCGTCCGGCCATAAGAGGCTGAAGGCGATGTCGACGAGGGACAAAAGCGGCGGTGCGGCGCCGTCGGGCGAGCCGCCGGATCACGGCAACGACCCGAATTTGCGGCCGGTCTCCGACGCCATGCTGGCGATATTCCTGGCGGCGCTCGCGATCGCGCTCCTGCTCGGCTATCTCTTCCTGAACAAGCTCGTCGACATCTCGCGCCGGGAGGACTGCATGCTGTCGCGCAGCCGAAACTGCGCGGCGATCGAATCGCCGTCCGACCGCTAAAGCATGATCCGGACCCGATGGGCATTCATCCACGCAGCCGTTCCGGCATCGATTGTCGATCCTGGTCGCCTGTGTCACCATCATGCCTGTTCGCGTGGGCACGTCAGGAGACCTGCCATCCGCGCCCAGTCACCCCGTTTCGATTCGGGTTCTGCCGGATGATTTTCAGCAAGCGCCCGCGCCGCATCTCCGGAGTTCTCGTCGCGGTGGCACTCGGCTTCTGCGCGCCCGTGTCGCCGCGGGCCAGCCCCGCCGACATCCTGCTTGTCAATGGCAAGATTGTAACCCTGGACGAGACTTCATCGATCAGCGAGGCGCTCGCCATCGAGGCTGATCGGATCACCGCGACCGGCAGCACGGACCAGATGCGAAAGCTTGCGGGCGCCGCCACGAAAATCATCGATCTGGGTGGACGCACCGTGATTCCCGGCCTGATCGATTCGCATATTCATGCAATTCGCGCCGGCTTCCGATATGCGAGCGAGGTGCACTGGGACCGGGCCGCGAGCATTGCCGAGGCGCTGGAGCGGCTGCGGTCGGCCGCCCTTCACGCCAGGCCCGGGGCATGGCTGATCGTCGCCGGCGGCTGGACACCGCGGCAGTTCACCGAGGCTCGAAGGCCGACGGAGGCCGAGATTGCGGCTGTGGCATCGGGTCACCCGGTTTACCTCCAGCTTTTCTACGGCTACGTGCTGATCAATGCCGTGGGCCGCGAAATGCTCGGCATCAAATCCGAGGCGGATTTGCCGCCCGCCGCCAAATTCGAGCGTGACGGCGATGGCAACACCAGCGGTTGGATCGCCGGGCCTGGCTCAGCCATCATCTCACTCTATTCGCGCTTGCCCAAGCCTCAGTTGGAAGAAGCGATCGATGGCACGCGTCAATTCCTGCGTGAATTGAGCCGGTTCGGACTCACCGGCGTGATCGACCCGGGCGGTCACAACCTTGCGCCGGAAGATTATGCGGCACTGTTCCGGCTATCGCATGAGCACGCGCTGCCGTTGCGCGTCGTCTACAGCATCTTCGCGCCGCGCCCTGGAACAGAGCTGGAAGACTTTCAGGCCTACACGCGGTTCCTGCCGATGGGCAGCGGCGACGATCTCCTGCGCTTCAACGGCATCGGTGAATGCATCACCTGGGGCATGTACAACAACGAAACGCCCGATGCCGCCGACAAGCAGACGTTTTACCGGGTGGCGCGATGGGCCGCCACTCAGGGGATGACGCTGACCGTGCACTGGAACAACGATCGCTCGGTCCATCATCTGCTCGATGTCCTCGAACGGGTGAACGGCGAAGTGCCGATCGCAAGATTGCGCTGGTCGATCGCCCACCTGCATGACGCTTCCGATGCCTCCCTGCAACGCATGAAGGCGCTTGGTGTCGGATGGTTGATACAGGATGGGCTGTATTATGCCGCTCCCTCCTACATCGCCGAGCGCGGTGCCGCGCAGATGCGCCGAACCCCGCCCATCGTCTCGGCGCTCAAGCTCGCGCTCCCGCTTGGCGGCGGCACCGACGCAAACCGGGTGATGATCGCCGATCCCTTCGTATCCTTGCGCTGGATGCTCGACGGCCAGACGGTCGACGGCATCGCTACGCGCGGGCCCGAAGAGATGCCAGACCGCGAACAGGCGCTTCGCATCTACACGGAAGGCAGCGCCTGGTTTTCGCATGATGAAAATCAGCGCGGCCGACTCGCTGCCGGCATGCTCGCGGACCTTGCCGTGCTGAGTGAAGACTATTTCACCGTGCCGGTTCCTCGCATTGCACAAGTTGAATCGCTGCTAACGATGGTCGGTGGCAGGATCGTCTACGCGGCGGATCCCTTCTCTGCTCTCGATGCCGGGCGCGACCGCTAGATCGCAGCCCCTTGCATGTTGCCGCGGGTTCATGGTCTCTATCGCCGCCAGGGCATCGAGGGGCGAATATGGCGACGTTTCTGGTTATCTTGCACGGCCTTCTCGCCGTCGTGCTGCTCGGCGGCATCACCCATCAGGCGATGTCTGCCGCCTGGCCGTCACGCAGCAGGACAGGGGTCATGCGCTCGTTCCGCGCCGTCTCCGGTCCGCTCTACACCAACGCCAACATCGCGCTGTTCATTGCCACCGCGACGCTCGGCAGCATCATCTACCCGCTTTACCGGGTTTCGGTGCGGACCTATCTCGAAAATGCACGCCTGAATTCGGCGGTCGGCTCCTTTGAGCTCAAGGAGCAGTTCATTGCCGTCGGTCTCGGGATGCTGCCGTTTTACTGGCTATTGTGGCGTCGGCCGCCGGAGGCCGGCGCCAGGGTCGCGCGGGTAGCCGTGACCTTGATGCTGGCTTTCATCGTCTGGTACGGCTTCCTCGTCGGTCACGTGCTCAACAACATCCGGGGCCTGTTCGGGCTATGAACACAGACCGGCTCTTCCCGATCTTTGCTGCGGCATTCGCCGTGTTTTACGTGTTGGCCGTTCAGTACAACTGGGCGCTGTTCACCTATCATCCGAAAATCGGCGAATGGGGCTGGCTCGTCGAGCCGGCCAGAAACGGTCCGCCGATGTATTGGTATGGATGGCTCGCCACTTCGACATTTGGCGCGGCCGCCGCAAGTTTGCTAAGCTGGCCGGTGGCGCGCCGCTGGCCTGCCCCGCTCTGGCTCGGCTGGCTGGTGCCGCTCGCGGTCATTTTGGTCTTCATCTACCTCTTCCGCGGCTTCTTTGTGCGTTGAGCATCATGAGCGGGCCGCAAGCTCTCGCGATCATGGAACTGATATGTTGCGATCGAATTCCGCAATCCCGTTCGTCATCCTCATCGTTTTCGCGGCGACCGTCCTTGCATCGGGGAAATCCGCCGCGGGAGAGGCGTTGTCAGAGCGCGACGAAGAACCCGGCCTGTCGTTCTTCGGCGAGGCCAAGGAGGTGGGAAGTCTGCGGTCAATTGAACAGGTGCAGGTCAAGGCCGAACTCGGGGCGCGGCGGATCATGGTGCAAACCAATATCGAAGGCCGCTACAAGTTGCATCCGAATTTCGGCAAGGACGTGCTTCCCGACAGCATCACGGTTTCCTGCGCAAAGGAAGGCTACCAGACGGTAGACGTTTCCCGGCGCCGGATGTCCAGCGCAACCGACGCACCGGTCGAGGTGGATTGTCTACTGGAGCCAAAAAAATAGCGGTGGGAGCAGCCCCATCGAGCGGGCGACAGCTCCCCAAAGGCGGCCGGAAGCCACGTTGACAGCAAGCCGCATTCATCGGATGCTATTTGAGACTACAAGACGTCATTTCACATTGTCGCAAAGCGCTGGAACACCAAAGTTCCGCAGTCGACGGGAGCGAAAAGCATGACCTTTCATCGCCATCGGCGCGCCGGTTTCGGCGCGCTCGTGATTGCCTCTTTCGTGATGGGTTTCTCCGGTCCCATCCATGCCCAGCAGAAGGCGCCGGCCGCCGACGCGATCGCCGGCAAGGTCACCGGCGCCCACGGGCCTGAGGCCGGCGTCTGGGTGATCGCGGAAACCACCGATCTTCCGACCAAATACGCCAAAATGGTCGTCACCAACGATCAGGGCCAGTTCGTGATTCCGCAGCTGCCCGCGGCAAAATACAAGATCTGGTCGCGCGGCTACGGATTGGTCGATTCCGACAAGCAGGACGTCGTCCCCGGCAAGACCATCGATCTCACGGCAAAGCCCGCGCCGAGCGCGGCGGCGGCCGCGGAATATTATCCGGGCATGTACTGGTACTCGATGCTCAAGATTCCCGCCGCCAGCGAGTTTCCGGGCTCGGACAAGAACCCGAATGGCATTCCGGCCGGCATGGATTCGCAGGCCACCTGGATCGACAGCATCAAGAACTCCTGCCAGTCGTGTCATGCGCTCGGCAGCCAGAATATTCGCTCGCCCCACGTGGCCGAACTCGGCGAGTTCAAGAATTCAGAAGACATGTGGGAACGCCGCGTGCAATCCGGCCAGGCCATGAACAACATGGCGCTGACGCTGGGCCGCCTTGGGCCGAACCGCGCCTACAAGATGTTCGCTGACTGGACCGATCGGGTCGCAAAGGGCGAACTTCCCTTCGACAAGCCGGAGCGCCCGAAGGGCGTCGAGCGCAACGTCGTGATCACGTCATGGGAATGGGGCAAGCTCGGCATCTATCTGCATGATGAGGTTTCGACCGACAAGCGAAACCCGACGGTGAATGCCAACGGACTGATCTATGGTTCGCCGGAAGAAAGCTCGGATTTCGTGCCGGTGCTTGATCCCGTGCACAATACCACAAAGCTCATCAAGCATCCCTATATCGACCCGCAGACACCGAGCGCCGCGGATGACCCGATGGCTCCGTCGGTGTTCTGGGGAGACAAGCCGATCTGGGATGGCCACACCAGCATCCACAATCCGATGATGGACGAGAAGGGCCGGGTCTGGTTCACGGCGAGGCTTCGCCGGGCGCCGAACCCCGCAAGCTGCAAGGAAGGATCGGATCTGCCGTCAGCCCAGGTGGCGCCGCTGAAGGATTCGGCCCGGCAATCTTCCTTCTATGATCCCAAGACGGAAAAGTGGACGCTGATCGATACCTGCTTCAACACGCATCATCTGGTGTTCGACAATAATGGCACGCTTTGGTTCAGCCAGGGACAGCCTTACAGCGGCGTGGTCGGGTGGCTCAACGTCAAGCAATTCGAAGCGACCGGCGACGCGATGAAGTCGCAGGGCTGGACGCCCACGGTGGTGAACGTCAGCGGCACCGGCAAGCGCGAGGCCTTCGTCAACGCCGATCAGCCGACCGATCCCGCCAAGGACAAATGGGTGAAGGCCGCGTTCTACGGCGTCATGCCGAGCCCGAAGGGCGACGTGATCTGGGGCCAGGCGATGGGACCGGGTTTCTCGCGCATCGCGCAACCGGCGCTGCTGATCCGGATGATCCCGGGAAGCGACCCGACGAAGACGGCGGTCTCCGAGATCTTCCAGTCGCCCGAGGGTACGTTTGGTTCGCGCGGCGTGGACGTCGATTCGAAAGGCGTAGCCTGGACGGTGCTCTCGAGCGGACAGTTGGCAAGCTTTGATCGCTCCAAGTGCAAGGAGCCGCTCTCGGGGCCGAACGCCGCAACCGGCAAGCAGTGCTTCGAAGGCTGGACGCTGTACCGGATGCCCGGACCCCAGTTCAAGGGAATCGACGAGAAGGGCAGCGCCAACCACGCCTATTATATCTGGGTCGACGTCTACAATACGCTTGGACTCGGAAAGGACGTGCCGATCGCCATGGCCAATGGCAGCGAGTCGCTCCTCGCGCTGGTCGACGGCAAGTTCGTCGATATTCGGATCCCCTACCCGCTCGGCTTCTTCTCAAAGAACGCCGATGGCCGGATCGACGATCCGAATGGCGGCTGGAAGGGCCGTGCGCTGTGGACGACATCAGGCACGCGCGCCTACTTCCATAGCGAAGGCGGCAAGGACGCTCTGCCAAAAGTCTTCAAGGTGCAGATGCGTCCGGACCCGCTGGCTGACTGAGGCGTGAAGGAAGTCTGATAGCGCCTCCAAGGACATCGCTCGCTTCGCTGCATTGTCACATGCAGCGAAGACGGCCGGAGGAATGGGCCATATCCTACCGTCACACGCAGCCCGGATACTTTATCCTCGTGGTCTGCCTGGCCATCGGCGCGCTCGGCGCCGCAAATATCTGGCGCACGGGACCGATTCCGGTGATCCTCATGCTGATCACCCTCCTCCCCATTGCCGCGGTCTTCCACTCGCTGACCGTCGAAGTCGACGACACCGAGCTGCGCTGGTATTTCGGTCCGGGGTTCTGGACCTATCGGCTTGCGCGCGACGAAATCCGAAAGGTCGCGGTCGTCCGTAACCATTGGCGGAGCGGATTTGGGATCAGGATGCGGCCGGGATTCCGACTCTATAATGTGTCCGGCCTCGACGCCGTCGAGCTTCAGCTCAAATCCGGCGATATCCGCCGCATCGGCACCGATGATCCCAAAGGTCTTGCGGCTGCGCTTCAGTCGACGCCGCGCGGCGGCTAACGCACGATCCGGAACCCGAAGGGCCGCGTTACCTCGCGACAAACGCAAACAGTTTTCCGGGTCATGCTTAATCCAGAATATGAGATTGGATCGTGATCCGATTCGGATCACGAGCTAATTTGCCCTATTCGTCGCGATAGACCTTCTCGCGCTTCTCGTGGCGCTCCTGCGCCTCCACCGAAAGGGTCGCGATCGGGCGAGCCTCCAGCCGCTTCAGCGAGATCGGCTCGCCGGTCTCCTCGCAATAGCCGTAGGTGTTATCTTCGATGCGCTGCAGCGCGGCATCGATCTTGGAGATCAGCTTGCGCTGCCGGTCGCGGGCGCGCAGCTCGATCGCGCGGTCGGTCTCCGACGATGCGCGGTCGGCCAGGTCGGGATGATTGACGTTCTCCTCCTGAAGCGTCTGCAACGTGATTCGCGATTCCCGCAAAATCTCGTCCTTCCACGCCAGCAGCTTGGCGCGAAAATAATCGCGCTGGCGATCGTTCATGAAAGGCTCTTTTTCGGAGGGTCGATAATTCTTCAACTTTTCCAAGGCCAACCCATCTATGCGTTCGAGTGCCCGTTTCCGAATCCCGTGATCTCTTGCGGCATCCTCTTACACGAACTTCGTATACAAAGGGGCACTACCAATTGAATTTTCAGCATCGCCCTTCTTTCTGAAGTTCCTGCTCGAACTCGCGGAAATAGCGCAGGAAACTCGAATCGAGGGCGCGCGCGGGCGGCAGTCAGGGTCCGCCCGCGCGCGCCTTATATAGCGGCATGTTGTGACAGACAATATCGCCACTCCGGAAAGCCGGAGCGCCCCCAAGGCCTTGCGGAGGCGAGCCCGCCGGCGCTGCTGCGGGCTAGCTGGTCAATAACGGCGGTGAAACGCCTGCGGATATGGGCGGACGGTCGATTTCGTCGGCCAGTGCGACCGCAGCTCTTTCCGGGCGGCGGTCAAGCGATCAGTCCCGCCGAACTTGCCGTCGCCGCCAGCGCCGCTGCGACGCCCGCAAATCGGTGGCCGGAGAATTCATCCGGGCGTCAGAACTGGCCAGCCTTGGCCAGTTCGACTTCGACCCTCAACTCGATCTCGGACAAGACCGCGTCGAGGCCCGGGTCGCCGGAAGAGGATTTCAGGCTGGCGGCAGCGGCGCGCAGCCGGCCGACCGTGGAAACATCGAAATTGCCCGATAACAGGCCGATCTTGAGCTCATCCAGCACATCGAGCGCGCCTTTGCCGCGTTGCACTGAACGCTTGCGCCGCTCGACCGGATCCTCGACGCCCTGCATGGCCAGCAGCGCATCGATGCCCGCCGCGGCCTTGGGAGCCACGGCCGCGCGCGCCTCCGGGGTCGATGCCGCGTCGTCGGGCAGCGCAAAGCCGCTCGAGCTGGTACGCCGGACGTTGCTCGGCTGAGACCCGAGAATGGTGCCGTTCGGTCCGTAGATGCGCATCGTGAGTTCCCGCGAGTGTCATTCGCAGCATCGCCCTTGATGGTTAATGCAACGTAAAGGACCCGGCAAAATCTGCCGCCGGGAGGCAGTTTCGCCGCGCCGGCGGGCCCCGCAGGAGCGCCCGCGAAAATAATTTAATAAGCAATATCAATCGGTTAATTTCAAGGAAGGACATGGCATGGCGCTCGCATAGTTAATGGCGGATCGCAGTCATGGGAGTGACGCGCGGATCCAGCCAAGACCTCAGCGGGGAGCAGAGGATGCCGAGCGTCCATCCGGGAAACGTGTTTCAGCTGGCCTGTGCCGCGCTGGTGGCGCTGGCGCTATCCGCTGTTCCTGCGGGCGCAACGTCGCGGATCAAGGATCTCGCCAATATCGAAGGCGTGCGCCAGAACCAGCTGATCGGCTACGGTCTCGTGGTCGGCCTCAACGGCACCGGCGACACCCTCAACAACATTCCCTTCACCAAGCAATCGCTGCAGGCGATGCTCGAGCGGATGGGCGTCAACATCCGCGGCGCCACCATCCGCACCGGCAACGTCGCCGCCGTGATGGTCACCGGCAACCTGCCCGCGTTCGGCACCCAGGGCACCCGCATGGACGTCACGGTTTCGGCGCTGGGCGATTCGAAGAATCTGATGGGCGGCACCCTGCTCGTCACCCCGCTGCTCGGCGCCGACGGCAACGTCTACGCGGTGGCGCAGGGCTCGGTCGCGATCGGCGGGTTCCAGGCCGAAGGCGCCGCCGCCAGCATCACCCGCGGTGTGCCGACCGTCGGCCGCATCGCCAATGGCGCCATCATCGAACGCGAGATCGAGTTCGCGCTCAACCGCCTTCCGAATGTGCGGCTGGCTTTGCGCAATGCCGACTTCACCACCGCAAAGCGCGTCGCCGCCGCGATCAACGACTTTCTCGGCACCAAGACCGCGGAACCGATCGATCCCTCGACCGTCCAGCTTAACATTCCAGCGGAATTCAAGGGCAACGTCGTCGCCTTCCTGACCGAGATCGAGCAATTGCAGGTCGAGCCGGACCTCGCCGCCAAGATCATCATCGACGAGCGTTCCGGCATCATCGTGATGGGCCGCGACGTCCGCGTCGCCACCGTCGCCGTCGCGCAAGGCAACCTCACCGTCTCGATCTCCGAGAGCCCGCAGGTTAGTCAGCCCAATCCGCTGTCCCGCGGACGAACCGTGGTGACACCACGCTCCAGGGTTTCGGTTTCCGAAGACGGCAAGAAATTCGCGCTGGTCAAGGACGGCGTATCGCTGCAGCAGCTTGTCGACGGGCTCAACGGGCTCGGCATCGGCCCGCGCGACCTGATCGGCATTCTGCAGGCGATCAAGGCCGCGGGCGCGATCGAAGCCGATATCGAGGTGATGTGATGCAAACGGGTCTGGCCAGCAATATCCACGGCGGCGCGCTCGCCAAGGCGCCGATCCCCTCCATCAACGGCCGGCCGGACTACGACCTCGCCGCGGCCCTGACCAAGGTCTCGCCGCAGGCACAGGCCAAGGCCAAGGCATCGGCACAGGATTTCGAGGCGATGTTTCTCAATTCGATGTTCTCGCAGATGACCAGCGGCCTCAAGGGTGAAGGCCCGTTCGGCAGCACGACGGGCACCGGCGTGTGGCGCTCGATGCTGACCGAACAATATTCGAAGTCGTTCGCGAAAGCCGGCGGCGTCGGAATTTCGAACGATGTGTATCGCACGCTGATTCTGCAGCAGGCCAACCGCGCCGGCCAGACCACCCAGGGAAAACAGGCATGAGCCAGCATCCGCAACGACAGCCGGCGGCCGCGCCGAAGCTGATGGCATCGACGCCCGCCGAGGCGCGCAAGCTTGCCGAGACCCTGATGGACGTCATGAGCGCCCTGCTCGGCGTCATCGAGCGGGAAACCGAGCTGGTTCGCGCCGGCAAAATTCGCGAGGCGATGGCGTTCGAGCCGAAGAAGGCGGAGTTGTCCCGCCACTATGTCCACGCGGTCGCGCAACTCAAAGCCAGCCAGAAATACCTGGCCCAGGCGGCGCCGGAGCTTCTGACCACGCTGCATCGTCATCATGACGTGTTTCGCGCCATGCTGCAGATCAACCTCACCGTGCTTGCAACAGCGCACGCGGTATCCGAAAGCATCGTGCGCGGCGTCAACACCGAAATTCAGCGCCGCAATATTCCCAACACCTACTCATCGGCCGGGCAGCGCGTGACGCCGGGGCCGCGGCACATGACGCCGCTCGCGCTCAGCCGCTCGCTCTGACGGCCCGTGAACTCACCGGTCCGCGGCGCAGCCGGGCGTCCGGCGGTAATTCTGGAGCAGGCAAATCACGATGAATCGTCAACAGCGCCGCACCGCAACAGCCCGGCAAGTCGTCCGACCGATCGCCTGCGACCCTCTTCGAATCCGGACTGCGATACCTGCAGTCGGGGCAGTTTTCCGAAGCCGAACAATGCTGTCGCGAAATCCTGGCTGACGATCCCGATCATGCGGAATCGCTGCATTTGCTCGGCCTGATCTCCGCCGAGACGAACCGATGCGATCAAGCGATAGAGTACTTCGCTCAGGCTATCAGGAAAAACCCGAATAACGCAGATTACTTTTCAAATCTTGGAACGGTGCTGCGACGCCAGGACAGATTGGAAGAAGCGCTCAAGAGTTTCGATCTGGCGCTTTCGCTAAAGCCGGATTCCGCCGCCACATGGATCAAATTTGGCTCTGTCCTGCAGAGGCAGGAACGTTTCGAGGAAGCGCTTCTTGCCTATGATCACGCGTTGAAAATCGACCCTCATCACATCGGGGCCAGGAATCTAAGCCAGGCAGACGCATTTTACAAAAGGGGCGTCTGCTTCCGACACCTGATGAGGCTCGAAGAGGCCTGTATCAGCTTCGGCAAGGCGCTGGCGATCTACCCCGATCACTTCGATGCGTTGAATGACCGCGGCCGAACGCTGCTCGATATGTGGCGAGCCGACGAGGCCTTGACGGATTTTCGCAAGGCGATCGCGCTCGAACCCAATTCTGTCGCCACCCTCAACAACTGCGGCATCGCCCTCATTTTGCTGAGGCGATATGAAGAAGCCCTGACGATCCTTGATCGTGCGCTTTCAATCGCCCCCGAGATGGTGGAAATATTCAACAACAAGGGTAACGCATTGAAGGATCTCGGGCGCCTCGATGAAGCGCTCGCGAACTATGATCGTGCGATCGCGCTCAAACCCGACTACGTCGAGGCCCACAGCAATCGCGGAAATTGCCTGGATGAAATGGGCCGATATCGCGAAGCATTGTCGAGCTACGAAGACGCCCTGGCGCTGCAGCCCCACCATGCCGATTCACACTGGAACACCGCCGTCAATCGCCTTCGCGCCGGCGACCTCAAGACCGGCTGGGTCGAATACGAGTGGAGATGGAAGATCAGATCGTTTCAGGTCAAACATTGGCACTTCGAGCAGCCGCTGTGGATCGGCGCTGAGCCAATTGATGGCAAGGTTCTGCTGCTGCACAATGAGCAAGGCCTCGGTGACGCACTTCAATTTTGCCGATACGTTCCTCTTGTCGCGGCGCGCGGCGCCCGCGTTGTTTTGGAAATCGACGGGCCGCTGAAGGACCTTCTTTCCGGACTGACCGGCGTCTCGCACTGCATCGCCAAGGGAGAAACGCCGCCTGACTTCGATTTCCATTGCCCCTTGACCAGTCTGCCGCTGGCCTTTGACACGACACTCGACACGATTCCCTCGGCGGTGCCTTATATTTCAGTCGGCGCACATGCCACCGACTGGGGAGAGCGGCTGGGTTCACGGAACCTGCCGCGGATAGGGCTCGTTTGGTCGGGAAATCCAGTCCACAATAACGATCGCAACCGGTCTGTGCCGCTGAGATCCCTGCTACCGCTGCTCGGCGTTGAAGCGCAGTTCGTTAGTCTTCAGAAAGATGTTCGTTCCAGCGATGAAGTCGTTCTTCGGGAAAGAAGCGATATTCTTCACCTTGGACCCGAACTTCGAAGCTTTGTTGACACAGCGGCATTGATCGAACATCTCGACCTTGTGATCTCGGTCGACACCAGCGTCGCCCACCTCGCCGGGGCCCTTGCTCGTCCGGTCTGGATTTTGCTGCCATACGTTCCTGATTGGCGCTGGCTGCTCGATCGTGAGGACTCGCCCTGGTATCCAACGGCTCGCCTTTTCAGACAGAGCCAGACACGCGAGTGGCATTCCGTCGTTGACGAAATGCGCCAGGCGCTGACGAAATTTGTCACGGCAGTGCAATCTCGGCGACTGGATCATGATCCGATCAGATTGAATCGGATCGTGTTCTCATCTCCTGCTTGAGCGTGATCGCCGCGCGAACGCGTTCGCGTCTGTCGCGAGGGAACAGCGCTGCCCACTTTTTGCGGATGATGCGGCTACCCGGCTTTCCGTGGCGTTTGCTGCGATATGAACATTTTTAGCCAAATCTTCCCGCCCATCTCAGCGGGTTGTTCAGCGCGTTCCCTAATAGAGCGTTGAGATGTGTAATTCATAATTGCCGACGGAGAGGGGTTGGGATTTGTCTCGAGGGAAGCCAGGAGGCTGCCATGAGTACGGATTTCAGCATCAAGCCGGTGGGGGCGTCGGTTGCCACGCTTATTGTGCCGCCGGTGAGCATTGCGGCCAATGACGCCGTCGCGACGCAACTGCCGCCAAGCCAAAGCGTCACGGTCCCCGACGCCAGCGGGGGCGTACGCAACGATTTGCAGGGCTCAAGCGATTTCGTGTCGCGTCAGGCGTTCTTCGACAGCGCCGCGGCGTCGGTCGTCTTTCAGGTCGTCGACGGCAGGACCGATCAGGTGGTGCAGCAATTCCCGGACGAAGCGGTGCTGCGGCGCCGCGCCTATTTTCACACCCTCGACCTGACCAAGGACGCGCCCACGCGCCTTCTCGCCACCGATCGCAAGGCCTGAGGTCACAGTCCCGGGCAGCGCGGCCTTGGGCGCAAGCCTTCAGGCCTGACCGGCCAGGCCGGCCGCGATATTGCAATTGATGTCGATCAGCGATTTCAGCTTTGACGGATGCGGATCCATCTGCATCTCGACCGTCTGCTTCATGACGAACACACCGATATTGGCGATGTTCCGACGAACCTCGATCGACTGCGGATTGTCGTTGGACTCGGCAGCGCTCATGAAGATCGACCACAGCCGGCGGTTGAAAAGCAACGCCTTGTGCATGTTTTTGTCAGGACCGGCCCAGTTGGTCTGGACGTCCCGCAGCTGTTTTGCCGCCTTCAGCAGCGCCTGCGCCTCGATTTCCCTGGGGGTTGCCGTCGTTTGCGAAGTCCGAGCATAGGCATTAGCGGCATGAGACATCTACAACCTCAAGGGAACTATTACGCGGGTACGCAGGCGTGGAGCTGCCCAACTTTTGTACGTGGTCGCCTTTAAAATAGGGTTAGCGGGGGTTTCCCTATTTGTCCGGATAATGGCAAACCTCGCTCGTTATTGGCCGACACGGCGCCGCGGAGCCAAAAAAACGGCGGGGTTTCCCCCGCCGCCCTATTTCTTCACTTGCCGGTGAGCTTAACGCAGCAGTTGCAGCACGCTCTGCTGGGACTGGTTGGACAGGGCCAGCGCCGACACCGCGATCGACTGGCGCGTCGACAGGGCCTGGCTGTTGGCCGCTTCCTCGTTGGTGTCCGCCAGCGTCAGGTTGGCCGAGCCGGTCTGCAGCACGTTGATCAGGTTCTTGGCGAAGTTCTGGCGGATCTGCACGATCGACAGGTTGGAACCAAGCGCCGAGGCTTCCGATCGCAACTGATCTGAAGCGGCGGTCACCTTGGCAATCACCGCGTTGGCCGAACTGTTGTCCAGGAAAGCGGTACCCGCGGTCAGCGTCGAAAGGCCGAGGCCGGCCGCGTCATAAGTGACGCCGGTGACGGTGAGTGTCGACTTGCCGGTTTCGTTGAAGGTCAGCTTCAGATCGTCGCCATTCAGCAGGTTGATGCCGTTGAACGAAGCGTCCTGCGACGTCGTCGTGATCTGCGTGATGATATTGTTGTACTGGGTTACCAGGCTGGCACGCGTCGCCTGTGAGTTCGGATCGGGGGTCGGCGCGACAGGAGCAGCGAACGTCGCGGTACCGGCAGACCCCAGGGTAATCGCACCGATCGTGGACGAAGCCACGTCGTTGGTGGTGGTGAGGACGAGATCGTTGGAGCCGTCGAGGCTGGCGGTGAGGTTGTTGGCCGCCAAAGCGGTGTTCAGCTGGGCGAGCGATGTGGTGGCGCCGAAGGTGAAGCTGGTCGCCGTGCCGCCTCCCGTAGCGGCGATGGCGAGAGTCTCGCCGCTCTTGATAGCGGCGCCGTCCACCAGATTGGCGGAGGTCGAGGCGGCAGGCAGGGCTGTCGAAGTAGCCGTCGACTTCTGCGTATAGCCTGTGGTCGTCTGCAGCACCTGGTTGGCGATCGACTTGGCGGTATCGACCAGCTGCTGCAGCGAGGTCAGGCCGGTGTTGGCAGCCTGCAAGACCTGCACGCCGTTGCCGATGCCATCGAGCAGATTGTTGATGTCGCTGGCGCGGTTATCGAGACCCTGCGCGGTGAAGAAATTGGTCGGATTGTCGAGCGCGGTGTTGACCTTCTTGCCGCTGGCCAGACGATTCTGGGTGCTGGAGAGAAGCTCCGCCGTATTTTGCAGCGAGAGCAGGTTCTGGCGAACCGCTGCCGAAAGAACAATACCGGACATGTGACAAGCCTTCCGTGGTTTTTACCTCCGGAGGTTCTACCGAGCTTCCTTTAAATTATGGTTAACGCCGGTTTAAGTTGTTTGGTTAACGCTTCGTTACCCCAGGCTCGCCTGCAAAGTCGGCACGGAGCTATGCTTGATCGCGGTTCCCCAACGAAAAAGCGGCGGGGTTTCCCCCGCCGCCTTGCTTGATAGTCTTTCGAAAAATCAGCGCAGGAGCTGAAGCACGCTCTGCTGCGACTGGTTGGCGAGCGCGAGCGCGGAGACCGCGATCGACTGCCGGGTCGACAGCGCCTGGCTGTTGGCCGCTTCCTGGTTGGTGTCGGCCAGGGTCAGGTTGGACGAACCGGTCTGCAGCACGTTGATCAGGTTCTTGTTGAAGTCCTGACGGATCTGCACGACGGACAGGTTCGAACCCAGGGCGGACGCC
The DNA here is from genome assembly GCA_963829315.1 of uncultured Alphaproteobacteria bacterium. Taxonomy (GTDB): domain Bacteria; phylum Pseudomonadota; class Alphaproteobacteria; order Rhizobiales; family Xanthobacteraceae; genus Bradyrhizobium. The sequence continues at coordinate 533,329 of CAWHIO010000038.1, read as the reverse complement.
TCGGTGCGGAGCACGGTGCTGGCCGAGTTGAGCTTGGTCAGCGCCGAGTTGGCTGAGCTGTTGTCCAGGAAGTCGGTGCCCACGGCCAGCGAATTGAGGTTGAGGCCGGTCGCGTTGAAGGTGACACCGTTGATAGAGAGCGTGGACTTGGCGGTTTCATCGAAGGTCAGCTTGAGGTTGTCACCATTCAGCAGATTGATACCGTTGAAGGACGAATCCTGCGCGGTGGTCGTGATCTGCGTGATGATGTTGTTGTACTGGCCGACCAGGCTGGCGCGAATGGCCTGCGAAGCCGCATCGGCAACCGGCGCGGTTGGAGCTCCGAACGTCGTAGTACCGGCAGACCCAAGGGTAATCGCACCGATCGTGGACGAAGCCACGTCGTTGGTCGTGGTGAAGACCAGATTGTTGGAGGTGTCGAGGCTGGCGATGAGGTTGTTGCCTGCCAAAGCGGTGTTCAGCTGGGCGAGGGACGTGGTGGCGCCGAAGGTGAAGCTGGTCGCCGTGCCGCCACCAGTAGCGGCGATGGCGAGAGTCTCGCCGGACTTGATATCGGTGCCGTCGACCAGGTTGGTCGCGGTGCCGACGATCGCGGCTGCCGAAGTAGACGTCGACTTCGCCGTATAGCCAGCGGGCGCCTGCAGCACCTGGTTGGCGATCGACTTGGCGGTATCGACCAGGCTCTGCAGCGAGGTCAGGCCGGTGTTGGCAGCCTGCAAGCACCTGCACGCCGTTACCGATGCTGTCGAGCAGGTTGTTGATGTCGCTGGCGCGGTTGTTGAGGCCCTGCGCGGTGAAGTAGTTGGTGGGGTTATCGAGCGCCGAGTTGACCTTGTTGCCGGTGGCGAGGTCATTCTGGGTGGTCGCAAGCAGCGAAGCCGTCGACTGCAAGGAGAGAAGATTCTGGCGAACTGCTGACGAGAGAACAATACCGGACATTTTTCATACCTTTCTGGTGTGAAACTGAGAGTGAGCACTATCCCGATCTTTTTCTGATCGAGAGACCGGGACGGTGGGAGCAAATTTCTAAAAAAGCATGAACTGGAAACCTCAGTTCCGGTCCATTGATCGCGCCGGCTGCGCGCCAGCGGTACCGCTGTCGCGACGCGATCCGGATAAAGCCGTTGATAGAGCTGCACATTTTCGTGACGCGGTCCCCTGTTTACGAAGTGTTAACCACATTCGGAAAGGATGGCGTCAGCCAGTACAGCGTCAGCGCGTCACCGGCGCGAATTCCGCTTCCCTATGACGTCCGACACAAAAGACGACAACGGAGAACAGGCATGGCGCTAAAAGTCGAGCTCAAGCCACACGAACGCATCATCATCGGCTCCTGCGTGATCACCAATACCGATCAGCGCGCCCGACTATTGATCGACGGCGACAAGATTCCGATTCTGCGCGAGAAGGATATCCAGACCCCGGAGACAGCGGATACGCCAGCCAAGCTTGTCTATCTTGCGGTGCAACTGATGTATCTGTCGCCGGACCCGATGGCCCATCACGCGACCTACTTCAGCCTGGTGCGTGACATTCTAAGCACCGTGCCGGGCGCATGGCCTTTCATCGAAGGGATCAACAATCACATCCTGAATGGCGATCTGTATTACGCGCTGAAAGAAGCGAAAAAGCTGATCGACTTCGAGGACAAGCTCATTCAGGACGCGAAGGGTCTGCTGGCAGCCCGCGCCAACGTTGAAGCCGGCCGCAAGTCGGCGTAGCGCCATCGCGGCTCGCGACAACGGACGGCGCTCCGGCCTGACCGGGATCGCTTACATCGTCAGCGGCGGAGACGGCTCGCCAGGCGTAAGGCCGCCCGCCGACCGCCGGCCGCCGAATTCAAGCACCGCCGCCACCAGCGCGTCGATATCGACGACATCGGTGCGGTGATTGACGATCGCCGCGCGGATCGCCAGCCGTCCATCCAGCATTGTGGTCGACGGCGCCGAAATTCCGGATTCCTGGATGTCGGAGACGATTTCGCCATTCAGCGTGTTGGAGTCAGCGTCGGCCGCGCGATAGCGAAAGCAGACGATATTGAGTTGAACCGGCGCCAGCAGTTCCAGCCGCGGCTCCGCCAGAATTCGCGCCTGAAGATATCCGGCGAGCGCGCAGGTGCGCTCGATCATCGCGCCCAGCTTCTCGGTTCCGTAGGTTTTCAACGTGAACCACGTCTTGAGCGCCCGGAACCCCCGCGACAAATCAGGTCCGAGATCGCATGGCCAGGGCGAGCCTGCGGCGAGGCCTCTGGTTTCCCGGCGCAGATATGCCGCCGGCGCGGAAAACGCTTCGCGGTGGCGCTCGCCATCGCGAACGATCAGGAAACCGGCGTCGTAGGGCACCTGCCCCCATTTATGAAAATCGAGCGCGATTGAATCGGCGTTTTCCAGCCCGGCAAGCCGCGGCGCCAGCGCCGGTGAAAGAACCCCAAGCGCACCATAGGCGCCGTCGACGTGAAACCACAGCTTCTGTTCGCGGCACAGCGCGCTCAACGCCTGGAGATCGTCGGTGGCGCCGATATCCACCGTCCCGGCTGAGCCAACCACGAGAAACGGTTTCAGGCCGGCCTCCCGATCGCAGGCGATCTGGGCGCGCAGCGCCGCGACGTCGACACGGTGCGATCGATCGACCCCGATGCTTCGCAGCGCATCGGTGCCGAAGCCGGCGAGGTCCATCCCCTTGGCGACGCAGCCATGCGCGGCCGTCGAGGTATAGGCCGTGAGCAGCGCGCCATCGCCGCCGACGCCGTGCTGCCTGACGGTTTGCCCGAGCGCCGCCGTTCGCGCCACCAATACCGCCATCAGGTTCGCCATCGACGTTCCCGTAACGAAGATTCCGCTCGCCCCAACCGGCAAGCCGAACATCGCGCGCGTCCATTCCACGATCTGGCGTTCAACCTCGATCGGAACATGATCGCGGCCGCCGAGATTGGCGTTCAATCCGGCGGCCAGCATTTCCGCCAGCATGCCGACGGCGGTGCCGCCGCCATGCACCCATCCCATGAAGCCCGGGTGAACGTTGCCCGTCGCATAGGGCGCGATAAAATCGGCAAACTCCCGGTAGACCTCGTCGAGATCGCAAGCCTGACGCGGAAGCTCGGCGCGAAACCGCGCCCGAACCTCGTCCGGTATCGGACGCCAGACCGGGCGCTCGCGGATAGTGGCGACGTAGTCGATCATGTCATCGAGCATGCGATGACCCTGGGCGCGGATCTCATCCCAGTCTTTCGGATCGAGCGTTTCGCTCGGACCCGGTGCAGCCAGTCGCTCGCGCAACGGCAGGGTCATGCTGCCTTCTCCTCGGTTCGCGCAGCGCGACGATGGAGCATGGCCGCGAACGCATCGAACACCTTTCGCATCTGCTGCCCCTTGTAGGGAAAGATTGCGGGCGGATCCATGTTGTGGACGATGGCGGTGTTGTCGGCCTCGAAGATCAGCAGCGATCCGTCCCTGGTTTCCGCGCAATCCACCGTGAAATAATCGAACCCGATCCGGTCGATCATGCCGGCCAGCGCCGTGCGATGCCGCTGCGCGAAGCCGATGTCGAACGTTCGCATGAATGTCTCTTCCTCGATGCGCTTGCTGACGCTCAACGACATTCCCGCATTGAGATACCAGATATCCCAGCGGTCTGCGATGGCCAGATGGCACGCGTAAGGCCGGCCATCAACGACGACAATCCGGTATTTGCGGAACAGGCCATCACGGCCGGCGTAATCGACGAAGCGCGAGATGAAGAACTCCTGCTCCCGCCGGGCGCCGAGATAGCGTCGGATTGCGGCGGGGTCGTCGATCTTGGCCAGACCCGCCCCCGCATGCGAGCCGCGGGGTCTCACGATGAGGGGAAATGCCAGATCGGCGGCGATGTCGCATGGCGCCGCGGCAGACCGCGCCAGGTCGGTTAGCCGTTCGCGGCCCGCCGCCACCGTCGCCGGGATCACAAGGCCTTCGATTCCCCGAAGCAGGTCATGCAGCCTGTCGCGGTCCAGGTTGCCGACGAGGTGCGGCGGATTGAGAAGCGGGCGCGGCCAGCTCGGCATCGCCCTGATTTTTGCCAGCGCATCACGGCAATCTTCCGAATCCGATGCCACCACGATGGCGATGTCGTGGTCGGGCAACGGTCGGGGCCATTCGGCGTCCGGAACGACATAGAGCGTCATCAGCTCGATGGCGCTGTCCTCCAGCAGGAATTCGATCGGCGTATTGCCGCCGATGTCGGTCGCGGCCGCAAGCGCGAGAACGCGCAAACGGGGATTCTGTACCGCGCAAGGCGAACGGAACAATCGATGGGACGCGAGAATCTCGTGCTGAATCGCCAGGCCCGCCGGCTTGTCGCCGAGCAGTTGCGCGATCAACGACAGATCGAGCCACTCGCCCGCTTCGATGGTGCCGCCGATCAGCTTGTCGATCAACTCCTGCCACAGCGGGCGAAGATCGATCCCGGTGGCCGCCATTCTCGTCAGCCTGGCAACGCCGATGCGCTCCGCGCAAGCCGGCCGCGCCATATCAGTCGGCTCCGGGGAGGCCGCCTGCAGTTCACGCCGCATCGGTCGCAAGCGCCGGCGCGGCAAACTGCGACGCGATCTCGCCATGGAATACCGACGGGCCGACATGATCGAGCCGGCTCTGAAGGTCGGCCCAGATCTCGCCGCCGATATCGGTCCAGCGCTTGCAGAACGCGAAATCCTCGCTGAGATAGGTGCCGGTCGCCGGATCGATCATGCATTCGAACAGCGCAAACCGGTTTGGACTTCCCGCAAGCGCGTCGAGCGAGTGCTCGCGGAAGAACTGCAGCGGCGCGTAAGCGGAATGCGCGCACATCTTCTCGAAGACGTGGCGGCGGATCATCAGGAATCCGGTCCCGGCGTAGCGCACCCGCGTGAAGCCGTTCACGACCGCGACATGATCGGGATCGTTGATCTCCAGCACATAGTCGAGCGCGGCGGCGGCCACGTCCGGCCGCTTGCTTTCGAGGGCGCGCCTCGCCTTGTCCCAGTTGACGCGCTTGATGGGATAGACGCCGGCCACCATGTCGGCGCCGGATTCGATCAGCCGGAACACCTGGTCGGGGGTGAAGCCGATATCGGCGTCCACGAACAGGAAGTGTGTTGCCGCGGGATCGTCGAGAAAGATCGTCATCAGATTGGCGCGGGCGCGGGTGATCAGCGCATCGCCGTCGCGCAGCTCGACCTTGAGGTCCATATTGGACATCGAACGCACCGCGCGCTGCAATTGAAAGATGGAGCCGGCATAGATGCTGGAGACCTGTCCGCCGAAGCAGGGCGTGGCTACCACCAGATGTATTTGCTCGGTCATGAACGGCTCCGGCGGACCTCGTCCGCAATTGTCACCAAACAGTAAATAGACGTGGTTAACGGAATCCTAATGACCGCGGTACTACGTCCCCTGCCCCGCCAGGGCCGGCAGGCTCAATTGCCGCAATTCGTCGCGCAGGCTGACGATAACGCTGTCCCAGTCGCCGAAGGCCGGCTGCCGGAGCAGCTTCGCGGTCGGGTACCACGGGCTGTCGTCGCGATCCCTCATCCAGCGAAAATCAGCCGCATGGGGCAACAGGACCACGACCGGCTTGCCCAGCGCGCCGGCCAGATGCGCGACCGCAGTGTCGACGGAAATGACGATGTCGAGCGACGAGATCACGGCCGCCGTATCGGCGAAATCACGCAACTCGCTGCCGAGATCGACAAGGCCCGGCAGGCCACGCAACACTTCACTATCGGCGTCGCGCAGCTCGCTCTGAAGACTGAAACAGCACAGTGGCGGATCTTCGAATAATGCGGCGAGGCGCGCCAGCGGGATCGAGCGGTTGAGGTCATTCTTGTGCGACGGCGAGCCGGACCAGACGAAGCCGGCGCGCGGCCGGCCTGCCGGCAGGCGATCGCGCCAATGCGCCAGGCGCTCTGCGGGAGCCCCGAGATATGGAACGCAAGCCGGGATGGTTTCCGGCGTGGTTGCGAAGGCGAGCGGAAGACTGAGCATCGGACAGTGCAGGTCGAACGCGGGAAGCGGCTCGCCTGCGGCGATGACGCGGATGCCCGCGAGCGGCGACAGCAATGGCTTCAGTTCAGGCTGAACCTCGCAGACAACCTTGGCGCCACGATCGGCGAGCAACGGCGCGTAGCGGATGAACTGGATGGTGTCGCCAAATCCTTGCTCGGCGTGAAGCAGGATGGTCTTGCCGGAAACCGGCGCATCTCCCAGCCATAACGGGGGTTGCAACTGCCGGCGCTGCCGGGCGAACGCGCCGGTCCTCCAGCGCCACTCGTAGGCCCTCCAGCCGGCGTCGAAATCGCCGAGCATGAGCCGCGTCATGGCGGCTTCGAAATGGGCCTCGGGAAAATCCGGCCCCGCCTTGAGCGCGGCCTCAAAGTCGGCAAGCGCCTCGAACGGCCGGTCGAGGCGGCGCAATGCATGACCGCGATTGGTCAGGATCTGCGGATGGCCGGGCATCGCCGCAAGCGCCTTTTCGTAACTCGAAATCGCCTCAGTGGGCCGGTTGAAGCGCAGCAGCGCGTTGCCTCGGTTGACGAGCGCGCCGACATGGCCCGGGTTTTTCGCCAGCGCGTCATCGTAGTTCGCCAGCGCCTCGTCAACGCGGCCGAGTTCGAGACAGGCATTGGCGAGATTGTAGAGGATTTCCGGATGATCCGGCGCAATCAGCAATGCGCTGCGATAATGAGCGACGGCCTCCTCGAAGCGTCCGGCCGCATGCAGCGCGAGCCCAAGATTCGTCATCGCATCCGCGGACCCGGAATTGATCTTGAGCGCCCGCGAAAGCAAGCGCAGCGCCTCGGCCAGGCGACGGCGCTGGAAGTGGAGAACGCCGAGCAAATGCAGCGCATCGAAATCCTCAGGCCGGTGTTGCAGAATCCCGGCACACAGTCTTTCGGCCTTGTCGAGATCGCCTTGCTGAAACGAAGCGTAGGCCTGCCGCTGCAAGCGGGACAGGTTCGGCACTGAGGTTTTTTTCCAATTCGCCGGCAACGGGCATCTCTCCCAAGGCGGACCATCTTGAAATGCCGAAGGCCTCGCACCGAACACGCGGGGCTGGAGACCGCCTTCGAATCAAGCCGCTGCCAGGCAGGCTAGCATTTCCCGGCGGCATCGGTCGGTCGCCAGCGACGATCGGGAGCAGGACAGCGACGCGGACTCATTTTGGGAGAAACCAATCTCAAGTGTTTCGGCGGCAAGGTGATTTTGCCGAATGCGCCCGCAGAGCTGCGGTGGTTTCCACTCCTTCGCACAAGGGGTTGGTCCATAACTTGCATCGAAATCCATGACGCGTTTGTGAGATGGGTGATTCAGATGCAATTCCGCCGGATTTTCTGCGCCACGTCCCTGCTTGCATTGCTTTGGTCGCAGCCCCTCCGCGCCGAGACCACCCTTCGCATCGCGATGACCGCGTCGGATATCCCGACGACGACCGGGCTTCCCAATAACGGCTTCGAGGGCATGCGTTTTCTCGGCTATCCGATTTTTGAGGGGCTGGTGCTGTGGGACCTGACCAGCACGGAACATCTGGCCGGCTTGCGTCCCGGACTGGCCGAGACATGGGAGCAGGCATCCGACGACAACAAGAGGTGGATCTTCCACCTGCGCCACGGCGTCAAATTCCACGACGGGACCGATTTCAACGCCGACGCCGTGATCTGGAATCTCGACCGCTACTTCAAGAGCGACAGCCCGCAATATGAGATCACCAGTTCGGCGATGACCCGGGCGCGGGCGCCTCTGCTCGGGGCCTACAACAAGATCGATGACTACACGCTGGCGATCTCAACGACGAAGCCGGCCTCCTATTTTCCGTTCATGGCTGTCTACATTCTGTTCACCTCGCCCGCGTCCTTTGAGAAGGCAGGCCGGGATTGGGCCAAGGTGGCCACGTTGCCCGCGGCCGGCACCGGGCCGTTCCGCATCACGAAAATTGTGCCGCGCCAGGAAGTGGATCTCGTTCGATGGGACGGATACTGGGACGCCGCGAAGAAGGCAAAACTGGACAATGTGGTGCTGATGCCGATCCCGGAAGCCAATACCAGGCTTGCCGCGTTGCGGTCGGGTCAGGTCGACTGGATCGAAGTGCCGCCGCCCGATGGCATCGCTTCGCTGAAATCAGCCGGCTTCACCATCACGACCGGTTCCTATCCGCATGTCTGGCCCTGGTTTTACAACATCGGCGCGTCGGGCAGTCCCTTCAAGGACGTGAAAGTCCGCCAGGCCCTGAACTACTGCATCGATCGGCAGGGGTTGGTAACCCTGCTCAACGGAACGGCCGAGCCATCGGCGGGCTGGCTCAAGGCCAGTGACGGCAATTTCGGATCACCGCAAAACCGCTACACATTCGACCCCGCCAAAGGCAAGAAGCTGCTTGCCGAGGCCGGCTTTACGCCGGAGAAGCCGCTCGTCTTCAAGGCCATGATTTCGACCTCGGGTTCCGGACAAATGCTGCCCCTGCCGATGAACGAATTCGTCCAGCAAAACCTGAAAGAGGCCTGTGGCGTGAATGTCGAATTCGACGTGGTCGAGTGGCAGATCCTCCTGAACGCGGCCCGCGCAACCCCCGACAGCCCGAATCTCAAGGGCGCGATGGTGCTCAACGTCAGTTCGCCATCGTCCGACGTCGGCGTCATGGCCCGCTATTTTTCTTCGGCAAATTTCTCGCCAAACGGCTTTAATTTCGAGCAGTGGAAGGATGACGAATTCGACACCGCCCTGACCACGCTCGCGGAAGCCAGCGACCCCGCGGTGATATCAGGCGCGCTGCGCAAGGCGCATGAGCGGCTGGTCGACAACCCGCCATGGCTCTATATCGTTCACGACCTCAACCCACGCGCGATGAGCCCGAGGGTCAAGGGATTTGTCTCGCCGCAATCATGGTTCGTGGATCTGACGCTGGTCAGCATGCAATAAAAAGGGCGACGTCCGCGGCGCGGTTGATCAACCGGCAACGAGTAACGCCGCCCGATCGAGATCGGCGGACAGGGCCAATCGGAACGCGTGCGATCGAACCGGCGACCTACTTCTCCAGATATTTCGCCGGCGGATAGTCGCGTGAATAAACCGGGTTGGCCAAAAAGGCCTCCTTGCCATAGGTCCAGAACTGACTGACGTCGGGATAGGTCTTGAACACCGAATTGACGAGCCTTCCGTCCTTGCGGGTCACCTTCCGCAAGTAAACATTGCCGACGACGTTGCCGAGATCGTCAAACCTGACCGGACCCCGCGCCGTGTCGACATTGGTCGCGCGCAGTGCGGCCATAAAAGCGGGCCTGTCCTCAACCTTGCCGTTGACGGCCTTGACGGCGGCTTCCAGCACCGCCCCGTTCACATAGGTGCTCGCCGCATAGAATCCGGGATCGTATTTGAACTCCTTGCGAAACGCCGGCGCGAAGAGCTGGTTCGGCTTGGCGTCGAGTTCGGCCGAATACCAGCAGGTGGTGACGATATCGAGGGCTTCGTCGCCCATGTTGCGCAACACGGCTTCATCGAGCGCGGTCATGCCGCCGATCACCTGCATCTTGTCTTTCAGGCCGTAGTCGACGAATTGCCGCAGGAAACGGAAACCGTTCGAGCCGGCAAAGCCCAGAAAGATCGCGTCCGCATTCTTCAATTGCGCCACGTAGCTGCCGTAGTCCGGCACGGTGAGCGGCGGAAACAGCTTTTGAACGACATGGCCGCCATTGTCCTCGAACACGCGCTGAAAGCCGGCGCACATCTCCTGGCCATAGGCGATGTCGTCGGCGATGGTGATCATCTTCTTGTACTTGAGTTCCTTGGCCGCATATTCGCCGAGCGGATGCGCGCACTGGGAAGAGGTCGAGGTTGCGCGGACGAACCATGGATTGGCGTGGCGCTGGGTCATGTCCTCCGCGGCGGCTACCGACAGCGTCGGAATCTTGTTCTGGCGGATATAGTCGTCGATCGCCAGTGCCTCGAACGCCGCGAGCGGTCCGATCAGACAATGGACGTTGTCCTTTTCCACCATTTCCTGGGTCTTGCTGCGCGCCGTCGCCGGAACGCCGCCGGTATCTCCGACCACAAGCTCGATCTTGCGGCCCGACATCATGAAGTCGCGCTCCTTCAAATACATGTTGAGCGCGCGCTCCATGTCGATGCCGCCGGAAGCCAGCGCCCCGGTCTTGACCGTCAACAGCCCGATGCGGATCGGGCCGTCGGCGGCGCGCGCTTGTTTGGGCGCCACGACGCTCGACAGGCCAATTCCCGCAACTCCCCCGACAAATCCACGGCGTGAAATGCTCATTATATCCTCCCTGAAATTCTCTTTTGGTTCTTCGACCGGCTGTTTTGATTTTTTCTTAGTTATTTCTGACAACCGGAACCATGACGTGGCAAGAACCTCTTTGGTCTATATGCAGCGTGGTGGTTCCTGCGAACCGCCTCCGCGGACGATCACGCGGATCATCGTGCAGAAATGGTCCGCAGCCCAATAATTCGTTCTTGAAATTGGAAAGTTTCGCGCCCGTGCTGGCTTGCCACGCATAATCTTTGCCGCGAACGCTCAAGGCGATGCGATGCCCCTTCGGCACGACGATCGAGGTCGGCCAGATTTCAACGGCCAGATCGACCGGCTTGCCCGGCTGCAATCGCTGCACCTCGTCATGTCTGTGGTAGGGACGATACGGCCGCGACAAGGATTCATCGAGCTTGCGATGCGACGCGCGCAGCCAGCCTTGCGCGACCGGGGTATGCGGATCGATCGCGCCCGCGAAGGTCACTTCGCGCAGGTCGGAACTGAAAACGCGGAAGACGACAAAGATATCGGCGTCCTCGGTGCTGGAAGAAATTCGTAAGTTGGCCGCCAGCGGGCCGGTGATCTCGGTGTCCTCGATTAGGGGCCGCGACATGAAAGTCAGCCCGTCGCCCATCGCCGCGAAACTGATCTCGGCGTTGTCCGCGGGCGGCGTCAGGGAAAGTGTCTGATCGCGCGGATCGAGATAGAACTTCGTCCAGACCGTGGACGGTAGCGGCCAGTCGGCCTCATGCCGCTCGACGAAGCGATCGAGGTGACGGACCTGCAACTGCACTCTCGGCTGCGCTGTCCAGCCATTGGCTTCGCCCTTGAGGTAGAAGTCGAAGAAGCGCTTCTGAAGTTCCCGTCCATAGTCGGTATAGAAATGCGTCCAGTGCTCGAGGCCATGGCATTCCAGCCATTTCTCTTTCGACGCCGCGCGGACAAAACCTTCAAAATTTCCCCGCGTGTGCAGACCCTGACCGCCCCAGTTGGCGGCCGACAAGAACGGCACCGTGACCTTGTCCCAGTCCGGCGAGCGCGCCTTGTGGTAGTCATCGTCGAGCGGATGGGCGAGAATATCGTCTCCGAAACTCGACCGGTTGCGCGCCAGTTGGTCGTCCGACAAGGTCTCGTCGCCGCACACCAGCGCGCCGGTGACGATGCTGCGGGGGCCCCTCTCCCCCAGCCCGAACTGCACGGTCTTGACCTGCATGTCGTACCAGTTGGCCCAGAAAGTCGAAAGAATGCCGCCATGGTGCGTCATGTCGCGATACCAGTCGGCAGCCCCCTCCCAGATGCACATCGCCTTCAAATGCGGCGGCTGCAGCGAAGCCACCTGCCACTGGTTGATGGCGTAGTAGGAAATGCCGTTGAGGCCGACATTACCGTTCGACCAGGCCTGCACGCCGGTCCACTCGATGCATTGATAAAAATCCCGCGTCTCGCGCGGCGAAAAATGATCGACATGCCCAGGCGACCGTCCGGTGCCGCGCGAGTCGACGCGCACGCAGACATAGCCGTGGGGTACCCATTTTTCCGGGTCGACCACTTCCCAGTTCTGATACTTGTTGGTTGACCCGTAAGCCACGTCCGGGTGGTTGGCGATCATGCTCTGCCAGGCGCTCGGATAGCCCTTCTGGAACGCGAGCCCCTTGGCGTAGGGACCGTAGGTCAGGAGAACCGGCCATTTCCCTGCCGCCTTCGGCCGGAATACATCCGCCCGCACCACCACGCCGTCGTCCATGACAATCCCGACGTCCCATTCGATCAGCATCCCGTCCTGGTCGACCGGCTCGGCCATTTCCCCGTCCTTTTGTTTTTTAGGTCGCGTTGGCAAATGTTTGCCTTTGCATTCTATTTATCAATCGAAAATTTCCAACTATGTTAGATCTTTCGTCGGAGAAATTGCGGATGTCAGATCGCCTTGGGAAGCATGCCGTCGTAGTCGGAGCCGGAATGGGCGGGCTCATCGCGGCAAAGGCCCTCGCCTCGCATTTCGAAAAAGTCACCGTGCTGGAGCGCGACGCTTTACCTTCGCAACCGCAAGCGCGAACCGGCACCCCGCAGTCCCGACAGCTTCATGTTCTGCTCAGGGGCGGCCTCGACGCCCTCAACAAATTCTTTCCCGATTTCGAGACAGAACTCGAGCGTGCGGGCGCGGTTCGGGCCCGGGTCGGCGCCGAAATCCGGATCGAATTGCCGGGGTTCGATCCGTTTCCGCAGCGCGACCTTCCTTTCGATACGCTCTGCATGACCCGTCCCCTTGTGGAATTTATCGCGAGGCGTTTGGTCGAGCAGCAAGGCAATATCGCGTTTCAGCCGCGTTGTCGTGTCACCCGATTCCTGACGTCGCCCGATCAGTCTGCGGTCGTGGGAGTACGCTACGATGTGGCAGGCGGCGACAGCACAACGCTTGCCGCTGACCTTGTCGTCGATGCCTCGTCACGCGGCACCCTCACCCTCGAGGCGCTCGACACTGTCGGCATGCCGAGACCCGCCGAGACCGAGATCGGCATCGACCTCGGATATGCAACGGCTACCTTCGAGATTCCTTCCGCCGCGCCGCCGGACTGGCGCGCGGTGATCCACCGGCCCGCCGTCGAGAGCGGGCGCGGCGCGTTCCTGTTTCCGATCGAGAACGGCCGATGGCACGTCAACCTCAACGCCGTTCACGGCGAGACGCCGCCCGACGACATCAAGGACTTCATCGCCTTCGCCAAGACCCTGCGGACACCGACGATTTATGACGCCATCAAGGACGCCGTCGCGGTCGGCCCCATCTACCGGTTCGGCTTGCCCAGCAGCGTAAGGCGACAGTTCGAGGCGCTTGAGCGCTTTCCGGAGCGACTGTTGCCGATCGGCGATGCGATCTGCCGGTTCAATCCGGCATTCGGCCAGGGGATGAGCGTGGTCGCACAGCAAGTGGGCGTTCTCGGACAGTTGCTCGATGCGCGGCGGACCGGAACCGGCGGCCGTCTTGACGGGCTGGCGCAGGCGTTCTTCGCGGCCATACAGGATGTTCTCGCCACGCCCTGGTCAACGGCCGAGAACGATTTCCTCTATCCGAAAACACGCGGACGGCGCCCGACGAATTTTCAGCAGCGGGTGAACTTTTCCGGCGCATTGCTGAAGGTTGCCGCCGAGGATGCCGACGTGCATCGGATCTTGTTCGAGGTGAACAATCTGGTGAAACCGCCAAGCGCGCTGCGCGATCCACACCTCACGAGCCGGGTCGCCGCGGTGATGGCGGCCTCGGCCTGACCTTCGGAAATTTCGCACGCGCTTCGGCGCCCGCGAGGTGGCGTCAGGCCGCGTGCTCCTGGCCGCGCCGGGCGCGGCGATGCAGCATGGCCGCGAAGGCGTCGAAGATCTTGCGCATCTGCGGCGGCTTGTAGGGAAACACTTCCGGCAGAATCCATGTTGTGGACGACCGCGGTGTTGTCGGCCTCGAAGATCAGCAGTTCGCCGTTCTTGTTTTCCGCGCAGTCGATCGTGAAATAGTCGAGACCTATGCGATCGGTTATGGCGGCGAGCGCAGCTTGATGGCGGACGGCGAAATCGCTGTCGAAGTCACGCATGAAACGTTCCTCCTCGAGGCGCTTGCTCTCGCTGAAGGCCATGCCGGCGTTGAGGTACCAGATATCCCAGCGGTCGGCGACCGCCATGTGGCAGGCGTAAGGGCGGCCGTCGACGAACACGATCCGGTATTTGCGAAACAGGTCGTCGTCACCGGCATAGTCGACGAAGCGGGCGACGAAGAATTCCTGCTCCGGCCGGTCCGCCAGATATCGTTCGATCATGTCGCGATCGTTGACTTTGGCGAGCCCGACGCCGGCATGCGAGCCGCGCGGCCGAATGATGACCGGGCACCGCAACTCAGCCGCGACGTCCGCAAAACCGATATTCGACCGGGCGACATCCGACAACTGGGCGCGTGTCACGCATATGGTGGCCGGGATATCAAGTCCCTCAATGCCGCGAAGCAGACCATGCAGCTTGTCGCGATCCAGATGGCGGACAAGGCGCGGCGGATTCAGCAGCGGCCGCGGCCAGCGCGACGCCACCGCATCGATCTTGCGCAGCGCCTCCAGGCATTCCTCCGAATCGGAGGCGATCACGATCGCAACGTCGTGCTCGGGCAACGACGCCGGCAAATCCACTCCCGCGACGACGTAAAGCGTCTGCAGCTCGATCCCGGAATTCTCCAGCAGGAACTCGATCGGCGTGTTGCCGCCCATGTCGATCGCGGCCGCGAGCGCAAGAACGCGCAATGCCGGTCTTTCCGACGAACATGGCGAACGGTAAAGCTGATGGAAGGCAAGCACTTCCGCCTGAATCGCGATTCCCGCCCGGCGGTCACCGAGCAGCTGCGTGATCAGGGAGAGGTCGAGCCCCTCACCCGCGTCGGCGGTGCCGGCGACAAGCTTCGACATCAATTGGTCGCGCAACGGGCGAAGATCGGTCCCCTCGAACGCCATCGTCGTCAATCTGGCGAATCCGATGCGGTCGGCGCTGGGGTAACGCGCGAGACCGGCCGCCGCGCCGCGTTCAGGCTCCACGGGAAACTCCCGCCAGATCCACGTCATCGCCATGGGTGAGCAACCATTCGATCTTCGCGACAGCCGTGCCGACATGGCCAAGGGCGCGCTGCAGATTGTCGCGCGCCGTCGCTTCGTCCGAACTCCACGCTTCCGTGACGAGGCGCGCGCTCGCGCTGATGCGAAGGGCCGCGGCGGGATTGGCGTCGCAGCCCAACGCGACGGGCTGGCCGATCAGGCAAGGCTTCGCCGCATTCTCCGGATCATCGGCGGGAACAGCATTTGCCGCGCCGCGGGCAAGCGCGCGATACAACTTCCTGCAATCCTCCAGCGCGAGGTCGCGATTGCCGTGCCGGACCGCGAACGAAAAGATCGTCCGCTGGGCCAGCTCTTCATCGTCGGCGTTGGCGCCATCCGGCCCTTGCTGCGGCGGCAGCGGGCGAAGCGACGGCGAGGACGCGATGATCCGCTCCACGCCCTGGCCGAAAGTCGTCAGCGCCTTCAGGCGAAATTCGGGCGGCACACGATAATAGGCTTCGATTTCCTCGAGCGCGGCTTCCCAGCGAAGCCATTGGCCGAAATTGGTCCTGATCGGAAAATGCGACCGAAGGTTCGGCCAGTTTCCGGGCCAGTCGCTGCGGCTGCTATATTCGAGAAGCCCGGGCGCGATATCGGTGGCCACATCGAGCTCGCCCGCGAGAGCCGAGGGCACCAGCAGCGCACCGCTGAAGGGCGGACCGGTGAAGAACTTCGAGCCGGTGATAAGGACCAGGTATCCGCGATCGAGATAGCTTCGCAGCCGCGCCCGGCCAAGCCGCATCTGGCAGGCGTCGACGACGATCTGGACCCGGCCGGGCCAGCGCGCCGCGATTTCGTCGAGGCATTGATCGCTCGGGGCTCGCCAGCCGAACTTCGAGGAATCCATGATTTGGAGAAGCACCCTGCTTCCGCTCGCGAGCGACCGTTCGACCGCGCCGAGAACCTGGCAATCGCTGGCCGTTGGCGGGCACGGCTGGCCTGCCTCGTCGAACAGCCGCAATGCCACGCTATGGACGGAATGAGCCAGCCCCGCGATCGGCTCGCCCTTGCGAACCTGGTTTCCGTTCGCCGTCGCGGCGCTGAAATGACAGCCGCGCGCGGTGTTGACGGTTCCGCTTCCGGTCTGGTCGGCCGCCACGACGACCGTCGTCAGCGCGGGACCGAGCAGCGCGCGGGCGAGGAACAGCGCCTGCAATTGCGAGTCGGTGCCCGACGGAGAAAACACGATATCGGCCTTGGTGCGGGACAGGCCGAGACAGGCCCTCAACTCGTCGCGCAGCGCCTCGATGCGCGCATCGAACGCGGCGTCGATGCCGACTTCAATCGCGGAGCGCATCAGCGATTCCCGAGCATCGCGCGCTCGGTCGTAGGCGCGCTGCGAAATCGATGTCGCGGTGCTTGAGGAAAAGCTCAACGTGTCCGGGCAGGGAAACGGCTGGCAGCCATATTCGTTGAGCCCGGTTGCCGGATTGATGGTCAGTCGCGGGTCGCCGCCGCCGCTGAGCAGCCGATCCAACGGCGCGAACAGCTCGGCCATGGCGGAGGCGGAACGGGATGGATCACGCGAGACCGCCGTCCCGGCTACCTGGAATTGAACGCCACCGTTAAGCATTGCTAAGACCCCACGCCCAAACCGACCGCGCCTGGCTGGTGCGACACAAGGGCCTCGATGGCAGCCACTGCGGCGTGAACCTGCTTTCGAAGAAGTAAACAGGTATGGTTAATGAAAGCTTTATTTCGAGCGCCGCGCGGAGCCGGGCCTTCCGCCGCCGGGAAGATCGTCAGCTTAACCGCCGACCGGAAGAAATCTGGTCAGCGTCAGCCCGGAGAGCATCGATGTGGTCTGATAGGAGGCGCTCAGGGCCGTCTGCAGCGCCAGAATTTGGCTCGCCACCTGCTCCGTCGAGACGGTCTCCGTCTGGTCCACGACGTTCTGCAGCATGGTCTGGGTCTGGGTCTGCCGGGCGCTCGCATCCTTCATGATGGTTTGAACAGCGGCAAAATCGGTTTGAATATCCGAAATGGTCTGATGACCCGGCTGGGGCGTCAGGTTTGTCGCGGTGCGGTCGCTGAGCTCCGCGACCTGCGCGGCCGAATTGGCTCCGGTAGGCGACACCGTGAGCGCGGCGAATACCGCGACCCCCTCGAGCTGCGATCGGATCCCCTCCTCGTTGGCCTGCGCCCCGTATTGGACGGTAATCGACGGATCGATCCGGGCAGCCGCCGATGCTCGCGGGTTGGCGCTCGAATTGCCGGTATACCAGGCCACGGTGTTCGCCGAGCCGTTGACCAAAGACGTGGCCGAGCTCAGCGGCGAGCCCGAGACCCGCAGCGGCGGCTGGAGCGCGGTCACGGTCGCGCCGAAGCCGAGCGCGCCGAGCGCAGCCGTGTTCGAGCTCGTCACGTTCAGGCTGGCGGCGTTGTCGGTGTGAAGCGTGATCACGCCGCCGCTGATGGTCGAGGGGGTCGACGTGCCCGTGATCGAGTCGATTTTCGACAACAGCGTCTGGACGCTGTCGGTAACGTTGAGCTGGTTGCCGGTCGCGCCGGAGGCGACAAACGTGATCGGCTTGCCGTTGACGGTGATGGTATCGCCGGCCGCGAAATTGGTGGAGATCGAATCCGTGCCCGCCAGGCCCGACAAAGTCGTCGCGCCGGTGATCGGCGCCGCAAGCTTGTTGTTGGCCACGCTTCCCGTGGCGGTTCCGGCCGGATCGAAGAAGTCGTGACCCGCTTCAACCGCGGAGGCGGCCACCAACGTCGTATTGGCGAGTTTGCCGATCGCCGTATTCAGCACCGTGTTCAGATTGCCGGCCGTCAGCGTCGGCGTCGCGCCGATGGTGAAGCTTCCGGAGGGCGGCGGGTTCGCGCTCGACGCCGTCAGCTGAACGGATGCGGTGGTGCCGTCAGGCAGATTGAAGGTGAGGCTCACCTGATCGCCCGGCTTGGGATTGGTGGCGCCAAGTGCGATCGAAACGGCCGCCGGCGAGCCGGACGGGCCGCTCACCACGGCGCCGCCGGTCAGCGACGACGACACCGAACTCAGTTTCAGGCCGAACGGCGAACCGGCGACGTCCTCGGCGACCGAAATGGAGGTCGCGGTCGGCTGCGTGAGCACCAGACGACCGAGGCCGGTGGTGCCATCCGCCTGGGCCCGCTCGGCAATCACCTGCTTCAACCCGGCCATGGTGCCGGCGCCGTTCATGATGTTGTCGGCGGATGCCACCGATGGCGTGCTGATGGCGCTGCCGGAGAATATGAAGCGGTCGCCGGCCTGGGTATTGAGAATTCCCACGATCGAGGACAACTCGGCCTGGGCATTCCCCTGCGCGATGGTCTGTCCGTTGCTATTGATGTCCTGCGCCCCGGTGGCCGCAGCGCTCTGGACCTGCCCGGTGATGCTCGACAGCGACTGCAGCGCGGTATTGGCGACATTGATGAAGGTATTGACGTTGGTGATGGCATCGCCGAACGCGGAAATGCTGGCGAGCTGCCCTCGCGCGGCGATCGCGAACCCCTCCCCGACGCCCATGCCGGAATAGGTGGTCGATTTCTCGCCGGTCGCGAGCTGGGTCGACAGGTTGGTGAGCTGGGTGTTGAGGTTCTGCACCGCCTGCCCGAACAACGACCCGCCGAATCCTACGCCATTGATAGCCATATGGATCGCCTTACAGTTGAATCTGCATCAAGGTCGTCATCATGCTTTGAACGACCGACATCACGTGAGCATTGGCGGCATAGGAATTCTGCAACGCGATCAGGTTCGACATCTCGGTGTCGATGTTGACCTTGGCCGTGGAATCGAATTTCTGCTGCAGCGTGCTCAGTACGACGCTCTGGCCCTGCTGCAACTGCGTCGCCGAGGTGGCGGCGCTGGCCTGCAGACTCAGGAACTGCTGCAGGTAGTTGGGGATCGTGCCGCTGAACGGCGACGTGGTGGAACCGAGCCCGGTGGTTGGCGCGTAGGTGAACGTGCCCGCGGTCAGCTGCGAATAGAGAAAGTCCGAGCGCGTGGTGTCGCCGGCCGGGGTCGGCGGCGACGTGCTGTAGACCGTGAGGTTCGCCGGATTGGCGAGCAACGCCGCATTGACCGTGATGCGTCCGGCAAGGCCGGTGATTTGCGAACCGCTGCCGGTGATCGCGCCGGTATAAAGCGCAGTGGTGTCGGTGAACAATGGCAGCTGCGGACTGCCGCTGGTCAGCGATGAAGTCGTCGTGGTGACGGAAGCTGCATTGACGGTCGCCCCCAGGCTGACGTCGTTGACCACTTGCAGCGTCGAGCCGGACGGATTGGAGAATTGCAGGTGGCTGGGGCCAAGGGCGGCGTTCAACTGCGCCACCACCGAGGCCATTCCGCCGGTGAAATTGATCCCGATCCGTTTTGGGCTGGCGTTCGGCAAATTCTGCAGCGGCAACGCGGTCGAATCATCGACGCGCACGATCGAGATCTGCTGCTGGTTGCCGGTCGAGTTGTCGGTGTAGGTCAGGTTGATCGTGTTGCCCGGCAGCACGTTCGCCGTATCGACGTTGAAGCCGGCCTGCGATCCCGAAACCACGGCGGTGCCCGGCGTGGTCTGATCGGACAGCGAACTGGCGAGCGTCGCGGCCATCTGATCGATCTGGGTCTGCGCCTGCACCAGGGTCTGGTCGCGCAGCTGCAGGTCGGCGGCGATCCGCCCCGAGGTGATCACCTTGTTCGACACCACATCGATGCTGGAGCCATTCGGAAGCGAGACCGTCAGCGTCCCCACGCCGGACAGGCCCGGATTGGCGTTGTAGAGCGTGGTGGCAGCCAGAGTTCCGGGCGTCGTGAACGCAAACTGCGAGGCCCGGCCGGCGCCCACGAGCTGAATGCCCGCATTGGTAAACACGCTGGTCTGGTTGGCGCTGTCGGTGTCGGTACGGACATCCATCAATTTCGCCAGATCGCTGATCGCGGCGTCACGCTGATCCATCAGCGTGGCGGCGCCGGGATCCGTCGGATGGAAGTTTTGCAGCTGAAGGTTGATGGAAGCGATCTGGTTCAGATCGGTGTTGGCCTGGGTCACGGACGTGCCGATATCCTGTTGGACATTGGAACGCAGCGTCTGGATGCCTTGCGACGTTGAATTGAGCTGCTGCGCCAGCGCCTGTGCCGTCGACAGCGCCGTGGTCTGCGCCGACAGTCCGCTGGAACTCGTCGACATCGCCTGCAACGCCGTCGTAAAATTGCTGTATGCGGTTTCGAGCGTCCCGGTGCCACCAGGGGTCCCATAGAGGCTTTGCAGCTGGCCCAGAATATTCGAAGTCTGGTCGGCAAAGCCGCCGCCGGCGGTTTCGGTGCGCAACTGATTCTGGATAAACAGATCGAGTTCGCGGTTGACGCCGATGACATGGACGCCCGAGCCGGGGCCGCCGCTGTCCGTTTCGATCTGGTTGACGTTCTGGGTGACATAGCCGGGCGTATTCGCGTTGGCGACATTCGCCGACGTTATCGAAAGCGCGACCTGGTTGGCGCGCAGGCCGGACATCGCAGTGGCAAGGGCTGAACTCAAACCCATCTTAATTGCCCGCTTTCAATTAGGTCGTACTGACTCTTGCCGGCGCCGATCAGCGCAGCACGTTGAGCAAACTCTGGACCATGTCGTTGGCCGTGGTGATCACCTTGGTGTTGGCCGAATAGGCCTGCTGGGTCACGATCAGCTTGGTGAATTCGTCGGCGATGTCGGTGTTCGACCCTTCCAGCGACGAACCGGCGATCGAGCCCGATGCGCCGAGGATCGCCACGCCTGAAAGATCGGTCGCTTCATAGGCGCCGCCATCGAGCGCCTTGAGATAATTGGTGCCGTTGAAGTGCGACAGCGTGACCGCCGCGAGATCGATGTTCTGCCCGTTGGAGAACGTGCCGACCACGAGGCCGCTGTTGTTGACCGCGACCGATTGAAGCTGCCCCGCGGCAAAACCATTCTGGGTGATGCCGTTGATGGTCGTCGACCCGCTCGAGCTTGAAAATTGGGTCAGCGCGCCGGAGGCGATATTGAGAGAGAGCGCGCCGAGTGCCTGCCCGTTGACGGTCACGCTGGGAATGGCGATCGACGAACCGGTAGGAGATGCCAATGCGCCGCTGGCACTGAAAACAAAATTCGTGCCGGTGTTGACCCATGCCGAGGCACCGGTCGCCGTGCTGCTGTTGGCCTGATAGAACAGATTCCAGGTGTCCTGGTGCCCGGCGCCGAGCGCGGTGCTGTCGGTCTTGGCCCAGCGCAATTGCAGGTTCACCGGCGTTCCCGCGGTGTTGTAGGCCGTCACCGCACCGCCGCTGATGGTTTCGTTGGTGAAGGTCTGCAGGTCGGGAAAGGAAACGGCGCCGGTGCCGACGTTGGTGCCGGGCCCACGCGCCTGCGTGATCGGCACGGTGGCGAAGCCGAGCCCGGTGAGGGCGTTTGTGGTGGAGGTGGTTTGAGGCCCGGTGAGCCCGGTGGCGACGGCGATATTCAAATTCTGCGCGGTGCCGGTATTCAGGGTGATCTGACCTGTTCCGGAGACGGTGGCCGTAGCCCCGGTGATCGCTGTAATCTTGTTGAGCAGCGCTCCCACATTGTCGGTGACGTTAAGCTGGTTGCCGGTGGCCCCGGTTGCGACGAAACGTGATGGTCGTGCCGTCAATCGTGATGGCGTCGCCGGCAGCGAACCCGGCGGCCAGCGAGTCGCTTGGGGCTGTGCCCGACAATGCTGTGGCGGCAGTAATCGGGACCGGCACACCCATCTGGTTATTGACGGCCGTGCCGGTGATGGAGGCGTTGACGAGCGGCGCCGGCGTGCCGATCGGCAAGGGATTGGACGCGAAGTCGGAGGGGTTGAGACCGCCGTCCGAGGTGATGGTGCCGGCGAGCGCCGCGGAACTGGCCTGCGTTTGCGGCTGGGTCGGAAGGTTCGGCGGCGTATTGAATGGCGGTGGTGGCCTGCGCCGGAATGAAGTTGTTCTGAAACTGCAGCACCGTCGGAACGTTGCCGAGCGGGTTACCGGTCTTGGGATCGACCGCGACACCCATCAGGTAATAGCCGGCGCCATTGACGAGGTTGCCGTTGGCGTTGACCTGGAAATCGCCGCGGCGGGTGTAGTCGGTGACGCCGTTAAAGACCGGCGCGTTGTCGGCGATCGAGGTCGGCTTCTGCACCGAGAAAAAACCGTCGCCGTTGATCGCCATGTTGGTGCCGACCGTGGTGCCGGTGACGGTGCCCTGGGTGGTGATGGTAGCCTGGGCGAATGCGGTGACGCCGCCGGCGACCTGCTTGTTGGGCGTGGTGGAGTCCGGGATCAGATCCTCGAACGTAGTACCGATACCCTTGTAGCCGGTGGTGGAGGCATTCGCGATGTTGCCGGAAATGTTCTGCAACGCGAAAGATTGAGCCTGCAAGCCACCAACCGCGGTGTTGAGCGCGTCGAAGATACCCATAACGTTGTCTCCACATTCGATCCGGGCGACCAGGGCGCATTGCCAGCATGGCCGTCATCGAAGGGGACATCGCAATCGTCGTGCCAGACTCGAGAATCCTGTTATTTCAAATACTTAAATAAGAATGCCCCGGTCCGGGGACCGGGGCACAATTGCCGGGCGGGCAACAATTGCCGGGGAGCAAGTGAAAAAATCAGCTCGCCGTCGGCGCGGCCGGATGGAACACCAGGGCGAAGCCGTCCATGCAGTAGCGCAATCCTGTCGGCTTCGGCCCATCATCGAAGACGTGACCAAGATGACCGCCGCAGCGGCGGCAATGAATTTCGGTCCGCAGCATTCCGAAGGTGCGGTCTTCGGTCTTGCCGACGGCATTTGCGAGCGGCTGATAAAAGCTCGGCCAGCCGGTGCCGCTCTCAAATTTCGTCTCGGAGGAGAACAGCGGCAGATCGCAGCCGGCACAGGCGAACACGCCCTTGCGGTGCTCCTTGAGCAGCGGGCTGGACCACGGCCGTTCGGTGCCCTCCTTACGCAGGATGTCATATTGCTGCGGCGTGAGCTGAGCGCGCCATTCCGCGTCGGTCTTTTCGATCTCGAACTTCTCCGCCGCCTTTGCCGGGCTACCTCGCAGCCAGCGCAGGGCCGCAAAGCCGAGCAAACCGGCGGTAGAGGCGAGCAGGATACGGCGGTCGATCATGATGGTCTCCGTGCCAGGCAAACTTATGGACTGTTCGCTCTCAAATACGGGGCTCAACCGCGATAGTTACACCGATCCTGCGGGAAACCTCTCACTTTGTTGCGAGGAGGTTTTCCCCCGCTGGCGTCGCCTCCGCCGACCTGCAGCCGGGAACGGGGTCAGGAGCCGCCCTCGCTTCCGCCGGGGTTCGCCACCGCAGGTGGCGGGGAACCTTCCGGACGAGCACGGTCCGGTCGAGCGCGTTCCGGACGCGGCCGGCCCGGCTGCGGACGGGGCCGTGGCGGCCGGGTGCCGGCCTGCCGGTTGGCCTCGGCCAGACGCGCCTCGCGTATACGCTCCTGCTTGCGCACCCTCTCCCGGTAACGGGCCAATGCGCCGGCGGCGGCGGCGCTGCCCCGCCCCCACATCCCGATCAGGTGCCCGGCGACCCGGCCGGTCGAGCCACCCGCCCAGACCAGCTCGAATGGCGAAAACAGCCGCCAGCGCTCGTCGCCCCACAGAATGCTGCGGGCGATCAACTGTCCGGCCATGGCCGTGGTGTTCAGCCCCTGACGGCCGAAGCCGCTCGCGACCCACAAGCCCTTACGCAACTGGCCGATCTGCGGCATGCCATGCACGGTCTCGCCGACGGCGCCGCCCCACACCTCGGCGATCTCGACCGGTCCGAGCCGGGGAAAGACCGTGCGAATCCTGCGCGCGATGGCGGACGCAAAACGCGCCGGCCGCGCATCCCAGGTGGTTTCGGGGCTCGCCCACATCAAGCGGTCGCCGTCCACGATCCGGAAATGATCGATGCCATCGGTGTCGGTCACCGATCCCTTGAACGCGATCGTCTCGGCCAGACGCTCGCCGAGCGGCGCGGTGATCGCGGCGTAGCGCCAGACCGGCAGCAGGGTCTCCGACAACCGCCGCAGCGGCGCGCCGAGATGGACGTTGCCGGCGAGCACGATGTGCGAGGCGCGCAACCGCGCCGAAGGCGTGACGATGCGCTTGCGAATGCCCGATGAATCGATGCTGACCACCGGCGTGTCCTCGAAGATCCGCGCCCCCGCCCGCCGGGCGAGCGCCGCCAGACCATGGACGTATTTGCGGCCGTCGATCTGGAATGCCCGGGGAAAATACATGCCATGGAAATAGCGATCGGTCCTGAGGTGATCGCGGACGCGTTCGACCTGCCAGCCCTCGACTTCGGTTTCGAAATCCTCAGCCAGCATCTGCAGCCGGCTGATCAACTGATCGCCGGCATCGACGTTGGAAACCTCTAGCGCGCCCTCGCTGATCGCGATCCCCGGAATCAATTGTTCCGACGCGTTGGCCCGAACAAACTCGGCGCCCTGCTTCGACAGCGCCCAGAGTTCCCTGGTGTCTTCGAAACCGATGCGCGCGATCAGGTCTCCGACCGGAAGACCAAAGCCAGGCATGACCGTGCCGAGCTGATGGCCGGATGCGCCCCAGCCGACGTGCCGGCCTTCGAGCACGGCGACGCTGGCGCCGAGGCGGGCGGCCTCCAGGCCAACCGTCAAGCCGGCAAGCCCTGCGCCGACGACGCAGATGTCGACATCCAGATCGAACGAAAGCCGCGAGCGCTCGCGCGCCGTCCCGCTGTCCGGTCCGCCGGCCGTGCTTGTATAAATCTCGCTCATATCGTTTTCTTACGGGCCGATCCGGCGCTTGTCACCTTGTCCTGCGCGTCAGTCTGTACATTAATCCGCGAGGATTGAACCGAATCGAGATGCGCCATGCGCCGTTTGATACTGCTGCGGCATGCCAAGACCGAAAACGAAGCGCCGAGCGGCCGCGATCAGGACCGCCGGCTCGACAACCGCGGCCGCCGCGACGCCACCGAGATCGGCGGCTGGATCGCCCGGCATTCGCCGTTTCCCGATCTGGTGCTGGTTTCGCACGCGGTGCGGGCCCATCAGACCTGGGAAATCGCCTGGGAAGCGATGAAGGATCGGGTTCCGGAACCCCATGTCGAACTGATGCCGGAACTCTATGGCGCCGACGTAGCGCAGCTGCTTGAAACCATCCGCGAGGCGTCATCGACCGATCCGCGACGGCTGATGATCGTCGGACACAATCCGGGAATGCATGAACTGGCACTCGCGTTGGCCGGTAGCGGCGATGGCGCCGCCCGCAAGGCGCTCGCCGACAATCTGCCGACCTCGGGTCTTGCGGTATTCGACTTTGAGATCGACGACTGGACCGACGTGGCAATCCGTCGCGGCCGGCTGGTGTTGTTCGTGAGCCCAAAACTGTTGAAGCAAACTTCGGGTGACTGAACTCTGGCGGTCAGTGGCCCAAATTGGGTTAAAGCGTTTTCGAGCGAAGCAAGGAAAACGAGTCAAAACAAAACATTAGAGCCTTCGGTTCTCACTCGATCTGAACCCAAGAGGCCGCGAAGCCGATCACCAACACGGAGGCGCAGATGTTCAACTCGATTCTCGTGCCGCTTGATCTCGCCGATACCGATCTGGCGAAACCGGCGATCGCCACCGCGGCGACGCTGTCGCAAACCTGGAACGGCACGGTGCGGCTTCTCAACGTGTTGCCGATGACGCCGGTGATGCTGGCCGAATATGTGCCCGCCGATTTCGATACCCAGCAGCGCCAGACCTCGGAGGAGGCGCTCGCCATCGTGGCGCGTGAATCCGGCATCGATGCCCAGCGCATCTCCACCGCAGTGCGGCAGGGCGGCATCTATCACGAGATCCTCGAAGAGGCCGCCGCGATCAAGGCCGACCTGATCGTCATGACGTCGCACCGGCCGGCGATGCGGACGTATTTTCTCGGCTCCAACGCCGGCCACGTCGTGCGCTATGCCAAGTGCTCGGTGCTGGTGGTGCGGCACTAGCCAAAGCCGCAGGCGGATGTGAGTGACGGAGACCCCCGGTGAAAAATTGGTGGCACAGATGGAGTTACGAAATCCCGCTGGCCTTCGTTGACGCGCTTTGGGAAGTGCTGGTCGTGCAGTTCGCCGATTTTCTGAGCCGGCTGACGGTCCGGCGGGTTCTGGAGTTTGTTGCAATCGCCATTCTGGTGATGGCCTTTGTGCAAACGGCTCCGATTGACCTGGCATTCCTGCTTGCCGGCGACACGCTGATGTATCTGGAATTCGCTGTGATCGTGCGGCTCGCCGCCGGCAGGGAACACTTCAGGCATATGCTGCAACTCGCAGCGCGGTTCGCACGGTTCGCGATCCGGGTGACGAGGGCCGCCAGCGTCCATCCGCTGGCGCGGATCACCAGGCCGCGCCAACGGCGCAGCCCTGCGCGCCCGGCGAAGCCCCGCATTTCCGATCAGTCCGGCGATGACCGCGGCCTCGGAACGGCCTGGGATGCCCTGGCGACCGCGTGACGCATCAGTCCAGGTCGCGGGCAACACATCCGTGCATGATTGCGGAAGCCGTCTAGGGCAACAACGCCTCCGGCAAATGATCGAAGGTATAAGCCAGCGGCCGGTTGCGCATGATAAAGCCGCCCACCTGCCACGCAAACAGGGCGGCAAAGCCGACCAAAAATAGCGCGCCCGCCCATTCGCCGGTTGCGATGGAACGCACAAGAAGCCCGGCCATCGCAACGGCGACCAGCGTCACGCATATAATCGCCGCGACATAGACGCGCGGCCCGAGACCGCCGACCAGCACCGCCCTGCTGCCGGCGCTGGCCATCCGCGCATGCAACTGCGTCACGAAAGCGCGGTAATCGCGGTCCTGCGGCGCCATCAGCGCCGCGGTCTGCCAGCTGGTCGAAAGGATGACGATGCGCGCGCCGTCGGCGTTTCCGATGTCGGCGCGGAACCGGCGCGACTGCATCGACACCGGGCGATACGACAACCTGACGGTTGCAATGTCGGCGTAGGGCCACATCCCCGACCTGCCGGCGATGCGCCACGACAACCCTTGCTCCGTCAGTTCGAACCGATGCGCCGCGCCGATCAGCGATGCCTTGTAGGCGTAACGGATGGCGGGGGGCCCCTGCGCTGATATCGTCGCCTGGTCTTGTAGCGGCTCTGGCAATCCGATGCTTCCCGGTCAGTGCGGCGCATGATCAGCCAAGGCGGATCTGATTCTGCCATGACTTGCGCCCGTCGCCGACTTTATCTTACAAGCGGAGCATGACCGAGACGACCTATTTTCCGCGCCGCCTGATCCTCGCCGGCGCCATGATTTCGGGCGTGCTGCTGGCGCTGGCCGTGCACATGCTCGGCGCCCGCTTCGGGCTCGATCTCGGCGGGTTGTGGCGATCCGATACGGGTGAATTCATGCCCGCGGGCGCGGCGCTGGCGTGGTGGCTGATCGCAACCGTCGGCTTCTGCGGCGGCTATTTCACCGCGACGCTGATGGACAGCGCGGTGTCGGGCCAAATTCCCCAGCGGATGCGGCAGTTCCTGATCGCGGTCGGCGTGCTGGTGCTGGCGGGCGCCGGCCAGGCCGCCTCGGCGCCAAGTCCGATTCCGACGATCTCGGGCGTGCTGGCTGGGCTGGCGGCGCTGGGCCTTGGCGCCGTGGTGGCGTTTTGCGGCGCGCATTTTGCGCTGCGCAGGGCTTGAACGCCGCTCCCCAGCCGCAAAAGTTCAAGTCATCCGCACCGGAACCGGGCGCTGCGGCAATTGGACGTCCCAGGCGAGACCCAGCAGAACCAGCAGACGCAATATCAGATAGGTCAGATCGATCTCCCACCAGCGCCGTTGATTGGAGGCCGAGCTGGGTTCGGCGTGGTGATTGTTGTGCCAGCCTTCGCCGTTGGTGAGGATGGCCACCCACACATTGTTGCGGCTGTTATCGTTGGTCTCGTAATTGCGGTAACCGAACACGTGGGAGAAAGAGTTTACACTCCAGGTGATATGCCAGACCAGAACGGTTCTGACGACCACTCCCCAGAGCCAGACGCTCGCACCGAGTTGAATCGCTTCAGTTGTCGAGCCGCCGGCTGCCAGCTCGATCAAAAAGCCCGCTGCAAAATAAACCGCCGACTGGGCCAGCACGATCCCCAATACGAAGCGTTCGATCCATCGGTAGAAGCCGTCGCGAAAGATGTCGCGCGCATAGCGGTCATACGCCACGTTGCGGCCGAAGTCGGTATTTTCGAGGAACAACCAGCCCATATGGGACCAGAACAGGTTGACCAGCGGACTGTGCGGGTCGGCCCGATCATCCGAACGATGGTGGTGCAGACGATGCGTCGCCACCCATCGGGCGGGGGTGTCCTCGAGGCAGCAAACCGCGATGATCGCCAATGTGTGCTCAAGCCAGAGCGGGCAGCTGAAGCTGCGGTGCGTGAGCAGGCGGTGATAGCAAAGATTTATTCCGACGGCGCCGAAGACATAGACCCCGACGACCGCAATCGTCACGCCAGTCGCGCTGAAGAACCAGGGGACAAAGGCCAGCAAGGCCAGCAGGTGGTAGGTCCCAACCGGAACCGCATAGCGCCACTTGATCCGTCTCTCACCTGCACCGATTGGAAGCGGCAGGGATTGCATCCGCGACGCGACGAAACCGGTGTCGGCCTTGCCAACTTCATGCATCGATTGCCCTGCTCTCGCGATATGAGCCGTCGTTGTACACGATCCCTGGCCGATCGCGGCACCGAATGTTGCGGAACCGCGGGATAATCGCATTACAAGGGATTCACGTTTCTACCCGTGATGGCCCCAGTGCGAAGTGTCGCGCCGGCGTTGCCAGCGCGACGTTTTGTCTCAACAAGGCTTGTATCCGGAGGATCGGCGCGCCGCGCGAAGATGGCCTTGCTCTCCGCCAGCGTCGTCAACTTCTTCTCGTTGCCCGTTCCTCATCGAGCCTCTTCTGCAGGATACTGCCGCAATCGTTGCGCCCCAGCTGTTTGGTCCATGAGATCTCGCAATGCTCGGCGGCCCGTGCGGCGTTGATCAATGCCGCGTCCACGGCGCGGGCGGGGAGCGACTCAGGGCTCGCTTCCCGCGCGTTGCGCCATATATAGGGCAGATGACGCCAACGCTGGTCCGGGACCGGCGCTCGCATTGTCAAGGGCTGCACAACGGGACCTTTTTGCCTTATGGGTCTTCGCATCGACGGCGATCCACCTGCCGACGGTCGCTTCGAAAGGCCGCAACCCGTTGCCGCCCTGCCGGGAGGAAGAATGTATCGACTGTTGACCACGCTCGGGCGTGGCTTCAAGGAACGGATCGGCTGGAAACGGCTCGGGATCGCCGCGAGCCTCGTCATCATCGCCTTTGCGATCACGACGCTGGTCCGTACCCTCAAGGGCGTCGATACCGGCGTGATGCTGGTCGCGCTGACTGAAATACCCGCTCATCATATCGCGCTCGCCGCGCTGTGCGTGATCGGCGCATTCTGCACGCTGACGTTCTACGATTTCTTTGCGTTGCGGACGATCGGCAAGAAACATGTCCCCTACCGGATCGCGGCGCTGTCGAGTTTCACCAGCTATTCGATCGGCCACAACATCGGCGCCACGGTGTTTACCGGCGGCGCGATACGTTTCCGGATCTACTCGGACTACGGCCTGAGCGCCGTCGATGTCGCCAAGATCTGCTTTCTCTCCGGCCTGACATTCTGGCTCGGCAACGCCTTCGTGCTCGGCGTCGGCATGGCCTGGCATCCGTGGGCCGCGTCCGCGATGGACCAACTGCCGCCCGCGATCAACCGGCTGATCGCGCTCGGCGTCATCAGCGCCATTGTCGCCTACTTCGTCTGGCTCACCCTCGGCGAGGAACGGCGCGAGCTCGGGCAGAACGGCTGGAAAGTGAGGTTGCCCTCGGCACCGCTGACGCTGGTCCAGATCCTGATCGGCGTGCTCGATCTCGGATTCTGCGCGATGGCCATGTATTTGCTGATGCCGGCGCAGCCGGACATCGATTTCATCTCGCTGGCGGTGGTGTTCATCCTGGCCACCCTGCTCGGCTTCGCCAGTCATGCCCCTGGCTCGATCGGCGTATTCGATGCCGCGATGCTGGTCGCGCTGCCCGAATTCGGCAGGGAGCAACTGCTGGCAACGCTGGTGGTGTTTCGCATCCTGTATTTCATGATCCCGTTCGGGATCGCGGTTTCCATCATGGGCACCCGCGAGCTTTGGCTCAGCGTGGTGCTGCCCTGGCAGAGACGCCGCCGGCTGAGCGAGGCTTGCCAGGCCGCCATCCCCGACGAAGCGCCCGAAGCCGCCAAGGCGAAAGCCCCGCTGCCCTTCGCACCTCGCTCGCGCGTCCGCTCGCGCCAGTAATTCAAACGCGCCGCGGTCCGAACTCGTCTCGGTTCGATCGTTGCGCGCGTCTTAGCGCGCGGGCAGCGGTGCCGGCCTTTTCGCGGCCGCGGGCACCGGCGGCTTCACCGCCGGGGCCTGCGCCGGCAGGTATTTGGCCACAATGGTGGGATCGATGGAAGCGAGCTCGGTATCCGGCAAACGGTGCCAGGTTTCATTCTTGCCAAACATCGGCGTGAGGACATAGCCGCGCAGAATGAGATCCTGTCCGTCGGCGCTGACGGTCATCTTCGCCTTCCAGACCTCGCCGTCGCGCGGATCCAGAATGTTGCCGCCTTCGTATTCGAGGCCATTGCGCTTCATGTTGCGGATAAAGGAAATTCCGAGCACCGGCGCGTTCTTGCGATCGTCGGTGCATTTCGAGCAGACATCATGTGGAGTTTCGCCGGGCACGGGAAATGTCCTGGCGATCACGCCTTCGAAGAAGCCGTCGTGATGATCGACCATGAGAACCCACACCACCGGCTTGCCGTCCTCGACCTTCTGCCACAGCCCGGCGGCGGTCGGCTCGGCTGCCTGTCCCGGAAGCGCGGCCGCGAACAACACGGCAAGGCCGGTCGCGATCGGAAGCGCCGGTCGCAATCTGGATAAGATATTCCACATCGGATCACCTGATCAGCCCGTCGAACGATGCCGCAGATTACGGCCATTTCGCCGCGGGTTCCAGTGCCCCGACGTCGCACATCCATCGCTCTTTCGCGGAAACCCGCCTCGCCACAAATATGTCGCAACATCGAAGCCTGCCTTGCCGGGCCCTCTTGCAAGAGCCACGTCGCGCCGCTCAGTTCACGCCAAGCTTTTTCTGCAGGCTCGAGGAAGACGTCGTGTACTGGAACACCAGGCGCTTGTCCGGATAGACGTAACGGTGCGCCTTCTGGGCCATCAGCGATCCCTCATGGAAGCCGCACAGGATGAGTTTGAGCTTGCCGGGATAGGTGTTGATGTCGCCGATCGCAAAGATTCCGGGCACGCTGGTCTCAAAGGCCGAGGTCTCGACCGGCACCAGATTGTTCTCCAGCGCGATGCCCCAGTTCGCGACCGGCCCCAGCTTCATGGTCAGGCCGAAGAACGGCAGCATGGTATCGCAGGCTATTCTCGAGACGACGTTGTCATTACCCTTCACCGTGGCGCCGGAAAGCTTGCCGCCCTCGCCTTCGAGCGCCGTCACCTGGCCGATCTTCAGGTCCAGCTTCCCGGCAGCCACCAGCGCGCGCATCTGTTCGACGCTGTGCGGTGCTGCGCGAAAATCGTCGCGCCGGTGCAGCAGCGTCACCCGCTTGGCAATCGGATGCAGATTGAGCGTCCAGTCCAGCGCGGAATTGCCGCCGCCGACGATCAGCAGATCCTTGTCGCGGAACTGCTCCATCTTGCGCACCGAGTAAAACACCGAGCTGCCTTCATAGGCCTCGATGCCCGGCACCGGCGGGCGCTTGGGCTGGAACGAACCGCCGCCGGCGGAGATCACCACCACCTTGCACTCGAACACCTTGCCGGCATCGGTGGTAACGCGAAAGCCGGGATCGCCGATCTTCTCGACGGTCTCCACCATTTCGTTGAGATGGAAGGTCGGATTGAACGGCTTGATCTGCTCCATCAGCGCCTCCGTCAGCCCATGGCCGGTGACGAAGGGAATTCCCGGGATGTCGTAGATCGGTTTTTCCGGATAGAGCTCGGCGCATTGGCCGCCGATCTTGTCGAGGATATCGACAAGATGCGCCTTCATGTCGAGCAGACCCAATTCGAAAACGGCAAACAGCCCGCACGGGCCCGCGCCGATAATCAGCACGTCGGTTTTGATCGCTTCGCTCATATCGCTTCTTTTCGGTTGAACAGCCGGCAGCCTCTGGCTGCGCCTGTCTAGCCAACGGGACGGGACGAGGAAAGCCATATTATGCCGTCAAGGCGCCCGGCAACCCCTTGCCGCCATTCGACAACTGCGCTGTAACGGCGTGAAAGCATGGAGATCGTCGCCGTGAACGCACCAGCCCGTCTCGATTCTAACCCCGCGCCTCGAGGATTTTCCCTACCGGCTGGCCGACAATGTGCGCTTTGCCGACCTCGATCCCAATCAGCACGTCAACAACGCGGTCTATGCGACCTATTTCGAGACCGGCCGCGTCACGCTGATGAAGGACCGCAGTTACGGATTGATGCCCGAAGGCCTCGCCTGGATCATGGTGCGGCTCGATATCCACTTTCGCGCCGAACTGCGCTGGCCGGGCACCATCGAGATGGGGCTCGGCGTCTCGAAGTTCGGCCGCACATCGGTCACCTTCGATCAGGTGGTGTTTTCCGAAGGCAAATGTGTCGCATCGGCGCAATCGGTAACGGTGCTGATCGACGAGGCGACGCGCAAACCGACGCCGTTGACATCGGAGATTGTCAGGAGTTTTCAGCCCTGGCTGCGCCGCGGCGTGGAAATAGCGCAGCCGAAGTTCTAAGGCATTTTCAAGCGAAGTGGCGACCGGTTCGCGTCAAGAAAACGCGTCAAATCAAGAATCCGGAGTCCCGTTTCGATTCAATCGAAACGGAAAAAGCGCCAGGGCGATTTGAGCGAAGCCCCGGCTCTGGTTCGATCAGAACCGGGCCCTAGGCCTGCCGTTCCGGCGTCGAGACCACGAGGCCATCGAGTTCATCGCTGACCTTGATCTGGCATGACAGCCGCGAATTCGGCCGCACGTCGAACCCGAAATCCAGCATGTCCTCTTCCATCGGCGACGGCGCGCCGACCTTTTCCCGCCAGGCCTCATCGACATAGACATGGCAGGTGGCGCAGGCGCAGGCGCCGCCGCACTCGGCTTCGATGCCCGGGATCGCATTGCGGATCGCCGCTTCCATGACGGTGGCACCGTTTTCGACATCGATGGTGCGGGTTTCGCCGGTATGGTCGACAAAGTGAATCTTGGCCATGTTCGCTCGTGCTGCCGGATGAGAGAGGTCCGGGCAGTCCTATAACGGGTCGATCCGCCCGGCGCTAGTGCGGGGGTTTTGGCATTCGCATCAGCGTGTCCGAAAGGTCCGCCATGCCGATGTCAAATCCGATAACCGCGCAGGAATCCGCGATCCGCCGGTGCTGCTTGGGCGCCAGGCTTGCGCGCAGCGCCGGCCGCGCCGGCGGGCGAATGTGGAAGGCGGGGCCACCCGCAGTCGGATGAAAACCCGAGGCGCGGTTTTGCCGTAGGTGGGATCGCTTGGGGTCAGGACCGTTTCAGGATCGCGTCGATGGCCGCGCGGGCCCGCGCCACGGCATCGGTGAGCTCGGCCAGCGCTTGGGCCGGATCGCCGCCGCTCCGGATCAGGGCTTCGAGACCTTCGGCGGCATCGGCCACGCCGAACGCGCCGATGGCGCGCGCCGAACCCTTGAGTGTATGCGCCAGCGCGCCGGCGTCAGAGGGTAACGCGGCGAGACCGCCGACCAGACCAACGGCCTGTGCCGAAAACATCGCCAGCACCTCGCGCTCGAGGCTGGCATCGCCGAGCGTCATTCGCCTGAGATGTTCGATATCGATCGGACCGTCGTCGGGGACGAGTGGCGGCGATGGCATCCAGGTAACCCGTTCCAGATGAAGCGGCATGGCGTTGATCCGACCTTCCGCAGTTTAGCGATCTGACAGAGCAGGTTTCGCCAGCCAATCACGGAAAGGGTTAACGGAACGTTTGCCGCGCCATCGCAAGTTTGCCATGTTTTCGGCAAACACTTGCCTCAATTAACCAGCGCCTACGAGAATTTTGAAGGCCTGTAAGGCTTTACGGCGTGGCGCTGTTAACGATGATTAAGATTGTATTAATCGCAGCCATTTCAATCGCGCCGCCTTGCCAATAGGATGTTTGCGAAGCTGGCGGACAAGCCGACCGAATGACTGCGTCTTGCCGCCGCGCGGGGGTATGACGCCGGTTGCGGGCTTGCAGGGGCGTTCGCGCAAGACTGTTTTCGGGATGCGTAAGAAGTAAAACGAGGGGTCAGACTGCACATGGCGAACAATCCCAAGAAGGTCAAAGACCCTACGGAAGTCGCGCTTTCTGCCATTCAGGAAGCCTTGAACATCAGCGACGATGGCAACAGGGGCTCGGTCCGCGGCGATGCCGCGCCGGCAAGTCCGTCCGCGGCGGCCTACAATGAGCCTGCCTTCGACACCCGGCCAAGCGACGACCGGTCGATGTTCGAACCCCTCGAAGAGTCGCGCACGACTCGCCGCGCCGCCAATGACGACCGCGAAACCATTGGCCAGATTCTGCAAGCCATTCAGAAGGGCCGCCCCGCGCGCAACGTCTACACGCTGGCCACGCTCTTCACGGCGGTATGGGTGTTCGGCGCCGCGGTGCTGACCTTCTCCTTTCTCCCGTCGATACAGGCCGTCATCGGTCAGGGCGGCGGCACGCTGGCGCTGGCCGGACTTGCGGCCTTGTTCCTCGCGCCGATCTTGCTGCTGTATTTTCTGGCCAGCATTTCCTGGCGCGGCCAGGAATTGCGAATGATCGCACAGTCGATGGCGCAGGTTGCGATCCGTTTTTCGGAGCCCGAGGGCGCCGCCAGCGACTCGATGGTGACGGTCGGTCAGGCGATTCGCCGCGAAGTCGCGGCGATGGGCGACGGCGTCGAGCGCGCCATCGCGCGCGCCGGCGAGCTTGAAACCCTCGTGGCCAATGAAGTTTCGGCGCTCGAGCGCGCCTACAGCGACAACGAGGTGCGAATCCGCGCCCTGCTGCAGGATATCGCCCATCAGCGCGACAACCTGGTCGGACAGGCCGAACAGGTTCGCAGCGCCATCTCCGGCGTGCAGATCGACCTGCGCCACGACATCGCGTTGATATCGGACGCGATCGCATCGCGGGTCGACGAGGTCGCCAAGAGCATCACCGGCGCGCTGGAAGAGCGCGGCGCCCACATCACCAGCGCGCTCGGCAATGCCGGCGACAACATGATCCTGGCGCTCGGCGAGCGCGGCGGCGACCTGCTCGACCGGCTCGAGGAAGCCAGCGCCGAAACCACGCGCGCCGTGCTCGACGCCAGCGAGCGGCTGACCACCAGCCTCAATTTCAAGACCGGACACGTCCACGACGAATTCGTCGAACTGGCCGACCGCGTTCACGAGATGCTGAACGAACGGATCGATCGCATCACATCCGAATTCGAGCAACGCTCGTCCACGATCGTGGACGGAATTTCCGACCGCACCGAACAGGTTCACGACTCGCTGAAGAATTCGAGCGACTCGCTGCTGCTCGAGCTTGAACTGCGCAGCGGCGATCTCGTGAGCAAGATCGACGATGCCGGCAATCGCCTGGCGACGACCATCCTGTCCTCGGGCGACAAGGCGAGCGACGCGCTCGACGTGACGGTGAACTCGCTGGTGGCCAAGGTCGTCAGCCAGACCGAAAACGCGCACGACACCCTCAGCATGCAGATGAGCGCCTTCGACGAACTGGTGAAGAACCAGGGCGGAGAGCTCGCGGAGAAATTCGCCCGCGACAGCGGCACCCTCGGCGCGCTGATCACCCGCCATATTTCCGAGTTCGATCGCACCGTCAAAACCTTCGGCGGCGAAATCGTCGAACGCATGGGCCAGCGCACCCAGGACATCGCGGAAACCCTGAAGACCTATGTCGATACGTTCGACACGCGGCTGACCTCGAACGGCGGCGAGATTACCGCCTCGCTCGACCAGCGCCTGATGCAGTTCGAGACGACGCTGGGCACCAGCGTCGCCCATCTCGACAGCTCGCTCGACACCAAGATCAAATCCTTCGATGAATTGGTCGACGGCCGTCTCAAATCGCTCGAACAGACCTTCGATGCGCGGGCCAAATCGGTCACCGAAACCATCGACGGCCGGCTCGGTTCGCTGGCCTCCTCGCTCACCGACGGCGCCGCGCAGGCGATCCACTCGATCGACTCGCGCCTCAGCCTGCTCACCTCTTCGCTGACGGAGGGCGCCGCGCAGGCGATCGAGGCCGTCGATCGGCGCATCGTCAACGTGACCGAGACGATCGATGGTCGCAGCGCGCAGCTGACCGAAACCATCACGGCGCGGTTCCAGGAAATTCATCAGGGCATCGAGACCCGGGTCGGCGCGGTCGCCACCGATATCGATACCCGCGTCGCGCAGTTCGAAGACCTGTTGGGTTCGCGCGTCGAAGCCGTCGCCGGCCGCATCGAGAGCAGCGGGCGGCAAGCCAGCGACGATCTCATGGCCCGCGCCGAGGAATTGTCGGCCGGGATCAAGTCCCATGTCGAGGATGCGGAACGCTCGCTGACCAACCTTGTGGTCAATACCAGCGAAACCATCCAGACTGGCGCACGCACGGCGCAGCAGGCGCTGCTTACGGTTTCCACCGACGTCGGCGCCCAGCTGAAGCTGACCTCGGCGGAAGTCGAGCGCGCGCTCACCGCCGTCGGCAGCAGCGCGGCAAGCTCGATCGTGAACAGCGCCCGCGATGCGCAGGCCACCCTCGTGACCGCCTCGTCGGACGCCACCAGCCAGGTCAAATCCCTGTCCGCCGACGTCGAGCGAACGCTCGCGGCCGCCGGCTCGGCGACCGCCGCGTCGATTCTCGCCGGGGCGCGTGAAGTCCAGAGCACCCTGGTCAACGCATCGTCGGAAGCCGCCAGCCACGTCAAGTCGCTGGCAAACGATGTGGAACGTACGTTGACGGCGGCCGGAGCGGACACCGCCGCCTCCATCCTGAGCAGCGCGCGCGAGGCCCAGAGTTCGCTGACCGCAACGTCGGCCGACGCCGCCAGCCAGATCCGGGCGATCTCGACGGATATCGAGCGCTCGCTCAGCACGGTTACCGCCAACACCACCGACAATATTGTGACCAGCGCCCAGAATGCGCAGAGCGCACTGGTGGCCGCGTCCAATGAAGTCAGCTCGAGGGTCAAGTCGACCACGGCGGAAGTCGAACGCTCGGTTCTCGCCGCCAGCAACACCTTCGGCTCCGCCATGACCGGCAAGACCGACGAAATCGTCACCTATGTGCAACAGCAGACCGACCGTCTTGCGCAGATGATCGACGGCAAGCGCGGATCGCTGGTCGAGGCCATCGGCACCAAGACCAACCAGCTCACGGTCGATGTCGATCGCGTCACCTCGGAGGCGCTGCGATCGATCGAAACCCGCGGCCAGAACTTCTCGCAATCCATGCTGAGCAACGGCACCGAGGTGGCGCGGACCATCACGTCCGCCGGCGAACTCGCCACCGGCGCCGTCAACAAGTCGCTGAAGGAGCTGGAGCAGGCTTCGCGGGCGGCCATCGACCAGTCGCGCCAGGTTTCGGTCGCGGCGGTGACCGAGATGCAGGAAACCAGCAAGATCCTGCGCACCGATACGGTCGCCCTGTTCGAACGGCTGCGCGAAGGCAATATCCTGCTGCAGGAGGTGCTTACCGGCGCTCACGACAATCTCAATTCGCTCGAGCGCGCTCTGGTCACCCGTGTGGCCGACTTCGTCTCCGCCATGAACGATGTTACCGCGCGCAACGGGACCGCTACCCAGACGCTGGAAGACCAGTTGAGCGTGTTCAACTCGAAGACCTCGAAGGCGCTGGAAGACCTCGGCTCGCTTTCCAGCCAGTTCGATATCCACGGCAAGGCGCTGGTCGAGGCGGCTTCGGTGGTCGAGCAAAGCAACCGCAACACCACCGCCTCGCTCGCCGAGCGCAAGTCCGCGCTTGAATCGCTGGTCACCACGATCGACCTGCGCACGACGGACCTCGATCAGCGGTTGTCGCGCTTCACCGGCTTGCTCGATGAATTGCTGGCGGCCGCGGAAGAGCGCGCGCGCGATATCGCTCGCGTGGTGGCGGAAACGGCAGGCGCCGGTTCGGCGGCAATCAGCCGGCAGTTCGAAGCGGTTCGCTCCGCTGCCGAAGAGGAACGCCGGCTGACATCGGACGCCATGAGCGAAATCTATCAGCAGAGCACCCAGGAAGCGGATGCGATGTTCAAGCAGTCCGCGGAAAAGTTCGCCAACATGGTGGTGGGCATGAAGCAGATGGCCGCGGAAATGCATCGCGAGCTGGAGGCCACGCGCAACGAACTTCGCCGTGGCGTGCTGGAAATGCCGCAGGAAGCCGCCGAGAGCACCGCGCAAATGCGCAAGGTGATCGTCGACCAGATCGAGGCATTGGCGGAACTGAACCGAATCGTCGCCCATCACGGCCGCGGCCTGGATGTCGTGACCTCCGGCCGCACCAGCGTGCATCGTGAGGAAGAGCCGATGCTGGCCACCGCCGGCGGACGCGGCGAGCAGCGCTCCGCGGCACCGCGCATGCGCGAGGCCAGCAGCGCCTCGAGCCTGCCGCCGCCGGACCTTGGCTTGCCGGCCTCGCGGCGCACGGAGGCTCCGCCGGTTTCGCCGGCGAGTGCCGACCAGGGACGCGATGGATGGCTTTCCGATCTCTTGAGCCGCACCGATGGCGGCGCAGGCACCGGCACCGGTTCGGGCAATCGCGACGTCCCGCGCAGCCGCCCGGCCCAGCCGGCCAGCGGTGGCAACCCGCTGGAGTCGCTGTCGCTCGACATCGGCCGCCTGATGGACCGCAACCTCGCCGCCGAGATGTGGGACCGCTATCAGCGCGGCGAGAGCAAGGCCTTCACCAAGCGGCTCTATACGCCGGCCGGCCAGAAGGCGTTCGACGAAGTCGCCCGCAAATACCGCGCCGACCGCAACTTCAAGCAGACGGTCGACCGCTACATTGCCGAGTTCGAGCGCCTGCTCGACGAAGTCGCGCGCGAGGACCGGGGACCGGCGGCGTTGCGCAGCCACCTCACCTCCGAGACCGGCCTCGTCTACACCCTGCTGGCGCATGCCGCGGGACGGCTCGGGTAAGACTCGAGCGGAAGCACGAAATAAGAAAACGGAGGCAGCGATGCCTCCGTTTTTTGTTCTGGCGTTCGCTTCCTCAACAACATTCTCAAGTCATGATGGCGGAGGCCTGCATGCAGTATCTTCAAGGGCTTAGCGCCGCGCTTGAAGAAGCTGCCTTATGTTCTGGGGTATCGCGCGCTCGCTCGCGATACCCGTGCGGTCGGCGGCAATCGGCAAGTCGGAGAAGGTCGCAGTCCCCCAAGGCCTTGATGGGATAGGTCGCGGCTGCGCCGGCGCCGGAAATCTTGCAGGGCGGCGTCCGCAATCACACCTACTGCCGCCTCGGCGTCGCAGGCGCCGCGGGTGGCGGCGTCGGCGTCGATGCGGAGGCCGCCGCCGGCGCGCTTGAATTGCCCGCACCGAACAACAGCCGCGTCGGATTGCGGTCGAGATTGTTCACCGCGCGGCTGATATCGCCGAGCGTGCGGCGGCCGTCGGCCATCAGGGCGCCGGAGCGCTTGTCGAAATCTTCCGCCAGTTCGCGGATCGATTTCACCGTCAGGAACAGTTCGCCGCCGTCCTTGCCGCCGGCCAGCGTATTGAGGCCAAGCATCAGGCTGTCGGCCTTCCCCATCACGCCGTCGACCTTCAGCATGACGTCGTCGATCTTCTGGGCGTTGCGCGCCAGCGACGAGGTGAAGGTCTCGAGGTTATGCAGCGAGTTCTTGACCGCCTGCTGGTTGTCGGCGACCACCCTGTTGATGTTCTGCAGCGTGCCGCGGATCGCCTCGGTGACGTCCTGCAGCGCGTTCGGATCGGCCGTCAGCACGGGAACGCCATCCTCGTCCAGGGGAACCGCGGGGGCGGCCTCCTCGCCACCCTTCAGCGAAATGGCGGCGACCCCGGTCAGCCCCTGAAATTCCAGCCCCACCAGGGTGTCCTTGCGCAGCGGCGCGTTGTTCTCGACCATGGCGAGCGCGACAACGCGACGCGGGTTGTCGAGCTTCACGGACATCACTTCCCCTATCCGGATACCATTGAAATTCACGCTGCCGCCGTTGCGCAGGCCCGCCGCCGGGCCTTCGAAGATGATGCGGAGCGGGCTGCGCGCCTTGGTGGTGTGAAGGCTCTGGAACCAGAGGACAAAGCCGAACGCCGCGGCAATCACGGCCAACGTGAACGATCCGATCAGAACGAAATTCGCCCGCGTTTCCATCAACCAACTCCGATACCGGCTACACTAGCCAAACACATTAGCCCATGACCGCGCGGGCGCGCTTGCCGTGGAAATAGGCCCTCAACCAGGGATGTTGCGAGGCCTGCATGTCGGCCATCGATCCTGCGGCAATGATCTTACCGTTCCCTAAAACGGCAATACGGTCGCATGCGGTATAAAGACTGTCCAAATCGTGGGTTACCATGAAAACGGTCAGGCCCAAAGTCCGCTGCAGGGTCCGGACCAGTTCATCGAAGTCGCCGGCGCCGATCGGATCGAGGCCTGAAGTCGGCTCGTCCAGGAAAACCAGTTCGGGGTCGAGCGCGAGCGCGCGCGCCAGCGCCACGCGCTTGACCATGCCGCCCGACAGTTCCGAAGGGAAGCGGTCGGCCACTTCCGGGCGCAATCCCACCATGCCGAGCTTGGCCACCGTGATCTCGTCGAGCAGCCGCTGGGTGACGTTGAGATATTCGCGCACCGGAAACTGGATGTTCTGCCGCACCGTCAGCGAGGAAAACAGCGCGCCCTGCTGGAACAGGATTCCCCAGCGCCGCTCGACCCCGCGGCGTTCCGTGGCGCTTGCGGCGTCGAGGTCGACCCCGAACACTTCGATGCGTCCGGATATCTTGGGAACCAGTCCGATGATGGTGCGCGTCAGCACCGATTTGCCCGCGCCGGACGGCCCGACAAACCCCAGGATTTCGCCGCGCTTCACGTCGAGATTGAGTCCGTCCAGAACCCTGGTGGAGCCGAATTGCACCGAGATATCGCGCACCCGGATGATGGCATTTTGTGCGTCAGGCGCCATCA
This sequence comes from uncultured Alphaproteobacteria bacterium, assembly GCA_963829315.1. Lineage (GTDB taxonomy): Bacteria > Pseudomonadota > Alphaproteobacteria > Rhizobiales > Xanthobacteraceae > Bradyrhizobium. The sequence goes on along the minus strand of CAWHIO010000038.1, from coordinate 492,264 downwards.
TCACATTCCGATCGAAGCGAAGAAGATCGCAAACACGCCGTCCATCACGATGACGAAGAAAATTCCCTTCACGACCGAGGAGGTGGTGTGTTGCCCGAGCGATTCCGCGCTGCCCTGTACCGCCAGCCCCTCGACGCAGGCGACGATCCCGATCACCGCCGCCATCACCGGCGCCTTGATGATGCCGACGGTAAAGTGATCGATCGAGATCGCGTCGCGCAGCCGGAGCAGGAACGCCTCGGGATCGACGCCGCCGTAAAGCCACGCCACCAGCCCGCCGCCATAGAGCGCGGCGATGGCGCCGAGAAAGGCCAGGATCGGCAGCGCGATGATCAGCGCCAGCATTCGCGGCAGGATCAGCACCTCGATCGGATCGAATCCCATGGTGCGCAGCGCGTCGATCTCTTCCCGCATCTTCATCGAGCCGAGCTCGGCGGTATAGGCGCTGCCCGAGCGCCCCGCCACCATGATCGCCACCAGCAGCACGCCGATTTCGCGCAGCACCAGCACGCCAAGCATATCGACCACGAAGATATCCGCGCCGAACTTGCGGAAATGAAAGATGCCTTGCTGGGAGATGATGCAGCCGATCAGAAAGGTGATCAACACGACGATCGGCACCGCCCGCCAGCATACCTGCTCCAGATGATGCACGGTCGAGGTCAACCGGAAGGCCCGGGGGTGGATCAGGACCCGACCGCTCGCCGCCAGCACGGCGCCGAGCATGTCGATCAGGCCGATGACCGTGCCGCCGACGCCCACCATGGTGCGGCCGACCTGGTCCAGCATGCCGGTAATGGTCACCGACGTGGTGTCGGCCGCGGGCGTTGCCTTCACCCGGCGAACCTCGTCGACCAGGCTGGAATAATTCGCCGAAAGCCCGGCGATCTTCGCCTCGACGCCGCCTTGCGTCAGGCTGCGGCGTAGCCGCTCGATCAGCCACGCCCCGAAAGTGTCGAGCTTGGAGACCTGCGACACGTCGATGAAGATGTTGGGCCGGGTTCCAGTCAACTTTTCGGCATCCGCTACCATCTGCTCGAGCACAGGCGCGAAGCGGGCGGTCCACGTCCCCGCGGCGCACAGGGCAAGCCCGTTGCCCTGTGCTATCCGCTCCAATGTCGGGTCGCCCTTCACGATGCCCACTCCCGCGCCGATTCTCCCGCTAGCCGCCGACGAGGAAAATCCGACAACCCTGCGATGACCTTGTAGAACACATCCCTAACCAGCCATACTTGGTCGCGCCGGGCAAGCCGGGCGTTCAAAAATTGCCAGATATTAAAATGACTTCCAGCAAATCGCCAACACTTGACGCGAGAATCGAACGCTGGCCGATCGCCGGCCACTTCACCATCAGCCGGGGCGCCAAAACCGAGGCGGTAACGGTCGTGGCGGAGATCAGCCAAGGCGGCCATACCGGGCGCGGCGAATGCGTCCCCTATCCCCGTTATGGCGAGACCCCGGAAGCTACGCTGGCCGCAGTCCTGTCGCTGCGGGAAGCCGTCGGCCGAGGATTGGACCGGAACGCCTTGCAGGCGGCGATGCCTGCTTGTGCCGCCCGCAACGCGCTGGATTGTGCCTTGCTCGACCTCGAGGCCAAGACCAGCGGCCGCCGCGCCTGGAACCTGCTCGGACGCCCCGCCCCGCGCCCCTGCACCACCGCCTACACGATCTCGCTTGCCACGCCGAAAGCAATGGCGGCGGCCACCGCCAAGGCGGCCCACCGGCCGCTGCTCAAGATCAAGCTCGGCGGCGACGGCGACGGCAAGCGAATCGCCGCCGTGCGCAAATCGGCGCCGGAGTCCGAACTGATCGTCGACGCCAACGAGGCGATGGACGCCGCGAAATCTGGAGCGAAATCTCGCCGCCTGCGCCGAGGTCGGCGTTACCCTGGTCGAGCAGCCGCTGCCCGCCGGCCAGGATGAAATGCTGGCGCGCATCAAACGGCCGCTCGCCGTCTGTGCCGACGAAAGCGTGCACGACCGCGCCTCACTCGCGGGACTTCGCGAACGCTACGATGCCGTCAATATCAAGCTCGACAAGACCGGCGGGTTGACGGAAGCGCTTGCCATGGCGGACGCGGCGCGTGCGCAAGGGTTCGAAATCATGATCGGCTGCATGGTCGCGACCTCGCTGGCGATGGCGCCGGCGCTGCTGCTCACCGCACAGGCCCGCTATGTCGATCTCGACGGCCCGCTGCTGCTGGCGCGCGACCGCGACGGCGGTTTGCGCTACGACGGCAGCCTGATCTATCCGCCGGACGCCGCACTCTGGGGGTGACTGCTGAGGTGATGCCGGCCGGACCACATCAGGACCGCGCCCGACAGCGCCATCGCGGCCATGACATAGTACACGCCCTGCCCGTGACGGGCATAGATCGCACCCGACAGGATCGACGCGCTGGAGGCGACGATGCCGGCACCGGCGGCAAGATAACCTTGCCCTCGCGCCATGACGTGGACGGGCACATGGCGCACCAGAAGACCCATGGTGCCGACTTGCGTCAGGCCAAAGCTCAGCCCGTGCGCCAGCTGGACCGCCGCGAGAATTGCAACCGGGGGATCCTGCGCCGTGATCAACCAGCGCGCGACCGCGCTGAGCGCCCCGATCACCACCAGGATCGCCGGCGGCAGCGTGAAGCGCGGCGACAGCGCGAACACCACGATCTCGGCCAGCACGCCCAGCACCCACAACCCGGCGATCGTCAGCCCACCGAGGCCGGAGAGCTGCCAGGTGATGGAGGCGAAGGTGTAGTAGGCGGCGTGGCTGCCCTGGATCAGCGCCGAGGCCGCGATGATGACGAGGAAGCCGGGCTCGCGCAGCAACGACGTCGTGCCTTGCATCGTCACCGGCGGCGCCCTTGGCTTGTCCAGTGGCTGGAGTCCGAGGCTGATCGCGGCACCGAGGGCGGCCATGCCAACGATGATCCAGATCAGGTGGCGGGCGGCGATGAAATCGACCAACAGCCCGCACAGCAGCGCGCCCACGACGAAGGCGGCAGAGCCCCATAGCCGCAGCGGCCCGTATTTGAGGCCGTACCGCGCCACGCCGCGCAACGCATAGGCATCCGTCAGCGGCACCATCGGCGTCCACATCGAGGCGGTGAAGGCGAATGCGAGAAATACCAGCATCGGCTGCTGCTGGGTTCCGACCGCCGCAAACCCCAGCGTGGTCAGGAACGCCGTGACAATCATGGCGCCGGCGCAGCGAGGCGCGCCTTTCGGCAAGGCTGGTGACGAACGGCAGCACCGTAAATCGCGTCACCGCCGGAACCGCCGTGATGATCCCGATCCACGATGCGTCGATCCCGACCGCCCGCAGCCACATCGGGAAGAACGGCAGATGGCTGCCGATCAGGGCGAACACCGCGCCGTAAAACAGCGCCAGCCTGGCCGCGAATCGTCTCGGCGCGGGCGCAGATGCGATGGGGATTGTTGATTCGGATGGCATCAATTCAATTGCGATTCGCTCGATATCGTGGTGATCGTTAACGTAACGCGCGATGATTTGCGCGATGAGTTTGCCATGGCCGACGAAGCATTCGCCCTGTCACCGATCTCCGCGCGCGCGGCGCAGCCGAGCGAGGAAGACTATGACGCGATCAGGGAAGCGTTCATGGAGACCTCGCGGGGCCGCTGGTTCCTCGGCGAGTATGCCAAACGCAACCGCAACGCGGACACCCGGATGGTGCTCGATGCGGTGGAGCGGATCGAAGAAACGCTTGCCGCACAGAAACAACCGGCCTCCGACAACGGGCTCGCCGAGGCGATGGCCGCGATCAGGGGCGCTGTCGGGGAAGCCAGAGAAGCTGCGTCCGCAGCACTTGGCAGGATGGCGCTGGAGGAAAATCTGGGGCCGGCGCGCAAGGGCGCCCGGGTCATCCGGGAAATCGCATGGCGCTTGCGGGAAATCGGCGCCGATGGCCGGATTTGCGATCTGATCAATTCGCAGGTCAGCGCCATTGAAGCGGCCTGCGACACGACAGCCGAAACCGATCCCGGATCCGCCGTCAGCGCCGCATTCGATCTGATCGAAGCAGGGATGGCAACGTTCGACGACGGCGATGCAGCGGCCCCGCCGCCGGCCGAGCAGGCGATGGCGCCTTCGCCGGCCGCCGAAGAAGTCCCCTCCTCCGCGCGCGCCTTTGAAGAAGCGGTCGCCGCGCCATCTTCGGCTACGCACGATGCGGCGCCCGATGCCGCGTTCGAGACGGTGCAGACGGTGACCATCGTATACGAGGCCGAAGACGCGATCAGCGACGCGGCGATGCCGGCCGAACCGATCGCCCCGACGGCGGAGGCGGCGGACATGAGTTCCGAATTGGCCGACCTGTCGGCCGAAGCCGCCGAAGCCCACGACGATGCGGTGCTGGAATTGATCGCGCACGAAATGGCCGCGATGGACCCGGCCGATGCCGACGACCCGCCCGATGGCGAAAGCTACGAAATCGAGGCGGCCGAGTTACCGCCGGCCGCACCCGTTATCGCCGCCGAGACCGAACCGCAGATCGCCGCGCCGGAGATTCAACCGGCGCCGCAACCTGCCGACGAACCCGCGATCGAACCTTCGCTCGGTTCGAGCCTGATCGCGAACGGGATCGTGGCACGGCCGCGGACTCCGAGGCCCGATCCGCTGGCCCCGATCCGGCGCATGAGCCAGACCGAGAAGATCGCGCTGTTTTCCTAGCGCGTGGCCCCGAACAAAGCCCGTCACCCGACCGGGAAATGCACCATGGTGACGCCGCCGGAGGCGTAATTCGGCACGTCGCCCGCAACCGCCTGCCCCTCCTTCGATCCAAAGGCGCTCATCATCGCCGCCTCGCTTTCGAAATCGGCTTCGAAGACGCAGAAATAAGGCGACTTGCCGGGACCCATCGGCTTCACGTCGAACGAATAGCTGGCTTTCTTGACGCCCGGGATCTTGCTCGCCAGAGGCAGATGCGTCTCGACGTAATACTTCCTGAAATGTGCGGGGTCCTTGGGCTCATTGTAGAGCACGAGCAGCCTGTGCATCAGAATTCCTCCCGGTTTGACCTAACCCGCCTCTTGCCGAGGCTGGGCGTTCGAAGTTTAGCAAACGACCGGGGTTCCCGCGAGGTCATATCGGCCGGGACCAAACCTCCGGTCAGCCGATCAACCTGGCGTACAAATCCGCATCGACATTGCCGCCCGACAGCACGATCACGACATTCTTTCCGCCGATGTCGATATGGCCGGCGAGCAATGCGGCAAGGCCAACCGCGCCGCCGGGCTCGACCACCAGCTTGAGCTCGCGGAACGCAAAGTCGACCGCCGCCCCCACCTCGGCATCCGACGCGGTGACGCCCTTGGTGAGCAGCCGGCAGTTGATGGCGAAGGTGATCTCACCGGGAATCGCCGCCATCAGCGCGTCGCAGATGGTGCGGCCCTTGGAACCGTGCGGCTCGCGTTGGCCGGCGCGCAGCGAGCGCGCGTGGTCGTCGAAGGCCTCGGGCTCGGCCGACATCACCACGGCCTGCGGGAAGCGCGCCTTGACCGCGGTCGCGACGCCGGCGATCAGGCCGCCGCCGGAAACCGGCGCCACCACGATATCGGGGGCAAGGCCGAGGGCCGCCATGTCGTCGGCGATTTCCTTGCCGACCGTGCCCTGGCCGGCGATCACCATCGGGTCGTCATAAGGCGGCACCAGCGTCGCCCCGTGTTTGCCGGCGATGTCGCGGGCGATGGCTTCACGGTCCTCGCGGTCGCGGTCGTACAGCACCACCTCGGCGCCGTAGGCCTTGGTCCGCTCGCGCTTGGAGAGCGGAGCGTCCGATGGCATCACGATGGTCGCCCGCATGTTGAGGATTTGCGCCGCCGCCGCCACGCCCTGGGCATGGTTGCCGGAGGAGAACGCCACCACGCCGCCACCGCGCGCGGCCATCGGAATCGACGACAGCTTGTTGAAGGCGCCGCGAAACTTGAACGAGCCGGTGCGTTGCAGCACCTCCGGCTTCAGGAAAATCCTCGCGCCAACACGGTCGCAGAGAACCGGCGGCGACAGCAGCGGCGTTCGCACCGCGAACGGCGCCAGCACGCGCGCCGCCGCATCGATATCCGCGGAACTCACAGGCAAGGGCAACATCGTCATGCCCGACTTGTATCGCGTCCCCCGACACGCGGGCAAGAGCCGAACTCATGCGACGAAGCGCGGGTGCTCGGCCGAAAACGGCATCGCCTCGCGTGTCGGATCAACCGCGCGGAACTCCGCCATGTTGTCGATGAAGGCCCGCGCCGAAGCCTCCCAAGTATGTCTTGCGGCAAATTCGCGGCAGGCCTGCGGCGAGATATGCAGCGCGGCGAGGCAAGCCTGCCGCAGATCGTCGTTCAACGCGCCGACCGGCGCCGAGCCGAGCACGTCGCGGGGACCGGTCACGGGAAAGGCGGCCACCGGCACGCCGCTGGCGAGCGCCTCCAGCAGCACCAGGCCGAAGGTGTCGGTCCTGCTCGGAAACACGAAGACGTCGGCCGCGGCATAGGTCTTCGCCAGCTCCTCGCCGTGCCTTGCCCCGAGGAACACCGCTTGCGGATAGTTTCGCGTCAGGGCCGCCCGCGCCGGGCCGTCGCCGACGATGACCTTGGTGCCGGGCAGATCGAGCTCGAGAAACGACTCCAGATTCTTTTCCACCGCGACCCGGCCGACGCAGAGAAACACCGGACGCGCCAAACCAAGGTCGGCCATGCGCGGATGAAACTGGGTGGTATCGACCCCGCGCGGCCACAACACGACATTGCGAAAACCGCGCGCGCGCAATTCATTTGCCAAAGCGGGCGTCGCCGCCATCACCGCCTCGCTGCCGCGGTGGAAGGCGCGCAGCGCGGCCCAGATCCAGGACTGGCGAACCGGCAGGCGCGCCGAAACGTAATCGGGAAAGCGGGTGTGAAAGCCGGTGGTGAACGGCAGCCCATGCCTTCGGCAATAACCCCGTACCAACAGCCCGATCGGACCTTCGGTCGCGATATGAATGCTGTCGGGCCGCGCCTCCCGGATCAGGCGCGCGATCTTCGCGCGATACGGCAACGCCAGGCGCAGGTCGGGATAGCTCGGCAGCGCGAAGGTGCGGAACGATTTCGGCGTGAGAAAGCTGACCTCGGCACCGAGCGCCCTGGCCGCTTCCGCGGTCATGGCCAGCGTCCGCACCACCCCGTTGACCTGGGGATGCCACGCGTCGGTGGCGATCAGGATATGCATCAGGCGGCGCGCGCTGCGACCGGGGCGACAGGAACCGCCCGGCGCAGCGGATCGGTCCAGGTGATGATTTCGAAGCGGCCGTCTTCGTGCTCGACCAGCGCGGTGCAGCTTTCCACCCAGTCGCCGCAATTCATGTAGCGAATGCCGTGTTCGTCGCGGATCGTGGCGTAATGGATATGGCCGCAGATCACCCCGTCGGCGCCATGGCGCCGCGCCTCGGCGGCGAGCGTCGCCTCGAAGGCCCCGATGTAGTTCACCGCGTTCTTGACCTTCAGCTTGGCCCATTGCGACAGCGACCAATAGGGCACGCCGAACGCGCGGCGGAAGAAGTTGACCAGCCGGTTCATCTGGATGGCGAAGTCGTAGGCCTTGTCGCCGAGATGGGCGAGCCAGCGCGCGTTCTGGACCACGAGATCGAAGATATCGCCGTGGATGACGAGGTAGCGCCGGCCGTCGACGCCGACATGCACGGTATTTTCCACGACGTCGATGCCGCCGAAATGCGTGCCGTAATAGTTCCTCAGGAACTCGTCGTGATTGCCGGGGACATAGACGACCTTGGCGCCCTTGCGCGCCTTGCGCAGCATTTTCTGCACGAAGTCGTTATGCGATTGCGGCCAGTACCAGTTCGATCGCAGCGCCCAGCCGTCGACGATATCGCCAACGAGATAGATGGTGTCGGCGTCATGGCTGCGGAGAAAGTCCAGCAATCGGTCGGCTTGCGAACCGCGGGCTCCGAGATGGACGTCGGAGATAAACAAAGTGCGAAATCGCCGTTCCGGCAACTCTTCACCCATCGAGTCACTTCCCATGCGCGCACCTAACAGATTCCCATGACAGTGCGATGACTGCGTCTTCTGACGTATTTTCCCGGCGCGAACCGGTACCATTTCGCTCAAATGTGCTCTGGCCCCGCTGACGCACGAATTGGACGCGTCTTGCTATCCACCCGCGATAACAGCACCTTGCGACAAACTGGCGACATCGGCCGCCATGCAGCGGAACTGCAAGCCCATCGCCACGGCAGTGCCGATACGAGGCATTGGTCTGCATCCCCGCGGCGCCGCGCGCCCGGGTTATGCACGAACCTTGACCCTCTCAATCAACAGAGGGCGCAGGGAAAGCCGGGTGCCGATTGCACCCATGGGTCCCGTGCAAAAAAAGCACGGGGGTAGGACCACAGGTTCAACCGGAATCACGCCGGCTTTCCCCGCGCAGTGGTTTTCGGCTTACTTCGCGCTCTCCCCGGTGACCGGGCTTTCTTGTCACCGTCGCTCTCGCAAGTCGCCCTGCGAAAACTTGACGCCAGCGTCGGGGCGTCAGGACCACACGACTTCGCCGTCCGCTGGAGCCGCGCTCGTCGCTCGCAGCACCCCCGTCCACCGCATCCCACCGCAACGTTGTGACGATCGCGACCCGCCCCTCATCCGCCGTGAGACGCCCGGATTTAAACCAGTGATTTGCCCGACGGCAAAAGCAGAATATTTTTGCGCGAGGGGCTGGACACACGCCCCGCCCGGCGCGCGTCTGATTTGCCCGTCGGGCTACTTGCCGGATTTTCCGTCATTGCATTTTCATCGTCATTGCGAGCCAAGCGAAGCAGGAAGCAGTCATTCCGGGGCGATGCAAAGCATCGAACTACGATGTGCAATTGCACATCGGAGAATCTCGAGATTCCGGGTCCGGTGCTAACGCACCGTCCCGGAATGACTGCTTCGGACGCTTCGCCGCTGCGCTCCCTTGCGCAAACGCTTCGCGTTTGTCGCAGGCAATCAAGCGTATCTCACGCGCATCTGGAGAAAAAATCGCAGGTCTCTGAAAGTCTTTCCATCCCGCAACAAGCATAGTCCTTGTGCCCACAGGGGACAGATCTTCAACGCGAACGGAATACCCGGTTTTCGAAGGAAATTTGCGATGACCATGCTCAATGCTATCCCGCGCGGCGCTGAGAACCGGACAATCGTCCGGCGCGGCGTCGTCATCTTATTCGCCCGCATCGGCCGCCTCATCAACCGCTGGATCGCCGCCGCGATCGCACGCCACGAGCGCGAGGCGGATCTTTTTGGCCTCCGGGAGACTCAACGATCGGGAACTGAAAGACATCGGTCTCTACCGCGATGATATTGGCGGGAATCTGGCGGACGCCGCCAAATATCGAGACCGGATGCAACAGTTTCGATAGCCGAACAAATCGCGTCGAGGTCGTTCAATACGTCCCCGCCTGCAAGAGGCCCGCTGCAATGCGGGCCTCTTGTTATTTGCGGGGAGTGTCAAACCTTCGCGAGCGCCTGATCGAGGTCGGCGAGGATGTCGTCGATATGTTCAATGCCGATCGACAGCCGCACATAGCCCGGCGTTACCCCGGTCTGTGCCTGCTCTTCGGGCGAGAGCTGGGAATGCGTCGTCGAAGCGGGATGGATGGCGAGACTGCGGGCATCGCCGATATTCGCCACATGATAGAACATCTGCAACTCGTCGATAAACTTGCGGCCCGCCTCCATTCCGCCCTTCAATTCGAAGCCCACAAGTCCGCCATACCCGCGCGACAGCACGGCATCGGCGCGACGCTTCATTTCGCCGGTCATCAGCGAGGGATGGATGACCTTGGTGATTTTGCCGTGCTTGGAAAGATGCGTGGCCACCGCATTGGCGTTTTCGCAGTGAACGCGCATGCGCAGGGGCAGCGTTTCCAGCCCCTGAATGAACATGAACGCATTGAACGGGCTCATTGGCGCGCCAACATCGCGCAGCAGCGTGACGCGCGCCTTGATGATGTAGGCGATCGGCCCCAGCGGTTTCACCGCCTCTGTCCACACCGCGCCGTGATAGCTCGGATCGGGCGTGTTCAGCATCGGGAACCGGTCCTTGTGCTTGGCCCAGTCGAAATTTCCGCCGTCAATCAGGATGCCGCCGATCGACGTGCCGTGCCCGCCGATATATTTGGTGGTCGAGTGCAGCACGATCGCGGCCCCATGATCGAGCGGCCGGCAAAGTACTGGAGCCGCCGTGTTGTCCATGATCAGGGGAACACCGAGATCGCGGCCGATCTTTGCCACTTCCGCGATCGGGAATACCGCGAGCTTCGGGTTGGGCAGCGTCTCGGCGTAGTAGCACCGCGTGCGCGCATCCGTTGCGCGCCGGAAGTTCTCGGGGTCGGCCGGGTCGACGAAGCGACATTCGATACCCATCGTCTTCAGCGTGTTGGCGAACAGATTCCACGTCCCCCCATACAGGTCCGTCGATGCGACAAAATTGTCGCCGGCGTGACAGATGTTCTGGACCGCGAAAAGCGAGGCGGCCTGCCCCGAGCCCAGCGCCAGGCCCGCGACGCCGCCCTCGAGCGCCGCCAGACGCGTCTCGAGCACGTCACAGGTCGGGTTTCCGATTCGGCTGTAGATGTTGCCAAGCTCGGCCAGCGCGAACAGATTCGAGGCGTGCTGCGTATTGTGGAACTGGAAGCTCGTCGTCTGATAGATCGGGACCGCCACAGCCGTGGTTGTGGGGTCGCTGCGGTAGCCGGAATGCAGTACGAGCGTTTCCGGATGCTTGCTTTCAGTTGGCATTCGTTTCTCCTCCTTGTGACCCCTTAAAAGCTAATACAATCACGGTGGCCCGTGCCGGCGACCGAACGTCGCAACGGCAGCTTTTGGGTGACTGTTTGGGTTGGGGTATTTGTTTCGGTCTCAGGCCTTCAATGATACGTCGGCTTCGACCGGCATTTTCCCGGGCAGCAGCGGCAGGTTCGCAAGTTCGTCGGCCCGTGAAATATGCCGCACGATGTCGGGGTTGATGAAATCGGGGTGCGAAACAGGAAGCATATGGCCTGCCGCCGCCACATGCCGGGTCTTGACCTCGGGGATTGCCGAGGTCAATCGCCACAGGATCCGCTGGGTGAGGTAAGGCGACATTCCGCCCGACACCAGCAGCGTTGGCGCGCGGATCGCCGCCGCGGCTCGCGTTACATTCTGTTCGGCAAGGACTGCCGTGAAATCAAAGACGAGTTTGTCCGCGTACTCGATCATGCGCATTCTTGCCTTGGGCGAAATATCTTCCCTTGCGTCGGATCCCTTCCAGAACACCAGGAACTTGTCGATCGCGTCCGAGGCCAGACCGTTCCAGAGGTCTTCGGAGACTGCGCGCGCAAGACGAACGAAATGCTCGTACAGCGGCCGGTCCGGACCGTTCTCGCGCAGAATGGTTGGGAGCACCGGCTCGATCAGCGTCAGGCTCCGTACACGGCTTGCCAGCGATGAGTCGGTGGCGATCTTGAAAGCCAGCGCGCCGCCGTAGGAATGCCCGACAAGATGAATCGGCCCGACGGCTTCGCGAAGGCGATCCTCGAGCAGGCCGACTTCCCCCGACAGCGTGGTCGCCAGATCGAAAGGACCCGGATTGTTTCCATAGCCTGAAATATCCGGGGCGATCACCCGGTGGGTGGCCGCGAGTTCATCGGAAAGCCGAGCCCATTGATTTCCCGAACCGAGCGAACAATGCAGCGCGATCACCGTGCTGGCTGCGCATGATTGGCGAGATGCGTCCTGAAACATTTTTTAAACCCGGAACATTTCTGAGTTGGTTTTTCGATCCGGCCCGGGGCGCTTTGCCCCGGATCGGATCGGACGGACGGCGGCTATTTCTGTCCGGCGGCGAGCCTTGAATTGGGCGAACTGCCCTGTCGCCCTGACTTGCGCCAGGGCACCAGCATCGAGACACGCTCGCGATATTGCCTGTAGTCGTCTCCGAACACGTCAATCAGATCGCGCTCCTCGAGCAGAATGCCGACGACGATGTAGGCCGTCGTCACCGCGGCAAAAAGCAGATGGCCGACGGTCATGAGAGGCGTGGCCCAGAACGCGATGATGAAGCCGAGATAGATCGGATGCCGCACGAATTGGTAATAAAGAGGCGTCCGGAACCGCGGCGCCGGCATCGGCCGGCCGGTAAGATTGTTGGTGACCTGATGCAGGCCAAACAGCTCGAAGTGGTTGATCAGGAATGTGCTGGTCAGCACGATCACCCAGCCAACCAGCGACAGGCCTATCAGGCCCGCCCGCAAATCCGGATCGGCGATGCTCCAGACGACCGTCGGCATCGGCTGCCACTGCCAGCACAGCAACGCAAGCACAAGGCTCGCGAGCAGCACATAGGTGCTGCGCTCGATCGACTTCGGCACCCACTGCGTCCACCATCGCTTGAACGCCGGGCGCGCCATGACGCTGTGCTGGACCGCGAACAGGGTCATCAGCGAGAGGTTTACGACCAGCGCCAAGCCGAACGGCGCGGCAGCACCGCTATCGATCGTCTTCGGCACGAAGAAGCCTTCGACGAAGCCGAGCGCATAGAGGAAGGTGACGAAGAATATGGCGTATGACACGAGGCCATACAGAAGTCCGATAACCCGATTCATCTGGCTCTCCTTTGTGGGTGATTCCGGGAAGGCATGTTTCAAGCAGCCACTTATCGCTTGGTGATCACGACCTCGAGGTACTCGCTCGGCACGACCATGGTGCCGTTGTTCGCCCTGTTCATGCGCAGGATGAGCGCGTTCAGGTCGTTCCGGAGTTCGACCTGCCGTTGCTGATCGAGGGTGGCGAACGCCTTGTTGATCGGGCCGTAATAGGTTTCGAACACATCCAGGAAATGCTTCGGCGAGCGGTAGCGAAAATTGAAGTGACGCGTCTCAGGCTTGATCTCGATCGCGGCGCCGCCGAACATTTCGGCGAGATGTGCGCGGGTGCCCCACAGCGCCGGCGATCTGGCGCTGGGCGGCGGCGGCAAATATTTGCCGAGCGTCTTGAAGACGTGTCCGATGAAACCTTCCGGCGTCCAGTTCGCCAGACCGATCCGGCCTCCGGGCTTGCAGACGCGCACAAGCTCGCTGGCTGCGCGCTCCTGGTTGGGCGTGAACATGACGCCAAATGTCGAAATGACGACGTCAAAATCGTTGTCGTCGAACGGAAGCGCTTCGGCGTCCGCCTCGATGAACTCGATGGGATGACCTTCGGCTTCCGCCCTGGCGCGGCCGTTCTGCAGCAGAGCCGGCACGTAATCGGTGGAGGTTACCCTGCACCATCTGCGCGCCGCCGCCAGGCTCGCCATGCCGTTGCCCGCCGCAACGTCGAGCACCTTCGATCCCGGTCTCAGATCCAAGGCCTCGCAAAGCTGCTCGCCCACGATCTGCAGGGTGGTACCGACAACGGCATAATTGCCCGACGACCACGCGGCTTGCTGGCGGATCTTGAGTGCGGAGAGATCGGCTGTCGCGCCTGTGGCAGGCCGGCTGGCCTGTGTCACCGAGGGTGAGGTTGCGTTGGCCATCGGGTCTGCCTTTCGGTATGCTATGGCGGTCACGGAATGCGACCGCGTTGAACCGAAGATGGGCCGGCGCAGACCTAAAGACTTCTGACCACCGCTTGATTTGTTCTTGAGACCGCCCTGATTATTCCTTTAGATGTTGCAGTAACCCCCGACAGTAAAATGCAATTTTCCTTCTCTGATTACGTGCTTGATGCCGATCGACGCGAGCTTTGCCGCGGCCCTGATCTTGTGCCGCTTGAGCCGCAGGTGTTCGACCTTCTGGTCTATCTGCTGAAGAATCGTGAGCGCGTCGTCAGCAAGGACGATCTGATCGCGGCGATCTGGGACGGGCGGATCGTGTCCGAATCGACTCTCACGAGCAGGATCAATGCCGCGCGTAAAGCCGTCGGCGACAGCGGCCGGGACCAGACCTTGATCCGTACCATTTCACGCAAAGGCTTCCGTTTCGTCGGCTCATTGCGGCCGCAACAAGTCAGCGCTGACCCGCTGGACAATGCCGATCATCCGGCGGACCCCGCCGGCGAGGCGCCTCCCGTGCTGCCGCCGCTCGACCGCCCCGCCATCGCGGTACTTCCCTTCACCAACATGAGCGGCGAACCCGAGCAGGAGTATTTTTCGGAAGGAATCAGCGAAGATATCATCACCGCATTGTCCAAGCTGCGCTGGTTCTACGTGATCGCCCGCAATTCGTCCTTCATCTACAAGGGCAAGGCCGCGCACATCAAAGCGGTCGGCGAGGAACTCGGCGTCGGCTACGTCGTCGAGGGAAGCGTACGCAAGGAGGGAAACCGCGTGCGGATTACCGCGCAGCTGATCGACGTCGCCACCGGCACGCATATCTGGTCAGATCGTTACGACCGCGCGCTCGCCGACGTGTTCGCCCTGCAGGATGAAATTACGCAGGCCGTCGTCGCCGCGATCGAACCGCAAATATATGCCGCCGAAAATTTCCGCGCCCAGCGCAAGGCACCGGATAACATGGATGCCTGGGATCTGGTGATGCGGGCGTTATCGCACTATTGGCGCGTCACGCGGCAGGACAACACGGTTGCGCAGGCATTGCTCGAGAAGGCGATCAGCATAGATCCGAATTACGGCCAGGCGCTTGGCCTGCTCGCCGCCAGTCACATGTTCAGCGCGCATATGGGTTGGTCCGATATGGCAGCCGCGATTCCGATCGGCGAGCGCGCCGCGCTCGCCGCCATCCGTGCCGACAGCGAAGACCCCTGGGCGCACTTCGCATTGGCCAGCGTCTACCTGCTCACGCGGTGCTTCGACGATTCGCTGGCCGAATTCGAACTGGCGATCCGGCTCAATCCCAGTTTTGCCCCGGCCCGCGGCTATTACGGTGTGGCGCTGACCTATAGCGGGCGCTGGGAAGACGGAGACCTGGCCGCGCGTCAGGCGCTGCGACTAAGCCCGCGTGACCCGTTCGCCGCGGTCTATTGCGGCGTCATTGCTTACTCCCAGTTCATCGGCGGCAATTACGAGGAAGCGATTCGCCTGTGCCGCGAAGCGCTGCGGCAGCGCCATGATTTCGTCGGCGCGCATCGGGTGCTGGCTGCATCGGCTGGGATGGCCGGAAAGAAGCGGCTGGCAGAGGCTGCGATGCTGGAGCTTCGCCGTGCCCAGCCCAACGTCTCGCTCGACTGGATCGCAAAACAGATACCGTTCAAGCTGGACGTTGACCGCGATCGCTATCTCGACGGCTTTCGGCGCGCCGGCCTTCGGTAGCGGCGATATTCGCTCCGGCGGCCGCAAGCCGCGCACGCCATGCCCTCGGCCAGCTTCGTGCAAAGGACCAGGGACCGCGGAACGCCAGCTATTGCACTGACGACAGGCGCACGACCTGGCGCCCGCCATTCATCGCCTTGAGGCTGTTCACGTACTCCTCAGGACGCTGCCAGCGGTAAGGAACCTTCAGTCCCATAAAACCTGCGATACTGCCAATAAACGACGTGCAATTGGAAATTTCGGCATTCCACACCGGTGAACTCGCCTGCAATTTCTTGATATAGGCGAAGACCCTTTTTGCGTCCGGCTCGTTCAGGTAAACGCGGTAATTGGCGGTCAAATACTCCGGATCGAGATCGCCATAGCTTGCCCCGGTCTCGGACGGCACCCACGTCAAATGACCGATGACGTAAGCCGTGGTGTCCCCCGCAGGGGTAAGGCCCGCGACTTCAACCTGTCGCTCGCTTGTCTTTCCGTACCAGACGAAAGCGTGGCCCCAGCTTGCCGCGGTTCGGGCTCTGAAATCAACGTAGTACGGGCCCTTCGCCAATTCCGGTTTCCGGGACGGCTGTAGCGCCGGTTTCGCTTCAACGGGCGCTTCACTGGAAACAAGCGCATTGGCGTCGGCAACGCGCTTGCCGAACTCCTGTATCAGTGAAACGAAACGTTCCGAAAGGGCGCCGGTGTCGGTCTCGCTTGCGGAAGCCGACTGGATTTCGCACGGAAACAGCACCGCGAGTGTCAATCCCGCAAGCAAGCAAAGCTTTGATCGCTTCGGCCGTTTTGCCACGCTTCGCCCTTCGACTGTCGACGATGAAGTCAGTTCAGCGAACTCGGTTTAAACAGACTTGGGTCGATACCGCCTGTCAGTACCGCGACGACACGGGTGGCTGGCCGACCGGGGTCTTCCCAACGGGACTCTTGCCAATCGGCATTTTGCCGACGACCGGAGCCTCCTGATAGACGGGGGCGGGCTGTCTGTGCGGGAAGTCGGCAGCGCCGGCTGCAGTCACCAAGGCAAGCGTTGCAGCCGCTGCGATCACAAATTTCATCACGGTACTTTCCCCTCTAAGTTGGAAGAAACAAAGCGGTACCGGGCAAGCGTTCACCGCAAAATTGCGTCTTCAGTGCGGCAATCAGGACCCCTTCGACGAATGGGCCGACACTGCGACAGATATGACACACGGGAACTCACTGCTGTTGGATCAACGACCCCTGGGGTCTATGAAGCGACAGCGGAAATATCCGAAATTGATGATCGGCCTGCGTGATCTGCTGAGGATCAAACGCGGCACGCCGATCGCTTCCGGTCTTCCCCTCTGCCAAAACAGGAGAATGTGATGGCGCCCCCCAAGCCGATGTGGAAGCGTGGCTGAGGTCCGTTGAGGGGTAATTCGCCACCGAACCCGGCCTTTCGGACCAGGTCCGTTTTACCCCCTATTTGCCCCCGCCGAGTGTGGTCTCGACCGCCTCCATCAGCGCCACGCTGCGGTTCGACTCGCAATATCGCGATACCCGCTCCGCATTGCGTTCGAGTGCCTGGCTGTCAACAACCGGATTGTTGCGCTTGCCCGCATGGAATCCGCTTAGCCAGACGGCGATGGTTCGCGTGCTGGCGACCTTGCTTTGCAGGAATTGGTCGCAGGTGATCTTCGAAACATCGATCGTAACCTGCGCTTGAGCCGCCGGGACCAGAAGGATTCCAAGCAGCGGCCCAAGAAGTTTCAGCCTCGACATCGTGTTCTCCTCTGCAGCCCGCTCCGCAACATGGCGCGCCAAGGTCCACCCGGCTTGATCTGTATCAACACGGATCGAAAATCGGCTCCGGCCGTCCGCCGCAAGCTCTGGTGAATGACCGCGCTCTCCATGATTGCGCTTCGGGCGCCGCTCACTTCCGATCTTCCCCGCTTAGCACATTCCCAGGATCAATCGGCATGTCTCAAAGGTGCCAAACGCGGAAGTCGCAGATCACCCGTCGAGGATGTTCGCGATCGGCAGCAAGATCGCACAGGGTCAGCCCGGTCGATAGACCGTAAAGCCCAGGACAAGCAGGACCACGCAAATAATCAGGAGCGCGTCGAACAGACCGCCTGCAACGTCGGCCGATACGCTGGTCCGCCTGGCGACGCCAGAGAGGCCTGCTGTAATCGACACCACGAGAACCAAAAGCACCCACTTCGAAATCGCCATGGCTGTAGCTCCAACGTGCAGCGTTTTGGCTTCCGAACTCTCAACGAGAAGCCCCGTCGAAGCGGGGCCAAGGCATAGGGGATTGCGGACTTCTATCGCAGGGTGTCCAGTGGCATCATCGACACCGCGATTCCGGCTTCGTCGTAAATTGCCACGCACATGCCTCGATGACGAAAATCGGGATTTGCGGCCAGCATTGCCCGCGCGAAGCGGTTACCAAGTTCGAACAAATCTTCCTGCTCGGCCCATTCCTCGTGCGGGACCGACTCGAAGGTGGTCAGGTCCGTAATGCTGAGGGTGAAGAGTTGCATTTCCACCTCCACGCCAAGAACTCCGGTTGTCAGGCCCGGTTCCACAACCTCACTGCAAAAATTTGCGGCTTCCGTCGGCTACCGGACAATGGGCTGACGACCACCAGTCGATGGAAGACGTGGGACGCCTGGCAGAATTTGTGCGGGACGTCCGCTGCGGGTCCACATGCAGACATGCTGGATCACCTTAGGTCGCGGTCCCGGTTTGCCTGATGAAGCGCGCAAGCGCCGACCCGATCTCATGAGGACTGTCTTCCTGCATGAAATGGATGCCCCGAACCGTCAATTCCTGCTGGTTCGGCCAAGAGCGGCAGAAGTCGCGTGCTCGTCCGATCAACTGCGACCCCGGCTCGGCGTTGATAAACAACTTCGGCAGCGGACTCCGGAGCAGCCATTGCCCGTAGCCTTCGAAGATCTTCACCACGTCGGCAGGCTCGCCCCCGATCGGCAGCTCACGCGGCCAGACCAGCATCGGCCAGCGCGACTCCGGTTCAACAAACGGACGACGGTATGCATCCATCTCGGTCGTGGTCAGGGTGCGGATGATGAGCTTCGGCAGAAGAATCTCGATGAAGGCATTCTCGTCGAGGATCATGCGCTCGCCCTTGCCGGACCGCAGATCGCGAAAGATCGGCGCCCGGCGGGGAGAAGGTCGTCCCAGTCGCGCGGCCGGACCATCAACTCCATGTAAGCGATGGCGCGCACGCGCTCGGGATGCCTTGACGCCCAATAAAAGCCGAGGGCGGATCCCCAATCGTGCAGCACCAGGGTAACGTTCCGGCGCAGGTCCAGCGCCTCAAACCATGCGTCGAGATAACGTGCATGGTCCAGAAAGCGGTATGCGCCGCCTGGCGAAGCGGCTGACTGGCCCATACCGACGAGGTCCGGTGCGAGACACCAGCCAAGATCGCCGACGTGGGGGATGACGTTGCACCAAAGATAGGACGAGGTCGGGTTTCCGTGCAGGAAAACGATCGGGTCGCCGCTGCCAACGGTGACGTAGCTCATCTCGCTGTCCCGGACGCTGACGCGGCGACGGGCATGATTGTCTTCGGCGGAAATCCTGTCCGGCATGGCAGTAGCTCTCTCGCGATCAAAGGCGCCCGGAAACGGCGGCGTCGAACGGGGTGTGATCTACGGGATTAACGCGCTTCGGCCGATCAGGTTCGGCGCGCAATGTTTCAAAGGTGCCGCTAGCCGGGCCGAGCGTCGATCAGCGCGGCGCGCGACCGGACTGGTTCTTGCCGAGCAATTGCGCGGTCGATTTATTGACCATGTCCATTTGCCCGCAAGCGGGACATGGCGTGAACTCGTAAACCTGGGGGCGGCGTCGGGGTCGGCGGCGAAGGGCCTCGGCACGTTCATTCCAGTATTTGGACAGCGAACTACCGAGTTGGGCATGCCGGAAGGGCTGGCACACGATATGGTTCTTATAAGCCCCTGCTTGGTGGGGGCAGGTCTTTCGCCTCTTCTTCAGCCAGCAGCTTCTGGATGACCCTTCGCTCCGCGTCGGTGATCGGCTCGAGCAGACGCTTCTTGTACAGGGCGATATTTTGACCGTGGATGAACTTGTCCATGAGCCTCTCCCCGGGATCCATAGGGAACCAACATTCGATGGGGTGCGCGCTTCCAGGATCAGAGTCCAGTCAAAACCGGGCTACTTCAGGATGCGTCGGCGAGGTACGCCAGCAGCGTCCGGCGCACAACGACGGTCCCGGAGAAATCCGGATTTCTGTTTGCACACGGCCTGAGCCCAGGCAGCCATTTCCTTGTTACGCCATCAAGACATTCAGCGCCCGGCCTGGGCCACCTTGGCCGCCAGACCTTCCCAGGGCCTGAAGATCTCCGTGGCAAGTTTGCCGTAAAGCTCACAAATCTTCTGCAACTCAGCGACATAGTTCGCAACCGCCTGCCTTGCGAATTCGGTCTGAACCTCAATGGCGCTGCCGAACGACCGCACACCCATGAGCTTCTCCGCAAAGGACCTGCTCTCCTGCAGCGACTTCCTGGTGTAGTCCGCGTAGGCATTGGCAATGGTCTGAATGCTGAACGGACGATCGTCCGCCGGTGCGGCTGCGATCGAGAAGGCATCCGCAGGTGCGGCTGCGCCTGCGCCGATCGAGGGGGCATCCGCCGGTGCGACTTCGCCGACCAAAGCCCCGCTCGCCGGCGCGGCGGCGCCGCTGGCAGCGGCGTCAGTCAACGCGCCCATTGGGCTGATCCGATCTTCATCCCGCTGATCCAGCTTCGGGCTTTGCTGTGGTCCAGGTTTCTGGCCGCGCTGAGATCCCTTTGGGCCGCGCTGGCGGGGCTTCCCGCCTGGTTTTTCCTTGTCCGTGGTCGTCATCGTTGAGCTCCGTTGAACGCCGGCGTTGTTAATGAAACGTCAAGAACTCCGCCATGTTTGCGATGGAATCGCGGTTCTGGCTTGTTCCTCGCGCGGCGTTGGTGTGTCTGAACGGAGCACCGGCGGCTGACGCTCTCGTTTGTGACTTCCCGAAGGAAGCGATCCTGCGCAACGCTCGGTTCCATATTTACAAACGGTTAAGTCCTCCCCAGCATATTGCGCCTTGGAGGGGCTCATCGGCACGGCGGGGCCATGCACCTTCTGGATGTCACCTCCAACGGTTCTCGAATAGAACCAGCCTACCGGAACGACCAGCGCGACCATCAAGGCCCTCAGGGGCTTCGCCCTCTTGAGGGAAGGACGCGCAGTCAATGAAGCGAGACGAATGGAAATCCCAGCTTCTGCTGGAATGGGATCGTTGGCTTCAGACCCAACCTGTCGACGCACCGGGGCCAACTGCAAAAGAGACACTAAGGTTCTTTTGCGAGCTTCAGGATAGGCGGTCGCCTCTTTTGGACTTCCGGCCAAGGCGGCGCGACAGGTGGCGAGTCATCCATGAATTGCTGCTCAATGAGGGGCGCGTCTCCGATTGACGCCAACCGCGCATCGGCACCCCGTGCATCAAGAATGCACCGACGCTTCACCAGCCAACAATCCCCTTGAGGCCGGTATATAGCGAACCCGAAGCCGTCATCACGATTCCAGCCAGCGGCCCTATGGTGCGCATCAGGTTCTGGATAACGCGCGCCCGGCGACGGAGCTGCTCTTCGCCGACATGCTGACCAAGCGCTCTTGCCATGGTGTAGGCAACGGCATTGGGCTTGCCGCCGCCTGCCATCATCCTGGGCAGCGCCTGGAAGATCAAAAAGCCGACAATATTACCCGTAACAAAAGCCAGCGCGATACTCAGGCCATATTCAATCGCCTCGCGCCACTCGATCCAGGGGCCGGGAATAATGGGCACATTGTCGTTCAGCCCGGTTACCGTGAGCATGCAGAGGATGGCGAAGGCTGCGGTGACGATCCCCAACAGGAGGGCGCCACGAACTCCCACCCTCTCGCGGGCGTAGACCGCCAGACCGAACGGCAGCGGTACGAGGACCGAGGCGAGCCGCAGATAAAGCGGGCTGACATTTAATACGATGGTGACAAGAACATGGGCGGCGACCAGCAGGACCGCCGGCACCAGGAAGTAAGTCGCGCCAAACACCAGGGGGCCGCGAAAGGGATGGCGAAGCCTGCCGAGTTTCGCATTGACGCGAGCCAGTTCGCTCCGCAGCCGGTCCAGTTCGGAAACGAGGTCGTGGATTTCGACAATCACCGGACGGACCATCCGCAAGTCCCGGGAACAGTGCTTGCACACCAGGGATTCGTCTCTAACGGTTTCTGAGCAAAACGGGCAGTCCATCAGAGTAGTCGAAACTTCTTGACGCGTTCGAGCGCTCCGAGCTCGCGCCTGGCCCTCGACAATTCCTCCCTCGCCACATCGCGCTTTCGACGCAGATCGTCCCGCTCGGCGAGCAGCGAGGCCGGCACGGCGATGTCGCGCGAGCAGGCCGCGCAAACAAGGGCGGCGGCGGCATTTTCTTGCAGGCAAAATGGACAGGCCATCGGCATGGCGGTCACGGGGCGACCTTCAAGACAACGCTGGTACTACCGCTACGGCCGTCCGAATCCCTGACATCGATCCTGACCATATGTTCACCGACCGGAAGCTGGGCATCCGGAATATCGATGCCCGCGCCCTGCAAGAATGGCTTGATGCGCGATGTCAGATCGACATTCGGATTTCTCAGATAGGTGACTTTGACCGAGTCGAGGTCAATCTTCGCGCCGCCAAAGGATTCAAACATGACCTGGAGATGCATCGGCGAGTGAACCGGCTCGCTTTCATCAAGAACCTTGATCTTGGGACCCCGGGTGATACCGCGCCGATCCGCCACGACAGCGCCCTTCGGTGGCGGCAACTTGGCTTCTTCTTCGGTTATCAAGACATTGGCCGCATAAACGGAAGATATCGCAGACCAGAAGACAAAAAGCGCAATCGCAAATCCTGCAAGCCAGCTACGCACGAAAATATTCCTTTCCCACAATCAAAAAGCCTTGAAAACGCTAACGCCTGCCGCCGTCACCAATCACCGAATACGGTGCCCAGAACAGCGGGTGGGCGTAAGCAAATTCCGTCTTGCCGTCGGCGCCAATATAGCCGGGCCCATCCGCCAAAGCCATCATCGCACGCTGCAGTGCTTCGCCGCGCGTCAACGCCGGATCGTCGGCCTGCCGCTTGAACAGGTCGGTAATCAACGCGCGCGCCGACTCCGAATGCACCGACCAGTTGGTCAGCAGCAGGGCACGCGTACCGGCATAGAAGAATGCCCGGCCGAGGCCCGAGGCAGCCTCGGCGCCTGCAACCGCGCCTGCGGCGGTGTTGCAGGCCGACAGAACGACCCAGTCGGCATCAAGCTTCAATGCCAGAATCTCTTCCATCGTCAGCAGTCCGTCGCCATCGGTATCGGCCACCGCAGGAGCCGTCAAAGCCAGCGCCGGTTGAGCCAGGCCGTCGAGCTCGCCCGGAACCAATCCGTGCGTTGCAAATGCGATGATCTTGAAATTCGACAGATTCATCGTCTTGACGTTTTGCTCATTGGCGTCCTTGCCGAGATTGAGCACCTTGGCCGGATCGGCCTGCAGCGCCAGCGCGATGGATTTCAATTCTTCCCTGGTGTCTGGAAGTCGCGGCAGCTGCGCCAGTTGCGCGCTATCCACCCCGTCGAGCTTCGGGGCGTTGCGCCGCCTCAGCGGCACGCCGCGGGTGACGTTGGCGGCGTCCGCGATCCGGACCGGCTTGTCATCCCCTGCCGCTTCGTCGGCCTGTTGCCTGCTGAACAGCGGATCGCCAAATCCGATCATTGGCTGACGCGCGGCGGGGCCGGCAGGCAATTTGCGCAGCGTCAGCAATGCCGAGATTGACGGCACCAGCGTCACGGCGTGGGTCCGCGCCAGCCACGGCACTTTCCGGTAGCTGGAAAACAGCGGATCGTCGTTGGGATCGATTGTCGAGGGCTCGGTCGGCAACAACGACAGCGGCAGCAGGCCGAGCGCGCCGTTTGTCACCACGATCAGGTTCTTTGCAGGCCGCCAATTGGCTTCGGTCGGCTTGAGCAGCGTTGCGTAAAGATCGGAGGCGAGCGTCAGATCGAAGGGCGGAATATCGGAAATCATTGCCGCATCGGGTTCAAGCGCCTCGCGAAGCTTGTTCACCCTGGCGTTCAGGTCTCCCAGCTTCAGGTCGAGCCGCGCAAACTGGACGGGCCCTTCCTTTCTGAGCACCCACACGAAACTGTCGAACCGGCCGAAGTAGAACGACAACAGCGCCTCGTCGGCGGTAAGCTGTTTCTGCAGATCGACGGGACTGGGCAGCGGAGGATTTACCAGTTCTCCGTAATTGGGAAACTTCCTGGCGATGTCCTTCAGGCTCTGTGTCCGCGTCGCCTGCAGGCGGGCTATCTCGGCCTCGGTGCTCGAAACCAGTTTTTCGTCGCGCTCGGAGGCCGCCAGCGTCAGCAAATTGTTGAGCGCGCCCACGGCCGCGCCGATTTTCTTGTCGATGTCCTGCGAGGTTCGCACCAATTCAGCCAGCACGGGATCCTTGCTTGCGGAACGCGCCGATGAGGCCTGCAAGGCACGCTGCACCGACTGTCCGCGCAGCACGTCGGCATAACCGAAAGTTTCCTCGATGACGCCAGGAGAGGCGATCGCCGGATTGCGACTGAGCAGCCACAGATAGCTTTCGATCACGTAGCGAACGCGGGCCTCACGGGCGGCGGCGGTTGTGCCGCTATCGTCGTCTCCGCCCGAGACCGACAACAGAACCGGCAGGGATTCCTTGAAGGCTTGCAGGGACTCCGCCAAGCGACCCTTTTTCCCAAGCGCGATGGCGTGAAAACCACGCGACAGCGCCGTATTGAAGCTCCTGTCACCGGAGCGCTGGCGTTCGCGTTCGTAGGTGCGTTGAGCGATTTCGACCGCATTGTCGTTGTCGCCCTGCGCCAGCATGATGGCGACGCGCGCCAGACCGCCGCTGATGGCTTCGCGCCGCGCCGGCTCCCATTTGGCGGTCCAGGCATCGATCTGGTCATAGAGTTTGGAGGCGGCGTCGTACTGGCCCCTGAGATTGAGTATTTGCGCAAGAAACAGTTGTGAATTGACCGACTGCGCCGAGTTCGATGCCGAATCCCAATCCCTGATAGATGCCGATGACCTGGTGCTGCAGCGCTTCGGCCTCGTCGTAGCGTCCCTGCTCCTGAATGACATAGACCAGCACCGCCAGGATGCCGGCCGTATCGGCGTGATACTTGCCGGATTTGCTCAGCCGGCTCAGCAGCGCGCGCCTCACATCGGCTTCGCCCTCGCCGACCCGACCCTGCTTTACCTTGGTCCGGCCTTCAAACGCCAAGGCCCAGTCCGAATGCCTTTCCATTTCGCCTTCGGCGGGCCGGCTTTCCCATTGCGCAAAGGTCTTCATCGAGTTCGTGTAGAAGATCGACGCCTTGCGATAGGCGCCCTCGGCCTGGGCGAACCGGCCACGCGCTTCATCGATTCGCGCGTTGCCGTCCTCGACCAGCGCCTGCCACGCCATCCCGTAGATCGGGAATACCGACCAACGCTGCGATTCCGTGAGCAGGCTGCGATTGCGGGCGACGTAGGACTCCGCCGCGTTGATGTCGCCGCTTTTGACAAGGCTTGCGGCCATTGAAAAGTTCAACCCGAACAGCTTTCCCCTGCTCTGGTTGGCGAACGTCGCCATCTGCCTGGCGACAAGCGCGTTGGCACGCTTGTTTTGTCCGGCCTCCCGCAACAGCCGCACCAGCAGTTGCTCATACCGGCTGCCGAGATTGTTGTAATCGGCGCTGGTTGCATTGCTGACAGCAAGGCCGGCATCATCGAGCGCGTCGGCGCGACCGAGCAATCCTCTTGCTTGCGCGCGCTTGTAGTAGAACTCGGCCAGATCAGCGCCCTTGATGCCCGCCGGTGCGGGTGCGTCGGCGGTCGCGGTCAGCTTGGCGATGGCTGCCGGGTCCGGCTTCTGCTGTTCGAGGATAGCGCTAATGTCGGATATCGTTCGCGGTGGCGCGACCAGACTGGCCTTGGCGTCGCTGGCTATTTCCGCCGCGCTGGGCTTTCCGGCCGTGGCCGGCGATTTCGAGAGTTTTTCGGTGGAGAACAGTGCAGCCTTTGGCTGCGCGGCGACCATGGCGCTCCGCACGCAGAACTGAACGATCGCCCTCGCCTTGCCAAAACAGGCTTCGTGGGTTCCGCCGCCTTGCTTGCAAGCCATATAGGCCGGCCTTCCGCTCGAGGCGCGGCAATTCTCGATGGCCTGCTCCTTCTCGAGCGCGAAGACTTGCGAATTTGCAAGAACTGCCGCCGCTGCAGTGCAAAAAACAATGACGCCTTGCAGATAATAGCGCGCGATGTGAGCCATGTTGCGTCGTATCGGCCGGAGGGTCTCGATCTGGCTGCTACCGTCCAGACCATATCCCGGTCCGCCCGGGATCGCCACAATCAACATAGCGACCAGGGAGCTACGGTTGCCATGTTTCATAGCAATCGGCCGCCCCGGTCAGCGCCGATGCGGTCCCGGTTCGATATCAGCTCGGGCCCGAGCCGACGCTTTGCATCGCGGGTCCCGCCGCCGGAGGGGCGACGGCGTTTGCCTTCGCGCCGGCGACATCGGCCACGATCCGGAACGACACCCGCGTGGAGTTGTACCAGCTCAGCAGTGCACTGACGCCGACCATCACCGCGATGCCGGCCACCGCGACCAGGAAACGAATGATGGTGCTGCCCGGAGCTTCGACCACGGCGACCTGCCCGGCGAAGGCCAGCGTCACTCCGAGGCAGAAGACCTCCAGCGAATGCTGCCCGCAAAGAATGAGCGGCCGCAGAATCCGCCAGCTCAGCGGCGGCCAGGCCTGCGGAATCAGCCAATCGGCGACGATCGCGAGCGTCAGAAAATGCAGCAGGCGCAGGACGCCGAGATTGGTCTTGCCGAACGCGTAGAGGCTCCAATCCGGAAGGACGGCGGCAAGGCTCAGCGGATTCCAGGCGAGAAACATCGCGAAGACCGACACCGCGTAGACGGCCGCGAAAATCAGCACCAGCCGCGATCGCACCAGCGACCACACCCAATCGGCCGCGCCCAGGCCGCACCAGGCACCCAGCACGAACAGGAACTGCCACGCCAGCGGATTGAAGTACCAGTATCCGTGCGGGAAGGACGGGAAGTTAAGTCCGAACAGGTTGGCGGCGGCATAAACAATGGCGGCCAGCGCCAGCGCCAGCGCCGGCATTTTTCGCAGCAGCCAAAGCACCGCCGGTGAGACCGCGAGCACCACGACATAGAGCGGCAGCACATTCATGTTCACCGGCATGAACTTCAGCTGCAGCAGCGCGACAATGCTTTCGTCGGGCCGCTCGTGGAGAATACGGATGTTCATCGCATCGTCGAGCGCATGCGAACCGTGCGACAGCCAGAACATCTCGCCGATGAGGATCACGAACAGGAATATCTGTGCGACGTAGGCCTCGAAGGCGCGCCGCACGATCTGCGCGCCACCCACCACGAAGCCGCGCTGCTCCATCACGCGCCCATAGACATAGGCGTTGGCGTAGCCGGAGACGAAGATGAAGACCTCGGCCGGATCGCTAAAGCCGTAATTCCAGGGCGTGATCCTGTTGAGGAAGGTGCCGGGAACGTGGGCGAGGAAAATAAGCCAAAGCGCATATCCCCGATAAAGGTCGAGCCGGAAGTCGCGCGGTATCTCGACTCGGCTGAGCTTGGCCCCGGGCACCGGCATTTCCATCCCGTTCCCCTATCGCCCGCTGGCGGGCTGGCACGTCTGACCCTTGATCGGGCAAGAGCCGGCCCCGCGCCTTGACAAAGGTCAACGATTTTACCGGCGGAAAGCACGGCAATTTGCCGCGGCTACGGCCTTGTTCCCGAACCGTCCACAATTATCTATCATGGCAGGCTGGAGGGGATTCCATGGGTACCGTTTTGCGCCTGAGCTGGAAATTGACCAAATGGACCGGCGTCGCCGTGCTGTTGGGTTACGTTGCGGTGTGCACGGGAATGTACACGATGCAGCGGACGCTGGTGTTTCCGAAGCTGGCCGACCACGTCACCGCCGCCGATGCGGGCTTCCCGGAGGCGCAGGAGGTCGCGTTCCAGACCTCCGACGGCGAACGTCTGATCGCGTGGTATGTGGCACCCAAACCCGACAAGCCCCTCTTCATCTATTTCCATGGCAACGGCGACACGCTGAACTGGCGCGTCGGCCGGGACCGGCGTCTGGTGGCCGACGGCAGCGGGCTGCTTGCGGTTTCCTACCGGGGCTATGAGGGATCGACCGGAAGCCCGTCCGAAGACGGCATGCATCTCGACGCCGCGGCGGCTTACGCGTTCGCAGCCGATCATCAGATCGCGCCGGACCGTATCGTGCTGTGGGGACATTCGCTTGGCACCGGTGTCGCCGTCTGGCTTGCGGCCGAGCGCAAGATCAAGGCGCTGGTGCTGGAAGCCCCCTACACTTCGGTTGCCGACGTCGCGGCCATGAACTACCCGCTGCTGCCGGTGCGGTGGCTGCTCAAGGATCAATTCCATTCGGATTGGGACATCGGCAAGGTGACCGCGCCGGTGCTGGTGTTCCATGGCGACAGGGACTACACGATCCCGATCTCGTTCGGGCAACGTCTCTACAGCCTCATCAAGTCGCCCAAATGTTTCGTCCGCTTTCCCCTTGGCGGCCACGGCGATCTCGATGACGGCAAGATCCTCGCCAGCGTTCGCGACTTCATCGCCAGGCCATGGCGTCGCTCGGCCGAACCGGCCGAGGCAGACGGCTGCGAGCGCGGCAGCCTGGCGACCTGACCGCGCGAAGCCCGGCAAGGACGAAATCGGTTCTCGCCCTAGCGATGCAGCCGCCATCGGCGGCACTCCCTGCGCGAAAACCCCGAACAGAACCTTCTGCAATTCAAACTCCTGCAAACAGCCTAGCTAAATCCAAAGCGCGGCTGTAGCCTGAAATTGACTGGCCGAACGCCAGCGCCAAAAATAAGGGGAGTCGATAATGCCTCGTCGGGGATGGTGGACGCTTTCCACATTGCTTGTTTTCGGCCTGTTGATCGTCGCGCACGCGCCCGCCCGGGCCGCCGATGCCGAGATCGACAAATTGCTTCGAAGCCCGGTCGGCAAGGACTGGGTGACGAACGGCGGCAATCTCACCAATGATCGCTATTCCACGCTGAAACAGATCGACACCACCAATGTCGGGAAGCTCAAGGGGGCGTGGATGACGCGCCTGAAGGGCTCGGGCCTCGGCGGCAAATATTCCCTCGAGGCGTCCCCGCTCGTGAAGGACGGCATCATGTATGTCGTCACCGGCAACGATGACGTGTTCGCGCTCAACGCCAAGACCGGCGAGACGATCTGGGAATACTGGTCCGGCATCGATCAGACCATCTCGACGATCTGCTGCGGCTGGGTCAATCGCGGCCTTGCGATGGGAGAAGGGCAAATCTTCCTCGGCCAGCTCGACGCCAACGTCGTCGCGCTGGACATGAAGACCGGCAAGGTCAACTGGAAGACGCCGATCGAAAAGTGGCAGAACGGCTACGGCATCACCAGCGCGCCGCTTTATTATGACGGCATGATCTACACCGGGATGACGGGCGGCGAGTTTGGCGTCCGCGGCCGGCTGACCGCGCTCAATGCCAAGACCGGCGAGATCACGTGGCGCTGGTTCACGCTGCCGGCTCCCGGCGAGAAAGGCAGCGAGACCTGGCCGCCCGGCACCGACCATTCGATGCGCGGTGGCGCCCCGATCTGGAATACGCCGGCGCTCGACCCTGAGCTCGGCCTCGTCTACTTCGCGGTCGGCAATTGCGGGCCGGATTACGATGGTTCGATGCGTGAAGGTGACAACCTGTTCTGCGCGTCCATCGTGGCCCTGAAGGCCAAGACCGGGGAATACGCCTGGCACTTCCAGCAGGTGCACCACGACATCTGGGACTACGATGCAGCGAGCCCGGTTGTGCTGTTCGACACCGTGATCAACGGCGAACCGCGCAAGGGGATCGCCGAGGCCGGCCGCACCGGCTGGGTCTACATCCTCGACCGTACCAATGGAAAACCGCTGGTCGGCATCGAGGAGAAGCCGGTGCCGCAGGACCCGCGGCAGAAAACGGCGGCGACGCAGCCGATTCCGGTCGGCGATGCGACCGTGCCGCAGTGCGCGGAGAAGCTTCCGGGCTACGACCAAGCGGGTTGCATCTACACCCCGTTCTGGGAATCCCCGGTTCTGATTCAGCCTTCCGGTAACGGCGGCACCAACTGGTCGCCGATGCCGTACAGTCCGGACACCGGCTATTTCTACGTACCCGGCACGGTGCGTACCAGCGCCTACGTACGCAATAGCAGCAACTACACCAATGGGCGGCGCTACACCGGCGGGGGACAGACACCGCCGATCGGCTCGACTCTGAGCGGCACGTTCACCGCGATCGACGCCAAAACCAACAAGATCGCCTGGCAGCACAAGACGCCCTACCGCATCGGCGGCGGCGGCGGCTCGACGGTTACGGCGGGCGGGTTGGTGCTGCGCGGCGAACCCGATGGCAATTTCCTCGCGCTCGATGCCAGGACCGGGCAGGAGCTGCTCCGCTTCCAGACCGGATTTGGCGCGGACGCTCCGCCGGTGGTCTACGAGGTGGATGGCGAGGAGTTCATCGCGATCGCGACCGGCGGCAACCAGTTGCAAGGCAGCGCCGCCGGCGATGCCGTCTGGACCTTTTCGCTCAAGGGTCAGCTCGGTCCGCTGTGGCCGCCGCCCGCGCCGCAGACGGTGGCCGGCCCGACCGGACCGATCGCCGCGGGCGTCGATGCGATCAGGATCGGCGCCAACAATACCGAGTACAGCTTTTCTCCGGCCCGCACCCGGATCAAGAGCGGCACCACGCTGAGCTTCACCAATGTCGGCGACATTCCGCACGACGCGAGTGCCGTGCAGCAGGAAGGCTGGAGCACCGGCGCGCTGGCCAAGGGCGAGACGAAAACCGTCAAGTTCGACAAGCCGGGGGTCTACTACTACATCTGCTCGCCGCATCCGTGGATGTATGGGCAAGTGATCGTCGAGTGATCGTCGAGTGATCGCCCCCCGAGGCTGAATGCAACCAACACGCCTTCTCGCGGGAACCGCGAGAAGGCGTCCCTTTCCGGGAGCGGAAAAGTGGCGTTGTCCGGTGCAGAAGCGCGTTGCGGCGTCGTGATGGCGCGGCGCCCAGGCGTATGGCGCTTCGCGCTGGCGCTGGCCTGCGCTGTTTTCTCCGCGCCAATTGCCGCGAACGAAGCAGCCGAGCCCTCGGCCACGGAATTGATCGAGGGCCTGCTGTCCGGCCGCGCGCCGGTGGGCGGTCCGTTCGAACTCACCGATCAGGCGGGCCGTCGCCGCACCGACGCGGATTTTCGCGGCAAGCTCGTCGTGCTTTATTTCGGCTACACCTCATGCCCCGATGTGTGCCCAACCGAGCTGCAATCGATCTCGCTCGCGCTCGACCAGCTTGGCGCCGCGGCCGAGGCGGTGCAGCCTTTGTTCATCACCGTCGATCCGGAGCGCGACACGCCGGCGCGGCTGTCCGGTTTCATCGCGGCGTTTCACCCGCGGCTGATCGGCTTGACCGGTTCGCCCGCCGAGATCCGGAAAACCGCGATCGCCTACAGGACGTTTTTCGCCAAAAGCAACATCGCCGCGCCGGGCGACTATTCGGTCGACCACAGCGGATTCATCTATCTGGTCGGCAAGGACGGGCGGTATCTCGGCTTCCTGCCGCCCGGTCTTCCGCCCGATGCCATCGCCGACGCCATCCGCGCACGACTGGAGCCGGACTAGCGGCATTCACCCTTTTTCAGATTCGGAGGAAACGATGCGTCAAAAAAAACGGCCGGCGCCGAGCGAGCCGGAACGGGCGGCGGGAAACGGAGTCCTCGATCGCCGCCTCTTTCTGACTGGCGGCGCGGCGGCGGCGATCGGAAGCGCCGCACTGCCGGACCATGCGGGCGCGGCGGAAGCGCTGCCGGTCGAACCGTGGATGAAAACGCCGGGCTCGCCCTTTACGCCTTACGGACAGCCGTCGAAACATGCCGGCAAGATCGCGCGGATCTTCGCCAGCGCGCCCGGGACGACAGGCACCGGCGCCTCGCGCACGCCGCATCATCTGCTCGACGGCATGATTACGCCGAACGGACTGCATTTCGAGCGCCACCACAGCGGCATTCCGGACATCAATCCCGAGGCGCACCGGCTGCTGATCCATGGTCTGGTCAAGCGCCCCCTCACCTTCACGCTCGACGCGCTGATGCGCTACCCGATGGAATCCCGCATCGCCTTCATCGAGTGCGCCGGCAACAGCGCCCTGCTCTATCAGAAGGAACCGGCCCAGCTCGGCGTCCAGCCGATCCATGGCCTGTTGTCCTGCGCCGAATGGACCGGTGTCAGGCTGGCGACGCTGCTGGAAGACGCCGGCGTCGATCCGCGCGCGCAGTGGATCCTGGCTGAAGGCGCCGACGCATCGGGCATGAGCCGCAGCGTGCCGCTCGCCAAGGCGATGGGCGACGCGATGGTCGCGATTTACCAGAACGGCGAACCGGTGCGGCCGTCGAACGGCTATCCGATGCGGCTGTTGTTGCCGGGCTATGAGGGCAACATCAATGTCAAATGGCTTCGGCGCATCAAGCTGACCGAGGGACCTACGATGACGAAGGATGAAACCTCGAAATACACCATGCTGCAGAACGATGGAAAAGCGCTGCAGTTCTGTTTCGCGCAGGAGGCCAAGTCGGTGATCACGCGCCCCTCTCCCGGCCTGACCATGACAGCGCCCGGGCTGTACGAGATCACGGGTCTGGCCTGGTCCGGCTATGGAAAGATCGCGAAGGTGGAAGTCTCCGCCGATGGCGGCGCCAGCTGGGCGTTGGCGGCACTGCAGGAGCCGGTGCTGCCGATGGCATTAACCCGGTTCCGTTCGCCCTGGCGCTGGGATGGCGGCCCGGCAACCCTGCAGAGCCGCGCGACCGACGAAACCGGATACGTGCAGCCACAGCGCTCCAGGCTGATCGCCGATCGCGGCGCCAGGGCCGCCTACCATTTCAACGGGATTGCCAGCTGGGGCGTGGCACAAGGCGGCGAGGTCAAACATGTCTACGCGTAACGCGCTGCTTGCAGCCTGCTGGGTCGTTGTCGGGTGCGGCGCCGCGCTGGCGGAAAGCCCCAATCTCGGCAAAGCCGCCAGCGCTGAGGAAATCGCCGCCTGGGATATCAGCATCGGCCCCGAAGGCGCCGGGTTGCCGCCCGGCAGCGGCACGCCGCAGCAGGGCGAGCAGGTCTATCTCACCAAATGCGTTGCGTGCCACGGCGAGAAAGGCGCAGGCAAGCCCAACGATCAACTGGTCGGCGGGCAAGGATCGCTCGGACCGGGACAAACCCCGGTCAAGACCGTCGGCAGTTACTGGCCCTACGCCACCACCCTGTTCGACTACGTGCGACGCGCCATGCCGCTGAACGAATCCAAGTCGCTGAGGGATGACGAGGTCTATGCGGTGGTCGCCTACATCCTGCAGCTCAACGGCGTGATCGCCGAGAGCGACACGATCGACGCACAGATGCTGCCCAAGGTGCGAATGCCGAATCGCGACGGATTTGTGCGTTTTTCGCGGGGGAAATGATTCTGGTTTCGCAATGGGGACATCCCTTATGCGTGACGGACCGCGAGGAGAACCCGGTTTCGATCGAGCGCATCGCTTTCCGCTACTGGAGCATTTTTCAGAGTTCGAGTCGGGTCCCAGCCATGTCCGTTGATTCCTCCCTCACCAGCGGACATGCAGCGATTGCGTGGGCATGTCGGTTTCGTGCCATGTGTGGACGGCTCCGGGTTGGCAAGAGCTTTTTTCACGTTTGCAGCATTGGTCGGTGCAGCCATGTGTTCGGCCTTTTGATGCGGTTCACATGACCGCTGGCCATAATGCCCTCCGCGGATCGGGTCCCGACCAACACCTCGCATTCAAGAATGCCTTGGCACATGTGGGTTGTCCTGATCGCCGGATCGACCGGCTCTGCATTACGTGCTGTTCGCCCTCCCAACCTTCACATCACGCCAGTTGTCCGGCGCGATCTCGTTTATCGCGCCAGCGCGATGGGTTCCTTGTATCGCTCGCCCTTGGCCATCATGGCCCAGACCATTCGCGCGATTTTGTTGGCGAGCGCGATAGCCGCAACCTTGGTCGGCCGCCGCGCCAGCAAGGCCGTAAGCCAGGGCCGATGGTTGGTGCCATGGATCTTGGCGTAACGGATGACAGAAAGCGCGCCGGCCACAAACAGGCCGCGCAGATAACGGTCACCTTGTTTGCTTATATTGCCGAGCCTGTTCTTGCCTCCACTCGAGTGCTGTTTCGGCACAATACCTATCCAGGCCGAGAAGTTGCGCCCTGATCGGAAGGACCTTGGATCAGCAACGGCAGCGACCAAAGCCGTGGCCAGCACCGGACCAACGCCGGGGGCTTCTTCGAGCCTCATGCTCATCTCGTTGGATCGGTGCCAGGCCCTGATCAACCGGTCGAACTCCAGGATTTGCTCCTTGATCCTGCGCAATTGAGCTCCGAATGCCAGGAGACACGCACGAGCTATCTCCGGAACTCGCCTGTCGTTTGGATCGGCGACGACAGTGAGCAGCTCCTCGACACCGTGACGCCCGACCGGCGCAATGATCCCGAACTCGGCAAGATGAGCCCGGATCGCATTGATCACTGCAGTCTGCTGACGGATGAACAGATGGCGGGCGCGGTGGAGCACCAGGCCGCTCTGCTGCTCGGGGGTCTTGGTTGGTACAAACCGCATGTTGGCCCTGGTGACCGCCTCGCAAATGGCCTCTGCGTCAGCCGCATCGTTCTTCTGCCGCTTGACGTAGGGTTTTACGTAGGCCGGCGGGATCAACCGCACGGTGTGACCCAGTGCCTGGAGCTCGCGCGACCAGTGGTGCGACGACGCGCAGGCTTCAATACCGACCAGACATGGCGACAGCTTCTGGAAGAACGTCAGGACATAGCGACGCTTCAATTGCCGGCGAACGATCACCTGGCCGCCAGCGTCAACGCCATGAACCTGGAAAACTGACTTGGCGATGTCTAAACCGATTGTCGCTATCGTCTGCATGGCTCGCTCCTTTGAATCATGGGAGCCTCAACAGCCCCCACATCCATGGCACCGATGTGCCGGTGGAGGAGCCGTCCACAGCATCAGCACCAGAAGTGGTCATTGAGGTACTTTTGTTCTCGGATTGGTCCCTTGTCCATGCGATGATCTCGCAGATCGAATCAGGAGATTTCGCGATGGGTGGCGATGCCGATAGCAAAATCGCGTGGCACAGGGTTCAGCTGAAGAAGAACCGTGATGCCTTGAAGGCCCTGGAAAGCAGCCGATTTACGTCTGGCGAAATAGCCAAGGGCGGCCGCACGCAGACCAACATCGCCGACCTGAAACGCAAGATCCTGGAATCGGAGCGGTGCATCGCTGCGTTTGAGCGGCAAACCAAGCGGCCCGTCGCGACCGATTTTCGCAGTCTCACCACCGTGAGCTGGGGAAGCTGGAACGCTCACCGGGACTAGTCGCAGGATGGGTGGAGCCAACGGGTCGCGCGAACGCGCGCCCGATGACAGGCTCCGCGATACCCATCTATTTTGGTCCATGAAGGCGACGGGTTTTGCAAGCGCTCAACCGATCCTGCGGGCCACGTGCTACGGGCTTTCCCCCATTTGCTCCACAAGATGCGCCCGCGAGGGTCCAGGCTCGAACCGGTCGGCAAAATATTGCGTTTCGTGGGCCACCAGTCCGTCGCGGAATTCCATGATGCTCACCGTGTAGGACGGTATGCCGTCATAGGACAGTACGAATTCGGTGACCCAGAGATCGCCGCTGCCGATCATTCGCCGGACCGCAAAGCGCTTCCTGTTCGGCTGCACGGTTCGGCTCTCCTGAATGTTGTGGCGGCCGCGGATTTGCTCGCCCGATTGCGGATAATCAAGCACGGCATCCTCACGGTAGATTTCATGTTCGGTCTTGAAGTCGCTGGCGTCCGAAGCAGCCCAATGGCGCTCCAGCGCCGCCCGCGCGGTTCGATCATCCATCGCAATCTCCCAGCTGCGCTTCCGGTTGGCGTGAGGCTATGCCTGGGGGGAGCCGGCGACAATGTGCGGATTTCACCGGCCGTGTCCGCAGGCGGGCTTCCGCCTCCGCTCTTCCCTGATAGCGACAAAATTGCGCGGGCAGCCAAATGACGCGATGGGCCAATTTTCAGCCGCGAGCCACCCTTCCGCCTGCTCGGGCCGTCGTATATGAGAGATTTGCCAACGGAACGTGCCGATAGTCTCGACGGGCGAATTGACGGCGTGGATGGTGGCGACGATTAGTTAATCAAAAAGCCGCAATCTGACGCTTGATCGACACGCGCGCGGACAGGCATTTCAACCGGGGCATGGCATGGTAAATCGATTGGCGACGGCGCAATCCACCGGGGCGATTCGGCGGTGGGGGCCTCCCGCCGTCGTGGCGCTCGCGGCGATGGCCGCACTGACGGCGCTGAGCGCCGGCGCCGCGGCGAGACAGGCGCGCCCCGCGCCGCCCACCGAGGCGACGGCGCCGCGCGATGCGGGCGAGCCGATCATGGCGATTGTGTCGACCAAGACCCAACAGGTCACTTTCTATGATGCCGACGGCTGGATCTTCCGCGCGCCGGTGTCGACCGGCACCACGGGACGCGAGACGCCGGCCGGCGTATTCGCCGTCCTCGAGAAGGACCCGGACCACCATTCGAGCCTCTATGACGATGCCTGGATGCCGAACATGCAGCGCATCACCTGGAACGGCATCGCGCTGCACGGCGGGCCGCTGCCCGGCTATGCCGCCTCGCACGGCTGCGTGCGGATGCCCTACGGCTTTGCGGAAAAGCTGTTCGACAAGACGCGGATCGGGATGCGGGTGATCATCGCGCCGAACGACGCGGCCCCGGTCGATTTCTCCCACCCGGCGCTGTTCGTGACGAACGCGCAAGCCCTTGCGGCCGCTCCGGCGCGGGCCGAGACGCTCGCCCTTGAGGCCGCCGAGGCCGCCAGGGCGGCCGACGAGGCGAAGAAAGCCGCCCCGGCGGCGGCACGCGAGACCGCATCGCTCACGGCGTCGCTGCGCAAGCTGGAATGGCTGAAGACCCGCGCCGACGCCGAACTCGCCTACGCCGACAAGGCGCTCGCCGCCGCCAGAACGGACGAGGCCAAGGCGCGGGCCGAGGACCTCAGGCAAAAGGCCGCCGCCAGGGCCGCGGACCTGGCAACGCAGCTCGACACCGCCAAGGCCGACGCGAAATCGAAGCGCGACGCCGCCGCCGCCGCAAAGGACGTCGCCAAGGCGGCCTTGACCAGGAAGGCCGACACCGCCAAAGCGGCGAGCGAGGCAAAGCTCGCGCTTGAGCCGGTCTCGGTCTACATCAGCCGCGCGACGCAGAAGCTCTACGTACGGCGCAACACGCATAAGCCGTGGGCGGACGGCGGAGAGGTGTTCGATTCGTCCATTGAAGTTCCGGTCACGATCCGCGATCCCGACAAGCCGATCGGCACGCATGTATTCACGGCGATGGCGCGCAACGACGCCGGCCTGCGCTGGAGCGCGGTCACTATCGACAACTCCGACGACGCCAAGGACGCGCTCGACCGCATCACCATCCCGCAGGATGTGCTCGATCGCATCGCGCCGACCGCATTGCCGCGATCCTCGATCGTCGTCTCGGATGAACCGCTGAGCCGCGAGACCAACTATCGTACCGAGTTCGTCGCGGTGCTGAACAACCAGCCCCAGGGCGGCTTTGTGACGCGCCAGCCGACGGCCAATGTCGCCGTTGCGAGCCAGAACGACTGGGGCGACGGCTTCGGCTTCTTTTTCCAGCGCAATCCGGACTCCCAACCCCGTCCTGTTTTCCAGCGTAATTTGGATGCCCAACCTGGCAAACCTGGCAATACGCGTCGGCTCGGCGGCGCCCAGTACTATCCTCAGGTGCAACAGGGCTGGTGATAAGACCAGCCCGCCGCGCGTAGTCTGCTACGCCGCCGAAAGCGGAAATAAATCCAGAGTGTCCGTGTCGATCCAGGGGGACTACCAGGTCCGCTGGGCTGTCCAGGATCCCACGCAGCGCTGGTCTCCGGACCAGCCGCTCCAGGTCCCCCGGCCCAGAACGCCCTTTAGCTTGCCGACCCCGGATGCGCGTTTTTCCTGCACGGCAACGGACGCACGAACCGCTCCCGAACCCGTGACATTGCCCCTGAAGGTCTCCACGACAGGCGACGTGATCACGCCGTTCTCGATGTTGACCGAATAGTTGTAGGTCGGATTGCAGTTTCCGCTTTGCGTAACAAACGTAATGCTCCATTGGCCGTCATACGAAGAGCGAGCCTCGGCGGCCACGGCCATCAACTGGCAAGCACAACCTGCCAGTATAGCGAGCAGATGCTTATTCATGACAGAAACCCCATGGAGTGTGCACGTGAAGCCCAGCAGCGAAGCGCCGCGACATTTGTCCCGCGACTTCGGGTCGCACAGCTTGATACAGATCAAGTTTGGCCCGCCAACCGCAAAGTCGATGTCGACTCCGGCTCTTTGCGACCGGGTCGAGCCAGCAGCGAGTCCGCCCATCTCTGCGACGCCGCTGAAAGCGGAAATAAATCCCGCGCGTGGCGCGTAGGATGGGTGGCGCCAACGGGTCGCGAATGTGCGCCCGATGATAAACTCCGCGATACCCATCCATTTTCGTCGATGAAAGCGATGGGTTTCGCCAAGGGCTCAACGCATCTTGCGAGCTGAAAAAACCGCTTAGCTATTGATGGTCGCCATGGACCCAACGGGTCGTCCCCGCGAACGCGGGGACCCATACCGCGTGATTTATCAATAAAGCACGATGGCTAACGACGCCCTCAAAACCGCGGCCTGTGGTTATGGGTTCCTGCTTGCGCAGGAACGACGATGGATCATGACCTACATCGTCGCCCCAAGCACCCAGGGCGCGAATTCGGCGCCGCCGAAATCAAAACTTTCGCTCTTGGTCGGCTGGCCCGAGGCGGTCTTGAGGATCAGGTCGAAAATCCGCTGGCCGCATTGCTGCACGGTCTCCTCGCCGTCGAGGATGGTGCCGCAATTGACGTCCATGTCGTCCTCCATGCGCTTGTACATCGCCGAATTGGTCGCCAGCTTGATCGAGGGCGCGGGCTTGCAGCCGAACACGCTGCCGCGTCCCGTCGTGAAGCAGACGAGGTTGGCGCCGCCGGCGACCTGCCCGGTGGCCGCGACCGGGTCGTAACCGGGCGTATCCATGAAGACAAAACCCTTCTTGGTGACGGCTTCCGCGTAGTTCAGGACGTCGACCAGATTGGTGCTGCCGGCCTTCGCCATCGCGCCGAGCGATTTTTCCAGGATCGTGGTGAGGCCGCCGGCCTTGTTGCCGGGGCTGGGATTGGCGTTCATTTCGGCGCCCTCGCGCGCGGTGTATTCTTCCCACCAGCGCATCAGCGCCACCAGTTTTTCGCCGACCTCGCGGCTGACCGCGCGGCGGGTCAGCAAATGTTCGGCGCCATAGGTCTCCGGCGTCTCCGACAGAATCACGGTGCCGCCGTGCCGCACCAATAGATCGCTCGCCGCACCCAGCGCCGGGTTGGCGGAGACGCCGGAATAGCCATCGGAGCCGCCGCATTGCAGCGCCACCGTCAGCTCGCTCGCCGGCACAGGCTCGCGCGTCACCTTGTTGGCGTCGGCGAGCGCCTCGCGCACAAAGGCGACGCCGGCCTCGACGGTCTTGCGGGTGCCGCCGAGTTCCTGAATCTCCAGCTCGCGCAGCCGGCCGGCGAGCTTCTGCTCCTGCATCAGCCCGCCGATCTGGTTGACCTCGCAGCCCAGGCCCAGCACCACCACGGCGGAGAAATTCACATGCCGCGCGTAGCCGCCGAGCGTCCGGCGCAGGATCGTCAGCGGCTCGCTCGAGGTCATGCCGCAGCCGGTCTTGTGGGTGAGCGCGACCACGCCATCGACGTTGGGAAAATCGGCCAGCGGATTGTCGTGCGTAAACGGGTTCTTCTTGAAGATATCCGCAATCAACCCCGCGACATGCGCGCTGCAATTCACCGAAGTGAGGATGCCGATATAGTTGCGGGTCGCCACCCGGCCGTCGGGACGGCGGATGCCGTCGAAGGTCGCCGGCAGATCGAAGTTCGGCACCGGCTTGACGTCGACGCCAAAGGCGTAGTCCTTGGCGAAATCGCCCATGCCGCAATTCTGGGTATGGACGTGCTGGCCCGGCGCAATCGGCGCGGTCGCAAAGCCGATGATCTGGCCGTAACGGCGGATCGGCTCGCCGACCGCAACCGGGCGGATCGCCACCTTGTGGCCGGCGGGAATGCGTTCGACCGTGGTCACGCCATCGGCCACGACCATGCCGGGCGGCAGGCTCGCGCGCGCGATCAGCACGCCATCATCGGGGTGCAGTCGAATGACGGGGGCTGGGGTCATGGGGGTCTCCTTGTACGCAACATGACAGCCTCATCCTGAGGAGCCTGCGCAGCATGCGTCTCGAAGGATGGGCCATCGAGCCCTCATGCTTCGAGACGGCCCTTCGCGCCTCCTCACCATGAGGGCATTGTGGCGCAACGCTCACGCCTTGCCGCCGGAATCCTTGCGGGTCTGCGCGATCTGCATCTTGGCGTAGGTCGCGAGCAACCCGCTATCGTTGAACAGGGTCACGAGCTTGAATCCCATGTTGATCGCCTTGGTCGCGCCGACCGCGCCTGAGCAGTGAATCCCCGGATAGAGGCCGCGCTTGCCGCACTCCTTCACGATCTTCTCGTAGATCTTCATGATCTCCGGCTCTTCGCGGTCGAGCTTCGGCACCAGGCCATAGGAGAAGCCGAGGTCGGACGGGCCGATATAGACGCCGTTGATGCCTTCGACATCGAGGATCGATTCCATGTTCTCGATCGCGGTCCTGGTTTCCATCATCGGCAGCAACACAATTTCCTCGTTGGCGGTCTGCTGATAGGTGCCGGCCGAACCATACATTCCGGAACGGATCGGGCCGTTCGAACGCGTGCCGCGCGGCGGGTATTTGCTGTAGGCGACGAGATTTTCGGCTTCCTGCCTGGTGTTGACCATCGGACAGATCACGCCATAGGCGCCGCCATCGAGCACCTTGCCGATGATGCCGGGCTCATTCCAGGGAACCCGCACCATCGGCGTCACCGGATGGCCATTCATCGCCTGAAAGCATTGCACCATCGATTGATAATCCTGCACGCCGTGCTGGAGATCGACGGTGACGCTGTCG
Organism: uncultured Alphaproteobacteria bacterium; assembly: GCA_963829315.1. Lineage (GTDB taxonomy): Bacteria > Pseudomonadota > Alphaproteobacteria > Rhizobiales > Xanthobacteraceae > Bradyrhizobium. The sequence goes on along the minus strand of CAWHIO010000038.1, from coordinate 451,698 downwards.
AAACCGCATTGCGCCATCACTTCGGCGGAGAATCCCGACGGAATCGCAAGCCAGCCGTTCACCACCACCTTGCCCGACGCCCATATTTCCCTGACTTTGTTCGCCATTGTATTTCCCTTGCTTTGCAATTGGTCCCGTCATTGCGAGCAGCGAACGGATTGCGCGAATGCATACCCGATGACAGGCTACGCAACGAAGCAATCCCGTTTTTTCGCAGTGCTGGATTGCTTCGCTGACGATCAGATCACTCCACGGCCCTCTGGATGCTTGTCTCGCTGACGCCGACGTCGCGCGCGGTGTTGACGATTGCGGCCCAGGTATCGTCCGGCAACGGCACGCCATTGCTGGTGCGCTCGAGGCGCATCTTCGCCTCCGGCTCGCCCGGGATCAGCACGGCGTCGACGCCGGCGGCCGGCTTGGTGTCCTTGAAGTAGCTGACGTAGCGCGAAATCTCGCCGTCGAAGAAATTGGCGGGATCGACCACCCTGGGATCGACATAGATCGCAAACATGCCGTTGGCGAAACGCCGGTTCGGCCCGGTCGCGCCGGTGCCGGTCAAGGCGCCGCCGAGCAACTCGCAGATCAGCGCCAGGCCTGAGCCCTTGTGTTCGCCGAACGCGCGGATCGCGCCCTTGCCCTGGCTGTGGTCGCGCGGCCCATTCGCCTGGTACGGTCCATACAACACCGCCGGATCTTCGCTCAAATGGCCATCGAGATCGATCAGCGCGCCTTTCGGCAATTTCTTGCCGCCACGGCTTGCGACCAGCACCTTGCCTTCGGCCACGATCGAGGTCGCAAAATCCAGCACCACCGGCCCCTGCCCCTGGCGCGGAATGCCGACACAATAGGGCGCGGTCGAGAGCCGGCGCTCGACGCCGCCATAGGGCGCGACCAGCACCGAGCCGGCCGCATTGACGAAATGGATCGAGACCAGGCCCTCGGCCGCCGCCATTTCGGCCCAGTCGCCGACGCGGCCGATATGGCCGGCATTGCGCAGCGCCACCGCGGCAAGGCCCGATGCCTTGCATTTTTCGATGCCGATCCGGACGGCCTGCGGCGCAACCGTCTGGCCGTAACCGAACTTGCCGTCGACCACCGCCAGCGAGGGCGTATCGACCACCAGTTCGGCGGTCTGGTTGGGGACGACGGAGCCCATCTTCTTCCACCGGATATAGACCGGCACCCGGATCACGCCGTGGCTGTCATGGCCGGTCAGATTCGCGGTCGTGAGATACGTGGCGATGCGGCGGGCTTCCTCCGGCGAGGAATCGGCGTGGCTGAAAACTTCCGCAACGAAGTCGATCAGATTTTGAACCTGGATGGTGACCATGGACCAGTCGCTTTTCTTATTGGTTGGCTAGGCGCTTACTTTGGCATGACCGCCAAGATAGGCGGCGCGGATGGCTTCATTGCCCCACAATTCGTCGGGCTTGCCGCCGAGCACGATGCGTCCGGTCTCCAGGACGTAGCCGTGGTCGGCGACGGAAAGTCCCATGCGCGCGTTTTGCTCGACAAGCAAGACCGTGGTGTTGCGCCGGATTTCCGAGATGATCCGGAACACCGCCTGCACGATGACCGGCGCGAGGCCGAGCGACGGTTCGTCCAGCAGCAACAGACGCGGCTTGGCCATCAGGCCGCGCGCCACCGCGACCATCTGCAATTGGCCGCCCGACAGGGTCCAGCCGAGCGCGTTGGAAAAGGCGCGGATATCCGGAAACAGATCGAACATCGCGTCGGCTTCGCGCGACAGCTCCGATTTCCCGATGCGCCGGTTCGAGGCGCCGAGCATGATGTTTTCCTTCACCGAAAGGCCGGGGAATACCCGCCGCCCCTCCGGCACGTGGGAAATTCCGAGCCGGACGATCGCCTCCGGCCCGAGGCCCGCGATCGACCTGCCGTCGAACAGGATTTCACCGGCGGCCGGCCTGGTCAGTCCGGAGATCGCCCGCAGCGTGGTCGATTTGCCGGCGCCGTTGGCGCCGAGCAAAGTCACCACCTGTCCTTCCTCGACGCTGATCGAGACGCCGCGCAAGGCTTCGATCTCGCCATAGAGCACGATCAGATCGTTGATTTGCAGCAGCGCCATTATTCGGTTCCGAGATAGGCGGAGACGACGTCGGGATGGCGCAGCACTGCCAGGGATTCGCCGTCCGCGATGCGGCGTCCGAAATTGAGCACGGTGATGTGCTGGGCGGCCTCGGAGACCAGCGTCATGTCGTGATCGATGATCAGGATGGTCAGGCCCTGCGCCGCGATGCGCTTGAGCAGCGCGTGGAGTTCGACCTTCTCGCTGGAATTGAGGCCGGCCGCCGGTTCGTCGAGCAAGAGCAGGGTCGGATTGGCCGCGAGCGCGCGGGCGATTTCGATCAGCCGCTGATGCCCGTAGGAAAAACTGGAGATCAGTTCGTTGGCGCGCCCTCCGAGGCCGACAAAGGCCAATGCCGACATCGCCCGCTTGTTCAGGGCGTCGTCGCCGCCGGCGCCGATCAGCGTATTGCCGGGCCGCTCGGCGCCGATCACGACGTTTTCGAGCGCCGTCATCGAGCGGAACAAGCGGATATTCTGGAACGTCCGTCCCAATCCCGCCGCGGCGCGCTGATGCGGCGGCATCTCGGTGATGTCGGTGCCGTCGAGGGTGACCCGGCCGGCGGTGGCCTTGTAAAGGCCGGAGAGCACGTTCAGCGTCGTGGTCTTGCCGGAGCCGTTCGGCCCGATCAGGGCATGAACGCCGCCGCGCCTGACTTCGATGTCGACGTTGTCAACCGCCTTGAGGCCACCGAAATGCTTGGCGAGGCCTTTGACGGCAAGCACGATGTCGCCGCCAATGGTCGCGGGAGCGAGTTGTAGCGCGAGACCGGCGGCGTGCACCTTGGCCTTGGCCTGCCAGCGCTCGGTCGCGATCCTGAAAAATCCCCAGATGCCGTCCGGCATGTAGCGGACAATCAGAATGACGGACAGGCCGTAAATGGCGAGATAGAGCCCGGGAACGCTCTTCAGGAACCGCAGCCATTCCGGGATCAGGATCAACAGACCGGTGCCGATCGCCGAGCCGATCGGCGAAGCGACGCCGCCGAGCAGCGACATGGTGAGGAACACGACCGACTCGGCAAAGGAGAACTGGTCCGGGCTGACATAGGCGAAACCGCCCGCGAACAGGCCGCCGGCCAGTCCGCCCAGCACCGCGCTCAGCGCAAAGGCGAAAACCTTGGTGCGGAACACGTCGATGCCGACCACGCCGGCGGCAAGCTCGTTATCGCGCACCGCGCGCATGGCGCGCCCGAGCCGCGTGTCGGCGAGATGCCAGACCACATAGCCGACCAGCGCCAGCATCGCGACGCAGAAGGCCAGATAGGATTGCGAGGACTGGAACAGATCGGGCCGGCCAATGCGGGCAACGCCGTCCGGCCCATGGGTGAGCCAGATGGTGTTGATCATCACCAGCGTGACGATCTGCTGAAACGAGATCGTCACCATCGCCAGGTAATGCCCGCCCAGCCGCAGCGTCGACACGCCCAGCAACGCGCCGGCCAGCAGCGCGATGACGCATCCGCCCGCAAGACACAGCCAGTAGCTGAGATGATAGTCCGAGGTGCCGAGGCCGACGGCATAGGCGCCGAGGCCGAAAAACGCCGCCTGCGCCAGATTGATCTGTCCGCACAGCCCGAGCACGACCGAAAGCCCGAACACCGCGATCGCAAAGGTGGTCGCCTGCATCAGGATGTTGTGGATGTAGCCGTCGAATTGCATGGTGGCGGTGAGCGCCACGATGACGGCTGAGCCTGCGAAATACGGCAAATGACGCAGCAGCAGCGGCTTTGCGCGCACGTCGGACACGGCCATCGGCATGTTTTCGCTGGGGGCGCTCATGCTTTCTCCGCGACACGCTCGCCGAAGATGCCCTGAGGCCGGAACACCAGAAACATTACCAGTACCAAAAAGGCAAACCCGTCCTTGTAGGGGACGGAAATATAGGCCGCGCCAAAAGTTTCGATGATGCCGAGCGCCAGCCCGCCGATGATCGCGCCGGTGACGTCGCCGAATCCGCCGATGATGGTGGCGGCGAAAGCCTTCAGCGCGATCGTCGATCCCATCTGGATCGAGACGAACAGCACCGGCGCCACCAGGATGCCGGCGAGGCCGCCGAGCACCGCCGAATAGATGAAGGTGATCATGATCATGGTGGAGACGGAAATACCGAGCAGCGACGCCATCTCCTTGTCCTGCGAGGTCGCCTGCAATTTCTTGCCGAGCATGGTGTGCTCGAAGAACCAGTAATTGAAAATCACCAGCACGACCGTGACCGCGATGATCAGCAAATACTGGCTGTCGAGATAGACCGGCCCGAGCTGGATGCCCGGCGTCTCGAACCAACCCTCCAGCACCTGCGGCTGCGGCCCGTAGATTGCCAGCACGGAATTGGAGAGCAGGATCGAGGCGCCGATGGTCGCGATGATGACCGGCAAGAAGCTGCGGTGACGCAGCGGATAATAAACCCCGAGATTGAAGATCGCGCCGAGCAGCGCCATGCCGGCCAGCGCGAGCAGGAACGACAGCCAGTACGGCCATCCCAAATCGACCGCGAACACCACCATCAGATAGGCGGCGACCATCGAGAATTCGCCTTGCGCGAAGTTCACCACATTGGTGGCGCGGAAGATCAACACGAAGCCGAGCGCGACAAGCGCATAGACGGCGCCGATGCCGATCCCGGTAAACAGCAGTTGCAGTGCGAGATCCATGGAAATGCCCGGCGGGAGAATCTTGGGCCTGCGGTTGTTGATGGCTTTGCCGCAGGCCAAGGGGTCTGACGCAAGCCGGTCCTTCCGTCTTCCGGAAGAACCGGCCATGCGATCAATCGTTGAACTCGATATGCTTGTCGAAGACGATCATCCCCTTCTCGTTCCTCACCACATTGTAACCGTGCAGACCGTCGCCATTCTGGTCGAAATTATACTCGCCTTCGGCGCCGGGGAATTTCTTCAACGCCAGAATGGCCTCGCGGATTTTCGCCGGATCGGTCGAGCCCGCCTTGTTGATCGCCGCCGACAGGATGGTGACGGCATCGTAGGTCCAGGCGCTCTGGATGTCGGGCGCGGTCTTGTAGGCCTCACGATAGGATTTGCCGAAGGCCCTCGGCGCGTCGCCTGATTCCTCGGCGTAATCGGCCACGCCATAGGTGCCGTAAAGCGCGGATCCCGCCAGCTTGGTCGAAGACACCGCGACCACCGACGGTGATCCGACCCAGGGAATGGTGACCCCGAGCTGGCGCAGCTGGCGGGCAAAAATCCCGAGATCGTTTTCGAAGGTGAAATAAGTGCCGAGCACATCCGCGCCCGATTGCTTCACCGCCAGCACGACCGGGGTGAAATCCTGGCTCTGATTGGCATAGCCTTGATCGAGCACCGGCGGCGCGCCAAGCTTGCTCAACGCGTCCGATAGCGCCTTGCCGCCGGCCGTCCCGAATGCGTCGGTCGAATGCACGATCGCCCACTTCTTCTTGCCGAGCGTGTTGACGCCGTAATCGGCGATGACGCGGCCGGAATAGCTGTCATTGGGGCGAAAGCGGAACAGCCACGGATTGCCCATATGGGTCAGGTCCGGGTTGGTGCCGCCGATCATCACGGGCTTGCCGAGCTTGAGCACATCGGGCGCCATGGCCATTACCTGGGTCGAACGGATCGACCCAAGAAACGCAACGATGTCCGGCTGCGCAGCCAGCTTGGAAAACGCCAGCACGATGCCGGGGTTGGTGGTCTGGTCGTCCTCGATGACCAATTCGACCTGCTTGCCGAGGACGCCGCCGGCCTTGTTGACCGCCGCCAGCGCCAACTTGGCGCCGTTCTGCGCCCAAAGCCCCTGCTCGGCCGCCGGACCCGTTACCGGGACGCACATGCCGATCTTGAGGGTCGCGGCCTGGGCCCGGGCGCTGCGGATGGCGTAAGGTGCGGTAATACCTACAGCCAGTCCGGCCGTAAAGTCGCGTCGCGTCAGCTTCATCGATTCCTCCCGTGAGGCCAACTTTGGCGTCGGCCTTCGTTACGTTCGCAAGTTTGAGCGAAAATCCGCTGGTGTGTCTACGGCGTGTCGCGCCAAGAGTTGATTGCGATGGGAGCCTCCCGTCTGGCGTATAGCTGGCCGCTTCGGGTTCGCCGTCCAGCCGGCACGGAGATGCCTAAACTATAAGCATAGGCTATGGTTCTCCAGCGCGATCGGCCGGTTCCTTCGCTTGATACGGTCAGCAGAATTGTTGGAGTGATCCCGACATGCCGCATTTCACCGTCGAATACTCCGCCAATCTCGATTCCCGCCTCGATATCGGCAAGGTCGTCGAAGTGGTCCGCAAGGCGGCGGTAGAAACCGGCATTTTCCCGCTCGGCGGCATTCGGGTTCGCGCCATCCGTTGCGAGCATTACGCCATCGCCGACGGCAATCCCCAATTCGGGTTTCTCGACATGGTGCTGCGGCTTGGCGAGGGGCGCGACCTCGCGACCCGCAAGAAGGCCGGCGAGCATATTTTCCGCGCCCTGTCCGATCACCTCGATCCGGTCTTTGCCGCCGGCCATTTCGCGCTGTCGTTCGACATGCAGATCAACGACAAGCAGACCAGCTGGAAGCGCAATAACATCCACGGGGCTCTGAAGGAGAAGCTCGACTTGCCCTCATCCGGAGGAGCGGGCGCAAGCCCGCGTCGCGAATGAACCACTCGACCTCACGGGTTCGCGACGGCGCTGAAGAAGCGCCTCCTCACCATGAGGGTCAAAGGTCTAGAACTGGAATGACAAAATGCCCGTACCGACGCACATCTTCGATCCGCCGTTCAACATCGTCAGGTGCAGCCACGCCGTGCTTGACGTGGTGGACCTGGACGCCAGCCGCGCGTTCTACGAAAACGCCATCGGCCTGCATGTCGAGGATCGCGACGACAGCGCGATGTATTTGCGCGGCGTCGAGGAACAGCAGCACCACTCGCTGGTGCTGCGCAAGGCCACAACTGCCGCCTGCCATCGCCTGGGATTCAGGGTCGGCAATGAGCAGGATCTCGACAAGGCGGCGGCGTTCTGTTCGGAGAACGGGATCGCTTACGCCTTTGCCGAGCAGCCGTTTCAAGGCCGCACCCTGCAATTCACCGATCCCTTCGGCTTTCAGCTCGAACTCTATGCAATGATGGAGAAACGTCCGCATCTGCTCCGCCGCTACGACCTCTACAAGGGCTGCCATCCGCAGCGGCTCGACCACTTCAATGTCTTCGCCGCCGAGGTCCAGGACACCCTCGACTTCTATGCGCGGCTGGGTTTCCGGCTGACCGAATACGCCGAGGAGGACGGTCCGCAGGGGCGCATCGCGGCGGCGTGGCTGCATCGCAAGGGCAACGTGCATGACTTCGCCATCACCAACGGCAAGGGCCCTCGACTGCACCACTTCGCCTATTGGGTGCCGACCGCGATGAACATCCTGCATCTGTGCGACGTGATGGCCTCGAGCGGCTATCTCAAGAACATCGAGCGCGGCCCCGGCCGCCACGGCATCTCCAACGCGTTTTTTCTCTATGTCAGGGATCCCGATGGCCACCGCCTGGAGCTTTACACCAGCGATTACTTCACCGGGGATCATGACCATGCGCCGGTCCGCTGGTCGCTGCAGGATCCGCGGCGGCAGACGCTGTGGGGCTCGCCCGCCCCGCGCTCCTGGTTCGAGCAGGGATCGCCGTTTCCGGGACAGGCGGTCCGCGAACCGCTATTCGTCGCCGATGTCACGGTTGCAGATTAGGACCACGGGGGTTTCATGAAGATGCCGATACTCGCAGCCGTCACCTCGATGCTGGGTCTTGCGCCGGTGCTTTCGCCGACCGGCGGCCTTCATGCCGCCGAACTGAAGGTGCTGGCCGGCGGCTCGCTGACCTCGGTGTTGAATGAGCTCGGCCCGCAATTCGAGCGCGCCTCCGGCCACAAGCTTGTCATTCACTTCGATTCAACGCCCAACCTGATCAAACAGGCGACCTCGGGCGATGCGTTCGACCTCGGCGTCGTTCCCGCCGATGTATTCAGGGACGCCGCCGCGCGGGCCCGCTTCACACCCGCTCCAACCATCGATATCGCGCATGTCGGCTATGGCGTCGCGGTGCGCGCGGGCGCGGCCAAACCCGATGTCGGCACACCGGATGCGTTCAAGAAGACCCTGCTCGACGCCAAATCCATCACCTTTCTGCCGGCCAGCGCCGCGGGAGCCTATATCTTGAAGGTGTTCGAGCGCCTCGGCATCGGCGAGGCCATGAAAGCCAAGACCATCGTGCAGACCGCACCGGCCGAAATCCCTCAAGCCGTCGCCAGAGGCGACGCCGAACTCGGGCTATTTGTGGTCAACGTATTGACGGCTCCCGGCGTTGAACTTGCCGGTCCGTTTCCCGCAGAATTGCAGCAGGAACTGGTTTTCGCCGCAGGCGTCGCCGCAGATACAAAAGAACCGGCAGCGGCCAAGGCGTTCATCGACTACCTCACCACCCCCGCCGCCGCTTCTGTCATCAAGGCCAGGGGCATGAACCCCGGCTAAGCGGAGGGAGAAGATGCACCCGTGATGCTTGCGAACGATTGGACCATGCCATGACCCTGAGTTCCGGCGGCGAAGCCATCGTCAGCGGCCTTGTCGCGCACGGCGTCGACACCGTGTTCGGCCTTCCGGGGGCACAGATCTACGGCCTGTTCGACGCCTTCCATCAGGCGCAGCTGAAGGTGATCGGCGCGCGGCACGAGCAGGCCTGCGGTTACATGGCCTATGGCTATGCGCGGTCGACTGGCAGGCCCGGCGTGTTCAGCGTGGTGCCCGGCCCGGGCGTGCTCAACGCCGGGGCGGCCCTGTTGACGGCGTTCGGATCGAACGAGCCGGTGCTCTGCCTGACCGGGCAGGTTCCCACGACTTTCCTGGGCAAGGGCCGCGGTCACCTGCACGAAATGCCGGATCAGCTCGCCACCTTGCGAACCTTCGTGAAATGGGCCGAGCGGATCGAATACCCGGATATGGCCCCGACGATGGTCTCGCGCGCGTTTCAGGAAATGCTGTCGGGCCGCCGCGGCCCGGTTTCGCTGGAAATGCCATGGGACGTGTTCACGCAACGCGCCGAAGTCAGCGCGTCAAAGGTGTTCGATCCGTTCCCGGCGCCGCAGCCCGATCCGGAGCGCATCAGGTCAGCCGCGAGCTTGATCGCCGGCAGCCGGACGCCGATGATCTTCGTCGGCAGCGGCGCGATCCACGCCCGCGACGAGATTCTGGAGCTCGCGGAACTGATCGACGCGCCGGTGGTGGCGTTCCGCAGCGGTCGCGGCATCGTTTCCAACGCCCATGAACTCGGATTGACGATGGCGGCGGCCTACCGGTTGTGGCCGCAGACCGATCTCATGATCGGAATCGGGACCCGCATGGAACTGCCGGCCTCCTCGTTCCGCTGGCCATTTCAGCCGGCGGGGCTGAAATCAATTCGCATCGATATCGATCCGTCGGAAATGCGTCGCCTCACGCCGGACGCCGCCGTGGTATCGGACGCACAAGCCGGCACCCGCGAACTGCTCGCCGCGGTTCGAAGGCAGGGCTACAGCAAAACCAGCGGCCGCCGTGCTTCGATCCGCGAGGCATCGGCGACGGCGCGGCGCGAGATTCAGCAGGTCCAGCCGCAGATGGCCTATCTCAATATTCTGCGCGAGGTGCTGCCATCGAACGCCATCGTGACCGATGAGTTGTCGCAGGTCGGCTTTGCCTCCTGGTACGGCTTTCCGATTTATGAACCACGCACCTTCATCACCTCGGGCTATCAGGGCACGCTCGGCTCGGGCTTTCCCACCGCCCTCGGCGCCAAGGTCGCCCATCCGGACCGGGCGGTGGTCGCCATCACCGGGGACGGCGGCTTCATGTTCGGCGTGCAGGAACTGGCGACCGCCGTGCAGTACAAGATCGGCGTGGTCGTGCTGGTGTTCAACAACAATGCCTACGGCAATGTGCGGCGCGACCAGCGCGAGCATTTCGACGGCCGCGTGGTGGCCGCTGATCTGGTCAACCCGGATTTCGTCAAGCTTGCCGAATCCTTTGGCGTGGGCGCTGCCCGCGTCACCTCGCCGGAAACGTTTCGCCCGGCGCTGGAGAAAGCCTTGGCCGATGGCGGCCCTTATTTGATCGACATCGAAGTCCCCAGGGATTCCGAGGTCAGCCCCTGGACTTTTATTCACCCGGCAAAGCCGTAAGCCCACCCAGCCGCTGCGAACCTTTCTGAACGCGTAGCCGGGTTCGCGGCGCGAACCGGCCATATTCCCCTTCCCGATTCTCAATCGAAGTTCTTACGGCTCGCCGACCCCGGCGTTGTCATTGCCGTGTCATTTGCGGTTGGTAGGTCAGGATTATCGAACAACAGCGTCATTCGTTCGAAAAATTCGATCACGGCGCTCACGGAAACGACGGCCCGATGGGGGCTCTGAGGAAGCGGTCGATGCTGCGATTGCACGGCGTTGCCATGACTTACCCGAACGGCGTTGCGGCGGTGCTTCCGACCAGCATCTCCGCTTCGAAGGGTCAGTTCCTCGTGCTGCTGGGTCCCTCCGGGGCGGGCAAGTCGACACTGCTTCGATGCATGAATGGGCTGGTCAGGCCGACCCAGGGCGATGTCATGGTCGAAGGCCTGGGTTCGATCTTCCGCAGCGGCCACGCGCTGCGGCAACACCGCCGACGAACCGGAATGATCTTCCAGCAGCATCATCTGATCGGCCGCCTCTCGGCGCTGCAAAACGTGCTGATCGGCCGTGTCGCCGCCCATGGCGCCCTGCGCTCGATGCTGCCGCTGCCCCGCGCCGATCGCCTGATCGCGTTGCAATCGCTCGAACGGGTGGGCCTGCTCGATCGCGCGCTTGATCGCGCCGACCAACTCTCCGGCGGGCAGCAGCAGCGCATCGGCATCGCCAGGGCCATGGCACAGCGGCCGCAAATCGTTCTGGCCGACGAGCCGGTGGCGAGTCTCGATCCGGCGTCAGGCGAAAAAGTGCTGGCCGACCTTCACCGCATTTGCCGGGAGGACGGCATTACCGCGATCGTCAGCCTGCACCAGGTGGAACTGGCGCGCCGGTTCGCCGATCGCGTGATTGGCCTCGTGGGGGGCCGGATCGTGTTTGAAGGCACGGCGTCGCAGCTCGGACAAACCATTCTCGAACAAATCTACACCGGCGCGCCATCCCGGATGGAAGCAGCTTAGTCGGCACATCTCAGCTCAAGGAATGGATCAGGTCATGGAACGTAGAAACTTTCTGCTCGGCTGCGCGATCGGCGGACTGGGCCTCGCCGTCGGTCCGGCCAGCGCTCAACAGACGCAGAACCCCGGCAACATACGCGTCGCGCTGCTGCCCGACGAGAACGCCTCGACGATCATCCAAAATGCTCTGCCGCTGAAGAAATATCTCGAGCAGGCTCTCAAGAAGGACGTCGAGCTGATCGTCACGACCGACTACTCCTCGATGATCGAGGCGATGCGGTTCGGCCGGATCGAGGTCGCCTATTTCGGGCCGCTCTCCTATGTGCTGGCCAAGTCGAAGGCAGCGGCCATCGAGCCATTCGCCGTCGGCGTCTCGAAGGGATCGCCGACCTACAAGAGCGTCATCATTACGCGCGCGGATGGACCGGTGAAGTCGCTCGCCGACATCAAGGGCAAAATGATGGGATTTGGCGACTTTGCCTCGACGTCCAGTCATTTGATCCCGCGCGCGTTGCTGGCCCGCAACGGCCTTATCGGCGACACCGACTACAAATACGTGCTGCTTGGCGCGCATGACGCGGTCGCCCGCGCCGTTCAGTCCGGCCAGGTCCAGGCCGGTGGCCTCAGTCAGGAGATATTCAAGTCGCTGGTCGTCAAGGGCACCATCGACGGCGACAAGGTGATCGTGCTGGCGGAAAGCGATCCGATCCCGAACTATCCGATGGTCATGCAGGGATACCTCGCGCCTGAACTCAAGGCCGCGATCCGGACCGCCTTCCTCGAACTCAACGATAAAGACATCCTGAAGACCTTTCGGGCCGAAGCCTTCGTTGCGACCGACGACCACGCCTACGACATCCTGCGGGAGACCGCGAAACTGCTCGATCTCGATCTTTCGAAGCTCAAGGGATGAGCTACGCCTCCCCCACCCGCTACGACGCCATTCTGGCCCGGGACGGCTCCGCGCAGATCAGGCGCGCTGTCGTCATTCTCCTCGTCGTCGTTCTGATCGTCGCCGCGATGTCGCTCACCGGCCTGCTCGACGCCCGGCGGTTCGCAGACGCCTGGCCGGCGGTCAAGCAGCTCGCCAGTGAAATGTTTCCGCCTGATTTCAAACGCTATCACAACTGGCTGAGGCCGCTGGCCGATACGCTGGCGATGTCGGTCGCGGGAACCGCGCTCGCCGTCGCGCTGTCATTGCCGCTTGCCCTGTTCGCCGCCCATAACACCACACCGAACCGGGTCGTTTACCTGGCAACGCGGGCCATCCTGAACCTGCTGCGATCGATCCCGGAATTCATCATGGGCATCATCTTCGTCGCCATGGTCGGCTTCGGAGCGCTGCCCGGCGTGCTCGCCGTCGGCCTGCATTCCGTCGGCATGATCGGAAAATTCTTCGCCGAAAGCATCGAGCACGTCGATCCAAAGCCGATCGAGGCGGCGCGGGCCGCGGGCGCTTCGCCGTTCCAGGTCATCTGGCATGCGGTGCTGCCGCAGGCGATGCCGCAGCTTGCCGACACCACCATCTACCGCTGGGAATATAATTTTCGCGCCTCGACGGTGCTCGGCGCCGTCGGCGCGGGCGGCATCGGTTTCGAGCTGATCGCTGCCTTGCGCGTACTTGAATACGCGCAGGTTTCGGCGATCCTGATTTGCATTCTGATTTGCGTGACGATCGTGGACGGCATTGGCGCCGCCCTGCGGAACTACCTGAAATAGCCGAAGAGACCGATGCCATGGCCGAAACACCCAAAATCGTCGTGACCAATCCGGTCTTCCCCGAGACCAGGGCCCTGCTCGAAGGACACGCCACCGTCGTGGCCAATCCGGCCATCGAGCCCTGGTCCTATCAGGAAGTGCGACAGCGCTGCCGGGACGCCGCGGGACTGATGGCGTTCATGAACGACAGGATCGACGCCGCCTTCCTGGCCGCCTGCCCCAGGCTTCGCGTCGTCGGTGCGGCGCTGAAGGGCTTTGACAATATCGACGTCGAGGCCGCGACCAATGCCGGCGTATGGTTGACGATCGTTCCCGATCTCTTGACGGTGCCGACCGCGGAACTGGCGATCGGGCTCATGCTCGCGCTGGGCCGCAACATTGTCGCCGGCGATCAGGGCATCAAGAAGCGCGGATTTAACGGCTGGCGTGCCCAGCTCTATGGCGCGGGTCTCGCCGGCACGACGGTCGGCATCGTCGGGTTTGGCTTTGTCGGACGCGCGATCGCCGAACGGCTGGCTGGATTTCAATGCCGGCTTTTGGCCTATGATCGGTCGGTCACCGGGACGCTGGCCAAATCCTGGCCCTATGTCACCATGACGAGTTTTGCGGACGTGATCGTCAACTCCGACTACGTCGTGCTTGCACTGCCGTTGACCGCCGACACCACGCACCTCATCAATGCCGAAACCATCGCGGCCATGAAGGCCGGCGCGAGACTGGTCAATCCCGCTCGCGGCTCGCTGGTTGACGAGAGCGCCGTGGCGGACGCCATCGCCCACGGGCAACTTGCGGGCTATGCGGCGGATGCGTTCGAGTGCGAAGATTGGGCCATCGAGGATCGGCCGACCCGCGTCGATCCACGGTTGACCACGCCATCCGCGCCAACGGTTTTCACCCCGCATATCGGATCGGGCGTGACGGAGGTTCGGCGCGAGATCGAGCTTTCCGCCGCGCGCAGCATCATTGATGTTCTGGCCGGCCGTGTTCCGTATGGCGCGGTCAACGACCCCAGCAAGCAGTTCGTTCATGCTCAATCTCGTTCACGCTAAGACCTTTCTTGCGGTTCTCAGCGAACGCGGATTTCGGGCCGCCGCACGCGACCTCAATCTATCGCCCTCGACCGTCGTCGAACATATCAAACAGCTCGAGGAAGACCTGGCCGCGCCGTTGCTCATCCGCCGGCGCGGAATTGTCGAGCCGACCTATCAGGGGGCGACGTTCGCGCCGCTTGCCCGCGCCATGCTGGATACCGCCGAACGCAGCCGAACCGCGATCGCCCAGGCCCCGCTGCGCATTGCCGCATCGAGCAACATCGGCACGTACTTGCTGCAAACCATGCTGGCTTCGTTTCAGGCGGCCGATCCGTGTTCCATCGATCTGTGGATCGGCCCCAACCCCGAGGTCGCCGACCGCTTGGCGAACGGTACCGCCGACGTGGCGCTGATGGAGTGGTGGAGCGGCCGGCCCGGCTTTCGCGAGCACACCTGGCGCAAGGAACCCCTCGTGGTGATTGTCGCCCCCGATCATCCCTGGGCCGCACGGGACGCGATCGAGGCCAGCGAACTCGCCAGCCAGACGCTGTTGGGGGGCGAAACCGGAACCGGAACGAACACGCTCCTGAGAACGCAATTGGGACCATTCGCGGAGGGTTTGACGGCCATCGGGGGCTTTGGCAACACGGAGGCGGTCAAACGGGCCGTCCGCGCCGGCCGAGGCATTTCGCTGGTGATAGCGGCGGCGGTCGCGGACGAAGTCAGCGCATCACGGCTCATCGCGCTACGGCTGAAGGGCATCGAGCTCGCAAAGGAATTGAAGATCATCGTGCCGGTCGGCCTGCCCGATGCGGCGCCCGCCGCGCGCCTGGTGGCCCACGTTCTCGGAGGTTCCGGCGCTGACCAGCGGTCGATAAGTTGCGCGTGCGGCCGCGGCGACAAGACCCCCGTCACCGCACCTTCCTGAACGTCAAATTGATGCGCTGCCGGCCGATCCGGGGATGCTCGCCGTCGGGAAGCGGCGCGACGCCGTGAAAGTTAAGCCGCGCCGGCCCGCCCCATACCGCGACGTCGCCATGCTCGAGCCGAAACCGGCGCGGCTTGTCGCTGCGTTTCAGCCCACCCCACAGGAAGATCGCGGGCAGACCGAGCGACACCGAGACAATCGGCGCACCGAAATCCAGTTCGTCTCTGTCCTGATGCAGCGACATGCGCGCGCCGGGGACATAGCGGTTGAT
Source organism: uncultured Alphaproteobacteria bacterium (assembly GCA_963829315.1). Taxonomy (GTDB): domain Bacteria; phylum Pseudomonadota; class Alphaproteobacteria; order Rhizobiales; family Xanthobacteraceae; genus Bradyrhizobium. The sequence continues at coordinate 436,528 of CAWHIO010000038.1, read as the reverse complement.
CAGACACACGTCCGGTGAAAACCTGGCAAACCCCGCGCGGTCGGCCGCCCGCCCGGCGAGGTCGCGGAGCAATGGCGGCATCGCCGGCCAGGGCTTTCCCGTTTCGGGATCATCGGCGCCGTAGCGATAGCCGGTGCGATCGGTGATCCAGCCGGCGCTGCCGCAATTGGTCATCGCCACCGACATCTGATGGCCGCCCGGCGTCACCATGCGGCGAAACGGCGCCTGCGCCACGATATCGCGTAGTGCCGCGATCAGTTCGGATTGCGGCGGACCGGCGAAACCGCGCAACAGCACGGCGCCCTCCGCGATCGCCTCGAACGACGGGCGGACATCGGCAACCGTTTCGAATAAATCCGCCGTCAAGGGGACTCACTTGGCATCGTGGAAGATCACGCCGACCGTATGGCGATGGCCCGATCGGATCCGGCTCACGCCATGGCGCAGATTAACGCGATAGAATCCGCGCGTCCCCTGCACCGGCCTGTGATGCACAGCAAAGGCCACCGCATCGCCCTGCAGCAGCGGCACCACTTCAGCCCGCGACTGCATCCGCGGCCGCTGCTCGGTCAGCACGAATTCACCGCCACGGAAGTCGCGGCCCGGTTCCGACAGCAGGATCGCGACCTGCAGCGGGAACACATGCTCGCCATAGAGATCCTGATGCAGGCAGTTGTAGTCGCCGGTTCCATATTGCAGCAGCAGTGGCGTCGGCCTCGCCTGACCGGCGGCATGGCATCGTTTCAGGAACGCTGCGTGATCCCCGGGGTAACGGATATCGATGCCCATCGCTTCGTTCCAGCGATTGGCAATGCCATGGAGTCGCGCATAGAGCGCCGGCCGCAATTCCGCAATCACGTACGGAAGCGGATAGCAACAATATTTGTACTCACCGCGGCCAAAGCCGTGGCGCCCCATCACTACTCGGCTGCGGAAATGCCGGTCGTCGGGATAAAGTGACGCGAGCGCGCGGCATTCGTCCGCCGAGAGCAATCCCTTGAGGACGGCGCAACCCTGCGCGTCGAGATCGTCCTCGGCCTGCGTCCAGTCGATCGCGGCAACGCGCGCGGGAATCGAGGATGGCGACGCTGCGGGGCGGATGTCTTGTGCGGCTGATTTCATGCCGGCGATGTTCGCAAATCGGATGGCACTGCGCCACCCGATTTCCGGCAACCGAGCCTGTCAGGCGGTTGCGAGCACAGGCTCCATCGCCGCCGCCAGTTCGAAGATACGGCGATCCGATCCGCCGGATGCGGCGAGCATCAGCCCGACTGGCGCTTCCCCCTCGCGATGGCAAGGCAGCGAGATGGCGCAGCCGTCGATCATGTTGATCAGCGTGCAATTGCGCAGCGACAACAGGTTCGCTTTGGTGAACGCCTTGTCGTCGGCGAGAGCCGCGATCCGCGGCGGCGTGATCGCCGAGGTCGGCATCACCAGCGCGTCATACGGCGCGAGGCGAATCGTGGCGCGCGCGATCAGCGACTTTCGCGCCTCCATCAGGTCGATATAGTCCGCGGCGCTGATCGCCTCGCCGCGCAGGATCCGGCTGGATACGCGGGGATCGTAGACGTCGCCATGGCTGGCGATCAGATAGCGGTGCCAGGCATAGCTTTCCGCCGCGGCGAAGCCGCCCTTGGTGTTCATCACCCCGACATCGAGGAATTCCGGCACCGCGATCCGCTCGATCAGCGCGCCCTGGCTCGACAGCGTTTCCAGCGCCCTTTCGAAGGTCTGCGCCACCGTGTCCTCGAGGTCATCGAGCGCGACCGTGGTCGGCACCGCCAGCCGCATGCCCCTGATCGGGCGCGCCAGCAACGGCTGCACCGGCTCATCGGCGAGCACCGCGTCGAGCACCGCGCAGCACTGAGCCGTGCGCGCCAGCGGCCCGAAACTGTCGAGCGTGAACGACAGCGGCACGCCGCCCGCGAGCGGCACCCGCCGCTGCGTCGGCTTGAAGCCGACGATGCCGTTATAGGCCGCCGGAATCCGGCACGAGCCGCCGGTATCGGTGCCGAGCGCGCCATGCGCCATGCCATCGGCGACCGAGACCGCCGCCCCCGAGGACGACCCGCCGGGCACGTGGCCAACCGCTGCGCTGCCAGGTGCTTTTCGGCGTGCCGTAATGCGGATTGATGCCGATGCCGGAATAGGCGAATTCGGTCATGTTGGTGCGGCCGATCAGGATGAAGCCGGCACGGCGCAGCCGCGCCACCACGGGCGCATCGGCTTCCGCCGGGGCCGAATCCTCCAGCGCGCGGGAGCCCGCGCGGGTCACCTGTCCCTTGATATCGAACAGGTCCTTGATCGAGATCGGAATACCCGCGAACGGCGACGGCGCCGCCTTGACCTGGCGCAGCCGGTCCATCGCTTTCGCCGCCTCAATCGCGGCCTCGACATCGACATGAATGAAGGCCCGCGCACCTTCGCCTGATTTGTCGGCGATTCTGGTCAAGGCATTCGTCGACGAGCTTTCTGGCGTTGGTGCGGCCATGTTCGAGATCGTCGGCCAGTGCGGCCAGTGTCGGGGTGTTCGGCATGGTGCTGTCGCCTCGTCGATCGGCTATTTATCGTCCGGAACTGCTTCGATCTCCAGATCGAGCAATGCGGAGCTCAGCGATTTGCCATGCGCGTCGAGCGCAAGCGACCGCGTCACCCCACCGCCCAGCGCGCAGGCCATGACAAAATTCAGCGCCGATATGTTGGGCAGCTCATAGCGGACAACCTCGCCTTCGACAACACCGGCGAAATGCGCCTTGACCCGCGCGCTCGTGACCTGCTCGAGCAGCAGCGGATAATGTTTCGCGTCATAGGCGATCACGGAAATGTTGGAGGTATTGCCCTTGTCACCGGTGCGGGAATGGGCGATCTCGCGCAGCTTCATCGCAACTCGCCCCCGACGAATTGGACCCGCGGCGTCGCCAGTTCGCGCGGCAGCAGGACCGAGGCGACGGCGACGACATCGCGCGCCGATTTGAACGCCCCGCCGCCGGCGGCCGGTCCATTGGTGTAGAGCGTTTCGACCTCATTGCCGATCCTGACCGCCTCGCGCAGGTTTTCGGTGCGGCCGGCCACCCGCACGCGCACCTCATAGGGTTCGTTAGCGTGCGCGGAGACCTGCAGCGCCATGCAGGGAATCGACGCCGATCAGCTCGAACCGCAACTCGCTGGCGGCGACGCCCGTCAGTTTCAGCCGCTCGCGAACGATGTCGAGCGCCAGCCTTCCGCGCGCCAATGCGCCCGGACCGGCATATGAAATCTGGCCCTCGCCGATAAAACTGTCGACATAGCCGACCGAAACCTTGAGCGTCCCGGTGCGCCGGCTGCCGCGCCCGCCGCTGATGCGCACGCGGTCCTTGCCGATCTGCTCGACCCTCACCTGCGAGAAATCCGCCGTCACGTCGGGCTGAAGATACCGGGTGGGATCGTGCACCTCGTAGAGCAGCTGCTCCTTGCAGGTCTGCGCGGTCACCGCGCCGCCGGAGCCTGCGACCTTGGTGATGACGAGGCTGCCGTCCTCGCCGACTTCGCCGATCGGAAAGCCGAGCCGCGCCAGATCGGGAATATTCTTGTAGGGCGGATCGGCGAAGTAGCCGCCGGTGATCTGGCCGGCGCATTCGAGCAGATGGCCGGCCACGGTGCCCTGCCCCAGCAAATTCCAGTCATCCATCGCCCAGCCAAAGGCGTGGATCATCGGCGCCAGAAACAGCGCCGGATCGGAAGCGCGCCCGGTGATCACGACATCGGCGCCACTGGATAGCGCTTCCGCCATCGGCTCGGCGCCGAGATAGGCATTGGCCGACAACAGCCGGTTGCCGAGCTGCCTGATCGTGCCGTCGAACTCCATGATCGGCAGGTCGCGCGCCTTGCAGGCATCGAGCACGTCATCGCCGACGATGGCGGCGATCTTCAGCGATGAAAGTCCGAGCGATCTCGCGATCTCGGCGGTCTTGCGCGCTGCGGCGAGCGGATTGGCCGCACCCATATTGGTGACGATCTTGATGCCCTTGGCGGCACAGACCGGCAATACCGCGCGCATCCGCTCCTCGAGCAGCGGATCGTATCCGCTTTCCGGATTTTTCATGCGCGCCTGCTGGGCGAGCGCGACCGTGCGCTCGCCGAGGCACTCGAACACCAGATACTGGATCTCGCCTTTTTCGGCGAGTTCGACGGCGGGCTCGATGCGATCGCCCGAATAGCCCGCGCCTGATCCGATCCTGATCGTTCGCATCACTTCAGTCCGAAATAAGCGCGCCGCAACGCTTCGTTGTCGGTCATTTCCGCAACCGTACCGGAAAAGCGGATGCGCCCGCCTTCCAGCACGAATACCCGCGTCGCCACTTCGAGGAAACCGATATTCTGCTCGGCGATCAAGAGCGCAAGCCCCCGTCCGCGCAGATCGCTGAGGATTCGAATGACTTCCTTGACGAACAGCGGCGACAGCCCGGCCGACGGTTCGTCCATCACCAATAGCCGCGGCTCCGCGGCAAGCGCCTTGGCGATGCCAAGCATCTTGCGCTGGCCTCCGGAGAGACTGGACGCCGGCGCGCGGCGTTTTTCGCGCAACGCCGGGAATACGCCATAGAGTTCCTCGACCCGGGCGCCGGGATCGCCATGCCCCAGCGCCTGCGCGCCGACCCGGATGTTTTCCTCGATCGACAGGTCGGGAAACACCGCGAGCTCCGACATGTAGGTCATGCCGAGCCGCATCCGGTCGCTGGAGCGCATCCGCGTCACGTCTTCGCCGCCGAGCGTGATGCGGCCGTGCCGCGCCTCGACCAGACCGACCAGCGATTTGAGAAAGGTGGTCTTGCCGGCGCCGTTGGCACCGAGCAGCAGCACGGTCTCGCCGGCGCGGACGTCGAGGTCGACCCCCCACAGCACCTGCATGGTGCCATAGCCGGCGTCGACACCCTCCGCCTTCAGGAGCGGCGCGGCCTCAGGCGGCATGCTCGCCTCCCAGGAACACCTCGATGACCTGCGGAACCTGCACCGCGACCGCGAGCTTGCCTTCGAAAATCTCCTTGCCGGCGTTCATGACAATGACGCGATCGGTGATGTGCTCGATGAAGCCCATCAGATGCTCGACCACGATGATCGCCACCCCGCTCCGCGCCAGCGCCTTGATCCGCTCGGCGATCCAGTCGAGCTCCGCCGGATTGAGCCCGGCGGCGAGTTCATCGAGCAGCAAAAGCCGAGGTCGGGTGGCGAGCGCCCGAACCAGATCGAGCATCTTCTGCTGCGCGTTATTGAGATCGGCCGCAGGCCGGTCGGCGACGTCGGTAAGCCGATATTCATCGAGCAGGGCCGCCATATCGGGCGGGGCTACCGCGGCCCGGCCGTAGGCCAGCGCGACCTCGATATTCTGCCGTACCGTCAGCGACAGAAACGGCTTCGGGATCTGGAAGGTGCGGTTGATACCGCGATGAACCAGCCGGTGCGACGCCACCCCGCCGATCGAGGCGCCATCCAGCACCACCTCGCCTCCGTCGGGGGCGTAGAGGCCGGAGATCACATTGATCGCGGTGGTCTTGCCGGAGCCGTTGGGGCCCACCAGTCCCAGAATTTCGCCGGCGGCGACATGGAAGCTCAATCCGTCGAGCGCGTAGAAGCCACCGAAGCGTTTTGTCAGTTTGGCGACGCTGAGGATGGGTGCGGTATCAGGGGACATGCCAGCCCCTCCGCGTCGCGAGGGACACCAGGCCTGCGGGCAGAAACAGCACCAGCCCCATGATCAATAGTCCGTAGATCAGCTGAAAATATTGCGGCGTGGTGAATCCGATCAGATTATAGAAGCCATAGAGGAGGATGACGCCGACGATCGGGCCGCAGATCGAGGCAACGCCGCCGAACAGCGCAAACACGATGGCGAAGATGCTGAACTCGCCGCTGAAAACATTGTCCGGGTAGAAGACCGAAACGTACCAGGCATAGACGCCGCCGGCGAGGCCCGCGACCAGCGCGGAAACCAGCCACGCGATCACGCGCATGCGCACCACGTTGACCCCCGCCATCGACGCGCTGACGGCATCTTCGCGCACCGCCTGTAACGCGAGACCAAAGCGGGAGTTCTTCAGGAACACGACCGCGCCGAGCGTCAGCGCCAGCACGGCAAGCGCGGCCGTATAGGCGAGCGTCGGATTGAACGTACCCGTGAGCGAGACGCCGTACGGGCCGCGCGTGATGTTCTCGAGCGCCGGATTGGCGACGAAGTGCAACACCGCGAGCGAGGCCGCGAGATTGGCGATGGCGAAATAGGCACCGGAGAGCCGCAACAGCGGCGTCAGCAACAGCCCGAGCGCGACGCCGACCAAGCCTCCAACCAGCACCGCCACAACCGCCGGCGCCTGGTAGTGCATCACCAAAATCGCAAATCCATACGCTCCGGCGCCGAAGAAACCGACATAGCCGAACGGCAGATAGCCGGTGAAGCCATAGATGATGTTCACGCCCTGGGCGAGAATCAGAAAGATCACGAAATTGAACAGCAGCAGATGATTCTGGTAGACGCCCGGCAGCACCGCAAACACGGCGAGCAGCGGCGCGACGATGAACAACATGTGCTTGAGGGCGCTAGGCAACGCGCACCCGCCTTCCGAGCAGGCCGCTCGGCCGAAGCAGCAGGATGAAAATCAGCAGCACATAGGGCAACAGATCCGCCCACGAGCTGAGATAGGTCTGCACCAGCATGTAGCAGACGCCGTAAACCACACCGCCGAGCGCGGTGCCGAGCGGGTTGCCGAGCGATCCCAGCACCACGATGGCAAATGACGTCACGGTCGCATCGGCGCCGAACGCCGGCGTCACCGATCCGAACATGAAAGGCGCGAAGATGCCGGCGACCGCCGCAAGCCCCAATCCGATACCGAATGCCGCGGCCGAGACACGGTCGACATCGATGCCGGTCGCGAACGCCTCATCGCGCCGCGACATCACGGCGCGGGTCAGCGTCCCGAGCCGGGTGCGGTACAAATAGACGTAGACAAGCGCAATCGCGATCAGGCTGGTGATGGCGGCGATCACCCAGGAAGCCGGGAATCCCTGACCGAAGATCTGGACCGGCCCGCCGGCATCCGGCTTGCCGCCGAACAATTTGACCTTGATGGTCGAAAATACCGTACCGAGCGCGCGGCTCTGAATCGAGCGTTCGCTGGTGCCGAAGAAAATCGTCGTCACCGCCTCGATCACCTGCGACAACCCGAAGAACAGGATGATCGACAGCATTTCCGGATTGGCCGATCCCTGCAGCCGCGGCACCAGCACCCAATACAGGAGCACGCCGACCATCAGGAAAATCACGAACGCCAGCGGCACCGCGAACAGGGGATCGATGCCCGCGAGCGTGACGACGCCGAACGCCACAAACGCGCCCAGCATCAGGAAGTCGCCATGCGCGAGATTGACGATCCGCATGACGCCGAACACGAGATTGAGGCCGATCCCGACCAGGCTGAAATAAAGGCCGAACAGCACGCCGGCGACGAGCGCATAGATCAGCATCGGCGCTTTGCTCCCGGCATCCGGTCCGCGATGTGCGCTTCGCTCATGGACGCGGATAGACCGGCTTGCCGGTGGCGGTCTCGTGCGGATAGATCGAGATGAACTTGATATGGCCGTGATCATCGAGCGCCAGTTGCCCGAGCGGGGTCAGCTCGCCGATCTGGCCGCCCATTTCGTCGAGCGCGAAGGTGCCATCAAGCGTCTTGAGCTCACCGGACAGGCTGAACACCGCGCGCCGCAGCTCGAGCTGATCGAGGCTGGTCGCCACCGACAGCGTCTTCTCGATGATCAGCCCGGTGGTGTATCCGGCAACGGCGTTGAAGCCGAACTCGATCTTGCCGTCGGGATATTTCTTTTCCCAGGCGGCCTTATAATCCTTCATGTTCATGCCGAAGTTGACCGGATAGTCCACCTCCGAGGGCGGCACATAGGTGAAGACGTGCTCGAGGCCCTTCTCGCCGACGTTCTTTTCAAGCAGCTCGGTCTCAAGGCCGGCATAAATGCAGAACAGCATTTTGAACTTGACGCCGACATCGGCGACGTTGCGCAGGAAGGCGATGTCGTTGGGCGCGTAGCCGAAATGGATCACCGCGTCCGGCTGGGTATTGTTGATGTTGTTGATGATGACGGTGTAGTTGGTGGTCTCGGTGGGAATGCCCTGATCGTAGACGATTTCGATCGGGGCGCCGGAGTCCTTGACGAATTTGCGGAAGGCGTTGGCCTGGGTGCCGGTGAACTCGTTGGTCGAGTAGAGAATCGCGACCTTCTTGATCCCAAGGCCCGGCCCGTCATGCGAAATGAAATCCGCGACCGGTTTCGGCCAGATGGTCGAGACCGGGTCCGCCATCAGCGCGATATAGGGATTGTCCTTGGAGAAAAAGCTGGCGCCAGTTCCGGTCTGGTCGAACAGGAACATCTTGCGGTCGCGCGCGATCGCCACCGCGGGCGCGGTCAGCACCGAGCCGGAATCCGCGACCAGGAGGTCGACCTTATCCTGGGTGACCAGCTGATTGTAGAGTGTCGAGGCGGTAGCGGTGTTGCTTTGATCGTCGTAAGCGACCAGCTTGACCGGCACTTTCTTGTCAAAAGCCTTTACATAGACCCCGCCGTCGGCATTTTTCTGGTCGGCCCAGAGCCTGAGCGCGCTGTAAACCGGCATCGAAATCGACGCGTAGCGCCCGGATGAGGCATAGAGCGTGCCGATCTTGATTTCAGCCGGCACATCGGCGGCAAATGCCTGTGCGGCATAGGTCAAACCTGCAAGCACCACCGCGCCCATCACCTTCAGCATCAAATCCTCCCGGCATTTCTTCATTCCGGCGGACAATAGCGCGGGCGGTCGCCGGGATACAAGCGCTCCGGACCAGGCAATCGTGCGTGTGCCGGAATGGGCGACATGCGGGCGGTCCGCTGGACCGTTGACGCCGGGTCGTCCAATGTCGCATCAAGATCAAAACGGGCGGATCGAAGTGGACCGCTCAGGGGGGATCACCGACATGGCCGAGCCGGCGCGCGCACACCCGAAACCGACACCGGAAACCCAGCATTTCTGGGATGGCACGCGCGCGAATGAACTGCGGCTGCAGCGTTGCGACGCCTGCTCCCATGTCTATTTCCCACCGCGCCCGTTCTGCCCGGCCTGCGCCTCGCGCAAGGTCAGCGTGTTCAAGGCAACCGGCAAGGCGAGGCTCTACAGCTACGTGATCCATCACCGGCCGGTCCCGGGCTTCACGCCACCTTATGCCATCGCGGTGGTGGAACTGGACGAAGGGCCGCGCATGATGAGCAATATCGTCGATTGTCCGCAGACGCCGGAGGCGCTCGAACTCGACATGAAGCTCGAAGTCGCGTTCGAAAAGCTCGACGACAACATTACCCTGCCGCTGTTCCGGCCGGCGAAGGCGTAAGCATCATGCGCAGGAACCAGGTTGCTGTCGTCGGCGCCGCCGAAACCACCGAACTCGGCGTTATCCCGAACGTATCGCAAATCCAGCTGCACGCGGATGCGGCGCTGAACGCCATCGCCGACGCCGGCCTGAAACTGTCCGATATCGACGGGTTCGCCACCGCGGTCGAGACGCCGCAGCAGATCGCCCATTATCTCGGCATCACCCCGACCTGGGTCGACGGCACCTCGGTCGGCGGTTGTTCGTTCATGCTGCATGTCCGCCACGCCGCCGCCGCGATCGAAGCCGGGCTGTGCAGGACGGTGCTGATTACCCACGCCGAAAGCGGCAAGTCGAATATCGGCCGCACCCCGCGCATGATCGGTCCCGACAGCCTGAACGGGCAGTTCGAGCTTCCCTATGGCGTGTCCACGCCGGCCAGCATGTTTCCGATACCGGTGCTGCGCTACATGAAGACCCACGGCATCACCCATGAGCAAATCGCCATGGTTGCGGTGGTGCAGCGCGAATGGGCCGCGAAGAATCCGCGCGCCACCATGAAGGCGCCGATCACGGTCGAGGATGTGCTGAATTCGCGGATGATCGCCTATCCGTTCCGCATCCTGCAATGCTGCCTCGTCACCGACGGCGGCGGCGCGCTGATCCTGACCTCCGCCGATCGCGCCCGGGACTTTCCAAAAAAGCCGGTCTACATCCTCGGCACCGGCGAAAGCGTGGAAACGCCGATGGTCAGTCAGATGCAGACGTTCGACTCCTCCCGCGCCTTTAGAGTTGCAGGCCCCCTCGCCTTCAAAGAGGCCGGCATCAGCCACAAGGACGTCGATCATCTGATGATCTACGACGCATTCGCGCATTTGCCGCTCTACGGTCTCGGCGATCTCGGTTTCATGCCGCATGAAGAGACCGGAAAATTCATCGCCGATGGCAACACAAGACCCGGCGGCAAGCTGCCGCTCAACACCAACGGCGGCGGCCTCAGCTATATGCATTCGGGCATGTACGGCATGTACGCGCTGCAGGAGAGCGTGCGGCAGATGCGGGGCATCGCGCCGGCGCAAGTCCCAGGCGCGAGGATTTCGGTCTGCCACGGGGTCGGCGGCATGTTCGCCGCCAGCGGCACGATTATTTTTACGAACGAACGGTAGCTGTCATTCCGGGATGCGCCGAAGGCGCAGGCCCGGAATCCATACTCCCGATCGTGGCTATGGATTCCGGGCTCGTCGCTTCGCTCCGCCCCGGAACGACTGGAAGTAATTCAAACGGATAGCAGGACAACCCCATGACAAGATCACTGCAGGACAAATCCATCGTCGTCACCGGCGCCGGGCGCGGCATTGGGCGCGAGATCGCGCTGCTTTGCGCCGCCGAGGGCGCCAAGGTCGTGGTCAACGATCCCGGCGTGGCCGCCGACGGCTCCGGCTCGAACGCCTCGCCGGCCGAGGAGGTGGTCGAGGAAATCAGAAAGCGCGGCGGCACGGCGGTGGCGAATTTCGAGACCGTCGCGGAAGCCGTTCCCGCCAGTAAAATCGTCAAGATGGCGGTCGACAGTTTTGGCAAGCTCGACGGCGTCGTCAATAATGCCGGCATCCTGCGCGACGCGATCTTTCACCGCATGAGCATCGACGCCTTCGAGTCCGTCATCAAGGTGCATCTGATGGGCTCGTTCTACGTCTCGCACGCCGCGGCGCGGTTGTTCCGCGAGCAGGAAAGCGGTTCGTTCGTCCACTTTACCTCGACCTCCGGCCTGGTCGGCAATTTCGGTCAGGCCAATTACGCCGCCGCCAAACTCGGCATCGTCGGCCTGTCGAAATCGATCGCGCTCGACATGAACCGCTTCAATGTGCGCTCGAACTGCGTGTCGCCCTTCGCCTGGAGCCGCCTGATCGGCACCATTCCGACCGAAACCGAAGCGGAGAAAGCGCGGGTGGAAAAAATTCAGCAGATGGGTCCGGAAAAGATCGCGCCAATCGTGGCCTTCCTGCTCAGCGACGCCGCGAAAGACGTGACCGGGCAGATCTTTGCCGTGCGGATGAACGAGATTTTCCTGATGAGCCAGTCACGTCCGCTGCGCTCGATCCATCGCGGCGAGGGCTGGACCGCGCAGACCATCGCCGAGCATGCCATGCCGGCGCTGAAATCGTCGTTCTACAAGCTCGACCGCTCGGCGGATATTTTCAATTGGGATGCGGTCTAGCGGCCGGCGCTCTTCAGGGCTCGTCGCAGCAAACCCAGGGGCGACACGGATATCTTTGTCTCACCCCCACCTCCGGTTGTTCCGTCGCCCCTCGCCCGCTTTATGCCGAAATGTCGGCGCAGGATTTCCTCCCCAACAACAAAATACGGGAGGAAATCATGACAAATCCATTACAATCCGATCACCAGGCCGAAGCGGCATCGGCCGCAGTCAACCGCCGCAACCTGTTGCGCGGCGCTGCAGCGATCGCCGCCACGGCCGTTGTTGCAACCGATGCGTCGGCGCGCGATTTCGGCCGCAACGCCGAACCGCAGCGCTATCCCGATCCCGATATCGTCGTGATCGACCCCAAACGCTTCAAGGCCAAGGTCGGCAACACCGCCATCAAGCGCCTGTATACGGGTTGTCTGTGGGCCGAGGGACCGGCCTGGAACGCCCAGGGCCAGTATCTGGTGTGGAGCGACATTCCCAGCAACCGTCAGCTCCGCTATCTCGACGACGACGGTCACATCTCGGAGCAGTTTCACAAGCCCTCCAACGAGGCCAACGGCAACACCTTCGATTTCGAGGGCCGGCAGATCGCCTGCGAGCGGACCCGGCTGGTGCGTTACGAGCATAATGGGGCGATCACCGTGCTGGCCGAACAGGCAGGCGGCAAGCCGCTCAACGGCCCCAACGATGTCGTCGTTCATCCCAACGACAAGTCGATCTGGTTCACCGATCCCGGCTATGGCGCGATCAGCATCTATGAAGGACAGAAGGCCAATACCGGCACCAATCAGCCCTACCAGAAGGAAGCGGTGTACCGGCTCGACGCCCAGACCGGTCAGGTCAGCAAGGTCGCCGACGAGCCTTTCAAGCCGAACGGCATCGCCTTCAGCCACGACTACAAGAAGGTCTATGTCTGCGATACCGGCATCACGCACTACCCCAATGCCAAGAATATCGTCTGGCAATACGATCTCAACGGCGACAAGCTCTCAAACCCGCGCACGCTGATCGACATGACCCTCGACGGCAAGTCGGGTTTCCCGGACGGCATGCGGGTCGATACCGAGGGCAACATCTGGGTCGGCGCAGGCTGGGTCGGCGACGGCTATGACGGCGTCCAGATCTTTGCGCCGGACGGCCAGCGTATCGGCCAGATCCGCCTGCCCGAGACCTGCGCCAATGTCTGCTTCGGCGGCAAGAAGCGCAATCGGCTGTTCATGACGGCCAGTCAATCGCTGTACGCGGTCTATGTCGAGACCCAGGGCGCGCATAACTGTTGAAGCCACTCTCAATCGTCGTCATTCCGGGGCGCGAGTGAAACGAGCGAACCCGGAATCCATAACCACAATCGGGAGTATGGATTCCGGGCCTGCGCCAAGAGGCGCATCCCGGAATGACGGCGGTTGAGGGCTCCAGCTACCTCACCCGCTATTCCGCAGCCCCGCCGAAATGCCGTTGATCGTGATCTGGATGCCGCGCAGCACCGCATCGTCGGGGTTCTGCGCGCGGTGCTCCTTCAGCAGTTCCACCTGCACGTGGTTCAACGGATCGAGATAGGGAAAGCGGTTGCGGATCGAGCGCTCCAGCAGCGGGTTGCCCTGCAGCAGGCGCTCCTGCCCCATGATGTCCAGCAGCATCTCGATCGAGGAATGCCATTCGCGCCGGATGCGCCCGAAAATGCTTTCGCGCAAGGCGACGTCCGGCACCAGTTCGGCGTAACGCGAGGCGATCGCGATCGAACTCTTGGCCAGCACCATGTCCATGTTCGACAACAGCGTGCGGAAGAACGGCCACTCGCGGTACAGCTCTTTCAGGAACGGCATGCCCTGGTCGGGATGCTCCTTGATCCAGGCTTCAACCGCGCTGCCAAAACCATACCATCCCGGCAGCATCAGCCGGCATTGCGCCCAGCTGAACACCCAGGGAATCGCGCGCAGGTCCTCGATCTCGCGGGTTTTCTTGCGCGACGCCGGCCGGCTGCCGATATTGAGCGTGGCGATCTCGGTGATGACGGTCGAGGCCCAGAAGTATTCGGCAAAGCCCTCGGTCTCATAGACCAGCCCGCGATAGGCCTTGAAGGCCAGCGCCGACAGTTGCTCCATCGCCCTCAGATAATCCGCGCTGGGCGCGCTGTGCTTTGGCTGCAGCAGGCTCGCCTCGAGCGTCGCCGCGGCAAGCACCTCCAGATTGTTGCGGCCGACCTCGCTGTTGGAATATTTGCTGGAGATGATTTCACCCTGCTCGGTGATCCGGATCTGGCCATTCACGGCGCCGCCGGGCTGCGCGATGATGGCGTCATAACTCGGCCCGCCGCCGCGCCCGACCGAGCCGCCGCGGCCGTGGAACAGCCGCAAGCGAACATGGTGGCGCTCGAACACTTCGATCAGGCCGATCTCGGCCTTGTAGAGTTCCCAGCCCGAGGTGACGAAGCCGCCATCCTTGTTGCTGTCGGAATAGCCGAGCATCACTTCCTGCACCGCACCGCGGCTGTCCACCAGCTTGCGATAATCGTGCAGCGACAGCATCCGGTCCATGATGCCGGCGGATGCCTGCAGATCCTCGATGGTCTCGAACAGCGGCACGATGTTGATGGCGCTGCGGCCGGAAGGGTCGACGAGACCAGCCTCCTTCAAGAGCAGCGCGACCTCCAGCATGTCCGACATTCCCTTGCACATGGAAATAATGCATTGGGGGATGGCATCGGTGCCGAATTTGGCGTGGGCTTCGGCCGCGGCGTGGAACACCGACAGTTCGCCCACCGTCTCCTCGCTGTATTTCACGAAGCTCGACGTCAGCGGACGCGCATTGCGCAATTCGCTGACAAGAAGCGCGACCCGTCCCTCTTCGTTCAACGCCAGATAGGACATGCCCGGCATCGCCGCATCGATCAGTTCTGCGACCGTGCGTTCATGCACCGCCGAATTCTGCCGGATATCGAGGCTGGCCAGATGAAAGCCGAAACAATCCACCGCCCGGCGCAAGTGCCGCAGCCGTCCGCGCGCGATCACGCGCGAATTGTTCGAGATCAGCGAACGATAGAGAATATCGAGGTCGGCCTTGAACTCTCCGACATCGGCATAGGGCGCGGCCGCGCCGACCGGAGCCCTGGTGGTTTCGACATCGAGCCTCGCGGCGGTCGCGGTAAGCCGGGCGTAGATGCCGGACACCGCCAGCCGGTAGGGCTCGCCGCTTCGATGCGGCGAGGTGTCGGGCGAGCGCTCGGCCAGCGCCCGGAGATCCTTCGAGACATCGGCAAGATGCGCCGCGAGCGACAATTCGGAACCGAGAACGTGCAGTTCTTCGAGATAAAAGCGCAATATGCGGCTCGACTGCATCTTCAGCGTGCCGCGCATCACTTCCGCGGTCACGAACGGATTACCGTCGCGATCGCCGCCGATCCAGCTTCCCATCCGCAGGAACGACGCCAGCTCGCCCGGCGCGGCGCCATCGCCTTCGTTCAACCGGTCCTCCAGCGCGCCATGCATCCGCGGCACTTCGTGCAGGAAGGTGTAGTCGTAAAAGGACAGCCCGTTGGCGACCTCGTCGAGCACAGTGAGCTTGGTACGGCGCAGAATGTTGGTTTGCCATAATGTCAGCACCGCGCGGCGCAACTGCTCGTCGCTCAGCTCGAGTTCTTCCGGCGTCAGCTGGACCCGTTCGCGCCGGTCGAGCAGGGCCGCGATCTCCATTTCGCGATCGATCGTGCTCTTGCGGCGAACTTCGGTCGGATGCGCCGTCAGCACCGGGCTGACCAGGGCCGTGGCGAAGAATTTTCGCAGGTCGGCCGCGCTGAAACCGGCCCCGCGGGCATGTGCCAGCGTCAGCGCCAGCGTTCCCGGGCGCGGCGTTCCCCCGGCGTTGGAGCGCGCCCGCATCTGGCGGATGTTGTTCTGGTCTTCGGCGATGTTGGCCAGGTGCGAGAAATAGCTGAAGGCGCGCACGATGCGCACGGTCTGGCTGGTCGACATGCTGTCGAGGATGATTTCAAGCTCGCGCCGCGCCGGCTTGTCGTCATCGCGGTGAAACCGGATCGAGGTCTGCCGGATGCGCTCGACCAGGTCGAACACGTCCGCACCTTCCTGGTCGCGCACGGTGTCACCGAGGATGCGTCCAAGCAGCCGGATGTCATTGCGCAGCCGGATGTCTTCTTCGAGCGCCGAGGCTTCCTCGGCGCGGTTGGACCTGAGGTCGGTGTCGGAAGGCATGATCTGGGGTGACATCGCCAAAATGCTCCAGAAACTGCCCGGCACCCTTGAGTCGCAATTTTTTGGGTGCAGCGCAAGACCAAGAAACGGGCGATCCTACCCCTCCTCCGCCTCCACAGGCCATCGAGGTGCCGTCGTCGTTCAGCTGTCGGCAAAGCGCGGGGCGCGCTTGTCGATATTGGCGCGCACCGCCTCAAGCTGGTTGGGGCTCCCGATCAGCTTCATCTGCTCGACGGATTCGGCCAACAATGCCGGACCGGGATCGACGGAGAGCTTGTTCAAGAGCCGCTTGGCGGCGCGGATGGCGTCGGGACTTTTGCCCGCGATTTCCCGCGCGACGTCGAAGGCGGTCGCGCGCGGGTCATCGCAGATCCGGGTCGCGAGGCCGTAACCGAGGGCCTCCTGCGCCGAGAAAACCCGGCCCGAATAGGTCAGTTCGCGCAGGATGTCGTCGCGCACCAGGCTCGCCAGGATCGGCGTTCCCGCCATGTCGGGCACCAGCCCCCATTTGATCTCCATGATCGACATCCGAGCATCGGGGCTAAGAAACCGCATGTCGGCGCCGAGCGCGAGCTGAAAGCCGCCGCCGAACGCGACGCCCTGGATGGCGGCAATCACCGGAACCGGAAGCTGCCGCCATCCCCAGACGGCGGCTTGCGGAAAGTTGGCGATACCATGGGTGCGCGCGACGAGGTCCCGCTTTTCGCTGCCCGCTACCCCGTTACCGCCGCCTGCCTTCATCGCGGCGAAGCTGTCCATGTCCAGGCCGGCGCAAAATGCACGGCCCTCGCCGGACAACACTACCGCCCGTAGTCCTTCCTCGTGGACGAGCCGCTCAGAGGCCGCAACCAGCGCCTCGAACATCGCGGCATCGAGCGCATTCATCTTGTCCGCCCGAACCAGCCGCACATCGGCGACACCGTCCGAGATCGTGACCTTGACGCGATCACCCATCCGAATTCTCCCCTGCAGCTTTTCGCGGAAGCCGCTTTACATCAAAGCCTTGTCCGGTTTTAGTCAATCAACCAATTAACACTACATCCATTCAGGGCGGAAATGGCCATGTTCAGCGAAAACCTTCTCGCAGGCCGGCGTATCCTGGTCACGGGTGGCGGCACCGGACTCGGCAAATCGATGGCGGCGCGCTTTCTTGAACTCGGCGCCGAGGTGCATATCTGCGGCCGCCGCAAGATCGTCTGCGACGAAACCGCGACCGAACTGATGGACCTCTATGGCGGCCGCGTCACCAGCCACGGCGTCGATATCCGCGATGCGCCCGCAGTCGACGCGATGATCGATGCGATTTTCACTGATGGGCCGCTCACCGATCTCGTCAACAACGCCGCCGGCAACTTCATCTCGCGCACCGAGGATCTGTCGCCACGCGGTTTCGACGCGGTCGCCAACATCGTCATGCACGGCACGTTCTATGTGACCCATGCGGTGGGCCGGCGCTGGATCGCCGGCAAAAATCCCGGCAATGTGGTTTCGATCACCGTCACCTGGGTCCGCAACGGCAGCCCGTATGTGGTGCCGTCGGCGATGAGCAAGTCCGCGATCCATGCCATGACGATGTCGCTGGCGACGGAATGGGGACGCTACGGCATCCGCCTCAACAGCATCGCCCCCGGCGAAATTCCGACCGAAGGCATGAGCAAGCGCATCAAGCCCGGCGACGAAGCCGGCGCCCGTACCAAGGCGGCGAACCCGATGGGCCGCGTCGGTAAAATGGAGGAACTGCAGAATCTTGCGGTGTTCCTGATCTCCGGCGGCTGCGACTGGATCAACGGCGAGACCATCGCGATGGACGGCGGCCAGGCGCTGGCGATGGGCGGAAACTTCTATCAGTTGCGCGACTGGTCCGACGCCGATTGGACCCGGGCCCGCGACGCGATCAAGGCGCAGAACGAAAAGGACAAAACTGCGAGGGGATGAGACTTCGCGTGGTCGTCCCTGCGAAAGCAGGGACCCATAACCACCGATGTGAGTGATTTACAAAGGCAACTCCCGGCTTGCCCTTATCGATAGGCCGCGGCGTATGGGTCCCGGCTCGCGCGGAGCCCGTCATCGGGCGCGCATTCGCGCGACCCGTTGGCTTGGCCGGGACGACAAAGCACTGTGCGTTCCCCTCCCGTATTGTCTTTGTCGGGCAACGACGTCAGAATTGCGCCAAACAAGAACAGTCACCATGGGGGAGGAAACATGTCCGCTGCAGAGGAGCCGGCAAACCTTGTCGACGTGGTTCGCGCGCGGGCAAAGACCCGCGGCGACGTCATCGTCTTTGAATTCGAGGGACGAAAGACCAGCTTCGCCGAATTTGACCGCCTCACCAACCGGGTTGCCAACGGGCTGAAAGCGCTCGGCGTCAAACCACACGAACGCATCGCCTATCTCGGAAAGAACAGCGATATCTTCTTCGAGCTCCTGATCGGCGCGATGAAGGCCAATGTGGTGATGGCGCCGGTCAACTGGCGGCTCGCCGCGCCCGAGATCGCATTCATCGTTGCGGATTGCAAGGCCCCTGTACTGTTCGTCGGACCAGAGTTGGTGGCGCCGGCGCGCGCCATCAAGTCGCAATTGCCCGAGCTGCGCACCGTCATCACGACCGAAGGCGGCGCGCCGGAATGGCAGGACTACACCGCCTGGCGCGACGCGCAGAGCGCCGATGACCCCAAGGTCGCGATCACCCGGCAAGACGTCGCGATCCAGCTTTATACTTCCGGCACAACCGGAAAACCCAAGGGCGCGATGCTGTCGCATGCCAACCTTCTCAATCTGCTGGAAACCGGCGAGGGCGAAAAGCCCGACTGGAACAAATGGACCGAGGACGACGTGTCGCTGGTGGCGATGCCGGTCTTCCACATCGGCGGCTCCGGCTGGGGGCTGCTCGGCCTCTATCACGGCGCCAGCGGCGTGATCGCCAGGGAGTTCGATCCCACCAAAGTGCTGGATTTCATCGAGCAATCCGGAATCACCAAACTGTTCATGGTCCCCGCCGCGATGCAGTTCGTGGTGCGGCAGCCGCGGGCGCGGAGCGTGGATTTTTCGCGCCTGAAATACATGCTCTATGGCGCTTCCCCGATTCCCGCCGCCCTCCTGAAGGAGTGCATCGAGGTGTTCGGCTGCGGCTTCGTGCAGGTTTACGGCATGACCGAGACCACCGGGAGCATCGTGGCGCTCGCCCCCGAAGACCATGTCGAGGGACTGGAGCGGATGCGCTCGGCCGGCAAGGCGCTGCCCGGCGTTGAACTGGCGATTCTCGATGCCAATGGCAGGAAATTGCCGCCGGGCGAAGTCGGCGAAATCGCCACCCGCTCCGGCTCCAACATGGTGGGCTACTGGAATTTACCGGAGGCCACGGCGAGAACGCTCGGCCGCGATGGCTGGCTGCGCACCGGCGATGCCGGCTACATGGACAAGGACGGCTTTCTCTACATCCACGACCGCATCAAGGACATGATCATCTCCGGTGGCGAAAACATCTACCCCGCGGAGGTCGAAAGCGCGATCTGCGATCATCCCGACGTGGCCGAAGCCGCCGTTGTCGGTGTGCCCGACGATACCTGGGGCGAGGCGGTCAAGGCGATCGTGGTGACGAAGCCGGGCAAGGAGCTGACGGCAACCGACATCATCAATTTCACCCGCGAGCGCATCGCCGGCTTCAAGACGCCGAAGACCGTCGATTTCATCCCGGCCCTGCCGCGCAACGCCTCCGGCAAGATCCTGCGCCGCCATCTGCGCGATCCCTATTGGGAAGGCAAGGACCGGCAGGTGAATTGAGGGAGACGCCCACCACCGTCATTGCGAGCCAACGGGTCGCACGAAATGCGCGCCCGATAGACAGGCTCCGCGAAGCAATCCATCGCTGCCGAGAACTGGATGGCTTCGTCGTTCACGCTCCTCGTAATGACGATCCCTCACTTTCCCCCGAACTTCGCCGGACGCTTTTCAAGAAAGGCCGTGACGCCTTCCCTGAAGTCCTCCGTCGCACCCGCCTGCCGCTGTGACTCGAATTCAAGGTTGAGCTGGTCCTCGAACGAATTGTCCGGGCTTTCCCAATAGAGTTTGCGGATCAGCGACAGCGCCACCGTAGGACCGTTGGCAAGGTCACGAGCGAGCTTCATCGTTTCCTCCCCCAGGACCGCATCGTCATAGACCCGGTTGACCAGACCCCATTCCAGCGCCTTCTCGGCCGAAAGCCGCTCACCCATCAGCGACAGCTCGACCGAGCGGGCCTTTCCGATCAGCCGCGGCAACAACCAGGTCGATCCGCAGTCCGGCACGAGGCCAATGCGGCGAAAAGCTTGCAGAAAATACGCCGAGCGTGCGCACAGGATCATGTCGCCCATCAGGGCAAAGCTCATGCCGGCGCCGGCGGCGGGCCCGTTCACGGAAGTGACGATCGGGCAATGCAGGTTACGCAGTCGCCGCAGGAATGGATGGAACGCGGTTTCCAGCGCCGCGCCGGCATTGCTCTTGCCCGGCTTCTGGGTGTTACGCCCCTGCAGGTTGGCGCCGGTGCAGAACGCGCGCCCCGCGCCGGTGAGGACCAGACAACGCACTTCAGTCTTCTTGTCATCGATCGCGTCAAGCGCGTCGCAAAGGCTGCCCAGCATGTCGAGCGAGACCGCGTTCATCACCTCGTGATGGTCGAGCTTGAGGATGGCGACCGGTCCGTCGAAATCCAGCGTGACGTGCTTGAACTGCATGTGTTTCCTCGTCTGTTGTGGGCGGGCGCGCCGCTTATCCTGACATCATCATGCTATCATATTGGGGAAAGCTGTCTCGGCGACGTTGTGCCTGGGCCGTCATCTCGCCGCTTTATCGTCAGCGACCACCGGGTTAGGTTTCGAAACTCCGGTCAAAACAGGGAATGCACCATGGAATATGCCGCCGACAAGCTCACGTCCCGCGAGCGTTACAAGGTGCTGACGTCATTTGTCCTGCCGCGGCCGATCGCCTGGGTGACGACGGTTGGGCCGACCGGGGTTGTCAACGCCGCGCCCTTCAGCTTCTTCAACGTATTCTGCGAGGATCCGCCGCTCTGCATGTTCGCCGTCAACCTGCGGCCCGACGGCCGGGCCAAGGATACGCTGGTCAACATCCGGCGCAGCGGAGAGTTCGTGGTCAACCTCGCCGACGAGCCACTGGCGCGCGCGATGCACGACTCCAGCGGCGACTTTCCGCCCGATATTGGTGAGCCAGGCTACCTCGGGCTCAGGCTGGCGCCCTCGTCAAAGCTGGCAGCGCCGCGACTTGCCGACGCGCCGTGGGCGATGGAGTGCAAGACGTGGAAGACGATCGACGTGAATGGCGACCGGCAACTCATCATGGGTGAAGGCATCCATTTCCACATCCGCGACGAATTGTGGGATGACGCCGCCATGCGCGTGCACATGGACCGCTACCATCCGATTGGCCGCATGTTCGCGGACCGCTACTGCCGCACCGACGACAGGGTGGAATTCCCGGCAGCACAGGGGGCGCGGGGCAGCTAGAGCAAGAGGCCCGCTGCGACTTGCGTTGGGACGCTCAGGCGGCCTTCTTTCCCAGCACGTGCCAGACTTCCAGTTGATCGCCCCCTTTTACCCGGATCGTCCCTTTGAACTCGCAAACGAATTCATCCTTGATCAATTGATAGGTATTGCTGGTGATCTGGATGGATTGGCTCTGTCCCTGAGATTCCATGCGGCTTGCGATATTCACGGCATCGCCCCAGAGGTCATAGATGAACTTCTTGCGACCGATGACCCCCGCCACGACCGGACCGGAATTGATGCCAATGCGAAACGCAAGCTGCCGACCGCCGAACCTGCGCCCGGCCGCCGCGGCCCGCATGTCGAGGGCCAACTCCACGATCGCGCTGGCATGATCGGGGCACCGCCGCGGCACCCCGGCCGCAACCATGTAGCAATCACCGATCGTCTTGATCTTCTCGAGATCGTATTTATCGACCAGATCGTCGAAGCACTGAAAAACCTCGTTGAGAAGATCGACCAGGACCAACGGCGTCATCGTCGCCGCCATCGGCGTGAATTCGACGACATCGGCGAACAGGATGCTTGCAGCCTCATAATGAGCCGCGATTGGTTGTTGCCTGGCCTTGAGCGCATCCGAGATTTCCCTTGGGAGAATATTGAGCAACAGCATCTCGGAACGTTCCTGAAAAAAGTTCCGTTGACCAACGAAGTAGTAGAGCAGCGCGAACGCAACGACGATCACCAATCCGACATTGAGCACAAAAAACCAGGTCACGAAGGTTTCGGGCAGACCGACGGGGACCAGATAGGGCTGCAGAATCGCGCTCACGATCAAAAGCGAGACGAAGCCAAGGATCCAGAACACCGTTCGGCGCAGGTCCTCGAGCAGAAGCGCAGCGAGCGGGCACAAGGCCGCCCATATGATCACCACGCTTGAGTTCCCGAATCCGCCCAGGCTCATCATCAGCAGCCATGGAAGGATCAGAAAAATCAGAAGCTGGATGAAGCGATAGACAACGAGATTGCGGGTCCACGCAAAGACCGCGGTGTTGATCGGGGCGATGACCGTATACAGCCCGGGAATGACGGCGGAGAGTGGCGCGCCTGCGGCGAAGTAGATGACGCTCCACAGGACAGTCAGAGGCAGGAGTCCGAGCGAAAGCGAAACGATAAGGCGCTTTTGCAGCGCCAGTTCGGAACTATCTGCTCGTGCGGCGCCGATGCGGCCCGCTTGCGCCACAAGGTACCGGAAAACCGAGGCAATCCGCCGCACCCGCTCGATACGCTGAGCTGATCCCTGCTCCATGGCCAAAACCTCGATTGATATCCTCTGGCTGCTATTGCCTCGATTTAACCGGTTATGCGGGCTCTCGATACTTCTTAACGTATTCGCCGTGAAATACTCAGGACGACGCCGTCATCCTCTCGACCCGTTCCGCCGCGCGCATCGTAAACCCCTCATAGCCCTTCGCCGCGACCTCGTTGCAGATCCGGCGGTAGACGCCGACGCCGCCGATATAGGGCATGAAGATGCGCGGCTTGCCCGGGATGTTGGCGCCCATGTACCAGGAATTGGCCTGCGGATAGAGCGTCAGCTGCGCCACGTCATTGACGTGCGCGACCCATTTGTCTTCGGCCTCCGTTGTGGCTTCCATGACCTCGAGGCCGCGGTCGCGCATGAAGGCGATGGCGTCCGCGATCCAGTCGACATGCTGCTCGATCGAGACGATCATGTTGGAGAGCACCGACGGGCTGCCGGGTCCGGTGATGATGAAGAGATTGGGAAAACCCGCGCTCATCAGCCCGAGATAAGTCCTGGGGCCTTCGGCCCACTTCTGGTTCAGCGTGCGGCCGTAGCGGCCACGCAGCTCGATTTTGGCCACCGAGCCGGTCATCGCATCAAAACCTGTGGCCAGCACCAGGGCATCGACCTCGTAATCCCTGCCCCCGGCGCGCACCGCATTGGGCAGAATCTTCTCGATCGGATCGGATCTGATGTCGACCAGCGTCACGTTCGGACGGTTGAAGGTGGCGTAGTAATCGGTATCGACGCAAATCCGCTTGGAGCCGATCGGGTGATCCTCGGGCTGCAGCTTCTTCGCCGTCTCCGGATCGCGGACGATCTCGGCGATCTTCTCCCTGACGAAGCTGGCGGCGGTATCGTTGGCGGCCCTGTCGAGCAGAAGGTTGTTGTAGGCCAGCATGAAGGTCAGGCCGCCTTTGATCCAGCGCTGCTCGAATTGGGCGCGGCGCGCGTTGTCGCCGTCGTCGAGCGCGCCGCGGTCGGGCAGTTCGGCATAGATGCCGTTGCGCGCCTCCTCGCGCGCAAAGCGCCGGATTTCCGAATAATTCTTTCGAAACGCGTCGCGCTCTTCGGCCGTCAATTCCGCGTTGCGGGCGGGAATTGAAAAATTCGCGGTTCGCTGGAACACCGTGAGATGACGCGCCTGTTCGGCAATCACCGGAACCGACTGGATCGCCGAAGACCCCGTGCCGATCACGCCGACGCGCAGCCCGGTAAAATCAATCGGTTCATGCGGCCAGTGGCCAGTGTGATAGACCTTGCCCCTGAAATCCGGCAAGCCGCTGATATCGGGCATGCGCGCATTCGACAGACACCCGGTGGCGAGCACGACGAATTTCGCAGTCACGATCGCACCGTCGGATGTCGCCACTTGCCATGTATTGGTGCTCTGGTCGAATTCGGCGCGATCGACGCGGGTATTGAGCGTGATATCGCTCCGCAACCTGAAGCGATCGGCGACGTGGTTGGCGTATCGCAGAATTTCTGGTTGCGGCGCGTAGCGCTCGCTCCAGTTCCATTCCTGCTGCAGTTCGTCGGAGAACGAATAGGAGTATTGCATGCTTTCGACGTCGCAGCGTGCACCGGGATACCGGTTCCAGTACCAGGTGCCGCCGACATCGCCACCCTGTTCATAGACCCGGACCGACAATCCCAGCCCGCGCAGCCGATGCAGCATGTACATGCCGGCAAAGCCGGCGCCGACCACGATGACATCGTAGACCACACTGCCCGCGGCGTGGTCTTTGCCGGACATGGATGGCAAGGCCGACATCACTTGGCGCTCCCGTGGCATTTTATCGTTTAGAGCAGCATTCTACCCGGGGCGCGAAAGCGCAAGAGACAAAACGGCGTGGAGGAGCCCGGATATTTTGCCATGCGGAATGAGCAAGTTTACATCCGCATACGGGCGTTCGGGCGTTATCTCGTCATGACCGGCTCGTCCCGGCCATCCACCTCTTACCTTGCAGACGCTAAGCAAAGTCGTGGATGCCCGGCACAAGGCCGGGCATGACGAGCTTACGAAGGTCCCCGCTCCATTAGCTGTATTCTGAACCAAATTCTGACGATGAGGCCTGACCTTGGCATCACCCTCCTTCATGCGCTAGCGTCGTCAACGCGTTTGCCTTCAAGCCGAAAAACGAGCAGCACCGAACAGGCTGCCGCAGGGAGTGAAAGAACACACCGATGAAATCGCCTGTGTGCGAAATGCTGGGCGTCGAATTTCCGCTGTTCGCCTTCAGCCATTGCCGTGACGTCGTCGCCGCCGTCAGCCGTGCCGGCGGTTTTGGCGTGCTGGGCGCCACCACGCACTCGCCCGAATTGATCGAGCGGGAATTGAAATGGATCGACGACCACGTCGACGGCAAGCCCTACGGGCTCGACGTGCTGATCCCCGAGAATATTTCGACGTCAGGCGAAAAGGACGTCACCTGGAACAGCCTCGAGGCGCGGATTTCACCCGAACATCGCGCCTTCACCCGCAACCTCCTCGAAAAATACGGCGTCGAACTGACGACATCGGCTATCCCCGCCAATCAGCCGCAGCCGTTCGACGCAAGCCGCGCGCTCGAGGTTCTCGAGGCGTCGTTCCGCCACCCGATCCGCCTGATCGCCAACGCGCTGGGGGTGCCGCCGAAGGCGATGATCGAGATGGGAAGAAAGCACGGCGTGCCCGTCGCGGCTTTGGTCGGCGCCAAGGAGCATGCGCTGCGACAAGTGGCCGCCGGCGTCGACATTCTCGTGGTGCAGGGCACAGAAGCCGGTGGCCATTGCGGCGAAGTCTCGACCTTGGTGCTGGTGCCCGAGGTGATCAAGGCGATCAGGCCGATCCGCGACGTGCCGGTGCTGGCCGCGGGCGGCATCATGACCGGGCGGCAGATGGCGGCGTGCATGGCGATGGGCGCGGCCGGCGTCTGGACCGGCTCGGTGTGGCTCGCCACGGTCGAATCCGAAACCACCGAGATCTTCCGCGAAAAGATGATCGCGGCCTCCTCGCGCGATGCCGTGCGCTCAAAAGGCCGCACCGGAAAGCCGGCGCGGCAGCTGCGTTCGGTCTGGACCGATGCATGGGACCGCGCCCCCGACAGCCCGGGCGCCTTGCCGATGCCGCTGCAGAGCATCATCAGCCGCGACGCGTTCGCCTCGATCGATCGCTCCGCCGCCGCCGGCAACGCCGCGGCGCGCGACCTCGTCAGCTATTTTGTCGGACAGGGCGTCGGCCTGATCGACAGCGTAAAATCGGCCGGCGCCGTGGTGCAGGAATTCAAGGAGGATTTTGCCGAGGCCGTGGAACACCTCAACGCGTTGGTGGGGGAATGAGTTCGCCATCGTTGCCAGCGTTAGCGAAGCAATCCATCTCGCGCCAAGGAATGGATTGCTTCGTCGCCAACGCTCCTCGCAATGACGGGAAAGAAAATTGGCACCAAAATTGAAGTTGGAAGGCGATATCACACCAATGTCCAAATCCACCGTCCCCGACGACCGCATCCCTGTCATCGTCGGCGTCGGCGAAATCGTCGACCGGCCGAAGGAAATTGCCGCGGGCCTAGAGCCCCTCAGCCTGCTGGTCGAGGCGCTCCAGCGCGCGGAAGCGGACAGCGGCGCGCGGTTGCTGAACGGGATCGAATTGCTCGACATCGTCAATTTCCTGAGCTGGCGCTACCGCGAGCCCGAGCAGCAGCTCGCCAGGCGCCTCGGTATCCAGCCGAAGCACGCCTATTACGGCCCGGTCGGCGGCGAGAGCCCGATCCGCTATCTGCACGAAGCCGCGCAGCGCATTGCGCGCGGCGAATGCAGCGTCGCCGCGGTCTGCGGCGCCGAGGCGCAGAGCACCGCGACCAAGGCAGAGCGCGCCGGCATCACGCCGCCGTGGACGCCGTTCGCGCAGGATGTCGCCGAGCCCAAACGCGGCGCCGCGTTCCAGAAGCCGATCGCGGTCAAGCTCGGCGTGTTCAGGCCGGTGAGCGTCTATCCGTTTTACGAGACGGCGACGGCGGCGCATTGGGGCCAGACGCCGCGCGAGGCGATGGCGGAATTGGGGGCGCTGTGGTCGGCCTATTCCTCAGTTGCTTCCGAAAATCCCAATGCCTGGCTGAAGCGGCATTTTGCGCCGCAGGAGCTCACGACGCCGACACCGGACAACCGGCTGATCGCATGGCCCTACACCAAACTGATGGTCGCCAATCCCATGGTCAATATGGGCGGCGCCGTCCTGATGACGAGCCTGGCGAAGGCGCGCGCCGCCGGCATCCCTGAGGACCCTCTCGTTCACATCTGCGGCGGCGCATCGGCGGAAGAGCCGCGCGACTATCTCGAACGCGATGTGTTTTTCGAAAGCCATGCGCAGAACGCCGTGCTCAAGGCGGTGATGGAGCTGGCCGGCGGCGACGGCACGGCATTCGACGCCATCGAACTCTACAGCTGCTTTCCTTGTGTGCCGAAAATGGCGCGACGAACGCTCGGCCTCGGGCCCGACGTGCGGCCGACCGTGACCGGGGGTCTTACGTTTTTCGGCGCGCCGCTCAACACCTACATGACGCACGCGGCCTGCGCGATGGTGCGCAAGCTGCGCCATGGCGCCACGCTCGGCCTGCTCTACGGCCAGGGCGGCTTCGTCACCAAGCATCATGCGCTGGTGCTTTCGCGGCAGGCGCCGCAAGCCCCGCTTGCTCAGGAGACCAGCGTGCAGAGCGAGGCTGATCGCCATCGCGGCCAGGTGCCGCATTTTGTCACCGAGGCCGGCGGCAAGGGTTCGGTCGAGAGCTTTACCGCGATCTATGGCCGCGACAATGAAGTCGACCACGGCGTGGTGATGCTGCGGACGACAGCCAATGCGCGCGCGCTGGCGCGGGTGCCGGCAAGCGATCGCCGGACACTGGCGCATCTTCTCGACATGGACCGGACCCCGGTGGGATCATCCGGCGAGATCGTCACGGCGGAAGACGGAATTCTGGAGTGGCGGGTGGGATAAGCGTGCCGTTCTGCTGCCTCGCCCCACCGCTGTGGTGTCGAGACGAGCAAAGCTCGCTCTTGGAGACGAGCAAAGCTCGCTCTTGCGGGCGCGGGGCAAGGAGCTATCTCCACGCATGCCGAACGCGCGGTGGGTTCCCCTCACCCGGACTGAGCCGCAATCCGTCCTTTCCCCATAAGCGGAGAGAGGCCCACGGGCCTATCCCTTTTCATCCTGCTTGGCCGAAACCGTCGCCGGCCGGCCCTTGGTGCCGACGACCCGGACCTGATCGCCGTCGACGATGCCGTCGGGCGGCGAGTTGATGATGCGGTCCTCCTGCGAAATGCCGCCGGAGAGTTCGATATCGCGCCCGAGATCACGCGCAATCGTCACGGGCTTGAACAGGATTTGGTTGTCGGCCGTCACCGTCGCGACACGCAGGCCCTTCTGGTCGAAGACGAGCGCGCTGGAAGGAATGTGCAGGGGCACGCCGTCGCGCTGCAGGTTCAGCCGCACATTGGCGAAACCGCCCGGCATCAGCTCGCCGGCGCTGTTGTCGAGCCCAAGCTGCATCTGCGTCGTGCCGGAGTTGACATCGACCGCCTGCGAGGAAGCCTCGACCGTCGCATCAAAGGTTCGGGTTGGGTATTCCGGCACGGAAATCACGGCCTTGGCGCCGACCTTGACCGCGGGCACGTAACTTTGGGGAACGTTGACGTAGACACGAAGCTTCTTGATATCGGAGATCACGAACATCGGGGGACCGCTGCCGCCGCCTGCATTGATAAGGGCGCCGACGTCCGTGGTGCGCGCGGTGACGATGCCGTCGAACGGCACGGTGATTTTCTTGTAACCGGACAGCGCCTCTAGCCGCTCGACATTGGCCTGACTGGAATTGACCGCGGCGTTCTTGTTGGAGAGGTCGGCGGTACGCTCGTCGATCTCCTGCATCGAGACGAAATTGGAGGCGATCAGCGTTCGGCGCCGCGCCAGCGTCACTTCGGACAATTTCGCGCTGGCCTGCTGGTTGGCGAGATCGGCGCGCGCCTGCAGCAGCTGCTGATCGAGGTCCGGCGCATCGATCTCGGCAATCACGTCCCCGGCCTTGACCTTGGCGCCGATGTCGACGGTCCAGTTCTTCAGATAGCCGTTGACGCGGGCAAAGATCGGCGCGCGGTTATAGGCCTCCAGCCGGCCCGGCAGTTCGAGCGTTGCCGTCAGCAGGCCCGGGTCGGCATAGATCACCGCGACCGACGGTATCGCCTGGTCGTCGGTCCATTCGCGCAGCTTGGCGCTGGAGTCTTCCCGGGCGCGGATGCCGCTGACAACCAGCGTCAGCGCGGCAATGACGGCCGCAATGCCGAAAATGCCCAACTTCCGGCGAGAGACCGGGGCACGAGATTCAGTGGGCATTCTGTGTCTCCGACAAGACGGCGCCGTTGGCGTCTTTTTTCCTGTGCATCATACTAAAAACCACCGGAACAAACATCAAGGTGGCGATCGTCGAGAAGGTCAGGCCGCCGATCACCGCCCGGCCGAGCGGCGCGTTGGCCTCGCCGCCCTCGCCAAGGCCAAGCGACATTGGCAGCATACCGATAATCATGGCCAGCGCGGTCATCAAGACCGGCCGGATTCGCACAAAACCGGCTTCGATCGCGGCGGCGATCGGGTCGCCTAGCTCGTCATAACGCTCACGGGCAAAGCTGATCACCAGCACGCTGTTGGCGGTGGCGACGCCCATGCACATGATCGCCCCCGTCAGCGCCGGAACCGATATCGTGGTGTGGGTCGTGAACAGCATCCATACGATCCCCGCCAGCGCTGCGGGCAGCGCCGTGATGATCACGAACGGGTCGGACCAGGACTGGAAGTTCACGACAATCAGGAAATACACGAGCACGATCGCTCCCAACAGGCCGAACAAAAGCCCGGAAAACGAACTGCTCATGGTCTGCACCTGTCCGGAAAGCACGACCGTGGAGCCCTTCGGCACCTCCTTGGCCGTATCGGCGATCACCTTGCGGACGTCGGCTGCGATGCCCCCGAGATCGCGCCCCTGTGGGGCAGCGAAAATCTGCACCATCGGCTGAATGTCATATTGCGAAACCACCGCGCTCGACGTCGTCCGGGAGATATTGGCGATACCGCCGAGAATCGGCGCCGACATCGGCACGCTAGAGGTGATCGGCAGCGCCTCCAGCGCGCCGAGGGAATCGATCTGGTATTGCGGCGTCTGCATCACCACCGAGTAGTTCACGCCGTTTTCGGGGTTGAGATAGTAGGTCGGCGCGACTTGCCCGCTGCCCGACAGGTTGACGGTGAGGCTGTTGACGACATCGCGCTCGGTCAGACCGACATATTGCGCCCGCGTCCGGTCGACATCGATGTTGAAGGTCGGGTTGCTGGGGGACTGCTGAATCCGCGCGTCGGCGACGCCGGGAATGCGGCGCATGCGATTCAACAACCTGCTGGCATAGGTGTAGTTCGCTTTCAAATTGTTGCCGCGGATCTGCAGGTCGATCGGCGCCGGGGCGCCGAAGTTCAGGATCTGGTTGACGATATCGGCCGGGAGAAAAGCAAAAGTCATTCCGGGGAACAGGCGCGGAAGCTGCTCGCGCAACGCCTTCACGTAGTTTTCCGTCGGTGGATGGTCTTCCTTCAACTTGATCTGGATATCGCCATCCTGCGGTCCGATCACGCCAGTATTATTATACGTCATGTTGATGCCGGAGATCGGCATACCGATGTTATCGGCCATCGTCTCGATCTGATCCGGCGGGATGATCTTGCGGATTGCCTTCTGGATGTCGGCAAACTGATTGGCGCTTTCCTCCAGGCGGGTACCGATCTGGGTGCGCACATGCATCAGGATCTGGCCGGCATCGACCGACGGAAAGAAATTCTGCCCGAGATACGGCACCATCAGGAACGAGGCTGCGACGAAGCCGAGAAAACCGATCACAAAAGTCGGGCGGTGGCGCAGCGCAAGCGTCAACAGGTCGCGATAGCCGCTACGGAAGCGCTCGAATCCGGCCTCGAAGCCACGTTGAAACCAGACCAGCGGATTGCGCGAAGGCGGCAGCGGCGCGCCTTCCTCATGGTGCCGATGCGGCTGCAACAGATACATCGCCATCGTCGGCACCAGCGTTCGCGACAGGATGAACGACCAGATCATCGCGAAGATCACCGCCTCCGCCATCGGCACGAACAGGAAGCGCGGAATGCCTTGCAGGAAGAACATCGGCACGAACACGATGCAGATGCAGAGCAGCGACACGAAGGCCGGCACCACGATCTGCTGCGCACCGTCCAGGATCGCCGGGCGGACGTCCTTGCCCTGCTCCAGATGCCAGTTGATGTTCTCGATCGTCACCGTGGCTTCGTCGACGAGAATGCCCACCGCCAGCGCCAGCCCGCCGAGCGTCATGATGTTGAGGGTTTCGCCGAACGCCGCCAGCATGATGATGGAGCCGAACACAGCCAGCGGAATCGACGTCGCGATGATGATGGTCGAACGCCAGCTGCCCAGGAACAGGAGAATCATCACGCTCGTGAGCAGGGCCGCGATCACGCCTTCGCGCACCACGCCGGCGATGGAGGCGGCGACGAACACCCCCTGGTCGCCGACAAAACCCACCTTCAGCGTCTCTGGAAGCGAATCCTTGAAGTCGACGACCTTCTGCTTGATGCCGGCGATGATGTCGAGCGTCGAAATATAACCCGACTTCAGCACCATCATCAGAACGGAACGATTGCCGTTGACATGGACGATGTTGGTCTGCGGCGGATTGCCGTCGCGCACAGTGGCGACGTCCCGGATATAGACCGTGGCGCCGTTGACGACCTTGATCGGGAGATCGCCGAGTTCGTTGACCTTCAGCGGCGAATTGTTGACCTGAATGACGTATTCGAAGCCGCCGATCTTCGAGGTGCCGGCCGGCTGGATCAGGTTCTGCGCCGCAAGCGCGTTGGCGACGTCCTGACCCGAAAGCCCCAGCGACTGCAACGCCGCCGGATTGACGTCGATCTGGATCTGACGCTGCTTGCCGCCATACGGATACGGGATCGCCGCGCCGGGCACCGTGACCAATGGCGTGCGCAGCTGATTGATGGCGATATCGGCAAGCATCTGTTCGGTGAGGCCGTCACCGGACAGCGCCAGCTGGACGATCGGAACCGTCGAGGCGCTGTAGTTGAGAATCAGCGGCGGCGTCGCCCCGGGGGGTAAAAACTTGATGATCGTCTGCGAGACCGCGGTGACCTGCGCGTTGGCGGTGCGGATGTCGGCGTTCGGCTGAAAGAAGATCTTGACGATGCCGATGCCGTTATAGGAATTCGCGGTGATGTGCTCGATATCGTTGACGGTCGTCGTCAGGATTCGCTGGTACTGGGTAATGATGCGGCCGGCCATCTGATCCGGCGGCAGGCCGGTGTATTGCCAGACCACCCCGATCACAGGGATGCGGATATCCGGAAAGATGTCGGTCGGCGTTCGCAACGCGGCGAGCGGACCGATGATCAGGAGAAGCAGCGCTAGCACGACGAAAGTGTACGGCCGGCTCAGGGCAATACGGACCAGTGCAGTCATGGAGCGGGCATTCCTGGATCAATCTCGCGAAAAAGAGGGATTGCTCGCGCCGATTTACCCGAATTATGGCCAAATGGCCAATGCCACGGGCCGCAGCCCTCTTCACTTCCGCGATACCAGCCCGCGATGCCTTCCTGGCAGCCATTTGGGGCCCAAATATCAGGCTGTTTGATTATGCGGCGCGCTGTCCGCAGGTTGCTGACGAGCATTTCCGCGGCCTCGGTTAAATTGAATTTAATCAGCATGCCGTTTCGATCGTTCCGGCGAGACGGCCATTCAGGGTCGCGCCGAGTCCGCTTCCGCGCCCTCAAGCCGCCCTGATCGAGCCGAGGAACTTGCCGACTTCGAGCTTGAGGCGGTTGCTCTCGCCGGCCAGCGACTGCGCCGCCGACAACACCTGCGACGAAGCCGAGCCAGTCTCGCCGGCACCGCGCTGGACGTCGGCGATGTTGGAGGAAACCTGCTGAGTGCCCTGGGCGGCCTGCTGCACGTTACGGGCGATCTCCTGGGTCGCCGCACCCTGTTCCTCTACCGCCGCCGCGATGGCCGAGGAGATCTCGGACAGGTTTTCGATGGTGTCGCTGATTTCCTTGATGGCGTTCACAGACTCCTGCGTCGCGGCCTGGATGCCGGTGACCTGTTGGCCGATCTCGCCGGTGGCTTTCGCGGTCTGCTCGGCAAGCGCCTTGACCTCGGATGCCACGACCGCGAAGCCGCGGCCGGCCTCGCCGGCGCGGGCCGCCTCGATGGTGGCGTTGAGCGCCAGCAGATTGGTCTGTCCGGCAATGGTATTGATCAGCTCGACCACGTCGCCGATGCGATCAGCCGCCTTCGACAATTCACTGACGCGATCGTTGGTCTTGCGCGCCTGATCGACGGCCTCGTTGGCCATCCGCGCCGATTCCTGGACCTGGCGGCTGATCTCGTTGACCGACGTAGCCATTTCTTCCGTGGCCGACGCCACCGACTGCACATTGGTGGAGGCTTCCTCGGACGCTGCGGCAACCGTGGTCGCGAGCTTCTCCCCGCGCTCCGCGGTCGAGCTGAGCGTTCCGGCGGAGGCCTCAAGTTCGGTCGAGGCAGAAGACACGATCTCAATGATCTCGCCGACCGCGCCCTCAAAATCGCCGGCCAGCTTGTGCATGTCCGCCTTACGCCGCGCCGCCGCACGGGCCTCCGTCTCCTTCTGCTCAGCCTCCAGCTCCAGGCGTGCGGCTGCATTACTCTTGAAGACTTCGACGGCCTCAGCCATTTCGCCGACCTCGTCATGCCGGCCGATGCCAGGCACCTCGACGTCGAGCTTGCCGCCGGCGAGAGCCTTCATCGCGACCGTCATTCGCTGCAGCGGCCGGGTAATCCCGTGGGCTACGAGCACCGATACGACGAGCGTGATCAGCAGCACGAGGCCGGCAGCCAACAGCGTACGCTGGGTCGAAGCCCAAGTCTGGGCGCTGAGGTCATCGATATAAACACCGGTGCCGATGACCCAACCCCATGGCGCAAAGCCGACAACGTAGGACAGCTTGGGCTGCGGCCGGTCGAATCCCGGCTTTGGCCACTCGTAGGGAACGAAGCCCGCCCCACCCTTCCTGACGACATCGACGAAATCGACGAACAATGCCTTTCCGTTCGGATCCTTGTAGCTTGAGAGATCGTTGCCATTCATCTCCGGCTTTATCGGATGCATCACCATGCGTGGCTGCATGTCGTTGACCCAGAAGTAATCGTTGTTGCCGTATCGGAGGGCCGCGATCCGCGTCAGCGCCCGCTTCTGTGCGTCGGCGACGGCAATATCGCCTTTCTGCGCCAGCGCATGCTCTTCCTTGGCGATACCGAGGGCCAGTTCACCAAGATGCTGAAGCTCGATCTGCTTCTGCTGCCTGAGGCTCGACGCCAGCTCATACAAGTCGAGGATGGCAACTCCCAGGAGTCCCAGGAAGCCGAGACCGATGAGGGCGTAGATCTTTCGACCGACGGTCATTCTGAGCCGACGTGGCATTGCCAACGACATCTTCAATCTCCGCAATCTAACGGTCGTTCAGCCGAATTCTCAGCGGGATCGTAACCCGTGCGGATTCATTTTGCGTTAACGGCTCTCTCGGTAGATCTAAGGGTTAAAAACCCCCGGATGAGGAGCCTGAGGCTAATGGCCCGGGCGACCCCGAATCAGGACGTGCCAACAGCCACAAAGTGCTGCCTTGCCGACGGTCTCCAGATCCGCTCGGGCTTCGCGGAGCGTGCGTCAACCCGAGCGCCGGCGGCGGCTTGCTTCAAGCCGCCCTTACCGAACTGAGGAACTTGCCGACCTCGAGCTTGAGGCGGTTGCTCTCGCCGGACAGCGACTGCGCCGCCGACAGCACCTGCGACGAAGCCGAGCCAGTCTCGCCGGCGCCGCGCTGCACGTCGGAGATGTGGGATGAGACCTGCTGGGTACCTTGCGCGGCCTGCTGCACGTTGCGGGAAATCTCCTGGGTCGCCGCACCCTGCTCCTCCACCGCCGCCGCGATGGCCGATGAAATCTCCGACAGCTTCTCGATGGTGCCGCTGATCTGCTGGATCGCACCGACCGAATCCTTCGTCGCCGCCTGGATGCCGGTGACCTGCTGACCGATCTCGCCGGTGGCCTTGGCGGTCTGCTCGGCCAGTGCCTTGACCTCGGAAGCCACCACGGCGAAGCCGCGGCCGGCCTCGCCGGCGCGCGCCGCCTCGATGGTCGCGTTGAGCGCCAGCAGATTGGTCTGTCCGGCGATGGTATTGATCAGTTCGACCACGTCGCCGATCCGGGCTGCCGCCTTCGACAACTCGCCGACGCGATCGTTGGTCTGGCGCGCCTGATCGACCGCCTCGTTGGCCATCCGGGCCGATTCCTGAACCTGCCGGCTGATCTCGTTGACGGACGAGGCCATCTCCTCGGTCGCCGACGCCACCGACTGCACATTGGTGGAAGCTTCCTCGGACGCTGCTGCAACCATGATCGCGAGTTCCTCGCCGCGCTCTGCGGTGGAGCTGAGCGTTGCGGCGGAGGCCTCAAGTTCGGTCGAGGCAGAAGACACCGTCTCGATGATCTCGCCGACCGCGCCCTCAAAATCGTCGGCCAACTTATGCATATCCGCCTTGCGCCGCGCCACGGCGCGGGTCTCCGCCTCCTTCTGCTCTGCCTCCAGGCCGAGGCGTGCGGCCGCGTTACTCTTGAAGACTTCGACGGCCTCAGCCATCTCGCCAACCTCGTCGCGCCGGCCGATGCCAGGCACTTCGACATCGAGCTTGCCTCCGGCGAGGTCCTTCATCGCACCCGTCATGCGCCGCAGCGGCCCGGTAATGCCGCGAGCGACCAGCATCGACACCGCAAGCGTCAACAGCAGGATCAGCCCGGCCGCGATCAGGGATTTCTGGGCAGAGGCCCATGCCTGCGCGTCCAGGTCATCGACATAGATGCCGGTCATGATGGTCCAGCCCCAGGGCGCAAACCCGACGATATAGGAGAGCTTCGGCTGGGGCTTGTCGGATCCCGCCCTCGGCCAGACGTAGTCGATAAATCCGCTGCCCTTTTGCTTCACCAGGTCTGTCATCTCGACCGCGAATAGCTTGCCCGTCGGGTCCTTCACATTCCTCATGTCCTGACCGACAAGCTTCGCCGAGGTCGGATGCATCAGAACGCGGGGCAGCATGTCCTGAATGACGAAATATTCGTTGTTGCCGTATCGAAGGGCCGCGACCCGTGCCAGCGCTTGCTTCTGCGCGTCGGCGACGGCAACATCGCCCTTCTGCGCCAGCGCATGCTCTTCCTTGACAATACCGAGGGCCAGTTCGCCAAGATGCTGAAGCTCGATCTGTTTCTGCTGTTTGAGGCTCTGCGCCAGCTCACGCAAGTCGAGAATGGCAACTCCCAGCAGCCCCAGGAAGCCGAGACCGATAAGGGCGTAAATCTTTCGGCCGATGGTCATTCGGAGCCGAAATGGCACTGCAAACGACATCCTCAATCTCCGCAATCTAACGTTCGTTCAGTAAATTCGCGTCGAATATCAAGGATCAAATAACTTAAGTGACAATCGTCTGCGATATCCGGCTCACCGCACGGAATCGTAGCCGCTGCGGATTGCAGCAACGTTAATTCTTCCCTCCGTAGGTTTACGGGAATCGGCCCCCCAGGTGGGGTGGCTCAGTCGCTCAGCGCATCAGTTTGAGCCCGCCAGCGAAGCATTCCGGGCCGCCCGCAATGGCCTGATCTAGCGCCGCGGCTCCACCCCCTCAGGCAGCCCTCACCGAATTGAGGAACTTGCTGACCTCGAGCTTGAGGCGGTTGAAGTCGCCGGACAGCGACTGCGCCGCCGAGAGAACCTGCGCGGAGGCCGAGCCCGTCTCATTGGCGCCGCGCTGAACGTCGGTAATGTTGGACGAGACCTGCAGGGTGCCCTGGGCGGCCTGCTGGACGTTGCGGGAAATCTCCTGGGTCGCCGCACCCTGTTCCTCTACCGCCGCCGCGATGGCCGAGGAAATCTCGGACAGCTTTTCGATGGTGCCGCTGATTCCCTTGATGGCGTTCACCGACTCCTGCGTCGCCGCCTGAATGCCGCTGATCTGCTGGCCGATCTCGCCGGTCGCCTTCGCAGTTTGCTCGGCGAGCGCCTTCACTTCCGATGCCACGACCGCGAAGCCGCGACCGGCTTCGCCGGCGCGCGCCGCCTCGATGGTGGCATTGAGCGCCAGCAAATTGGTCTGCCCGGCGATGGTGTTGATCAATTCGACCACATCGCCGATACGGGCCGCCGCCTTCGACAACTCGCTGACGCGGTCGTTGGTCTTGCGCGCCTCGCTGACGGCCCCGCCGGCCATCCGCGCCGATTCCTGGACCTGGCGGCTGATCTCGTTGACCGATGACGCCATTTCTTCCGTGGCCGAGGCCACCGACTGCACGTTGGTGGAAGCTTCCTCCGAAGCCGCCGCGACCACCGTGGTCAATTCCCTTGAACGCTCGGCGGTGGCCGTCAGCGTGCCGGCAGAGGACTCAAGCTGCGCCGAGGCAGAAGATACGGTATTGACGATCTCCCCGATCATGGCTTCGAATTCGCGCGTGATGTTGTCCACCCGGTGGCCGCGCTCGATCTTGGCATCCGCCTCACGCGCCGCTGCCTCATCGGCGGCTTTCTTCGCAATCAGGGCTTCCTTGAACACCTGCAGCGAGTCCGCCATCGAGCCGATCTCGGTTTTCTCGCCCTGATGCGGGACCTCCGCGGTGAGTTCCCCACGGCCCAACGCCTGCATCGGCGCCACGATCGAGGCGATGCCGCGCGAGACATCGCGGATGAGATAAATGCCGACCGCAATTCCAACGATGGTGGCGACACCGGTTATGGCGATAACCACCCAGAAGGCGAAGGCGTAGTTGTCGGCGGCGTCCCTGCCAGCCTTGTCGGCGCCGACGTTGTTCAGTTCAATGCTCTTTTTCAGGACGTCGTCCGCCTCGATCCCGATCCTGTTCACCGTCTTGGAATTCAATTCATGCGCCTCGTGGGGAGCCTTGCCGACGCTGTTGCGCGACAAGGTCATGACCTCTTCGGTGCCCTTCTTGTAGCGCTCCCACAGCTTGACCCAATCGTTGTAAAGCGCACGTTCTTCCGGCGAGGTGATCATCCGCTCGTAGCTCTGGCGGACCTTGGCGTTGGCCTCAATGACCCCGGCCAGAACCTTTTCCGTCGCTTGCTTTTCCTCGGCCGTCTCCGACAGCATGTGCTCCCGGATCACGTTGCGGTAGGTGATGACGCCGGCGCGCAGGTCGCCGAGCACGCGGACACTCGGCAGCCAGTTTGTGGTGATGTCCAGGGTGCTGGCGTCGATCGCCCGCATATTCCGCACCGCCAACAGCCCCATGCCCGTCATTGCAACCAGCAGGAAGGCGACGACGGCGGTAATCTTGGCGCGGATGGAGAGGCTGGCGAGCATGGTTTGAATCTCTTTTCAAACGGAATCGAAGCCCGATCGGGCAGTACCTTTCTTAGTTCAGTTTTCCGTAATAATACGTAAAGACGGCGGGCCGACCGAGGCGGCCGGGAGTTCGTCAGCGCATCAGCTTGAGCGCGTCGGAAAGGAATTCCAGACCGCCGAAATTGCCCGTTTTCAGGGCAAGCAGCTGAATTCAAGAGACGCCATGCGGATTGGCGGGCGGCGGCCGAGCCGCCCTGACAGCAGGTATCGCCAACTGTAAGACTGACTTAACGATTCAACATCGATCCCGGTGTGACGCCGAAGCGGGTTTTGAACCGGCGCGTAAAGTGCGACGAATCGGAAAACCCGTGGCGCAGGGCTACTTCCGTGATGCTTGCGCCAATCCGGCTCGACAGCAGCGCCTCATAAGCGGCTTCAAGCCTGCAATTCCAAAGCGAGCGATCGAATGTTGTGCCATGCATCGCAAATGCTCTTGCCAGGGTGCGTACGGATACGCCGAGTTCTTGCGCGACGCGGTCGCGGCCAAGCAGCGGCTCGAACATCTTGTCCCGAATTATCGCGATTGCCCGGCTGTAGAGGTCGGGAGTGTGGCGAGAAAGCCCGCGTGCGCCGGAGCCCCCGCACAATAGCTCCTGCATGGCCCGAGCTGTAACTTCGTCGCAGGTTCCGTCAGGCTCGATATCCGGATCAAGCAGATCACGCGCCAGCGATCGGACGAACCGTGCCGCGGTCGGGCTGATCACACCGCCAACCGGCTCTGTACCGCGTGGTAGCTTGATCACGTACTGAGAGAAAAGACGCGGGAAATCCAGCAGGTACGGTCGGTCCGCCTGCACGACGTCAAGTTCGCCCGGAGACATCATTCGGGATCGCTCCCCTTGCTGTACACGGGCGACACCACTGATCTGCAACATCACAATATATGCATCATCGTGGTTGGAGCGGATCAGGTCTGCGGTGCGCACAACACCGGAAGGCGTCGCATCGACCCGCGCCACAGAGATGCCGGCGATCGAACGGCTGCATAATCTTGCGCGAAAGCCCGCGCGATCTGCCGTTCGGCAATCCAACATCGTGAAAGTTCGGCAGACGACGTCCGACCAAAAGGCAAAGCGGAGCGTAGGCTGCAACAGGTCAGTCGACAGAATGTCCACTAACGCGCTCCCGACGGAGAGTTGGCCCGCAGGTACCTGCCGGTGTCCCGCAGGTTCAAGCGGCGGCGATCATCATCCACCATACTGGCATTCACCTGTAACGAGGGCAAATACAATGATGCAGAAATCGAGCAAGCCGGTTCTGGGCGGCCGCGAAGTAGTCCGCGTCTCCATTGTACAAAAAGCTCCCGCCTTCCTGGACCGCGAGGCTTCGCTGGCCCGGGCCGAGATTCTGATCGCAGAAGCAGCCGAAGGCGGCGCTGACCTCATCGTCTTTCCCGAAGTGTGGCTCTCCGGCTACCCCTACTGGACGGAAGGCTGGGACAGCCCTCTTCAACAATGGGCAGGAGGTCGCATCCGCTTCCGGGATGCTGCCATCGTCGCTCCAAGCGAAGACACCGAGCGGCTGGGCGCCGCTGCGCGCAAGGCTGGAGCCTACGTCGTAATGGGTTGTAACGAGATGGATTCTCGTCCCGAGGTATCCACAATCTACAACGCACTGCTCTTTTTCGACCGCGACGGGCGACTGATGGGTCGTCACCGCAAGACCATGCCAACCTTCACTGAGCGGATGTTTTGGGGACAAGGCGACGCGTCTGATCTACGGGTATTTGATACCGATATCGGGCGGCTCGGCGGTTTGATTTGCGGCGAGCACCTCATGACACTTGTACGAGCCGCGATGATCGGGCTCGGCGAGGAAATCCATGTTGCGGTGTTTCCCGGCGCGTTCACGCTGCATACGGGACCGCAACTGGAGGAATGGGACGCGGGGCATCAAGCATTCTGGGGCCACGCCTCCGTGCGCGCGCACGCGCTGGAGGCTGGGGCGTTCGTGCTCTCTGCGTGTGGGCAAATCTCCGAAGACGATATTCCGGACGATTTTCCGCATAAAGGCCGTATGAACATCGGCTACGCCAAAGGCGGATCAAGCATTATTGCCCCACTTGGGATCCCGCTGGTGGGTCCGGTCGAAGGCCCGGCGATCGTGCGGGCGGAACTTCAGGCCTGGATGATCAAGGCCTGGAAGGCCATCATCGATACCAACGGGCACTACGCCCGACCGGACCTTGTCAGATTGGCCGTGGCCAACCACGTCCCCTCACAACACCCGGTGATCCTGCGCACGCAGCCCAGACCAGCCCTGCTGGCGGAAGCCGCCGAGAGAAACGATGTTGAACCGGCGCTGGTGGAATTGGTGATGCATAATGCCGCACGCCTCACCGTCGCTGGCCACGGCAGCGCGGCCTAACGAACCGGGTCGGACGGACCGCCGAGCTTCACCGCATCAGCCTGAGCGCGTCGGAGAAGAACTCCGGACCGCCGAAATTGCCCGATTTCAGGGCAAGCAGCATGTCGCCATTCTTCGCGCCTACCGCGCGCAACACCGGCACCCCTGCGGCGATCTCCGCGCCGACCAGAAAGCCCGGAATTCCAAGGCGATCCACCACCGCGCCCGAGGTCTCGCCGCCCGCGACCACCAGTCGCCGCACACCCGATTGCACCAGACCGTCGGCGATCTCGGCCATCGCCTGCTCGATGGCTTGCCCGGCCGCATCGCGGCCATGCCGTGCCTGCAGGGCCGCGACCTGATCCGGCGTCGAACTGGAGGCGATCAGGATCGGGCCTTCCTTGAGCC
Source organism: uncultured Alphaproteobacteria bacterium (assembly GCA_963829315.1). GTDB lineage: Bacteria > Pseudomonadota > Alphaproteobacteria > Rhizobiales > Xanthobacteraceae > Bradyrhizobium. Next base: position 395,676 of record CAWHIO010000038.1, on the reverse strand, counting down.
TCTCTCTCGCCCAGGCCAGCGCGCGCGGTGCTTCGCCGCTGCCGCTGACCACCCGGTCGGGATCGAGATGCAGCACCGGCATGACCTGTTCGGCGCTCGCAATCTGCTGCAGGGTCGCCTGCGAACAGCTACCGGCAAGGCACGCCGCCGGCCCGCCGACCGCTGCGTCCGAGACCGCGTTCGAGCCGCCCGGTTTGATGCGACCCGAGGCGACCAGCGCGCGGGCGAGACCAAGCCCGAACCCGGAGGCGCCGACCGACAACCGATGGTCGAGTGCCACTTCTCCGATCGTCTCCAGATCGCGTTCGAACACGGCGTCGGCAACGGCGGCGCCGAAGCCTTTGCCGGACAGTTCGGCCAGACGCGCGCGAACAGCAGCGCTGCCGCGTGCGATCAGGGCGAGATCGACCAGACCGATCCTGGTCGTGCTCTGGCGCGCCAGCACCCGCACCAGATTGGAATCATGCATCGGATTGAGCGGGTGATCCTTCAGCGGGCTTTCGTTCAGCGGCACTGAGCCTACGAACAGATTGCCCATATAGACCGTGCGGCCGGTTTCCGGAAACGCCGGCGTCACCAGCACGATGGTCCCGCCGCAATCGGCGCGCAAGGCGTCCATCACCGGGCCGATATTGCCGACATCGGTGGAATCGAAGGTCGAGCAGATCTTGAACAGCACATGATCGGCGCCGCGCCCACGCAGCCATTTGTCCACGGCGCGCGAGCGCGCCACCGCCAGACTTGACTCGATCGAGCGGCTTTTCAGCGACACCACCACGGCATCGACCTCGGGCAGATCGAGCTCATCTGCGGGAACGCCGATGGTCTGCACGGTGCGCAGGCCGCAGCGCGTCAGCGTGTTGGCGAGATCGGACGCGCCGGTGTAGTCGTCGGCGATGCAGCCAAGAGATACCTTTCTGGCCAGCGTCACGGTTTTGCTCCAGCGTAAGGCTTGAACCAGGCCAGGCCATCGATGGTCTTGCCCCGCGGATTATATTCGCAGCCGACAAAGCCGCCATAGCCGAGGCGGTCGAGCTCGGCAAAGACAAACGGATAATTCAACTCCTCGCCATCGGGCTCGTTGCGCGAGGGAATGCTGGCGATCTGGATGTGGCCGATGATCGGCATCATTTCGCGCAGCCGCATGGTGACGTCGCCGTGAATGATCTGGCAGTGATAGATGTCGAACTGCAGCTTCAGGTTCGGAATTTTCAGTTCTTCGATCAGGTCGCGCGCGAACAGGAAATCGTTGAGAAAATACCCGGGCACGTTGCGCGGGTTGATCGGCTCGATCACGACATCGAGTCCGTGTGGCGCAAAGAACTCGGTCGCCCACGCCACCGATTTGTAGAACGCCTCCACCGCCTTTGAATCGCGCCGATTCGCCATCCCGGCCATCAGATGCACGCGTTTGACGCCGGTCGCCTGCGCGTATGGCAGCGCGGTGCGCAGGCTTTGCTGCAGGTCGGCAAAACGGTCCGGCAGCGCCGCAAAACCCTTTTCGCCGGCGTCCCAATCGCCGGGCGGCAGGTTGAACAGCGCCTGCGTCAGGCCGTTGGCGCGCAGCCGCTTGCCAATCTCCTCGGCCGGATGAGCGTAGGGAAACAGAAACTCGACCGCGGTAAAGCCTGCTTTCGCCGCCGCCTCAAAACGGTCGAGGAACGGCACCTCATTGAACATCATGGTGAGATTGGCGGCGAAACGGGGCATCGATTGTCCTCTTTTTCGTTGCTGGCTATTTCGGCTCACCGGGCAGATGCGTGCCGGTAACGCGGGCATACATCCGCGCGACTGAAGCATCGTCATCCCGCCCCATGCCGGAGGCTGCCGTCATCAGGAACATCTGCAGCGCGGCGGCGGCCACCGGCACCGGAAACTTGGCCGTGCGCGCCATGTCCTGGATGATGCCGAGGTCCTTGACAAAGATTTCCACCGCGCTGCGCGGGGTGTAATCGCCGTCGAGCACGTGCGGCACGCGGTTTTCGAACATCCAGGAATTGCCGGCCGACGCCGTGATCACTTCGTACACTTTCCGGATATCGAGCCCCTGCTTGGCGGCAAAGGTGATGGCCTCGGAGGCGGCCGCGATATGCACGCCCGCGAGCAGCTGGTTGATCATCTTGAACGCGGCGCCCTGGCCCGCGGCATTGCCGAGTTCATAGAGCTTGGCCGCCATCGCATCGAGCGCCGGCCGCGCTTTGGCGAAGGCGGCGGCGCTGCCGGAGGCGAGGACGGTCAGTTCGCCCTGCGCCGCGCGCTGCGCGCCGCCGGAGATCGGCGCGTCGAGGTAATGCCGGCCGGTGGCCTCCAGCTGCTTCGCCAGCCGCCGCGCGACATCCGGATCCATGGTCGCCGACGAGACGAACACCGCTTCCTTTGGCAGCGTTTCGGCGACGCCGTCCTTGCCGAACAGAATGGTCTCGGTCTGGGCGGCGTTGACGACCACGCTGACGACGATGTCGGCGCCCTTGGCTGCCTCCGCCGGCGTCCTGGCGCCCGCCCCGCCGTCGGCAACGAACCGCGCCACGGCATCGGCCGAAACGTCGCAGCCAGTGACGGCAAATCCGGCGCGCCGCAGCGAGGTCGCCATGCCAAAGCCCATCGAGCCCAGCCCGATGACGGCGACGTGCGGTTTTGGCGAAGCGGATTGAGACATGCGGCGTTTCCCTAAACGAGTTCCTCACAAGCCGGGATTTAAAAGCCGGCTTTGGCTCTGGGTAACACGGCTTGGCCGCGCTGCCAAAGCGTGAGACAAGGCGGAAGAAGGATACCGCCATGAGCGAAACAAAGATCCGCGAGGAAATCTGCCGCCTGGGCCGCTCCCTGTTCGAGCGCGGGCTGACGCCGGGCTCCTCAGGCAACATTTCCGTCAAACTCGACGACGGCGGCTATCTGGTCACGCCGACCAACGCCTCGCTCGGCTTTCTCGATCCGGCCCGGCTGTCGCGGCTGGATGCCAATGGTCGGCTCGTTTCCGGCGACGCCCCGACCAAGGAAGTGCCGCTGCATTCCGCGCTGTACCAGACCCGCAACGCCGCCCGCGCGGTGGTGCATCTGCACTCGACGCATTCGGTGGCGCTGTCGATGCTGCCGGAGATCGATCCCCGCGCCGCCCTGCCGCCGATGACCGCGTATTACCTGATGAAATGCGGCTCAACCGCGCTAGTGCCGTATTATCGCCCCGGCGATCCAGCCGTGGCGGACGCGATCAAAGGTCTCGCCGGCAAATATTCCTCCGTGCTGCTCGCCAATCACGGCCCGGTGGTGTCGGGCAACACGCTGGAGGCCGCGGTATTCGCGATCGAGGAACTGGAAGAGACGGCAAAACTCTATCTGCTGCTGCGCGGGCTCAACCCGCGATATCTGACGCCAGCGCAGGTGGCGGATCTGGTGAAGGTGTTTGGGGTGGCGATGCCGGAGCATGGGCACGAGTAGCGATACGTCATCCCCACCCCGTCATTGCGAGCGAAGCGAAGCAATCCATATCAAGACCGAACAAGGTTCCAGATGGATTGCTTCGTCGCTTTCGCTCCTCGCAATGACGGCTTTTGGCCTTACAATCCCAGATACGCCTTGCGAACGTCCGGATTGCCCTTGATCTCGTCGGCGGTGCCCTGCATCTGCAAGCGCCCGGTCTGCAGGATGTAGGCGCGGTCGGCGATGTCGAGGCACTCGGCGATGCGCTGCTCGACGATCAGGACGGTCATGCCGGCGTCGCGGATGCGCTTGACCGCCTGAAAAATCTCGTCGACGAGCTTGGGCATGATGCCCTGCGACGGCTCATCCAGCATCAACAGCCTTGGCCGCGTCATCAGCGCGCGCCCGATCGCCAGCATCTGCTGCTCGCCGCCGGACAGCGTTTCGGCGCGCTGGTCCAGCCGCTCGGAGAGCCGGGGAAACAGTTCGAACACCAGCGCCAGCGGCTCCTCGCGATTGCTCTCTCGGCGGTAGAGGTAACTGCCGAGCCGCAAATTGTCGCGCACCGAAAGCCGCGGAAACAGCCGGCGGTTTTCCGGCACATAGGCGATGCCGCGCGCGGTCACCATGTGCTGCGCCATGCCATCGATGCGGGTGCCGTCGAAGGTGACGGTGCCGGAACGCGGCCGTTCGGCGCCGGCGATGGATTTCAACAGCGTCGACTTGCCGGCGCCGTTGGCGCCGGCGACGCAGACGATCTCGCCCTTGGCGACCTCGATCGAGACCGACGAGATCGCGACCAGCCCCTGATAGGCGGTGGTGACTTCATGCACCGACAGCATGACGATCCCCAAGATAGGCGCTGATGACTTTCGGATTCCGGACCACGTCGGCAGGCTTGCCCTCGACCAGCACCTTGCCGAGATCGAGCACGATGGCGCGATCGACCAGCGGCATCACGACCTCCATGACGTGCTCGACCATCAATACCGTCACGCCGGTGGCGCGCACCTTTCGCACCAGTTCGACGCCCGTCTGCGCCTCGATCGGCGTCAAGCCCGTGAGCACCTCATCGAGCAGCAGCAGTTTCGGTTCGGTGGCGAGCGCGCGGGCGACTTCGAGCCGACGCTTCTCCGACGGAATCAACTGGCTCGCGAGCACATCGGCGCGGCCGGCCAGTCCGCAGAATTCCAGCACGTCGTGGGCCTTGCGGCGGGCCTCGCGCATGATGGTGGTGCGGATCAGCGCGCCGACGATAACGTTGTCGATCACCGTCATGGTCTCGAAGCTCTTGACGACCTGGAAGGTGCGCGCGATGCCGCGCTCGCAGCGCTGCGCCGCCGGCAGCGCCGTGACGTCCTCGCCATCGAACACGATCGAGCCTTGCGTCGGCGGCAGCACGCCCGCGATCAGATTGAACAAGGTCGACTTGCCGGCGCCGTTGGGGCCGATCAGGCCGACGATCTCGCCGCGTCCGACCGAAATCGAGACGTCGCTGTTGGCGATCAGGCCGCCGAAGCGCTGCCAGACGCCTCTGGTTTCCAAGAGCGCCGTCATCGGACCGCTTCCTTGCGCCGGCCCGAGAACAGCCCGACCAGCCCTTGCGGGCGCGCCAGCGAGATCAGCACGATCAGCGTGCCGTAGACGATCAGGTCGACGCCGCGGCCGGAGCCGCCGATGAAGGAGCGCGTGAGCTCGGTGAGCGGGATCAGAATGACGGCGCCAAGCACCGGCCCCCATAACGTGCCGATGCCCCCGAGCACCGCGGGCAGCGCCATCAGCAGCGAAAACTGGAAGCCCATGACGCTTTCGGGATCGATGTAGGACACGAACTGCGCATAAAAACTGCCGCCCACCGCGGTGAGGAATGCCGAGACCGCCGCGGCCCCCATCTTGGAATTGAACACGACCACGCCGAGGCTTTCGGCGGCGTCGGGATTGTCCTTCACGGCCCGCCACCAGTAGCCCCACTTGGAATCCTCGAGCCACCACGTCACCAGCCAGGCGACGCAGGCGAGCCCCAGCGCGAAATAGAAAAACGGCAGCTTGCTGCGCGTGAACTGGAACTTGAGCCAGCTGTCGCCGCGCACGGGAATATCGATGCCGAGCGCAGCACCCGCCCAATCCCAGTTCTGGAACAGCAACAGCGCGGTCTCGGCAATGACGATGGTGGCGATGACGAAGTAATGGCCGCGCAGCCGGAAGCAGGGATAGCCGAGCGCCATGGCGATGGCCGCCGATATCAGGCCGCCGCCGAGCATGCCGAACCAGGGCAGCACGCCGAATTTGGTGAAAAGCAGCGCGGTGGTATAGGCGCCGAGCCCGAAATACAGCGCATGGCCGAGCGAGATCTGCCCGCAATAGCCACTCAGGATATTCCAGCTCTGCGACAACGCCGCATACATCAGCGTCAGCACCATGATGTTCTGGACGTAGACGTCTTTCACGAACAGCGGCACCAGGGCCGCGATCGCCGCCAGACAGGCGGCGACGATCAGATCGCGGCGGCGGCGCTGGGCGAAGGTCGTATCCATCAGATCGACCCGAACAGGCCGCGCGGCCGGACAAAGACCACCAGCAGGTAGACCGCATAGATGCCGACCGATTTCAGCGAGGGCGGCAGCATCAAGGCTGTCGTCGCCTCGACCAGGCCGACGATGATGCCGCCGGCAAAGGCGCCGAACACGCTGCCGAAGCCGCCGAGCGCCACCGTGACATAGGCGACCAGCGCAAAGGAGGCGCCGACATCGGGATAGATGTAGAAGAACATCGCCATGATGGCGCCGGCCAGGCCCACCAGCGCAGCACCCAGACCCCAGCCCAGCGCGAACACCCGGTTCTTGTCGATGCCGACCAGCGCCACCGCGCCGGCGTCCTCGCGGGTCGCCTCAAGGGCGCGGCCGAAATCGGTGCGGTTAATGAAGAAATACAGCGCGCCGAACGCCGCGATCGAGACCAGCGCGCCGAACAATTGCGGCACGGGCAGGAAGATGCCGCCGATCGAGATCGTCTTGCCGCCCAGCCATGAATGCGTGACGCTGCGATAGTCAGGCGTGAAGAAGAATTGCGCCAGCCCGCGCATGACGATGGCCAGCCCGAAGGTCGAAAAGATCTGCACCATTCCTGCGTTGGCTTTGGCCCTGACCGCAAAGCGCACGACCAGCAGGTAAACCACCGCGCCGAATACGAACAGCGCGGCGGCGACCAGCGGCGCTGCCAGCAATGGATCGATGGCAAAGAACGCGAACAGGAAGAAGGTCGCGTACATCGCTATCATGAGGAATTCGCCGTGGGCGAAATTCACCACGTCCATCAGGCCGAAGATCAGCGCCAGTCCAACGGCGATCAGGCCGTAAAGCAGCCCCATCAACAGACCGCTGGCGAGACTCTGGATGATGGTCTCGGCTGTCACGGATGCACCCCCGTCGTCGGTACGTCGTCCCTGCGAACGCAGGGACCCATCACCACCGGAATTGCAATTGGAAGACGGACGAGAGATCACGATAAAACCGATACTCCTCGGCGTATGGGTCCCTGCGTTCGCAGGGACGACACCGTGCTTGGGGTGAGCCTCCAAAAGCTACCCCTTTACTTCATCGGCCAGATGGCTTCGGCGACGGCGGCTTGCGGCGGGAAGATGGTGACGAACTTGCCGCCGACATATTGCAGCAGCACCGGATCGGCATCGTTGTTCTGACCCATGTCGTCGAACTTGACGCGCTTCCAGGGCATGATGGTCTGCGCGCCCGGGATGTCGGTGGCAACCAGCGCCTCGCGAATCTTGTCGCCGTCGACGGATTTGGCGCGGTTGATGGCTTCTGACATCACGATCAGCGCCATGAACTGCCGCGATGAATAGTCATTGAGGTCCTTGCCCGATCTTTCCTTGTACATGGAATTGATCTTGCCGACCATCGGCCGCTTGGCGGCGAGATCGAGCGAGAAGCTGCCGCGCGAGATCACGGCTTCGAGCTTGTCGCCGACCGCGTCGTACAGCGCCTTTTCGGAGAAGCCGGCGTCCTGCGCGACGATGGCGTTGGGCTTGTAGCCGAGTTCGGCCATGGTCTTCACCAGCAAGATGCCGTCGGTGGTGTAGCTCGAGGGCATCAGCACGTCGGCATTGGCGGCCTTGATCTGCTGCACTTCGGCCGAAAGCGACGGCGAATTGGCGCGGTATTTGATATCGGCGACCACCTTGTAGCCGCGCTCATTGGCCAGTTTGAGCTGCGCGTTGCCGGAGTCGGTGCCGAAAATCGTATCCTCGTGAAACAGCGCCAGGGTTTCGATCTTGGTACCCTTCTTCTTCATGGCATCGAAGAAGTCGAACATCGCGGCCGAGAACATCTCGTCATGGGGTGCAGGGCGAAAATAGAATTTGAGGCCACGGCGGTGCAGGCTCGGCGATGAATTGTCGGCCGACATGAACGGAATCTGGTAACGCTCGCAGATCTGGCTGACGGTGACCGCGACCGCGCTCTGATAGGTGCCGATGATGGCGCACACCTTTTCCTGGGTGATCAGGCGTTCGGCTTCGGCGCGGCCCTTCTGCGGATCGGCCTGGTGATCGGCGAACACCAGACGGACCTTGGCGCCGCCGAGACCCGGAAGTCCCTCGCCGCGCGCCAGCGGCAGATCGAAATCGTACTTCTTGTTGATGATCTCGGCGGCGGTCTCGAATGACTTCTGGGCATCGACGCCGATCTGGGCGCTGGCCCCGGACAGCGGATAGATCACGCCGATCACCACTTCGGATGTTTGCGCCCGTGCCGCCATCGGCAGCAGCGCCGCGCTCGCGGTAGCTCCAAGCAAAACGTTTCGGCGGGAGATGGTCATTGGAAAATCCTCATGTGTCGGCAGCTATCGATGAAACGGTTGAAGACAACCGTAAAGCCTCAAAGTACGGCAGCAGCTGCCCATTAGAGCACAGCAAGCTGCTTGTTGCGCAAGTCCGTCACCAGCATCAGGCCGGGAGCATGGGTGATCGCAAACGGCAGCCTGGCCGCCGCGATCACCGCCTGCGGCGTCACACCGCAGGCCCAGAACACCGGAATTTCGTCGGCCTCCACCGGTACGGCGTCGCCATAGTCGGGCTTTGCGATGTCCGCGATCCCGATCGAATGCGGAAGACCGAGATGAACCGGCGCGCCATGCACCGACGGAAACCGCGAGGTGATCTGCACCGCGCGGATCGCCTGCGCCGGCTTGAACGGCCGCATCGACACCACCATGGGACCGGCGAACGGCCCCGACGGCTGGCAAGCGATATTGGTGCGGTACATCGGCACGCGCACGTTGCGCTCGATGTGACGGATCGGCAGGTCGTCGGCCATCAGCGCTTCCTCGAATGAGAACGAGCAGCCGAGCACGAAGGCGACGAGGTCGTCGCGCCAATGCGCCATGATGTCGGTCGGCTCCTCCACCACCTCGCCGTCGCGCCAGACGCGGTAGCGCGGCACGTCGGTGCGGATATCGAGGTCGATCCCGAGCGAGGGAATGCGCGGGTCGCCCACGTCGGACATGCCGATAATGGGACATGGTTTCGGATTGAGCTGACAGAAGCGGTGAAACGAGGCCGCGAGCTTTTCCGGCAGGATCGCGAGATTGCCCTGGACGAAGCCGTTGGCGACGCCGGCGGTGCTCGCCGCCATCCCGGCGCGGTAGGCATGCCGGGCCGCCACGCTCGGCAGCAGGTCGGCGCCCGGCTGACGGCTGAGCCATGCCGCGATCCAACGGCCATTCGGTTTTTGCCAGGCTGGTCATGTTCGGCTCCGCCTTAATTGGCTCGACAGCATATCGCGCATATGGCTACCATAATGTCTAATCTTGGTTTTTGATCAAGTTCGATAAATTTGTTTTATCGAAGTGGGAGCTTTGCGGGCATGGTTGATTTCAAGGCAATTGAGACCTTCATGTGGGTGGTGACCCTCGGCAGCTTCCGCGGCGCCGCCCAAAAGCTCAACACCACCCAGCCTGCGATCTCGCAGCGGATCGCCCAGCTCGAGCACGAGGTCGGGGTCAGGCTGTTGCAGCGCGACCGGCGCATGGTGCTCCCGACGCCGAGCGGAAGGCAAATGATGGTTTATGCCGAGAAGCTGATCGGCCTGCGCTCGGAAATGCTGGCGGCGGTCGGCGATCGTTCGGCGATGCGCGGCGTGCTGCGGCTCGGCGTGGCCGAGACCATCGTCCACACCTGGCTTTCGCAACTGATCAAGGGCGTCAACCACGCCTATCCGAATCTCTCGCTGGAAATCGAGGTCGACATCACCTCGAATTTGCGGACCCGGCTGTTGGCGCAGGAAATCGAACTCGCGTTCCTGCTCGGACCGTTGACGGCGCCGACCATCAGCAACCGGGTGTTGTGCGACTATCCCGTGGGCTTTCTCGCCAGCCCCTCGCTCGGACTGGGCAAGCGAAGACTGACCGTCCATGACCTCGCGAAGTTTCCGATCATCACCTTTCCGAGCAAGACACAGCCTTACGAGATCGTGCGTTCGCTGTTCAACCGCCCCGACCTGCCGCCGATCCGGCTGCACGCCAGCGCCTCGCTGGCGACCGTCGTCCACATGGCGATCGAAGGCCTCGGCATCGCCGTGATTCCGACCGCGATCGTCGAAAACGAAATGGCCGACGGACGGCTGCAATTGCTGTCGACTGATCTGCAAATGCCGCTGCTGACCTTCTCGGCAAGCTGGCTTGCTTCCCCCGACACCGTCGCGGTCGAGCGCGTGGCCGAGCTCGCCGCCAAGCTGGCGCAGGGCAGCGCTGTTATTGACGCGCCGCTGCAGGCGCGGCATTGAAACTGACGGCTACGCGCGTCTCCCGACACGGAATGGCTCCATGACCAAAATTGCATCCAACCTGCAGATCGATTCCGCCCGGCTTTGGGATACCATCCATGAAACCGCGAAATTCGGCGCCACGGCCAAAGGCGGCGTGCGCCGGCTGACGCTCGGGCCGGAGGACAGGCAGGTCCGCGACTGGTTCCGCAACGCCTGCGAAGCCGCGGGCCTTGACGTGCATGTCGATGCGCTCGGCTCGATGTTCGGCTTGCGCAAGGGCCGTGACATGTCGAAGCCACCGGTCGGGCTCGGCTCGCATCTGGATACCCAGCCGACTGGCGGCAAGTTCGACGGCGTGCTCGGCACGCTGGCGGCACTCGAGGTCGTCCGCACCCTCAACGACGCCGGGATCGAGACCGAAATTCCGATCTGCATCGTCAACTGGACCAATGAGGAAGGCTCGCGCTTCGCGCCGGCGATGATGGCGTCGGCGGCCTATGTCGGCGATTTCACTACCGACGATATCCTGTCGCGCAAGGATGCCGAAGGCGTCACGGTCGCCGAGGCGCTCGACAGCATCGGCTATCGCGGCGCGAGCCCGGTCGGCCGGCAGAAATTTTCAAGCTTCGTCGAACTGCATATCGAACAGGGGCCGATCCTCGAAGCCGAGGGCAAGACCATCGGCGTGGTGGATTCCGGCCAGGGCGTGCTGTGGTATGACGGCAAGATCACCGGCTTCGAGAGTCATGCCGGTTCGACGCCGATGCCGCTGCGCCGCGACGCGCTGGCGACACTGTCGGAGATCGTGCTGGCGATGGAAAGTATCGCCAGGAAGCACGGCCCCAACGCGGTCGGCACCGTCGGCGAGGCCGTGATCGCCAAACCCTCGCGCAACGTCATTCCCGGCGAGATCGCGTTCACCGTCGATTGCCGCAGCGCCGACGCCGCGATCATGGACGCGCTCGACAGGGATTTGCGCGCGGCGATTGCCGGGATCGCGGCCCGGCGCAAGGTCGACGTTACCCTCGATCTGGTCTGGCGCAAGCCGCCGACGCATTTCGATCCGAAGCTGGTCGATGCGGTGGAGAATGCCGCGAGCAAGCTCGGCTTTTCCCACCGCCGCATCACCTCCGGCGCCGGTCACGACGCCTGTAATCTGAATACGAAGATTCCGTCCGCGATGGTCTTCGTCCCCTGCAAGGACGGCGTCAGCCACAATGAGCTCGAGGACGCCACCCAGGCCGACTGCACGGCGGGCGCCAACGTCCTGATGCACACCGTGCTGGCGCTCGCGGGCGTCGCTTCCTGACACTTGGAGCCTGATCCGAACTAAGTCGAATCAGGCTCTGACTTTACCTTTTTGTTTGAGCATGATCTTTTCGGAAAACCGGTTCCCACTTTTCCGGATCATGCTCAAGGGAGATTTCTGTGCGCGGAGTTTTTGTCGATGCCAACGGATCGCTGGCGGAAATTTTCGAGCGGCAGAACAAGTCCGGCGATCCCGCCATGCGCATCAATCGCGATGCGGATATCAAAGCGGAGCAGATCCCGGCCCTGCTCGATGGCGCCGAGATCATCATCATCGACCACACCGCTCTGCCGACCGACGTCGCGCGGCGCTGCAACGGCCTGAAACATGTCGTGTTCCTGGGAACCGGCGCGCGCAGCTACATGAACCCGGAAGAGCTTGGCGAGCTCGGCATCGAGGTCCATCTGATCAAGGGCTATGGCGACACCGCCGTGGCCGAATGCGCGATCGCGCTGATGTGGGCGTCGGCCCGCGGCATCGCTCGGATGGACCGCGAAATGCGCGCCGGCAACTGGCTGCGCGAGGACGGCATGCAGCTGACCGGCAAGACGCTCGGCCTGATCGGCTTTGGCGGGATCGCCGCGGAAGTGGCGCGGATCGCGCTCGGCAGCGGCATGCGGGTCGTCGCCTGGAACCGGACGCCGAAGCAATTTTCCGGCGTCGATTTCGTCTCGCTCGATGCGTTGCTGGCGCAGAGCCACGTCGTGTCGCTGCATCTGTTGCTCAACGACGAGACCCGCGGCTTTCTTTCGCGTGAGCGCATCGCGGCGATGATGCCCGGCGTCATTCTAGTCAACACCGCGCGCGGCGCCATGGTGGACGAGGCCGCGATGATCGACGCCTTGAAGTCGGACCATATCCGGCACGCCGGGCTCGATGTCTTCAACACCGAGCCGCTGCCGGCCGATCACCCGCTGACAAGACTGCCGAACGTGACGCTGTCGGCCCATTCGGCGTTCCGGACGCCGGAGGCAAGCGAGAATCTGATCCACGCGGCATGGGAGCATTGCCGCAGGATTGCGAAGGGGTGAACAGATCTTAGTCGTCCCGGCCAAGCGAAGCGCGAGCCGGGACGACTAAACACCGGCCCCGCATTGTCACGCAGGACTCTGGCCACTTGCGAGCGCAACAACAGATACTCGTGGTCTGGGTCCCTGCATTCGCAGGGACGACCGCGAGTTGAGTTCCCTATTCCACCATCTCCGCGACCGCCTTGCCGCACGTCGTCGTGTCGGCGTTGCCGCCGAGATCCTTCGTGCGCAGCGTGCGCTCGCCGAGGGTACGCTCGATCGCGGTGACGATGGCGGCGGCGGCCTGCTTCTGGCCGAGGTGTTCCAGCATCATTGCGCCGGACCAGATCATGCCGATCGGATTGGCGATGCCCTGCCCTGCGATATCCGGCGCCGAGCCATGCACCGGCTCGAACACCGAAGGAAAATGGCCTTCCGGATTGATGTTGCCTGAAGGCGCGATGCCGATCGTGCCGGTGCAGGCCGGGCCGAGATCGCTGAGGATATCGCCGAACAGGTTCGAGCCGACCACGACGTCGAACCAGTCCGGATGCAGCACGAAATTCGCGGTCAGGATATCGATGTGGTACTTGTCCCACTTCACCTTCGGATAGTTCCCGGCCATCGCCTCCACGCGCTCGTCCCAATAGGGCATCGTGATCGAGATGCCGTTGGATTTCGTCGCCGAAGTCAGGTGCTTCTTGGGCCGCGATTGCGCCAGCTCAAACGCAAACTTCAGGATGCGATCGACGCCGATCCGGGTCATGACCGTCTGTTGCGTGACGAATTCGCGCTCGGTATCGGGGAACATCCGCCCGCCGACGGAAGAATATTCGCCTTCGGTGTTTTCGCGCACCACCCAGAAATCGATATCACCGGGCTTGCGGTTGGCGAGCGGCGACGGCACCCCCGGCATCAGCCGCACCGGGCGCAGGTTGACGTACTGGTCGAATTCCCTGCGGAATTTGATAAGCGACCCCCACAACGAAATGTGATCGGGAATTTTCGCCGGCCAGCCGACCGCGCCGAAATAGATCGCGTCATGCTTGCCGATTTTCGCCTTCCAGTCCTCCGGCATCATCTCGCCGTGCTTGGCGTAGTAATCGTAGGACGCGAAATCGAAATGATCGAAATGCACGGCGACGCCGTGCTTTTTCGCGGCCGCCTCCAGTACCCGCAGACCCTCCGGCACTACTTCCTTGCCGATGCCGTCGCCGGGAATGACCGCGATCCGGTATTGCTTTTTTTCGTTGCTCATCGAGAGATTTCCTTACGTGCGGGTCGGCGCTGGGTAAGCGATTTTATGCCGGGATTGCAATGGACCAAACCGCGCGACGGTGCAACGCTGCACTGCAATGTTGACCGCCTCGACGGCTGCGGCCTAACAGTTGAAATTCTCCGTTCTCCCACCCCTTCAGATATCCCCCATCAAGCGAGTAATCCCATGGATCTTCATTTGCGCGGCAAACGCGTCCTGATCACCGGCGCATCGAAGGGCATTGGCGCGGCGGCTGCCGAAGCCTTTGCCGAAGAAGGCTGTCATCTCCGCCTGGCCGCCCGCAGCGGCGATCAACTGAAAGCGCTGGCGGAACGCCTGCGATCGGCCCATCAAATCGATGCGACCGCCCATGTCGTCGACCTGCGCAAACCCGAGGATATCGCGCGGCTGGTGAAGGATACCTCCGATATCGACATCCTCGTCAACAATGCCGGCGACATTCCAGGCGGCTCGATCGACAAGATCGACGAGGCGACCTGGCGTCACGCCTGGGAGCTCAAGGTGTTCGGCTATGTCAACATCACCCGGGCAGTCTACGCGCAGATGAAGGCGCGCGGGCATGGGGTGATCGTCAACGATATCGGGGTTGCCGGCGAAAAGTTCGACGCCAACTACATCTGCGGCAGCACCGGCAACGCCGCGCTGATGTCGTTCACCCGCGCGCTGGGCAGCAAGAGTCTCGCCGACAACATCCGCGTGGTTGGGATCAATCCCGGCCCGGTCGGCACCGACCGCCACGTCACGCTGTTGAAAACCCGCGCCAAGAACCAGTTCGGCGACGAAAACCGCTACAAGGAATTTCAGAAGGGCCTGCCGCTCGGGCGTCCCGCCCATGCCCGCGAGATCGGCGACCTCATGGCATTCCTCGCCTCCGACCGCTCCGCTTACACCTCGGGCGTGATCTTCACGGTCGATGGCGGCATCGCGGCGGGTTGGGGGTAGTCGATACCACCGTCATTGCGAGGAGCGTAGCGACGAAGCAATCCAGCCCTGCCCAGAGGCCAGATGGATTGCTTCGCCTTCGCTCTGCAATGCGTGATGCCTACACCCGCTCAAACATCTGCCTGATCATCCCGGTGATCCGCCCCGTCGGCGCAAGCATCTCGTCCATGATCGTAAAATGGTTGGCGCCGGGAATCTCTTCATAACTCACCGGCAGTCCGTATTGGGCGCGATGACCGGCAAAATCGGCCGTCTGCTTGCGCAATTGCGGCAGCTCGCCGCTGCCGACCGTCAGCGCCAGCGGCTTGATCGCGCCGGCCGCCTGCATGATGGGCGAATTGCGGCGAGACATCGCCTCATCGAGGCCGAGCTTTTCGTTGAGATAGCTGTGGCGGATCGGCTCAGGATCGTAGATGCCGCTGATCGCCACGCCGCCCATCACCTTCGGGTGCGACAGCGCCATCGCCGTGAGGTGGCCGCCGGCGGACCATCCGGAAACCCCGATCCGGCTGGCATCGCCGCCAAGATCGGGCAATCGGCCGGCGAGATAATCGATCCCGGCATGGATCTCGGCGACAATCTCATCCAAAGTTGCTTCCGGCGCCAGCGTGTAGCCGATCAAAGCGACATTGATGCCATGCGCCATCGGACCGGCGGCAAACAGCGCGAAATTCTCCTTGGCGCGCATCTGCCAGTAGCCGCCATGGATGAACAGCAGCGTCGGCGCGTTCGCGGCCGCCTTGAAGAAGTCGATGCGATTGCGCTCGCGCGGGCCATAGCGGAGGTCGAGATGATCGGAATAAGCCGCACGCATTTCCGCCGAACGGCGGTCCCAGCCGGCAACAATGTCGCCGCTTCCGGCCACGGCCAAGCTGTTGTTGAGGCCACGGTCGAGATCCTCTCGCTTCAAGCTGCGCCAGTCGGGCGCGTCGAACGGCGTGGCCATATATCATCTCCGGATGGTTGTGGTGTTTCCACTTTGCCGTAAAATGTTTTACAGGGCTACACAATCCGCTATCGGGACAGCGAAACGACAGGAAGATATTGATGTCATCTGATCAGGCACTGGTGCGGGCTACGGCATGCGCGATTGTCGACAGGCTCAGGACAGGTGAAGTCACGCCACTCGATCTGCTGGATGTGCTGGAGCAGCGAATTTCCGAGGTCGACGGCCCCGTCAACGCCCTGCCGATATTGTGCTTCGATCGCGCCCGAACCCGCGCCAGGGCGCTGATGCAAAAGCCCGTAGGCGGCCGCGGCCTGCTGGCGGGCATGCCGATCCCGATCAAGGACCTCACCAACGTCGAAGGCGTAAGGACCACGCAGGGCTCTCCCATTTACCGGGACAATGTCCCTGCCCGCTCCGATCTTATGGTCGAACATCTCGAAGACAATGGCGGGGTGATCTATGCCAAATCGAACACGCCGGAGTTCGGCGCCGGCGCCAATACCTTCAACGAGGTCTTCGGCGCGACGCGCAACCCGTGGGACCTGTCGCGATCCGCCGCCGGCTCCTCCGGTGGCGCCGCCGTCGCGCTCGCCACCGGCATGGCATGGCTGGCCCATGGCTCGGACATGGGCGGCTCACTGCGAAACCCTGCCAGCTTCTGTGGCGTCGTCGGCCTGCGGCCGAGCATCGGCCGCGTCGCCCATACCCCGGTCGCGAAGATCGATCGCAATCTCGGCGTGCAAGGCCCGATGGCGCGTAATGTCGAAGATCTGGCGCTGCTGCTGGACGCGATGAGCGGCGAGCATCCGGCCGATCCGCTCTCCCTGCCCTTGCTGCCATCATCGTTCCTGTCGGCCGCACGCTCCGGCCAGCGGCCCAAGCGTGTCGCCTATTCACCCGATCTCGGCATCACCCCGGTTGACCCCGAGGTTGCCGCGATCACCCGGAAAGCGGCCTTGCGGTTCGCCGAGACCGGAGCGATTGTCGAAGAGGCCCATCCCGACCTGCGCGAGGCGCATGAATGTTTCCACGTACTGCGCGCCTTCGACTTCGCCATCAGCAAGGCCGCTCTTTTACGCAGCAAGCGCGATCAGCTGAAGCCGGAAGTGATCTGGAACATCGAGGAAGGCCTCAAGCTTTCAGTCGAGCAACTCGAGCGTGCCGAAGCACAGCGCGTCGCGATGACCGTCCGCACGCTGGAGTTCTTCGGAACCTACGACCTGCTGCTGACGCCGGCCACCATCGTGGCGCCGTTTCCGGTCGAGAACCGTTATGTCGCCGAATGCGCAGGGCATAAATTCGACAACTACGTCGAATGGCTCGGCATCGTCTACGCCATTACGCTGGTATGCTGCCCGGCGCTGTCGTTGCCGTGCGGGTTCACCGCCTCCGGCCTGCCGGTCGGGCTTGCAAATGGTCGCAGCGCCCCGTGGCGAGGCGCAGCTCCTGGCCGGCGCGAGGCTGCTGGAGGATATTCTGGGCCTGCGCGGCACGACCCCGATCGATCCGAGGCCCGGCAAGCAAGTTAAGCCGTAGCCTGACACCCCGCCTGCGGGAAAGGTGACGATTTGGGCGCTGGTGAATGGCGCGTGCGCCGCTATAATTGCCCGGAAACACCAATCCGCGACGATACGCGTAACGACAGCGGAACGCCTGCCAGGGAACGTCTGAAATGTCCGGAAAGCTGAAAATACACGTCGACCAGGACAAGTGCCAAGGGCACGCCCGCTGCAAGTCGCTGGCGCCCGAGCTGTTCGAACTCGATAAATTCGGCAATGCCCACGAGATCGGCGACGGTTCCGTCCCCAAGGAGCTTGAAGACAAGGCATGGCTCGCCCAGGCCAATTGTCCGGAAATCGCGATCGAAGTGATCGAGGAATAACCTGCCGCGCCCGGGCATGTCAGCCAATTGACGCGGAATAATCAGGGCGAAACGGAACCAGGAGGAAATTTGTCCGATGTCCAATCATGCTCCCGTTACCGATTGGGTTCACGATTTCGACCATACCGATCCGCGCTGGACCGAGAATCCTTTTCCGATCTGGGACGAACTAAGGGCGGAAAGCCCCGTGGTTCACACCGATCGGTTCCTGGGCTGCTACCTGCCGACCACTTTCGAGGCGGTAAAGCAGATTTCCTACGACACCGAACATTTCTCGTCCCGCCGCGTCGTGGTGCGCACCGTCCGGCCAGAACCGCCTTACCCGTCGCCGCCGATTACGTCCGATCCGCCGGAACACAAGCCGGCAAAACAGTTGCTGTTGCCGTCGTTCACGCCCGATGCCGTGAAGAAACTGGAGCCCCGGGTTCGCGCGATCTGTAACGAGCTGATCGACGAATTCATCGCCGAGGGAGGATGCGACGCCGCGGCTCGCTACAGCAAGCACATTCCGGTCCGCGCGATCGCCCACATGCTCGGCATCCCGGAGCAGGACAGCGAGCTTTTCATCAGATGGATTCACGAAATTCTCGAACTTGGCATCAAGGACGACAACGTCCTGATGCGGGCGGTTCAGGAGATGAGCGGATATTTCGCCAAGCAGATCGAGCTTCGCAAGCAACATCCGACCGACGACCTGATTTCGACACTGATGAATGCGCGGGACAAGAGCGGGCAGCCGCTGTCGGATCCGCATGTGCTGGGCTCGCTGCGGCTGCTCTTGATCGCCGGCATCGACACCACCTGGAGCGCGATCGGCGCGTCGCTCTGGCATCTGGCAAAAACCCCTGAAGACCGCCACCGTCTGATCGCGGAACCCGCCCTGCTGCCGACCGCGGTGGAGGAATTCTTGCGCGCCTATTCGCCGGTGACGATGGCGCGCGAGGTCATGAAGGAAACCGTGATCGGCGGCTGCCCGGTCAAGCCCGGCAACATGGTGCTGCTGTCGTTTCCCGCCGCCAACCGCGACCCCAAGGTTTTTCCGGACGCCGACAAAGTCGTGATCGACCGCCAGCAAAACCCTCACGCCGCCTTCGGCCTCGGCATTCACCGCTGCGTCGGCTCCAACCTCGCGCGCATGGAAATGACGGTCGCCATCGAGGAATGGCTGAAGCGCATTCCGGATTTCAGGCTAGACCCGGCCGGCAAGGTCGCCTGGTCGGAGGGCACCGTCCGCGGCCCGCGACAGCTTCCGATCCTGTTCGGAACGGCCGGCTGAGCTGGCATTGCCCTGTTCTTTCATCCATAACGCTCATTCATAACCCCGGGGAACCAAACGTGATAGATCATGCTGCGAGCCTGAGTGCCGACGACCGCCTCGATATTCGTGACGTGGAGCGCCGGGTCAAAGCGATCTTCATCGGCTCCGTCGGCAATCTCGTCGAATGGTACGATTTCTACGCCTACACGGCGTTCGCGCTGTATTTCGCGCCGGCCTTCTTTCCCAACAGCGACCCGGTGGTGCAGCAGCTCAACGCCGCCGTGCTGTTCGCCGCGACCTTCCTGATGCGGCCGCTCGGCGGCTGGCTGTTCGGCTACATCGCCGACCGCCACGGCCGCAGGCTTTCTCTGACGCTGTCGGTGGTCTGCATGTGCTTTGGATCGCTGATCATCGCGGTGACTCCGACCTATGCCTCGATCGGCATCGCCGCCCCTGCAATCCTGGCGATCGCGCGGGTGATCGAGGGTCTGAGCCTCGGCGGCGAATACGGCGCCAGCGCCACCTATCTCAGTGAAGTCGCCGACGCCAAGCATCGCGGCTTCTATTCGAGCTTTCAATACGTCACCCTGATCGGCGGCCAGCTCACCGCCATCATTGTCCTGCTGTTGCTGCAAAAAGTGTTTCTGACGCAGCAGGAGCTGCAGGAATGGGGCTGGCGGATTCCCTTCGTGATCGGCGCGTTTCTTGCGATCTTCGCCGCGGTGATGCGGCGCAATCTGCACGAGACCGAGGCGTTCGAGGAAGCGAAAAAGACTCGCAAGGCCGACCGGCTCGATCACCGGTCTGCTGAAATATCCCCGTGAACTGTTGCTGGTGGTGGGCCTCACCGCCGGCGGCACCGCCGCCTTCTACACCTTCACGACCTATATGCAGACTTTCGTCAAACTGTCCGTCGGCCTCACCGCCGACCAGACCACCTTTGTGATCTTCGGCTCGCTGGTGTTCGCCACCCTGCTGCAGCCGATTTATGGCGCGCTGTCGGACCGGATCGGCCGCAAGCCGCTGCTGATCTTTTTCGGCGTGGTCGGCACCCTGGCAACGATACCGATCCTCACCACGCTGAAGGAGACCAAGTCGCCGTTGATGGCGTTCCTGCTGATTTGCGCGGCCTGGATCTTCGTCGCCGGCTATACCTCGATCAACGCCATCGTGAAGGCCGAGCTGTTTCCCACCAAGGTTCGCGCGCTCGGCGTCGGCCTGCCCTATGCCATTACCGTGTCGGTGTTCGGTGGCACCGCGCCGGCGGTGGCGCTGTATTTCAAGTCGCATCGGACACGAGGACTGGTTCTACTATTATCTCAGCGGCATGATCTTTCTCTCGCTGATCATTTACGCAACCATGCGTGACACCAAGCATAAATCGGCGATGCATCGCCACGAGTAGTGACCGGTTCGTTAGCAGCAATCATGGCATGAGCGATGGCCCAGGAGATCGACGAGCCGAGCGACCAGCCGCCGGAATCCAAGCTCACGCGCACCAAACAGCGCTGGGCGCGCGAGGGCCGCTTCCTCACCGGGAAAACCTCGCGGCCGGGGGAGCAGCGCTTGCCGCCGGGACAGCACCTGACCCACGACTGGCCGGTGCTCGATCTCGGCGTGACGCCGCAGATTTCCCGCGAGCGCTGGCGGCTCGACGTCTACGGCGCCGTCGAACGTCCTCTCTTCTGGGATTTTGCAACCTTCACCGCGCAGCCGCAGCTGAAATCCGTTTCCGATATCCATTGCGTGACCACCTGGTCGCGCTACGACAATCAGTGGGAGGGGCTTTCGACCCGCGATCTCCTCAATGCCTGCCAGCCGCGCGACGAGGCCCGCCACGTCGTGCTGCATTGCCATGACGGTTACACGACGAACCTCGCACTGGAGGATTTTGCCGCCGAAGACGCTTTGCTCGCGCACAGCTGGTCGGGTGTATCGCTGGAGCAGGAACATGGCGGCCCGGTGCGGCTGGTGGTGCCGCATCTGTATTTCTGGAAAAGCGCGAAATGGCTGCAAAGCATCGAATTCCTCGCGCAGGATGCCCCGGGCTACTGGGAGGTTCGCGGCTATCACAACCGCGGCGACCCGTGGACTGAGCAGCGCTATTCCGGCGATTGATTCAGCCGCCAGTCGTCTTCCTCACCTCTCCCTGACGGAGAGGTGAGGAACATCAGCAAGGAGAACGCCTATGCCGACCGAACGATTTCAATTCACGGGTTCGGAGGGCCAGCAATTGGCCGCAGCACTGGATACGCCGGACGGCGATATCCGCGCCTACGCGCTGTTCGCGCATTGCTTCACCTGCGGCAAGGACGTGCTGGCGGCCAAGCGGATCGCGGTGGCGCTGGCGGCCAAAGGCATCGCGGTGCTGCGGTTCGACTTCACCGGCCTCGGCTCCAGTGAAGGTGATTTCGCCAATTCCACCTTCTCATCCAACGTTGCCGATCTGGTGCATGCCGCCGATCACTTGCGCGAAACCCGACAAGCGCCGGCGATCCTGATCGGCCACAGTCTCGGCGGCGCGGCGATCCTGGCCGCCGCCACGCAAATTCCCGACGCCAGGGCCGTCGTCACCATTGCCGCCCCTTCCGACCCCGCGCACGTCACCGGGCTTTTTGCCGATCGCATCGAGGACATTCGCAGGCAAGGCAAGGCCGAAGTCGCGCTGGCGGGCCGGCCGTTCACCATCACGAACCAATTCCTCGACGACATCGCCGAGCATGGCCTGATGACGCATGTCGCCAAATTGCACAAGGCGCTGTTGATCATGCACGCGCCGACCGACGACACCGTCAGCATCGATAACGCGACCCGCATCTTCGTGGCTGCCAAGCACCCCAAGAGTTTTGTTTCACTCGCCGGCGCCGATCATTTGCTGAGCGATCGGCGGGACGCCGCCTATGTCGCCGACGTCGTCGCCGCCTGGGTCACGCGCTATCTCGATCCCGTGGCCTCGGAGGAAGCTGCCGATCCCGGCGAGGCACCGCGCCAGGTCGTGGTGCGCGAGACCCGCAACAGCAAGTTCCAGCAGACCGTTTCGATCGGGCCGCACCGGTTGCTCGCTGACGAGCCCGTGGCCGCCGGCGGCGAAGACGCCGGGCCCGGGCCCTATGACTTCGTGCTGGCCGGCCTTGGCGCCTGCACCTCGATGACCATGCGCCTATACGCCGACCGCAAATCGCTGCCGCTGGAGCGGACCACGGTGACATTGAGCCACCGCAAGATCCATGCGGAAGATTGCGCTGAATGTGAAACCAAGGCCGGCATGCTCGACCAGATCGACATGGTGATCGCCATGGAGGGTGCGCTCGATGCCGAGCAGCGCAAGAGATTGATGGAAATCGCCGACAAATGCCCGGTGCACCGCACCCTGACGTCGGAGATCCGTATCGTGACGCGCGCTGCGGATTGACGAACCGTCGCGCCGGCGTATCATTCGCAGCAGGCGTTTTCGCTGGAGCCCCTTATGCCGGTCGTGGCGCGCGTCGATCCCAAAACCGTTTTCTCGCCCGAGGAATGGAGCCACCTGACCTCGCGCAGTTCGCTGCGGGGATTAGGGCTGGTGGCCCACGCCTGGGGGACCATTCTTGCGGCCGTCGCGCTGGTCGCCCTGTGGCCCAATCCCCTGACATGGCTGATCGCGGTGATGATTGTCGGCACACGACAGCTCGGGCTGGCGATCCTGATGCATGAAGCCGCCCATGGCGGGTTGCACGCCAACCGCGCGATCAATGAATGGGTCGGACAATGGCTGTGCGCGGTGCCCGTCGGCGCCGACCTCGCCAGTTACCGGTCCTATCATCTGCAGCATCACAAATTCACGCAGCAGCCCGAGGATCCCGACCTCTCGCTCTCGGCGCCGTTTCCGATCACCAAAGAGAGCTACACCCGAAAAGCCATCCGCGACCTCACCGGGCAGACCTTCGTGAAACAGCGGTTACCGCTGTTCCTGTCGCTGTTCCGGCGCGGCAAAACCGACGAAGACGTGTCGCATGAGAGTTTTGTCTCGAGCGGCGCCGACAAGATGGCGCGCTTTCTTGGCTGTGAACGCATTGATGTTCGTGCTGTTTTGGCTGGCGGGTGCGGGCATCTGGTATTGGGCCGCCTGGGTGGTGGCGATGGCGACCTGGCTGTCACTGGTGACGCGTATCCGCAATATCGCCGAACATGCCTGCACCTCCACTGGCGACGATCCGTTCAGCCACGCCCGCACCACGCTCGCGGGGCCGATCGAGCGGCTTTTGATCGCGCCCTATTGGGTGAACTACCACGCCGAGCATCATCTGTTCATGTACCTGCCATGCTACCGCCTTCCCGAGGCGCACCGGCTGCTGGTAAAAAAGGGTCTCATCAAGCGAATGGAAGTACGCCGCGGCTATCTTGCGGTGATGCGGCTGGCGACCTCGCGTCAGCCGGCCTGAATTTCTTCAGGCGTCCTTCGGCGATACCAGTGGCGGAACGCGAAACATTCCGCGCAAGCCGGCGGCCGAGCCCAACAAAATCCCGCCGGCTGCGACGAACGACGCCAAGGCCAGCGTGGACAATCCGGTCAGGCCCTGCCCGACCGAGCAGCCATAGGCCATCGCGCCGCCCGATCCCATCAGCGCCGCGCCGCCGATCGAGCGCAGCATGTGCCGCGGCGAAACGTAGCCTTCGAGCCGGAAACGCCGCGTGACGAGCGCCGTCATCAGGCTTCCGGCAAACACGCCGGCCACCATGGCGATGCCGAAATTCAGCGTCAGCCCGGTCGACAGCATCGCGTATTGCACGGTGTCCGCAATCGGCGAAATGAAGGTAAGCGAGGTCACCGCCGCAGGATTGAAATCGTCGGCACCGAGATAGCCGGTCGCGAACCATCCCGCGGTCACCAGCAGGCCGACGGCGACGCCGGCCGCGATCTGTCCCCATGCGCGCCGGAACGGTGGATGCGCGAAGGCAAAAATGACCAGGGCGCTGGCCAGCACCGCGGCCGCAAGCGCGCGCGCGAGTGTCTCGCCGCCGCCAAGCGTCGCCAGCAGCGCCGGAAGCGAAAGGACCGCAGGTTTTGTCGATGAAGCCTGCAACAGGACGATCCGCGCCGGCGCGATCAACCCTCGCAACGTCACCTGCGCGGCAATGCCGAGCACGATCACCACCACAAACGAGCGCAGATTGCCGCGGCCGAGCAGCACCAGCGCGCGCGAGCCGCAGCCGTTCGACAGCACCATGCCGTAACCGAACATCATGCCGCCGACGAACATCGGCGGCGCCGAGAACGACGGCTGCAGATAAACCGATTTGGCGAGATCGACGACGCCGCTGCCTGCCAAAAGCTGCGTCGCCACGAGCGCGACGCCTAGCGCCAGCGCGTAACTTCGGATCAAGCGGCTGTCACCCTCCGCCCACCAGCCGCGCAGACTGCTCATCAGACAAAACCCGCTCAACAGCCCGACAACGCCATAGGCAAGGCCAATCAACAGGCCGGCGCAGACGACGATGCTGGCGGCGGAAGGCAAGGGCTGTTCCCCTTATGACGTCGGCCGCAGGATGATGCGATCGCGCGAGGAACCTGCGACCGCAAGATAAGCAATCTTGGCGTCCTCCAACGGATAGATCGCGTCGGGTTTGATCGGAAATGGCTTGAGATGCCCGCCGACGAAGCCGAGACCAAGCTCCCTGAGCACGGCCCCGGTCGCGGTCGACGACAGACCGAGGGTATCGATGCCGACATAGGTGTGCTGGCCGCGGTAGAATTCGAGGATATTGAACTGCACGACCGGCTTGATCGCCGCGATCAGGATCTGCCGCCCCCGCACGGCCAGCGACTTGTGCGCCGCCTGGAAATAGGGATCCCCGACCGTGTTGAAGACGATGTCGGCGCCCTTGCCATCGGTCAATTCGCGAACCCGCGTCGCCACGTCCATCGCCGATGCGTCGATCACCTCGACGGGCGAATTGGAATGACCTTCATAGGGTTCGTTCTTGCGCACCACGCCGATCACGCGTGCGCCCCGCCAGCTCGCGATCTGAACCGCGGCCTGGCCGACCTTGCCGTTGACACCCATCACCAGCACGGTGTCGTGCCTTTTTGGCAGTCCGGCGCGGTGAAAGCCTTCGATCGCCGTGACAAACGGAACCCCGATACCGGCGGCCTCTTCCCACGACAAATTCTTCGGCTTCTCCACCACGGCGTCGGCCTCGACCGCAAGTGGGTGGCGTGGGTGCCATCGCGCCGGATCCCGAGGTCGCCGGACGAGCCGAACACTTCGCGGCCGATCGTCCCGGGTGGGCCATCGATCACGACCCCGGCGTAGTCGCGGCCGGGCGTGCGCGGAAACACCGCGTAAGCCATCAGGCCGGTCGCGGCCTTGACGTCGGAGGGATTGACCGCGGCCGCCTTGACCTCGATCAGCACCTGATCTGCCGCCCGCGACAGCAGGTGGTGGTCGATTTCAGGTGCCAGCGACGCCGCGTTTTCGGCTTTCGCCAGTAAACGCACGCAGCGCGCCTCGACTTTGGCAGGTCGGCTTTCCGGTTGGGCAGTCGGCATGGATATTTCCGTTTCTCAGGTGTCCTGAGAACAGCAGTTACCCTTTCGGCCGCTTGTCGTAAACACGCTTCGCCTTGCCGAGCGACCGCTCCAGCGTGTCAGGCGCGACCGCCCTGACGTGGGCGGTGATCCCGATCGTGCTTTTGATGTGATGGGCCACCTGCTCGGCATGGACGGTCAAGCCGTTGCCGTCCCAGCTCTCGGCGCGCGCCTCGGCCACGATGGTCAGTTGGTCCATGCGGCCCTCGCGGGTCAGTTCGAGAATGAAATGGCCGCCGCACCAGTCCGTGGCCAGCAGCACTTCCTCGATCTGGGTCGGGAACAGATTGACGCCACGCAGGATGATCATGTCGTCGGAACGCCCGGTGACTTTCTCCATCCGCCGCATCCCCGGCCGCGCCGTGCCGGGCAGCAGCCGCGTCAGATCGCGCGTGCGATAGCGGACGATCGGAAAGGCTTCCTTGGTCAGCGAGGTGAAAACAAGCTCGCCGCTTTGCCCGTCAGGCAACACCGCGCCAGTCTCGGGATCGATCACCTCCGGATAGAAATGATCCTCCCAGATATGCAGGCCGTCCTTGGTCTCGATACATTCCTGCGCGACGCCGGGACCGATCACCTCGGACAGGCCGTAGATGTCGGTGGCGTCCATGTCGAAGGAAGCCTCGATCTCGGCGCGCATCGCGTTGGTCCAGGGCTCGGCGCCAAAAATCCCGATCTTCAGGGACGACTTTCGCGGGTCCAGGCCCTGGCGCCTGAACTCGTCGAGGATGGCCAGCATGTAGCTCGGCGTCACCGTGATGATGTCGGGACGGAAATCGTTGATCAGCTGCACCTGCCGCTCGGTCATGCCCCCCGAAATCGGCACGACGGTGCAGCCGAGCTGCTCCGCACCGTAATGCACGCCCAGGCCGCCGGTAAACAGGCCATAGCCATAGGCGTTGTGGATGATCATCCCGCTGCGGCCGCCCGCGGCACGGAGCGAGCGCGCCATCACCGTCGACCAGGTCGCGATATCGGCCCTGGTGTATCCGACCACGATCGGCTTGCCGGTGGTGCCGGAAGAGGCGTGGATGCGAACCAGTTGCTCGCGCGGTACCGCGAACATGTTGAAGGGATAATTGTCGCGCAGATCCGTCTTCGCTGTAAACGGAAATCTGGCCAGATCGGAGAGCTGCTTGAAGTCCGACGGATGCACGCCGGCGGCATCGAAGGCTTTTTTGTAGTGCGCGACATTGTCGTAGGCATGCGCGAGCGACCAGGCCAGGCGCCTGGTCTGCAGCGCCATGATCTCGTCGCGGGAGGCGCGCTCGGCCTCATCCAGCTCCGGGACGTAGCCGCTCGATCCGGGTTGAAGTTTGCTCAAGGCCATCGCGCGTTTCCCTGCAAAGCCGTCATTCTTGCCTGGCGTCGGTTTCCGGCTCCGGCAGCCATGTGCCGCCGACGCTGCGGGAATGACCGCGAAACTCGGCGATCACGGCGTCGCCCACGGTGACCCGCACATCGTAGATGCCGGAGCGTCCGCTGCGCGAAATCTCGCGTGCGGTCGCCACCAGGAGGTCGCCGAGCTTGCCCGGCCGGATGAAGGTGATGTTGCCCTCGGCCGCGACGACGCGCTCGTTATGGCTGTTGCATGCGAAGGCAAACGCGGAATCGGCAAGGGTGAAGATAAAACCGCCATGGGCAATGCGCTGGCCGTTGACCATATGCGGCCCGACCGTCATCGTCAGCGTCGCCTGGCCTGCCCTCACCTCGACGATTTTCATGCCGAGGCCCTTGCTGGCGTCGTCGTCCTTCCACATCGCATCCGCGCAGGCGCGCGCGAGATCGTCGGACGATAACGTGGCCTTGACGTTCACAGCGGTCTCCCGGGTTTCGGCCCCTTGAAAATGGGTCTTTTCACGCTTGCTTAGTCTTGAGACCAAGCCACCAAGGTGTCAACGATCTCGCAATGGCTAGACATGGTCGTAGTCCACCACCACCCTGTCGGTTGTCGGCCGCGCCTGGCAGGTGAGGATGAACCCCTTTTCGAGTTCCCACGGCTCCAGCGAATAATTCACTTCCATCTGGGCAGCGCCCTCGACCAGTTTGGCGCGGCAGGTCGAGCACATGCCGCCCTTGCAGGCGAACGGCAGGTCGAGCCCGGCGCGCAACGCCGCATCGAGAATGGCTTCGCCATCCGCAACCGGTACCTCGCGGCGTTTGCCGTCGATGATCAGCGCGGCGATCGCCTTCGGCGGCGCGCCCGCCGCTATGACGGTTTTCGGGCGCGGCTTGCCGCCGAATTCAGAGACGAAGCGCTCGACATGAATGCGCTCGGCGGCGATGCCGATATCGCGGCAGGTCGCCTCGATGTCCTCGCTCATGCCAATGGGACCACAGATGAAGACATGGTCGATGCTGGCCGCCGGCACCAGCGAGCGCAACAGCACCCTCACCTTCTCGCCATCGAGCCGGCCGTGCAGGATCGGGATGTCCTGCTCCTCGCCCGAGATGACGTGAAATACCGAGAGCCGGGCCATGAAGCGGTCCTTGAGCTCCTCAAGCGCCTCGCGAAACAGCATGCCGCCGGTCGAGCGGTTGCCGTAGAACAGAAAAAACCGGCTGTCTGGCTCGCTCGCCAGCACGCCCTTGACGATCGAAAGGATCGGCGTGATGCCGGAGCCGGCGGCAAATCCGACATGGACCCGCGCCTCGCCGGGCGCCGGGGCTATGCCGAAACGGCCGGTCGGCGTCATGACGTCGAGTTCGTCGCCGCGCTTCAGCTCGTCCGCGGCCCAGTTCGAGAACGCGCCGCCATCGACCTTTTTCACCGCGATGCGCAATTCGCCATCATCGGGACCGGAGCAGATCGAATAGGAACGGCGCACTTCCTCGCCGTCCATCATCGTTCGCAAGGTCAGATATTGGCCCGGAGAAAAGCTGTAATCGCCTTCAAGCGCCTTGGGGATCGCAAAGGTCAGCGACACCGCGTCAGCGGTTTCGCGGCGCAGGTCGTTCACGGCCAGGCGGTGAAAACGTGGGGACGACGACATGTTCAGTGACACTTGAAATAATCGAACGGCTCGCGGCAGGTTCTGCAGCGCCACAGCGCCTTGCAGGACGTCGAACCAAATTCGGAAAGTACCTCGGTATCGTTCGATCCGCATTGCGGGCAGGCTACCTGCTCCACCCCAAACAACGCCCGCCGGGAGCTTGCGGCCTGCGGCGGCGCGATGCCGTATTCCCTAAGCTTGCGGCGGCCATCTTCGCTCAACCAGTCGGTGGTCCAGGCGGGCGACAGCACGGTCCGTACGCTTGAATTGCGAAAACCCTCGCGCTCCAGCGCCAGCTCGATTTCGAGCGTGATCATGTTCATCGCGGGGCAACCGGAATAGGTCGGCGTGATCGTCACCTCCACGCCAGCGTCCGATATCGCGACGTCGCGCAGCACGCCGAGATCGGCAATGGTCAGAACCGGAATCTCCGGATCGACCACGCTGGCCGCGACCTCCCAGGCGTGCTGCCGCAGTTCGGCGTCGTCGAACATGGCGATCACCATGTGGCCCCCGGGAATGTCCGTTGCATCGATTGCAGTTCGCTGAGCAGATGCCCGAGATGCTCGCTGTGCCGGCCGCTGCGGCCGCCCTGCTGCATCCAGTTGTTCTTGGACAGAGCGAGCGTGGCTTCGCTCATGATATCGGAGACCAGTTTGAGCCATGGCGGACGCAAGACCGCGGGATCGACGGCGATACCGGCATCGATCAAGGCACGCTCGCTGTCATCGACCTCAAACATTTCGCCGGTAAAGGCCCAGAGATCGTCGATCGCCGTTTGTGCGCGGGCGTGGCTTTCCGCGGTGCCGTCGCCGAGCCGGACGATCCACTCCGAGGAATGCCTGACATGGTAAGCGCTTTCCTTCTCGGATTTCGCCGCGATCGCCGCCAATGTCGCGTCACGCGATTTCATCATCGCGCGCCAGTAGAGGTCGGCGAATGCGGCGTAGAAAAATTGCCGCACCATGGTGCGGGCGAAATCGCCGTTCGGCTGTTCCAGCAGAAGAAGATTGCGATACTGCCTGACGTCGCGCAAATAGGCGAACTTGTCCTCGTCGTTGCCTTTGCCTTCGACCGTCGCCGCGTAAGAAAACAGTTCGCGCGCCTGGCCGAGCAGATCGAGACCCATATTGGCGAGCGCCATGTCCTCTTCCAGCATCGGCGCGTGGCCGCACCATTCCGACAGCCGGTGCCCCAGGATCAAGGCATCGTCGGCGCGGCGCAGCGTGTACAGCACCAGCGGAGATTCGGAGACCTGGATCGATGCGACGGCCATTTTCAACACTTGCTCTTCCTCATCCTGAGGACGCGCCCTGCGCGCGTCTCGAAGGAGGCCATCCAGGCCTCATGGTTCGAGACGGCGCTGCGCGCCTCCTCACCATGAGGACGAAAAAATCACATATGCCCGACTTCCTCGGGCACGTCGTAGAATGTCGGATGACGGTAGATCTTGGATTCCGCCGGCTCGAACATCATACCCTTCTCGGCAGGGTCGGACGCGGTGATCGCGCTCGACGGCACCACCCAGATCGACAATCCCTCGCCGCGCCGGGTGTAGATGTCGCGCGCGGCCTGCAGCGCCAGCGTGGCGTCGGCGGCGTGCAGCGAGCCGACATGCTTGTGCGCCAGCCCATTGCGGCTGCGAATGAAGACTTCCCAGAGCGGCGTGTTCGGCGTAGCCATCATGACCTCCCTTTATTCGGCAGCCTGCGCGGCCTGGCGATGGCGGCGCTTTTCGGCGTAGGCAGCGGCCGCCTCGCGCACCCAGGCGCCCTCTTCATGCGCCTTGCGCCGCGCCGTCATCCGGTCGCGATTGCACGGGCCGTTGCCGGCCAGCACCTGCTTGAATTCGTCCCAGTCGATCGCGCTGTATTCCCAATGCCCGGTCGCCTCGTTCTGCTTCATGCCGGGATCGGGAATTGCAAGCCCCAGATATTGCGCCTGCGGCACCGTCGCATCGACGAATTTCTGCCGCAGCTCGTCATTGGAGAAGCGCTTGATCTTCCATTTCGTCGATGTGTCGCTGTGCTGGCTGGCCTGGTCGGGCGGCCCGAACATCATCAGCACCGGCCACCACCAGCGATCCAGCGCATCCTGCGCCATCGCCTTCTGCTCTTCCGAGCCGCGCGAAAGCGTCACCATGATCTCGTAACCCTGCCGCTGATGGAAGGATTCTTCCTTGCAGACACGGATCATCGCGCGCGCATAGGGACCGTAGGAACAGCGGCACAGCGGAATCTGGTTCATGATCGCCGCGCCGTCGACCAGCCAGCCGATCACGCCGATGTCCGCCCAGGTCAATGTCGGGTAATTGAAGATCGACGAATACTTTGCCTTGCCGGCCAGCATCTGGTCGACCAGCTCTTCGCGCGAGGTGCCGAGCGTCTCGGCGGCGGCGTAGAGGTAAAGCCCGTGGCCGCATTCGTCCTGCACTTTTGCCAGCAGCGCCGCCTTGCGGCGCAGCGACGGCGCGCGGGTGATCCAGTTGCCTTCCGGCAGCATGCCGACGATTTCGGAATGCGCGTGTTGTGAAATCTGCCGAGTCAGCGTCTTGCGATAGGCCGCGGGCATCCAGTCGTTCGGCTCGATGCGCTGCTCGTCGTCGATGCGCGCCTGAAACTGCGCCGCCCGTGCGGCGTCCTCGACATCGCATTTCCCAACATTACGTTCCTCGGCTTCCGACGTATTGAGCGCCTGGGTATACATGCGCCGGCCTCCCGGATGATCCGGGCTAAATATATAACAAAAACATCAACATGCAATATAATTCTGTAACATGTCACTGCCCGAAACGGCGCGCCAGCTCGGCGCCGGCGGCGGGCAACGGGCCGTTTTCATTCAATCCGTGGCGGTCGAGCCATTGCTCGGAGGCCGGCAACAGGCCGCGATAGATCTCGCCGCAGAGCCGGCGGGCCGCCCGCCCCGGCCAATCCGCCGGCAACAGCGCCGCCGGCAGCAGCGGATCGCGCAGCACCACCCGCCGGTAATGATGGATCAGCAAAATCCGCGCCGTGAACGCATCGGTGTCCGGCAGCCGTGCGCGCCGGCCGATCCAGCCGCGCAGCGGCTCGAACGTCCTGATGAATTTCAGGTAGGCGTCCGCAGTGCGATCGAGCGGCCAGCTTTCGCTGAGCAGGCGGCGGCCACTGTCATCCTCGGCCGAGACTTCGAGCCGGATCGCGGACGCTGCTTCCTCCGGGATCGGAACCCCTGATGGCGCGACCCACACGCCGGGCAGCGGGCTGCCGAAACCGGCATTCTTGAGCGCTTCGCGCGAGGCGTCTCGATCTTCGCCGTTGCCGATCAGCAGCAGTTCAAAGCGCCCGGTCCAATCCGAAGGTTGCGGATCGTAGATATGTTTGGTGGCGGCATCGAAGGTCTGCCGGCCCTTTTTCACCAGGCGATAAAAACTGTTGCGACCGACTTTCTCGCGCTCGAGCCAGCCGTCGGCGGCGAGCCGCGACATCGCGGTGCGCACCACGCCGCTGTCGATGTCGAGCGCCTTGAAAAATTCCAGCAGCGTGCCGAGCCAGACCGAACCGCCGCGCGGCACGATGGCGTCACCGAACACGGTGATGACGATGGACCCGGTACGCGAGGGTTCGCGCTTGAGCTGGTCGATGATGCGGGCAAGCGGCTGCGGCATTGCCAACGCATAGCGCGTTTTGGGGAATTACAAAAACCCGGGCGAGGCGTTACGCGCTGGATACCACTTCTCCCTCTCCCCCGCTTGCGGGGTCGAAACGAGCGAAGCTCGCTCTTAGAGGGTCGGGACGAGGGGCTGC
Source organism: uncultured Alphaproteobacteria bacterium (assembly GCA_963829315.1). GTDB lineage: Bacteria > Pseudomonadota > Alphaproteobacteria > Rhizobiales > Xanthobacteraceae > Bradyrhizobium. The sequence continues at coordinate 363,505 of CAWHIO010000038.1, read as the reverse complement.
ATCCACGAACACCGAATGCACGGAAACTCACCCCTCACCCGGATTTTTCGCTGCGCGTAAAATCCGACCTCTCCCCGCAAGCGGGGCGAGGTAGACAACATGGGCGGCCAATAACTGGAACCGATTATCGATTCGGATCGGGGTAAACGATGCTGCGCCAGCCGCTGCGGTCGAACGGCGCCCATTCGCCCTCACGCTGGGCGAGACGATCGGCCACGGCGTAGACCACGGCAGGGTGATGGCCCATGCCGCAATGGCTGCTTTCGACCTCGATGCTCTCGGACATCGCGGAGGTCTTTTCCACGCAACCCTGCCAGGCGCAGATGCCGTCGGTGCGGCTGAAGATCGCGGTGGTCGGCACCGGCGGCGTTTCCGAAAGCGATCCGCCGAACCGGTGGTCTTCTTCCTCGGCGCTGCGGCCGCTCGCCATTTCGTAGACGCGCCAGGCGTTGGTGGCTTTGGGATGGCCGGCGAACGGACTGCCGAGCGTGATCACCGAGCGCACGCGATCGGGCATCATCTTGGCGAGCTGCCGCGCGTAGAGCCCGCCAAGGCTCCAGCCCACCATGCTGATCCTGCGCCCATGGGTGTCGCTGAGTTCGCGCACCAGATCGACCATGGCGTGCTGCACACCGTGGCGCAGGCCGAGATTGCGGCCCTGCCGCCAGCCGCTGACCGCGTAGCCGCGGTTCTTCAGGAAGCTGCGCAGCGGCCGCGTTGAGGCGTCCGAGGCCACCAGTCCCGGCAACACCAGCACCGGATGACCGTCGCCTTTCGGCGCGAGACTGAGCAGCGGCAAGGCGCCGATAAACGCGCCGAGTTCATGGATCGCCCTGCCTTCCAGAAACATCAGGGTTCTGGACGGCGGGGGCAGCGTCTGGGCAGTGGCGGACATCGTATTTCCTCTTCGCGGCCGAAGGCCTGCTAATTGGCCAGTTTTGGGAAACGCGGCTCTCACGTCATTCGTTCCGCAACGCAACAATCTCTTAAAAGCTATGGCACTGATTTCATCATTCAAGCGCCTGGCATCGAATTGGACAATAGCTCTCGACCGAGAAAGCCAACGCCGTGATCTAAAAGTCACAACAATCGCAGCAGGAATTCACCGGTGTAGAGCGCGAGGCCGGCAAGGCCACCGATCAATGATCCGTTGAAGCGGATGTATTGCAGATCCCGGCCGATGTTGATTTCGATCAGCGAGATCAATTGTCCCATGTCCCAGCCCTTGACCTGGTCGGAGATGAAGCTGGAAACGCCGCTCTTCTGGTCGGCGATAAAGCTTCGCAGCACCGCGACAAAGCCCTGGTTGATCTCGGCGCGCAGTTCGGCATCGGCGGCGAGCGTCTCGCCCGCTTTCACGAACATGCCGGCAAGGTGTTGCTGCAGCACATGGCTCTCGCCGCTGGCGCTGCGCTCGATGAAGGCCCGCGCGTTCGACCAGATATTGCGCGCGAGATCGCCGAGCTCGGGACGCGCGAGGAGATCGCGCTTCAAACCGTCGATGCGGTCGGCATAGCCTTTGTCGCTGGAAAGCCGGTCGACGAACGACAGCACCATGCGGTCGAACTCGCCGCGAAACGGATGGTTGGGATCGCTGCGGACTTCCTCGAAGAAGGCGGTCGCGGAGGCGACGATCTTGTTCATGAGAAACTTGTCGGTGCGGTAGAGTTTCAGCAGCGTCGGCAGTTCACCACGGATCTTCTCGCGGATCATCGCCATGGTTTCCGGCTGCGTCATCGTCTCGTGGACGGCGCGCAGCATGTCGTCGAGCAGGCCCTGATGCCGGCGCTCGGCGACGAAAGCACGCAGCGTTCCGGCGGCGAGCGGCGCGAAATCGATGGCCTGCAGCTGGGTGGTGATGCGGCGGGTGATGAAGGCCATCAACCCGGATGTTTCCGTTGCCGCCACCGCCTCAGGCAGCAGCCGCAGCGTGAAGCGGGCGAGATCGGCGCTGCGCTTGCGGTCGCGCAGCCAGTCGGCGATGAAGGAACCGAAGTCGATCTGGCGCAGCTTGGCTTCGACCGGCGCGGCTTCGAGAAAATGCACCTCGATGAATTCGCCGAGCTTGTCGGCGATGCGGTGCTGATTGGCCTGGATGATCGCGGTGTGCGGGATCGGCAATCCGAGCGGCCTCTTGAACAGCGCCACCACGGCGTACCAATCGGCCAGGCCGCCGATGGTAGCGGCTTCCGCAAAGGCCGCGACGAAGCCGAATACCGGGTGCTGCGGCACCAGCAGCTTTGCCGTCACGAACAGTGTCAGGGTGCCGGCCAGAACCAGCGTCGCCAGCGCCTTGACCCGCCGCAGCTCAGCCGCACGCGCGGCATCGCCGGGCGCGTCAAACGAGAATGTGCCGGGAACGGTCATGGCGGCTTTCGAACGAACTAAGACCCTCATCCTGAGGAGCGGCGTCTTTGCCGCGTCTCGAAGGATGAGGCCTCATGGTTCGAGACGGCGCAAGTGCGCCTCCTCACCATGAGGGTTAGCGCTGATCTATGCGGATACCGGTCAAAAAGAAGGCCCGCCTGAGCGGGCCTTCGAACTAACGCTACCGACGCGAAAACGATCAAGCGGTCTTGTTGTAGACCTTGGTGAAGTTGTCCTGGGCAGTCTTGGCGCCATCGGCGACCAGCTTGCCGAGATATTCGGTCGAGGCCTTCGCCCGCGACACCAGCACTTCGCCGCGCGCGCGCAGCATGTCGGACTGAATCTGTACCGCTTCGTTGAGCGACTTGGCGGAAGCCAGTTTGTCGATGCCGGCGAAGAAAGCCTCGGCATCCTGATAGATCGCGTCCTGGATATTGCGGCTGATCTTGGCGGCTTCGCTGACCGAACCGGCAACAGCGGTCTCGATCGCGGCAGTCACCTTCTCCGAGCCGGCGTGCAGGTCGGCGGCGCGTTCCTTGGCAGTCTCCGCCTGCTTCTTGACGAACTCGCGGGCGGCTTCCGGAACTTCCAGGTTCTGCAGCTTGCCGAACGCCTCGGTGACGGGCGCAAAGGCTTCCTTGACGGTGTTCAGCACGGAATTGGTTTCGGTGGTCATGGGGTCTCTCCATCCTCAGGTTCGAGCTATGGGCTCACCCCGTCCGGTTTGGCCCGGGGCAAGGCATATATGGCATGGTTAATGGTGCGATGCAACATTAATGGTGCGATGCGATATCACTAATTCGTGATAGGCCTGATTGTTAGGCGGTTTGCCCGGGGAACCGGCGGATTTCCGACTAATCAGGACGCAACCGCGCCCGGAAGCCCATACGCCTCCATCTGTGCCCGGACCTGCGCCACATTATGCCCGAGCACGACGATGTCGTGCTTCTTGCCGGCCTTGTCCTTCACATGGTCGCGGAGCAGCGCCTCGGCCTTGAACCCGAGGCCCTCGAAGATGGCGATGGCGCCGGTCTGATCGACCGTCATCTGCACCACCAGCTTTTCCAGGCCCGCGCCCAAAGCGAGTGCAAAAATCTCCTGCGACAGCACCCGGCCGACGCCCTGCCCACGCACGTCGGAGGCCACCACGTTGCGGATTTCGCCGACATGCGGCGACCAGGACAGGGGATCGCGCACCAGGGTGCCGCATCCCACCACCCTGTCCGCTCGGACCGCGAGCAGGCTTGTGATCGCGCCGCGCTCGATCTCCTTGATCCAGGCGGCCAGAACCTTGGGCTCGCTGATATCGCGCGGCAGGAACAGCAGATCGTGCACGGGCAGCTTTTGCGCGAAGTCGAGCACGGCGGCCTCGTCGGCCTGCGACATCAGGCGGAATTCGATCTCGCCGGCGTCCGTGGTGGCGCGGCGCGGATAGGAACGGATTTCGCTGCTCATGTCGATCTCTCGCATAGCCATGAATTGAGTTTGGGCCACAGCCGCTTGATGGCGTTGGCGCCGGCGACAAGGCTGACGTGGCCGCCCTTGAGGACCACCTCCTCCTTGTCGGCCGAGCCGATCTTCGCAATCAGCGGCTTGGCGGCGTCGTAGGGAACGATGTGATCATGCTCGGCCACCGCATGCAGGATCGGAACCTTGATCTTCGAGATATCCGCCTTCCGTCCACCGACCGACATGGTGTCGTTGTAGAGCTTGTTGTCCCACATCAGATCCTTGGTGATGGTGCGGAAATACTCGCCGGCCAGCGGCAGCGTGTCGGTCGCCCAGCGATCGAACATCCGGTACGATTTGACGAACTCGTCGTTCCAGATGTTTTCCCACAACTGCACCTGGCTCGCGGCGCGCGAGGCCGGCCGCAGCATCTCGAAGGACGACAGGATCATTTCGGGCGGGACGTTGCCGATGCTGTCGACTAGATGATCGACATCGAAATAACGGCGGTCGGAAAAGTTCTGGAACAGCTTCATCTCGCGGAAATCGACAGGGGTCGTAAAGCAGATCAGGTTCTTCATCGGCCCGTCGGCGAAGATCGAGCCGTAGAGCAGCGACAACACGCCGCCGAAACAATAGCCGATCACGGTGACGTCGTTCTCGCCGGAATCGCGCTGCACCTGACGCACGCAATCCGGAATGAAATCGAGAACATAGTCCTCCATTCCCAGCCGTTTTTCTTCAGGCTTCGGCGCGCTCCAGTCCAGCATGTAGACGTCGTAGCCGCGCTTCAGGAGAAACTCGATGAAGCTCTGGCCGGGCACCATGTCGAGGATGTAGCCGCGGTTGGTGGTCGCCATCACGATCAGGATCGGCACGCGGTAGATCTCGTCCGCGACCGGCCGATAGTGGTAGAGATTCATGGTCCCGCGGACACTGAGGATATCCTTGGGGGTAGAACCCAGCGACGGACCCGATGTCGAGATATATTCGACGCCCTTTATACTGCGCTGGATCGCACGCTGGACCTCGGACTGGATCCGCTCCGGGATGCCAGCCAGATCGAGGCCCACGGCACTCAGGCCAGCGCTGGCGTTCATTTTTGCTCTCCGCCCGGCGACGGCGGGCGCCTGGTGCGCGGCGGTCGCGGCGCAGCCGAACCTGCGCCGCCAGGTGCGGCAGGATTGCCATGCACCTGATGCAACAGCGTCTTGATCTCGTTCAGCTGGCCTTCAATCGAGGCCAGCCGCTCGGCCATGCTGACCATCTGCGCCCGACTCGGCAGGTTCATGCTGAGGAGATATTTCTCCATGAGGTCGCCGAGCTGTTTTTGCGCCCCCGCGGTGACCCCGCCCACCTGATTGACGACCTTGGAAAATTCCGGCGACGCCATCGCCCGATTGGCGAAGGCGTTGAATCCCTTCTCCATCTCGCCAATCATATTCTGCCACAGCGCGACGGGATCGTTGCTCTTGTCTGCCATCGGCGTCCTCCAGCATGATCGCGACTTTCCGCGTATCGCGGCCGGGAAACCGGTTTCCACTCGCATGGAGTAGCGCGCCGGTCTCGGCTATTTTCCGCCATACCACACCGTTGCGACGGGCCGGTCAACCTGACGGCGCCGATTTGCCGGCCAAGGGAGCCTTCTGCGGCGCGAAAAACCGTGTCATAGAGTTGTCAAGGAAAAATCATCCGGGGAACAGCCAAGGTGAATGTATCAGCCCATCAGCCGCCGCAGATCGTCCGCGCCAACGGCATTGACCTCTGCTACGAGATCTTCGGCGACGCCAACGCGGAACCGATGATCTTGATCATGGGGCTCGGCGCCCAGATGATCCATTGGGACGATGAGTTCTGCCTGCAGCTGGCGGCGCGCGGGTTTCGCGTCATCCGCTTCGACAACCGTGACATCGGAAAATCGAGCCACCTCTCCGGCGGCAAGCGCCTGACCGCGATGGAGCTACTCAAGTTGCGCTTTCTGAAAATCCCGGTCCAGGCGCCCTACCGGCTGCGCGACATGGCGGAGGATACGACCGGCCTGATGGACGCGCTCGGCATCAGGTCGGCCCATGTGGTCGGCTTGTCGATGGGCGGCATGATCGCCCAGGAAATCGCGATTCTGTTTCCGCAACGGGTACGCTCGCTTACTTCCATCATGTCGACAACCGGCAACCCAAGAGTTCCGCCGGCGACCCGCGAAGCGATGGCCATCCTGATGGCGCCGCCGCCGACGACCAGAGAGGAATTCTTCGTGCGTTTTACGCAGACCTGGAAAGTCCTGCGGGTCGGCAGCTTCCCCGAAGACGAAGCGCTCGACCAGGCGCGTGCCGAACGCACCTTCGCGCGCGGCCTCAATCCGGCCGGCGTCGGGCGTCAATTGCGCGCGATCCTCGCATCAGGCAGCCGCAAGGCGCGGCTGCACACGGTCAAGGCGCCGACGCTGGTGATCCACGGCACCGTCGATCCGCTGGTTCACCCGATGGGCGGCAAGGACACCGCAGCCTCGATACCAGGCGCGAAACTGCTGATGATCGAGGGCATGGGCCACGCTTTGCCGATCCCGATGTGGCCGCAGATCATCGACGCCATCGACAAACACGCCCACGCGGCGTCAGCCAAAGCGGTGCACTAGAGACAGGGGGAACGTCATGAAACTGGAAGGCGGATGTTATTGCGGCAGCGTGCGCTATGTCGCCGAAGGCGAGCCGATGTTGAAGGCGCAATGCCATTGCCGCGAGTGCCAATATATCTCGGGCGGCTCGCCCAACATGTTCATGCTGATGCCGGTCGACGGTTTTGCCTATACCAGGGGAACGCCCAAGCAATTCACCCGCAGCGACCTGGAAGGCGCCGTCACCCGCGAATTCTGCGCCGAATGCGGCACCCACCTGGTCACGCGGCGGCCGGGATTGAACGCCGTGATCCTCAAGGCCGGCACGCTCGACGATCCCGCGTTGTTCGGCAGCGCGCAGATGGCGATCTTCACCGTCGACAAGCAGGCTTTCCATCAAATTCCGGAAGGGATTCCGAGCTTCGAGCGGCTGCCGAAAAGATAACCTAAGCCAATCTCTCGTCGTCCCTGCCAAAGCAGGGACCCATAACCACCGGCACAAATGACGGCAACGTGTCGGGCGTCGGAATCAAATCGATAGGCCGCAGCGTATAGGTCCCTGCATTCGCAGGGACGACCGGCTAGTGTTGTCGCTCGCTCACCCGCCCGCCCAGACATCGAGTACGTAGCGATTCCCAGCGCCGAGATCGTCGATCCAGCGCTGCGCCGCGTCGGCATCCGCGCCGTTGCGCTCGCGATAGATTGCGACAATCGCCGCCTTGACGTCCGGCTCCATCTTGCCGCCGTCGCCGCAGACGTAAATGATCGCGCCCTGTTCGATCAGGCTCCAGACACGATCTCTCTGCGCAGCCACCAGGTTCTGCACATAGGTCTTGGGACCCTCGGCGCGCGAGAACGCGATGTGCAGTTCAGTGATGCCGCTGGCGGCAAAGGCCTTCAGTTCGTCCGCATAGAGATAATCCTGATCGGGGTGGCGACAGCCGAAAAACAGCATCGCGGGGCCAAGGCTTGCGCCCCCGGCTTTCAACGCGGCGCGCTCCTGCAAAAAGCCGCGGAATGGCGCCAACCCCGTGCCGGGACCGACCATGATGATCGGCACGGTGGGATCGTCGGGCAGCCGGAACCCGGCCTTGGTTTCGCGCACCGTCGCATGGATGGTCTCGCCACCGCGGCGGCCGGCGAGGTAGTTCGAGCAGATGCCTTTATAAATGCCGCGACCCGAACTCGCAGGTCCCTCGACCACGGCGACGGTGACGCTGCAGCGCGAGGGATCCACCGAGGGCGACGAAGAGATCGAATAATAGCGCGGCGCCAGCAGTGACAGCATTTCGAGATAGGCGTGGAACGGCAGTTCGCAGGCCGGATATTCCTCCAGCAGATCGAACACCGATCTGCGCTTTGCCAGGATTTCCGCGCGATAGCGTTCGGTGGACGCGGCATCGTCGCCGACAAAGCCGAGCAGTTTCGGCTTTGTCTGGGGACAGCGGGTGTTCTCCGACATGATCTGGATCTGCTTGCGGGTCGCGACCTGCTGCAACTCGACGAAATCGGTCAACAGCCGACCGACCGACACCGGCTCGCCGACCGGCAGTTGCGCGCGCCGGCCTTCGGCGACCTGCAGGCGGATCTGATCGGAGGGCAGAAATCCGAAGCGGCGCGCGACCGAATCCACCAATGCCGGATCGTTGCGCGGCACCACGCTGAGATGGTCGCCGACCCGGTAACTGAGGCCAGACGGCAGTTGCACCTCGATGTGACGGGTCGATCGTTCCGACGCGCTAGCGCCCTGCTTGTTTTGCAGTTCGGTATTGACCAGCACCTTCATCGGCGAAGCGCCGCCGAGCGCGACGACGGCATTGACCGCCGACGACGCCACCGGCTCGATTTGGTAGAGCGGCTCGTCCTCGGCGCTGCGGCTGAAATTCGACTCGATGCCGAATTCCCTGGTCGCCAGCGGCGCGAGCCTGGCGAACCAGCTCTCGAATTCGCCATCGAGGTCGCTGCGCGCATCGCCCTCGCCGCGCACATAGACGCTGCGGCCGCCATGCGCAGCCAATTGCTCGTCGATCAGCCGCGGGATCGACTGATAGGTCGCGGCCCAGTCGCTGTTGCCGCAACCGAACACCGCGTAGCGCACCTTGGCAAATGCATCCTTCGGCAGGTCGCCGCCGAGCCATTTGACGAACTGCGTGGCGTTATCGGGCGGCGCGCCGTTGTACGACGCGCAGAAGATCAGGACGCCGCCCTGCTCCGGCAGCTTGCCCACGAAGTCGTCGAGCGGCGCCAGTCTGGTGGCAAAGCCGTTGACCTCGGCGAGATCAGCCACGCGGGTAGCGAGTTCCTCGGCGGTGCCGAGATTGGATCCGTACAGCACCAATAGCGGCGTATTGTGCCCGGGACGGGTCCGCGCGCGCGGTGCCGTCGCAGCACTCGACGCAGCCGTCGGCCGTGGCCGCGCCCGCCTGCGTGCCGCGCTCCTTGTCCGCACGCGGCCGCACCTTGATCTTGAATCCGTCAGGCTTGATCGTCAGCGTCTCCTTCAGATGCATCTGGTAACGGTTGACGTCGATCAGCTTGAAGCGCTGCAGGATCATGCCGATCGCAAGTGCGGCCTCATGCATGGCAAAGCCGCGGCCGATGCAGGCGCGCTGGCCGTTGCCGAACGGCTTCCAGGCATTGACGGGACGCGCCGCCTCCGCCTCGCGGGAAAAATTCTCCGGATCGAACGCGTCGGGATTCGGCCCCCAGACGCTGGGGTCGCGATGCAGCGCCAATACCAGCACCGTGACAAAGGTGTTCTTCTTGAGCTTGTATTTGCCGCCGATGGTCTCGTCGGCCAGCGGCGAGATGCCGTAGGCCGGCGCCGGCGGCCACAGCCGCAGTGCTTCTTTCAAAATCTGCGTGATGTAGGTGAGCTGGGTTACCTGCTGATAGGTCGGTTTGGCGTTGATATCGCCCCCGAGCACCCGGTCGACTTCCTCATAGGCCTTCTTCAGGACGTCGGGATGCTTCAACAGCGCATAGAGCGTGCACGACAACAGCCCGCTGGTGGTTTCGTGCCCGGCGATCAGGAAGGTGTTGATCTGGTAGCGGATGTTGACGTCATCGAGCTGCTCGCCGGTAGCGCGGTCGACGCCGGTCATCATGGCGGCGAGCATGTCCTTCTTGTCTTCGGTGGCCGCCGCGTTCCTGCGACGCTCGGCGACGATCTCGTCGACCATCTTGTTCATGAAGGCGACGTCGCCGGCGAGATCGCGGCGCCGCTTCTGCATCCAGAGATTTTCCAGCGGCAGGCCGCGGATCATCATGATGGTCTCGAGCGAGCGCACCAGCGACGCCACAAAGGGGTGATAGTCGCGCCGATAGAACGAATTGAAGCGGTAGTCGAACCCGCACAGTCCGATGGTATCCAGCGTCAGCGCGGTCATGTCGTGAACGACGTCGATCTCCTCGTCGGCGTTCAGCCGTTCCCACTTCTTCACCAGCTGCTCGGCGATATCGACCATGCTCGGGTGATAGGACTGCATGGCGCGATTGCCGAACGGCTGCAGCAGGATGTTGTGGGCCTTGCTCCAGTTCGGCTCGGTGGTATCGGCGGTGAACAGGCCGTCGCCGCCGATCGCGCGCACCCGGCGCAGCGGCCCGCGCACCGCCTTGTCGAAACGCTTCTCGTCACTGAGTTCGTTGACGAGGTCGTGGCCGGAGACGATGACCAGCGGCGCGCCCATCATGTCGAGCCAGAAGATCGGCCCCAGTTCCTTGGCCAGCCGGGCCAGATTTTGCACCGGCGCGGTCGAATCCAGCGACAGCATGTTGCCGACCACCGGCATGGTCGGCGGATGCGGAATTGGGCTTAGTCGGTTGGTCGACGCCATTCGCTGGATATTCCCCTGCCCTGCTCCCAGTACACCGTCATTGCGAGGAGCTCTTGCGACGAAGCAATCCACACTTGCACGCGTGCCAGAGGCTGGATTGCTTCGCTTCGCTCGCAATGACGATGGAGACCTTACCCAAATCGCTTCCTGCGCCATTCGATCAGCTTGGCGCTGACCTCCTCCGGCTTTTCCTGCTGGGTCCAATGACCGCTGCCGCGGACGAGATATTTCTCGAGGTCGGGAATGAGCTTCTCCATGCCGTCGGCCGACGACGGCGGCAGCACCGCATCGTTCTCGGCCATGATCATCAGCGACGGCACGCGCACGGTATGATCGAGGTCGGCCGAGCGCTGCCAGTTGCGCGACATGTTGCGGTACCAGTTGATCCCGCCGGTGAATCCGGTCTTCTTGAAGGTATCGACGAACACCTGCCTTTCCTCCGGCGACAGGATCGGCGTGCGCGGATCATGCTTGGCGTCGTAACCGGCGATCATCTGCGGAAACGCCAGATTAAGTCGCGGTGAAGCGCCGACGCCGGCAACCACCTGCTCCTCCGGCGCGGTGTCGGGCCGCGGCACCGGCTTGCGCATGAAGGCGTCAAAGGTCTGCTCCACCCGGCTGCCGAATATCCTGTCGGGCTCGCGCGCCGGGTCCTGGAACTGGACGATGTACATCTGCTCGCCGAAGCGCTTGCGCAGCAGCTCGATCGGATCGGCCCAGGCGCGGTTGATGTGCGGCGTATTGATGCCGACGACGCCGGCGACGCGATCGATATGCCGAAGCGGCATCTGCCAGACGACGAATCCGCCCCAGTCATGGCCGACGAAAACAGCCTTGTCGATCTTGAGGTGATCGAGCAGACCGACGAGATCGCCGGTCAGATGCTCGATGTCGTAGGCTTCGACCGGTTCGGGCCGGTCGGTTGAGCCATAGCCGCGCTGGTCCGGCGCAATCACCCGAATGCCGGCTTCGCTCAACGCCTTGATCTGGTGGCGCCACGAAAACGCGATCTCGGGCCAGCCGTGGCAAAGAATGACCGGCGGCTTGTCGGTCTTCGGTCCGGCCTCATAAAAGCCCATCCGAATCCCGTTGGTCTGGGCAAACTGCAGCGGCGGCATTTCGATCATTGGCTACTCACTTCAATTGCCGATCAGCTTGCCTGGCTCTTGAGATCGGCCGGCGGAGCAAAGGCGGCTTCGAGTGCGGCGAACTCTCCCGGCAGCATGTCACAGAGCAGCTGGACGTGCGGAATAATGTTGGCGCCGGCGATGAAGCCGAAATCCAGCTGATCGCGGTAGCTCTGCACGGTGATGTTGAGCGCCAGCCCGTGGGTCGAGATCGACACCGGGAAGATGTGCAGCAATTCGGCTCCCGCCGCATACAGCGTCTGGCGCGGTCCGGGAACATTGGACACCGTGATATTCGCCGCCGGCGGCAGCACGTCCGACAGGCTGGAGCGGCTGTACAACAGCGCCAGGATCTGGACCAGGATCGGCGCGCCCAGCATCGAGACGTTCGACATCTGCGGCATCAAGGCCCGCAGCGGATGCGACATCTCCTTGGATTTGGTGGATTGCGCGATGATCGCCTGCAGCCGCGCCTTGGGATCCTCGATATTGCTGGCGATCGAGCAGATCATGCCGAACACCTGGTTGTTGGCGTCGGTGTTGCCCTCCTCGCGCAGCGAGATCGGCACCGCCGCGGTCATCGATTTGGCCGGCAGCGCGCCGCGCTCCAGAAGATAGCGCCGGACCACGCCGCTCGATATTGCGAGCACCACATCGTTCAGCTTGCCGCCGGCCTGCTTGGCCAGCGCTTTCGCGCGGCAGAGCGGGATCGATACCCCGGCAAAGCTGCGTTCCGATGAAATCGACTTGTTCAGGATGGTCGACGGCGACACCATGCTGGCGATACTGTCGCGCGATTTCGGATCGGTTATCTTTCCGACCACGTCGGAGACGCTTTTGAGCATGGTCGGAACATTGCCGACGAACTTCACCGCGTTTTCGATCTGGAACATCGCGTTGTCGAACAGGATCGATCCGAGATCGCTTTTTCCCGAGCGCGGCAGTTCGATGCCCTTGGCGGCGGCGGAGGCATCGAACGGCTGGCGCCATAGCTGCTGGTAGGAATCGAGGAGATTGGCGGCGATGTCGCGCGGCTCCTGCCCGACCTTCGCCCGCGCCGCCGGCGGCTCGATCGTCCTTGGCACCGGCGTCACGTCGTAGATCATGTTGGTCAGCGCAGCCCCCGCGCCGCCGTCGATGCAGGCGTGGTGCATCTTGGAATAGAGCCCGATCTCGTTGTCCTTCATGCCTTCGAAGACATAGAACTCCCAGAGCGGACGGGCGCGATTGAGCAGCTTGGCATGCATCCAGCCGACGATGCGCTCCAGCGTGGCGCGGTCGTGGGGAGCCGGAAGGCTGCCGCGGAAGATATGGCGGTCGATATCGAACTGGTCGTCCTCGACCCAGGAAGGATGATCGATGTCGAGCGGCGCCTTTTCCAGCCGCGCTTTCAGGATCGGCGCGACGTGCAGCCGCGAGGCGATCATCGCCTTGAAGTCTTCGAAAAAGTCGCCCTTGTAATCGTCGGGCAGGCGGAAGATGGCCATGCTCCCGACATGCATCGGCATTTCCGGCGTTTCCAGATACAGAAACGACGCATCCATTGAGGACAGCTTCCTGGCGTCACTCATATGTTCCTCCCGCGAACAATTCACGCGGCGCCTTGGCGGCGCTTCTGGCGTTCAGACGGTTCCCTGTTCGGGACGTCGGTCAGGATTGTGCCTGTTATGGAGGCGCATATGCAATGGCAAACGGCCCCGATCGGTCAAATTGGCTGAATTGGCCCTCGGGCTGGGCCAGGCGGTCGGCGACCGCCCACAAGGCAGCCGGGTTCACGCCGAGCCCGACATGACTGGCGAGGTATACCTCGATGTTTTCGGCGGTAGCGGAGGGGCGCAACAGGCAGGTCCGCCAGTTCACGACGCCGTCGGCGCGTGAATAGATCGACGTGGTTGGAACCGGCAAGTCGCCGGATATCGCCTCGCGAAGCTCCGGATTGTCGTCGACCGCTTCGCCCGACAACGCTTCATAAAGCCGCGTGGCGTTGGTCGCCCTGACATCGTTCGCGAACGGACTTCCCAGCGTCACAACGTATCGCACCATCTGCGGCGCCTGCAGCGCCAGGTCGCGCGCATAGACGCCGCCGAGGCTCCATCCGACAAGGCTGACCTTGCGGCCGCAACTTTCGTGAATCCCGGCGAGTCGCTCGCGCAATGCCGTCCGCATCCGCGAGATGCCGCCGATGTTGCGGCCCATGTTCCAGGCATGGGCATCGTAGCCGAGTTCTTTCAGATATCTGCGCATCGGCGCCATCGACAGGTCGCTGGCGAGGAACCCGGGCAACGTCAGCACCGGATGACCGTCGCCTTTCGGCGCGCGCATCAGCAGCGGGGACAGCAGCAGGCTGGCGTTGAACTCGAATATCCCTCTCATCTCGGCCAACAGCAGGCCCAGACCCGGCGGACGAAGCTGGCCCATCTCCGGCGGTTCGCTTCGGTCAGTCGGCATCGTTATTTCTTGTCGGTCGCGCGCGTGCCGCCCAGGCCTGCCATGGCCACGAACATGTTCTGAAACCGTTCTGCGATCTTCGGATCGAACGTCAGCCAGCTCTGCATCAGCGCTTCCGGTGAAACCTTCTGGATATTGTCCATCATCTGGCTCTGGAGTTTTTCCATGACCGCCGTCTGCATCGGCTGCACGTCGGGAAGCCCGAAGAACTGCCGCGCCTCGAGCGGCGTGCAATCTATTTCAACGTTTACCTTCATGTGGCACTCCTGGTTGCATTGACAGCGTGCGGCAGTATCGCCGCGACCGGCCACGGGACGCAAGCGGCCTGAAGGGGCGAGACGGCCCCTGGCGCCTTCCTTCGGCAGCTATGGTCAACCAAAGCGCGCGGCGGCAAAGGGCGCGGGATCGGCGAACGGCGTCTCGCCGGTCATCATCTCCGCCAGCAGCCGGCCGGTCGCCGGACCCAGCGTCAGCCCATGGTGCTGGTGGCCGAAATCGAACCACAACCCGGCATGGCGAGGCGCCTTGCCTATGACCGGCAACATATCCGGCAAACACGGCCGCGCGCCCTTCCAGGGCGTTGCGTCGATCGCCTCTCCCAGCGGGAACAAGGCATGCGCCCGCGGCAGCGCCTGCTGAATTTGAACCGGCGTGGGCGGCGCATCGCGGCGGGCAAACTCCACGCCGGTGGTGAGCCGAATGCCGCGGTTCATCGGCGCCAGCAGAAAGCCGAGATCCGAATCAAGAACGGGGTGATTGAGCACGGCATTGCCGCGCGGCGCCAGATGCAGGTGGTAGCCCCGCTTGATGCCGAGCGGAATGGAATATCCGAGCGGACGAAACACCAGATCGGACCATGGTCCGAGCGCCACGACGACTTCGCGCGCGGCGACCCCGCCCTCAGCACCTTGCACGCGCCATCCGCCCGCCCCCTGTTCGAGCGTTCTCGCGTCGCCGACAACGAAGCGTCCGCCCTTGCGCTTGAAAAGCGCCGCATAGGCTTTGGCCAGTGCGCCGGGATCGGGAATGAATCCGGGCGCGGGCCAATAGATCGCGCCGGAAAACTCTCCGGTCAGATTGGGCTCGCGCAGCGCAATGGCGTTGCCGTCGAGGACCTCGCCGGCAACGCCATATGGCCTGGCTCGCTCGACCTCGCGCACGGCGTTGGCGAGGCTGGCATCGGAGCGAAACAGCTTGATCCAGCCGGTCTTTCGCAACAACTCGGGAACGCCGGCCTCCGCGATCAGCGCCTCATGCTCGATCAGGCTGCGCCGGATCAGGGGCAGTTCGGCCATCGCGCTGTGCAACGCCCGATCCGGCGAGGAAGCGAGGAAATAGCGCAGCAGCCACGGCAGGGAGAAAGGCAAATCGGAAAAGCGGTAGCGTACCTGCGGCGAGCGGTTCAACGCGTATCGCAGGAGCTGCGCGAAATCCCGCGGGAACATGTAGGGGAAGACCGAGGCGCATTCGATCAGCCCGGCATTTCCAAAACTGGTCTCCTCGCCGGCGCGTTCATGCCTGTCGACCAGGATGACGTCCCGTCCCCGCTGCTGCAGGTGCAAGGCGGCGCTGACGCCGACCATGCCCGCACCCAATACAAGAACATCGGCCTTGAGTTCCGCCATCCGGCGCTCCCGTTGAATGTTTTGGCATGCTGCCTCCGCCTGCCTGTTGTGGCAGCGTCGCGCAAACCGCTTGCTGTCGGGAAATCACGCTTGCGCGACGGCCAAACTCTGGCAACATGGATCGATCGTGGCTGTCGATACTGCAGAACTGAACAGCGTGCCACCCTCGGAGAGCGTCAAAAAATGCCGTTACGTCAAACCTTGTTTGCAGCGACCGCCGCTTTCGCCGTCGTTTTTGCCGTGACGCCGGCCTCGAGCCAGACCCTGCGCTACGCCAACCAGGGTGAGCTCAAATCGCTCGATCCATACACGCTCAAGGAAACCACGACCATTGCCCATCATGCACATGTCTATGAGGGCCTGGTCACCCGCGACAAGGACCTGAAGATCATTCCGGCGCTCGCCGAAAGCTGGGAGACCCCGGAGCCGACCCGCTGGCGCTTCCATCTGCGCAAAGGCGTCAAATTCCATAACGGAGACCCCTTCACCGCCGACGACGTGATTTTCTCCGCCGACCGTGTGCGGGCCAAGGGCTCCAACTTCCTGACCAACGTTCCGGCCGACGCCAAGTTCGTCAAGATCGACGACTATACGGTCGATGTGAAGCTCGACTCGCCCAATCCCATTCTGACCTCACAATGGGACGGCTGGTTCATCATGGACAAGAAATGGTGCGAGGAGAACAACGCGGTCGCGCCGACGCCGGCTTCCGCAACGACGCCGAGCTATGCCTCGCTGCACGAAAACGGCACCGGCCCCTTCACGATCGAGAGCCATCAGCCCGGCGTGAAGACCGTGTTCAAGGTAAACCCGAACTGGTGGAGAAAGCCCGAGCATAATCTCAAGGAGATCGTCTTCACGTCGATCGGATCGGCCGCAACGCGGGTCGCCGCCCTTCTGTCGGGCGAAGTCGACGTGATCGAGCCGGTTCCTACCCAGGATATCCAGAGGGTCAACGCGAGCGGCATCGCCACGGTCATGTCCGCACCGGAAATTCGCACCATCTTCCTCGGCATGGACCAGGTGCGCGACGAACTTCTGTATTCCAACATCAAGGGCAAGAACCCGTTCAAGGATATCCGCGTCCGCGAAGCCTTCTACAAGGCGATCGATGTCGAACTGATCAAGAATCGCGTGATGCGCGGCCTCTCGACGCCCTCGGCGCTGATGGTCGCCCCGCAATTATTCGCCGCTCTCGAAGGACTTCACCCGGCCGAAACCCGATCCCGACGGCGCCAAGAAGCTGATGGCCGAAGCGGGCTATCCGGACGGCTTCGAAGTCACGATGGATTGCCCCAACGACCGCTATATCAACGACGCCGATATCTGCCAGGCGGTGGTCGGCATGCTGGCGCGCATCGGCGTCAAGGTGAACCTGCTGGCGCAGCCCAAGGCGCAATATTTTGGCAAGGTGCTGAAGCCCGGCGGCTACCAGACCTCGTTCTACCTGCTGGGCTGGACACCGGCCTCCATGGATTCCCACAACGTGCTGTACGATATCATGGGTTGCCGCGACGACCCGAAGAACGCCACCCGCGGCGAGGCCAATCTCGGCGGCTACTGCAACAAGGAACTGGATGCGCTCGCCGACAAGATCCTGGTCGAGACCGACACGGCCAAGCGCGACCAGATGATCAAGCAAGCCTTCGAAATCGGGATCAAGGACTACGGCTATATCCCGCTGCACCAGCAGGCGCTGGCATGGGGCGTCTCGAAAAAAGTGAAATTGACCCAGCGCGCGGACAACGAAGTCCTGTTTTACTGGGCAACGAAACAGGAAGAGTAATGCTATCAACATGAGGTCCCGGAAGCATCGGCTTCCGGGACCTGTCGTTTCGGGCTACGCCATCCAAGAGCAGTGAAAGGAACAGATGCTCGCTTTCACTCTTCGCCGGGCGATCCAGGCCATCGGCGTCATGATCGCCGTCGGGATCATTTCGTTTTCGATGTTCCGCTTCGCCGGCGATCCGGTCAACCAGATCGTCTCCATCGACACCTCGGCCGCCGAGCGCGCCGAAATCCGCAAATCGCTCGGCCTGGACGATCCCGTGCCGGTGCAGTTCGCCCGCTATTTCGCCAACGCGGCGCAGTTCAAGTTCGGCGTCTCCTATCAGTTCCGCCTGCCGGTCGCGGATCTGCTGAAGGAGCGGATGCCGGCAACGCTGGAACTGGCCACCTGCGCCACGATACTCGCGATGGTGGTCGGCATCCTGATGGGGGTCTATTCGGCGCTGAAGCGCGACACGCTTCTGGCGAAGATATTCCAGGCGGTTTCGCTGATCGGCATTTCGCTGCCGACCTTTCTGATCGGCATTCTGCTGATCTATTTGTTCGCGGTAGTGCTGGGCTGGTTGCCCTCGTTCGGCCGCGGCGATGTCGTGCGATTCGGCTGGTGGACCACCGGGCTGCTCACGGTGTCCGGCCTGAAGGCCCTGATCATGCCCTCGATCACATTGGGCCTGTTCCAGATGACGCTGATCATGCGGCTGGTGCGGGCCGAGATGCTGGAGGTCTTGCGCACCGATTATATCCGCTTTGCGCGGGCGCGCGGATTGACCACGCGCGCGATACATTTCGGTCACGCGCTCAAGAACACCCTGGTCCCCGTCATCACCGTCGCCGGGCTGCAATTTGGCTCGGTTATTGCATTTGCGATCATCACCGAAACCGTTTTCCAGTGGCCGGGCATGGGGCTTCTGTTCGTGCAGGCGGTGCAAAATGTCGATATCCCGATCATGGCCGCCTATTTGCTGATGGTGTCCCTGATCTTCGTCACCATCAATCTCGTGGTGGACATTCTCTACACCGTGGTCGATCCGCGCCTGCGCTCCACCATCGACCGCCCGGCCTGATCCCGAGAGAACGCATGTCCGACGCCGCCGTCCCGCACCAGGCCAATCCGAACGCGTCGCATGCCGGCGCGACGCCGGATCACTGGCTTCGGCGCGCGCTTGCAAGCGACGTGTTCTATTCGTTTCGCCGCTCCCGGCTCACCATGGTGGCCGCCGCCGTGACCTTGCTGTTCTTCCTGCTCGCGATCCTGGCGCCGCTGCTCGCCGTGCAGAACCCGTTCGATCCGGCGCAGCTTCAGCTGATGAATTCGCGGATCGCGCCGCTCTGGATGGCCGATGGCCAAAGCCCGTTCCTGCTTGGCACCGACGAGCAGGGCCGCGACGTATTTTCCGCCATCCTCTACGGCTTGCGCATCTCGCTGGTCGTCGGCGTTCTCGGCGTGCTGTTCTCCGGCACGCTCGGCATCATGCTCGGACTGATCGCCGGTTATTTCGGAGGAGCGGTCGACGGCCTGATCATGCGCATCGCCGACGTGCAACTGACCTTCCCCGCCATCCTGATCGCGCTGCTCATCAACGGCGTCGCCAAGTCGATGTTCGGCAACCGCATGGACGCCATGAGCACGCTGGCGGTGCTGGTGTTTGCGATCGGCCTGAGTTTCTGGGTGCAATATGCGCGCACGGTGCGCGGCTCGGTCATGGTGGAGAAAAACAAGGATTACGTGGCCGCGGCGCAGTTGATTGGCCTGCCTGCCCCGGTGATCATGCTGCGGCACGTGTTGCCGAATGCGATGGGGCCGATCCTGGTGATCGCGACCATCAATCTCGCGCTGGCGATCATCACCGAAGCCACCTTGTCGTTTCTGGGCGCCGGCATGCCCGATACCATGCCCTCGCTCGGCACCTTGATCCGGATCGGCAACAATTACCTGTTCGCCGGCGAGTGGTGGATCGTTGCCTTTCCGGGGTTTGCGCTTGCCGCGCTGATCCTCTCGATCAATCTGCTCGGCGACTGGCTGCGCGACGCGCTCAATCCGAAGCTCCGATGAGACGCGCCGTAACTCAGGTGTATCCGACCGCATGACCGAACCTGTCCTTTCAGTGCGCAACCTCGGCGTCGAATTCGTCACCCGCCACCATGCGCTGCGCGCCATCGACGGCATTTCCTTCGACATCGCCAAGGGCGAGGTGCTGGGCGTGGTGGGCGAATCCGGCGCCGGAAAATCCGTCACCGGTCTTGCGGTGATCGGCCTGATCGATCCCCCCGGCCGCATTGCCGGTGGCGAGATCTATCTGTCCGGCCTGCGGATCGACAATCTGCCGCCTGAGGAGATGCGCCGTATCCGGGGCAAGCGGATCGGGATGATTTTCCAGGACCCGCTCACCAGCCTCAATCCGCTCTATCGGATCGGCGATCAGCTGATCGAGACCATCCGAACCCACACCAATCTTTCCGAATCAGCCGCGCGCAGGCGCGCCATCGATCTGCTCGCCGAAGTCGGCATTCCCGCGCCCGACAAACGTATCGACGGCTATCCGCACGAATTCTCCGGCGGCATGCGCCAGCGGGTCGTCATCGCGCTCGCGATTTGCGCCGAACCGGAACTGATCATCGCCGACGAGCCGACCACGGCGCTCGACGTGTCGGTACAGGCCCAGATCATCTCCTTGATCAAGCGCCTCGGGCGCGATCACGGCACCGCCGTCATGCTCGTGACCCACGACATGGGCGTGATCGCCGAGACCTCGGACCGCGTCGCCGTGATGTATTCGGGCCGGATCGCTGAAATCGGTCCGGTAAGGGATGTCGTGCAGAACCCGCTGCATCCCTACGCCAAGGGCCTGATGGGCGCGATCCCGACGCTGGCAAGCGACGCCGAGCGGCTGGTCCAGATCCCCGGCTCGATGCCGCGGCTTTCCGCGATTCCGCCGGGCTGCCCGTTCAACCCGCGCTGCGCTTTCGTGTTCGATCGCTGCCGGATCGAACGGCCGGAACCGATCGCGCATGGCACGCAGGCCGTGGCCTGCCATCTCTATGACACCGCCGCGAAGGACACCGCGGCATGACGTCAGCACCCTTTGTCGAGGTCAAGGACCTGCGCCGCGTTTTCGATGTTTCGAAGCCGTGGCTCAACCGCATGCTCGAAGGCGGCCACCTCGAATTCCTCAAAGCGGTCGATGGCGTCACCTTCGACATCGCCAAAGGCGAGACCTTTGCGCTGGTCGGCGAATCCGGCTCGGGAAAGACCACGGTGGCGCGAATGGTGGTCGGGCTGTTACCGCCGACCTCGGGCGAAGTCGTCATCGACGGGGTTTCGATGAGCGACGCTCACCAGCTGCAGGCGCGCCAGCAGCTGCGGCGCCGGATCCAGATGATCTTCCAGGACCCCTATGCGAGCCTCAACCCGCGGCTTCGGGTCGACGCCATCGTCGCCGAGCCGATCCGCGCATTCGACCTGATCCAGGGTGAGCGCGATATTCGCGCGCGCGTCGGCGAATTGCTGGGTCTGGTTGGCCTGCACGCCGACGACGGCTGGAAATATCCGCACGAGTTTTCCGGCGGCCAGCGGCAGCGGATCGCGATCGCGCGCGCCCTGGCCTCGGAGGCCGAATTCATTGTCTGTGATGAGCCGACCTCCGCACTCGACGTCTCGGTGCAGGCGCAGATCCTTAACCTGATGCGCGACCTGCAGGACAAGTTCGGTCTGACCTACCTCTTCATCAGCCACAACCTCGCCGTGGTCCGGCATATGGCCAACCGCATCGGCGTGATGTATCTCGGCCGCATCGTCGAGATCGCCGAGGGTCGCGAGCTTTTCGCTTCACCGCGAATGCCCTACACGAAAATGCTGCTGGGCGCGGTGCCGGATCTCGCGATGTCCGGCCGTCAGCGGATCCCCGTCAAGGGCGAGATCCCCAATCCGATCGACCCGCCGCCCGGCTGCGCCTTCAATCCGCGCTGTCCGCTGGTTTTTGACCTTTGCCGACAAAAGGCTCCCGCGTTGATCGGCGGCGTCGCCTGTCACGCCGTCAACAAGCCGGCCGAGGCCGTGTTGTCTGCATGATCACAAGGAGGCGAGCCGGTTGGCAGAGCGTCCCGGCTGTGGTCAAGTGCGCCGCAAATAAAGCCCGTAACATTGGATGCCCATGAGCAAGATTAACCCCGATCCGTTCACCACAAGGCCGGAGATCGAAGGCACTTTCGGGGTGGTTACCTCGACCCACTGGATCGCCACCGCAGTCGGAATGGGCATTCTGGAGCGAGGCGGCAATGCGTTCGACGCCGGCGTCGCCACCGCATTTACGCTGCAGGTTGTCGAGCCGCACTTGAACGGCCCCGGCGGCGACGTGCCGATCATCGTGCACGATATCAAGCGCGGGCGCACCGAGGTGATTTGCGGCCAGGGCCCGGCGCCGTCGGGCGCGACGATTGCGCATTACAGGAGCGAGGGCCTGGAAATGGTGCCCGGCACCGGGCTGTTGGCCGCCTGCGTTCCCGGCACCTTCGAATCCTGGATGCTGCTGCTGCGCGACTATGGCACCATGCGGCTCCGCGATGTGCTGGAACCGGCGATCGCCTATGCCCGCGACGGCTATCCCTTGGTGGAGCGGGCCTCCGCCACCATCCAGACTGTCGAGCAATTGTTTCGGAAGCACTGGACCACGTCGGCCGCGGTCTACCTGCCCAACAATGAAGTGCCGAAACCCGGCACGCTTTTCACCAACAAGCGGTTGGCAGAAACCTATACCCGCATCCTTACCGAGGCCGAGAGCGCGGGAGCCGATCGCCTCGCGCAGATCGAAGCCGCGCGAAGAGCCTGGTCGAAGGGCTTCGTCGCTGAAGCCATCGACCGGTTCTGCCGCACTCAGGAGGTCATGGACGTCTCAGGCTCGCCGCATCGTGGCGTGCTCTCAGCCGACGACATGGCGCGCTGGCAGCCGACCATCGAGGCGCCGCTGACCTATGATTATGGCCGCTATACCGTCTGCAAGGCCGGCGTCTGGAGCCAGGGACCGGTGATGCTGCAGCAGCTTGCGCTGCTGAAGGGTTTTCAGCTCGACGGGCTGGACCCGGCTGGCGCGGAATTCATCCATCTGCAGGTCGAATGCGCCAAGCTCGCCTTTGCCGACCGCGAGAAGTTTTATGGCGACCCGAAGTTCACCGACATCCCGATCGCGACTTTGTTGTCGGATGCCTATAACGACGAACGCCGCAAGCTCATTTCGGAAAAGGCCTCGCTCGATTTCGTCCCCGGATCCGTCGAAGGCTTCGGCTCGGTGGTCAAACTGCGCCGTCAGGAAGGCCACCGCGAGGCGGTCGGCACCATGGGCGCCGGCGAACCGACCGTTGGCCGCTTCGGCGAGGTTCGCGGCGATACCGTGCATTTCGACATCATCGACCAGGCCGGCAACATGATTTCAGCGACGCCCTCCGGCGGCTGGCTGCAATCCTCGCCGGTTATTCCGGAACTCGGCTTTTGCCTCGGCAGCCGCGCGCAGATGTTCTGGCTCGAGGAAAATCATCCCGCCTCGCTGGCGCCGGGAAAACGCCCGCGCACCACGCTCAGCCCGACGATGGCGCTGCGCGACGGCGAACCCTATCTGGCCTGGGGATCGCCCGGCGGCGACCAGCAGGATCAGTGGACCACGCAATTCTTCCTGCGGCACGTCCATGCCAAAATGAACCTGCAGGAAGCGATCGACGCGCCGGCGTGGCATTCGGAACATTTCCCGATCTCGTTCTGGCCGCGCACCGCGCGGCCCGGCGTGCTGGTGGTCGAAAATCGCGTGCCGAAAACGACCGTCGATACCCTGCAAGACCGCGGGCACATCGTCGAGATCGGCCCCGACTGGTCGGAGGGCCGCCTGACCGCCGCATCGAAGGTCGGCCGCCGCCGGCGGGCCGCGGCCAATCCGCGGGGCATGCAGGGCTACGCAGCCGGACGATAAGGGCGGAGAGGACCTGAAAGGCCTGACCGAAGATGACCTGGTCGATCATTGCCCGCGACAATGCCACCGGCCAGTTCGGAATAGCGGTCGCGACGCGGTTCTTTGCGGTGGGCGCGCGGGTGCCCCATATCGCCGCTGGTGTCGGCGGCATCGCGACCCAGGCGCTGGTCAATCCCTATTATGGCATCGACGGCTTGAAGCTGCTGCGGCAGGGGCACGCGCCTCGCGATGTGATCGAAACCCTGATTGCGGCGGACGCAGGCCACGCCAGCCGGCAATTGCACATCATGGACGCGCGCGGCCGGATCGCCGCCCATACCGGCAAGGAATGTGTCGACTGGTGCGGGCATCTCGAAGGTAAAAGCTTCTCGATCGCCGGCAACATGCTGGCGGGTGGCCGCGTGCTGGACGATACCGCGAAATCCTATCTCGCCAACGCAGACCTGCCGTTCGCCCGGCGCCTGATCGCGGCGATGCGGTCCGGCGAGGCCGCGGGCGGCGACAAGCGCGGCAAGCAGTCGGCCGCTCTTCTGATCTACGGCCAGGAGGAATGGTCCGATCTCGACCTGCGCGTCGACGACCACACCGATCCGCTTGCCGAGCTGGAGCGCCTTGAGGCGGTCAGCCGCGAGCGCTGGGTGCATTTCCGAAAATTTCTGCCGAGCCGCAGCAATCCCGCTGGGACCACCGACCGCAGCATCATCGACGCGGGCATCGAAGCGGCGACCGAGAGCGAGCAATGATGGATACTCCGCTGATTGAAATCAGGGATCTGCGCGTCGTCTTTCATGGCGACGACGGCCGCACCACGCATGCGGTCGACACCGTCGATCTCAGCGTTGCCGTTGGCGCCACGCTGGGCCTGGTCGGCGAGTCCGGTTGCGGCAAGAGCGTGACGTCACTCGCCATCATGGGACTATTGTCGAAACAATCGGCAGAGGTCACCGGATCCATCCGTTTTGACGGCTTTGACCTTCTGGAAGTACCGAACCATGTCCTGCGCGACCTCCGCGGCAACCGTCTCGCGATGATCTTCCAGGAGCCGATGACCTCGCTCAACCCGAGCTTCACCGTCGGCGACCAGATCATCGAAACCATCCTGCGCCATCGCGGTGGCTCGCGCAACTCCGCGCGAGCACGCGCAATCGAGTTGCTTCGTCGCGTTCATATCCCCTCGCCGGAACGGCGCATCGACGAATATCCCCACAAGCTCTCCGGCGGAATGCGCCAGCGGGTCATGATCGCGATGGCGCTGGCCTGCGATCCCCGGCTCCTGATCGCCGATGAACCCACGACCGCACTCGATGTCACTCTGCAGGCGCAGATCCTCGATCTGATGCAGGAACTGAAAGCGGAGAGCGGTGCTGCGGTTATCCTTATCACTCACGATCTCGGCGTGGTCGCCGAGGTCTGCGACGAGGTCGCGGTGATGTACTCCGGCGAGATCGTCGAGCGCGCCACGGTGGATGAATTGTTCGCGAGCCCGCAACACCCCTACACCGTCGGTCTTCTCGGCTCGATCCCGCGACTGGACCATCGCACTTCCCGTCTTGCCACCATCGAGGGCGTCGTTCCCAACATGGCCAACCCGCCGCATGGCTGCCGTTTCGCCGCACGGTGTCCTTTCGCCGGCGCCGCTTGCCGGGCCGCGCCGCCGCCGCTGGTGAAGCTAGGTCCCGGTCATTGGTCGCGCTGCATCAAGGCGCCGCTGGAAAGGCTGGTTTCGTGACCGCCCTGATCGAGGTCAAGAATCTCGTGAAGCACTTCGTCGCAGACCGTTCGGTATTCGGACGGCCGACCGCGTTCATCAAGGCGGTCGACGATGTCAGTTTCAGCGTTGAGGCCGGCGAAACGCTGGCGTTGGTCGGCGAGTTCGGCTGCGGCAAGTCAACCGTAAGCCGGCTGCTGTTGCGCCTGATCGAGCCGGACGCCGGCCGCATCAGCTTCGAGGGCCGCGACCTACTGGCACTGAATGCGAACGGTTTGCGCGCCTTCCGCCGCGACGCGCAGATCATCTTTCAGGATCCCTACGCCTCGCTCAACCCGCGCATGACCATCAGCCAGATCCTCACCGAACCGCTGGCGTTGCATGATCTCGTGCCGCGCCCCCGCCGTCGCGAGCGCGTGGAAGAATTGTTGCGGCTGGTTGGGCTCGAGCCGCGCTTCGCGCGCCGCTACCCCCACGAATTCTCCGGCGGCCAGCGTCAGCGCATTGCGATCGCACGGGCGCTCGCGGTCGAACCCAAGCTCATCATCTGCGACGAGCCGGTATCGGCACTGGACGTCTCGATCCGTTCGCAGATTCTGAACCTGCTGCGCGATCTGCAGGAGCGGCTTGGGCTCGCCTACATCTTCGTCTCGCATGACCTCGCGGTCGTGAAGCACATCGCCGACCGCGTGGCGGTGATGAATCTCGGGGTCATCGTCGAGACCGCGGACGCGCAGGCGCTGTTCGCCTCGCCACGGCATCCCTACACCCGTGCGCTCCTGTCGGCGATTCCGGTGCCTAAGCCGCGGGCAAAACGCAGCCGCATTGTGCTGCAGGGGGAGATGCCGAGCGCGCTCAATCCGCCAGCGGGCTGCCGCTTTCATACGCGCTGCCCCTACGTGATCGACCGCTGCCGGGTCGAACCGCCACAATTGCTCGAAGATGGCACCGGATATGCAACGGCCTGTCACCGAACGGCGGAACTGCCGGCGCCCGGCGCCGCCGTGCCCACCGACGGTTCATTTTCGCCGACCCTGGAACGATTGGTGGCGGCGTTCAGCGGCCCAGGGGAAGTATCGGCTTCTTCCGGGGTTGATACGGCCGGAACAGTGCCGCCGGCGGTCGCGTAACTTGGATATGGAGAACCTTCTGATGAGAGTTTTGCGCGTGGCGATAACCGCGGCGGCGTTGCTGCTATCGCCTGAGATGGCCGCTCACGCCCAGACGACGCTGCGCATCGGCCTTGCCGAGGATCCGGATATGCTCGACCCGACGCTCGGGCGCACCTATGTCGGACGCATCGTGTTCTCGGCGTTTTGCGACAAGCTGTTCGATATCGACGCGAAGCTCAACATCGTACCGCAGCTTGCGCTGTCGCACGAAACCTCCGCTGACGGCAAGGAGATGACGATCAAACTACGGCCTGGCGTGAAATTTCACGACGGTGAGCCGTTGGACGCAGAGGCCGCCAAATTCTCGCTGGAACGCCATCTCACGCTGCCCACCTCATTCCGCAAACCGGAGCTCGCCGCGCTCGACCACGTCGACGTCGTCGACCCCCTGACCATCAAGCTGGTGCTCAAGACACCCTATTCGCCGCTGATCGCACAGCTCACCGATCGCGCCGGCATGATGGTTTCCCCCAAGGCGGTGAAGGAAGCGGGCGAGAAGTTCGGACTGCATCCGGTTTGCGCCGGACCTTACAAGTTCGTCGAGCGGGTGCAGCAAGATCGCATGGTGTTCGAGAAATTCGCCGACTACTGGAACAAGGATAACGTCTTCATCGACCGCGTGGTGTTCCTGCCGATTGTCGATGCCACGGTGCGGCTCGCCAATCTCAAATCCGGAAGCCTCGATCTGATCGAGCGTGTGCTGGCGACCGACATCAAGGACGTGCGCGCCGATCCAAAGCTCAAGCTGTCGACCATGCCGGAGCTCGGTTACCTCGGCCTCACGATCAATATCGGCAATGACAAGAACAAGGGTGGGCTCAGTCAGTCGGAAAAGGTTCGTCAGGCACTCGATCTCTCGATCGACCGGGATGCCCTCAACCAGGTCGTATTCAACGGTGAGTTCACGGTCGGGAATCAATGGGTCAGCCCGGCGCATCCCTACTATCAAGAGGCATTTCCGGTCCGGAACCGGAATATCGCAAAGGCCAAGGCGCTGCTCAAGGAATCCGGCGTGCCCCTGCCCGTCAGCGTCGATTACATGGTACCCAAGGGAACGGAATATGAGGCCGTGGCCCAGGTCGTCCAGTCGATGGCGGCGGAAGCGGGCTTCGACGTTAAAATTCGGGTCATTGAATTTGCGACTTCCTTCAAGCAGGCCCAGGCCGGCGATTTTCAGGTGTTCCAGATCAACTGGAGCGGCCGCATCGATCCCGATGGCAATGCCTACGTCTTTCTGCACACCAAGGCGCCACAGAATGACGGCGGCTACTCCAATCCAAAGGCCGACAAGGCGCTCGAAGACGGGCGCCTCACCTCCGACCCGGCGCAACGCAAGGCGATCTACGAAGGGTTGACCAAAACCGTTCTCAACGACGAGCCCATCATCTATCTTTATCACCGCAAGATCCTGATTGCGCACACCACTAAACTTGAGGGCTACCAACCGATGCCGGATGGATTGGTGCGCGTCATCGGGTTGAAGCTGAAGTGAGAACGGCCATACCATACTCGCATTACGGATGCTGTGGGGTGCGCCACGTTGTGCGTGCGCCATGCTGAACTTTATCGGCAAGCGTATCCTGCAGCTGGTACCGACATTGTTCTTCGTATCGGTGCTGATCTTTTCGCTGCTGCAACTCCTGCCCGGCGATCCGGCGCTGGTGATGGCCGGCGAGGAACGCGACCCCAACGTCATCGCGCAGATCCGTGCGCAATACCGGCTCGACCAGCCGCTGCCGGTGCAATATTTCTACTGGGTCAAGGGCGTGATGTCGGGCGATTTCGGAGAGTTGCTCCGCATCAAGGTGCCGGTGCGCGAGCTGATCGCGCAGAAACTGCCCGTGACGCTGCAACTGGCGTCGATGGCGATCGTGATCGCCTTCCTGATCGGCATCCCCGCCGGGATCGTTTCGGCGGTAAAGAAGGGCACGGCCTGGGACTATGGCGCCAATTTTTTTGCGCTGTGGGGCATCTCGACACCGAATTTCTGGCTCGGGATCATGCTTATCTTCCTGTTCTCGATCGAACTTGGCTGGCTGCCGGCCTCTGGCTACGTCCCCCTTTCCGAGAACTGGCGCGCAAGTCTTGCCTCCACCATCATGCCGGCCTTTGTGCTCGGAAACGCCATCGCCGCGATCCTGATGCGGCACACCCGCAGCGCCATGCTGCAGGTGCTCGAAAGCGATTATGTTCGCACCGCCCGTGCCAAGGGCCTTTCCGAACGTGCGGTCATCCTCAAGCACGCCATGCGGAACGCGCTGACGCCGATCATTACACTCGGCGCGCTTGAGCTCGGCACGCTGTTGTCCGGCGCCGTGCTGACCGAGCAGATTTTCTCGATTCCTGGCTTCGGAAAATTGATCGTCGATGCCGTGTTCAACCGCGACTATGCGGTGGTCCAAGGCGTGGTGCTGGTGACGGCGACGATCTACATCACGCTGAACCTGATCGCCGACATCGCCTACATCCTCGTCAATCCGCGGCTGAGGGCCTGAGCCGCATGACCGACGCAGCCCTTTCGTCAAACGCCATCTCTACCGGCGACGAACTGGAGAGCCCGGCACGGCGCGCGCTGCGCCGGCTATTCCAGCGCAAGGGAGCGGTGGCGGGATTGGGCGTAGTCGCGACCTTCATCACGCTCGCGGTGTTTGCTCCCTGGATCGTGCCCTTCGACCCGATCGCAACCAGCTGGACGCTGGTGCGAAAAGCCCCGTCCGCACTGCATTGGTTCGGCACCGACGATCTCGGCCGCGATATCTTCAGCCGCGTGATCTACGGCGCCCGTGCTTCGCTGGTCGCCGGCGCGATTTCGGTCGGAATTGCGCTTCTGGTCGGCGTGCCGTTCGGTCTGTTGTCGGGCTACCGTGGCGGCTTCGTCGACGCGCTGATCAGCCGGATCACCGATGCGATGCTGGCCTGCCCGTTCCTGATCCTCGCCATTGCGCTGGCGGCATTTTTGGGTCCGAGTCTCGGCAATGCCATGATCGCCATCGGTATCTCCACGACGCCGATCTTTGTGCGACTGACCCGCGGCCTGACCATCAGCGTCAAGGTCGAAGACTATGTCGAGGCCGCGCGCGCCATGGGCAATCCCCGCTGGCGCATTGCGCTGTTCCACATCTTGCCGAACATCATGCCGGCGCTATTGGTCCAGGCGACGCTATCGATCGCGGCGGCTATCATCGCCGAGGCCGCGCTGTCGTTTCTCGGGTTGGGGCAACAACCGCCCGCGCCGTCCTGGGGCAGCATGCTCAACGCCGCGCAGCGGTTCCTGACCAATGCACCGTGGATGGCGCTGTGGCCGGGCCTGGCGATTTTTCTCGTGGTACTGTCGTTCAATCTGGTCGGCGACGGCTTGCGCGACGCGCTCGATCCGCGCGCGCGGTGACGGCGCTCAGATCACCGTTTCCCGCGTCACGCGGCGGCAATCCATTTCGAATTCGAGGTCGATCACCGGCGGACGGGCAAAATGCCAGGTCAGGCCGGAACGCGCGGCGCCACGGCGGACCAGTTCCTCGGCCATGGCGGGATGAAAGTCATGGACGGTGTAGGCCTGTACCGCCGTCGTGTCCTTCCAGCCGAAGGCGAACGCCGCCATGCGGCTTTCCATTTCCCGGACGGTAAATCCAATCTTCTCCTTCAAGCCATCCGGGCTGAGATCACGGTAGCGCACGATCCGCTCGGGATAGCTGCCGGGACCGCCACGCGCCTCGGCACCGCCGGCGATGACGAAGTCCGGCGTCCTGGCGGCGCTTTCCCCCTGGCGCGGACGCGTAAAGGAGAAGGCATAAAATGAAGGCTCGACCGGGGGATCGATTTCCGGGCAGACATTGCTGCGCGCCACCGGATTGGTCGTGCCGTCAAAGATGCCCCATTCCGCAAGCGTCTTGACGTAATGCTGGTTGAAGGCGAGGAACCCCGCCTCCGAAAACGCTGCGGGCGAGCGCAACTCGCAGGCGCAAAATGAAGTCAGCGGCCGTCCTGCGGCCTGGATATATTTCGCGGCTTGCGCAAATCCTTCGGCCAGCGGGGTCAGCCGGTCGAAACGCACGCGCTCGATCTCAAAGCCGGACAAGGCCGCAGCACCGCTCGAATATTGAAACACCGCCGGGATGAAACGATAATCACCGGCAACAAAATCGCGCGTCATGTCAGCTCAACCCCGGATCAAGTTCATTCAAGCTGCATCCGAACGCCCTTGGCGCCGTTGAGCAGCCTTCTCAGGTGAAACCCGGCGAGCGCATCATCGGCGTATTGCCCGACCAGTGCTGCGAAGGCCGGCATCGCCGCGGCGTCGCCTGCCTCCAGCTTGGCAAAGGCCTCAGCATATTGCGCCGTCACTGGCCCTTCGAACTTCGCCGGCGGCAGCGGTTCGTAAGCCCGCAGCGGCTCGCTGCGCCCGCGCAGCATCAGGTCTCCGACCGGCCGCCCCTGAAAACCTTTGACGCCTTCGGCGACCGTGGCGCTCGCGCAAATGCGCGTGCCGAGGAACTTGTTGGCGGTTTCCAGCCGCGCCGTGGTGTTGATGGTATCGCCATAGGCAGTGTAATCGAAGAAACGGCTTCCGCCGAAATTTCCCACCAGCGCGGGACCTGCGTGAACGCCGATGCGGGTTACGCCAAAATTCACGCCTTTGGATTTCCAGCGCTCGCGAAAATTCTCCGACCAGGCGTCGAGATCATGCGCGCATGCGATCGCGCGGGTCGCATAGTCCGGCTGGTCGCCCGGCGCGTTGAACAGGATCTGGATTGCATCGCCGATCACCTTGGCGACGGTGCCTTCATGGGCAAAGACGACGTCGGTCATGCCGCCGACATATTCGTTGAGCAGCGTTCCCAGCACCTCGGGCGCCGCCGTTTCCACCAGTGAGGTGAAACCGGCGATGTCGGTGAAAATGGCCGCGACGTCGCGCCAGTGCACCTCCATACCATCGCCCTCGCCTTCGGCAGCAAGCCTTGCGGCGATCTGCGGCGAGAAGTACCGCGACAGCGAGGCGTGCGCACGCTCGGCCTCGAGCTGGCGGCGGCGCGCCTCGCGCATCATCTCGACGTGGCGGATGGTCTTGTCGATCGTCATTTCGAGGTCCCCGAAATCGATCGGCTTGGTCAGGAAATCGAACGCCCCACGGTTCATCGCGGTGCGGATGTTGCTCATGTCGCCATAGGCCGAAACGATGATGGTCGATTTCTTGTCTTCGGCCTCCTGCAGTTTCTGCAGCAGAGACAGGCCGTCCATCCGCGGCATATTGATGTCGGACACCACCATGTCGACATGCGGATGATGTTCGATCGACTGCAGCGCCTCTATTCCGTCATGGGCGAACATGAAGGTCACCGCGCCATCGCGAATTTGCTTGCGGAATTTCTGCAAGACCAGCGCCTCGAGATCGGGCTCGTCATCGACGACGAGGATGGTCGCGGTCATGCGGCCTGCCCTAGCCGTGCATCGATCTCATGGCGCAGCAGCGCAAAATCGATCGGTTTGGTCAGCAATCCCACCGCGCCGCGCTCGATCGCCTTGCGGCGCGTTTCGGCGTCGCCATAGGCGGTGATCATGATGACGGGAACATCGGGCCGCTCCGCGCGCACCTTCGGCAGCATTTCGAGGCCGCTCATGCCTGGCATGTTGATGTCGGACAGGATCAGGATCAGCGACGGGTCCTTGATCTCGGCGGCCCGGACCAGTGCAGCAGGCGCCGATGGCGCAAACTCCATGGTGAAGCGTCCGGACTTGATGTCACGCCGGAACTGCTGACGGAACAGGGCCTCGACATCGGGCTCGTCATCAACGACGAGTATGTAAACGCTCAATTTGCGCCTCCAGCCTGTGCTTGTGCCGCCGCCGTCCGCGGCAGCGTAATGATGAATTCGGTAAATGCGCCCGGCTCGGTATCGACGTCGATCTTGCCGCCGTGCTGTTTCACGATGATGTCATGGCTCATCGACAGACCGAGTCCGGTTCCCTCGCCCGCGGGTTTGGTGGTGAAGAACGGATTGAACATCTTCTCCTTCACCTCGGACGGAATTCCGGTGCCGTTGTCGCGGATCCGGATTTCGACCTTGTTGCCGAGGTTTTTGGTGGTCGCGCTCAGCGTCGGCTCGAAGCCATCGTCGTCGGCTTCCTTGCGCTTGGTGGCGGCGTAAAAGCCGTTGGAAATAAGGTTGAGAAACACCCGCGTGATCTCCTGCGGGTACAGGTCGATCATTCCGGCAGCGGGATCGAGGTCGCATTTGAGCGTGATGTTGAAGCCGGATTTCTCCGCCCGCGCGCCGTGATAGGCGAGATTGAGGCTTTCCTCGACGATCGCGTTGATATCGGCGGGCCGATGCTCGCCCGCCCCCTCGCGCGAATGCAGCAGCATATTCTTCACGATCGAGTCGGCGCGCTTGCCGTGCTGCACCACCTTTTCGAGATTGCCCTTCAGCATATGGGTGAGCTCGTCGATCTCTTCCCGGACCTTGTTGTCGAGTGCGACCGGCCTGAGTGCATCATTCAGCTCGTCGATCAATTCGGCCGACAACGCCGAGAAATTGTTGACGAAATTGAGCGGATTCTTGATTTCATGCGCGATGCCGGCGGTGAGCTGGCCGAGCGAGGCGAGCTTTTCGGTCTGCACCAGACGATCCTGCGCGGTGCGCAGATCTTCCAGCGACAGCGAAAGCTCCTTGGTGCGCTCCTGCACCTGGTCGAACAAGCGCACGTTCTCGATGGCGATGACAGCCTGGTCGGCAAAGGTCTGCACCAGATCAATCTGGCGCTGGCTGAACGGCCCGGGCGCCGGCCTTCCCAGCAGCAGAACGCCTTCGACCGCGCCGTCACGCATCAGTGGCACCGCGAGCACCGCCCTGTAATGCGCCGATCGCTGGAGCGTTACCAAAACTATATTCGGGGTCGAGTTGCACGTCCGCGACGTGGACTGGCTTGCCGTCCATGAAGACCCGGCCGGTGATGGTGTCGCGGCCGGGCTTGATCGGGTGGGTATCCATGAAATCGACAAACGCCGGCGTGCAGCCCGATTCGGCCCGCAGCCGCATGACTTCGCCGTCGCGCAAGGTAATGATCCCCAGCGATGCACCGCACAGCGATTTCGCGGATTCGGTCAGGGTGGTCAGAACCGATTTCAGATCGAACGCCGAGCGGCTGATGACCTTCAAAACGTCGGCGGTCGCGGTCTGCTGCTGCAGGGATTCGCTGAGATCATCGGTGCGTTCCCGCAACTCGCTTAGCAGGCGCGCATTCTCGATGGCGATCACGGCCTGACTGGCGAAGCTCGTCACCAGATTCGATCTGTTTGTCCGAAAACGCGTGAACGGTCTGCCGAAAAATCGCGATCACACCGCCAAGGCTGGTTTCCTTCAACATCGGCACCAGCAGAAGCGTCCGCGCGCCGCCAAGTTCGACCAGTTCCACGATCGGCGGGAAGCCGGTCAGGTAGGCCGGCTCCTGCTTGACATCGATGACGTGAACGAGTTGCCGCGTCTCGATGACGCGACCCAACGGATCGATCGGCGGCGGGTAGATAACCGGATTGCGCAAGAAGGTTTCGGCAAAGGCCGGAGGCAGATTGAACGTCGAGGTACAACGGAAGCCGCCGTTTTCGAAGAGAACCAACAGGCCGAATTGCGCGTCACAGATACTGGTCGCGCTGGCCAGAATCGTCTGGAACACCGGATCGAGTTCACCGGGTGAGCGGCTGATGACCTGCAACACCTCGGAGGTCGCGGTCTGGTGCTGCAATGTTTCGGTCAGCTCCGCGGTACGCTGCTCGACCTTGTTCTCGAGGTCGGCATAGGATTCCTGCAGGCGCGCGCCCATGTCGTTGAACTGGTTGGCGAGGCCTTCGAGTTCGTCGCCGGTCGGAATCGAGATGCGCTGGGCGAAATCGCCGCCGCCGATACGCTCGGCGCCGGCGCGCAATGCCTGGATCGGGCCGACCATGCGCCTGGCCAGGAATATCCCGGCCAGCACCGCGAAGATCGACGCCGCCGCCAGCACGATGGCAAGGCGCTGCAACGCGGCGTAAAGCGACGCGTAGGCCTCCTCCACCGGCAATTCGACAAACATGGTCCAGCCGAGCGGGGAGATCGGCGCGGACGCCGTCAGCACTTCCTGGCCCTGGATGTTTTTCGCGCCCTGCAGCGATTCGAGGTCTGCGGCGGTGCCGCCGGCCTGGGCCGCCTGCACCTGCGCCAGCTTCGACATATCGGTGTTGCGCAATACCAGGCTGATGTCCGGATGCGCGATCAGGCGTCCCTGCGCACCGACGACATAGGCGTGCCCGCGTTCGCCGACCTTGATCTGCGACACCACGTCCCAGATCAGCTTGAGATTGACCTCGGCGATGCTGACACCGGCGTCCTTGCGCGTGCCGGCCAGCGACAGCGTCATGTAGGGTTCCGATTCCCTGCGGAAATACACCGGCCCGTAATAGACCTTGTGGACGACGGCTTCGGCGAATTTTGGATCCTTGGAAAGGTCGAGCCCGCTGTCGACGACGTCCATGGCCAGGCGCGACACCCTCAAGCGCTCCTTGCCGGTCGAATCGACCTGCGCCAGTTCGGTGATGGCCGGCACCTGCCGCAGCAGGCGCAAGGCATCGAAGCGGCGCTGCTCGATCGAGCCTGCGGACCACGGCAACTGGGTGGTCCAGCCAAGCTGGCTCTCGATTTCCTTGATGAACTGGCTGATCTTCGCCGCCGCCGCTTCGGCCTGCTCGTGCTGGATGCGAATCAACGCCGCCTTGTGCTCTCGGTAGTAGAAGAAAACCTCGAAAATCCCGTTGGACAAGAGCGCGACGCCGACCACCGCGACGAACAGCGCGACGTATTTGGTGAACAGCCGGCTACGGATCCTTGTCGCGGCAGGCTTGGCCGCCGGCATAGCCGCTGCTGCGGGCGGAGCAGCCAGCGCTCCGCCGTCTGCGTCCGGGTGGAGGGAAATGCTCATCCGGCCCTGTTTAGCAAGAAGGCACGGCCTTGTCTCTTGCTGCAACGCGGGGCGCGCGTTTCGCGGCTTTGCGGGTCCTGCTCCGGCAGGCCCTCCGGGACCGGCGGGAAAGCCCGCCGGTCGGGCCCGATGGATGCAACCTTAAGTGGGCCTGAGCGCCTTTGCAGCAAGATCGAAGTCGGCGATCTCCTTGGCGCGCTGGGATTCGGCCGAGGCCCGATGGTCGGTGGCAATCGCCACATAGACCGCAGGCAGCACAAACAGCGTGAACAGGGTCCCGATGGTCATGCCGGCGACGACGACCAGACCGATCGAGAACCGGCTCGCCGCACCCGCGCCGGTGGCGCTGAGCAGCGGCAGCAAGCCGGTGACCATCGCCGCCGTCGTCATCAGGATCGGGCGAAGCCTGACCCGTGCGGCCATTTCGATGGCCGAACGGCGATCAAGTCCTTCATTGAGCTGCAGCTCGTTGGCGAACTCCACCATCAGAATCCCGTGCTTGCTGATCAGACCGACCAGCGTCAGCAATCCAACCTGGGTGTAGATATTCATCGTCGCCATGCCGAAGAACAGCGGGATCAGGGCGCCGACGATCGCCATCGGAACGCTGATCATGATCACCAGCGGATCACGCAAACTCTCGAACTGCGCCGCCAGCACCAGGAAAATGATGATGAGCGCGAAGCCAAAGGTGATCGCGAGCTGATTGCCCTCCTGCACATATTGCCGGGAGTCGGCGAGATAATCGTGGCTGAAGCCAGCCGGAAGCTTTTTCGCTTCACCCTCGAGGAAGTCCACCGCCTGCCCGACCGTCACTCCCGGCATCGGCACCGCCTGGAAGGTCGCGGAGTTCAACTGGTTGTAGTGGGTCAGCGCGTTCGGATCGGTGCCGGTCTCGATCGAGACCACGGTCGAGAGCGGTATCTGCTGGCCGGTCGAGGTCGACAGATAATATCTGCCGAGCGCTTCGGGCGACAGCCGGCTTTCGCGCGGCACCTGCGGAATAACCTGATAGGAGCGTCCCTCGAGGTTGAAGCGGTTCACGTAGTTTCCGCCGAGCATGGTCGCCAGCGTACTGCCGATGTTCGCCATGGTGATCCCGAGATCGCTCGCCTTCGAGCGATCGACCTTGATCCGCACCACCGGCTGGTTGAAATCCAGATCGCTGTCGGAGACGATGAACAACCCGCTCTTGCGCGCGGCGTCCTTCAGTTTGATCATTTGCTCGTAGACCGCCTGGAAACCGCTGGTCGAATTGATCACCATCTGGACCGGCAGGCCGCCGGGACCACCCGGCAGCGGCGGCAGGTTGAACGCGAAGGCGTTGACGCCTTCGATTTTGCTCAACTCAGCCTGCACCAGCGGCTTCAGCTTGATCGACGAGCGTTCCCGCTCGTCCCACGGCTTGAGCAGCATGCCGGCAATTCCGCCCTGCGGACCGTTGATGCCGTTCAGAACGAAACGCAGATCGGTTTCGGGAAATTTGGCAAACGACTTGTCGAGTTTCTCGCCGTAGAAGTCCACATAGTCGATGTTGGCGTATTTCGGCGCCTTGGTGACGGCGAACACGATACCCTGATCTTCTTCCGGCGCGAGCTCCTTGGAAGTATGCATGTACAGGAAGCCGACCAGGCCCAGGATCGTGAGCGCGAACAGCCCCGTAATGGGACGATAATCGAGCGACCGATCGAGCTGACGGCCGTACCAGCGCGTCATCGCGCCGAACACCCGGTTCACCGCTTTGGCGAAACGCCCCTCTTCGGCGCTCTTGAGGAACACCGAGCACATCATCGGCGAGAGCGTCAGCGCGACCACGCCGGACACGATCACCGAGCCGGCAAGCGTGAAGGCAAATTCCCGGAACAATGAGCCGGTCAGTCCGCCGAGGAAGCCGATCGGCGCGTACACCGCGGCCAGCGTGATAGTCATGGAAACGACAGGCCCGACGATCTCGCGCGCGCCCTGCATCGCCGCCTGCACCGGGGGTTTGCCTTCCTCCAGGTGCCGGTGAATATTTTCGACCACGACGATGGCGTCGTCGACGACGAGGCCGATCGCGAGCACCATGGCCAGCAACGTCAACAGGTTGAAACTGAACCCTGCGAGCAGCATCAGGCTGCATACGCCGATCAGCGACAGCGGAATGGTCACCACGGGAATCAGCACTGAACGGAACGAGGCGAGGAACAGGAAGATCACCACGACCACGATGATGACCGCCGCGCCCAGCGTCTTCTCGACCTCGTCGATGGACGATTGAATGAACTTGGTCGAATCGTAGGCCACCTTCATTTTCATCGACGGCGGCAGATTGCGTTCGAGTTCCGGAAACAGCGCGCGGACGCCCTTGACCAGCGTCAGCGGGTTGCCCTGCGGCGTCGCCTGCACGCCGATGAAGATCGCGTGCTCGCCGTTGAAGGCGACGCTGGCGTCGGTACTCTGCGCGGCGAGCTCGACGGTGGCGATATCCTCGATCCGGACAAAGCCGCCGTCCTTGGATTTGACAATCATCCGCTTGAACTGATCGAGGTTCTGAAGATCGGTGTTGGCCGACACGTTGGAGACGATCAGAAAGCCCTTGGACTGGCCCGCGGCGGCCTGGAAATTGTTGGCGGCGATCGCGGCGGAAACGTCGGTGGGCGAAACGTTGCGGCCGGCCATGCGGACCGGATCGAGCCACAGCCGCATCGCGAAGGTCTGGCCGCCCAGAATATCGGCCGACGCGACCCCATCGACGGTCGACAGCACCGGCTGAACCACCCGGGTCAGATAATCGGATATCGCCGACCCCGACAGCACCTCGCTGGAGAAGCCGAGATACATCACCGCGGTGGTCTGGCCGGTCGTCTTGGTCACGATCGGGTCGTTCGACTCCTTGGGGATGAGGTATTTGACCGAATTCACCTTGGCGAGGACTTCGGTCAGGGCCTGGTTCGGATCGAAATTCAGCTTGATGTAGACCTGGATGGTGCTGGTACCCAGCACCGAAGAGGAGGTCATGTAGTCGACGCCTTCGGCGGACGCGACGGCCTGCTCGATCGGCGTGGTGATGAACCCCTGAATCAGATCGGGCGCCGCACCAGGATAAACGGTGGTGACGTTGACCACCGTATTCGACAGTTTCGGATATTGCCGCACCGGCAGCACGGTCGCCGCCCGAAGGCCGATCAGAAGGATCAGCAGGCTGACGACCACCGCCAACACGGGTCGCTTGATAAAGATGTCGGTCCAGACCATCGCGATACGCTCCGATTGTCAGTAACGCGGCGGATTCGCGGGAATCGGCGGCGCGGGGTCAGTCGAGATCGCCACGGCCGCTCCGGATTGCAGCTTGAGCTGGCCTACCGCGACCACGCGATCGCCGGCCTTCAGCCCGCTG
Source organism: uncultured Alphaproteobacteria bacterium (assembly GCA_963829315.1). GTDB lineage: Bacteria > Pseudomonadota > Alphaproteobacteria > Rhizobiales > Xanthobacteraceae > Bradyrhizobium. The sequence continues at coordinate 325,095 of CAWHIO010000038.1, read as the reverse complement.
AGGATTTCTGCACGCCCGTGGACACGGTTGCCGGTCCGCACGAAGGTGCGCGCGACGGTAAGGCTGGTCTTGCCGTCATCCCCCTTCTTCTCGGTGATGAGAAAAACCGAGTCGCCGTAAAGCGTATAATCGACGGCGGTCTCGGGAACGGTGACGACCGGCGGCTTGTCCGGCAGCACCACCGTCGTGGTCGTGAACATGCCCGGCTTGAGGATGTGATCGGGATTGTCGAGCGTGGCCTGGACGCGGATGTTGCGCGTGTCGGTGGCGATCTGAGGCTCGATCGCGTTGATCTTGCCCTCAAACGTTCGGCCGGGAAAGGCGTCGACCGCAACCCGCACCGTCTGTCCGACCTGAAGCGCCGCGCTGTCCTTCTCCGTGACCGTGAAGTTGGCGTACAGCACCGACAAGTCAGTCAACGTCACGATCTGCGTGCCGGCGGTGAGGAACTGGCCGACCTCGACATGGCGGACGCCGAGTTCGCCGTCGAACGGGGCGCGCACCAGCTTCTGCGAAATGATCGCCTCGGTCTTGGCGATGCCCGCACTGGCCTGGTCATAGGTCGCCTGCGCGGCATCGACCGTCGATTGCGGGCCGAACTGACGCGCCGCCAGTTGCTTGGCGCGATCCAGCGCCAGCTGCGCGCCGGTGGCCTGCGCCTTGAAGCTCGCGAGATCGCCCTGTTCGGGGCCGTCGAACAATTGCAGCAGCGGGCTTCCGGCCTTCACCGTTGAGCCTGCGGTAAACATGATGTCGGTGATGCGCCCTGAGACATCGGAGGTGACATTGACCTGATGCACGGCGGCGAGATCGCCGACCGCCGTCAACAGGTTCGGGATGACCTCCGACTTCGCTTCGGCAACGGTGACCGATGCCGGCGGCGGCTTATTGTTGGCGAAGAACTGCGCGATCATGTGGGCGCGGAAGGCGTTGAAGCCGACAAGCGCACCCACCAGCAGGGCCAGCAGCAGCCCGACGATGATGGACCAGCGCACCATCCTGACCGGACGCGCGCGCGGCTTGCCGGCAACCGGCTGACCCGAGATATTGGCTTCGGTCACGATGTTCATGTCATGCACTTTCTGCGATAGCCGGTTGCCCCGAACCCGGCGAAAAGTCGCGGTCCAGATGCGAGGCAATCGCGGTTTCGTTGAGCCCAATTCCGCGGAGAACGAATTCACAAAGCTGCCGTTCGAGGTCGGCGGCGTTGCCGTAGGACAGGCATGGCGCGGACGGCAGCCGCGTCAGCGTCGCCATCAGCAGGGCGTGGTGCACGAACCAGAACAGGTTCAGCGGCTCGCGCCCAACCGTCGACGCCTCCCCCGCCGCCACCGCGCGCGCCAGCGATGCGGTGAATACGGGCCCGATCAGATTTCCGATCTTCTCATAAATCAGCCGCGCGAATTCGCCGTCGTCGAGGTGGCTGGTGAGCATCAAGCGCAGACGCTGGGCTTCCTGCTGATCAGGCGCCTCCGCGACCCCCTGGAAATAGCGGACCATTTCACGGATCAACATCACCAGCGTTGCGGTCGACGGCTCGAGCTCAAGCAGGCGGTGCAGCGCGGGATCGGCCTCGCATTCTTCCGCGAGGATCTCCGCATAGAGCGCCGATTTCGTCGGGAAGTGCTTGAACAGCAAGCCCTCCGAAATGGCGGCTGCCGCCGCAACACTTTTGGTCGTGGTTCCGGCAAAGCCATGGCGGGCAAAGCAACGCTTGGCGGCGCCCAATATCAGCTGACGCCGCAAGTCACTGGTCATGCGCAGGGTGCTCATGATTGTAAGTAAACACTCACCTTCCATAGGATGTCAAGGGATTTGCTGCGACGCACCACGCCAACCCGCCGCTGGAGCCCGAGACCTGTTCAAATCGACCACAATATATTAACGCATCGCCACCCGCGCAGGTCAGCCCGGGCATGTTTGGCTCGAAACACCGTCAGATCGGGCCGTAACCCAAGCGCGCCGCGGATCCGCGTCACGATGAAGCTGCCGTCGCGGCTGGCGAGCACCCGCTCCAGATTGGCGCTGTCGATCTTGATGCTGGCAAACCGTGGCCCGCTCGAGACGTCCTGCATGGCGGCCGTGAAGGACTCGATCTCGGCCATGGTCGACAGCGTGCGCGCGTCCGCTATCCCGCAAGCCCCGGCCACGCCGACGAGGTCGACGGTTCCCGCCGTGTGGCTCGCCTGCCCGCCGGTTTCGCCGTAGACTTCATTGTCGAGCACAATGATGGTGAAGTTCGCAGGCTGTTGCAGGCCGACGGTCGCAAGGCTCCCCATTCCCATCAGCATCTCGCCATCGCCGGTGATCACCACGACCGGCAGCTTTGGCTGCGCCAGCGCAACGCCCAGTCCGATCATGACGGCGCCGCCCATGGCGCCCCACAAGTAAAAATTACGGTCATGATCGCCGGCCGCCGCGATATCATAGGTCGAGGCGCCAAGGCCGCCGACCACGATTGTCTCCTTGCGTCCCGCCAGCAGGGCGGAGACAACGCGGCGCCGCTCGAGAAGATTTGCCTTGCTCATTTGGTAAAAACCTTTGCGCCGATCAGGCGCTGCGACAACAGAACCGCGGTTGGCGTGCAGGCATTGTAGACCTGCCCTGCGGCCGCCTCGACCACCTTGCGCACCTCGCTCGGGTGCGAAGCCCGCAACACCTTGATCCCCGACAATTCGAACACGCCCGCCGTGGTCGACCCCATCGGCACCTGCCACGGATTGAATTCGCCCCATTCGCCGCGCATCGTCACCAGCGTCAGGAACGGAAAGCGGAAGATCTGGGTCAGCGACAGCATGTTCACGCAATTGCCGACGCCGCTCGACTGCATCAGCAGCACGCCGCGCTGGCCGCCCGCCCAGGCGCCGGCGAGCAGCGCCACGCCCTCTTCCTCGGTCGTCAACGGCACCGCGCGCATGGCGGACTCGCCGAGCACGCGCTCGATCAGCCGCGAATGCCCGGCATCCGGCACATAGGGCACCTGGCGGACGTCGAAACGCTGCAAAATCGCGAAAATATCGTCCGGCCAGGAGGGAGTTGTTTCGGCCGCCGTTTCGGAAGTAGCGTCGGTGCGGGCGTGCATTTTCATTACCGTTGAATCAGCGAGATTGTATTCCGATGGTGGAACTGTAGAGGGAGCCGCGCGCCTTGCGAAAGAGCGAAAACGGCATATCGGTCTCCCCCAAAGAGTATGACAGCATGAATGCGAACGCGCGAGGGCTGGCGGCCCATTTCGATATCGAGAAACTGACACCGGATTTCTATGCCGATCCCTATCCGACCTATCGTGCACTGCGGGAGCATGAGCCGGTCAAGCTCTTGCCCAACGGATCCTACTTTCTGACCCGCTATGACGATCTGGTTGCCGCCTACAAGAACACCAGGCTGTTCAGCTCGGACAAGAAAAAGGAATTCACGCCGAAATATGGCGCTTCCCTGCTGTACGAGCACCATACCACCAGCCTCGTCTTCAACGATCCGCCCGCGCATACAAGGGTGCGGCGGCTGATCATGGGCGCGCTGTCGCCGCGCGCGATCGCGGGGATGGAGCCGGATCTGATCGCGCTGGTGGACAGGCTGCTCGGGACAATCGCCGCAAGGGGCGAGGCGGATCTGATCGAGGACTTTGCCGCCGCGATCCCGATCGAGGTGATCGGCAATCTGCTCGATGTGCCGCAGCAGGAACGCGGGCCCCTGCGGCGCTGGTCGCTGGCGATTCTGGGCGCGCTCGAGCCGGTGATCGGCGCCGAGGCGTTTGCGCGCGGCAACGCCGCGGTGAAGGATTTTCTCGGCTACCTGCAAATTCTGGTCGAGCGACGGCGCATGCGGCCGGGCAACCCCGAACGCGACGTGCTGACGCGCCTGATCCAGGAGAAGGCGGGAAGGCAGTGGCGGGGAAAATGCCGAGCGGTTGACCGAGAAGGAATTGCTGCACAACTGCATCTTCCTGCTCAACGCAGGCCACGAGACCACCACCAACCTGATCGGCAACGGACTGGTGGCGTTGTCCGAGCATGCTGCGGAGAAGAAGCGGCTCATTGAAAATCCAGCTTTGATCAAGACCGCGATCGAGGAAATTCTGCGATTCGAGAGCTCGAACCAGCTCGGCAACCGCATGACGACGGAGCGCGTCGAACTCGGCGGCGTCACGATGGCGGCCGGCACCCCGGTCACGCTGTGCATCGGGGCGGCCAACCGCGATCCCGCGCAATTCAACGACCCGGAAAATCTCGATATCGGCCGCGCGCCGAACCGGCATCTTGCGTTCGGCACCGGCGCGCATCAATGCGCAGGCATGGCGCTGGCGCGGCTCGAAGGCGCGATCGCGATCTCGCGCTTCCTGGCGCGGTTTCCCGACTACGCGCTGAACGGTCCGCCGGTGCGCGGCGGCCGCGCCCGCTTTCGCGGGTTCTTGAGCGTGCCGTGTACGGTGAATCGATGATCTTGTCCCAAGTCGGCGCGAGCGCCCCCGAACCAGCGCGCCGCACCACTCCGATCGCCACTATCAGGCGGCTTGTCCCGCTACGTGCGCCCCGGAGCTTGGTTCGCTGGCAAACAGGAACTGGCTTTCGAATGATTGTGCCGGCATCGGCCGGCCAAAGAAGTAGCCTTGTCCCTCTTCGCAGCCCATGCTCACCAGCAAATCGGCGGTCGCGCGGTTCTCGATGCCTTCGGCAATCACCGACAGGCCCAGTTGCCGGCTGAGATTGATGGTGGAACCCACGATGGCCGCATCGTCTGAACCGGCGAGCAGTTCGAGCACAAATGTCCTGTCGATCTTGAGCCCGTCGAGCGGAAATTTCTTGAGATAACTGAGGCTGGCGTAACCGGTGCCGAAGTCGTCGAATACAAGGCGGACACCGAGCTTCTGGATTCGCAGGAAGATGTCGAGCACCCTTTCCTCGTCCAGCAGCAGAATATCCTCGGTCACCTCCAATTCGAGCAGCGAAGGCGTAAGCCCGGTGATCTCAAGCATCTCCGCAACCGAGATTGCCAGGTCGCCGGATTGAAATTGGGACGGTGAAAGGTTGACGCCGATGCGAACCGGGTGCCCGGCCAGCTCCCACATCCGCGCCCGACGGCAGGCGGTTTCCATAACCCAACCTGCAATCCGGTCCGAAATCGAGGACGTGTTGACGACCGGCATGAATTCCGCGGGCGAAACCAGGCCGCGGGAAGGATGGCGCCAGCGAATGAGGGCTTCCGCCCCGATCAAGCCGCCATCCGTCAGGCGAACCTGCGGTTGATAGAACAATTCGAATTCATCTTGCTCGGCGGCGCGCTCCAATTCCGCTTCAAGCGTCAGTCGCGCTTCAAGCTCTTGCCGGATCGCGTTCTCGAACATCACGTAACTGCCGCGCCTGGTTGCCTTGGCACGACAGAAGGCAAGATGGCTGTTGGCCAACAGTTCGTCGGCGCTTCGGCCGCCGGCAGGATAGACGGCCGCTCCGATACTGACCCTGACGCGGTGCTGCCGCGTTGCGGCAAAAAGCGGACTGTCGAAGGCAAGCGCGATGCGCTCGCACAATCGTGCGACTGTTTCGCCGGTATCGGCACAAGGGATCGCGATGGCGAATTCGTCTCCGCTCAAGCGTGCCACCAGAGCCGCGCTTCCGGCTTCCGCCTTCAGCCGTTCGGTCACCGCGCACAGCACCAGATCTCCGCAGGCGTGACCCATCATGTCATTGATGTGCTGGAAGGCGTCGAGGCCGACCACCAGCAGCGCAACCTCGTCCCGCGGCCCGTCCGTCGCGGAAATCATCGCAACAAGGCCGGCGTGAAGGGTGTTGCGGTTGGCGAGGCCGGTCAGCGGATCGTATTCGGCCAGGTATCGAATTCTCTCCGCTTCGCGCTTCCGGATGGAGATATCGCGCAGGATCGCGCCATATTGATAGCCATCGGCGCCTTGCCAGCCGGAGAAGCAGGCCTCGACCGGAAATACCTCGCCGTTCTTGCGACATCCATCGAACTCCATCACCAGGCCCCCGGGCGAATGCGATCGGACGCGAACATCATCGCAGATCGAGGCCGCCGCAAGATCCTCGCGGTTGGCGCAAATCGTGTCGAACGGCCGGCCGATCATTTCCGAAGGCTCGTAGCCGAAAATGGCGGCAGCTCCGGGATTCCACACCGTAATGAGATGGCTCTGATCGGTACACACCAGGCCATCGCCGAGCGACATGGCGATGCGCTGGAAGCGGTTCTCGGCAATCCGGCCGAGCAGGCCCCGGAAGTCGATCTCATCGAGCGCAATCGCGGCCATATAGACGGCGATGGCTGTATCGAACAGCGAGGTGTCGAGAATGAGGGGAAACTCTGCCTGCAGCAGCATTGCGGATATTTCAACTGCAGCCGCGATTGCGACGAGCATCATCACCCGGATGCTGGCGGCGAGGTGACGCCAGGAGAGCATCATGGTCAGCGCAATCATGCAAAGACCGGCCAGCGTGACGGCATCCGAGGTAAAACGCAGGGCACGATTTTGCAGGATCGATTCGGCCGCCAGGGTCTGCAGCAGCGGTCCCGACACAACCCCGCCGTTCGGAATGCTGAAGCGATCGCCGAGTTCGAGCGCGGTACCGCCGATAATGACCTTCTTGTCTTTGAGTCTGTCGAGAGTCGCTTGATCTCCGCGCAGGACATCGACGTAGGATACTCTCGGAATCGAGGCTGCACGGATACTGAAATCGATCAGGAACGGGGTGCGATGTTCAGCATATTGCCCCGCCAGCAGCGCGCCCATCGAGGGAAGAAACTGCCCCTCAAATGACTCGCCGAACGGATAGCGCCGGACCAGACCGTCCTGCTCAACCGCGACATTGACGACCGCCGACCACGAGTGTTCGGCGAATTTTCTCAGCGGACGATTGATATGGATTCCCGTTGCAGTGCTGCCGTCTGCCCCGGGTTGCTTGAAGGACGGCAAGACCACCGATCCACCGGCGTTCTCAAGCGCGTCGACAAACGCCTGGTCCGAGGCTGGGTCGGATGGCGTTGAGAAATCGACATCGAATACAACGTCGCGCACCCCCGCACTTTCGAGCCGCCGCAGCAATTCGGCGTGGAGCCGGCGCGGCCAGGGCCAAACGCCGATTTTGTCGATCGATAGAGCGTCGATTGCAACAACGATGATTTCGCCGCTTGCCTGGCGCGCCTCCCAGGCAAACCGCAGATCGACCAGTGCATTGCGCAGCGCGCCGTGCAAGCCGGACAACAACACGATCACCAGCGCAATAACCACGAGCACAAGCGGCCGGTAATGCTTTAAAATATTCCCCATCCCCTTATACCCCGTAACCGGAGTGGCGCGTCGCCGAACGATCGATCCGGCGGTTCGGATAATCTCGTTTGGCCTTAACCGTCACCTGACCCCATGATGCCCTGCCGGCGACCGTCAAGGCTTTCCATGGCCATGGCCGATTCCGATGCCGATCCCATTGGCGTTGGCGTTGCCATTGCCATTGGCGTTGCCGTTGCCAATTCCGTTGGCGTTGCCATTACCGGGATTGTTTGCCGCCGCCGTGACCGCGGCCGTTGGCATGCCCGAGGTTGTCGTCGTGCTCATGGCGGTCGCGGCGCCGCTGCTGTTGGCGCTGTTGGTGTCGATTGAATTTCCGGATCCGGCGCCCATACTCGTCTTGGCTTCGCGCGAACTCCAGATCGTATCCTTGTCCGCGGTACGTCTCAGCGAGCCCGCCGTCGATGCCGTTCCATGGGCAAGGCCATGAGTGACCTTCTGGAAATTCATACGGACTTCGCCAAGCGACGCCGAGATTCGCGTCACACCGGTCTTCGCGGAGGCGCTGCCCGCGTTTCGCTGCGGATGCAGCGCGGCGTTGTCACGTCCGAGCATGTGGATGAACTGCCCGTTCGCAGCGCTGCGCGGGGCCGAGAGCCCCGTCTTTGGAACCATGATCCGTTCGATTGACGAGGCGCGAGGCTTGCCTTGCTCGATCGGATTGAACGTGCCCGATCCACTCAGGGAAAGGCCCGACTTGCCATGGGCAAAGGCGGTCGCAACCTGTCCCGGCATCACCTGGGCGATCTGTCCGGACTTGAAGTCGGCGACTTCAACCTGTCCCCGGAGCACGTCGACGCTGGTCGAGGTCGCGTTCACGGAGACGCGAAACTGCGTTCCCTTGACTACCGCGGCGAGGTAGGGCGTCTCGACCTCGAAATGCTTGTCGTTGCGCCTTTCCACCTCAAGAAGGATCGAGCCGGCCTGCTGCACGATCGTCGTCGACAGCCCGTCCTTCTTCTCGGTGGGCAAGCCGATCACCGAGTTCGGCGAGACCAGAATGGTTTCCTCGCCGCGCGTCAGGAGAATGCGGCCGTTGCCGCCGGTCCGGACGCTGTCGCCGGGTTTCAGGATCGCTTCCTGCCCGAGTGAAACGGGCTGGGCGCCGGACGTGGTCATCCAGACCTGGCCGGAGGACCTGCTTACCCGCCAGACGCCGTCTTCGGCGGCAAGCGCAGCCGATGCCGCGCCGAAAATGAGCGCCGTCGCCAGGGAACCTAAAAGCCAGCCGGTGGAACGCATGAAACACTCCGTGTGCCCTAATGGTCGGAAGACGTAGCGGAAAAGTTTCAACATTGAATAAGCGGAAACCTCCCGATTGACGGGCGTTCTTAACGATTCATTGACCATAAAAACCTATGAAAAATCATGGTGATGATGATTTTCCGTTGGTTCATTGGATGTCACCCCTGGAACTACGGGGTCGCGGCATCTCGACCGGGCGTGCTGCTGCACTGCGGTATGGGCGGGGTCGCTTGTTCGATATTGGTAATCGTATTTCTCGCGATCACGTCGATTCCCCTGAAAGCGCAGCAGGTTAGCCAACCGGGCTTCGATCCGCGCCAGACCGAGAAGCGCTTCGACGAACCGCAATCCGACCAGACGCCATCCGGCCGATCCGCTTTGCGTGTGCCAAAGCTGGCCCCGTCCGGAGCCGCGGCAGACTCAAAAGCGCTGTTCGAACTTCACAGCGTTTCGCTCAGCGGTGACGGCGCGATCCCGCGCGATCAGATCGCAAAGGTTTATCAACCCTATATCGGGAAAAAGGTCTCCCAGGCCGACCTCGCCTCCATCGCCGCGGGAATAAGCGATCTCTATCGCGCGGCGGGCTTTCACCTCAGCCGTGCGATCGTGCCGCCGCAGGACATCAGGGACGGCCGGGTTCGTTTTCAGGTGATCGAAGGCAGCATCACCGAAGTAGCCCTGAAGGGCGATAGCGCGGAGCAATTCGGCATACGGCCGCTGCTCGAGCCGGTGCTCGCCGAATACCCCTCGCGTCTGGCGACCCTGGAGCGCCAACTGCTGCTGATAAATGCCCGGGCGGGCGTCCGCGTCGTCGACACCGCGCTGGAAGAGATCGGCAATGCGACCGGCCGTTTCCGCCTCATCGTGTACTTAAAAACCTGGCACATCTATACCTCGTTCGGCCTCGACAATCTGGGTTCTTCCGCGGTTGGCCCCTGGCAGAGCTATGCCACCGGCGCCTTCAATTCCTATCTGTTGCCCGGCGACACGCTGGCGCTCAATCTCTCGACGATTGCGAACGACCCGCGCGAGCTTGCGTTCGGCCGGCTATCCTACGATGTCCCGGTCGGAACCGACGGGGCGCGCATCGGCGCGTCCGCCCTGTACAGCGAGGTTCGGCCAGGCGACTACCGGCGGCTCTTGAACGACGTCACGACCACGGAGGCTTTTGAGATCCGCGGCAGCCTCGTCCCGCTGCAGTCACAACGATCGACACTGACGCTCACCGCCGCAGCGGACTTCAGCAACGTCTCCGAGCACGACGTGTTCGGCCCGGTCTACAACGATCACATCCGTACCGTCAGCCTGACTTCCGACTACCGGCTGCAGGACAATTTCGGCGGCAACAATTATTTCACGCTGACCTGGCGTCAGGGTCTGCCGATCCTCGGCGCTTCGCAGCTGGGCGACGCTTTGGTGTCGCACGACGGCGCCGCCGCCAATTTCTCGGTCATGGATGCCTGGTACACCCGATATCAGACGCTGTCCGACGCATGGTCGGTGAAAATCGCAGGCGCTGGCCAGATCGCCTCCGGCCCGCTGTTCCTCTCGCAACAATTCTACCTGGGAGGTGCCGCCTTCGGGCGGGGCTATGGCAGCGCCGAAACCAGCGGCGACAACGGCATGGCGGGTTCGTTTGAACTGCGCTTCGATCAAAAACTGAATTTCCGTTATCTGACCGGTTATCAAATCTATGGTTTCGTCGACGCCGGCGTCGCGTGGAACGACGGATTCAGCTACACGGACGGTATTGCGCTCAGCTCCGCGGGCGCCGGCGTGCGATTCTTCCTGGGTAGCGATCTGCAGGCCGACCTCGCCGTGGCCTTCCCGCTGAGTTACCGCGCGCCCGACAACTCCAGCCGTAGCGCCCGGCTGCTGTTTTCGCTGTCCAGTGCCTTCAGGGCCTGCCCGCAGACGCACTGCCTCTAGGCGCTGGCCTGGGTCTCTCGGGTCAACTCGCCATTCCCGCGCAGCGTTTGCTCAGGTTCCGCAGCGGCCGCGCCCGCTATCGCGGGTTTTTGAGCCGTTGAGTAGAGCAGTCGGCGCTTCACGGTGGCGCTGTCAGGCTGCCCAAAGGCTTCTGGATGTGCCAATCTGGACGCCTCATGGGCGACGGCGTGGAACACCGATGGGTATAAGCGAGCTTCGCGACTGGTTGCGCAGCAACAATCTCGAGCTATATGCCGACGCCTTCGAGGCAAACGATATCGACCTCGATGTGCTGGCGGAACTGACCGACCGCGATCTCGAACAGCTTGGCGTGTCGCTGGGCAATCGCCGACGGCTATTGAAGGCCATTGCCGGCCGCGGCGCCGAACCGGGCCCACCGAAGCCGCACCCCGCCGAAGGGCCGCGACCGGCTGACGCCGAGCGGCGTCAGGTGACGGTGTTGTTCGCCGATATGGTCGGTTCGACGGCGGTATCGGGCAAGGTGGATCCCGAACTCCTCGGAGCATTGATCCGGCGCTATCAGGACGCTGTCGCCGGCGCGATCGGGCGGTACGGCGGCTTCGTCGCCAAGTTCATGGGCGACGGCGTTCTGGCCTATTTCGGCTTTCCCCGCGCTTTCGAGGATGCGGCCGAGCGCGCCGTTCGCGCCGCGCTCGGCATCCTGGCGGAAGTCGGCGACATCGAATTGCCGGACAAGACGCGGGTGCAGGCACGGGTCGGGATCGCCACCGGCCTCGTCGTGGTCGGCGAAATCATCGGCACCGGCATCGCGCAAGAGCGCACGATCGTTGGCGAAACTCCCAATCTCGCCGCGCGGCTGCAGGCGCTCGCCGGGCCCGACACCATTCTGGTCAGCGAGACAACCCAGAATTTGCTCGGTGGGCTGTTTGAACTGGAGCACACCGGAGAACACGAATTGAAAGGGTTCGCCCGCCCGGTGTCGGCCTGGCGCGTGATCGGCGAGGCGACGGTCGAAAGTCGTTTTTCCGCGATCCGCACCGGCGAGAATCTGCCGCTGATCGGCCGTGCCCACGAAATGGGGTTGATGCTCGAACGCTGGCATCTGGCCCGGCAGGGCGAGGGCCAGATCGTCACGGTGATCGGCGAAGCGGGGATTGGCAAATCGCGCTCAATCGAGGCCCTGCAGGAAGCACTTGCCGGAGAGCCGCACGCCCGCATCAATTTGCAGTGCTCACCCCATCACAGCGACAGTGCGCTTTATCCGGTGATCCAATATCTGAGCCGCGCCGCCGGCTTCGCCGCAGCGGATAGCCCGGAGGCGCGGATCGAGAAACTCGGCGCGCTGTTTGCGCAGCGGACCGCTTCCGACCCAGCCGCGATTCCGCTGCTGGCCGAGCTGTTGTCGATCCCGCTGGCGGCGGCGCAACCTTCGTCGCAGACCCCAGCTCAACGCAAGGCATCGACGCTGGCCCTTATCGTCGACGAGTTTCTTCGCATGGGCGAGAACCATCCGGTGCTCATCGTCGTGGAAGACGCACACTGGATCGACGCCAGCATGCTCGAAATGATGATGCGCCTGACCGACAGCATCGGCCGGACCCGGTCGCTCGCTTTGGTGACGGCGCGGCCGGATTTCACGCCACCCTGGCTGGCGCGGCCGCAGGCGACCATGGTGACGCTCGGTCGCCTCGGCCGGCAGGAGTGCGCGCAACTGGTCGCCGGTGTCGCCGCTGCCCACGGTCTGTCCGTGGAAACCGTGGCGGCGATCGTCGCCAAGACCGACGGCGTCCCTTTGTTCGTCGAGGAGTTGACCAAGAGCGTCATCGAATCGGCGGGCGAGGACGGCGCGGTGCCGGCGACGCTCAAGGATTCGCTGATGGCCCGCCTCGACCGCCTCGGCGAAGCGCGCGAAGTGGCCCAGATCGCCGCCGTGATCGGCCGCCAGTTCTCGCTGGCGCTGCTCGATGCGGTTTCCGGCAAGGACACCGTCGAGCTTGAAGCCACGCTGGCGACGCTTGTCGCGGCGGGAATTGTGTTTCCCGAGGAGCGCAGCCTGGAACGCGGCTTCACTTTCAAGCATGCGCTGGTTCGCGACGTCGCTTATGAGAGTCTGTTGTTCGCGCGCCGGCGCCAATGGCACGAACGCATCGCCGCCGCCCTTGAGAAACATTTCTCCGACATCGCCGCGAACGAGCCCGGACTGCTGGCCTATCATTTCGGTGAGGCCGGCTTGCCGGCCGCTGCCTGTGATTATCGCATGCGCGCCGGCGATCAGGCCGTACGCCGTTCGGCGTATCCCGAAGCGATCGCGCATTTCTCCACCGGTCTCAAGCTTGCCGAAACGCTGCCGGCGCCGGACAGCATGCGCCGGCAACTGGCTTTTTGGCTCAAGCTCGGCTCCGCGCTGGTCGTCGTTCACGGTTTGCAGAGTGTGGAGGCGGAGGATGCCTATACCCGAGCCGACGAAATCGGCGAGAAACTGGGTGACCGCACCGGATTGTTCCAGGCCAAATGGGGGCTGTGGATCAACGCCAATCTCAGGCACAAGACCGCGCTCGCGCGCGATCGGGCCAGTGAACTCGTGACGCTCGCGCAACGCTCCGGCGACGGCGAGCTGTTGCTCGAAGCGTATCATTGCCAGTGGGCAACGGCTTTCTTCCGGGGCGACGTCATGGACGCGCTGGACGGCGCCGGCAATGGCGTGAAGCTTTACGACATGGCCAGCCACCGCCACCTCGGTCATCAATTTGGCGGTCATGATCCCGGCGTTTGCGCGCATTGCCTGCGCGGCAACACGCTGCAGATGGCGGACGAGGGGCCAAACGCAAGGCAGAGTCTCGCGCAGGCCGTTGCGCTCGCCGAAATGCTCGACCATCCCAACACCCTCGCTCATGGCCTCCACAATTCCGGCATCGGTCATCAGCTCGGGGATGATCGCGAAGCCACATTCGCGGCGGCGCATCGTGCGGCCGGACTGGCGGAAAAATTCGGCTTGATGCCGTGGCGCGCGAGCAGCCTGGTGCTGGCCGGTTGGGCTACGGCGGTCGGTTCAGGCATCGCGGACGCCGCGCGATTGATCGATGCCGAGATCGGCAAGGCAACGGCTATCGGGCCGCTCCCACAGTACTATCTTGGCCTTGCCGCCGAAATACTGCTGGCCGCCGGCCGGGCGGCAGATGGCCTTGCGCATCTCGATCGCGCCATCGCCGGGATCGACCAGCCGGGCGTCGGCTTTTATTTACCGGAGATCTTCCGCCTGCGCGGCGCATGTTTGCTGGCGCTCGGCCGCGGCAACAAGGATGAGGCCGTTGTGACCTTCGTGACCGCTCGCGATATTGCCAGGCGCCAGGGTGCGGTGATCTTCGAGCGCCGCGCCGAGGCGTCGCTTGCCGATGTCGCGCATTAGGGGGAACGACGGATGACGGGATCGGGGCTCCCTTACGGAGGTCGCACATCGCGGATAACAGCGCTGGGGCCGTTATCTGACCCCGGCGCTTTTCTTGCGGCCGCCTGGATGTAGAGCCTCCGTTCCGATTAAATCGAAACGGAGGCTCCAGCTTTCTGTTTTGACGCGTTTTCTTTGCGCGAACCGGGGCCCACTTCGCTGGAAAACGCCTAAAAACCGGTGGGGCCTACCGATCCGTACCAGTGCTTGACCTTGGTCGGATCGGCTTGGTCCATGTAGAAGAAATGCGTCATCGTCGGTTTGACCGTCGCCAGCTTGGGATCGTCGAACTTCATGGTGACGGTGCCGCGAAAGACCTTGAGCGAAGGGCTGTCCCAGTATTCCACGACATCATGAAGCGCGGTAAATCCCTTATCGATGAACGCGCGCAGATTGTCACGGATGGTCTCGCGGCCGTGCCAATCGGCAACGCCAAGACTGCAAATGGCGTTCTCTGCGAAACAGTCGAAGCCCTTGCCGAAGGTCTTGTCATCGATCTCCTTCCACATGTCGAGCAGCCATTGCGGCGGCGCGGTCTTTGTAAACGTCATCGTGGTCATGTCATTATCCCTTGAGTTGTCGTGATTGACGCTGGCCGCGGGACGATGGCGATCCAGGGGCTATCGTCGCTGCCGGGCCGGGGTGTCGTGACGCGCATCGCGAGCCGTGCTTTCCGACCGGCCCGACGCTTCGCTCACTGCAGGCAATGTAGGACGAGAGGCTTTGGCGGAAGCGCCAAATGTCCCTCGTTTTCCGCCAAAGCGCGGGCGCGGCATGAGTAGACGCGGGCCTCATTTTGCCGTCACGGCGGGAACGGCGATACCGAGCCGTTGAGCCACGCGCCGCGCGGTCGCCTCGCGCTGCGCCGTGATGCCGGCGACCGACTGCCGCGCTTGCGCGAGGATGGCGGCCGGCGCGGACTCGGGCGTACCGCTGTCGAATGGAGGTTCCGGCGCATACACCATGTAGAGCTGGATCGCCTTGGCGGCATCCTCGCCGCGCAACTCGGCCGCAAGACGCAAGGCGCCGTCTATTCCGGCGGTGACGCCGGCGGCAAACACCCAGTTGCCATCGACGACGACGCGCTGGTTGACCGGGATGGCGCCGAACAGAGGCAGGAGGTGAAACGAAGCCCAATGCGTCGTCGCACGCCGTCCCTTCAACAGGCCGGCCGCACCGCAGAGAAGTGCCCCCGTGCACACCGACAAGACACTGCGCGCGCCTGCCGCCTGCCCGGCGATCCAACCGAGCACATCAGCGTCTTCCATCAGCGCTTCCTGGCCGAAACCGCCGGGCACATGGAGGACGTCGAGCTGAGGCGCGTCGGCCAGCGCCGCATCGGGGGTCAGCCGCAACCCCCGGAGGTCGCGAACCGGTTCGCCCGATTTGCCATAGATGCGATAGGTCGAGTTCGGCAGGCGTGACAGCACCTCGAACGGGCCCGTCAGGTCGATCTGATCGACGCCTTCGAACAACAGCGAGCCGATTTGCAAATGAATGTCATGAGGGATCATGGGCAGCACCTTGGGTCAGGGGTGGACAAATCCAACCTAACCGGCCAGGCTCTGGCGAAAATGCCAAAGTTCCCTCGTTTTCCGCCAACCTCCCGGACCAGCGCCGTTCGCGTCATCGAGCTGCTCGCCTATCCCGCGGTGCAACTGCTCGACGTCACGGGGCCGCTTCAGGTGTTCGCATCGGCCAACGAACTGGCCGCGGAGGCGGGCGGAACATCGCCCTATCTGCTCCGGGTATTGTCGAAGGGCGGGCATCAGGTGACAACTTCCGCTGGGCTCGGGATCGCGACCCGCCCGCTGTCGCGCGCCGGCGCAGCCCTGGATACGCTGATCGTCGCCGGTGGGCCGGGCGTCGAAGCGGCCACATCAGATCCGGTACTCGTTGATTGGGTGCGGCGGCGAGCCGAGCGCGCGCGCCGCGTCGCTTCCGTCTGCACCGGCGCGTTCCTGCTGGCCGCCTCCCATGTGCTGGATGGAAGACGCGCGGCCACCCACTGGTCGGTCTGCGCCGACCTCGCCCGGCGTTTCCCAGCCGTGCACGTCGAATCCGATCCGATCTTCGTGAACGACGGGCCGGTCTGGACCTCGGCCGGCGTGACCGCCGGGATCGACCTGGCGCTCGCGCTGGTGGAGCAGGATCTCGGACGAACCGTAGCCCTGGCGGTGGCGCGCTATCTGGTGGTCTTCCTCAAGCGACCTGGCGGACAAGCGCAATTCAGCGCGACGCTGTCCCTGCAATCGGCGGAAGACAAATTCGGTGCGCTGCATAACTGGATCAACGCGCATCTTTCGGACGATATTTCACTCCCGGTTCTGGCAAGGCAGGCCGGGATGAGCGAACGCAGTCTTAGCCGGCACTATCTGGAGGCGACCGGGCTGACGCCGGCGCGCGCGGTCGAACGGCTGAGGGTGGAGGAAGCGCGGCGGCTACTGTCGGAATCAGGCCTGCCCGTGAAGAGAATTTCGCGGCGCTGTGGCTTTGGTTCGGAAGAAACCATGCGCCGCAGCTTTCTCCGTGTGCTGGCCGCCACGCCGCAGGACTACCGCGCCCGCTTCGGCCGTTAGCATAAACGCGGCGGCAGGTTCCGGCAAAGTCGCGGAATGGATCACGCGTCTTGATGGATATCCAGCGCTCGCTCGATACCGGATTCTGCCACAGGCGGCGCGACCATCGCCCAATTGCTAGCCATGGAATATCCTGTGCGGGCGCTGGTGCGCCAGGCAGATCACCGCAGCGAGCGCCTCACAAGATTCGGCGCGCAAGTCGTGGTCGGCTCGCTTGAGGATATCACCGATCTGCGCACGGCCATGTCAGGTGTCCAGCGCGCCTATTTCTGCCCACCCCTGGAGCCCGGGACACTGCGGCGCGCCGCGCTGTTTGCGGCCGCCGCGCAGGATGCCCGGCTGGAAGTTGTCGTAGCCTTGAGCCAATGGGTCGCTAGCGCGGATCATCCGGCCGCGCACGCCCGAGAAAAATGGCTCAGCAACAAGATGTTTGATTGGGTGCCGAACCTCGACGTCGTCACGATCAATCCCGGGTTTTTCGCCGACAATTATATGGCTGCGCTCGAACCGATGGCGCATTTCGGCCTGATGGGGTTGCCGCTGGGCGCAGGCCTCAATGCGCCGCCGTCGAACGAAGACATTGCCCGCGTCATCGTCGGCGCGCTGACAAATCCGGCGCCCCATGTCGGCAAAAACTACCGCCCGACGGGGCCGCGTTTGCTGGCGCCGGAGGCGATCGCGGATGCGATCGGCAAAGCGCTCGGCCGAAAGGTGACCTATCAGGATGTGCCGATAAAGCTGTTTCTCAAGGTCGCCAAGTCCCTTGGCATCAGCGAATTCGTCATCGAGGAACTCTATTATTTCCTGTTGGATTATCAGCGCAACGCCTTCGGTCTTGGCGCTCCGACCGACGCGTACTGGAGGTCGCCGGCGTCGCGCCTGAGCCCTTCGAACAGACGGCTCGCCGCTACGTCGCGGCGTCAGGTTTTTCCAAGCGGACGGTCCGATCACATCTCACCGCGGCTCACAATCTCATCGCCGGTCTTCTGACGTCGGCTCCAGTTCCTTCCTCGATCGCGCGCCGGCTGCAGCTGCCGATCCTCAACCATCCTGTGCTCGCCGCCGAAAGTGCGCCCTGGCGCGCGTCGCATGTGTTGTAAAGCCAGCTAGCCGCCCTACACCACCGAGCGATGCCGCGCGATGCAGGTCTGCAAGACTTCATCCATCGGCCTGCTCCACCAGTCGTTGGAAAAGATCTCGATCTCGGAGTAGCCGGCAAATCCCTGCGCCTCGACCGCCGATCGAACCGATCTGATGTCGATCACGCCGTCGCCCATCATGCCGCGGTCGTTGAGGATGTCCCTGGTCGGCACCAGCCAGTCGCAGACGTGAAACGCGAGTAGCCGGTCCCGTCCCGCACGGGAAATCTGCGGCAGCAATTCCGGGTCCCACCAGATGTGATAAACGTCGAGCGCGACGCCGAGCGCGCCGTGCGTTGCGGATCCAGCCGATCGCAGATATCGAGCGCGTGTTTCGTCGTATTGACGCAGGCGCGGTCGGCGGCATAGGCCGGATGCAGCGGCTCGATCGCCAGCGGCATGCTGGCCTCGCGGGCATATTCCATCATTTCGGCGATGGCGTCCTCGACCTGGGTCCGCGCCGCGCCGATGTCTTTCGAGGCCGCGCTTCCCGGCCGCGAATATTGCGGCAAGCCGCCGACCACCAGCACGATGCAGGGCGCGCCCAGCGCGCTCGCCTCATCGACCGCCCGGCGGTTATCGTCGCGCGCCTCGATCCGGTGCGCGGCGTCCGCGGTAAACATGCCGCCGCGGCAATAGCCGGACAGTTCCAGCCCTGCGTCGCGCACCGCGCGCGCCGCGCGATCGAGGCCGACCGCCGCGACCTGGTCGCGCCAGGGGTCGATGGCGCGAATGCCATGCCGCGCGCAGGCGTCGATGATCTCTGCAAGATCGCCCTGCTTGCGGACGGTCGCCGTGTTCAGCGACAGCCAGCGGTGATCGGCCGAGAAATCCCGCATCACGCCTCGATGCCGCGCAGCGCCAGCACCGCCTTCATGCGCCGCGTCGCCAGTTCCGGATTGGCGAGCAGCCCCGCCTGATCGGCCAGCCGGAACAGCTCGGCCAGATGCAGCGTCGAGCGCGTGCTCTCCTGCCCGCCGACCATCGTGAAATGATCCTGATGACCGTTGAGATAGGCCATGAACACGATGCCGGTCTTGTAGAACCGTGTCGGCGCCTTGAAGATATGGCGTGACAACGGCACCGTCGGCCCCAGCACATCGTGGAATCCTTTCGTATCGCCGGCTGCCAGCCGCGACAGCGCATAGGACGCCGCCGGCGCGATCGCATCGAAGATGCCGAGCAGCGCATGCGAGAAGCCCTGCTCGTCGCCGGCGATCAGTTCGGCGTAATTGAAATCGTCGCCGGTATACATCTTCACATTCTTGTCGAGCCGGCGTCGCATGTCGATCTCGCGCTGCTTGTCGAGCAGCGAAACCTTGACGCCATCGACCTTCGACGCGTTGGCGTTGACGACGCCGACCGCGACATCCATGGCCTGGTCCAGATTCGGCGTGCCCCAGTAATTCGCCAGGGCCGGATCGAACATGTCGCCGAGCCAGTGGATG
Source organism: uncultured Alphaproteobacteria bacterium (assembly GCA_963829315.1). GTDB lineage: Bacteria > Pseudomonadota > Alphaproteobacteria > Rhizobiales > Xanthobacteraceae > Bradyrhizobium. Next base: position 306,031 of record CAWHIO010000038.1, on the reverse strand, counting down.
ATCACAGGCTCGGCCACCTGCGACAGCACGCGGTCGTATACTTTGGCGTAATCGTCGGCGTTGCGGCCGATTTTGGCGAGCGCCCGCGACGCCATCAGGATGATCCGCCCGCCCGCCTTCTCGATCCTCCCGATCTGCTCTTCATAGGCGCAGATCACGTCATCGAGACTTCTGGCATCCTCCGGCGCGAGATGATCGGTGCCGGCGCCGGAAAATACCAGCGCATTGCCTCTCGCTTTCGCCGCCCTCACCGAGCGCTGGATCAGTTCCAGCGAGGTCGGCCAATCCAGACCCATGCCGCGTTGCGCGGTGTCCATGGCCTCCGCGACGCCGAGGCCGAGATCCCAGACGTGCTCGCGAAACGCGATGGTCTTGTCCCAGTCGACCGCCGCCGTCAGCCAGGGATCGACGTCGGCGAGCGGATCGGAAACCACGTGCGCGGCGGAAAACGCCACGCGGTTCAGCGCACCCTGAAGTTTCGCGGGAAACGCGCGCGACGCCGCCAAACGATAGGTCTCGATCGATCGGCTGGCAGCTCGGCAATTTCAGCTGACACGAGGAAACAGGCAAAACCGGCTTGTTCATGGCCGTGACCTCCTCACAGCCTGATCGGCGCGACGTCGATCCAGCGCCGTTCGCGCCAGCTCTGCAGCGCGCATTCGGCGAGCTGCACGCCCTTGGCGCCTTCCAGCAGCGTGTACTTGTACGGAGCATCCTCGCAGACATGGCGAATGAACATTTCCCACTGCTCCTTGAAGCCGTTGTCGTAGGTGTTGTTCTCCGGCAGCTTCTGCCAATCGCCATAGAAATCGTGCAGGCGCTTCTCGTCCGGATTCCACACCGGCCGCGGCGTCGCCTGCCGCGCCTGGATCATGCAATCGGTGAGGCCCGCCACCGCCGAGCCGTGGGTGCCGTCGACCTGGAAGGTGACGAGGTCGTCGCGGTAGACCCGCGTCACCCAGCTCATGTTGATATGCGCGATCACGCCGCCCTTGAGACGGAAGGTCGCGTAGGCGGAATCATCCGCGGTCGCCTTGTATTTCGCGCCCTTCTCGTCCCAGCGCTCGGGAATATCCGTGGAGCCGAGGCAGCTCACGCTTTCGACCTCGCCGAACAGATTGTCGAGCACGTAGCGCCAGTGGCAGACCATGTCGAGAATGATGCCGCCGCCGTCCTCGTTGCGATAATTCCACGACGGCCTTTGCGCTTCCTGCCAGTCGCCTTCGAACACCCAGTAGCCGAACTCGCCGCGTACCGCGAGCATCCGGCCGAAGAAGCCGGAGTCGCGCAGGAAGGCGAGCTTCTTCAGGCCCGGCAGGAACAGCTTGTCCTGCACGGTGCCGTGCTTGAGGCCACGGCTGTTGGCGAGCTTCACCACCGCCACGGCCTCCTCCAGATTGGTCGCGATCGGTTTTTCGCAATAGACATGCTTGCCGGCGTTGATCGCCCTGGTCAGCAAGGACGGCCGCGCCTGGGTGGTCGCGGCGTCGAAGAACACGCCGTCGTTCTTGTCCGCCAGCGCCTCGTCGAGATCGGTGGTCCAGCGCGCAACGGCAAAGCGCTTGGCCAGCCGTTCGACTTTCTCCGCATCGCGGCCGACCAGGATCGGATCGGGCATGACGCGGTCGCCGTTCGACAGCAGCACGCCGCCGGAATTGCGGATCGCGATGATCGAGCGGATCAGGTGCTGGTTGAGGCCCATGCGGCCGGTGACACCGTTCATGATCACGCCAAGGCGTTGGGTCGTCATAGGGAATGCTCCTGCAGGATTTTTGCTTTTGGTTGTTGGAGCGGCGATAACGCCGACCAGTCTGGATGCACGGCTGTGGCAAAACCCGGCGAGGCCAGCGATCCCGTCAGGAGATCGCCGTCGTGGATCGCCAGCCGGATGGTATTGCCGTTGCGGGTGTAGAGATCGGGATGCGCGACGAGAAACGATTCGGCCTCGCCGGCCGGCGTGTCGCCAAACCCGTCGACATAATGGTGGCCGTTGCGCTCGGCATGGGTGACGCCGATCAGCGCGCCGAGCGCGAGATCCTGCTGGACGCCGAGCCCGGCCTGGCAGGTCAGGTCCTCCGCCGTGACAAAGAATTTTCCGCCCTCCGCGCTCCATTTGGCGGCGCGGGTCGCATTGACGACCGACTTGTAGATGCCCTTGCAGGATTTCGAGGAGATGCCGCGGTAGCCGAGCGCCCGCGCCGCCGGGAAAGCGTCATAGCAATCGTCGGCCTCGTCGATGATGAAATCGTGCCCGGCGAGTGCACCGAGCGGCGAGGCGCGGGTGATATCGCGCGGCATCGGCTGCTCGATATAGAGCAGTTTTGCCGCGATCGGCGACAGCCGGTTGTCGCGATCGAGGCGATCGACCAGCGTGTTCAGGGCCCTGAGGTCGGCATACTGCTCGTTGGCGTCCAGCGTGACGCGGCAATCATCGGAAAGCTTGGCAAGCTCGCTGCCGATGCGGATCAGGCGCGCGGCATCGGCGTCGGGATCGCCGTCGAGCTTGAGCTTGAAATAGCGCGCACCGGCATTTTCGTCTTTATCGGCGACACCGCCCGCCCCTTCCACCCGATCGTCGAGGCCGACGGTATGCCGGATCGCGACGCGATCGAGCCGCCGGCTCCGCGCCAGAAACTGCGCGATGTCCCTGTCCGCAAGATCAGGCGTCAGCCGCGCGTCGATCCCGGCAACATTGCCCGCCATGCCCTCGAAGAAATTTGATCGCCGATGCCGCGCAACAGCGCATCGAGGATCGCCTTGTCGATCTCCGCCGGCCCGTAAGCCGCCGCCAGCGGCGGAATATCCTCTTTGGCGCAGGCATCGACCTGCGCCGCGATGCGTGAGGCATGGAGACCGAACGCGGTCTCGAAGCCGGAACCGGCGAGATAGAGCTCGCGCGCGATCTCAAGCGAACGCCTGAGTTCGCTAACGGTTTGCTCGGGCGAAAGCTCGGGGCGCTTGTCGAACCATTTCGGCACCATCATTTCGGCGCCGGCGCCGAGGAAGCTGCCCTTGCCTTCGATTTCGATTTCGGCGCGCACGAAAGCTTGCGAGGCGGCGTTGATGACGACGGCGCCAAAGCGGAACGGCCGGACGAAACGTACCGGACGTTCGAAAAACGCGATATCCCGCACGGCCAGACGCAGCGGCATAGTATCGATATGACTTCGGATCCAGCGTGCTTTGGGTGAAGAAATGCTTGCGGATGCGCTGCACCAGCTCGGTGAACACCGGATCGGCCATGGCATCGAGCGAGCGTGGACGCGGCAGCGGCACGTCGTAGATCGCGGCGATTGAGCCTGGCCGCTCGGTCATCACCAGCACGCGATCGGCGAGAAACACCGCTTCCGGAATCGAATGGGTGATCAACAGCACGGTCTTGCCGGTCTCGCGCTGAATCCGCATCAATTCGACGTTCATGCGCTCGCGCGTCATGGCATCCAGCGCGCCGAACGGCTCGTCCATCAGGATGATCTTGGGATCGTGCACCAGCGCCCGGCAGATCGAGGCGCGCTGCTGCATGCCGCCGGAGAGTTGCCAGGGCAGCTTCCGCTCGAAGCCTTCAAGCCCGACCAGCTTTAAAAGCGCCTTGGCGCGCGGCAGATATTCCTCGCGCGACAGCCGCTTCATCTCGATCGGCAGCATCACGTTGTTGAGGACGTTGCGCCAGGGCAGCAGCAGCGAGTTCTGGAACACGATGCCGACATTGCCGTGCGGCTTGTCGACCTTCTCGCCCTCGACGAAAATCTCGCCGGTCGAGGGCGGCAGCAGCCCGGAGATCATCTTCAGGAGCGTGGACTTGCCGCAGCCGGACGGCCCGACCACGACGAAGAACTCTCCGGCGTTGATATGGAAATCCAGCGGCCGCAACGACGGCACGTCGCCATCGCGCGACCGGTAGGTTTTCGACACCCCGGACAGTTGAATTCCCGGCTGGCCGGAGGCCGCGCGGTCGGACACGACGCGAAGATGTGCGCCGGCTTGATTGACGGCTGAATGTTTTGGTCGCTGCGTTCATTCGGAGAGATCCTCTCACCGTGTCCCTTCGATCGCGGTGACCCATACGCCTGCCGTTCGTTCGGGCACGGGGGTAAAGACCTTCTGCAAGCAATCTCAGCACTGTCCTGGGTCCGTGCTTCGCATGGATCGACGTTGGCTGCGTCATCGCAATGGCTCACGGGACCGCCACTTCGGCAGATAGTCATTGGTATAAAACGCCTTCGGATTGTCCTTGGCCTTGGCATCGAGGCCACCATATTCGACCATCAGGTTGACGGAGTCCGTCATGTTCTGATCGGTCACCTGGAACGGCCGCCTGGCCCTGGTTTCCGGCGTGCGATAGAGCGGGATCGTCAGTTCAAAGCCCTGGGTCAGCGTATCGATCTTGCCGCCCTTCGGATTGGCGTCGAGGATCGATTGCGCCGCCCCTTTGGGGTCCTTCTCGGCGGCCTCGACCGCCTTGGTGGTCGCGGCCATGAAGCGCTTGACCAGATCGGCGTTGGCCTTGACGTAATCGGTGTTGGCGATGATCCCCGAGCTCACCATGTTGATGCCGTAGTCGGCGAACTTGATCGGATAGACGTCCTTGCCGGTGGCGTCCTTGATCTTCATCGACTGGTCCATGACGTAGCCGAGCAACAGATCGGCCTGCCCGTTGATCACGGCGTTGAGCTTGGTCTGGCCATCGCCGGCGACGGTGGTGAAGTCGCTTTCCTTCAGACCGGTCTTTTTCAGAAACAGCGGCCAGATCTGCGTCATCGAATCCGCCGGCGTGATCGCCACCGTCTTGCCCTTGATATCCTCGGGCTTGCGGATGTTCTTGTCGGCAAACCCCATCGCCGACATCGGGCTGGTCTGCAGCAACACGCCGACGGCGATCACCGGCGCGCCCTTGACCGCCGCGCGCATCATGGTGGGCACGTCGACATAGCCGAAATCCGCGGTCTTGGCGGCGACGGCTTGCGTGGTCGCCGCCGAGCCGCGGCCTTCCTGGATTTCGAGATCGATGTTTTCGGCCGCGTAAAGGCCCTTGGCCTTGCCGTAATAGAACGGCGCGTGCTCGCCATAGACATACCAGTTCAGCATCAGCACGACCTTGTCCGCCGCCGTCGCCGGCGCCGCCGCGAGCCCCATCCAGACCAGCGCCGTTGCAAACGCCGCCATCAATCGCACCATTTTGTTTCTCCCTTACGCCTGTTGTTCGTCATTGCGAGGAGCGACAGCGACGAAGCAATCCATTCTTCCGTTGCGGCGCCATGGATTGCTTCGCGGAGCTTGTCATCGGGCGCGCATTCGCGCGACCCGTTGGCTCGCAATGACGGCTAATCCTGTGTCTTTGTTTCTCTCCAACGATCCCCTACGCGGCGAAAATGATGTTCTCGCGCTGGCTGACATGCCAGGGAACCACGAGGCGCTCGATCCGGTCGACGATCCAGAACAGGACCACGCCGATCAGCGCCAGGATCACCAGCGCCGCGAACATGGTCGGCAGGTCGAAGGTGCCGATCGAGCGCTGCAGCACATAGCCGATGCCCGAATTGGAACCGACGAATTCGCCGACCACCGCACCGACAACGGCGAGCGTCACCGAAACCTTCAGCCCCGAAAAGATCGCCGGCATTGCGTGCGGCAGATTGACCGCGCAGAACACATGGAAGCGGCTGCCCTGCATCGCCCGCGCCAGATCGACCATGTCGGGATCGACCGACTTGAACCCCTGCACCGCGGAGACCACCACCGGAAAGAACCCCAACAGGAATGCCGAGATCACTTTTGGCACGATGCCGAAGCCGAACCAGACCACGAACAGCGGCGCGATCGCGATCTTCGGCACCGATTGCGAGAACACCAGCAGCGGATAGACGTAGCTCTCCACCGTCTTCGATCCCGCGATCAGCATCGCGACCGGGATGCCGAAGGCGGCCGACAACAGGAAGCCGCAGATCGTCGCATAGGTGGTCGGCCAGGCCTGGCGGGCGAGTTCCGGCCAATCCTGCCACAGCACGGCGACGACATCGGCCGGCGCCGGAATTTGATAGGGCGGAATCCTGAACAGCCGGATCGTCACATCCCAGGCGACGACGATGAAGATCAGGAACAGAAACGGGCGGATCCACGCCGCGTTCAGCGCTTTCGACACGCCTCCCGGGTTTTGCGGCTCGGCCAATTTCCTCTCCCTTGTTGATCGCTTTTGCCGGAGAAATTAACCCGTTGGATAATTACTGTCCAGCGGTTTCGGGGCGCGTAAAATTGCGTACCGCCGTCTGCCCGCGCTTGACCCGTTCATCGCACTTCGTGTGGCTGGTGGCAAGCAGAGGCGTCGGATGGTCTCCGCAGGCAAGACGCCGCGGCCATGACAGTCAGGCGATGTGCATGTCACATCCAACCGCTATGACCGTACCGAATAGCGCGTGCCGACCGTCCTGCTATCAGCCTATTTCCCGCTATAGACCTTGATACCGTCTTATTTGTAGCTACAATAATTCAATGAAGATCACGTTCGATCCGGCAAAGCGGGCGGGGACTCTGAAGGACCGCGGTCTCGATTTCGCCGACGCCGCCGAAGTGTTCGCGGGCAAGGCCCTGAATATTCCCGACGAACGACGCGATTATGGTGAGGTCAGGATCATCACTGTGGGGTTGCTGCGTGGCCGAATGGTGATCGTGGTTTGGACGCCGCGTGGCAATACGCGGCATGTATTTTCGATGAGGAAAGCCAATGACCGGGAAAAAGCGCGCTTTGGGAAGCGACTTGAAGAAGGTTGACCGACACGTCATTCAGCCGCACGAATATGACGAGGTGCCGGAGCTCACCGACGAAATGGCTGAGCGCGCCGATCTCTATCAAGGCGGCAAGCTGATCCGTCGCGGGCGGCCGAAATCCGACGATCCCAAGCAGCTGATTACCTTGCGGCTGGACGCCGCGGTATTGCGCTGGTTTCAGCAGAGCGGCCCCGGCTATCAATCCCGCATCGGCGCCGCGCTGAAATCGCACATGGCGCGCAAGAAGGCGGCGGCGAAGGCCACCCCGCGCGGAAAGACGGCGAGCAAGAAGAAGGCGGGGTGAGGCTTCTGGTATTGAACTGGTGTCGACCGACTTAGAAGGCATAGATCGCGTCAGCCGTCGCGGCGAGCCGGACATAGGACTTCAAGCCGTCGCGGTTCACCACGTCGACCGGGCCATCGAACAGGCTCGCGATGTAATCCTTGAGGCCCGCATAATCGAACACGGTGAGATGCACCTCCGGATCGATTTCGACCACAATGTCGATATCGCTGCCCGGACGCTGCCACGATCCCGCACCCAGCGGCACCCGCATCTATTTCTGATTTTCCGAATTTCACTTGACGGCCGGGTAGAAGCAGATTTATTGATTCGCGCATCCCGTCCCAACAGAGGGGCGGCTCGCGATCGTCACGAACGCGGGGCGGGATGCGGTGGACGCGGATGCGCCTCTTGACGAATGGCGCCTGAGGCGGACGGCGAAGGCGTGTGGTCCTGATGCCCCGACGCTGGCATCAAGCTCTTGAGAAGCAAGCTTCTCGGGGGTGACGGGGGCAAGAAAGCCCGGTCCCCGGGGAGAGCGCGCTATAAGCCGTAAAACCATTGCGCGGGGAATGCCGGGCAATTCCGGTGTGACCTGACTAACGCGTGTGCTTTTGTGCTTTCTACCCCCGCACACGCGGCGGCGGGCGCATCGGGCGCCCGGCATTCCCTGCGCCCTCTGATTGCACGAGGGCGGAACGTACCGGCAAAACTCGCGCGAAACGCGCGGCGAGATTGCAAAGCCGTGTCTGGACATGGCGGGCTGTTTGAAAGGTGAAGCGGGTAGAACCGGAGGGTCGTCCCTGCGAAAGCAGGGACCCATAACCACAGGTCTTTGTTGCCGTGCTCGAGCAGTCACTCCAGTTCGACGGAATGGACCGCCGGTGGTTATGGGTCCCGGCTCGCGCTTCGCTTGGCCGGGACGACCAACCCGGGCATCTGCGCCGGAGCGGGCAATTTCGGCGCCTTGTCCTTGCCGAAAGCCGCGAATGATTTCCCGGTCAAGGCCGCCAGCACCAGCGCCACCATGTGGTTGAGGCGCTCGTCGCGCGCTTCCTCCTTGAGAAGGTCGCGGCCGAAGATCACGCTCAGGGTCGCGCTGTTCGACAGATAGAAGAAGCACAAAGCGGCGATCGAGATGTAGAGTTGCACCGGATCGACCGCGACGACAAAATCGCCGCTTTCGACGCCGCGCCTCACCACGGTGCGGATCATCTCGACGAACGGCGAATGCATCGATTTGACCTTGGTGGAGCGCTTGAGATGGCGCGCCCCCGCCAGATTCTCGGTGTTCAGCAGCGCCAGGAATTCCGGATTGCGCAGGAAATAGTTCCAGGTGAAGTCGATCAGACGCGCGATCGCCTTCGGCGGATCGAGGTGTTCGAGATCGAGCCCGCGCTCCTCGACCCTGATCTTCTCATAGGCGCCTTCCAGCACCGCGAGATAGAGCTCGTCCTTCTTGCCGACATGATAATACAGCATGCGCTTGTTGGCGCCGGCTTTCGCCGCGATCCGGTCGACGCGCGCGCCGGCAAGCCCGTGGGCGGCAAATTCCTGCTTCGCGGCCTCGAGAATGCGAAGCCGCATCCCTTCGGGATCGCGCTGCCATTTTTGCATTCGCCTGGTCTTGATCAAGACGGTCGCCCGGTCATGGAAGGAACCCGCATGTAGCATGCAACGCGCGGTTTGAGAATGAAGCATGCGGCCTCTTCCCCTCTCCCCTTGCGGGAGAGGGTCGGCTCGCATCGCGCGAAGCAAGAGATGCGAGACGGGTGGGGTGACGGTCTTCAAACATCGCGTCGGAGCTACAGATCACCTCACCCGCCTTCATTCGCTCCGCTCATCGTCAGTCGACCCTCTCCCGCAAGGGGAGAGGGAAGAAGAAAGTCACGCCCTTCCCGTGGGCTCCAGCACCAGCGTGTGGACGCCGCATGTGCCGTCGCGCACGCTCATCACCCGGGTGCCCGGCTTGCGGCCGGCGCGCACCTCCGAGACACCTACGCCGGCCGCCACCAGCCGCGCCCGGGTCGCGTCGATGTCGGCGACGCGCCAGCTCAATCCCCACAATTTGTCGTGGGTCTGGTCGCTGCCGGCGACCGGCCGCTTCACCACCTCGACGATCAGATCGCCGCAGCGGAAAAACATCAGCTGACCCCAGTCCTGATGCGAGCGGTCGAGCGCCATATCAAGCCCGAGCCGCGCGCCGTAGAGCGCAGCAGCCCGCTCCGGGTCCTCGGTCGACACCACGACGTGATCGAGGCCCAGGATCGGTGCGGGCGATATCGCGGCGGAGTGCGGCCGCGCTTGCGCCAGTTCGAGGAAGAACATCCGCACGCCCCGCGTCAGATCGGTCGGCGAGCGGGTTCGCTTCCAGCGCAAGGTCGCATCTGAGCCCAGATCGCGGCTCTCGACTTCAGCCACCGGATCCGGCTTCAGCGCGACGCGATCGAGCCTGCGATGCATTTTCGCGATGTCGTCGACGCGGAAACAGATGCTGGCGAGACCTTCGCCCCAAATCCTGATCACGTTGCGAATCCGCTCGGCCGTCGGCGAGTTGCCTGCCGGCGCCATCAGTTCGAGCGTCATGTTGTCGAGGGTGAACAGCACGGCCTCGGAGCCGTCGCTTTGGCTGCGCCAGGAAGGCGCCCGCCCAAGCAACGCCTCATAGGCTTTGGCGCCGGCCGCAATGTCGTCGATCAGCACGACGACGTGATCGAGTCCGGCGATCATTGGAAAAGTCCAAGCGAATTCTTACCGGTGCGGCACCCGACAGGGGGGCTCGACAGGTGATCGGCGATTACGCCGAACAGGTTCATCGCCATCTCGAATACCGGGCCGGAACAGACGGTCATCGTCGCCTCCCTATATCTCTCGTTCCGGGAACACCGAGGGCGGTTGCAGCGGCGCGACCGACGGATGGCCCCTGAAGCGTCGTAGTCCGGCCATAGGGCGATCTCAAGCGATTAAGGCAGCAGGCGTTGCGAATAATTTTAGCGAATGATCCGCCATAACCGGTGCTAATGTAGGCCGCCGGCCGGGACCACCCCTCAGCCACGACGGAAATCGAATGCAGGCTCTTTTCATCGGACAGACCTATATCGACGTGACTTTCATCACCGACCACATGCCGACCGGCGACGAGAAGCATGTCGCCTCGGCCTATGCGGTCTCGTTCGGCGGCAACGCCGTCACCGCGGCGTTCTGCTGCGCCAAACTCGGAATTGTGCCGGACCTGATCGCCACCGTCGCCAACGACTGGCTGGGACGGATGTTTCAGGACATGAGCGCGAAGTATGGAATTTCGATCCATCCGCGCAAGGTCAATTCCTCGTCGCTGTCCTTCATCATGCCGAAGGACGGCAAGCGGGCCATCGTGCGCTGCCGCGACGACGAGCATATCCATCCGTTCCCGCTCCTGAACCTCGGCGGCTGCCGCGCGCTGCATGTCGACGGTCACCAGCCGGACGCTGCGATCCATTACGCGAAGCTGTGCCGCGAGGCCGGCATCCTGACCTCGCTGGACGGCGGCGGCTTGCGGACCAACACCCATGAGCTCCTGGAATTCATCGACGTCGCCATCGTCGCCGAGCGCCTGTGCGAACAGATGGATTTAACTCCCGAGAAGATGCTGGATTATCTCAAGGCGCGCGGCTGCCGGGTCGGCGGCGTCACCCAAGGCGAACGCGGCCTGCTCTGGTATGACGAGACCGGAGCGGTTCGTACCCTGCCCGCCCTGCCGATCCCGAGCGAGCGCGTGCTCGATACCAACGGCGCCGGTGACGTATTCCATGGCGCCTATGTGTTTTCGTATCTCAACAATCCCGGCAAAGGCTGGCAGGACCATTTCGAGTTTGCACGCGCGGCATCGACCTTCAAGATTCAGCGGCTCGGCAACGAGGCTGGACTGCCGACGCTCGCCGATATCGAAAAGGTCAAGCAGGAGTTTCAGATCGGGCGGAAGAAGGAATTTTGGGATTAGGCTTCAGGATTGAGGGGATGGGCCGCCTCTTCGTCTTCCGTTGGTCAGCGAAAAGCGGTGATCTTCACGCAAGTGGAACAAAGCGGCTTACGCCAGCGCGGCCTTCAAATCGAAGCTCAAATCCGCCGCCTGTTCCGGTTCGATCGACCGGTTCAGTCCCAGAATTTTCCGTCCGAACACATGGTCCGCGGCGCGGTTGACCGAACTCGATGCCGACCAGTTGACCGGCTTTGTAGCAGAACGCCGAGAACGATCGCGCCTGCCGATCGCCGCGCTCCACCACGCGGTCGTATCCGGTCGTAAGGCCCGCGATCTGAAGCTTGTCGTCGCCCTGATCGCTCCAGAACCACGGCATGCCGTCATAGGTCCTGGCGTCGCCGGTGAGCCGTGCCGCCACGCAACGCGCCTGATCGGTGGCGTTCTGCACCGACTCCAGCCGCAGCGAGCCGCCAAAGCGCGGGCTCGCGAACAGCGCGCAGTCGCCGATCGCCGAAATATTGGGGTCGGAGGTCAGCAGTTGCTCGTTGACGATGATTCCGGCCGCCACCGGCAGGCCTGCTTCCGCCGCCAGTTCGACGTTGGGCAGGACGCCGACACCGACCACCACCAGATCCGCCGGCAGATGACGGCCGTCGCTGAGGCTGACGCCGGCGACGTCGGCGCCATTGGCCTCGATGCTGGTGGCCTGCACGCCGAGATGGATGCGGATTCCGGCCGCGGTGTGCCGCGCCTGGAAATATTCCGAGATTTCGGCCGTGACCGCACGCGCCATCACGCGCGTCCCCAGTTCGACCACATCCACCTCCAGCCCCTTGGCCCGCGCGGTGGCGGCGAATTCCAGGCCGATGAAGCCAGCGCCGATCACCACGACATGCCGCGCGGTGCCGATGCGCTGCCGCAGCGCCTCGCTTTCGTCGAGGGTCCGTAAGTAACGAACGTCGGCGAGGTTGGCATTGGGCAGATCAAGCAGGCGATTGCGCGCGCCGGTGGCCAGCACCAGATGCCCGTAATCAAGAAACGAGCCGGAGGCGAGCAGCAGCCGGCCCGCGGCGCGATCGACGAAGGCGGCGCGATCGCCGATCAATTCGATATTCTGGTCGCGATAGAACTTGTCCGGCCGGAACATCAGGCTGTCGGGGCGGCCCTCGCCCTTCAGATAGGCCTTGGACAGCGGCGGCCGCTGATACGGCAGGTGCGCCTCATCGTTGATCAGGCAGATGCGCTCGCCATAGCCATGCTGCCGCAACGACGCCGCAACCTGGAAGCCGGCGTGGCCGGCGCCGACGATCACAACTGTTCCCTGGGTCATGGGTCAGACCGGTACGACGCGAAGCGGCATCCTGTCAAACCCGCGCAGCGTGTTGTTCAGCCGCCGCTCCGGTTCGCCCGTCAGTTCGAACGACGCGACGCGTTTTGCGAGCGCGGTCAGAATCGCCTCGGTTTCCAGCCGGGCCACCGCCTGCCCGACGCAGCCATGAATACCCGTGCCGAAGGTCATGTGCCCGGCGGCACGGCGGGTGACGTCGAATGTATCGGGCCGGTCCCAGCGGCGTGGATCGCGGTTGGCGGCGGCGAACAGCAGCAGCACCTTCTCGCCATCGCCCAGCCGAACGCCGCCAACCTCGACGCCCCTGGTCGTGGTCCTGAAGAAGGATTGCACGGGTGCCTCAAAGCGCAACACCTCTTCGAACGCGCCACGGATCAGGTTCGGGTTTTCGCGAAGAACACTCCATTGCTCGGGATAGCGCGCCATGCAGTAGAGCGCGTTGCCGAGGCCGTAGACGGTGGTATCGATCCCGGCCGACAGAAACGAGCGCACCAGCATGCCCGCTTCGTCCTCCGACAACTCGCCGGCATCGACGGCTTCGAAAATCTGCATGCCCAGTCCGCCCGGCGCCAGCGCCGCGCGGCTGCATTTCGACATGATCCAGTCGCGCACCGGCCCGGCATTGGCCATCGCCAGATCGAACAGGTCATTGCGGGGACCGAACGAGTTGAACACCATGCTGCCATAGGGCAGCAGGTTCTCGCGGCCTTCCTCGGAAATCCCCACCGCATCCGGGAACACCTTCAGCGGATAGGCTTCGGCCAGATCGGCCACGCCGTCGAATTCGCGTTGCCCGACCAAACGCGCAATCAGCTTTTCCGCCTCGCGCTCGAAGGTGTCACGCAATACCTTGATCGCCGCCGGCGACAGGATCCGCGTCAGCACCGCGCGGGTGCGGGTGTGCAGCGGCGGATCGGCCTCCAGGATAATGCTCGGCGGGCGCCAAGGCGGCTCTTTGCGGAAATCGCTCAGACCGACGCCGGCGGACGAACAATAAGTCTGCCAGTCGGTCAGGGCATCGCGGACCTGCTCGTGCCGGGCCATCGCCCATATTCCGTACCGCTCGAGCCAGACCACGGGCCCGGCCTCGCGCAGCGCCTCATGATGCGGATAGGGATCGCGCAGGAAGGCGTGCGAAAACGGATCGGCGGTCGAAACCGGACGGCTCAATGTTGCCTGATCGCTCATGACGCCTGCTCCCGCTTCCGGTTGTTGCAATGCGGTTGTCCGCCCGGCCATTTGCCTTCATTTTGCAGACTCCGCCGGGGATTGTCACCTCTCGCCTTCTGCTATTTAAATGCCGCGATGTCATCTAAACGGGGCCGTTGCGGATGCCGACTTCAGCCATGCTACCGCCTCATTGGCCGACGATCCGGCCCTGCTTCGGATCGACGGTCCGATCGCCACGATCACCCTCAACCGCCCCGCCGCGTTCAACTCCATCGATCTTTCGATCGCGAAAAAACTCGAGCAGCTGGCCGCGGAAGTCGAGTCGTCGGATGATATCCGGGTGCTTGTGATCGAGGGCGAAGGCCGCGCGTTCTGCGCCGGCGGCGATCTTGCGACCATCGGTGCGGCGGCCGCTGCCGACAACATTGCGCCCGTGGTTGGCGAGTTGCTGCAGCATTACCACGCCTTCATCATGACGCTGCGGCGGATGCCGAAGATCGTGCTGGCCAGCGTCCATGGCTCGGCCGCCGGCGCCGGGCTCTCGCTCGCCTTTGTCGCCGACCTTTGCATCGCCGCCGAAGACGCCCGCTTCACGCCGGCCTATGCCAAGCTCGGCGTTTCGCCCGATGGCGGCGGCACCGTCGGCGTGGTGGCCAGCGTCGGCGCGCGCCGCGCGATGCAGATCTACCTCGCCGAGGACAGCTTTTCGGCGGTGCAGGCGTTTTACTGGGGCCTGGTCGCCAAGGTCGTTCCCGCGGTCGAACTCAAGGCCGCGACCCGCGAACTGGCGCATCGGCTGGCGCAAAACGCGCCGGCCGCGCTGGCGGCGACCAAGGCGCTGATCCATCGCGCACACACGACACCGGTCGAGCCAGCAGCTCGACGCCGAGCGCGACGCCATCATCGACTGCATGCACACCGATGAATTCCGCCTCGCGGTGAACAAGTTCACCAGCAAGGGGAAGTAGGCTTAAACTCTCCGGACGTCGTCCGCGCGTCGTCACCCGCGCACGCGGGGACCCACAACGCACGGCGAGTCTGTCTGTTACACAAGACGTCGGCCATACCTGCGCATAACCGAAAGACAACGCGGTATGGGTCCCTGCTTCCGCAGGGACGACGGAAGTTCAATTGCGGGCAGATATACCCCGTCCCCGCGGGCGACTTGAAGCAGCCGACCGATTCCGGAATGACATGCGTCGGTAGCCACAGCACCACCTTGGGGAAATAGATCGTGAAGGTGATGGTCGCCAGGAACACGACGTAGATCGGCAGCGCCGCACGCAGCGCCTTGCCGAAACTGACGCCGACGAATTTCGACGCCATCAGCAGCACGAGCCCGTAAGGCGGCGTGATCAGGCCGAACGCCAGGGTGGCGATCAGCACCACGCCCATATGGACGCCGTTGATGTCGCCGGCCTGGGTCAGCGCATTCACCAGCGGCATGAAGATGATGATGGTCGGCACCGGCTCGATGAAATCGCCGACCACGGTGAACAGCAGCACCAGCAGCAGCATCATGTATTGCGGATCGTTGCCGGCGATCGAGGTGATCCAGTCGGCGATCACGATGGCGCCGCGCAAATAGGCCAGCATCCAGCCGAAGGCGTTGGCGGCGCCGATGGTGATCAGCGGCAGTGAAAAGATCAGCCCGGCCAGGCAGAAATCGTAGGGAATTTTCCTGATATGCCCGCGATTGAGCGCGGGGATCACCACCGCGATGATCCAGATCACCGCGACCACCCCGGCTTCGGTCGGCGTGAACCAGCCGGTCAGAATGCCGCCGAGCAGGATCACCGGAATCATCAGCGGCAGCGCGGCATCGCCGGTCGCGAACACGACCTGGCGGAACGGCGCCCGCGGCTTGCGCATGCCGGAGGGGCCGAAAAAATAGCAATAGATCATCAAGCCGAAGCCGATCATCATTCCGGGCACGACGCCGGCCATGAACAGCCCGGCGATCGAGACGTTGCCGACCGCGCCATAGACCACGGCGGTGATGCTCGGCGGCACCAATGCAGCGATCGTGGAGGCGGATGCGATGATCGCGGCGATGAAAGCGGGGCTGTAGCCTTCGCGCTTCATCGGCCCGCCCAGCGCGCGGCTCATGACGGCGACGTCGGCGGTGGTCGATCCCGACATCTCCGAGAAGAACATGCTGAAGACGACGACGACCTGCGACAGCCCGCCCCTGATATGGCCGACCAGCGACAATGACAGATTGGCGATCCGCACCACGACGTTCGCCGAACTCATGAGCTCGCCGACCAGAAGAAAAAACGGGATCGCCAGCAGCGCTTCCGAATCCACGCCATCGAAGACCTTCTGGATGATCGCCGCCAGCGAGACGTCGGTCAGAAGCGCGCCGACAAAGACGCCGGCCATCAGCGAAAACGGCACCGGCACGCCGAGATAGCCGAAGAACAGAAAGCAGAACGACATCAGCGCCAGGATAACCGGTGCACTCACAGCCGCGCCCTCTGGATGCTGGTCTCGATCGGCGAAATCGAAACCTCCTCGTCCGGCGGCTCCGGATGATCGAACCCGTTGCGAATGCCGTTGACCAATTGCTCGATGGTGAACAGCGCGATCAGCATCCCGGCCAGCGGAATCGCCGCGTAAAGCGAGGCGATCGGCGTGCCCGACGGCAGCCGGAAACTGCCGAAGCCCCTGAGATAATTGATATAGCCGAACCAGATCAGGCAAAACGCCACGCCGAGCACCACGATACGGATGATGATCTCGACGATCAGCCGCGGGGTCCCGTGCAGCGCCTCCGATATCGCGGTCAGATACAGATGATCGTTGCGGCGGGTGGCGACCGCGGTACCGATGAAGATGGCATAGATGAACAAAGTGGAGGTGACCTCCTGCAGCCACAGCCAGGGATGGCCGACGGTGCGGGTGACGATGTCGAACATCACCGACAACGAGAAGCCGAAGCACAACAGCCCGCACAACATCATCAGAACCAGTTCAAGCCTGTCCAGCGCCCGCCACTTCAGGTGATGCTGCCGCTGCAGCACCAGTTTGTCGGCGATGGACATGTTCAGAGTTCCCGGTGACAGTCTGACGAGAATGGTGCCCTCATCCTGAGGAGCGGCCTCTTGGCCGCGTCTCGAAGGATGAGGCGTTGAGCAAAACCTCCCTCATGGTTCGAGACGCGCGCGAAGAGCGCGCTCCCCACCATGAGGACCTAGTTGATCCCCCGGATCAGGGTCTTGATCTTGTCGGCGTGCGGTCCCAATTCCTTCGCGAGCTTGTCGAGATAAGGGTCGGCGATTTTCTGAAAGCCGGTCTTGTCGACATCGGTGACGATCTTGACGCCCATTTTCTCGAGCTTGACCGCCGCCGCGCGCTCCAGTTCGAAGGCGCGCTTGGGTTCCTGGAGACTGACGTCCCTGGCCGCCGTTTGTACCCACTGCTTCTGGTCGGCGTTGAGGCTCTGCCAGAGCTTGTCGCTGATCCACAGGATCGCGTTGTTGGCTTCATGCTCGGTCATCGACAGCACCGGCGCGACCTCGTAGTGCTTGTTGATGAGGTAGACGTTGACCGCGTTCTCGCCGAAATCCATCACGCCGGTTTGCAGCGAGGTATAGACGCTGCCGAACGGCATGTGCACCGTCTGCGCGCCATAGGCGGCGAACATGGTATCCTCGGTCGCGGTTGCCTGCACGCGAACCTTGTATCCCTTGAGATCCTCGACCTTGTGCACTTCCCTCTTGCCATACATGTGCCGGAACCCCTGGGTGCCGAGCCCGATGGCGTGAATGCCCTGAACCGTATCGTCGATCATGTCCCTGATCGCTTCGAAGACCTTCGGATCGCCGAGCGCCTTGATATTGTGCGCGTCGGATCGGAACAAATAGTGCAGCGACATGACGCCGGCCTGCGGCGAGATCGTTGAGGTATTCGCCGAGGAGACGATCGCGAAATCGATATCGCCGGATCTGACCAGTTGCAGAATCTGGGATTCCTGGCCGAGCTGCGCGCCGGGATATTGGTCGACCAGCATGGTGCCTTTGCTCAACTCCTTGAGCTTGCCGGAAAATATGTCGAAGGCGATGCTGTAGCCGGAATTGAGCTGCTGGTCGTGCGCGAAGCGATAATGCTTGACCTCTTGTGCATCGGCGCTGGCCGCGAACGTGACCATCACAGCCGCGATCAGCAGGCCTGCAATTCTTGCTAAATGATTCACCGTCTTCCCCCTGTTGATTTTGTTTTCTGCGGTTCTAGTTAATGGCCCTGATCAGCGTCTTGATCTTGTCGGCGTGTGGGCCGAGCTCTTTCGCGAGTTTGTCGAGATAGGGATCGGCGATCGCCGTGAACCCGGATTTATCGACGTCGGCGACAATCTTCACCCCGATCGATTTCAGCTTCTCCAGCGATTGATGCTCGAGCTCGATCGCCCTGGCGGGCTGCTTGCGGTTGACCTCGTCGGCCGCGGCCTGCACCCAGCCCTGCTGCTCCGGCGTCAGGCTGTTCCACAATTTGTCGCTGACCCAGACCAGGCTGTTATTGGCCTCGTGTTCGGTCATCGACAATACCGGCGCCACTTCGTAGTGCTTGTTGGCGAGATAGACGTTGACGCCGTTTTCCGCGACGTCCACCACGCCGGTCTGCAGCGAGGTATAGACGCTTCCGAACGGCATGTGGACGATCTGGGCGCCATAGGCCGGGAACATGGTGTCCTCAGTCGGCGTCGCCTGCACCCGCACCTTCAGCCCCTTCATGTCGGCGACATTCCTGATCTCGCGCTTGGCGTACATGTCGCGTAGGCCGAGCGTCGCCAGCGCGATGACATGGGCGCCCTGCACGGTTTCCGAGATCATCGCCTTGACCGCCTTCGACACCTCGGGGTCCGCGATCGCCTTGACCAGGTGGCTTTCGGAGCGAAACAGGAAGTGCATCGACATCACCCCGGCCTGCGGCGACAGGGTCGCGGCATTGGCCGACGAGGAGATGCAGAATTCCACGTCTCCCGATTTCACCAATTGCAGAACCTGCGGCTCCTGTCCGAGCTGCGCGCCCGGATATTGCTCGATCAGCATGGTGCCATTGCTGAGCGCCTTGAGTTTGTCGGCGAAAATATCGCCGAGGATTCCATAGCCCGTCGTCTTCGGCTGGTCGTAGGCGAAGCGATAATGCTTCACCTCCTGCGCTTGTGCGCTTGCGGTGAAAAAGACCGATGCAGCGGCCATGGCTGCAACGATCATCCCTGTTGGGCCGCCCATTTTGTCTCCCCCTGTTTTGATTTTCTCAATCATCCCATCGGGGTTGTTTGAATGTCAATTGAACATCGGACGCAAAGCTTGTGCGAGATGAAAAGCGTCGGCCACCACACGCTCGGACGTCATCATCCGCGAAGGCGGGCATGACGGCCGTTGGCAAAAACACATGAAGAGGACGCTAACCGCCTACCCCTTTCCCTCGCCGCGCATGAAGTCGAAGTCGCAGCCTTCATCGGCCTGCAGGATGGTCTCGTTGAACAGATGGGCGTAGCCGCGCCGGGCCCAGTCCGGCGTTGCCGGGAGCTTCAGCGCCGCGCGGCGTTTTTCGAACTCGGCGGCGTCGATCAAAAGATCGATGCTTCGCCTGGCCACATCGAGCCGGATCATGTCGCCGTTCCTGACCAGCGCCAGCGGCCCGCCGACGGCGGATTCCGGGGTGATGTGCAGCACGATGGTGCCGAACGCCGTGCCGCTCATCCGCGCGTCCGAAATCCGCACCATGTCCTTGACGCCGCTGCGGGCGAGCTTCATCGGGATCGGCAGGTACCCCGCCTCCGGCATGCCGGGGGCGCCCTTGGGACCGGCGTTGCGCAGCACCAGCACATCGTCGGCGGTGACATCAAGCGCGGGATCGTCGACCCGCAGCGTCATGTCCTCGACGGATTCGAACACCACGGCACGGCCGGTATGCTGCAATAGTTTGGGGCTCGCCGCCGAATGCTTGATCACGGCGCCGCGCGGCGCCAGATTGCCGTGCAGCACCGCCATCGCGCCTTCCGGTTTGATCGGACTTTTGCGCGCGCGGATAACGTCCTGTCCCGGCACCTCTTCGGCGCCGGCGACGACGTCGCGCAAGCTGGCGCCGGTAACGGTCCTGGCATCGAGGTCGATCAGATCGCCGAGCTGCGCCATCAGTTTCGGTACCCCCCCGGCATGGTGGAAATGCTCCATGTAATGGGCGCCCGACGGCTTCAAGTCGATCAGCACCGGCACCTCGCGGCCGAGCTTGTCGAAAGCCTCCAGCTCGATGCGATGCGCGGTGCGGTTGGCGATCGCCGTCAGATGAATGAGGCCGTTGGTCGACCCGCCGATCGCCTGCAGCACCACCTGCGCGTTTCTGAACGAGGCCTTGGTCAATAGTTCGCTGGGCTTTGGACCTTTCGCCTTCGCCATTTCGGCGGCCACCCTGCCGCTGGCTTCCGCCAGGCGAAAACGCTCGGCATGCGGGGCGGGAATCGTTGCGCTCATCGGCAGCGACAGGCCCAGCGCTTCGGTGATGCAGGCCATGGTCGAGGCGGTGCCCATCACCATGCAGGTGCCCACGGAAGGCGCCAGCCGGCTGTTGACCGCTTCGATCTCGACCTCGTCGATCTCACCTGCGCGGTGTTTGCCCCACAGGCGGCGGCAATCGGTGCAGGCCCCCAGCACCTCGCCCTTGTGATGTCCGACCACCATTGGTCCCACCGGGATCACGACCGTCGGCAGATCGGCCGAGACCGCGGCCATGATTTGCGCCGGCAGGGTCTTGTCGCAACCGCCGATCACGATCACCGCGTCCATCGGCTGGGCGCGGATCATCTCCTCGGTATCCATCGCCATCAGATTGCGCAGATACATCGAGGTCGGGTGCGAGAAACTTTCCGCGATCGAGATGGTCGGGAACACCATCGGCATCGCGCCTGACAGCATCACGCCGCGCTTCACCGCTTCGATGATCTGGGGCACGTTGCCGTGGCAGGGATTGTAGTCGCTGTAGGTGTTGGTGATGCCGACGATCGGCCGGTTCAGCGCGTCATCCGAATAGCCCATCGCCTTGATGAAGACCTTGCGCAGGAACAGCGAAAATCCGGCATCGCCATAACTCGTCAGTCCCTTGCGCAGTCCATCGGCCATCGTGGAAATATCCTTGCAATCCAGCGTTCCACTTATGAGGCCCGCGCCATTATTGTCAATATCTCATCATCTGGCGCCAAAATAGCATAAATCGACCTCGAAACCAGCCGTATTATTGACAATGAATTTCATGCGTGCTGACTTCACGTCATGACCCGACCCGAACGCCCATGAGCAAGCCGCTCCGCATTGGCCTGATCGGCGCCGGCATGGTGAGCCGTCATCACCTGGTCGCGTGGGCCGACATCCCGGATTCCGCGCGCGTGGTCGCGATCGCCGATCCCTCCCGCGAAAATGCCGCGCGGCGCGCCGATGAGTTTTCGATTTCGCAGATTTACGCCGACGCCGAAGCGATGCTGGCGGCGAGCGAACTCGACGCTGTCGATATCGCAGCCCCGCGTCAATTCCATGCGCCGCTGGTGCGGCTGGCGGCGAAACGGGGATTGCCGGTGCTCTGCCAGAAACCGCTCGCGCCCGATTTGCAGCAAGCGATCGACCTCGCCGCCGAAGTCAAAAATCAGACCCGGCTGATGGTTCACGAGAACTGGCGGTTCCGCGGCTATTATCGCGACGCCGCCGCGTGGCTGCGCGAGGGCCGCATCGGCGATGTCAAGCAGGCGCAGCTAACGCTGCTCACCTCGGGCGTATTGCCGGGAGCGGATGGATTGCGGCCGGCGCTGCAGCGGCAACCCTTCATGCGCGGGGAGAAGCGCATGCTGGTCGCCGAAGTGCTGATCCATCACCTCGACACGCTGCGCATGCTGCTCGGGCCGTTGCGGGTCACCGCCGCGGGCCTCAGCCGGACCTATTCCGAAATGGCGGGCGAAGACGGCGCCGTGATCCAGATGAAAGCCGAGCGCGGCGGCAGCGTCGCCGTGTTTGCCAGCTTCGCCGCGCATGGGTTTCCGCCTGCCCAGGTCGACCGGCTCGACATTCTCGGCGAAACCGGTGCGATCCGACTCGACGGCCCGCATCTCGTCTGCGCGGGCGCCTCGCCCGCCGAGAAGCATTACGATCTCGCCGTCGAATATCAGAGCTCCTACAACCGGACCATCGCGCATTTCGTGCAGTCGCTCGCCAACAACACGCCGTTCGAGACCGCGCCGGAGGACAATCTCGCGACCCTGCGCCTGGTGGAGGATTGCTACCGGCTCTCCGGCTGGGAGGCTTGAGCGATGAAGCCACAGGCCGCCTTGCCCGAAACCAACGCCCCCACGCGCGAGGAAGAACAGGCCGAGGTGATCCGAAGGCTGGAAGAGGACATCATCTTCGGCCGGTTGGCGCCGGGTGCGCGGCTGGTCGAAGACACGCTGATGAGCCGCTACGGCGCCAGCCGGCATTTCGTGCGCCAGGCGCTGTTTCAACTCGAGCGCCAGGGCATCGTGCTGCGCGAGAAGAACGTCGGCGCCACCGTGCGGTTCTATTCCGCCGAGGAAGTGCGGCAGATCTACGAGGTGCGGGAAATGCTGACGCGGCAGGCGGCGCTGATGATCGCCCTGCCCGCGCCTTCCGAACTGATCGAACAACTGACCGAACTGCAACGGCGCTATTGCGCTCACGCCGACGCGCAGGATCTGCGCGGCATTCATGAAGCCAACGACGCCTTCCACGTCGCGCTGTTTGCGGCCTGCGGCAATCCGTATCTGGTAGGTTCGCTGCAGGACTACATGAACCTGACGCTGCCGATGCGCGCCAAGAATCTCGCCGACAAAGAAGGCCTGGCACAGTCGCGCCGCCAGCATGAATTGATGATCGAATTGCTCAGGGGCCGCGACAGCTGGGCGCTGGCGCAGCTCTGTGTCGATCACATGCAATTCAGCAAGGCGGATTACCTTGGGCGGATCGGCGCGGATCGGGCCGACAGATAGAAGCCGTCATTTCGTGGCCCATCCTTCGAGACGGCGCTTCGCGCCTCCTCAGGAGGAGGCTCCTCTTAGACCCTCATGGTGAGGAGCGCGGCAACGCCGCGCGTCTCGAACCACGAGGCCACGATAGCGGTCATGATTCGAGCTTCCGGAACGCGCACCCCGGAATGACGGAGCTGTTACTTCAAATCAAAAATCCGGCTCCTGTCGCCGTCGAACTCCATGCCGCAGAACGCGCCGCCCTGGTAGAAATCGCCGACCGGATCGGGCTTGAGCTTGGCCTGTTCGGCAAACGCATGCTCGCGAAACTCCTCGGCGCGGCCGGTCGGGCGATAGCCGAGGTCGTAGGCGCGGTGGTTGTCCCACCATGCGCGTTCGTTGTTGGACGCGCCGTAGAATATCTCGAAATGGATGTCGGGATGTTCGAGGCCGATCCGGCACAGCTGCACCAGATCTTCCGGCTTCAGCCAGATCGCAAGCCGGCGATGATCCAGCGGCTTGTCGCCGAAATTGCCGATCCGGATGCAGGTCACCTTGATGCCGTGCTTGTCGGCATAGAGCGCGCCGACCGCCTCGCCGAACACCTTGCTCACACCATAGCGGCTGTCGGGCCGCGCCGTCACGTCGGTGCCGATCCGGTGATGGCGCGGATAGAATCCCACCGCATGGTTCGATGACGCGAAGATGATACGCTTGACGCCCTTCTTTCGCGCCGCCTCGAACAGATTGTAGCCGCCGATGATGTTGGACTGCAGGATGTTGTCCCACGGGCCCTCGACCGAATAGCCGCCAAAATGCAGGATGCCGTCGACGCCTTCGCAGATCGACTCGACCTGGGCGAGATCGGCCAGATCCGCCGCCTTGAATTTTTCACCGCTGCCGAGATCGGCGGGCGCCTTGAGGTCGCTCAAGAGCAGGTCCGGATAGATCGGCGGCAGCAGTTTGCGCAAGCTGGTGCCGATTCCCCCGGACGCGCCAGTCATCAATATGCGTGGCATTTCATCCCTCGTTGTCGAAGCATTGCGCGGAGTATGGCGCGGCGCGAGCGGTGCGGCAAGCGCGCGCGATGCCTCGCATTTCCCGATCGTCATACCCCGCAAGCCGCGGTTGGTCCGTTCATCACAGATGCCGGTGGAATACTGGATCACCCGCTTTCGCGCCGCCAAGATTGACCTGCTTGCCGCCGCGAGACGGCAATGATAGCAGACGAAGACCGGTGAGGAATTCCCAGACAGCAACGAGAACAGCAAATGTCCGATAGACCCGCACGCCCCGGCTTTCAGCCGGCGACGCAATATCCCGATCCCGCGATCCATGCGCTCGATCCGCGCTTTGAAAAATACTGGCTGAAGCTCTCGGCGGTGGAGCGGCTGGCCACGGAATTGCGCTGGGCCGAGGGTCCGGTGTGGTTCGGCGACGGGCGCTATCTGTTGTGCAGCGACATTCCCAACCAGCGCATCCTCAAATGGGAAGAGGAAACCGGCGCGGTCAGCATCTACCGCAAGCCGTCGAACTTCGCCAACGGCAACACCCGCGACCGCCAGGGACGCTTGGTCACCTGCGAGCACGGCGGTCGCCGTGTCATCAGAACGGAATATGACGGTTCGATCACCGTGCTGATGGACTCGTTCGACGGCAAGCGGCTGAACTCGCCGAACGATGTCGTGGTGAAATCCGACGACTCGATCTGGTTCACCGATCCGATTTTCGGCCTGCTCGGCAACTACGAAGGTTACGTGGCCGAGTCCGAGATCGCGATGAACGTCTACCGGATCGACGGTGCGACCGGAAAGGCGACGATCGTCGCCGAGGGTATTCTTGGCCCGAACGGGCTATGCTTTTCGCCGGACGAAAAGATCCTCTACATCATCGAATTGCGCGGCGTGCCGACCCGCAAAATTCTCGCCTACGATGTCGCGGCCAGCGGCGACAGGATTTCGAACAAGCGCGTGCACGTCGACGCCGGCCCCGCCACGCCCGACGGCATGCGCTGCGACATCGACGGCAATCTGTGGTGCGGCTGGGGCATGGGCGATCCCGAGCTCGACGGCGTCGTGGTGTTCGCGCCCGACGGCGTGATGATCGGCCGCATCGCGCTGCCCGAACGCTGCGCCAACGTCTGTTTCGGCGGGCTGAAGCGCAACCGGCTGTTCATGGCCGCGAGCCAGTCGATCTACGCGCTGTATGTGAACACCCAGGGCACGCTGGGGGGATAGGACTCCGTCGCCTCGTAGCGTCGTCCCTGCGAACGCAGGGACCCATACGCCGCGGCCTCAGTTTTAGGCGCGATGGGAGAGGGCTTCCTTTAGCGATCAACGCCGGTGGTTATAGGTCCCTGCGTTCGCAGGGACGACGGCGAGTTTTCGTAACACCAAAACCTAAAAAACGCCAGAGCGGAATAATCCCGCTCCGGCGTAATAATCTTGTCTCGCGTTAGAACTTACGCGGCGTTGAAGCCGGCGACCGCTTTGACCTCGAGATATTCCTCCAGGCCGAACTTGCCCCATTCGCGACCGTTGCCGGACTGCTTGTAGCCGCCGAACGGCGCGGTGCGGTCGTTCGGAACGCCCTGCAAATTGACGTTGCCGGCGCGGATCTTGCGGCCGACCCGGCGTGCGCTCTCGACCGTATCGGCTGAGACGTAACCGGCGAGCCCATAGGGCGTGTCGTTGGCGATCCGAACGGCGTCAGCTTCATCCTTGGCGCCGATGACGACGAGCACCGGACCAAAGATTTCTTCGCGCGCGATCGTCATGTCGTTGGTGACGTCGGCGAAGATGGTCGGGCGCACATAGAAGCCCTTGTTGACGCCCTCAGGCAGGCCGGGACCGCCGGCCACCAGCGTGGCGCCTTCCTCGATACCCTTGTGGATCAGGGCCTGGATCTTGTCCCACTGGATGCGCGACACGACGGGGCCGATGGTGGTGCCCTCGGCGCGCGGATCGCCCGCCTTGGTCTTGTCGGCGACGCCCTTGGCGATGGCGGCGACTTCCTTCATCTTCGACAGCGGCACGATCATCCGCGACGGCGCGTTGCAGGACTGGCCGGAATTGTTGAACATGTGCATCACCCCGCCGGTGACCGCCTTGGTGAGGTCGGCGCCTTCGAGGATGACGTTCGGCGATTTGCCGCCGAGTTCCTGGCTGACGCGCTTGACGGTCGGCGCGGCGCGCTTGGCGACATCGATGCCGGCGCGGGTCGAGCCCGTGAACGAGATCATGTCGATACCCGGATGTTCGGCCATGGCGGCGCCGACCTCGGGGCCAAGCCCGTTGATCAGATTGAACACGCCCTTCGGCACGCCGGCCTCATGCAGGATTTCGGCGAAGATCAAGGCCGATGATGGCGTGAACTCCGAGGGCTTGAGGATCATGGTGCAGCCGGCGGCAAGCGCAGGCGCCACCTTGCAGGCGATCTGATTCAGCGGCCAGTTCCACGGCGTGATCATGCCGACCACGCCGACGGGCTCGCGCAGTACCACCGCCGAACCAATGGGCTCCTCGAAATGGTAATTCTTCAGCACTTCAAGCGTGGACATGATGTGGCCGAGGCCGGCGCCGGCCTGCATCTTCTCGGCCATCGGCAACGGCGCGCCCATCTCGTCGGAGACGGCGGCGCCGATGTCCTTCATGCGGGTCTTGTAGACCTCGACGATCTTCGACAGCAGCGCGACGCGCTCCTCGCGCGTGGTCTGCGAATAGGTCTCGAAGGCGCGCCTGGCCGCAGCCACGGCCTTGTCGACATCGGCCTTGGAGCCGAGCGCAACCTCATACATCGCCTCTTCGTTCGCCGGGTTGACGACCGGCGTGGATTTCTTGACGACGGGATCGACCCAGGCGCCATCGATGTAGAATTGCATGCGGTTGACCATCGTAAACCTCTTGATTTCACGGGCAATGGAGGGGGAACGGGGGCGTTCGGCAAGCATCCTTGCACGAAAGCCGCGGAAAATGAACCCGCCATATGCGGGATGCCGCATTGCGGCGGATGCGGCATATAAGGTAGGCGACGCGAAGGAAGCAAGACAGGAGCGTCACATTAACTGTGAGGTCGTCCCTGCGAAAGCAGGGACCCATAACCACCGGCATTTGTCGTCAGGGAAGTCATCCCCCAGCGTGTAAAACAATGATCGCTGCGGCAGTATGGTCCCGGCTTTCGCCGGGACGACAAGATAGCGTCCGCCAGGGCGACACCGGAAATCACACCGCCATCTTGCGATGCCGCACCGGCGCGCCGGCGGTGAGGCTTTCGGCGGCGTCGATGATGGCGTTGGCGTCGATGCCATGGTGCCGGTAGAGGTCATCGATGGTGCCGGTCTGGCCGAAATGCTCGACGCCGAGCGCTTCGACCCGGTGGCCGCGCACGCTGCCGAGCCAGCCCAGCGTGGCCGGGTGACCGTCGATCACGGTGACGATGCCGCAATCGCGCGAAAGCGGTGCCAGCAGTTTTTCGATGTGGCTGAGATGCGCCACGCCGCGGCGGTCGCGGCGCAATTTACGCGCCCCGGTCCATCCCGCATGCAGCCGGTCGGCCGACGTGATCGCCAACAGACCGACGTCGCGGCGGCTTTCGCCCAATAGCCCGACGGCCTCGATCGCCTCGGGCGCCACCGCGCCGGTATAGGCGATCACCACTTCGGCGTTCGGCCCAGGCTTGCGCAACCAATAGGCGCCTTCGGTGATGCCCGCCTGCAGATCCGGCGTCATGATCCGCTGCGGCTGGTCGAGCGTGCGGGTAGATAACCTCAGATAAACCGAGCCGCCCTCGCCGCCTTCGCGTTGCATGTGCTGGAAGCCGAAAGCCATGATGACGGCAAGTTCGTCGACAAAGGCCGGCTCGAACGAGGCGAGCCCATCCTGCGCCATGCCGATCAGGGGCGTTGCGATCGACTGGTGCGCGCCGCCTTCCGGCGCCAACGTGATGCCCGACGGCGTCGCCGCCACCATGAAGCGCGCGTCCTGATAGCAGGCGTAGTTGAGCGCATCGAGGCCGCGCTCGATGAAGGGATCGTACAACGTCGCGACCGGCAACAGCCGTTCGCCGTTGATGGCATGCGACAGACCCAGCGCCGACATCAGGATGAACAGGTTCATCTCGGCGATGCCGAGTTCGATGTGCTGTCCCTTTGGCGAGGCATCCCAGTTGAAGGTCGAGGGGATTTTTTCGCTGCGGAACAAATCGGCCTTTTCGGCGCGCGCGAACAGCCCGCGGCGGTTGACCCAGGCGCCGAGATTGGTCGACACCGTGACATCGGGCGAAGCCGTCACGATGCGCGAGGCAAGCTCGGTATCGCCGCGCGCGAGTTCGTTCAGCACCAGGCCAAAACCCTGCTGGGTAGACATTTGCGGCGACGGCGTGAACGCAAGCCGCTCGGGCACATCGATCACGGGCGCGGTCAGGCGGCGCCGGCCGTCGCGGTTGAACGGCGCCTCGCGCGAGGAACGCCTCCAGCGCCGCCGGATCCTGCGACAGCCCCTCGAACTTCTCCCACTCGTGGCCGGGCCGGATGTTCTGCGTGCCGCGCCATTTTTCCATCTGGGCCACCGTCATCAACCCCGCATGGTTGTCCTTGTGGCCCTGGAACGGCAGGCCGACGCCCTTGATGGTGTAGGCGATGAAGCAGACCGGGCGATCGTGATCGATCGCCTCGAAGGCCTCGCACATGCTGGCCATGTCGTGGCCGCCGAGATTGGACATCAGCTCCAGCAATTCGTCGTCGCTGCGCCGCTCGATCAGTTGCGTGACCTGCCCCTGGTCGCCGATCTCGTCGCGCAAATGCTTGCGGAACGCGGCCCCGCCCTGGAAGCACAGCGCCGCGTAGAGCTGGTTCGGACAGGCATCGATCCATCTCTTCAGCGCCTCGCCGCCGGGCTCGGCGAAGGCATCCCGCATCAATCTGCCGTATTTCACGATCACCACGTCCCAGCCGAAATTGCGGAACATGGATTCGAATTTCTCCCACAGCCCTTCGCGCACCACGGCATCGAGGCTTTGGCGGTTGTAGTCGACCACCCACCAGGTGTTGCGCAGCCCGTGCTTCCAGCCCTCCAGCAATGCCTCGAAGATGTTGCCCTCGTCCATCTCGGCGTCGCCGACCAGCGCGATCATCCGCCCCTCGGGACGATCCTTGGCCCAGCCATGCGCCTTGACGTAGTCCTGCACCAGCGAGGCGAACAGCGTCTGCGCGACGCCGAGGCCGACCGAGCCGGTGGAGAAATCGACGTCGTCGGTGTCCTTGGTGCGCGACGGATAGGACTGCGCGCCCTTGAAGCCGCGAAAATTCTCCAGCTTGTCGCGGGTCTGGTGCCCGAACAGATACTGGATGGCGTGAAACACCGGGCTTGCATGCGGCTTCACCGCGACGCGGTCCTGCGGCCGCAGCACCGAGAAATACAGCGCCGACATGATGGTGGCGAGCGAGGCCGAGGAGGCCTGATGGCCGCCGACCTTCAGACCGTCGACATTGGGCCGGATGTGGTTGGCGTGATGGATGGTCCACGACGACAGCCACAGCACTTTGCGCGCCAGCGCGGACAGCATTTCAAGGCGTGCGGGTTCGGTCGGCATGGCGGTATTCCCTGCACATGGATCAGGGCGGGATATTATCGCGGCAAGATTCGCTAAAAATCTCAAATTTTGGCGATATACCCTGCAAAATTGGGATAAATTACCACCATAGAGCCTCACAAACAGAGTTTATCCCAATGCATGCCCTCGACGCCATCGACCGCAAGATCCTCGGCCTGCTGCAAGCCGACAGCCGCACCACCATGGCCGAACTCGCCGACAAGGTCGGCCTGTCGGTCTCGCCCTGCCACCGCCGGGTGAAACTGCTCGAGGAGCGCGGCGTGATCACGCGCTATATCGCGACCGTCGACCAGAAATCGCTCGGCCTGCATGTCAGCGTGTTCATCTCGATCAAGCTCGCGCGGCAGAAGGAGGAAGACCTCAACCGGTTCGCCCGCGCGATCTCGAAATGGGACGAGGTGCTGGAGTGCTATCTGATGACCGGCAATCGCGACTATCTCTTGCGCGTCGTCGCCGCCGACCTGTCGTCGTATGAGGCGTTCCTGAAGAACAAGCTGACGCGGCTCGACGGCATCGCCTCGATCGAGTCGAGCTTTGCGCTGAGCCAGGTGAAATACTCGATCGCGCTGCCGGTGTGAGGTAAAGCGTCGTGAGCCGGATCACGCATTGGGATGACGGCTCGGCCTCCACCGTCAAAAGCTGCGATCGCCGCACCCGCTCGCGGTGCGCGGTATAGAGGCCGCTGGCGACGATGAACATGGCGCCGGTCACGGTCCAGACGTCAGGCACTTCGCCGAACACCAGGAAGCCGAGGATGCTGACCCACAAAAGCTGGGTGTAGGAAAACGGCGCCAGCACCGAGGCGTCCGCATAGCGAAAGGCGAGCACGACGATCCACTGCCCCGCCGTCGACGCAACGCCGATGAAAATCCCGAACCAGATGTCGTGCCAGCTCGGCGCGACCCAGACCAACGGCACCAGCGCCGACAGAATGCAAACACCCGCGATCGACGAATAGGTCATGGTGGTGGCGGCGCGCTCCCTGCCGCTCATCATGCGCGTCATGATCAGCGTGCAGGCCCAGGCCAGCGCCGACACCAGCGGGAAGAACACGGCGGGATGAAACGCGCTGGTGCCCGGCCGCAGGATAATCAGCACGCCGATCAATCCGACGGCGGTCGCGAGCCAGCGGCGCAGGCCGACGCTCTCGCCGAGAAACATGATCGACAGCGCGGTGACGAACAGCGGCGAGACGAATCCGGTGGCGGAGGCTTCCGCGATGGGAAGAAACCGCAGGCCGGAAATGAACAGCAGCGACGACGACAACAGCGCCACGCCGCGCAGCAGTTGCAGGCCGGGCCGTTCGGTGCGCAAGGCAAACAGCGGCGAGCCCGGCACCATCGCCGGAACCATGACCAATGCGAACACCAGAAACCTGATCCAGGCGATCTCGATCGAGGGCAGCGTCGCCGACAGATACTTCGCGGTGACATCGGAAGCCCCGAGAAACACCGTCGATGCCAGGATCAGCGCGATACCGCGAAACGGCCGATCGGCGCGCGCGGGCGCGGCACGGCCGGCCGACTTTTTCTCGGGCAAGGGCAATGGCGTACTGTCCAGCCTGTGGGCTGCGGCGGGTGGGGTCACGGTTGAACTCGGGCGGAGAAATGATCGAATTGGACGAGATGTTAAAAACGACAATCGCCTGAGGTGAACAAGGCCGGAAAACAGGCAGCGGATATGCGCAAACAGAGCGTTTTCGGGCGAAGCCTGCCCCGCACTTGATGCGGGTTGAGACCGGTTCGCGTCAAGAAAACGCGTCAGGATGAAAGACCCAGGCGGTGCTTGCCGCAGCGCAGCTAAAGCATTGGCAGGCTTCGAGGTCTCGGCCCGCGCGGAAACGCCTTATCGAGCGCCGCAATTTCCTCGACGCCCAGTACCAGCTCGCCGGCCGCGGCGTTGTCGGCGGCGTGCTCGGGCGTGGAGGCCTTGGGTATGGCAAACAGCCGGGGTTCCCGGATCAGGAAGCTCAAGGCGACCTGGCGTGGCGAAGCGCCATGGCGTTGTGCGATCGTCTGCAAGAGTTCGCCCGCCTTGCTGCGCGGGTCCGGAAAATCGCTGTGACCGAACGGCGAATAGGCGACCACCGCAACGCCGTGTTTCGCACACCACGGAATCACCGCGTGCTCGATGGCGCGCTCCTGCAGGTGATAGAGAACCTGGTTGCAGGCGATTTTGCCGTCGCCCGCGACTGCCAGCATCTCTTCGAGATCGTCGACATCGAAATTGCTGACGCCCCATGACCGGATTTTTCCGGCGGCCACCAATTGCTCGAATGCCGCGACGGTTTCGGCAAAGGGATACGACCCGCGCCAGTGCAACAGATAGCAATCGAGCCGGTCGGTCTTCAGCCGCGCCAGCGAGCGCTCGCACGCGGCAATGGTGCCGCGCCGCGAGGCGTTGCTCGGCAGCACCTTCGAGACCAGAAAAATCTCATCACGCCGTCCGGCGATGGCTTCGGCGATCACCAGCTCCGCATCGCCATACATTTCGGCGGTGTCGATGTGGCTCATGCCGAGATCGATGCCGCGGCGAAGCGCTGCGACCGCGCTTCTGCGGTCGCCGCGATCGATGTACCAGGTGCCCTGCCCGATCGCGGACACCTGCTTGCCGGTACCGCCGAATTCCTTCTGCTTCAAGATTTCCTCGCAAACTTTGGAAGCCTGCAAGATACTCATCGTCATGGCGAGCGCAAGCGCAGCAATCCATTTCACCACGAAACATGGATTGCTTCGTCGCTCACGTTCCCTTGCGCAAACGCTTCGCGTTTCTCGCAGGCGATGACGATTGAGTGGCCGGTTTGATTTTAGTTGGCCGCCGCCAGCTTTCGCTGTTCGGCGCCGGCAATGCCCGTCTGCGCGATCAGGCGCTTCAATTCGGGAATGCACGAGCCGCAATTGGTGCCGGCCTTGAGACGCATGCCGAGTTCCGCGGCGGAACGCGCCCCCGACGCGATCGCGTCGCAAATCGTGTTGCGGCCGACGCCGAAACAGGCGCAGACGACGGGGCCGGCGGCGGCCAACCCGTCCATCGATTTGCCCGACAGCAGCATCCTTCGTTGATCGTCGCTGAGCGCACCGGCGGCGAACAGGTCTTTCACCACGTTCCAGTCGCCGGCATCCCGCGCGGGGCCCAGGAACAGGCAGGTCTCGATTTCGCCTTCAGCAAAGGATGCCGCGCGATAAACGCCGCCGCCAAAATCCCTGTATTCGGCGAGATCCTCGCCCGCGACCGAACGCAACCAGCTTGACCATCCCGTAAGGTCGGCGTTGTCGGCAAGCAGATAGCCGTGACCGCCGCCGACCGTCACGCGCGCCCACCAGGCGTGATCCGGCAAGCCCAGCGGCGCGCGCGAGAGCGCGAAACCGCGAAAGACATATTCATAGGGCGTGATCGACGCCGGCGTCGCCTTGTTCTCGGGCTGGCCGGAATACGGATCGGTGAACGGCGCCACCAGCGCGCCGACCCGTGCGGAGGACGCCGTCGCCTCGCTCCAGTGGATCGGCGCAAACAGCATGCCGCGCTGTTGCCGTTCGCTGACCACGACCTTGAGAATGCATTGGCCGTAATCGGTGACGACGCGGGCGAAGCCGCCATCGACCACCCCGGTGACGGCCGCATCGTCGGGATGAACCTCGACGAACGGCTCGGGCAGATGCTGGCCCAGCCGGGGGCTGGTGCCGCTGCGGGTCATGGTGTGCCATTGGTCGCGGATACGGCCGGTGTTGAGCCGCAGCGGCCGTCCCGCCGTGGTTTCGGTTCGCAACGCGGGGACTTCGGGCGCGATGAAGCGCGCTCTGTGGTCGTTGGAAAAAAAACCGCCGTCGGCGAAGAAACGCTGCTGCGGCTCGGTATCGCCGAGGCGGAGCGGCCACAGCACCGGGGCCATCGCCTCGAACGCGTCGTCCGACAGCAATTTCAACGCGCCGATATCGAAATCGCGCTCGCCATTGTTCTCAAACGCCGACAGCGCGGCATGCTCGCGAAACACCTCTGCCGCTGAATGGAAATCGAACGCCGCGCCGAAGCCGAGACGTTTCGCCACCTCGCCGACGATCCACCAGTCCGGCCTGGTTTCTCCCGGCGGCGTCAGGAACGCACGCTGCCGTGAAATGCGCCGCTCCGAATTGGTCACGGTTCCGGATTTCTCTCCCCATGCCTGCGCGGGCAACAGCACATGGGCGCCGGCATTGACGGTGTCGTTGGAAATGACGTTCTCCGAGACCACGAACAGCTCGAGGTTCTTCAGCGCGGCGCGCGCGGCATCCGCATCCGGCAGCGACACCGCCGGGTTGGTGCCCATCACCCACAACGCCTTGATCTCGCCGCGGGCGATCGCCTCGAACATCTGGACCGCTTTCAGCCCCTCATGCGTCGCGATGCGCGGCGCTTTCCAGAACCGGCGGACGCGGTCGATGTCCGGCGGCGTGAAACCCATATGTGCGGCGAGCTGGTTGGCGAGCCCGCCGACCTCGCGCCCGCCCATCGCGTTGGGTTGGCCGGTGAGCGAGAAAGGCGACGCCCCCGGCTTGCCGATCCGTCCGGTGGCGAGGTGGCAATTGAGGATGGCGTTGACCTTGTCGGTGCCCTGCGCCGACTGGTTGACGCCTTGCGAATACAAGGTGACGACGCGCGGCGTATCGCCGAACATCCGGAAAAACGCCGCGACATCCGGCTCGGAGAGACCCGTCGCCAGCGCGGTCGCCGCGGTGCTGCCGGCGATGCTCCGCGCTCGCGCCAGCGCTTCCTCGAATCCGGCGGTATGATTTTCGATGTAGCCGCGATCCAGCGCTCCGGTATCGGCGAGATGGACCAGCAACCCTGCGAACAGCGCGGTGTCGGTGCCGGGCTTCAGGCCCAGGAACAGATCGGCATCGCCGGCGGTATCGGTCCGGCGCGGGTCGATCACCACGATACGCGCACCGCGCCGCTGCTTGTTGGCGAGCATGCGCTGGAACAGCACCGGATGGCACCATGCCGCGTTGGAGCCGACCAGTACCAGCAGATCGGCCTCGTCGAGATCTTCATAGCAGCCGGGCACGGTGTCGGCGCCGAATGCGCGGCGATGGCCGGCGACCGACGAGGACATGCACAGCCGCGAATTGGTGTCGACATTGGCGCTGCCGATGAAGCCCTTCATCAGCTTGTTGGCGAGGTAATAATCCTCGGTCAGCAGTTGCCCGGACAGATAGAACGCCACCGCACCAGGGCCGTCGCGCTTGATGATATGGGCGAGGCGATGGGCGACATGGTCGAGCGCGTCGGGCCAGGCCACCCGCTCCATCGAGCCCTTGCTGCAGCGGATCATCGGAAACAGCAGGCGGCCCTCGAGCCCCAGCGTTTCGCCGAGCGCCGAGCCTTTGGAGCACAGCCGTCCGAAGTTGGCGGGGTGCTCGGGATCGCCCGAGATCGCCGCCCCGCCGCGACCGTCAGGCGTCGCCAACACGCCGCAGCCGACGCCGCAATAGGGACAGGCGCTGCGCGTGGCGCGCAGCGCGGGATCGACGGCGGTCATCGGACTAATCCGGTCATGCCGCCTCTGCTACGATCGCGACCGAGCGTCCGAACATCATGTCCTTGCGAATTCTCGCCACCGATTGCCGGCTGCGGATCAATTCCAGATACCAGAGCGCATCGCCGGTATCGCCGACCAGCACCGCGCCGGTGAGCCGGCCGTCGGATATCACGAGCTTCTTGTAGGTACCGCGCCTGATATCGCTGAGCACGATGGCCTCGCTGCCGTCATTTCCGAGAAAATCGCCCGCCGAAAACACACTGACGCCGGAGACCTTGAGATTGGTCGCGACCACGCTGCCGCCATAAGTGGTCGTCCGGCCGGCCAGATGCTGGGCCAGGACGCGCGCCTGCTCGTAGGCCGGCTCGACCAGGCCGTAACAGATGCCACGATGCTCGGCGCATTCGCCGAGGGCGAAGATATCCGGCGCGCCGGTCTGCAGATGGTCGTCAACGATGACGCCGCGATTGACGGCAATGCCGGCGTCCCGGGCGAAGCGCAATATTGGGCCGGATGCCGGCGGCGAAAATCACCGCATCGGCCTCGATCTGGCGTCCATCCGTCAGTTCGATACCCTCGACGCGGCTCTCGCCAAGGATCCGCGCGGTGTTGGCATCGAGCAGAACGTCGATGCCCTTGGGCTCGACGAGAGATTTCAGCAGCGCCGCCGCCGCGGCGTCAAGCTGGCGCTCCATCAAGCGGTCCATCAGGTGGATCAGGGTCACCGGCGCTCCCGCCTTGGCGAGGCCGTAGGCGGCTTCCAGTCCCAATAGTCCGCCGCCGACCACCACGACACGCTTCTTCGAGGCGGCGAGCGTCAGCAACAGATCGACGTCCCGGCTGTCGCGAAAGGTATGCACGCCGGCGAGTTCGGCGCCGGGCACGTTGAGCCGCAGCGGCGTCGAGCCGGTGGCAAGCACCAGCCTGGAAAACGCCATGCTCTCCTCATTTGCGATCTTGAGTTCGCGGCGGCCGACGTCGATCTCGGTGACGGCGCAGCCATATTTCAGGGTGACGCCGCGGTCGCGCCACCAATCGGCCGGCCTGAGTTCGATATCATGGGAGGCGGTCTCGCCCGCCAGCACCGACGACAGCAGCACCCGATTGTAGGCGAGCCGCGGTTCGTCGCCGATCACGGCGATGGCGTAGCGCCCGAGCGCCACCTTCGCCAGTTCGTCGACCAGGCGCGCCGCCGCCATTCCGTTGCCGACGATAACCAGCGGTTCGCTCACGGCGTATCCTTTACTCGGCTGCCTGGGACCTGCTGCCGTAGGCCTCGGAAATCATGAAGCCGGAGAGCGTTCCATAGGCCGTGGTCCATGCATCCGCGACCGCAGGGGTCCAGCCGTCTCCGAGTCCCTTTTCCAGCGTCCACAGCAACGCTGCGCCGACGACCGGATAGTGCTCGGCCCTGGCGCCGTAGCCGACGTGGCGCTTGGCCAGCGCGCTTGCCGCGGGCAATATCGATTCAAGATTGCCGAGGCCGTTGACCACGGCGGCCAGCATCGTCATCAGCTTCTTGCGCTGCAAGGTCATGTCAGCGGGAAACATCGATTTGACCTGTGGCGCGATCTCGAACAGGCGATCGTAGAACAACACCGCCGCCTGTTCCGAAATCGGCGCCACCTTCGAGAAGCTCGACTGCACGAGTTTGACCTGATCAGGTGTCATTTTTGTCTCCTGAATGATCTCCTGAACTTCGCCGCGCAAGCGCGGCGAAGTTCACGGTGCCGCTCAAACGCGCGCCTCGGCGAGGCTCGTCGCGCCCGCTGTCGCCGGGCTCCTGCGCAGGTAGAACCACCAGGTCATCGCCAGACAGACCGCGTAGAACGCGAGATAGATTTCCAGCGCCAGCTGCGGACCGCCGGTGATGGCGATCGACTTGCCGAAACCGCTCGGGATCAGGTAGCCGCCGCAGGCGCCGATCGCGCCGATGAAACCGACCGCCGCGCCGCTTTCGATGCTGGCCGTCTTCAACGCGAGCGCCCGGCCGGCTTCACCCGTGCCCTTTGCCTTTCGGAGATTCTCCTCGCGGAAAATCGAAGGAATCATCCGGTAGGTCGATCCGTTGCCGATTCCGGTCGTGACGAAGATGATGAGGAACATCGTCAGGAATCCGGCGAAGTCCTTGATCCCCACGAAGTACAGGACGCCGATCGTAGCGGCGCCCATCGCGATGAAATTCCAGAACGTGATGATCGCGCCGCCAACCTTGTCGGCAAGCAGGCCGCCCAGCGGACGGGACAATGAGCCGACCAGCGGTCCGAGAAACGCGATCGCCACGGTGACCGCCGGGAACTGGGTCTTGATCAGCAGCGGGAACGCGGCCGAGTAGCCGATGAAGGAGCCGAACGTCCCGATATAGATGAAGGACATGATCCAGGTATGCTTGCGGCCGACTATGGCGAGCTGGTCCTTGAACGAGGACTTGGCCGACGTCAGGTTGTTCATGAAGAAAATGGCGCCGAAGATCGCGACCACGAGCGGCAGGATCCACATCAGCCCGGCATTCTGGAGATAGACCCCCGAGACCGGCGAGGCCTGGTAGAGATTGAAAATGCCAAACCCCATCAGAATGGGCGTGAGCAGTTGAACGCTGCTGACGCCGATATTGCCGCCGGCCGCGTTCAAGCCCAGTGCCCAGCCCTTCATGCGGTCGGGAAAGAAGAAAGAGATGTTGGCCATGCTCGAGGCGAAGTTGCCGCCGCCGAGGCCTGCGGTGGAGGCCACCAGCAGCATCAGCCAGAACGGGGTATTGGGCTCGCTCACGAAATAGGCGAGCCCGAAGGTCGGGATGAAAAGCACCGCCGCGCTGAAGATGGTCCAGTTCCGACCGCCGAACGTCGTCACCGCAAAGGTGTAGGGAAATCGCATCAGCGAGCCGATCAATCCCGGGATCGCCACCAGCTGAAACAGCTGGTCGGTCGTGTAATTGAAGCCGGCCGCCGGCAATTTGGTGGCGACGATGCTCCAGATCAGCCAGACCGAAAATCCGATGTGCTCCGCGACGATCGACCAGATGAGGTTGCGCCGGGCGATGACTTTGCCCTTGGAATTCCAAAACGTCTCATCTTCCGGCTTCCAGTCCGAAATCCAGGTCGAGTTTTGCGTGCTCATCAGCAACTTCCTTTTCTGAACAGGTGCAGCCACGGTGATCGCGCTTACAAGGCATAGGGGCGCGCTCTGGGGAGGCCCCAGTCTGGCGGTCGCAATTGGGATGATTGTTCCGACGGCATCGGTGGCGTCGGCACTAGCTATTCAAGCTTCGTGCCAAGCCGCCACAACAAGAAATATATTGAAATTAGAATAAGTTATAGGGACATGCCGGGACCGAGTGATCGATGCCGACACGCCGCGAAAATTTGCGATTCGCTTATTTCTTGTGCGCCGCACAATAAATAAGCAGATGATTCAAGCCGCGGTTTCAGGCGTCCTCCGTCACCGCCGCCATCATCGGCTTGGGCGCAATTCCCTGACCCGGCCGCATGCGAAATTCGTAGGTCATCAGATGCCAGGGCGTGGCCGCCGGCTTGCCGTCGGGCATCATGGGATCGGTCCGCTTCTCGATCTTGGAGACCAGCTCGTCCTTCACCCCGAACACGACGTCGGTGTCGAGGTACTTGTCGCCTTCCATAAAGACGTGGGTGATCAGCGGCTCATAGCCGGGAGCGTCGACGAGGAAGTGGACATGCGCCGGCCGCATCGGATGGCGCCGGGTCTGCAGGATCATTTCCCCGACCGGGCCATCGGTCGGGATCGGGTAGCTGCACGGCAGGATGGTGCGAAAGAAGAAGCGGCCATCGGCATCGGTGATGAATCGCGCCCGCGATGACGGGCCCTGGGTTTCGTAGTCCGGCCTTTGCGAATCGTAATAGCCGTCGTCGTCGGCGTGCCAGACGTCGACCGGAACGCCCGCCAGCGGTTTACCCGCGAGATCCGTCACCCTGCTCTGCACAAACATCCGCTCTCCCTGCAGATTGGCCGAGATGTCGGTGCCGTGCGGCATCGGCTTGTGTTCGCCGACATAGAACGGGCCAAGCACGGTGGTCTCGGTCGCGCCTTCGCGTTCGCGATGGTTCACGGCATCGACCAGCATCGAGACCCCGAGCACGTCGGACAGCAGGATGAACTCCTGGCGGCTCGGCGTGCATTTCTGGCCGACACGGGTCAGAAAATCGATCGCGTATTCCCATTCGCCGAAGCTGAGGTCGGTCCGGCGCACGAAATCGTGCAGCGACTTTACCAGTTCCTCCATCAGGAATTTGACACGCGGGTCCGGCGTCTCGTCGAAACTGCGGATAACGGCGGCGGTGAGTTCGGTGTCGTTGAATTGGGGCATTGTTGCTGTCCTGGGGGTTACGCCATTGCGGCACAAGCCTACACTAGCGATCCCGCCGAGGTAAACGGACCGCGGTTGGAACAGGGCACACTTTTCGGCTATCAAGGCCGCCTCTGCCTGGCTCTCCGGAGACCGCTTCCGATGTTAACCGCCGCCCCCGCCTCGCCCGAATCCGCCGGCATGTCCAAGGCCGCCTTCGATCGTATCGAGGACCATCTGAAGACCCGCTACATCGATGCCGGCCGCTTTCCGGGAACCCAGCTCCTGGTCTATCGCCGCGGCAAGGTCGTCCACAGCGCGGTGCAGGGTTTTGCCGACATCGAACGCAAAGCCGCGATGAAGGACGACACCATTTTCCGCATCTATTCGATGACCAAGCCGATCACCAGCGTGGCCTTCATGATGCTGGTCGAGGAAGGCCGCGTCGCGCTCGACGAGCCCGTCCACAAATATATCCCGGAATGGAAGAACCTCGGCGTTTTCCAGGCCGGCACCGCGCCGGCATTTCTGACCAGGCCGCCGTCGCGGCCGATGCTGATCGTGGATCTGCTGCGGCACACCTCCGGCCTGACCTACGGCTTCCAGCAACGCTCCAACGTGGATGCGGCCTATCGCGAAATGAAAATCGGCGAGGTCGAGAAGGCCGGGACGCTGCAGTCGATGATCGAGGATCTGGCCAAAATTCCCCTGGAATTTTCGCCCGGCGAGGCCTGGAATTATTCGGTCTCCACCGATGTGATTGGTTACCTCATCGGCAAGATCTGCGGCCAGCCGTTCGAACAATTCCTGAAAGAGCGCATCTTCGCTCCGCTTGGCATGAATGATACCGACTTCTTCGTGCCCGCCGACAAGGCCCATCGCTTCGCGGCCTGCTACTCCGCAAGCCCGCAAGGCGCGATGACGTTTCATGCCACCGACCGCAAGGGCGGCCTGACCTTGCAGGATGACCCGGCCACGAGCTCCTTCCTGTCCCCGCCGGCGTTCATTTCCGGTGGCGGCGGCCTGTGCTCGACCGCGGCTGATTATCTCGCCTTCTGCCGGGCGCTGCTCAATGGCGGCGAGCTCGACGGCGTCAGGCTGATCGGTCCGAAGACGCTGGCCCTGATGACCGCAAATCATTTGCCCGGCGGACGCGACCTGCCGGAAATGTCGCGATCGCTGTTCTCCGAGGCGACCTATAACGGCATCGGTTTCGGGCTCGGCTTCTCGGTGACGATGAACCCCGCGCAGACCCTGATTCCCGGCAGCCGCGGCGAGTATGCATGGGGAGGTGCCGCGACGACATCGTTCTGGATCGATCCCGCCGAAGAGCTGATCGCGATCTTCATGACCCAGGTGCTGCCGTCGACCGCCACTGCGATCCGGCGCGAGCTTCGCACCATGGTTTACGCCGGGATTACCGACAGCAATCTTTAGAACGGTTTCGAGCGAAGGCCTGTCCCCGACTTGACAGGGGAGACCGGTTCGCGCCGGGGAAATGCGTCATTACAAATGCAGAGCGCTGGACCGGCGGGAACCGGCCCGCGGGCCTAAAATCCTTGGCGAGGATCAGGCAGTTCTCCTATGCTCTTCCGCGCTGGCGGGTCGTGCCAACGCGTTCGATGCGGGAGTCTGAGTGCCGAAGCCTTCACTGCCAGTGCGTCTTGCTCTGCTGGTCGCCGGAACCGCGCTGCCGCTAATTGTTTTTGCGGCCGTCCTCATCTTCGAAGACTACGAAAACGACCGCAAGGCGGCCTCGCAGCACGTCATTGAAACCGTGCGCAGTATCCGCCTCGTGCTCGATGCCGAGGTTACCCGCATGACGGGCGGGCTTCAGGTGCTGGCGCTCACCGACACCGTGCGTAACGGCGATTTCAATGGCTTTCGCCGCGTCGCTTTGGGTTTTCTCGAGCAATATGGCGAGGGCGGCGTCTTGCTGGTGGCGGACCGCGAAGGCCGCCAGTTGTTCTCCTCGACCAATCCGGACACGGCGAGCCTTCCGCCGCGCAACAACCGCGAAATCGTGACGAAGGTCTTCGCGACTAAGGCGCCGCAATATTCGAACCTGTTCATGGGCTCGACCAACAAACGACCGATCGTGACGGTCGAGGTGCCGGTGCTCCGCGACGGCGAGGTCATCTACGACATTTCGTTCAGCCCTCCGATCGAGATATTTCAGTCCATTCTCGACAAGCAGCGCCCGAGCGAGAACTGGACGATCTCGATCTTCGACGGCGACGGCATCAACTTCGCGCGCGTTCCGAATCCGAAAGAGACGATCGGCAAGCGTGCATCGTCGCTGCTGTATGCCGAGATGTCTCACGAGACTGAGGCTACCCTGCAAACGGTATCGCTGGAGGGCGTGCCGCTGATCACGACATTTGCGCGTTCTTCACTCACCGGATGGAGCGTGGCCGCCGGCATCGCCCAAGCCACCCTGGTCGGTCCACTGTGGCGCAGCCTTGCCATCACCAGCGTGCTCGGAGCCGTCCTGCTCCTGACCGGGCTTGCCTTCGCGGTGCGGATGGCGACCACCATCGCCCGCGGCGAGATGCTCCACGACCTCCTGATCGAAGAGCTCAATCACCGCGTCAAGAACACACTGGCGATCCTGCAGGCGATCGCGGTGCAGACCTTCCAAAGCGCCAGCAAGGCCGAACGCGAGAAATTCGAGGGCCGGCTCGGCGCGCTGGCGGAGGCGCACAATCTGCTGAGCAAGGAAAAATGGCGCGGTTCCGAACTGCAGGATGTCGTCAGCCGCGTGCTGCAGCCCTATCTGCTCAGCAATCCGGAGCGGGTGCGAATGTCGGGGCCGCACGTTCCGCTGCCCCCTCGCCTGGCGGTGGTGCTGTCGATGATCGTGCATGAAATCGCAACCAACGCCGCCAAGTACGGCGCGCTGTCAAACAACACCGGCACCGTCACGCTGGATTGGGAGATCATGAACGGAAAAGCCCAGCCGGAACTGAGATTGATATGGGCCGAAGCTGGCGGCCCGCATGTCGTTGCACCGGTGAAACGCGGCTTTGGGTCGCGTTTGATTGAACGCAGCGCACGGGATCAACTCGGCGGCGAAGCCACCGTCGACTTTTTGCCGCACGGCGTGGTCTATACCATCACCTGCTCGCTTGAGGACGAAGGCTAGAAGCCTGACGCGGCCCTAGCCGATGCTCTGCAAACTCGGGAACGTCTCCAACAGCCAGATGCTGACCGCCGAGACGCTGCCGGTGAGAAACCCGATGCCGGTGACGACCAGCAGCACGCCCATCGCCCGCTCGACGTTCGCGAGGTGCCGCTTCATCCGCGCAAACAGCGAAGAGAACTGTTCCACCATCAACGCCGCGATCAGAAACGGTATCCCGAG
Source organism: uncultured Alphaproteobacteria bacterium (assembly GCA_963829315.1). Lineage (GTDB taxonomy): Bacteria > Pseudomonadota > Alphaproteobacteria > Rhizobiales > Xanthobacteraceae > Bradyrhizobium. Next base: position 263,736 of record CAWHIO010000038.1, on the reverse strand, counting down.
CCCGGCGGAATAGACCGCGAGCAGACCCGCACCCTTCGTCACCGTGGCCTCGGCGGCCGCAACCGAGAGGATCGCCGCCAGGATCGGGCCGATGCAGGGCGTCCAGCCGAACGCAAAGGCGAGTCCCATCGCATAGGCGCCCCAGAGACCCACCGGCTTGGGAATTGGCAGCCGCCCTTCCCGCATCAGCAGGCCAATCCGCGTCAATCCGAGGAAATGCAGGCCCATGATGATGATGACGACGCCGGCCACGATCGAGAGCTCGGCCGACCATGCACGGATCAGGCTTCCGATCAGCGAGGCGCTGGCGCCGAGCGCGACGAACACGGTGGAAAAGCCGAGCACGAACATGAGGGCCGAGGTCATCACCGCGCGCTTGGAGGACGACACCGTCTCGTCGTTGGCGACGTGTTCGATGGTCGCGCCGGTCAGATAGATCAGATAGGGCGGCACCAGTGGCAGCACGCATGGTGACAGAAAGCTGACCAGACCGGCAATCAGGGCTGCGGGAATCGAGACGTCGTGAATCATGCAATCGTCGCCATGGTTGGTCGTTGTGCCGTTCGGGCCGCCGTACCCTGCACGGGGGCGCCGGATCGGTGCGCCCTGATGTAGCGGATGCGTGAGAATGCGCAAATAGCACAGCTGGCGCTGCGGCCGGCCTTGCCGAATTTTCTCTTCAAACCTTGGAGAAAACATCGTGAAGACGAATCGCGCAGCTTCGGCGAATCGCCGATATCACGGGTTCGCGAGGCCGTGCCGCTATTTGACCAGCTTCAACGAGACCGGGGAACGCCCGCGCTGACCGTCACGCGAATTCGGATGATGCGGCTTTTCGGGCGGCTCCCGATCGCGCACCATTGCATCGCACAAAGCTTTCAATTCCGCGTCTTCAATTCGATTGAGTTTGATCCGAAGTTCGAGAATTGCCACCGATACCAATTGGGCGGTGTCGCGGTCGCCGCCGAGAACGAGGGCCGTCTGGCACTGCTCGAGAGTTGCCAGCACCGCCTGCAATCTTTCTTCCGAGTTAGCCACCAGGGTTTCTTCCGTTACCGAGCTTGCCAGGTAGAGCCGAAGAGATCCAATCGGTCACTTCATAAACCCCTCCGTTCCCCAAAAAGTCCGGAAATTCAAGAGCCGGCACGTCAGTTTTGGTCGCCTTACAAACTTGTGACATCGCTGTTCGCTCGAACCGGCCGACCGTGGACCAGCTGGCCTGCAATTCCGCCGAGCACCATGCTCGTCGCCGCAATGGTTCACCAACGCGGTAACGCAAGCGTAGCACGGCGGAGGGCCGGGTTCGAATGCCATTCGTTGCAGGACCTCAAAAAAGGGCGCGTGGCGCGATTGAGGGCGAATGGTCCCCTTTCCGAAGGCATGCGCCCGAGGCGGCGCGGCCGTCTCCCAGCGCAGCGATTGCCGTCCTGATTTCTCCAGCGGGTGCCTATCCGAGGCCAGGCAAACGCGTCAAAACGTCCCGGCCCGAACCCGCCAGGGTTGTGTTTTTCCCAATAGTCTGCCAAAGCTGGCGAACGGGCTGTTGGAGCCGGTGCGGGGCGCTCGAGAGGACGTCCCCCCGGGATGAACGTTTTAGTACGGTTTTTGGTGACTCGCGGTGGAAGGCGGGAACATCGTACCTCCAAAACATCGAGTACTGCCGTTACCCATATTCTCGATTTCGGCCCCCGTCACAACCAGATCGCGAAAGCCTGGAATGCCCGTAAATTTCCGTGGTTTAAGAAAAATTCGTTCACTTAAGCAAGCTCAAGGCGGTATATAGGAAACGGGTTCCTGGCCTTATATCCACACGCTTCACGAGCGAAGGACGGTAAAAACAGTATGAATAAATCAGCAGCAAAGAAGATGAAGCAGCGCAGTGCCGGAAAGCCGGACATCGAACTTGGCAAGCGAATCCGCCTGCGTCGGGTCGAGCAGCGCATCTCGCAGGCCGAACTCGGCGACCAGCTCGGCGTCAGTTTCCAGCAGGTTCAAAAATACGAGAAGGGTGTCAACCGCGTCGGGGCGGCGCGTCTTCAGCAGATCGCCACCGCGCTCGATGTCCCCGTCACATTCTTCTATGACGGCGATGGCAAGGCCCGGGAGGTCGAGAGCCTGCTGTTTCTCGACAGCGCGTTCAGCCTGAGACTGCTGCGCGCCTACAGCAAGATCAAGGATCAGACCGTGCAGCGTCAGCTGGTGTCGCTGATGGAATCGATCGCCGCCAACGAAGACTAGACCTCCTGGCTGGATCGCCCCGTCGATCCGAGGCCTGCGGGCCCGGAAATCCGGTTTGAAGCGCGAACACGGTCGATCAATGCATGCGGATCGGCCGGCAAGCGATCGCCGCGCCAGGCCACATGCCGGTCCGGCCGCGACAACAGTAGCACGCCGTCAAAAGTGGCGGTCGCTGGCCGCTCGACGTCGGGGACCTTGAGCGGTACGCGCCTTGTCATGCGCGGCTCGCTCGAGGGCAGCTACATTCACCGCGGAATCGCGGGCCGTGACAGGGTTGCATTTTGGCTCGGGAGGCTCGGCGGGCGCCGGCGTCGCCACGGCAGGCGTCTCCCGCGGGCACTTTTTCTTTCCTGACCGCGCGCGCTGACGAACCGGATCAGCCGCGCCCGCGACATACCGAAAGCGGCCAGCATCCAATCCGGAGGATTGCGGTGCGATAGCCGCAATACCTACTTAATCAGTAGGCAACCCTCTCGGAGTAAATTTGCAGAACCTCATTGCGGATCAGGTCCGATCCCGTCCGGCTCCGCCGGCCAAAACTGTTGATTTGACGCCGCCGCCATCGGCGCATTCCCGGGGACATTACCCATGCGAAGTATGACCATCATTGCCATCGCCGTGATGCTTGCGATCCCGCCGGCGCTCGGCCAAAGCGCGGGGCAAGCCGGCGCGGCATCGCCCGCGGCCGGGCCGGCAACCGCGGCGACGACCGGGGCAAATTCGGCGCGTGTTGCGCCCGCCAAGCCGGCGGTGGCCGCATCCACCCCCGAATCGCGTTCCGCGGCGGCCTTGGCGCTATCGCACGAACCGACCTTCGACGAAGGAACCGCGCAGCGGATCAGGGAGGCCGCGCTGAGTTATTCGGATCTGGCGGTGCGCGGCGGCTGGCCCGTGATTCCAGCGGACGCCAAATTCGCGGTCGGCGTGGCGGGACCCCATGATGAATTGCTGCGCCGGCGTCTGATCGTCGGCGACGATCTTGCGGCCGACAAGGCATCCGGACCGTTTGACGAAGTGGTCGCCGAGGCCGTCAAGCGCTTCCAGGTGCGCCATGGCCTTGCCGCCACGGCAACGGTCACCCCGCGCACCCTCGCCGCCCTCAACGTCCCGGTTCAGAAGCGGATCAGGCAGCTGGAGGCCTCGCTCGAACGGCTGCAAAACATGAATTTCCCGTTCGGCCAGCGTTACGTGGTGGTCAACCTGCCCGCGACCTTCGCCGAGGCCGTCGAGAACGATATCGTGGTGCGGCGCTATCGCGTGATCGTCGGCAAGACCGAAAAGCCGTCGCCGACGTTGACCGCCGAAATCACCGGCGTCGTGCTCAACCCGACCTGGACCGTGCCGTCATCGATCGCGAAAACCGAAATCTCGGCGCATATGCGCAAGGATCCGGGCTACCTATCGCGCATGCACATGGAAGTGCTCGATGCGCACGACAACCCGATCGATCCCCAGTCGGTGGATTGGTCCGGCACCCGCACGCCGAACTTCACCGTGCGCCAGCAAAACGGCGCGTTTAACGCGCTGGGCGCGGTGAAGATCGACATGCCCAATCCCTATTCGGTCTACATGCACGATACCAATCAGCGCAATCTGTTCAGCGACGACTACCGGTTCGATTCGCATGGCTGCTCGCGGGTCGACAATGTCCGCGACCTCGCGACCTGGCTGTTGCAGGAGGAGATGCCGAAATGGAACCGCGCCGCGGTCGACGCGGCGATCGCCACCGGCCAGCATCAGGAAGTCGCCTTGCCGAAAAAGGTTCCGGTGGCCTGGATCTACCTGACGGCATGGATGACCAGGGACCAGACCATCCAGTTCCGCAACGACATCTACGACCAGGACGAGCAGCTGCTCGAAGCCACCGCCGAGGAAGCCGCGTTCTTCAATCAGGCCGGCAATCATCCGCTGACGGCGCATCTGGCGCAGTAGGACGGGCGCGGGAGCTGGAAACCGCCATTGCGAGCCAACGGGTCGCGCGAATGCGCGCCCGATGACAGGCTCCGCGAAGCAATTCACAAGGCCAAGTACGCTGTTGCATGGATTGCTTCGTCGCTTCGCTCCCTTGCGCAAATGCTTCGTGTTTGTCGCAGGCAATGACGGGGAAATAACTCCTTCACCCTAACCACGTCTAACAATCTCATTTCGTGGCGGCACGCCGCCATTGCCGAAACAATGGAGCAATGCTTCATTGCGGCAGCATCGAGACTCCATCCCCGAAAGCCGCGCCCATGCTTGACGTCCCCAAGACAACCGACAAATCCCATGCCGATGGCAAAATCCTGCAGAGCGTCACCGACGGCGTCGGCGTCATCACCTTCAACAACCCGGGCAAGCGCAACGCCATGTCGCTCGACATGTGGGAAGGGCTGGGCCACGCCCTGACCGAACTGCGCGAGGATGCCGACGTGCGCGTGGTGATCCTGACCGGCGCCGGCGACAAGGCGTTTATGTCGGGCGCCGATATCAGCCAATTCGAGAAAACCCGGCACAATGCGCAGGCTTCGGAAGAATATTCGAAAAAGAGCGCCGCGCAGCGCGCACTGCTGGCGGACTACGGCAAACCGATCATCGCCTGCATCCGCGGCTTTTGCTTGGGCGGCGGCATGCAGGTCGCGATGGCGGCGGACATCCGCCTCGCCTCGCAGAACAGCCAGTTCGGCATTCCCGCCGCCAAGCTCGGCATCGCCTATGGCTATGACGGCCTCAAGCATCTGGTCTCGCTGGTAGGTCCGTCCTGGGCGCGGCTACTGATGTATACGGGGATGCGGATCGATTCCGCCGAGGCCCTCAGGATCGGACTGGTCGATCGCGTGGTGGCCGATGCGGAATTGTGGAACGCGACCACCGAGATCGCCCGCATTATTGCCGGCAATGCGCCGCTGGCGGTTCATGCCGCCAAGATCACCATCGCGCAGGTGTTGAAGGACCCGGACCAACGCGACATGGACGCGATCAAGGCGATCGGCACCGCTTGCATGGACTCCGAGGATTTCCGCGAGGGACGCACGGCGTTCATGGAAAAGCGCAGGCCGAAATTCAAGGGGCGGTAGCGCGGCACTTATGCCGCCCTTATAAAACAGGGCGCCGTTCCAAATTGCATTTATAGGGCTCGTAGAGCATCTGGTAATCCAGTTGAAACTACTTCGAGCACGACGATGAGGTATACCTTCTTGCGAACGGCAACGGCTGGCGCTCGCCGGCGCTGGCGGCACCTGCGCGATTGGCACGGCAATGCCGGCAATCCCTACTCTCCGGTATCGTCCATTGGACTGCTGCTGATCATCGCGGTGTTCGCGTTTGCTGCGGTTCCCGCCTAACGCCAACGCTGACATCGGCTGCGCGCTGATTTGCGCTGCCGTCCAGCGCCTTTTGCAAAAATATTCTGATTTTCCGAATACCCAAATCACCTTTATAACCACCGCCGTCCCGTCCCACAGAGGGGCGGCTCGCGATCGTCACGGACGCGGGGCGGGATGCGGTGGACGCAGGCGGCGCCTTGGACGAATGGCGCCAACGCGGACGGCGAAGTCGTGTGGTCCTGATGCCCCGACGCTGGCATCAAGTTCTCGAGAAGCAGGCTTCTTGGGGGCGACGGTGGCAAGAAAGCCCGGTCACCGGGGAGAGCGCGTATAAGCCGTAAACCACTGCGCGGGGAATGCCGGGTGATTCCGGTGTGACCTGACTAACGCGTGTGCGTTCTGCTACTCACGTTGCACGCGCGGCTATCGGGCGCATCGGGCGCCCGGCATTCCCTGCGCCCTCTGAACGAGAGGGCGGGACGTTCGGGAGCAAAACTCGGGCCGATCATGCCGCGAGATCGCGGAGGCGTGTTTGGTGATAGCGCCGTTTGACAATTGAACCGGGAGCAGTCGGTGAGCGCGAACGCGCCCTCACTCTCGTCGTCCCTGCGAAAGCAGGGACCCACACGCCGCGGCTTCTCTTTGGGCAGGACAAGCCGACGTCTTCCCCATCACCAAGGCCGGTGGTTATGGGTCCCTGCTTTCGCAGGGACGACGAAAGAAAACATAAGTCGATCGGACTCGAAACCAGCCCTCCCCTACAGCGCCTCAAGCACCGCTTTGGCGATATCCGCGGTGCCGTTGCGGCCGCCGAACTCCATCGGCCTGATGCCATCGGCATAGACCTTGTCGACGGCGCGTTCGATCCGCTCACCGGCTTCCGCCGCGGCCTCCAGGCCGTGCTTGTCGGCGAGCCAGTCCAGCATCATGGCGGCGGACAGAATCATGCCGGTCGGATTGGCCTTGCCCTGCCCCATGATGTCGGGAGCGGTGCCGTGGCACGGCTGAAACACCGCATGATGATCCCCCACGTCGGCCGACGGCGCCATGCCCATGCCGCCGATCAGGCCCGCGGTCATGTCGGAGAGGATATCGCCGAACATGTTCTCCATCACCATGACGTCGAAGTCCCAGGGACGCTTGACCAGCATCGCCGAGCAGGCGTCGACATAGAGGTGGTCGGCCTTCACTTCCGGATGACGTTTGGCAGCCTCATCGAACATCTCGCGAAAGAACGCGAACGCCTTGAACACATTGGCCTTATCGACGCAGGTCAGCGCGCCCGGCTTGCCGCGCGCCTTGCGGCGCTCGGCAAGCCTGAAGGAAAACTCGAACAATCGCTCCGAGGTCTTTCGCGTGATGACCAAGGTCTCGCGCGCATCGTCATGGGTAACCACGCCTTTTCCCATCGAGGCAAACAGGCCTTCGGTGGATTCCCGGATCACGACCAGATCGATACCGCGCGCGTCCGCGCCCACGATCGGGCTCGGCACGCCCGGAATGAGACGCGCCGGACGCACGCCGGCATAAAGGTCGAAGTGAAAACGCAGCTCGACCTGCGGCATGATTTCGGTGTTGTCGGGATAGCGCACCGACGGCAGGCCGCAGGCGCCGAGCAGGATGGCGTCGGCCTCGTCGCACAGCCGGACCGTCGAGTCCGGCATCGACTTGCCGGTCTCGCGATAATGGTTGGCGCCGGCCGGCGCATCGGTGAAGCGAAACTTCAGATCGGTGGTCGCCTCGATCTTGCGCAGGACTTCAAGCGCCGGCGCCATGACTTCGGGACCAATGCCGTCACCGGCAAGCACGGCAATGTGGAGCGCATCGTTGGCTGACATGGGGTTTCCTTGAATGAGTCGAGAGAATAATGACCGTCATTGCGAGCGAGGCGAAGCAATCCATGGCATCACAAAACGAAAGAATGGATTGCTTCGTCGCTTTGCTCCTCGCAACGACGGTGGGGGTTGATCTACGGCGTCAGCACCGCGCGGCCGACCAGCCGGCCGTTCTGCAGGTCGACCAGCGCCTGATTGGCTTTCGCAAGCGGCATCGGCGTCACCGGGATCGGCGCGATCTTCTTGGCGCGCACGAGATCGAGCAACTCCTGGGTCTCCCGGAGATTGCCGACATAGCTGCCCTGGATGGTAATGGCCTTGATCGGTATCAGCGGCAACGCCCACGGCGCGCCGCCGCCGAACAGGCCGACGATGACCAGCTTGCCGCCCTTGGTCAGGCAGTCGAAGCCGAGCTGCGTGGTCTTGGCATTGCCGACCAGATCGATCACGGCGCGGATCGGGCCGCCGGCTTTTTTGGCCAGCTGTTCCAGCGCGTCGGGCGCCGAGCCATCGACGGTCGCGAGCGCGCCGGCCTGCTCGGCCGCTTCGCGCTTGCGCGCGTCGATATCGACGACGATGGCCCCCTTGCCGCCCATCGCCTTGAGCAGCGACAGCGCCATCAGCCCCAGCCCGCCGGCGCCGAAAATAACGATCGGCGTGTTGAAGGCGGACTCCACTTTCTTCAGGGCGCTGTAGGTGGTGACGCCGGAGCACGCGTAAGGCGCGGCCGTCACGGGATCGAGGCCCTTCAGGTTGAGGAGATATTTTGGATGCGGCACGATCATGTGGTCGGCATAGCCGCCATCGCAGTAGACGCCGAGCGAGTTGGGCTTCAGACACATATTCTCGTCGCCGGCGAGACAGGTCTCGCATTTGCCGCAGCCAAGCCAGGGATAGACCAGCGCGACGTCGCCGATCTGGAGGCCGCCGGCGTCGACCTTGGCCTCGGGTCCGAATGCCAGCACTTCGCCGACGGTCTCATGCCCCATGGTACGCGGCAGCGACACGCCGCGATCCTTCAAGGAGAGCGGCTTTCGTCCATGGCCGAGATCGTAGCCGCCTTCCCAGATATGCAGATCGCTGTGGCAGACGCCGGCCGCCTTCACCTTGATCAGGACCTGGGTTCCCGATGGCTGCGGCGTCGGCTGATCCACCTCTTTCAATGGGGCATTGAAATCGGCGACCTGGAAACTCTTCATCGCTTCTCTCCCGTCGATGACTTGTCTTTTCACATAGGCTGGAAACACGCGCTCCGGCAAGCCCGCTCAGCAGCGCTCGACCAACGGCGATCTTCCGACCAGGGCCGCGATCTGATCTTCGGAAAGGCCGCTCTGCCGAAGCAGCGAAACCGTATGTTCCCCCAGCGTCGCGGCGCGCTTTCCCGCAGCGATGCGGGTTCCGGACATCCGGAACGGCAAATTCATCACCTTGAACGTACCGGCTCCGTCTTCCACCTCGGCCAGCGCGCCGCGATGGGCGATCTGCGGATCGCTCAGGGCTTCGGCAACCGTGCGATAGGCGGAACAGGGAACGCCATGCGCATTCAGGTCACTGAGGCATTTAGCGGTCGTGATGGTGCGCGACCAGGTCTCGACGCCGTCCATCAAATCCTTCCAGTGGTTGCGCCGATCGGCATATTTCGCAAAACGAGGATCGCCGATCCATTCCGGATGTCCGGAAGCGCTCACGAGACCCTGGAACGTCTTTTCGCTGGCGATCGCCACCATGACATATCCGTCGGCGGTCTCGAGCGGGCCGAACATCGGGCGGCTCGGCGGCGTCACCGCAAATTGCGACCACTGCACTTCGTTCAGCGTCAGGCTGAGCATCAATTCCAGCATCGACACGTCGATGTGCTGACCTTTCCGGCTGTGCTCGCGCTGGTACAGGGCCGCCGCGATGGCGCCAAAGGCATAGACGCCGGTGAGAACGTCGGCGTGATAGACTCCGCAGTAATCCGGCCGGTTCCGGCCAGGCTGGTACGACATATGGGCCACATCGTAACCCGCGGCGGCATGAATGACCGGCGCATAGGCCGGCAATTCCGCCGACGGCCCGGTCTGGCCGTATCCGGAAATCGAACAATAGATCAGCTTCGGATTGAGTGGCTGCAACGAGGCGTAATCGAGCTTCAGTCGCCGCATCACGCCGGGGCGGAAATTTTCCACGACGATGTCCGAAGCTGCCACCAGCCGGCGGATCGCGTCGACCGCATCGGACGATTTCAGATCGAGCACGAGGCTTTTCTTGCCGGCATTGAGCTGGCCGAACACGCTGCTGAAGCCGTTGCGAAGCGGCGGACGGGTTCGCATCGTCTCGCCTCCGACCTGTTCGATCTTGATGACCTCCGCTCCCATGTCGGCAAGCATCCGCGTGCAATGCGGACCGGCGATCGTGGTTGAGAAATCGAGAACGCGGAGGCCCTGGAAGCTCCCTGTCGTATTCCCCTCATCGTTTCCCGCTATGGTCATTGCAGAACTCCATTCGGCCTGCGTAGCTTCGGCCACGGCCGTAACCCTAGATTGGGCTTTCCCGCCGCGAAAGCATTCTCCCGGACGCCGGCGTCCGCACCGCCGGCGGCTTCGAGCGGGCCTCCCGTCTAACCCAAGGAAAAACTGGAACTATTCTTGCATAGCTCGATTAGCACTCGGTGCGAGGGCGTTTCTTGAGGGTATTGTTCGTCACCACGGAAATGGATGACTTCGTCCGGGTGGGCGGCCTCGCAGCCGTTTCAGCAGCCCTTCCCCGGGCACTGCGCCGCTGGGGCGATGTCCGGATTTTGCTACCGGGATATCGTGAGGTCGTCGAACAATTCACGCATCTCGAAATCGTTGGTCAGTCAGCGGCTTTGGCGGAAATGCCGGCCTGTTCGCTCGGGCTCGGATCGACCAAAGACGGCCTGCCGGTCTACGTCCTGCTCTGCCCGCAACTCTATGACCGGCCCGGCAACCCCTATGGCGATGCGGCGGGCCGCGACTGGCCCGACAATGACGTACGCTTCGGGCGATTTGCCTCCGTCGCTGCCCAGCTCGCAGCAGGCACTTTGGACAAGAATTGGGCAGCCGACCTGGTTCACGCCAATGACTGGCAGGCCGCACTGGTGCCGGCCTACCTCGCCTGGAACGCGGTCAAGATCCCCACCATTCTGACCATCCACAATCTGGCCTATCAGGGCCTGTTCGCGAAGGAATCGCTGCGACGGATCGGTGCCCCGGAGGACTCCTTCCATATCGACGGCCTTGAGTTCTACGACAAATTGTCCTTCCTCAAGGGCGGCATCGTCTACGCTTCCCACCTGACGACGGTCAGCGAGACCTATGCCAGGGAGATCACCACCCCCGAACTCGGCTGCGGGCTCGAGGGTCTGCTTCGCCGCCGCTCCGACGCCGCGCAACTGACCGGGATATTGAACGGCATCGACGAAAGCTGGGATCCCCGCGTCTGCGCCCAGCTTGCGCACCCGTTCGGCGCGGGAGACTGGGAAGGCAAGCGGGCCAACTCGGATTACGTCCGCCAGCAGTTTGGCCTCGCATTGTCCCGCGGTCCGATCTTCGGCCTTGTTGCCCGTCTCGTGCACCAGAAAGGCATCGACCTCGTGCTGTCAGCCGCGGACGAGATCATTGAGGCCGGCGGCCAGATCATCGTGACCGGCAGCGGCGAGCCCGCGATCGAGCAGGCACTGATCGAGGCGCGCCGCCGCAGGCCGGACGCGATCGGGGTCACCATCGGATTCAACGACGGCCAGGCGCGGCGGATTTTCGCCGGCAGCGATTTTACGCTGATGCCTTCGCGCTTTGAACCTTGCGGGCTGAGCCAAATGTACGCGCAGAGGTTTGGATCGCTCCCGATCGGCCATCAAACCGGCGGGTTGGCGGAAACCATCACCGACGGCGAAACCGGCTTCCTGTTCGCTCAACCGTCGACCGAGTCCTTCCTCGGCGGCATCCGGCGCGCGTTTTCGACCTTCGTCGCCAAGGATCGCCTCGATTCAATGCGCCGCAGCGCGATGTCGCGATCCTTCAGCTGGGATATCGCCGCAGCCTGCTACGGCGCGCTGTATCGGAAAGCTGTGTCGCCCTAGACGCGATTACGACCGATCGAGCCGCCGATCCGCAATGCGATCGCCATTCAATCCGGCGGAGGGTTTGGCACCGGATCGTCATCCGCGATGGCGCGCCAGGCGGCACCCTCGAGATCGTCGTACTGTCCGCTCTTCAGCGACCAGAGAAATCCGAGCAGGCCGACCAGCCCGAGACCAAGCGCCAGCGGCACCAGGATGACCATTACTTCCATGACGGCCCTCCATGCGCAACGCGGCGCGCCCGAAGCGCGTTCAGCATGACCAGAAGCGACGAGCCGGACATCGCCGCCGCTGCGATCAGGGGCGTCACCACCCCGCTGATCGCGATCGGAACCGCCAGCGCATTGTACCCGACCGCAAGCCAGAGGTTCTGTCGCATCAGACGCAGCGCCTTGCGCGCGAAATCGATGGCCGCGACCACCGGGGCCAACGGCTTGCCGAGAAACACCAGATCGGCCGTCGCCTGGCTCAAATGCGCCGAGCTGATCGGTGACATCGAGACGTGGGCCGCCGCCAGCGCGGGCGCGTCGTTCAGCCCGTCGCCGACCATCATCACCTTGAATCCCCTGCCCTTCAGATCCTCGATGCGAGCGATCTTGTCGGCCGGTGTCACCCCCGCCCGCCACTCTGCCACCCCAAGCGCGCGCGCCGCCGCCAGAACCGCCTGCTCCCGATCGCCCGAAAGAATCTCAACCGCGATATTGCGCTTTTTCAGTTCCGAAATCATCGCGCGTGCATCCGGGCGCAGCGCCTGGCGCACGGAAAACACGTAGTTCGCCTCACCGAAGCTGAAAGCAACGATGGACGCTTCCGGATCGAGGTTCGCATGGGCTTCCGCCAATCGTTCCGCTCCGCAGAATGAGGGCCGTCCAAGCCGCACCTCTATCCCGCCGATTTGGCCGCGCACGCCTTGCCCGGGCTCTTCGATCGCGCCCATCAGTGGCGATTTTGCGTTTGAAGCCCGCGCCACCGCGGCTGCGACCGGATGATGGCTCGCAAGCGCGAGCTGTCCGGCAAGCGAGAGTGCAAATTCGGGAATATCAGTACCGTTGACGACTTCGAGATCGGGTAAAGTCAGGGTTCCGGTCTTGTCGAAAATGACGTGGTCGACATCGGCCAGACGCTCGATCGAGTCGCCGGAATTGAGCAAGACCCCTGCCCTGAACATCGCACCGGACGCAACGGTCTGCACGGTTGGAATGGCCAGACCGAGCGCGCAGGGACAGGTGATGATGAGAACGGCGACACCTGTGACAATGGCATCGTGCCAGCTCGCACCGAACAGAACCCAGCCAAGCACGGTCAGCAAAGCGGTCGCGTGCACTACCGGCGCGTAGAGGCGTGATGCCCGGTCGGCAAGGCGAACATAGCGCGAGCGCGCCTGCAACGCATTGTCGAGCAGCCGGGTGATCTCCGCCAGCAGCGTGCCTTCCGACGCCGCGGAGACCCGAACGCGCAACGTGCCCGATATGTTGAGCGAACCGGCATAAACCGCGGTGCCGGCGTCCGCCGCGACGTAGCTGGTTTCGCCGGTAATCAGGCTCTGGTCGATCTCGGACCGCCCTTCGATGACCGTGCCATCGACCGCGCAACGCTCCCCCGGGCGCAACAGGACGATATCGCCGGGGTCGATGGCCGCCACCGGCACTTCGGAAATCTCATCGGTCCCGATGAACTTGGTGGCGGTCTCGGCCTTGAGCGCGGCGAGATTTCCGGCGACCGCCCGCGTTCGCCGCCGCATGCTTTGATCCAGATAGCGCCCGACCAGCAGAAACGTCAGCAGCATGATCGCCGCATCGAAATAGGTGTGCTCGGCATGATGCACGGTCTCCACGACCGACAGCGCAAGCGCAAGCAAGACACCGATGCTGATCGGAACGTCCATATTGACATTGCGCGTGCGCAACGCCCGATACGCCGATCGGAAGAAGGGCTGGCCCGCATAGGCCGCGGCCGGCAGCGCTATCAGCGCCGACAGCCAATGAAAGAAGTCGCGCTGTTCGGGGATCATGTCGCTGACGTTGCCGGACCACACCGGAACCGAAAGCATCATGACGTTCATCGTGGCGAATGCCGCGACACCGAGGCAGCGCAACAGAAAGCGCGACTGCTCGTTCTCCGCGGCTTCGGCACCAGCAGTTTCGAACGGGTAGGCCTTGTAGCCAAGCTCGGCGAGCCGGTCGATGAAGTTGGCGGGACCGAGCGCGCCCTCCTTCCATTCCAGCGCGACGCGGCGGTCGGTGAGGTTGACGCGTGCCAGCGTTACGTCGGGCAATGCCGAGAGCCCGCGTTCGATTTTTGACATGCAGCCGGCGCAATTGACGCCCTCGACCGCGAGATCGATGTGCTGCAGGCCTGAGCCGATATCCTTTACGAAGTGCGAGAAGTCGCGCGTCGCTTGCATGATGCGGCCCTGCTAATTCAACAACACGCGGTTTTTCGACAGGAACATCCGCTGTCCGGCGGCGTCGCCTTCGAGAACCAGATCCCATTGTCCCGGCGCGACCAGTGGCGCGCTGCCGCGATAAATGCCGCGTCCTACCTCCGGAAGCTCAACCGGCCGATCGGCCCGCCTGTCGGTAGGCCGCTCGAGACGGCCCTGGAACTTCAAGCCCGATAGCGGCGCTGCCGCCATTGTCGCGGGCCTCGACCTGCAGCATCGCGCCGCCCTCCGGGCCACGCTGAATATGCGCGTCGACCCGCCAGTTTCGCTTGTTCTGATCGCGAGCGGCCGCGATCTCCTTCTCGTAACCGAGACTCGCGCTATAGGCGCTGTCCACCTCGGTCCCCGGCAAGGTGTCGATCGCGAGCTTCATCAAGAGGAAGTTCACGCCAAACACCACGCCAAAGAACCCAATCAGCACAAAGAGCACAGTGCGCCCGGTCAACGGCTTCGGTGAAACAAGCGGCCTGTTCATACATGGCTCCTTTGGCATTCTCACGGGGAGACGAAGTTGTCGATCGCCGATGCGATCTCGCCCAGTCCGATATCGGTTACGCGGAATTTCACGGGGATCGATTTTTCGGGGTTGTCTTCGGAGGGCGCGGTAACCAGAACCCTCAGTTCGGTGGTGGCGTCGCGGCCGAGGATGATCATCGGTCGGTCCGGCGTGACGGAATCCGCGCCGACAATGTGGACGGTTGCGTTGTTGGGGCCATCGATGTCGATCGCCACCACGCGGTCGAATGCCCGCTTGTTGAGGAAGCGAACCGTGTAGGCGTTGCGAATTGAGCCGTCGCTCAGCCTCACCGCAACCGGATTGCGGTCGTGCAGCACATTGACGTCGAGCAGCGACCGCGTCAGCAGCGCATACAGCATGATCGCGCCGACCCCGGCGATCATCGCGGAGTAGACCATGGTGCGCGGTCTTACGATACGGTAGATCGGCGGCTTGCCGGCCTGGCGCCGCTGTATATTGATGTCGTTATCGTATCCGATCAGGCGGGGCTCTCGGCCGACCTTTTTCATCACGGTATCGCAGGCATCGATGCACAGGCCGCACTGGATGCACTCGAGTTGAGCGCCGTCGCGGATGTCAATTCCGGTTGGGCAGACCGCGACGCATTGATAGCAATCGATGCAGTCGCCGGCAGCTTCGCCGTGCGCCCGCAATTCGCTCGCCTTCTTCAGGGAAGTACGCTTTTCGCCACGGTCGTATTTGTAGGTGACGTTGAGCGCCCACTCATCGGTGAGGGCGGCCTGGATACGCGGCCACGGGCACATGTAGACGCAAACCTGTTCGCGCATGAAGCCCGCGAGCAGATAGGTCGTCGCCGTCAATATCGCGATCCAGATATAGGCCAGCATCGGCGCCTGGAAGGTCACAAGCTCCTTGACCAGCGTCGGCGCGTCGTTGAAGTAGAGCACCCAGGCGCCCCCCGTCCACCACGCGATCAACAGCCAGATCGAATGCTTGAGCGTGATCTCCGCGAAACGTTCCAGTTTCATCGTGCCGCGCGCCGCCGCTTTTTGCATCCGCTCGCGGCGGTCACCCTCGACCATGCGCTCGACGGCATAGAACAAATCCGTCCACACCGTTTGCGGACAGAGATATCCGCACCAGATGCGGCCGCCCAGCGAATTCATCAGGAACAGCGCAATGGCGGCGACGATCAGCAGCCCGGTGAAATAGTACACCTCCTGCGGCCACAGCTCGATGAAGAAGAAATAGAAGCGGCTGTTGGGGAGATCCACCAAGACCGCCTGACTTGGCGCGCCCAGGCCGCGATCCCAGCGCACGAACGGCAGCAGGTAGTAGACGCCGAGGCAAAAGACCATCAGGCCCCATTTGATGCGGCGGAATGTCCCCGAGACGCTTTGTGGATAGACCTGCTTACGCGCCGCATAAAGCGGCCCGTCGGCATCAAGTTCCACGGCAGCTGGGAGCACTGGCTGGTTCATCGGCGGGATTGATCTCGCATCCTCATTTAAAGGTAGACCCCACTTCAAATGCGGGGTTGATCCACCTCAAACAGAATCCAAATTCAAGGGTTCCTCTGCCCGCTGGCGGTCACTTTCCCCCGCCGAGCGAGTGAACATAGACCGCCATGACCTTGATGGTGGAGGGATCGAGACGCCCCACCCATGCCGGCATGACGCCGGTACGGCCGTTGGTGATGGTCTCGACGACAGTCGCCTCGTCGGAGCCATAGAGCCAGATCTTGTCGGTGAGATTTGGCGCGCCGACTTCCTGATTTCCCTTCCCCGCATCTCCGTGACACACCGTGCAGTTCTCCGCGAAGATTTTTGCGCCTGCGCCCGCATCATATCCCTGCCTGGTCGGCAGGCCGGACAACGATCGAACGTAATTGGCGACCGTGACGATCTGCTCCGGCTTGAGGGTTCCATCCTTGCCGAAAGCAAGCATGGCGCTGTCGTGGGTCTTCGCATGTCCCGAGCGCACACCGAACTGAATCGTCTGCATGATCTGGTCGAGCGTGCCGCCCCAAAGCCAGTCGTCATCGTTCAGGTTGGGATAGCCCTTGGCGCCGGCCGCGCCGCTGCCATGGCATGGCGCGCAATTATCGCCGAACACCGTCTTGCCGCGGGCGCGCGCCAGCGCAAGCAACGCCGGGTCCTTTTCGATATCCGCGAGCGAGGCCGCGCCGAGCGCAACCATTTTCTCGCCGCGAATCTTCTCGAGATTTGCCAGCTCAACGGCGACGTCCGCACGGGACGAGTAATGCATCACGCCGGGCAGGTAGCTCGACAGCAATGGCCACGACGGATACACGATCCAGTACCCTACCGCCCAGATAATGCAGGCATAGAAGGTCAGCACCCACCACCGCGGCAGCGGCGTGTTCAGTTCCTTGATGCCATCCCACTGGTGGCCCGTGGTCGTTTTGCCGGAGACGTGGTCGAAATCGTTCTGTTCAGCCATGATCCTATCATTCCTCCCGCAACGGTATCTTCGACGCCTCGTCGAAAGCTGACTTGTTGCGAGGCCAGAGCGCATAAGCCACGATTGCCAGGAATATTCCGACGAAGATCGGGGTCCAGAATGTCGTGACAAAATTCGAGGTGAAATTCTGAACCGTCAGGATTGCGCGCATGGTTCTGCCTTCTCAGCGAAGATTGGCTTTTTCATTGTAAAGTTTGAAATCGACCAGCGTGCCGAGCACCTGCAGGTAGGCGATCAGCGCGTCCATTTCGGTGGGAGCGCCGGCCTTGCCGTCGAAATTGCGCACGACGGCTTTCGGATAGCGCTTCGTAAACGCGTCCGCTCCGGCATTGTCCGGATCCGCCTGCGCCGTCAGATCGGCGACGGCATTGGCAATCTGGTCGTCCGTATAGGGCACGCCGACGACGCGGCTGGTTCGCAGATGATCGGCGATGGTCGCGGGATCAACCTCGGTCTGGGCCAGAAATGGATAACCGGGCATCACCGACTGCGGAACGATCGCGCGCGGATTGGTCAGATGCGTGACATGCCAGTCGTCCGAATATTTGGCGCCGACGCGCGCGAGATCGGGACCCGTTCGCTTTGATCCCCACTGAAACGGGTGGTCGTACATGCTTTCGGCGGCAAGCGAGAAGTGGCCGTAGCGCTCGACCTCGTCGCGCAATGGCCGGATCATCTGCGAGTGGCACAGATAGCATCCCTCGCGGACGTAGATGTTGCGGCCGGTCAGCTCCAGCGGCGTATAAGGCCTGACGCCGTCGACTACCTCGATCGTGCTCTTCAGGTAGAACAGCGGGGTGATTTCCACCAGGCCGCCGATCGCAATGACTGCAAGAATTCCGACGATCAGAACGATCGAATTCTTTTCGAAAATTTGATGCCGTGTCCAGAATGACATTGGTCAGCTCCTCATTCCGCCGGTTGAAGAGCGACTGGCGACTGCACTTCGGCCTCACCGACGCGCACCGTCATCCAGAGATTATAGGCCATGATCAGGGATCCGATCAGGAACAATGCTCCGCCCGCCGCGCGGATCATGTAGAATGGATGCATCGCTTCCACGGACTCGATGAAGGAATATTCCAGGAAGCCGAGCGACGTGTAGGCGCGCCACATCAGGCCTTGCAAAATCCCGGACACCCACATCGCGGAGATGTAGAGGACGATTCCGATGGTCGCGATCCAGAAGTGCCAGTTGACGAGCTTGAGGCTGTAAAGTCCCTTGCGGTCCCACAGCCAGGGCACCATGCAATAGAGCGCACCGAAGGAGACGAAACCAACCCAGCCCAGCGCGCCCGAGTGGACATGCCCAATGGTCCAGTCAGTATAGTGGCTAAGCGAATTCACGACCTTGATCGACATCATCGGACCTTCGAAGGTCGACATGCCATAGAAGGCAACCGACACCACGAGCATGCGCAGCACCGGATCGGTACGCAGCTTGTCCCAGGCGCCCGACAGCGTCATCAGCCCGTTGATCATGCCGCCCCAGGACGGCATCCAGAGCATGATGGAGAAGGTCATGCCAAGGGTCTGGGCCCAGTCCGGAAGTGCCGTGTAGTGCAGATGATGTGGGCCTGCCCAGATGTAGAGAAATATCAGCGCCCAGAAGTGAATGATCGACAGACGGTAGGAATAGATCGGCCGCTCGGCGCGCTTCGGGATGAAGTAGTACATGATGGCGAGAAAACCGGCGGTCAGGAAGAACCCGACGGCATTGTGGCCGTACCACCACTGGAACATCGCGTCCTGGACGCCGCCCCAGACGATGTACGACTTCGAGCCGAACACCGACACCGGCACTGCGGGATTATTTCCAAGGTGAAGCACCGCGATGGTGACGATGAAGGCAAGATAAAACCAGTTCGCGACGAAGATGTGCGGCTCCTTGCGCTTCACAAGCGTCATCAGGAACACCAGCAGATAGGTCACCCAGACAATCGTCAGCCACAGATCGGCGTACCATTCGGGTTCGGCATATTCCTTCGATTGGGTCACCCCGAGCAGGTAGCCGGTGCCCGCAATCAGAATGAAGAAATTGTAGCCGAGCACGACAAACCACGGCGCAAGATCGCCGGCCAGACGAACCCGCGATGTCTTTTGAACGACATAGAAGGACGTTGCGATCAGTACATTGCCGCCAAACGCAAAGATCACGGCCGACGTATGCAGCGGCCGCAGCCGGCCAAAACTGGTCCACGGCAGATCGAAATTGAGCGCCGGCCAGGCGAGCTGGCTGGCAATCAACAGCCCGACGGTGAAGCCGGCGATTCCCCAGAACACGGACATGACGGTGGCGAATTTGATCGGGCCCATGTTGTAGTTGGGCCGGCCGTTGATCTCCTGCGGCGGCAGCGAGGACGGACGATCGAAATACCGGTTGAAGATGACAAAAACCGACGCCAGGCTCGCGGCCGCGCCGAGAGCGGCATGGAAGCCGAATGCGACGTCGACCGCTTTGGCTGCGCCGATCAGGCAGAGAAAGGCGGCCGCCGCAAAGAATACCGCCAAGCCACTCTCACCAATGGTCATCGACTTCGAATTAAGGGGCTGGCTCATGCGGAATCTCTCTGAGGGACACGACTCAAAGAACCACAGCCCCGCGCCCCGCGATTTGATCGAGATCAACTCTATTCCGCGGAAATTCGCCGACCGGGGCCGGCAAGCTGCGGCATCTGGATTTTCCCCGACGACATCAATGCCTTGGCGCGTGTCGGGGTTTGGCAAGACCGGCCATTGGAAAGCTGTGGACCGCGGGGTCGCGCCGTCGGTCCGAGCCGCGTCTAAGCATCCCCCTGGGCAGAGGCGGCAAGCGCTTTGATGACATCCTCGCGGGCAATGATGCCCACCAGTCGATTGTCGTTGTCGATCACGGGGATGCTCCTGATTCGGTGCTCGACCATGAGTTGCAGCACCCGCGTCAATTTGGTATCGGCGCCGACGTAGATGTATGCCGACGTCATGATGTCGGCGACGGTCCGGTTCATCAAATCATCATAGCGCGGAACCATCTGACTCGGCGTAAAGGCAAAGCACTTCAGCAAGTCAAACTTGGTCACAAGCCCGACCACCTGGCCGTCCGCTTCGACCGGATAGGTATTGAAATCGTCGCGCTCAAACATCTGGTTCAGGTCACGCACCGTGAGTTCGCGACTTACGGTCGTGACAGCGCGCGTCATGTATTCGGCGACAGTCTGCTGGAGAAATCTGTACACGGCGCGATCCAATCGATCTTTGTTTGCAACCTGACTGCTAATGCGACAGCAATACGCAACGCCCGGTCTGTGTGATCAGATGTTGGGTCATGCCGCCGAGAATCATTTCGCGAAACCGCGAATGACCGTACGCGCCAGCGACGACAATTCCCGCGCCAACATCGGCTGCCATTGCGTCGAGCTGAACCGTCGTATCCCGATCCTGATTCTGCTCCGCAACAAGCTCCGAGGCGGAAACACCGTGTCGCGACAGCCACGTGATGACATCGCGGACCCGTGAGACGGCGAGCGACTGGCTGCCGCCCGCCTCCACTATCTCTGCGACGGCGACGTCCTTGGCCTTGCGCAGCATCGGCAACGAAGCAACGATCGCCCGCCTCGCTTCCGGCGTGTCTTTCCACGCCACGAGCATGCTTCGCAAATCGAGCCAATCGGTGGAATCGGGCACAACGAGCAGCGGCCGGCCCGCCTCCATCACGAGGTCTTTCGGGGTGACAAGCGCGAACGGATCGGAAAACGCATCACTGCGTCCGCCGCTCACGATGATGTCGGCGCAACGTGCTTGCTGCAGGACATATCGCGCCGGGAAGTCGATCGCGCAGCGCCATTCGATATGCTTGGCACGATTCTTTGTCGCCTCGCGAAATTGGATTTCCAGTTCCGACATCCGTCTGTTGATCGATGCCTGACCCTGGTCGATCAGAGCCTGGGCTTGCTCCCCTGTCGTAAAGTACAGTGGGGGACTGAATACCGAAGCCACAATTCCGATTAATCCGGCGTCGAACCTTTCGGCGATCTGGCCGGCGACGGCCAAACGGGCCTCATTGGGCTGATCAAGCGCCAAGCTGACCATAACGGTCGCGTATGTCATCCAACCTCTCCATGATTTCGAAAGAAATTCTAGGGCTGAAATCGGAGAGCAGGATGAGATAGATCAAAGTGCCAAAGCGCCGTGGAATCGATCAGCCACGGGCCTGGCCCGGCTTGCCGAATTTCCGTCCGGAAGAACTTGCATCCGCATCCCTGTTCGGCGAAATTAAGGGTCTCTTTACAATAGTTTGAGGCCTTTTCGTACGTCAATCTCGTGTAGGGTACCGGATCGAAACGCGCCGGTTGAGACTGGCGGGTGCAAGTTGGATTAGGCGGAACTGAAGGCTTGAACGTGCCCGGCACAATTCGACGATCGCCAGACGACCCGGTCCGAAACGAGCATCTGAGGCTCCGAATCGAGGGATTTGGTGTCGGGACCTGGGACCTTGACCTCACCTCGCAAGAACTGACGTGGTCCGATACGGCCAAGAGCCTGTTCGGCGTCGCCCCCGATCAGCCGATCACCTACGGGCTGTTTCTCTCTCTCCTTGAACCGTTCGATCGTAAGCGCACGGAACAGGCGATCAAGAGAGTTACCGAGATCGGCGGCAATGTGGATCTCTCCTTCAAGATTGGTGGAGATGCCGGCTCCGGTCACTGGATTCGCATCCGCGGCGGCCTCGTCAGGGACGATACCGGCGCCCCCCGCCACATCAGCGGAATCGTTCTGGATATCGATGAAGAGAAGCAGCTCGAAGACGCCCTGAGAACGCGCGAGAGTCACCTTCGCTCGATCCTCGATACGGTGCCGGATGCCATGATCGTCATCGACGGATATGGCGTCGTGCAATTCTTCAGCACCGCGGCCGAGCGGCTGTTCGGCTACGCCGAACAGGAGGCCATCGGCAAGAACGTCAGTGAGCTGATGCCGATGCCGGATCGGGCGCGTCACGACGGCTACCTGGCGCGCTACCGTTCCACCGGCGAACGGCACATCATCGGGATCGGACGTATTGTGACGGGCATGCGCAGGGATGGAACAACGTTCCCGATGCACCTCTCGATCGGTGAAATGCAGTCCGGCGGCGTGCCCTACTTTACCGGATTCGTGCGCGATCTGACCGAACATCAGCAAACGCAGGCGCGGCTGCAGGAACTGCAATCCGAGCTGGTCCACATTTCCCGCCTGAGCGCGATGGGCGAAATGGCGTCCGCGCTGGCGCACGAGCTCAATCAGCCGCTCGCAGCCATCAGCAACTACATGAAGGGCTCGCGCAGGCTGCTGGCGGACAGCGTGGATCCCAATGCGCCGAAAATTGAAAGCGCCATGGACCGCGCCGCCGAGCAGGCGCTTCGCGCCGGCCAGATCATTCGCCGGCTGCGCGACTTCGTTTCGCGCGGAGAATCCGAAAAGCGCGTCGAAAGCCTCTCAAAACTGATCGAGGAAGCCGGCGCGCTCGGCCTTTCGGGCGCTCGTGACCAGAACATTCAGCTTCGTTTCAACCTGAACCCGGAGTTCGACCTCGTGCTGGTGGACCGGGTTCAGATTCAGCAGGTTCTGGTCAACCTGTTTCGCAATGCGCTTGAGGCGATGGCGCAATCGCGACAACGGGAACTTATTGTGGCAAACGCCGGGGACGCGGATGACATGATCGAAGTTGCGGTGTCCGACACCGGATCGGGCTTCCATGATGACGTCCAGTCCAATCTGTTTCAGACGTTCTTTACGACGAAGGAGACGGGAATGGGGGTGGGACTTTCCATCAGCCGCTCGATCATAGAGGCCCATGGCGGCCGGATGTGGGCGGAAAGCAATGCGTCGGGAGGCGCGACTTTTCGCTTCACGTTGCCCGCGGCAGCAGGCGAAAGTTAACACATGTCGGGCAAGGCAAAGATTTACGTTATCGACGACGATGTGGCGATGCGGGAATTCGCTCAGCTTCCTGCTCGATGCGGCGGGCTTTGATGTCACGATATTCGAAAATGCCGTGAAGTTTCTCGACCTGCTCCCGGGCCTTGAATTCGGCTGCGTCGTTTCCGACGTGCGTATGCCCGGCCTTGACGGAATCGAACTCCTGAAACGCATGAAGTCAGGCCAAAGCCCCTTTCCGATTGTGATCATGACGGGGCACGGCGACATTCCGCTTGCAGTCGAGGCGATGAAGCTCGGGGCGGTCGATTTTCTGGAGAAACCCTTCGAAGACGATCGCCTGATCGCCATGATTGAAGCCGCGATCCGGCAGGGAGAACCCGCCGCGAAGAACGAGGCGGTTACTCGCGATATTGCGTCGCGGATCGCAACCCTCAGCCCCCGCGAGCGCCAAGTGATGGAGGGTCTGATCGCAGGGCTTTCCAACAAGCTGATCGCTCGCGACTACGATATCAGCCCCCGGACCATTGAGGTATATCGGGCCAACGTGATGACCAAGATGCAGGCCAATAGCCTGTCGGAGCTGGTGCGGCTTGCGATGCGCGCCGGGCTGCTGAAGGATTGAGCTAAATCAAGACGCAGTAGTCCCCGATGTCTGTTATCTGGACGATGCTCTATCCAGATCAGCACGACCCACACGGCCATTTGTGATGTCTTCATCCGCAAAATCTACCGTCTATGTAGTCGACGACGACGCGGATGTTCTCGGCTCACTGCGATTTCTTCTTGAGACGGACGGGTTCAACGTCCGAACGTTCAGAAACGCCGAGGCGCTGCTGAAAACCGTCCGTTCGACCGGTGTCGACTGCTTCGTGATCGATTACAAGATGCCCGATATGAACGGCATCGAACTGGCCCGCCGTTTGCGGAACCGCGATATCGCCGCGCCGGTTGTCCTTATCACCGGTTATCCTGACGAAAATATCACGGCACGGGCTGAAGCGGCGGGCGTACGGCATGTTCTGCTCAAGCCCCTGCTCGAGGACAGCCTCGTCACGCGCATCCGGGGGGCGATTCAGGAGGGGCGCGCCAGCCATCAGTCAGGGGCGTAGGGACGTGACCTCCGGGATTATACGTAGGTAAACCTCCCTAAGATATCACGCGAAATTTCCAGACTGGGCCGGCTCAAATAGTAAATGACCATCCGCTGCAAAGGAGATGGTCATGCTCACCCAGTCGCTCAGCCCTTCCGTTCCTTCCGTCATTGGCAAGAAGATCAGCCCGCTTCCCCATCCTGTTCCCGACCAGTTTGGCGCCGTGACCGGGCATGCCGGCCTCGTTGCCACCGAGTTCTCGTACCGGAAGGATGAGGAAATCTATGGCGAGGATGAACCTGCGGAATATGTCTACCAGGTGATTTCGGGGGCGGTTCGCAGCTACAAGCTGCTCTCCGATGGACGGCGTCAGATCGGCGCATTCCACCTGCCCGGCGACGTGTTCGGACTCGAATCCGGAACGATCCACCGGCTCGCCGCGGAAGCCATCATCGATACCACGGTACGGCTGGTAAAGCGGCGAAGCCTCGAGCAAGCCGCCGGGATCGACGTTCAGGTCGCCCGCAAGCTCTGGGCGATGACCGCCGGCGATCTCCGGCATGCGGAAGATCATATGCTGCTTCTCGGACGCAAAACCGCAATGGAGCGTGTCGCCACCTTCCTGCTGGAAATGGATCGCCGGCTTGCGGTCACGGGCATGATGGCGCTGCCGATGTGCCGCAGAGATATCGGCGATTACCTCGGCCTTACGCTGGAAACCGTCTCAAGAGCACTTTCCCAACTCCACGCGCAAGGCGTACTCGGGTTTTCCGGCGCCCGCCAGATCGTGCTTCGTAACCGCCAGTGCCTGCGCAATATGGACGCATGAACGCTACGGTCACGTGCTCCGGCGCGTCTCCGGCATTGCAAACCAGATCACGGCGAGGCCTGCCGTTGCAACGACGGCAAGCCCGGTAAATGCAGTGCT
The DNA here is from genome assembly GCA_963829315.1 of uncultured Alphaproteobacteria bacterium. Lineage (GTDB taxonomy): Bacteria > Pseudomonadota > Alphaproteobacteria > Rhizobiales > Xanthobacteraceae > Bradyrhizobium. The sequence continues at coordinate 238,958 of CAWHIO010000038.1, read as the reverse complement.
GCTGCCGAACCTGTCACTGACGTAACCGGCGAGCACCGTGCTAAGGGAAGCGCCGATGCCGGTTGCGGTGCCGACGATGCCTTGCGCAAGATTGAAGTGACCGCTTCCGAATGCGACGTCGGCGACAATCAACGGAATCATGACGCTAAAGACGGCCGCAGTGATACCGTCGAACACCTGGACCGCGACCAGCAAATACGGATCGCTGACAGTTGCAAACATCACACCGCGAATCGCCAGCGCGGCAAAGCCCATGAGCAGCAGCGGACGCCTCCCCCATTGCTGGGCCTTGCGTCCGACCGACGGAGACGTCAGCGCGACGATGGCCTGCGGCACGATGATGCAGGCGGCGATCAGGACCGGCGCCCACCGGCTTGAGCGTGTCGTTACCACACCCGCCATCAAAGGAAGCATCGCCCCGTTGGCGAGTTGAAGCAGCAATATGCTGCCGGCGAAGATCAGCAAGGTGCGCTCGCGCACCAGATCAAAAACGCTGGTTGATGCGGCATCGGCCGCCGCGCGCAGCACGGTACCGTGGGCCCGGGCTGCGTCAATCTCGCGCTCGCGGATACGCGCGAGCGAAAGCAACGTCGGAATTGCCAGAATGAAGGTGACCAGAAACACCGAACGACTCGACAGCAGATAGCCGCAGGTGCCCATCACGGCAGCGGCAACCCCGTTTCCGAGCGACGCAAAGCGGGCATTGCGTCCGAATCGCTCGCCGATCGCCAGCGGCCCGACCAGACCGAGACTGATCGCGGCAATCGCCGGACCGAGCACGCAGCTGGCGGCAGCATGCAGGGTCGCGGCGGCCACCACCACCGGAAAGATCGGCCACGCCGCATATCCCAACGCACTGACGCCGATTGTCGCGATCGCAAGGCCGGCGACGAGCCGTTCGGACCGGGCCGCATCGACGATGGCTCCGCCGGGCATCTGCCCGATCAACGCGACCAAGCCGCCGATCGACAACACAAAGCCGATTTCTACCTGCGTCCATTTCTGCGTCGTCAAATAGACCGCAACGAACGGACCAAATCCGGTTTGCACATCCGCCAGAAAGAAGATGAACCAATCGAGGCCGCGCAAGCTCTGACGCGAGGGAGCGGGCGCCGCCTCAATCGCAGCCGGTTCCGATACGAATGGCGGAATTCGATCGTCACCCGTCCGCAACCCACGGCCATCACCGTTGGTCTGATCAATCTTGTGTCTGGATGAACGCGCGAACAGGATATCTCTCCGCTTCTCTGGCGTCGTAACCGAATGGTGAAAATAAATGGGAAACTAAATCAGTTTGTTGCTCCCGTGCCGGGCTCTGACAATGAGTCGGATCAATGACTTGCGCTATCGAGCCGGACCCTAGTGATCAAATTGCAGTGGCTGCAGGCTGCCGGAGGCGCCGAGTACCACGATAGGCGTATCCTCCTTGTACTCGGGCGCTGCCGTGACCTGCGCCTTGGTCAATTCAAGCGTGATGCTGTCGCTTTTGCTGGCGATGCGTCCGAAATGCAGCGCGTTCCAGTCGACGACAATTTTCCGGCTGCCGACGCCGAGAAATCCGCCGAAATCGATCACCGCCGCGCGCACCATGCCGGCACGATCGACGATCACGTCGACGATGCGCCCCATATCCTCGTCGGTCGAGCTGCGAACCTCGCGTCCCAGCACGCCGTGCGCGTCCCGTGCGCCGATAATCGTAACCGAAGGCGGCGGCGCGGGTTCTTTCGGCGCCGCCGGCGGAGCCGTGCTTTGCTGTTGAGACGGCTGCGGCTCAGTAGCGTCGTTTTGCGCCCGGGATGACGCCGCCGGCAACGCCGCAAGACCGGCGGCAACGAGGGTGAACAAGGATATAGCGCGCATGTCGTCTCCTCAATGCAAGGGGCCGGCGCCGGGGTCGTTGCGCGGCGGTGGCCGCAAAATGCCGGTGCTAGTGCGTCAGCACGATGGAAACCTGGATATGGCCACGCGTACCCATCACCTCCAGCGACACGTCATCGCCGTGCCGGCGAACGCAAAGATCGACGCTCGAGGGGCCCAGCCGCAGTTCGCGAAGGATCACTTCGTTGAGAAACGTCGGCAGGCGCGGGTTGCGCAGGCGAATTTCGCCGCGCTGATCGTCGAACTCGAGCCCGAGTGCGGCCTCCAACAACGTGAAGGGTGTCGCGCTCGCCCAGGCCTGCGGCGCGCAGGCTACCGGGTACAGCGTCGGTCCGCGTCCCTTCTCCCGCCGAAAGCCGCAGAACAACTCCGGGAGTCGCCGCAAATCCATGTAGGTCGCGGCGTCGAACAGAGCGCCGAACACCTGTTCAACCGAATGTTTGAGCCCGTAACGCGCAAGCCCGAGCGCGATCAGCGCATTGTCGTGCGGCCAGATCGAACCGTCGTGATAGGACATCGGATTGTAACGCGCTTCGCCGCGCGCCACGGTGCGGATACCCCAGCCTGTGAAAAAATGCGGGCGCATCAGGTCGGCTGCTACCATGCGGGCGCGATTGGCGCGCACGATTCCGGTGAACAGCAGCTGACCGGCATTCGAGGTGCGCACCCTGCACGGCTGTTTGCCGCCGTCGAGCGCAAGCGCATAGGTGCCAAGTTCGTCACACCAGAATGCTTCTTCAAATTGCCCGGCGAGCTGTTGCGCCTGGGCCTCGAGCTGTCGCGCCCTGTCCGGTAGCCCCATGCGCATGGCGCAACGTGCCGCGAGCTGCTTGCCGGCAAACACATAGCCCTGGACTTCGGCGAGCGCGATATAGCCTTCGGCGAGGCGTCCGTCGGCATGGAAGATCGCGTCGTAGGAATCCTTCCAGCCCTGGTTCGCCAAGCCCTGCTCCGACGCGCGCTTATATTCGACAAATCCGTCCCGGTCGGGATCACCCGGCCCGTCGATCCAGCCCAACGCGGCTTCGATCGACGGCCACAACTCGGCGAGCGTCTCATTGTCGCCCGTGCGTTCGACATAAAGACCGGCCAGCAGAACGAATAGCGGGGTGGCATCGACGCTGCCATAATATTGCGCGAATGGCACCTCGCGTAGCGAAGCCATTTCGCCGCCCCGCATCTCGTGCAGGATCTTGCCGGGTTCCGCGTCCGCAAGCGGATCGGTGGTTTTGGCCTGATACAAGGCGAGCCGCTTCAACACGCCGCGCGCGACCCGCGGGTCGATCCACAGCATCTGCAGCGCCGTAATGATGCCGTCGCGACCGAATGTCGTTGAATACCAGGGGATCCCCGCATAGGGATACCGCCCCTGCGGCGTATCCGTCATCAACATGTTGAGGTCCGCCATCGACTGGCACAGCACCTCATTGAAGATATTGTTCGACGTTTCGATGCTGGTGGCGCCTTTCGTGGACTGGCGCATCTCGCGGCGATGCGCGAGCAGGCCGCGAAAGAACGGCACCGGTCTCGGCGCGGCCGGCTTGTTGCAGGACGCAACAACGAATAGCGACCTCGCCTGTTGTGGCGCCAGATCGAGATGATAGGTCGCGGCGTTCGCCGCAAGCCGAGTGGGGCGCGGCTCGAACTGCAGGGCCGTACCGCGAGATTTGCCGTCGAGCCCGGTGTATTCGAGCACGACGTCGGCGGCACCGAGCAATTTGCTGGAGCCGATGCCGCGGCGCGGCCGACGCTCGCCCCGGACCTCAAACAGATCGGCGAAGTCGTTATCGAACAGCAACGTCAGCTCGAAGCTAGCCGGATTTTCACTGTGATTCTGCACGCCAATGCGCTGATAGGCCGATCCGCGCCACAGGAAAATCGTGCGCACGATGTGCAGCATGTCCTTCGGCAGCACAATCCGGCCGTTGCGATAGACGTCGGGATTGGTGAGATCTACCGTCAGCGCGGAATTGTCGTCACGCAAATTCGAGCCCAATAACAGCGGCTGCACCTGGTCCAGCACGAGTTCTAGTCGGGCAAGATAGCGGGTGTCCGCGTTGAACAGGCCATCGGGTCCGCCGGCGGAAGCGCCGATGTCGCCATGGCTGTCGAGTACGATGAACGTGTCGTCGTGCTTGAGCGAGCGGCGTGGGCGCGCCGCGGGCCCGGTCATCGGGATGTAGAACGGCGATTCCGTGACCGTCTCCATGGTCCGGATCGTCGTGACTTGGGTCACGGCTTCAACTGACATTTGACCTCGATCGCTCCCCGAGCGTTAAGATGAGTGCACTCAACGCTACTATCGCAGATCAGGCCGCGTGCTGCGCAAGGCGGCTCATTTCCAGCGTTACCAGTTCACGGTAGGGCCCTTGGCCCTGCATCAGGCGATCTGGCGGGCCGTCTTCGATGATCTTGCCGGCTTTCAGCATCACCACCCGGTCGAAATTCCGCAGAGTCGCAAGACGGTGGGCAATCGCGATGACGGTTCGTCCACGCATCAGTCGGCCGAGCGCCTCGCGTATCGCCTCCTCGGATTCACCGTCGAGCGCCGCAGTCGCTTCATCCAGCAGCAGGATCGGCGCATCCTTGAGGAACGCACGCGCGATCGCGATGCGCTGCCGCTGGCCGCCCGAGAATTTCACACCGCGATCCCCGACCATGGTCGCAAGCCCCTCCGGCAGGGTCTCGACGAAATCGCAGCGCGCCGCTATCGCCGCGCGCAACACCTCGTCGTCGGTCGCATTCGGGCGTCCGTATCGGATGTTTTCCATGATCGACCGATGAAACAGCGAAATGTCCTGCGGCACAACTGAAATCGCCTCGCGCAGACTTTGCTGCGTGACACGCGCGATATCCTGACCGTCGATAGTAATACTGCCCTGCTGGACGTCGTAGAATCGCTGCAGGAGAACAAACAGGCTGGATTTTCCTCCGCCGGATTGACCGACCAGGCCGACCCGCTGCCCCGGCTGGATGCGAAGGCTGAATCTCTCGAACACCCCAAGTCCGCCGGGATAGCGAAACGAAATGTTGTTAAAGGCAATCGCCGCGCCGCTCTTGACCAGAGGCTCGGCCTCCGGGTGGTCACGCAGTTCGTGCGGAAGCAACAGGGTCGCGATCGCTTCGGTCAACCTGGCAACATGCTGGGTAACGTCGACTAGCGCCACAGCGAGATCGCGGGTAGCGCTCAAAATGGAAAGCCCGAGCGTACAGACCAGCACGACGTCACCGGTAGTAGCCGCGCCGCGCTGCCAGAGCACAATGGCCCAGGCGAGCAGCGCGATCGTCAGCACCACGGTGATCGCGGCGTGCGTGATCCGGAGCTTTTCGAGATAACGCAGGCTGCGGCCCCGCGCCGTCAATTCCCGGTTGACAGTGGCATCAAACCGGTCGTGCTCGAAACTGAGGCCGCAAAATGCCCGCACCAGCGGCATGTTGTTGATGACATCGACCATCTCGCCATCGACAGCCGCGGCCTTGTCCGCGAAGTCGTCATGCAAGGGCTTGCCGGCGGCGGCGAGATGAAACATCGCGACCACCATCGCCCCGGCGACGACAACAAGTCCGCCCGCCATCACCGGACTGACGGTCCCGATCAGGGCAATCGCCGCGACGGTCGCAATACACGGCGGCAGCACGTTCCAGACAAACATGTTCTCGACGGTGAAGACGGCATTGGATGTGGCGGTAATGCGGCTGGTCAGCATTCCCGGCAACCGGTCCGAGAAATAGCTCGGCGCGTGACCGGTCAGATGACGGAAGATATCGCGGCGCAAATCGCCGGTGACGCCCACGAACGTGAAGCTTGCCGTCCAGCTGGCGATCCGCCACAGAAAATTGTCCGCCGCTATCAGCGACATGAGAAAAACGAATGCCAGCCATACGCCACCCGCGCTGGCCGGTCCCGCCGACAGACCGTCGACGAGATACTTCACGCCATATTGCGTGCCTACCGAACAGGCAACGGCGGCAACCACGGTCGTCAAAATGACGACATGCGATGCCAGACGCTGGCGCAGGTAGCGCAACACGAAAGGGAGCGGACGATTGGCGTATCCCGAGAGGCTATCCATATGGTTGCAAAACCTGCTGGAGGAGAACGAAAGGCCGATCCGAAGATGTTCCGTGTGATCGAACGGCAGATGCCGCTCTGCAGTTCCCCTGCGCGGCTGCGCAAAATTTCTGCAATGCTGACAACGACCGAAGCGTGATGGGGTGTGATGGCATCAACAAGACCATCCCGTGGAAGAAGTACGCTCCTTCTGGGAACTTCGCACATGCGGAAACGTTCCCTCTGCGGCATGCCTGGTGCCGACCGGGTGGTGGGGGCTTTCTCATCGATGACAACGATAGGAGACGGATAGATGCGCATCGCGCAGGTTGCTCCGCTGACGGAGGCCGTTCCGCCCAAACTTTATGGCGGAACCGAGCGGGTGGTACACTGGCTGACCGAGGAACTGGTGGCACTGGGAAACGACGTCACGCTGTTCGCCAGCGGCGATTCCCAAACCTCCGCGAAGCTCGACGCGACCTGGCCAAAGGCGCTGCGTCTCGACGGATCCGTCCGCGATCCCAATGCGCTGCACATGGTGATGTTGGAACGCGTGCGGCAAAAATGCGACGATGAAGAGTTCGACTTTCTGCATTTTCACCTCGACTACTATCCGTTCTCGTTGTTCTTCCGCCAGCCAACCCCGTTTCTGACCACCCTGCACGGCCGGCTCGATCTGCCCGAGCATCAGCCGGTATTCACTACATTCTCTTCTGTCCCGGTGATTTCGATCTCGAATGCCCAGCGGCGCCCGGTGCCGCAGGCCAACTGGGTTCGCACCATCCACCACGGCCTGCCCGAAAAACTGCTGACGCCGCAACCGGTCGCTCCCAGCTATCTGGCCGTGCTCGGTCGGATCGCGCCGGAAAAGGGTGTCGATCGCGCCATCAAGATCGCCATCCGGTGCGGCATTCCCCTGAAGATCGCGGCGAAGGTCGATCGGGCCGATCAAGACTATTACGATGAAATCGTCCGTCCCCTGATCGCCCACCCCCTTGTCGAATATATCGGCGAGATCGGCGATCACGAAAAATCGGACTTTCTCAGCGGCGCGATCGGACTGCTCGTTCCGATCGACTGGCCGGAGCCGTTCGGCCTTGTCATGATCGAAGCCATGGCTTGCGGCACCCCGGTCATCGCCTACAACCGCGGCTCGGTTCCCGAAATCATCGACGAAGGCTTGACGGGCTTCATCGTCGAGGACGAAATCAGCGCCGTTTCCGCGGTCGGCCGGCTGTCCCAGCTGAATCGGGAGGCGATCCGGCAACAATTCGAGACGCGATTCACCGCCCGACGGATGGCGCTCGATTATCTCGCCGCCTACCGCAGCCTGACGGAGGCGGCCGCGCCACGTATCAAACTGGTGAGCAGCGCGGAATAGCGTTTCTTTGGGATTAATGGGCCGGCGCGGGATCGGCTCTGCCGAAGCGCCGTTCGTAATCCTTGATATAGGCTTCCGGGGAAGGCTGCAGGTGGCGCCGGGTCAGCGCTACCAGCTCGTCCCGACGCGAACCACGAAGCGCCTTGATCATATCCAGATGGTCCCGGCGGGCGCGGTCCAGCGAGTCGGGAAACGCATTCGCGTAAGAACGAATGCCGTATACCTTCTGGGCGAGTAGATCGATGGTTTCGATCAGACAGGCGTTGCCGCACAGACCAAATAAAATCTGGTGAAAACTGAGGTTGCTGTAGAACACCGTCAGCAAGTCGCCCGCGGCGATCGCCGCGGTATGCCGGCGCTGCACTTCCTCCAGCCGCCCGATATCCACGGCGCTAACCGGAAACGGGATGATGCGGACCGCCATCACCTCCAGCTCCTCACGAACCGCGTAGATTTCCCTTACTTCCTGTGGCGTCAATCCCCGCACCAGCGCACCACGGTTCGGGATACGTCCGACCAGGCCCTTCTTCTCGAGTTCGAAGAGCGCGAGTCTGACGTCCCCGCGATGGGTCTGGAACAGGTCACAGAGATCCTGCTCGATCAGACGCTCCCGCGGTTGACGCCGGCCCAGGACTATGTCCTCCTCGATGCGCTTGGCGATCAGGACGGCAGCCGGTTCTCGCGGTCGCGGCGCCGGTATCTGGCGGGATCCTGGCGTTCGGACTGTCGCGCGTTTGGCTGGTTTTCCGACCATCGTTTCCCCGATTTCGACGACAGGCCCCGACCGCGCGAAGCCGTCAAAAGCAACCCAAGCCGAAAATTGATAACCGTATTGTAAACAATCTTGAATGCGGTTACCATTTAAAAAAGTGCGCTGACAACAAACAAGCGGGCGCGAGCCTTCATCGTGGCCGCATCAGGGGGAAATGGCATGCAGAAAGCTCGCAAGGATTCCGCCGGCAATAAAGCCCGCCCACACCAGGCCGCGTCGAAGCGGCAAGGCCGCCGCGAATTTCTCATCAAGACCGGAGGCATCCTCGCCGCTGGTGCATTCGGCGCGGTGCCGTTGCGCGGCTGGGCGGCCGATCCGGTCAATATCGGCGCGCTGTATCCGACCACCGGAAGCATGGCGCAGATCGGCGTCGGCTGCGTCGCCGCCGCCAAGCTCGCCGTCGAAATGGTCAACGATGCCGGCGGCATCAAGTCGCTGGGCGGCGCCAAGCTCAATCTGATCATCTCCGACGTGCAGAGCGACACCACGGTGACGCGCACCGAAACCGACCGCCTCATCACCGGCAACAAGCTGTCGGCGATCCACGGCTGCTACGCCAGCGCCCTCACCTTGATCGCAAGCGAAGTCGCGGAGCGCGCCAAGGTGCCGATCATCACCGGCTCCAGCTCGGACATGCTCAACAAGGGCCGCACCTACACCTTCACGCCGTTTGCGCGCGCCTCGCAATTCGCCCGCGCGCAGTTGCAGATGGCAAAACTCGTCAGCGATACGCCGAAAGTGGCCGTGATCTTCGAGAACACCGCGTTCGGCACCTCGACGTCGAACGGCCTGAAGGAACTCGCGCCTGGCGAGGGCGTCGAGATCGTGATGTTCGAGCCCTATTCGGCCGGATTTACCGACGCCAGCCCGCTGATCAACAAGGTCAAGTCATCAGGCGCCAATGCGCTGTTCTCGGTCTCCTATCTGAACGACCTCATTCTGATCGTGCGGACCGTCAAGCAATTCGGTCTCAATGTCTCGATCAATGGCGGCTCCGGCGGCTTTGTCATTCCGGACTTCTACAAAAATGTCGGCAAGCTCGCCGAAGGCCTGCAGGGCGTGGCGCACTGGAACCACGATGTCAGCGACGACGCCCAGAAGGTGAACCTGGAATTCAAGAAACGCACCGGCGAATTCCTGTTCGAATATGCCGGCGGCCTGGTCGCGCAGACGTTCATGCTGGCCGACGCGCTGGAGCGCGCGGGCTCGGCCGATCCGCAAAAAGTCCGCGAGGCCCTGTCGACGCTCGACGTCTCCTCCGGCTATGCGGCGATGGCGCCGGGCGGCAAGGTCAAGTTCGGGCCCGACGGCAAGAACATCTACGGCCACCCGGTCGGCGTGCAGTGGCAGGACGGCGATCTCGCCAGCGTCTTCCCGAAGGAAGACGCCCGCAAGCCGCTGCTGAAGATCTAGCGCCGGTCAAGCCAGATGTGGGAGACAGTGGCCCAGGCCGTCATCAACGGCCTGCTCATCGGCGGCATCTACGCGCTGGTCAGCATCGGCGTCACGCTGATCTTCGGCGTGGTCAAGATCGTCAACTTCGCCCAGGGCGAATTCGTGATGATCGGAATGTACATCAGCTTTTTTCTCGCCAACCAGTTCGGCATCGATCCCCTGCTCTCGCTGTTCGTGTCGATGCCGGTGCTGTTCGTGGTCGGCGTCCTGATCCAGCATTTCCTGATCCGGCGGGTGCTGGGACCCAACGACATGCCCCAGATCTTCCTGACCTTCGCGCTGTCGCTGCTGCTTGTTGAACCTCGCCTTGATGCTGTTCACGGCGAACTATCGCACGGTCCACACCTCCTATTCCGACGAAGCGCTGCACGTCGGCGGGCTCTATATTCCGGTGGCGAAACTGATCGCCTTCGTGGTCGCGATGGCGCTGAGCGCCGCACTCTGGGTGTTTCTGCACACCACCGATCTCGGCAAGGCGATGCGCGCCGCCTCGCAGAACCGCGACGTGGCGATGCTGATGGGCATCAACCCCAACCGCGTGTTCTGCGTCGCGCTCGGCATTGCGCTGGCGCTGGCCGGCGCCGCCGGCTCGCTGTTGATGCCGTTCTATTCGGCCTATCCGTTCGTCGGCCAGGTATTCGTGCTGATGGCCTTTGTCGCGGTGGTGCTGGGGACGCTGGGCAATGTGATGGGCGCGCTTGATCGCCAGCCTGATGATGGGGGTCGCCGAGTCGCTCGGCGTTCAATATGTCGGCGCCGATTCCGGATTGATCGTGGTGTTCGCGATGCTGCTGCTGACGCTCGCCTTCAAGCCGACCGGCCTTGGCGGAGGACGGGCCCGATGATGACGCACCGCCCCAGTGCCCGCGGCATCGTCCTGCTGGCGGTCGGGATCGCGATCCTGATCGCGCTGCCGCAGGTCGTGAAGAGCTCGTTCGCGATCGACATCTTCATCCGGATCCTGTTGTTCTCCTTCATCGGCACCGCCTGGAACCTGATGGGCGGTTACGCCAAGCAGTTGTCGCTCGGGCATGCCGCCTATTTCGGACTGGGCGCCTACACCTCGACCATCCTGCAGATCGATTTCAACATCTCGCCCTGGATCGGCATGATCGCCGGCGGCGTGGTCGCGATGCTGGCGAGCCTGCCGATCGGCTGGCTGTGCTTCCGCCTGCGCGGCCCCTATTTCACCATCGCCACCATCGCGACCGCGCAGGCGTTGATGCTGATCTTTCTCAAGTTTCGCGATCTGGCCTGGGGCGCCGAGGGCACCACGATTCCGAACCTTGGCAGTGCGCCGCTGATGATGCAGTTCGAGACCAAGGCGGCCTACTATTATGTGGTGCTGGGCCTGCTCGTGGTCGGGCTCGCCGTCACCTATGTGATCGAGCGATCCTGGATGGGATATTATCTGGTCGCCATCGGCGAGGACGAAGACGCCGCCGAGGCGATCGGCGTCAACGCGCCCCGGATCAAGCGCGACATCTATCTGATCAGCTCGTTCCTGACCGCGCTCGCCGGCACGTTCTATACGCAATACATCTACTTCATCGATCCGGCGACGGCGTTTTCCTTCAACATCTCGATCGAGGCGGCGCTGGTGTCGATCGTCGGCGGCATCGGCACGCTGTGGGGGCCGGTGATCGGCACCGTGCTGCTGGAGACGACCTCGACGCTGCTGCAGAGCTGGCTCGGCAGTTCGATCGGCGGCGTGCAGCTCACCGTGTACAGCCTGATCCTGATGGCGGTGATCCTGTGGCGGCCGACCGGGCTGATGGGCATGATCAGCGAAGCCTGGCATCGCCACCGCAAACCGGCGCAGGCGTAAGGGCACAGCATGGCAGATGCGCTCGTCATTCGCGGCCTCAGCAAGCGGTTCGGTGGACTGCGCGCCGTCCAAGAGGTCTCCTTCACGGTGAAGGAGAACGAAACCGTCGCCTTGATCGGGCCGAACGGCGCCGGCAAGACCACGAGCTTCAATCTCATCACAGGCTTTCACCGGCCCGACTCAGGCTCGGTAATGGCCTTTGGGCGCGAGATCGTGGGCCTCAAACCCCACGACATCTGCGCCCACGGCCTCGCCCGCACCTTCCAGGTCGCCAAACCGTTCGGCGCCATGACGGTCCTGGACAACGTCATGACCGGCGCGTTCCTGCGCGACAAGAACACCGCCGCGGCGCGCGACAAGGCCCGCGAGGCAATCGAGTTCGTCGGCCTTTCGGCGCGCGAGCAGACCGCCGCGAAGGATCTCACCACCATCGATCAGCGCCGGCTGGAGATGGCCCGCGCACTGGCGACCGAGCCGCGGCTCTTGCTGCTCGACGAAGTCATGGCCGGGCTCAACCCCGCCGAGATCGACCAGGCGGTGGCGCTGGTCGGCAAGCTGTCGCAGCGCGGGCTGACCATCGTCATCGTCGAGCACGTGATGCGCGCCATCATGGCGGTGGCCCGCCACATCGTGGTGCTCGATCACGGCCAGAAGATCGCCGAAGGCGCGCCCAAGCAGATCGTGGAGAATCCGGAAGTCATCCGCGCCTATCTCGGCTCCTACGTGCACCCACCGGCGGCGGGAGAAGCATGATGCTGAAGCTGGAAAACGTCGGCGCCAGCTACGGTTCGGTGCCGGCGATCGCGAACGTCTCGCATCGAGATCGGCGAAGGCGAAGCGGTCGGCCTGCTGGGCGCCAACGGCGCCGGCAAGAGCACGACGCTGCGCGCGATCTCGGGGCTGGTCAAACTCACCTCCGGCACCATCACCTTCGCCGGCACCAATCTCGCCTCGTTTCCGCCGTACCGGATTCCGGAACTGGGCATCGCCCATGTGCCGGAGGGGCGTCAGGTGTTTCCGGAAATGACGGTGAACGAAAACCTCGAGATCGGCGCCTATGTGCCGAAGGCCAAGGCCGAACGCGCCCGCACGCTCGAGCTAGTCTACAGCATCTTTCCGCGTCTCGCCGAACGCAGGAAGCAACTCGCCGGCACCATGAGCGGCGGCGAGCAGCAGATGCTGGCGGTGGGCCGCGGCCTGATGCTCAAGCCGCGACTTCTGATGCTCGACGAGCCCTCGCTCGGCCTCGCCCCTGTCATGACCGACGTGACCTTCGAGAAGATCGGCGAAATTCACAAGATGGGAACGGCGATCCTGCTGGTGGAGCAGAACGTCAGCCGCGCATTGTCGCTGGTGCAGCGCGCCTATGTGCTGGAAAGCGGCAACGTCATCATGCACGGCACCAGCGCCGAACTCGCCAACAACAAGCAGGTTCAGTCGGCGTATCTGGGGATTTGAGCTGGGTCCGCCTCTCCTGGAAGGTTCTCGATCGGAGGCGCTCACCCTCCCCTGGAGGGGGAGGGTCGATACTCACATTGAGCGAAGCGAAATGTGAGTTGGGGTGGGGTGATCTCTCAACACGGGCACGGATCGTTTGGGAAGACCGTCACCCCACCCCGTCTCGCATCTCGCTTCGCGCGATGCGAGCCGACCCTTCCCCTCCAGGGGAGGATAAAAAGACACGCTGTGTCTTCGGATTCATGTTTCAAACAGCCAGCACTCAAACCGTCATTGCGAGAAGCGAAGCGACGAAGCAATCCATCTTTCATTGCGGCACCAAAGCTGGATTGCTTCGCGGAGCCTGTCATCGGGCGCGCATTCGCGCGACCCGTTGGCTCGCAATGACGGCAGGATACAGCTTCGCGATCTCGCCGCGCATTCCGCGCGAGTTTTGACCTGCTCGTTCCGCCCTCTGCCATCAGAGGGCGCAGGGAATGCCGGGCGCCCGATGCGCCCGATAGCCGCGTGTGCAATGATAGCGGTAGAACGCACACGCGTTAGTCAGGTCACACCGGAATCACCCGGCATTCCCCGCGCAATGGTTTACGGCTTATTTCGCGCTCTCCCCGGTGATCGGCTTGTTGACACCGTCACTGGCGAAGTTACCTCCGCCAGTTTGACGCCGGCACCGAGGCGTCAGGACCACACGACTTCGCCGTCCGCAAGCCAAGCGCCCTCGTCAGAAGCGCTGCCCACGTCCACCGCATCCCGCCTCGCGTCCGTGACGATCGCGAGCCGCCCCTCTGTGAGGCGGGACGGAGGGATTCTGTCCCTGATTTGGGGGTGGGATCAATGATGCCGGTTGCGGCAGATTGGCACGACGGGCAACTCCGCTGGCCACATCGTAGGGCGGGTTAGGCGCAGCCGTAACCCGCCGTCTTGGCGTAACGGCGGATTACGCTCCCGCTAATCAGCCCCACGGGCTACGGGCTTCTTGATGGTGAAGGTGCAGCCATTCCAAAGCTCCTCAGCACATTTTTTGTCGATCTTGCGCGACGCCTCAAAAGAAATACTGATGCTGTTTACCCAGCAATAGAAAAGCTCAATGATGCTGAGCGAGGTTTCAATCACAGATTTCTCGTCTCCCACTTTCATCGGAGCAATGATTTCTCCATCTTTCTCCGCGCGGGTTTGGGTCAGATAGTGCGCAACGTGTTTGTTGCGCAGATTACGGATTGATTTCAGCTTTTCCGATTGGCGCATCGCGCGGCTGTCGGCGATGGCTTTTCGTAGACCATCCATCGCGTTTTTGGCCTGCTCTTCGCCGCGCTGTTCATTTAGCTTCTTCATCATGCGGGCGACAATTTCCCGTTCCTCGGCAGGCTCATTCTTGTCAATCGGTTCGGGACTTCTAGCGTATTGGGCACGTGCGGCCTCGACAAGCGCGCTGATAACTTCCTCATTGTCTATCAGCTCAATAACCGTGGGAATGGCCTCGTTGTCGATGTGAGCGTGGTCCCAAAGGGCACTCAAGCGAACAAGTTCGATCTGATGCAAGGCCTCGCGAAAGACATTGAAGGCGTTGGCGGCGTACGAACGCGGTATTTGCTTTGAAAGCAGATCCGAATAAAGGATAATTGCATTGTTTTCGCAGAGATCGAGCAAATATTGCGCGTGATCGACCAGCCGCTCGGTCAGCCGCTTTGCTTCTGTGATCCGCTTGCTTGGGTCCCATGTCTCAAACATGTGGTCGTCCTAACAATAGCAGCGGCTGCGTTTTGTGGCCCAAGCTGCGATAAGGGCAACATCGGCAAGGCCACGGCTTCGCACGGTCCCGCCCGGCCAATACGCCTCCACTCTGGCACAAGCGACCGCTGCCCGAACAGATCAGGCTGAACGTCAAGCTTGTAAAACCGGGCCATGTCCTTCTCCGGTACGCGAACCAAGTGGATCGCGGTCATGGCTTGAGTCTGCTGATTGTCATGCGGTTGACGTTGTATCTGCGGACGATGTCGGCTGGCGTCTCGCCGGCCTCACGCCGCGCTAAGCCTCCGTCACCCATTGGAACCAATCGGACAGCATAAAGCAAAAAAGTACTTGATCTCTATATAGCGACTTTAGTTAATCTTATATTGACTAAATTGATCTTTTAGCCTATCATGAGCCATTTTTTGGTTCGTTCAAGGCCCTCTGGCTTCCAAAGCAGGTCATGAAAATGCGATTTGTCGAATTTGAAGGCACTCCTGCGGAATTCGAGCAGGTCAAACACCACTTCACCTTTAACTCCGTCTCGGTGGCGAGCGTGCCGGCGGCACCATCCCTGCCGGCTGACGATCGAGAACGGCCCCCAGAACAAACGAACGAGGAGCTGCGGGAAATTGTCATCGAGGCACTCACTCGCCGTCGCTTGCCCTCAACGATGGTCACTATCTTTAAGTCGCTGCTGAAAAGCCCCAAGGGGCTGAGCACGACCACGCTCGCAAAGGAGCTCGGAATTACACGGGCTCAGCTTGCCGGCGTCTTGGGCGCTTTCGGCCGGCGCTTGAGCCATACAGAGGGTTTCCCCAACGATGATGAGCGGGTTTGGCTGGCTAAACGTGAATGGCGCGATGGCGAGCGCCGCTATGTGTTGACCCCGCTGGGACGCGATGTCCTGACGAGCGGACGCGTAAAGCTCGGCTGATGCCTTCGCTCCTGCCCCTAAACAAGCTCGTGATTTACTACAAAGGCTCCAGCGCAACCTGGAGCCTTTGTCCCTGACCGCCTCAACCCCGGCTACCGCGGCTCGTCCGGCAGCACCTAGACAAATTCAACACTCAGTTCGCGGGGGCGGGTTAGTTAGGCGCAAGCCGTAACCCGCCATCTTCGCTAAGTAACGGCGGATTGCGCTCACGCTAATCCGCCAAGGTTGGGATCCGGATTTCGCTGCGCTCGAATGAGCTACAGCCCCAGATACGCCGTCACCACCGCCGGGTTGGCGTGAAGCTCGGCGGCTGTTCCCGCCAGCGTGACAACGCCGGCTTCCAGAACATAGCCGCGGCTGGCGACGTCGAGCGCGAGTTCGACGTTCTGCTCGACCAGCAGGATCGAGGTGCCGGTGGCGTGGATGGTCTTGAATGCCTGATGCATTTCCTCGACCACTTTCGGCGCGAGGCCGTGGCTGGGCTCATCGAGCAGCAACAGCTTGGGCCGCAGCATCAGCGCGCGGCCGACCGCGACCATCTGCTGCTCGCCGCCCGACAGCGTTCCCGCGAGCTGCCGGTATCGCTCGCGCAAGCGCGGAAACAGCTCGAAGACGTCGTGGGTCCGCGCCGGCAGATCGCCGGCGTTGCGGGCGGTGAAGGCGCCGAGCAAGAGGTTCTCTTCCACCGTCATGTCCGGGAAGATCTGGCGTCCTTCGGGCACATGGGCGATGCCGAGCGCCGGGATGTCATGCGCCGCCAATGCCGCGAGATCGGTGCCGACAAAGCGCATTGTGCCGCTCGACTTCGGCACCAGCCGCGAGATCGAGCGCAGGATCGTGCTCTTGCCCGCGGTGTTGGCCCCGATGATGCAGACGAACTCGCCTTGCGACACCGAAAGATCGATGCCGTGCAGCACCTCGGCCTCGCCATAGCTGGCGCGCAACTGGGTGATTTCGAGCAGGGCCGCACTCATCGGCGCGCCGCCTCGGCCGAGAGGCCCAGATAGGCCTCGATCACCTGCGGATCGCTCGCGACCTGTTCGGGCGTGCCATCGGCCAGCAGCCGGCCGAAGTTGAGAACCAGAATGCGATCGCAGACATTCATGATCGCCCGCATGTGGTGCTCGACCACCAGCAGCGTGACGCCGTCGTCGCGCAGCGAGCGGATCAACTGCATGATCTCCCGCATCTCGGCAGGGTTTAGCGCCGCCATGACTTCGTCGAGCAACAAAACCTTGGGCGCGGTGCACAGCGCGCGCGCCAGCTCGACCCGGGCGCGTTCCGGAAACGACAGGTTGCCGGCCTCCTTGTGCGCCACGCCGCGCAGGCCGACACGGTCCAGGCAAACGAGCGCCTCGCGCCGCGCTGCATCGACGCCATGGCGCAGCAGGCCCGCAGTCAAGACGTTATCCAGCACCGAACTCTCGGCGAACAAAGCGACGTTCTGGAACGTCTTGGTCATCCCGAGCCCGGCGACGGTGTGCGGCTTCAGGCCCGCGAGATCCTTGCCATCGAGCGACACGGTGCCGGCGTCGGGACGGATCAGCCCGACCAAAGTGCTGAACAAGGTGGTCTTGCCGGCGCCGTTCGGGCCGATCACGCCGACGATCTCGCCCTTGTCGACCGAAAACGTCACCTCCGACAGCGCCTGCAGGCCGCCGAACCGGCGCGATACCTGGCGGACCTCGAGGATCGTCATGGCGCCCCCGTTCGCGACAGCCGCGCCCGCAACGATTCGAACACGGTGATGAAGCCGCGCGGCCGCCACAGGATAACGGCGATCAGGATGACGCCGAACACGAGCTGCGACAGGCCGGCCGCGCGCGACGACAGCAGGTCGTTCATCACCTCTTCCAGCGGAATGATGAAGAACGCGCCGAGGATCGGCCCTGCCGCCGTTCCGACTCCGCCGATGATCGCGATCAAGGCGATACGGATCGAGATACTGGCGATGCCGAACACCGTGTCGGGGTCGAAGAACACCGCGACCTGGGCATAAAGCGTGCCAAGCGTCGCGATCAGCGCGCCCGAAATCACCGCGGCCTGCAGCTTGACCCGCGTGGTGTCGACGCCGATGACTTCGGCGGCCGCGGGGTTCTGCTTGATCGCGCGCAACCGGTATCCCATCGCGCCGCGCCGGATGATTTCGAAAATCGCCGTCACCGCCACCAGCGCGGCCAGCGCGATGTAGGCGTGCGGCCGCAGCAGCTTGAACGAATAGGCGGCCAGACTCGGCGGCACGAACGGCACCGACAATCCGCCGGGGCCGCCGGTCAGCGAGGTCCACACATTGGCGATCACCCGCATCACTTCGCCGAACGCCAGCGTCGCCAGCGCGAAGTAGTGCCCCTGTAGCCGCATGGTCGGGATCGCGATGACCAGCGCCGCCAGCCCGCCGAGCGCGCCGCCCGCCAGCATGCCGAGCCATGGGCTGATGCCGAATTTGAGCAGCAGCACGGTCGAGGTATAGGCGCCGATGCCGAAGAACGCGGCATGCCCGAGCGAGGTCTGGTTGGCGAGGCCGCCGACGATATTCCAGGCCTGCGCCATGGCGGCGAACAACAGCGTGAAGGTGAGGACGCGGATCCAGTAGCCGCGCGGATCGAGCAGCAGCGGCAACAACGCCACGACAACGATCACGGCGGCGGGCGCAAGCCAGCGTTTCATCGGCTTGCCCCGACCAGGCCCTGCGGGCGAACCGCCAGCACCAGGATGAAGACGATGAACAGCACCAGGTTCTGCAACTGAATCGGAAAGAACAGCGACGACAGCGACTGGATGACGCCGACCGACAGTCCGCCGACGACGGCGCCGGCGACGCTGCCGAGCCCGCCCAGCACGACGACGGTGAACATCAGCACCACGAACTGGCCGCCGACCCCGGGATAGACCGTCACATAGGGCAGGATGACGGCGCCGCCGAAGGCGGTCAGGCCGACGCCGAGTGCAAAAGCCATCTTGTACATCAGCGCGGTATCGATCCCCATCAGCTTTGCCGCGGCAGGATTTTGCGCGGTCGCCCGCATCGCGCGGCCGAACCAGCTCGCGCGCATGAACCACCACAGCGCGACGCCGCAGGCCAGCGACATCGCAAAGGCGATCAGGTAGGGAATGCTGATGAACAGCGGACCGAGCGACAGCGACATGGTCTGGTAGGAGGTCGTGACCGAACGGAACTGGGAGCCGAACAGCAGCAGCGATCCGTTTTCGATCACGATCAACAGCCCGACCGTGAGAAATATCTGCGCGACCGATGGCGCGGTCAGCACCCGCGCGATCAATTGCCCCTGCACCACCCAGCCGATCGCAAACGCCACCGCGAACGACAACGGCGCGGCGAGAACCGGGTCGAGCCCGAGAAACGCCCAGGCAAACCAGGCGGTGAACATGCCGATGGTGAGAAACTCGGCCTGCGCGAAGTTGACAATGCCCATCACGCCATAGACCAGCGTCAGCCCGATCGAGATCACCGCATAGACGCCGCCGATCAACAGCCCGTCGAGAATGGCCTGGAGAAACGACACCTCAATTCACGCCGCGCCGGCCACCGCTCAGGATCGCCAGACCGGCGCGCTCTTGGCGATGTCCTTGGGCCAGACGGTGACGATGTCCTTAGCCCGCCACTGCACCATCAGCGGCACCGACAGCACGTTCAATCCGGTCTGGTCGAACTGGACCGCGCCGCCGGTCATGCCGTTGATCCAGCCGCCGGTGAATTTGGCGCCGCGAAGCGCGGCGGCGACGTCCTCGGCCTTGGCCGATTTCGCCTTCCGGATCGCCTGCACCAGCACCTCGAGGCAGACCGCGTGCTCCAGCGCTTCATGCACCATGAAATAGCCGAACCGCTTGCGGAAGCGCTCGGTCAGTTGCGGCGCCAGATCGTAGTTCGAGGTATTGATCGACAGCACGTTTTCGGCGAATTCGCCGAGGCCTTTTTCGAAATCCGGAATCACGTAGCCGGCAGCACCCCCGATCGCCGGAATGGTGAGCTTCTGCTGGCGCATGGTGCGGATGATCAGAAGGCTGTCGTTGAGATAGGACACCGGGAAAACAGCCTGCGCCCCCGATCCGCGCAACTTGTTGATCAACGGCGTGGTGTCGGTGATCCCCAGGGGATAGGCGTCATCCATCACGATCTCGACATTGGCCGCCTTGGCGCCTGCCCGCAGGCCGTTCGACTGGGCGGTGCCATAGGCGGTGTCCTCATACATGATGGCGATCTTTTCGATCTTGGCACCGGCGGCCTGGGCAATGGCCGCGGTATATTCGAACTGCGCCTTGCCGATCGCGGATGCCTTCGCGACCACCTGGAAAATGTTCTTGTAGCCGCGCCCGGTGATCTGATCGGCGAACGACATCGTCAGCAGCGGGATGTCGCGCCGCTCGGTGACTTCCGAGATCGCAATGGTCAGCGACGAGACGAAAGCCCCGAGCACGGCGGTCATATCCTGCTGGGTGATCAGCCTTTGCGCCACCGTCCCGGCCGTGGTCGGCGTCGAGGTCGCATCCGCCACCACCAGGTTGATCCTGGCGCCGCCGAGTTCGGCGATGCCGCCGGCCGCATTGATTTCGTCGGCGGCGAGCTCGATGCCGTTGCGCGAATTGATGCCAAACTGGGCATTCGGTCCCGACAGCGGCAGGATGACGCCGACATTGACGGCCGGAGCCTCCGCCCTGGCCGAAGAAAGCACGAAGGGCGACGCCAGAACGGCCGCGGTGCCGGACAGCAGCGCCCGGCGATTCAGTGCCGATCCCAACGAATGGTGCTTCGACATCGCATTCTCCCCATATTTCTTGTTTTTTAAAAGCTGGCTTCACCTTGCCGCACGGCAAGCGCCCCGTCTACTCCAAGACTGTCATTCCGGGGCGATACAAAGCATCGAACGACGATCTGCGCCCTACCATGGGCTGCCTTTCCAGTCAGACTCTCAGGCCGGCTTGTTGTCGCCGGAGGCCAGAATGTCCACGATGGCCTGACCGGTCGCGGCGGTGCCGAGATGGCCGCCGACGTCCCTGGTCGCCCGGCCGCCCGCAATCGCGGCCGCCACGGCGTTTTCGATGGCGCGGGCGGCGGACTCAAACCGCGCGGCGCCCGAGCGCTCGCCATGCCAAGCCAACAGCAGCGCCATCGACAGGATCAGGGAGAACGGATTGGCGACGTCGCGCCCGGCGATATCGGGCGCGGAGCCGTGCGCGGCCTGCGCCATGGCGTGGTCGGCGCCGACATTGAGCGAGCCGCCGAGGCCGAGGCTGCCCGACAGCTCGGCGGTGAGGTCAGACAGGATGTCACCGAACATGTTGGTCGAGACGATGACGTCGAACCGGTCCGGCTGGCGCACCACATGCGCCATCATGGCATCGACCAGGATGTCGTCGACGGCGAGGCCGGGGAATTCGGCTGCGGTGGCGCGGCAGATATCGAGAAACATGCCGTCGCCGATCTTCAGCACATTGGCCTTGTGCACGATGGTGAGGCGCTTGCTCCGTCGCATCGCGAGCTGACACGCCGCTTTCGCAATTCGCTCACAGCAGTGCCGGGTGATGCGGCGGAGCGAGATCGCGACATCGGGGGTGACCAGCAATTCGCCGTTGCCCTGCTCCATGTTGCGATCGGAGTAGAAGCCTTCGGTGTTCTCGCGCACCACCACAAGATCAAACGCGCCGAAGCGGTTGTGCAATCCCGGATAGGTTCGCGCCGGGCGCACATTGGCAAACAGATCGAGGCTTTTGCGGAAGAATTTGGACGGATTGATTTCCCCGCTTTGCTCATCCTTGAAATCGAAGGTTGCGGTGGGACCGAGGATCAGGCCGTCGGCGGCGCGCACGATCTCCAGCAGCCCGGGCCGGACAGTCGCGCCGAATTGCCGCAGGCTTTCATGGCCCACCGGGTGCTGTTCGATCGCAACGTTGAGCTGGAAACGCTCGGAGGCGGCGCGCAGCACCGCGCAGGTGGCGGCGGCAATTTCCGGCCCGATGCCGTCGCCCGGCAGAACGACGATGCGCATGATGATTTCCTCGCCCCAAGATTGCGGTCAACCACGCGATGACCGTCTAAATCGTGATACGCCGGCGCCGTGCAGGTGGCCGCAACGCCGGCCCGCGGCAATAGCGCAAAACAAGGGGCCTCCCTAGCGGAATTATTCCGCTCTGCAAACGCGGATTATTGATTTGAACTGTTGCGGTTTCCGGTCCAAATTCGCGCCGAAGTTCAATCGATGGATTGGATTAACCAGGGGATCGCGATGGCCAACCTCACAATCAATGGAAAATCGTTCGACATCGATGTCGAGCCGGATACGCCGCTTCTTTGGGCAATTCGAGAGAATGTTGGCCTGACCGGCACGAAATACGGATGCGGCATTGCACAATGCGGGTCCTGCACCGTTCACATCGATGGGGTCGCGATGCGCTCCTGCGGCGTGCTGGTCAGCGAGGCCGTCGGCAAGAAAATCACCACCATCGAGGGGCTGGCCGACAACGGTGTCCTGCACAAGGTGCAGAAAGCCTGGATCGCCAACGACGTCCCGCAATGCGGCTATTGCCAGAGCGGCATGATCATGGCGGTGGCGGCGCTTCTCAAGGACAAGCCGAAGCCGACCGACCAGGACATCGACGAAGCCATCACCAATATCTGTCGTTGCGGCACCTTTCAGCAGGTGCGCGAGGCGATTCACGCCGTCGCGAACGCTTGAGGAGATCGCCATGAACCATATGCCCACACTGAACCGCCGCGCCTTTGTGATCGGCAGCGCCGCTGTTGGCTCCGGCCTCGCGCTTGGCCTCGGTATTCCCTTTGGCCCCACCGTGGCGCGCGCCGCCGACGGCTCGCCTGAGGTCAACGCCTGGGTCGTGATCCGGCCCGACGACACCGTCGTGATCCGGATCGCGCGATCGGAAATGGGCCAGGGGACCCTGACCGGCCTCGCCCAGCTGGTCGCCGAAGAACTCGAATGCGACTGGTCGAAGGTCACGACCGAATATCCGACACCGGGACAGAGCGTGGCCCGCAAGCGCGCCTGGGGCGACTTCTCGACCGGCGGCAGCCGCGGCATCCGCGCCTCGACCGAGTATGTCCGCAAGGGCGGCGCCACCGCGCGCGTCATGCTGATCCAGGCCGCCGCGAACGAATGGAAGGTGCCGGCCTCCGAATGCACCGCCGCCAGCAGCGTCATCACCCACACACCCTCGGGACGCACAACGACCTACGGCAAGGTCGCGGAAGCCGCCGCGAAAATCGAGCCGCCCGCCGAGGTCAAGCTGAAGGACCCGAAGGACTGGAAGCTGATCGGCAAGGGGGTCAAGCGCCTCGATACCGCCGACAAGACCACCGGCAAGATGATCTACGGCGTCGACGTCAAGCTGCCGGGAATGCTCAATGCCGCGATCAAGGCCTGCCCGGTGTTCGGCGGCAAGCTGAAAAGCTTCGACGAAGCCAAGGTCACGGGCATGAAGGGCGTCAAGAAGGTGGTGAAGGTCGGCGACAACGCCGTCGCCGTCGTCGCCGACACCTGGTGGCACGCCAAGACCGCGCTCGACGCCTTGCCGATCGTTTGGGACGAAGGCGACAACGTCAAGGTCTCGAGCGCGTCGATCGCGAAGTGGCTCGAGGAAGGTTTCGATCCCTCGCAGCCGGCCTATATCGGCAACGAGAACGGCGACGCCAAGGCAGCGTTTGCCGGCGCCGCCAAGAAGGTCGAGGCGGTCTACAATTATCCCTACCAGAACCACGCCCCGATGGAGCCGATGAACGCCACCGCGCTCTATACCGCGGACAGATGCGAGGTCTGGTGCGGCACCCAGAACGGCGAAGCCGCCTTCGCCGCGACAGTCGAAGTATCGGGGCTCCCGGCCGACAAATGCGACGTTCACAAGCAGATGCTCGGCGGCGGGTTCGGCCGCCGCGGCCAGACCGACTATGTCCGGCAGGCGGTGGCGATCGCCAAGCAGATGCCGGGCACCCCGATCAAGCTGTTATGGTCGCGTGAAGAGGACATGCAGCACGGCGCGTATCATCCGGTCACGCAGTGCAAGATGACCGGCGCCTTCGACGCCAACAACAACCTGACTGCGCTGCATATGCGGATCTCCGGGCAGTCCATCCTGTTCAGCCTGCGCCCGGAAGCGCTCGTCAACGGCAAGGATCCCGCGACCTTCGCCGGCCTCAATGCCACCGGCGAGGCCGCGATCGGATATTCGGTGCCCA
Organism: uncultured Alphaproteobacteria bacterium; assembly: GCA_963829315.1. GTDB lineage: Bacteria > Pseudomonadota > Alphaproteobacteria > Rhizobiales > Xanthobacteraceae > Bradyrhizobium. The sequence continues at coordinate 215,267 of CAWHIO010000038.1, read as the reverse complement.
ATCTCCTGATCGAGCATGCGATGCGCAATCCGCACGTCCCGCCGGGTTTCTGGCGCGGCGTCAACGTCAACCAGAATGCGATCTACCTCGAATGTTTCATGGACGAGCTGGCGCATTCGGTCGGCCAGGATCCGCTCGAGTTCCGGCGCAAGCTGATGACCAAGAATCCGAAGCACCTTGCCGTGCTCAACGCCGTGGCGGAAAAAATCGAATGGGGCAAACCCGCGCCGCAAGGCGTCTTCCGCGGTCTCGCGCAACACATGGGTTACGGCAGTTATGTGGCCGGTGCTGCGGAAATCTCGGTCACCGACGGCAACAAGATCAAGGTGCATCGCATCGTCGCCGCCACCGATCCGGGCTATGCGGTCAATCCGGCGCAGATCGAGCGCCAGATTGCCGGCTCGTTCGTCTATGGCCTGTCGGGACTGTTCTATGGCGGCTGCACCGTCAAGGACGGCCGCATCGAACAGTCGAATTTCGACAACTACAATTCGATGCGGATCGCCGAGATGCCGAAGGTGGAGTCGATCATCATGCCGAGCGGCGGGTTCTGGGGCGGCGTCGGCGAGCCGACGATCTGCGTCGCCGGCCCTGCCGTGCTCAACGCCTATTTCGCGGCAACGGGAAAACGCATCCGCTCGGTACCGCTGCGGGATCAAAACATCACCTTTGCCTGAACCATCAAGCGGCGGCCTTTCCGGCCGCCGCTCATTCTTTTTCGGATCATGCTCATGGACGCGCTGCGCCTGATGACGCGGAGAAACGTCGTTCGTGGCATCGCGGCGACTGCGGCTTCGTTCGCCTTCCCGTGTCCGTCCCACGCGCAATCCGCCGCGCGCATCGTCGTGATCGGCGGCGGATTTGGCGGCGCGGCCTGCGCGCGCGCGTTGCGACGGATCGACGCAAAATTGCAGGTGACGCTGGTCGAGGCGAACCGGACCTTCACCGCCTGTCCGTTCAGCAACGAGGTGATCGCGGGATTGCGCGACATCGAAGCGCAGCAATTCGGCTATGACCGGATCGCGGCCGAAGGCGTCACTGTCGTGGCGCAGCTGGCCGTCAGGATCGATCCGCAGACGCGGACGGTCGGTCTCGCCGACGGGACCTCGCTCGGCTACGACCGTCTGGTGCTCGCCCCCGGCATCGATCTGCGCTTCGACGCGCTGCCCGGCTATGACGAGGCGACCGCGGCGAGAATGCCGCATGCCTGGAAGGCGGGCGAGCAGACGCTGCTGCTGCGCCGCCAGCTCGAGGCCATGGACGACGGCGGCCTGGTGGCGCTTGCGGTGCCCGCCGCGCCGTTGCGGTGCCCGCCCGCGCCTTATGAGCGCGCCAGCCTGATCGCCCATTATTTGAAGGCGAAGAAGCCGCGCTCCAAGGTTTTGATTCTCGACGCCAAGGACACCTTTCCGCAGCAGCGCCTGTTCGAGAATGCCTGGAAGGAACTTTATCCCGGGATGATCGAGCGGATATCGCTGTCGCAGGGCGGCAGGGTTGTTTCGATCGAGCCCGCGACCAACACGCTGGTCACCGATTTCGGCAATTACGACGCGCAGGTCGCCAACGTCATCCCGCCGCAGCAGGCCGGCCGCATCGCGCAGCTCGCCGGTGCGGTCGACCATACCGGCTGGTGCCCGATCGACCCGGTGACGTTTGCCTCAAAGCTCGTGCCCAACATTCACGTCATCGGCGACGCCTGCATCGGCGGCGGCATCCCGAAATCCGCCTCAGCCGCCAGCGCCGAGGGCAAGGCCTGCGCCAGCGTCGTGGCCAGCCTGATCTCCGGCGCAGCTGCGGCGATGCCGAAACTGGACGGCGCCTGCTACAATTCCGTCGCGCCCGGCTATGCCTTCTCGCTGTCGGGCGTCTATCAGCCGAAGGACGATATCTTCGCCGAGGTTGAAGGCAGCGGTTTCACCAGCCCGGTCGATGCGCCGCGCGAGGTGCGGCTGCGTGAAGCCGAGCAGGCGCAATCCTGGTACAAGACGATCACGGTGGACACATTTGGCTAGAGCGTTTTCAAGCGAAGTGGAGACCGGTTCGCGTCAAGAAAACGCGTCAAACCGAGAATCTGGAGCCCCGTTTCGATTCAATCGAAACGGAAAAGGCTCCAGGTCGGCAATCAGCAGGGCCGGAGCATGGCTCGCGCTCGCGATGCTGGCGCTGCCCGGCGCGGCCGGCGGGCAGGAATTGCGGCCCTATACCGTCACCGGCGATGCCATTGTGGAATCGCTGACCGGCGCGCCCGGCGATAAGGTGCGCGGCCGCGCGCTGGTGCTGGAGCGCACCAGCACCTGCATTCTTTGCCACAGCGGTCCATTTCCCGAGGAGAAGTTTCAGGGCGATCTCGCGCCCAGCCTTTCGGGTTCCGGCAGCCGCTGGTCGGAAGCCCAGCTTCGGCTGCGGCTGGTCAGCGCGTCGCGCCTCAATCCCGCAACGATCATGCCGTCCTATTATCGCGTGGACGGCCTTGATCGCGTGGCTCCGGCATGGCGCGGCAAGCCGATCCTGTCGGCCGAACAGATCGAGGATATCGTGGCGTATCTTGCAACGCTGCGCGAATAGAGCATGATCCGGAAAAGTGGGTAGCGGTTTTCCGAAAGGATCATGCGCAAACCAGATAAGGCACGACCAACGATGCGCCAATCACACGCTTCCACACGCCGCCGGTTCCTCGGCCTCGCCGGCAGCGCCGCCGCGATCGGGATGGTTCCCGTCGTCAGTCTGCGGCCCGCCGGCGCCACGCCCGAGACCATGGCGGCCGCGATCAGGAATGTCGTCGGCACGGCGACGGTGCAAACCGGCAAGGTCAAGCTCGACGTGCCGCCGCTGGTCGAAAACGGCAACACCGTGCCGATGACGGTGAGCGTTGCCAGCCCGATGACCGCGGAGGACTACGTCAAGAGCATCCACGTCTTCAACGAGAAGAACCCGCAGCCCAATATCGGCAATTTCTATCTCGGCCCGAAGGCCGGCCGCGCCCAGGTTTCCACCCGTATCCGCCTTGCCGACAGTCAGAAGATCGTTGCCATCGCGCGGCTGTCCGACGGCTCCTTCTGGTCGGTCAGCGCCGATGTCGTGGTGACGCTGGCGGCCTGCACCGAGGAGGTGATCTGATGGCGTCCGCACTGATCAACGTTCCGAAGAAGGCCAAGCGCGGCGACGTCATCGAGATCAAGACGCTGATGTCGCATATCATGGAGACGGGCTATCGCCACACCGCCTCGGGCCAATTGGTTCCGCGCGACATCATCACCAGCTTCACCTGCCGCTTCAACGGCGCCGAGATTTTCCGCGCCGACCTGTTCCCGGCGATCGCGGCCAACCCGTTCGTCACGTTTTTCACGATCGCGAGCGAAAGCGGCAAATTCGACTTCGAATGGATCGGCGACAATGGTTTTAGCGAAACCGCCTCGGCCGCCATTTCAGTCGAATGAAGCCGGCCGGCACGATAGCCGTCGTGGCGCTGCTGATCGCGGCTGGCATCGCCATCGCTCCGCTCGCCGCCACCGAAATCCCGCCAGCCGAGCGCCGGTCCGGCTACAGCTTCATGGCGCCCGACACCAAGGCGATCCAGGATGACGATACCGCCAATCCCGGCATGCTGTGGGTACTCGACGGCGAAGCCTTGTGGAACAGCAAGGCCGGCGCCGCGGGCAAGGCCTGCGCCGATTGTCACCATGACGCGCGCGCCAGCATGAAGGACGTGGCGGCGCGCTACCCTGCCTACGACAAGGTGCTGGGACGCCCGGTCGATCTGGAGCAGCGCATCAATCTGTGCCGCGCGCGCCAGCAACAGGCCATACCCTTCCCCTTCGAAAGCCGCGACCTGCTCGCCTTGACAGCCTTCGTCGCCGAACAATCCCGCGGCGCCGCGATTGCGCCGGACGCCACCGCCGAACTGGCGCCGTTCGTCGCCAAGGGGCGCGACTTCTTCATGCGGCGGCAGGGTCAGCTCAACCTCGGCTGCACCAATTGCCACGACGACAATTGGGACAAGCACCTCGCCGGATCCGCCGTGACCCAGGCGCTGCCGACCGGCTATCCGATCTACCGGCTCGAATGGCAATCGCTCGGATCGCTGCAGCGCCGCCTGCGCAACTGCATCACCGGCATGCGGGCCCAGAATTACGATTACGGCGCGCCGGAACTGGTCGAGCTCGAGCTCTATCTGATGACACGCGCGCGGGGCATGCCGGTCGAGACGCCGGCGGTCCGCCCGTGAGCTACGGCGCGGACTCAATAGCACGCAGCCAAATGCAGCTTTTGCTGGGGCGCATGGCTCTGGTGGCACCTTTGAGACATACCGGCGGCGGCTGAGCATGTCTGCTCATCGGGGTAGACCAGAAGTGGTCGGCGGGCAGTCAGAACGACTCAATTGAACCAGGGCGGACACATTGATCCAATGATCTCGCCGGCTTTCCGTCTGGTAAGTTCCATTATGAGCTTTGGGAGTTCGGGAGTGTCCGCCGGTTCCGAAGTCTCAAAAGATAATCAATTTGGCGCTCTCTCCAACCATGATCCTTGGTCGCGAGTGTATCGACGCAAGCATCGACGCAGATGTCGCAAATAAGGAGCTCAGGGCCTTGGATAAGATGCGTTACCTGATCAACGGTCCGACCGCAGAAACAACATGCAGTAGTTGTCATCGTCGCGCTCCGTCGCCGCCCAGCCGGCCGCTATCTGGCATTCGGAACCAAATCCGCAAGTGGCCTCATTTGGAAACGGCCGGTGCCCTACTTGAAAATGCGATAGATGACCTATTTTTATGAGCACTACAATTATCCTTTCACACAGGTAGCACTCATGACGACGCTAAAGATTGTCAATCTGCATCATGATTTTAGTAAAACGCGATCGCTCGTCACCGTCGCTTGGGAAGATGACCCCGATAAGCGTCTCGGCCTAGTCGTGCCGTTTGAGTGCCCGCTGGAGAAATTGAAGGCGGAGGCAGAAAAAGTCGTGAGGGCGCTCGCGAAGGAACTTGAAACTGCGGCGATAGAAAATTCATGACCTCACTCGGCGCGATGCTGCTGTTGGCACCAAAACGGACCGGCTGGGCCGGTCTGGCAATGTCCGTTGATCGGGCGCACCGAAGCGAACGTCCGCCGACCATTGAACTTGTGGGCTCGCGCCGCAGATCATAATCCGAATAGGTTGAATCGGATCATGATCCCATCTCCTCGTTGAGCATGATCTCCGAGCAACGCTCCGCGTTTGTCGCGAGGGAAAACCGGTTTGCGCTAGCGCGGCCCTTTGGGTCCGGATCACGCTCTATCGCGGCACCGCCAGCGACGTCAGCTTGCCGACGTCCGCGTTCTGATCGAGCGCCCAGATCGCATCGATCAACGGTGCCGCGTCATAGTGCGGATCCCAGCCGGCGGCCGCCCTCCGCAACTTGCCTTCAAGATCCTTGTCTGAAAGCGGATTGGCGTCGCTGCCGCGCGCCGCTGTTTGCTTCAATGAGTGAACCTTGCCGTCGGCGGTGGTGATCTCGACCGCCGCCGCGATGGTGGAAAAGTTCTCGTCCTGCTCGACTTCCACCTGGCTCCGCAGCGCCTGCACCTTGGGATCACGCACGCAGGCATCGGTAAACTGCTCGAGCCCGGCCTGCCCCGTCACCAGGGCGGCGGCGACCGCATGCTGCACGCTCACCTGCGCCTCGCGTCCGGTCGATATATCCGGCCGGTCGGTGCGGACGGCGAGCAGCGGATGGCCGCGCACCACGACGCGCCTGACATCGGCGACCGGATGGCCGGCTCGCCAGTCCAGCACGCAGTCGAGCACCGGATGAATCACGAAGCCGCACGGATACGGCTTGTAGGAGGTCGCCATGATTTCCCAGCGTTCGCCCCAGCCGTCAGTGATCTGCGACAGATCGGGCGTTTCGGCGAGGGCATGATAGAAGCCCTGGACACCCGCCAGCGGCTCCGGCGGCCCCTCAAATCCCTGCTCCGCCAGCAGCGCCGACCACAGCCCGTTCCGCGCGGCGTTGCCGACGCTGATGCTTTTCGCCGGCGTGCCCAGACACTCGCATAGCCCCGCCGATTGCGTGGCCGCGGCGCCGAGCGCCCACACCATCTGGCGCTCGCCCAGCGCCGCCAGCCTGCCGCTGCCGGCGGCGGCGCCGAACACGCCGCAGGTCGAGGTGATGTGCCAGCCCCTGGCATAATGGCTGGGCGAGATCGCCAGCCCGATGCGGGCTTCGACCTCATTGCCGAGGATAAGGGCGAGCAGCAGATCGGGCCCGCTCGCCTGCCGCCATTCGGCAAATGCCAAGAGTGCCGCCGCCACCGGCGCGGTCGGATGGATCACCGTGCGGACATGGGTGTCGCAGAAGTCATCGACATTGGCGCTGGCGGCGTTGAGGAACGCCGCACTCAGCGCATCGATGCGCTCGCGGCGCCCGACCACCGTCACCTGCCGGCCACCGGAGAACCCGGCGAGCGAGCGCAGCGCGATCTCGATCGGCGAGGAGCGGCAGCCGGCAAGGCTGACCGCGAAGAAATTCATCAGGGAGCGCTTGGCCTGATGCCGCACGGGCGCGGGGATGTCGTCCCACCGCGTTGCAACAACGCGCTGAGCAAGGCCCTCGGTCACGCCGGGTTTGTGCAGCATGGTCATCCTCACTTGAAATTTGGCCGCAGCATCGCAGGGCGGCGAAAAAGCACAACCGCGCGTCAGGTAGACCAGACAGGAAATCTTGCTTTATGGTGCCGCGGACGAGCTATCAATCTGAAATGACCAACACAATGACAATCCGTTCCGGCTACCTGGCGTTTTCAGTCGCATTTGCGGCCATCCTGGCCACCAGCCATTCGCGTGCTGACGACTATCCGTCGCGTCCAATCCATCTGATCGTGCCGTTTTCCGCCGGCGGCTCCGCCGATTCGACCGCGCGCGTCATCGCCACGCGCGCCGGCAAGGCGCTCGGACAATCCATTGTGGTCGAGAATCGCGGCGGTGGGGGCGCGATCATCGGCGCCGAATTCGTGAAACAGTCCGCGCCGGACGGCTACACGCTGTTGCTGGGACAATCCGGCCCGATATCGATCAACCCGGCCGTCTACAAGGATCTGCCGTACGACCCGGTGAAGGATTTTGTCCCGGTCTCCCTCACAACCATCTATCCCTACGTCATGGTCGTCAATTCTTCCCTCGGCGTGAAGACGCTGAAGGAGTTCGTCGCACTCGCCAAGAGCAAGCCCGGCGCACTGAACTACGGCACCACCGGCGTCGGCTCCTCCAACCATCTGGTCACCGAGCTGTTCGCCGGCAAGGCCGGAATCAAGATGACGCATATCCCCTATCGCGGCACCGCGCTGGCGGTGACCGATCTGCTCGCCGGCCAGGTGCAGATGGTGTTTTCCGATCCGATTTCGGCGCTCCAATACGTGAAATCCGGCGCCCTGGTCGCGCTGGCGGTGACCAGCAAGGATCGCTCGCCGGTGGCCCCCAGCGTGCCGACGATTGCCGAGAGCGGCTATCCCGGCTTCGATGCCATCGCATGGCACGGAATCCTGGCGCCGGCCAACACGCCGCCTGCCATCGTCGCCAGGCTCAACGCCGAGATCGTCAAGGCATTGAACGACCCGGACACCAGGGCGCTCCTGGAAAAGCAGGCGATCCAGATCGTCGGCAGTTCGCCGGAGGCCTTTGCCAGTTTCATCAAGCAGGATAGCGCGCTCTGGAAGGAAGTGGCGGACCAGGCCAGGATCGAGGTGAGGTAGCCCTAGAAGTGAGGTAGCCTTGGAAGTGAGGTAGCCTTGGAAGTGAGGTAGCCTCGGAGGTGAGATAGCCCTGCCCTTTCACGATCTAAACTGAAACGGGCCGCATCAAGCGGCCCGTTCGATGCGCTTTGAGTTTGTCACGACGCTATTCGGCGGGTGCCGCGAGCCCTAAATCGTGCTGCGGAACGTAGGAAGCGCTGGCGCTGAACTTGCCCACGGCGAAGAATCCGGCCGCGACCACCGCATAGGCCAGAGCGACGCCGGGGGTCACGCCCATTCCGCCGCCGATGCCGACCGCCTCGCCGTGCATGAAGCCGAAATAGGTCAGCACCGCGCCGGAGAAGGCAAAGGCCGAGGCCTTGACGAAATCGCGTTCGATCACGAAAACGCCGATCGCACCCAGCACGAGGCCGGCCAGGATCGAGCCGCCGCCCAACACTTCGAGCCCGTGATAGATCACGCCCTGTTGCGGCAATGAGGCGATCGCGGCGGTCTTGACCGCTCCCACCTTGTCGGCGGCAAGGCCGCCGACCGCCTGCGCCGCATTCATGGTCGCACCGAGCATGGTGTCGATCTGCAGCTTGGCCCATGCGGCGAGATGCGGCGTCAAGGCCAGCACGATCGCCGGCGCATGCTTGACCGGGGTGGTCTGGAACGCCTGCGCGCCGATCAGCATGCCGATATAGAGCAGGATCGGCGAGATCGCGACCACCGGCACCAGCGCCAGCAGCACCGAGATGATGCCGAACCACGCCAGCACGATGACCATGATTCCGGTCGCCGCCGAATAGCCGATCCGGCCGCCCATCGCCTTCCATCCGGGATGGCCGATATAGACGGCGTTGATGAAGGGATTCCCCATCAGGCAGCCGATCAGGCTGACGACGCCGTCGGCGGTCAGAACTCGCGTGGTCGGATATTCGTCGCCGGCGGCCTCCGCGCTTTCGACGTTGTCCATCGCCTCGACGAGATCGTAGATGCCGAACGGAATCGCGGTCACCAGAATGATGCCGAGGAATTCGAAGCCGGAGAATACCTGCCCCAGAGCCGGCAACGGCACCGAAAAGCCGAAGTTCGCGAACGCATCGCCGACGCCCTTGACGCTCAGTCCGCCAAGTCCAAGGCCGAACAGGTTCGATCCCCATGCGATGATCATGCCGACCGCGATGGCGACGAGGCCGGCGGGAATTCCCTTGGGATACTTCACGCCGCCGAACCAGCTCGCCAGGATGATGGCGAAGCAGACCAGGCCGATCTGCGGCGTCATGTACATTTCCAGCGCCGGCCGCATCGAGATGAAGGTCACGGACACGCCGGCCAGCGTGCCGAGCAGGGCCGCGCGCGGGGTAATTTTCCGGATGTACGGCGCGATGAAACCGCCGATCATCAGAATGAAGCTCTGGAAGAATACCCAGACCAGGCCGGCCGCCCAGCCCTTCATCGGATCGCCGGTCTTGATCGTGATCGGCAGCATGATCACGAAGGTGACGATGAACATGTGGGGCACGCTGACGCCGGACGGCAGCGCGCAGACATCGGTGCGGCCGGTCTTCTGCGCCAGCCGATAGGCGAGGAAGGCGTAATAGAAGGTCGACAGGCACATCATCAGGCCGAGCGCCGGCAGGATGCGTCCGAACACCAGCGAGTTCGGGCATCTTCAGCACGAAACGCAACAGCCCCGTCAGCACCAGCATGTTGACCAGGATGTTGGTGCCGAAACCGAAAAACGCGTTCCAGTCGCCCGGCGTCCACAACGCCGGCTTGAAGCCGGACTTTCCGGCAGAAATGCTCGTGCTCATCGTGATGCTCCTGCTGCCAATATGTTTGAAGTCTCCGGTGTCATTGCTTGAAGGACTGCGGCGGAGTCGCTGACCCAGCCGAAGATGCCACCCTGGGCCTTGATCATCTTCAGGCCCATCTCGTGGAATTCAGGGAAATAGGATGCGCAGCCATCGGCCAGCACCACGCAGCGATAGCCGCGGTCATTGGCCTCGCGCACGGTGGTGTTGACGCAAACCTCGGTGGTCACGCCGCACACCAGCAAATTCTCGATGCCGTATTTCTGCAGGATATCGCCGAGCTCGGTGGCGTAGAACGCGCCTTTGCCGGGCTTGTCGATGACGACCTCGCTGTCGAGCGGGTACAGTTCGGGAATGATGTCGTGACCGGCCTCGCCGCGGATCAGGATCCGTCCCATCGGACCGGGATCGCCGATGCGAAGACTTGGCGCGCCGCGCTCGATCTTCGCCGGCGGCGCGTCCGACAGATCGGGCAAATGGCCCTCGCGGGTGTGCACGACGAGCATTCCGAGATCGCGCGCCGCGGCCAGCACCGATGCGATCGGCTTCACTGCCCGTGCCAGCTGCGAGACATCGTTGCCCAGCGTTTCTCCGAAACCGCCCGGCTCCATGAAATCGCGCTGCATGTCGATGATGACGAAGCGCTGTCGCCGACCAGTCGAGGTTGATCGGCTCGGGTTCGGCGACGACGTGTGCTGCCTGGTAGCTGCTTTGAGTTCGCCATAACCTGCACCCCTGGCGAGAGAACTCCCGGCGTGAACTAAGCAAAGCCCGTGCCATTGTGTACAATGCCGTCCGGCAATGCCGCGCTCAGGAATCCTCCTTGTTTTCAGCCAGTTATATTTTCGACCAGCGCTCGCTCACTCGCCATGCGCAGCTTTTGCGACGTGCATTTGCTCATTCGTTGAGCGTGACGCGGCATGCGTCACGGCATCCGCAGCAGCGCAGCGGCTTCGCCGAAAACCCGGAAATGGGACGACTTGCGGCGGCCACCCTCTGGCCTGAAAAATGGCCCTGTTGTTGTTGCGAAAATTCGGATTTGCTTGCTTGCGGGACTTCTGGCGCGGAATTTGCTGCTTGGGATACCTGTTGGGGATGCCTTGGATCGAGGGGGAGCGTTCGATGACGACAATCACTGCCGCTGCGCCGGTTGCGCGAAAGCCGCTTTATACATCGCTGTTTGTCCAGGTCCTTGCGGCCCTGCTGCTGGGGATCGTGCTCGGAATGGCGGTTCCCGAGTTTGCCGTCAGCCTGAAGATTTTCAGCGACGCGTTCTTGAAGCTGATTTCGATGATCGTCGCGCCGATCGTGTTCTGCGTCGTCGTGCACGGTATCGCCGGCGCCGGCGACCTCAAGAAGGTCGGGCGGGTCGGCGTCAAGGCGCTGGTCTATTTCGAGGTGATGACCACGGTGGCGCTGGTCGTCGGGCTGTTGCTCGCCTATTTGTTCGGCCCCGGCCACGGCATGAACATCGATCCATCGACGCTCGATGCCAAGGCGCTCAACACCTATGCCGACAACGCCCACAAGCTGAAGGGCGGCGGGATCGGCAGCTTCCTGATGAACATCATCCCGACGACATCGTTCGACGCGCTGTCGCGCAACGACGTGCTGCAGGTGCTGTTTTTCGCGATCCTGTTCGGCACCAGCGTTGCCCTGGTCGGCGGCGAAAAGGGCGAGAAGATCACCTCGCTGATCGACGCCGTATCGACCGTGCTGTTCCGCACCATGGGGCTGATCGTGCGCGTGGCGCCGCTCGGCGTGCTCGGCGCCGTCGCCTATACCGTCGGGCAATATGGCGTCGGCTCGCTCAAGCAACTGGTCTCGCTGGTAGCCCTGTTCTACGTCTCGGTCGCGATCTTCGTGCTCGGCGTGCTCGGCACCGTGATGGCGCTCGCCGGACTGAACATTCTCAAATTCCTGGCCTATCTGCGCGAGGAATTGACCATCGTGCTGGCCACCGCGTCGTCGGATGCGGTGCTGCCGCAGATCATGCGCAAGCTTGAGCGGCTTGGCGTGAAGGATTCGGTGGTCGGGCTTGTGATCCCGACCGGCTATTCCTTCAACCTCGATGCGTTCTCGATCTACCTGACGCTGGCGGTCGTCTTCATCGCGCAGGCGACCAACACGCCGCTGTCGTTCGGCGATCTCTTGCTGGTGCTCGGCGTGTCCCTGATCACCTCGAAGGGCGCCCACGGCGTTCCCGGCTCCGCCATCGTGATTCTTGCGGCCACGCTGAATGCGGTGCCGAGCATTCCCGCGATCGGGCTGGTGCTGGTGCTGTCGGTCGACTGGTTCATCGGCATGGCGCGCGCGCTCGGCAACCTGATCGGCAACTGCGTCGCCACCGTCGTCGTTGCCGCCTGGGAAGGCGATCTCGACCGCGCCAAGGCCGTGCGCGTGCTCGATGGCGAAGAACTGGTGGACGTCACCGCGGGCTAACGATCAGCCCGCGTTGCCGCGGCCGGAAATTTTCGATCAGCCGCAGCAGCACGCGCGCCCCGGCATCGGCATCGGCCAGCTCGACATGCTCGTCCGGATGGTGGCTGATGCCGCCGCGGCATCGCACGAACAGCATGCCGACGTCGGCAATGTCGACCATCGCCATGCCGTCATGCCCGGCGCCGCTTGGCAGCTCGAACACGGGATAGCCTTCCGCCGCCACCGCCGCCGCCACCTGCGCCTTCAGCCACGGCGCACATGGCACGGTGCGATTTTCATGGGTGACGTCGAGCTGCAGCGCGAGCTTGCGGCGCTTTGCGATCATCTCGATCTGCCGGACGATATCGGTCACCGCCCGCTTGCGGTGGGTGTCCGTCGGCGCGCGAAGATCGATGGTAAAGTGAACCTGCCCCGGGATCACGTTGGTCGCCCCGGGCATGGCGTGGATATAACCGACCGTGCCGACCAATCCGCCGTCATCGGTGCGGCATAACTCCTCGATCTTGCAGATGCATTCCGCGGCGCCCGCCAGCGCATCGCGCCGCAGCGCCATCGGCACCGTTCCGGCATGACCGGCCATGCCGGTCAGTTTTGCCGCCAGACGGGTCGCGCCCGAGATGGCGCTCACCAACCCGACCGGCAGGTTCTGCGCTTCCAGTACCGGTCCCTGCTCGATGTGAAGTTCGATATAGGCCAGCAGTTCGCTGCGGATCCTTGCCGCCGCGCCGATACGGTCGGGATCGAGACCGAACTGGATCAGCGCATCGCGCATCGAAATTCCGGCGCTGTCCTTCGAGGCGAGCACGCTCTCGTTGAACGTTCCGGCGACCGCCCGGCTGCCCAGCAGCGTAGAGGCGAACCGGACCCCCTCCTCGTCGGCGAATCCGATCACCTCGATGGCGAACGGCAATCGGCGGCCCTCTTTTGTGCAGATCGGCGACGCAGGAGATCGCCGTGATCAATCCGAGCGGGCCGTCCCATTTGCCGGCATCGCGCACGGTGTCGTAATGCGAGCCCAGCATCAGGCACGGCAAACCCGGCCGCTCGCCTTCGTAACGGCCGCAGACATTACCGATCGCGTCGAGATGCGCGTGCATTCCCGCCTCACCCATCCAGCTCAGGATCAGCTCGGCCGCGGCGCGATGCTCCGATGTCAGGAAGATGCGCGCGAGATGTTCCGGCGTTTCGGAAATCGTCGCCAGCCGGTTGATCCGGCCGACGATCTCATCGCCGAGGGATAGGGCTTGTCGCCCGGCGGTTTCCGCATTCATCTCGCTCATGTTTTTCCGATGATGATGGGGCCAAAGCCGGTCTGCAGGGGCTTTCGACCGATCGATACAAATCCGGTGCCAGCGGACCGGCAAATCCGAGGGTGATCCGAAACTGGTAGCAGCCTATGCCCGATTGATCAGCCGGCAAATGATCGGAGGCTGCCACCGCGGTCCAACCGCGAGGCGACCGATCCGGGTTAAGAATTGCTTAACTCCATTGCATACAATCAAAAAATGTCGCCTAATTTTTAGTCACACGATCGCCTGCCCAAGTTTTAAACCGAAATCGAGAAATCAAAATATTCAAACAATTTCAATCGGTTGCTTGGTATTGCCTAGCAAAAAAGCTCTGGCATGAAGATTGCGACATGGCCTGTCGGGCTCCGCCGTTTCAGGCGAAGCCGCGGTTTAGCGGCGGTGCATCCGCCAAAGGGAGCAGGCACATGGATTTTGGCAGGATTTCACGACGACATCTCTTGCAGGGAAGCGCGGCGCTGACGCTCGGCACGGCGTTCGGCGGGCGAACCGCCTTCGCGGCGGATACCACGATCGGCTTCATCTATGTCGGGTCGCGCGATGACTACGGTTACAACCAGGCCCACGCGCAAGGCGCCGCGGCGCTGAAGAAGATGCCCGGCCTCAAGGTGGTCGAGGAGGAAAAGGTGCCGGAAACCGACGCCGTCGAAAAGACGATGGAGTTGATGATCAATCTCGACGGCGCGACGCTGCTGTTCCCGACCTCGTTCGGATATTACAATCCGCACGTGATCAAGATGGCCAACAAGTTCCCGAAGATACGCTTCGAGCACGCCGGCGGCCTGTGGACCGACAAGGATCCGAAAAACGCCGGCAGCTATTTCGGCTATATCGACGAGGCCCAATATATCTCCGGCATCGTCGCCGGCTACTCGACCAAGAGCGGCAAGCTCGGCTTTGTCGCCGCCAAGCCGATCCCGCAGGTGCTGCGCAATATCAATGCCTTCACGCTCGGCGCCAAGCTCGCCAACCCCAAGGCCACCACCCAGGTGATCTTCACCGGCGACTGGTCGATGCCGGTCAAGGAAGCCGAAGCGACCAACAGCCTGATCGATCAGGGCGTCGATGTCCTGACCTGCCACGTCGACGGGCCGAAGACCATGGTCGAGAACGCGGCGCGGCGCGGCGCGATGGTGTGCGGCTATCACGTCAACCAGTCCCCGCTGGCACCGAAAGCCTATCTCACCGGCGCCGAATGGAACTGGGAAGCGCTCTATCCGAAGTTCGTCAAAATGATGGCCGCCGGAGAGGCCATCCCGAATTTCTATCGCGGCGGCCTGAAGGAAGAGATCGTCAAGGTCTCGCCCTATGGCGAGGCGGTCTCGGCGGAAGCCCGCAAGCACGCCGACGATATCAAGGCCAAGCTCACCGCGGGCACCTATACCATCTTCAAGGGCCCGATCGTGGACAACAAGGGCAAGACCGTGATCGGCGCCGGAACCGAGCGCGGCCAGAAGGATCCCGAACTCGAAAAGATGGACTACCTGGTGGAAGGCGTCATCGGAGCGACTTCGTGACGTCAGAAGTTGCTGGTCCTGCCGAAGCAGTGGCGATTTCCCCGGCCGCAGATCCGGGGTTTCTCCAGCGTTACGGCGGGACCATCGAATACATCCTCATTCCGGGCGCGGCGCTGGTCGGCGCGCTCGGGGTGTTCGGGATTTTCGTCGCGCTGTTCGGCAAGAGCCCGCTCGACCTCTATTTCTATATGTACCAGGGCGCGTTCGGCACCTGGTTCTCATGGCAGAACACGCTGACGCGCGCCGCGCCCCTGATACTGACCGCGCTATGCACCGCGCTGCCCGCGCAACTCGGCATGGTCATCATCGGCGGCGAAGGCGCGCTTCTGATCGGCGCGCTGGCCTCCACCAGCGCGGCGCTGGCGATGCAGTCGGCGCCGCCGCTGGCGGTGCAACTGGCGATGGCTGCCGCCGGCATGATCGCTGGCGGACTTTGGATCATGCTGTCGGGCGGGCTTCGCCAATACCGCGGGGTCAATGAAACGATTTCGAGCCTGCTGCTGGTCTACATTGCGCTGGCGATCCTCAACCATCTGGTCGAGGGCCTGATGCGCGACCCCACCAGCCTCAACAAGCCGTCGACGCGGGAGATCGGCGCGGCCAACATGCTGGGATCGATCCCCGGCACCGACGTGCACTGGGGACTGGTGTTCGGCATCGTCGCCGCCGTCGCCTCCTACATCCTGATCTATCACACCGTGTTCGGCTTCGCCGCGCGGGTCGCCGGCGGCAACATCCGCGCCGCCAGGATCGTCGGCCTTGGCGTCGGCAAGCTGATCATGACCATCTGCTTTCTGGCCGGTGCGTCGGCCGGCCTTGCCGGGATGGTCGAAGTCGCCGCGGTGCAGGGCCGCACCAATGCCAATCTCGCCGCGGGCTATGGCTTCACCGGCATCCTTGTCGCCTTCCTGGCCCGGCAAAACCCGCTGGCCGTCATTCCTGTCGCCATTCTGCTCGGCGGAATCGGCGCCAGCGGCGGGCTGTTGCAGCGCCGGCTCGGATTGCCCGACGCCTCGGTCCAGGTGCTGCAGGGCATTATCTTCGTCTTCGTTCTTGCGAGCGACGCGCTCTACGGACGAATTGGCTTCCTGAAAGGGAAATCCTGACATGGCTGACGGAACGATCGGACTCTGGACCGTGCCTCTGGCGGTGTTTGGCGGCGCCATCCGCGTCTCCACGCCGTTTCTGTTCGTCAGCCTCGGCGAATGCATCACCGAGCGTTCGGGGCGCATCAACCTCGGCCTCGAGGGAACGCTGGTGATGGGCGCGATGAGCGCTTACGGCATTTCCTATGTCACGGGGTCGCCCTGGCTCGGTGTGCTCGCCGCCGGCGTCACCGGCGCGCTGCTGGGCGCGCTGCACGCCGGCATCTGCTCGCTGCCACGGGTCAACGACATCGCCGTCGGCATCGCGCTGATGCTGTTCGGCACCGGCCTTGCCTTCTATCTCGGCAAGCCGCTGATCGAGCCGACGGCGCCGCGGCTGCCCGCGATCGATTTCGGATGGTGGAGCGACATCGCCCAGGTTCGCGCCGCGCTGCGGATCAACGTGCTGTTTCTGATCGGCATCGCGCTGGCGCCGATCCTGTACTGGGCGTTTCGGACGACACGATGGGGCTTGCTGATCCGCACCGCCGGCGAAAGTTCGGACGCGGCGCGGGCGATGGGATATTCCGTTCTGGCCATCCGCTTGCGCGCCACCATGGTCGGCGGCTTTCTCGCCGGCATTGGCGGCTCGTTTCTGTCACTGTTCTACCCCGGCAGCTGGAACGAAGGCCTCTCCAGCGGACAGGGCGTCACCGCGGTCGCGCTGGTGATCTTCGCGCGATGGGATCCCATGCTGTGCATGTGGGCATCGCTCGCTTTTGGCGGCGCGGCCGCGCTCGGGCCGGCGCTGCAGTCGGTCGGCGTCACCTCGGGATATCACCTGTTCAACGCCGCCCCCTATATTCTGACGCTCGCGATCATGATCATCACCTGCTCGCCGAAACGCACCCTGACCGGGGCTCCGGCCGAACTTTCGATCACCCGATGAACCGCTATCGACCAACGAGGCTAAAGACATGGCCGAACGTTATCTGAAGTCCGAACCCTATGCGTGGCCCTACAACGGCGACCTGCGGCCGGAGAATACCGCGCTCATCATCATCGACATGCAGACCGATTTCTGCGGGGTCGGCGGCTACGTCGACAAGATGGGATACGACCTGTCGCTGACGCGCGCGCCGATCGAACCTATCAAGCGGCTGCTTGCCGTCATGCGCGCCCAGGGCTTCCATATCATCCATACCCGCGAAGGTCACCGCCCCGATCTCACCGATCTGCCCGCGAACAAGCAGTGGCGGTCGCGGCAGATCGGCGCCGGGATCGGCGACCCCGGCCCGTGCGGGCGTGTGCTGGTCCGCGGCGAGGCCGGCTGGGAAATCATTCCCGACCTGGCGCCGCTGCCGGGCGAGCCCATCATAGACAAGCCCGGCAAGGGATCGTTCTGCGCCACCGACCTGGAGTTGATGCTGCGGCTGCGCGGCATCGAGAACATCGTGCTCACCGGCATCACCACCGATGTCTGCGTCCACACCACCATGCGGGAGGCGAACGACCGCGGCTTCGAATGCGTGCTGATCGAGGACTGCTGCGCCGCCACCGACAAGAGCAATCACGACCACGCGCTGAAGATGATCAAGATGCAGGGCGGCGTATTCGGCGCCGTCGCCACTTCCGCAGCACTGATCGGCGCCCTGTCATGATTATCGGCGAAGCGCCGCTGCCGAGCGGGCCCCTTGGCGTCGATGCCGTCGCCATGACGATGCGGTTTGGCGACTTCGTCGCATTGGACAACGTCGAACTGAAAGTGCGTCCCGGCTCGTTCCATGCGCTGCTTGGCGAAAACGGCGCCGGCAAGAGCACGCTCGTCAAATGCATCA
Source organism: uncultured Alphaproteobacteria bacterium (assembly GCA_963829315.1). Classification (GTDB taxonomy): domain Bacteria; phylum Pseudomonadota; class Alphaproteobacteria; order Rhizobiales; family Xanthobacteraceae; genus Bradyrhizobium. The sequence continues at coordinate 197,549 of CAWHIO010000038.1, read as the reverse complement.
TGGGCTATTACCACCCGACCGAGGGCGACGTGCTGGTCGGCGGCCGCGAACAGACGATCGGCAATCCGAAGGACGCCCATGCGCTGGGCCTTGGCATGGTGTACCAGCACTTCACCCTGGTGCCGGCGATGACGGTGGCGGAGAACCTGGTGCTGGCGCGCGATGATGTTCCCGCGGTGGTGAACTGGGCCCGGGAGAAGCAGGAACTCGAAGCATTTCTGGGACGGATGCCGTTCAAGGTGCCGCTCAACGCCAGGGTTTCCGACGTCTCCGCCGGCGAGCGGCAAAAATGCGAAATCCTCAAGCAGCTCTATTTGAAGCGGCGATTTCTCATTCTCGACGAGCCGACATCGGTGCTGACGCCGGGTGAAGCCGACGAGGTGCTGGGCATGCTGCGCGCCATGGTCGTCGATGACGGCCTGACCATCCTGATGATCACCCACAAATTCCGCGAAGTGATGGCGTTCGCCGACGAGGTGACGATCCTTCGCCGCGGCAAACTGGCGGGCCACGGCAAGGTGGCCGACCTCACGCCTGACAGCATGGCCCGCATGATGATCGGCGCCGAGGAGTTGACGCTTCAGCCGCCCCGGGTCGGAGAAGTGGGTGACATTCGGCTTGAACTCGATAAACTCAACGCGCTTGACGATGCCGGCGCCGTTGCGGTTCACGACGTGTCGCTGGCGGTGCGCGGCGGAGAGATCGTCGGCATTGCCGGTGTATCCGGCAACGGCCAACGGCAGCTGGTCGAGGTGCTCGCCGGCCAGCGCCAGGCGGAGAGCGGCGCAATCCGCGTCATTGGCGACCCCTATCACGCCACCCGCGAGGAAATGCGCCGGCACAAGATGTCGCTACTGCCGGAGGAGCCGCTGAAGAACGCCTGTGTCGGAGGCATGAGCGTCGCCGACAATATCGCCTTCCGCGAATTCGACCGCGCGCCGTTTGCAAGCGGCGGCTGGTGGCTCAACCGCGCGGCCTTCCGCAGCGACGCCGAGAAGAAGATCGGCCTCTACAAGATCAAGACCCGCACGCCGGATACCCCGATCTCGGCGCTTTCCGGCGGCAACGTGCAGCGCACCGCGCTGGCGCGCGAACTCGGCGGCGAGGTCGAAGTGCTGATCGCCGCCAATCCGTGCTTCGGGCTGGATTTCGCCGCCGTTGCGCAGATTCACGCGGAAATCATGGCCGCTAGAAACCGCGGTGCCGCGGTGTTGCTGGTGAGCGAAGATCTTGACGAGCTGCTCGAACTGTCGGACCGACTGGTGGTGATGTTTCACGGCCAATTCGTCTATGAGGCCCGCGCCAGCGAAGCCGACCTCACCGATATCGGGCGGCACATGGCGGGACATTGAGCGCTTGCCTCAGGAATTTAGAACCGTCATTGCGAGCGCAGCGAAGCAATCCATGAGCCTTACGCACGAAACTGGATTGCTTCGTCGCTTTGCTCCTCGCAATGACGGCAATTTCGCTTATTTCTCCTAACTGCATCTAAGTCAGCCTCCGAGGAGGCGCGATCCGACGTCTCGAAGGATGAAGTCACTGAACCGGCCAGAGTCTTGATATGACGACCCTCGAACTCGACGAACATTTTCTGCGGCGCTCGTTCGATGTCGCCCGCCGCGCCATGACCCGCGGCAATCATCCGTTTGGCGCGATCCTGGTCGACGGCAATCGCAACGTTCTGATCGAGACCGAGAACGGTTACATGCCGGCGCATGACGGAACCGGCCATGCCGAACGGTTGCTGGCGACGCAGGCCTGCACAACGCTCGGCGCGGACGTGCTGCGCGGTGCCACTCTGTATTCATCCGCCGAACCCTGCGCGATGTGCGCCGGCGCGATCTACTGGGCAGGCATTGGCCGCGTGGTCTATGGCCTGAGCGAACACCGCCTGCGCGCCGTCACCGGCAATCACCCGGAGAATCCGACGCTCGATCTGCCGTGCCGTGAGGTGTTCAAGCGCGGGCAGCGTACCACCGAGGTCGTCGGCCCCCTGCTCGAAGACGAGGCGGAGGCGCTGCACGCTGGCGCCTGGGAAAAATAGCCGGTCTCGCGTCAGCCAAAAGTCACCGAAAGAAAAATGGCGCCGCGAGTTTTTCGCGGCGCCATCGTCTACCTGAAAGAGATCAGGTTGTTAGAACTTCACAGTCACACCGGCATAAACCGTCGACTCTGTGCAGGAGTTCGTGCTGACAGTTCCGTTGTTCAGGGTGCAGACGCCCGGGGCGGCATTGTGATCGAGGCCGAACTTGTTCTGCCAGTAACGATAGGCAACCCAGGTGGTCACGAACTGGGAGTACTTCGCACCCCAGATCGCCTTGGAGGCGTCGAAGGTCAGACGGATCGGTTCGCTGTTGATTTCCGTCTTGGTCGAAGTTCCACCACCGAGAACGCCGAGCGGTTCGTTCTGGTTGCCCTTCGGTCCATAGAAGCCGGCGCGACCGCTGATGGCGAAATACTGCATGCTTTCCGGCAGGAAGCCGAGATCCATGTAGTAGTTGATTTCAACTGCCCAGGTGGTCTTGAAGTCGGTATTGCCGTCCGCGATGCAGGTTACGCCCGGAATGCCAGGCCCAAACAGACCGCACTGGTCGAACGCATTGTGGTTGATTTCCTTGTAGGCCAGGGGCGCTACGTTGAAGTAGCCCTTGTAAGGAAGATCGAAGGCGAACTGCAGACCGGCGACGAAATCGCGCTTGGCAGGCGCCAGGAAGCTGTTTTCGGCCTCGCCATCGGCACCGACTTCGAACGAAATGTTATGCAGCGGCCCCATGCTGAAGGCCTTGGTGCCAAACAGTTCGTTCCAGCCGAACGTGCTGCGGATCAGTCCGTAGAATTCGGTCGCACCAGCGCAGTTCGCCGGAGCACCGCTAAGAAGCACACCAGCGTTCGAGCAAGGACCGGCGGGATCGTTGTGATCCGACTTGAACATCGAGATGGTGAAGAAGTTGGTGCCGTAGGCCCACACATCGAAGTGCGTGAACGAATAGACGCTCTTCGCGGTCGTGCCGTCGATGCCACCGCCCGGCCTGAAGCTGAAGGCCCCGGGATCGGTGCCCTTCGGCATCCACGAATAGGTCACCCGGTTATCGACCACCAGGAAGAACGGCACGTCCGGAACCGGCTTTGCCTTGACCTTGTAGGGCAAATCGGCAGCGCTGGCGAAGCTCGCTGGGGCCAGAGTGGCAAATGACAGCAACGCCGCTGCAATTACTTGGTTACGACAGGACATATTGGATTACCCCCAGAAGTTGACGATCGAATTGATCGAGGTCCTTGGGGTGACCTTTGCTCCGTTCGTTAATCCTGAGAAGCCTCAAGTTTTTCCAGTATCTGCCGCAAGTTTCAGCAGCAAGGTCAGGGCCGTATGCAGATCAGACGCTGCTACGGTAGAACCTTGCCACCCATGGACCAAACATGGGGAGATGGCCCCCAGCCGGATACCTTTGTTTGTATTATATTTTTTGATTGCCCGCGGCCATGGAACGGCGGCGACCGGCGATCCGGGCAAGTCGCTCGCGGGAATTTCTGGTGAGGCGACAGTGCCGCTCATGTTGGCGGCACGCTGCGACGGCGGTTCCGATTTGGTTGGAAGCGTCACAATTTTGCAACAGTGATTTCGCCGGTTTCCGTTCGCGATGCACACAACAAGCCTCCCAGCGGACGCCATTCGGCATGAGGGCGAAAGAGAATCATGGGGGGCGCCTGCCAAACGGTTGGGCAAACGCTGGCGCTTTTTCTCCACTTACGCTGAAGTCCAAACTAGCCCACTATTGAGGCAGTCGTCCCTCGCATGCGTGAAAATGAATGTTAGACCCGACGCCTACAGGCCCGCATTCGGTCGGAACGCCCCTGCTTCAGACCATCGGGCTGACCAAGCGCTACGGCGATTTTCTCGCGAACGACTCGATCGATATCGAAATCTGGCCGCAGCAGATCCATGCCCTTCTCGGCGAGAATGGCGCGGGCAAATCGACGCTGGTCAAGACCATCTACGGATTGATCCAGCCGAGCGACGGCGAGATGCGCTGGCAGGGCGAGAAGATGGTGCTGTCCGGGCCCTCGGAAGCGCGTGCGCGCGGCATCGGCATGGTGTTCCAGCATTTCTCGCTGTTCGACAATCTCACCGTCGCCGAGAACGTGGCGCTCGGCCTCGACGGCAAGGAATCCTTCAAGGACATGTCGGCGCGACTGGAGCAGGTGTCCAATGTCTACGGCCTTCCGCTCGACCCCAGGCGCGAGGTCTGGCAACTCTCGGTGGGTGAGCGCCAGCGCATCGAGATCGTCCGGGCTCTGATGCAGAATCCGAAATTCCTGATCCTGGACGAGCCGACGGCGGTGCTGACCCCGCAGGAAGCCGATCAATTGTTCGTCGTGTTGCAGCGCCTGAAGGCCGAGGGTCGCGCCATCCTCTACATCAGCCACAAGTTGGAAGAGGTGAAACGGCTTTGCGATACCGCCACCATCCTGCGCGGCGGCAAGAAGGTCTCGACCTGCAACCCGCGAGCGGAGACGGCGGCCTCGCTGGCCCGAATGATGGTCGGCGCCGACATCAAGGAGGTCAAGGCAGCCGCGGGCCGCAAGACCACGGTGCCGCGCCTCGTCGTCAACGATCTCGGCATGGAGCCGGACGATCCTCATGGCGTCCAACTCCAGCATATTTCGCTCGAGTTGAAGGGTGGTGAAATCCTGGGCATCGCAGGCGTGGCCGGCAACGGACAGGATGAGCTGTTCGCGGCGCTGTCGGGTGAGCGGCAATCCATGGACCCCGGTACCGTGGTGATCGACGGCCAGGCGGCGGGACATCTGTCCATCACCCAGCGACGCAGGCTTGGCGCGGCCTTCGTGCCGGAAGAGCGGCTGGGCCATGGCACGGCGCCACGGATGAAGCTTTCCGAAAACGCCCTGCTGACCGGCCATGCCGCCAGCGGCATGGTGCAGCGCGGCTTCATCAACACCGCCGCGACGCTCAACACGGTCGATCGGGCGACTGAAGCCTTCGACGTCCGCAAGGCCAAACGCGATCCGGAGGCAGCCAGCCTGTCGGGCGGCAATCTGCAAAAGTTCGTCGTCGGCCGCGAAATCCTCCGCAACCCCGCCGTCCTTGTGGTGAACCAGCCGACCTGGGGCGTCGACGCGGGCGCAGCCGCGGTGATCCGCCAGGCCCTGCTCGATCTCGCCGCCGGCGGCGCCGCCATCCTGGTGACAAGCCAGGACCTCGATGAGCTGATCGAAATCACCGACCGGATCGCGGTGATGTTCCACGGCCGCCTTTCGGAACCGCTGGCGACCGCCGATGCCAGCCGCGAGAAGCTCGGCCTGTTGATGGGCGGAAGCAGCCTGGCGGAGAAGGAAACGGCTCATGCAGTTGGTGCTTGAAAAGCGGGCCGAGCGATCCAACATCATCGCCCTCGTTTCGCCGCTGATCGCGATCGGATTGACGATCGTGACCATGAGCATCCTGTTTGCCATTCTTGGCAAAAATCCGATTTCAGCGCTTGGCGTCTACTTCATCGATCCCCTGACCGACAGCTATTCGCTGCAGGAGATCGCCGTGAAGGCGGCGCCGCTCGTCATGATCGCCATCGGACTGTCGCTCTGCTATCTCGCCAATGTCTGGAATATCGGCGCCGAAGGACAGTTTCTGATCGGCGCCGTTGCCGGCAGCTGGCTCGCGGTTGAAACCCATGGCACCGATGCCGGGCCGTGGGTCTTACCCGTCATGTTGCTGCTGGCAGCCGCGGGGGGTGCGCTATACGCGCTGATTCCCGCGATCTGCAGGGTCCGGTTTGGCGCCAGCGAGATCTTGACCAGTCTGATGCTGGTCTATGTCGCGGATCTCTTTCTCGATTACCTGGTGCGCGGTCCGTGGCGCGATCCGGCCGGGTTCAACTTTCCAACCACGGCGGAGTTCGATCCGGTCGCCACCATGCCGATCCTGATCGAGGGGGGGCGCCTGCACCTTGGCGTGATCATAGCGCTCGTGGTCGTCGCCGCCGCCGCGGTGCTGCTCGGCCGCACCATCAAGGGCTTTGAAATCCGCGTGGTCGGGGCGGCGCCGCGCGCGGCGCGCTTCGGCGGTTTCAACTCCAATCAGCTGGTCCTCCTCACCTTCGCGATCTCGGGCGCGCTGGCCGGACTTGCCGGAATCATCGAGGTTGCCGGACCCGTCGGGCACCTGCAGCCGGGCTTTTCACCCGGTTACGGCTTTACCGCGATCATCGTCGCATTTCTCGGGCGGCTGAACCCAGTTGGAATATTAATTGCAGGTCTTTTTCTCGCATTGACCTTCATTGGCGGCGAACAGGCCCAGATCGCGATGAAAATACCGCTGGATGTCACAAAGGTGTTCCAAGGCATCCTGCTGTTCTACGTGCTCGCCTGCGACTCGCTCATTCTCTACCGGTTCAGGCTTATTTTCCCTTCGCGGCAGGTGCACCGTGGAACTGCTTGAGGCGATCATCCTGTCGGTGCTCGCGGCATCGACGCCGCTGTTGCTTGCTGCCACCGGCGAACTCGTGACCGAGCGCTCCGGCGTGCTCAACCTCGGCGTCGAAGGCATGATGATCGTGGGAGCGGCGTGCGGATTCGGCGGCGCCTGGATCAGCGGTTCCACCACCGTGGGCGCCATCTGCGGGATCGCCGCGGGCACCCTGCTGTCGCTGATTTTTGCCCTGATGACGCTTGGCCTCGCCGTCAATCAGGTCGCCACCGGCCTTGCGCTCACCATCCTGGGTGTCGGACTTTCCGGCTTGATCGGCGCCGGCTTCGTCGGCGAGCGAATTACCCCGGCGCCGCATCTCCATATTCCAGGCCTTACCGACATTCCGCTGGTCGGGCGTATCCTGTTCGGCGAGGACGCTTTCGTTTATTTGTCGCTTGCGCTGGTGATCGGCGTCTGGCTGTTTCTCTATCGCACGCGCGCCGGGCTGGTGCTGCGCGCCGCCGGCGACAATCACGTCTCGGCTCACGCGCTGGGTTATCCCGTGCTTCGGATACGCCTGTTCGCCGTGATGTTCGGCGGCGCGTGCGCGGGGCTCGGCGGAGCCTATCTGCCGTTGGCCTATACGCCATTCTTCATCCCGGGCATGACCGCGGGCCGCGGCTGGATCGCGCTTGCGCTCGTGGTGTTCGCGTCGTGGCGGCCGGGGCGGCTGGTGATCGGCGCTTATTTGTTCGGCGCGGTCACGATCCTTCAACTACACGCGCAAGCCTTTAGTCTTGGCATACCCTCGCAATTCATGTCGGCGTTGCCTTACCTTGCGACCGTCATCGTCCTTGTTCTGATTTCGCGCGCGAGAACCGGCGGCTCGACCGCGCCCGCGGCCCTGGGAACCGTATTCGTGCCGGATCGATAAATACCCGGGGCGCGTGCGATGGGGCGCGCGCGCAGCGGGACAGTCAGTCCACCCCTTAAGTAGTCAGGAGAAACCCATGAGAAAAATTCTCATCGCGGCGACAGCAGTCATGATCGCTGCCGCAGCCAGCCTGTCCGGCGCGTCCGCCGCAGACAAGCTCAAAGTAGGATTCATCTATCTCGGCCCGGTGGGAGATTTCGGCTGGACCTACCAGCATGAAGTTGCGCGCCAGGCGCTGGTGAAGGAGTTCGGTGACAAGATCGAGACCACCTATCTCGAGAACGTCAGCGAGGGTCCGGATGCCGAACGTTCGATCGAACAGCTGGTTCGCGCCGGCAACAAGCTGATCTTCACCACCTCGTTCGGCTACATGGATCCGACGCTGAAAGTGGCGAAGAAATATCCCGACGTGCATTTCGAGCACGCCACCGGCTTCAAGAGCGACAAGAACATGGGAATCTACAACGGCCGGTTCTACGAGGGCCGCTACATCCAGGGCATCATCGCCGGCAAGATGTCGAAGGCCGGCGTGCTCGGCTACATCGCCTCGTTCCCGATTCCGGAAGTCATCATGGGCATCAACGCCACGATGCTCGGCGCGCAGACGGTCAATCCCAACATCAAGGTCAAGATCATCTGGGCCAACACCTGGTTCGATCCCGGCAAGGAAGCCGACGCCGCCAAGGCGCTGCTCGATCAGGGCGCCGATGTGATCATGCAGCACACCGACTCGCCGGCCGCGATGCAGATCGCCTCCGAGCGCGGCAAGCTGGCGTTCGGCCAGGATTCCGAAATGATCAAGTTCGGCCCGAAGACGCAGTTGACGTCGATCATCGACAACTGGGCGCCGTATTACATCGACCGGGTCAAGGCCCAGCTCGACGGCAAGTGGACCACGGATAACGTCTGGGGCGGGCTGAAATCGAAAATGGTCGTGATGGCGCCCTACACCAACATGCCCGATGACGTGAAGAAAATGGCGATGGACACCGAAGCCGCCATCATCGCGGGCAAACTGTTCCCGTTCAAATGTCCGATCGTGGACCAGGCCGGCAAGACCGTTGAGTGCAAGGGCGGCGACCATCTCGACGACGGCCAGGTGCTCGGCATGAACTTCTACGTCAAAGGCATCGACGACAAGATTCCCGGCAAGTAAGGCCGGGCAGCTTGCGGGATTTCCGGGTCCGGGCGGTAACGCCCGGGCCCTTTTTTCGTGCCCCGACCTCATCCTGAGGAGCGGCCTCTTGGCCGCGTCTCGAAGGATGGGCCACGGGCTTCATGGTTCGAGACGGCGCAAGTGCGCCTCCTCACCATGAGGGAGAAATTTTACATTCATCCCACCTGCATCGCGTGCGCGGCGGCGCTGTGGCGGCGGATCAGGTCTGATACGTCGAGCCCGGGGATGGCGCCATCCGACACCACCCATTTGCCGCCGACCATCACCCGGTCCGCGCGATGGGCGCCGCACAGGACCAGCGCCGCCAGCGGGTCGCCGTGGCCGGAAAAACGCAGCTCGTCGAGTTTGAACAGCGCCAGATCCGCCGCCTTGCCCACCGCGATCTCGCCGAGTTCCGGACGTCCAACGCACGCCGCCGATCCCCTGGTGGCCCAGCGGAGCGCGTCCTTGTGGCTGACGCGCCCGACACCGTAGCGCGCCCGCTGCAACAGAAACGCGGCGCGGACCTCCTGCATCAGGTTGGACTCGTCGTTTGAGGCCGAGCCATCGACGCCGAGACCGATCGCAACCCCCGCCTCCTCCATGTCGCAAACCGGACAACATCCGGACGCCAGAACCTGGTTGCTGCAAGCACAATGGCTGATCGCGGTTCCCGCCTTCCCGAGGCGGGTCATTTCCGCAGCATTGAAATGAATGCCGTGAGCCAGCCATGTTCGCGCGTTCAGCCAGCCGCATTGCTCCAGATAGTCAAGCGGCCGGCAGCCATACATCTGCTCGCAGAATTTGTTCTCGTCTTCGGTCTCCGCCAAATGGGTATGCAGGCGGACGTCGAGCCGGTCGGCCAGATCGGCGGTCGCGCGCATCAGCGACGTCGTCACCGAAAACGGCGAACACGGCGCCAGCGCGATCTGCACCATCGCGTCCTCGCCGCGCTGATGATGCGTTGCCACCACGCGCTCGCTGTCGGCGAGGATGGTATCCTCGTCCTGCACCACACTGTCGGGCGGCAATCCGCCGTCGCGCTGCGACCTGTTCATCGAGCCCCGGGTCAGCAGCACGCGCAACCCGAGCCGCCTTGCGACCGCCACTTCGATATCGATGGCGTCCTCAAGTCCGGCCGGAAAAACATAATGATGGTCGGTCGTCGTGGTGCAGCCCGACAGCAACAGCTCCGACATCGCCACGGTGACGCCGAGATCGAGCGCTTCCGGCGTCAGCCGGGCCCACACCGGATAAAGCGCCTCCAGCCACGGAAACAATTCGCGATCGAGCGCCGCCGGCAGCGCGCGGGTCAGCGTCTGGTAGAAATGGTGATGGGTGTTGATCAGCCCGGGCAGCACCACATGGTCGCCCGCCTCAAAGAACGCCGCGGAGGTCTTCGGCTGGCCGCCCGTCGGCACCAGTTCCGCGATCTTGCCGTTCTGCACGACAATGCCGCGCTCGGCGCCATCGGCGAGGATGGCCAGGGGATCCTTGATCCAAATCGCCCGCTTTGGCTCCAACATCCCCAAGCCTCTCTCAGATCCGAACAATGAAGCGGCCAGCCGCGATGGCCTTGCAATTCAAAGACCAGCTCGCTTGCGCAAGTGTGCGCGCCGGTTTTGCAGGACTCTTACAGGGAGAAACATCTCGTTGAAAGCACCAGCCGATCGATGGATCTGACCACCGCGTTTCGCCCGATATCGCGGACGCCGGTCGGACGTTCCGCGGCGCTATCGATCGGCAGCATCGGCGGCGAAGGCGCCATGAGCCGCCCTCTTCTCCTGCGCGGGCTCGACCCGCGCCTTTATCAGACCTGGCGAGATTTCCGCACAGTTGACGGATTTGCCGGGTCAAACCCGGCCATGACGATGGGCGCGAGAGCGCGGGGCAAGATCCCATGCGGCTTGGCATGGGCCTTGTATTGGTTTGTTATGACCGGGCAACAGGCCCACGCCGAGGACAGTCCATGACCACCGAAATCCACCCGGTAGAGCAGATCCTGCCAACCCCTCGCCTGCTGGCGCTCGGGTTGCAGCACGTGCTCGTGATGTATGCCGGCGCGGTCGCGGTCCCCCTGATCATCGGCCGGGCGCTGAAGCTGCCGCCCGAGGATGTCGCGTTCCTGATCAGCGCGGATCTGTTCGCCTGCGGGTTAGCCACGCTGGTGCAGTGCATCGGCTTTCCGGGCGTCGGTATCCGCCTCCCGGTGATGATGGGCGTCACCTTCGCTTCCGTTGGCCCCATGCTGTCGATGGCCGGGGCGCCCGAGATTGGCTTGCTCGGAATCTACGGCTCGGTCATCGCTGCCGGAATCTTCGGCATCGTTGCCGCACCTTTCATCAGCCGGCTGTTGCCGCTGTTTCCACCGGTCGTGACCGGGACGATCATCATGGTGATCGGCATCTCGCTGATGCGGGTCGGCATCAACTGGGCCGGGGGCGGAATACCCACCTTCACCAAGGTGATTGATGGTGTTTCCTACGCGTTTCCAAACCCTGGTTACGGCCAGTTGCAGGGGCTGGGCATCGCGCTATTCGTGCTGCTGGTCATTCTCGGCCTGATCAAATGGGGAAGCGGCTTCGTCGCCAACGTCTCGGTGCTGCTCGGCATCATCGCCGGCGCGATCCTGGCCAGCGTCCTTGGCGTCATGCATTTCGAGAAGGTCGCCGCGGCGCCATGGGGTGACGTCGTAGTCCCGCTTCACTTCGGAATGCCGCAATTTCACCTGGTACCCATCATCACCATGTGCATCGTGATGATCGTGGTGATGATCGAATCGCTCGGCATGTTTCTGGCGCTGGGCGAGATCACCGGCAAGACCATCGATCGCGACGCGCTGACGCGCGGATTGCGCGCCGACGGAGTCGGCACGTTGCTCGGCGGCCTCTTCAACACCTTTCCCTATACGTCGTTCTCGCAGAATGTCGGCCTCGTCAGCGTCACCGGGGTGCGCTCGCGTTGGGTGACCGTGACGGGCGGCGTCATCATGCTGCTGCTCGGCCTGCTGCCGAAGATGGCCGCCCTTGTCGAGGCGGTGCCGCTGGTGGTGCTCGGGGGCGCCGGCCTTGTGATGTTCGGCATGGTCGCCGCCACCGGCGCGAGAATCCTCACCAATGTCGACTTCAAGAACAATCGCTACAACCTGTTCGTGGTCGCGATCTCGGTCGGTTTCGGCATGATCCCGCTCGCTGCGCCGAATTTCTTCCGCAACTTGCCGCACGATCTGCAGCCGTTGCTGGAATCCGGCATCCTGCTCTGCGCGATCGTCGCCGTCGCCCTCAATGCGTTTTTCAACGGCGTCGGCGGCAAGACTGCCGCGGAGGCGGATGCGGTGGCGGCGGCTTCGTCGGCGCAACATGTGTGAGGCGTCAGCGTGACAGCGGAATTTCAGCAACCGTAGGGTGGGCAAAGGCGCATCTCGCGCCGTGCCCACCATGCATCTGCACCGTCATTTCTCAATGGTGGGCACGCTACGCTTTGCCCACCCTACGGTACTAAATGTATCGAAGCACAAATAATGCTACTGGCGTGAACATGCCTAGGGCAACTCCTGCGGAAAGAACTTTTCTCGTCGCTGTTCGCTGCGGAAAAAACCTCAAGGAAGCGAGAAGCCAGACGAGAAACGGAAGTATTAGGGAGATTAGCGAATCTGATTTCCATAGCAAAAGCTCGATACACATCGTGCTAACCGCAGAAAACGCGAATACCGCGAACAACCGCGCGCGCATTCCAACATCATAATCTGCTGAGCCGATACGAGATTTCAACTAACTTCCCCGATAGGTCGCGTAGCTCCAGGGTGTGACCAGGAGCGGCACGTGGAGATGCCCCTCGGGCTCGCTGACCGAAAACCGCAGCGGAATTTGATCGAGGAATGGCGGATCCGACATTGGCACCTGCCGCTCCGCAAAATACCTGCCGACACTGAACACCATTTCATAGCGACCGATCGGCACCGGCCGCCCGCCGATCAGCGGTTGATCGGTTCGGCCGTCGGCGTTGGTGATGGCGCGGGTCACGACGCGGCTTTCGCCGAGTTGCGACAGCTCGACCAGTTCGACCGCGATTCCGGCCGCCGGCTTGCCGCTGTGGGTATCGAGCACGTGGGTCGACAGCCGGCCATGCACTTTCAGCCGGTCGTCCGAGATCACGAGCTGATCGACGCGCAACGCCGCAATCCGGCAGATCTCTTCGAGAGATTTCCGTATTTCGCTGTCGGCATCGTTCGGCAGCCTGCGCTCGAAATCACGCAGGATCGAATCCCTGGTGTGGCGTCGGACGCAGACGATATAGGGAAAGCCGAATTTGGCGCGGTAGGCGTTGTTGACCTGCTCGAACGCCGCATATTCGGCGTCCGACAGCCGGTCGAGCCCGGCGCTGTTCTGCTCGGCGCTGGATTCCGCGGTCAAGCCTGCGGCGCGCTGGGTCTTGTTGGCGAGATCGGGATGCGCCTTGATCAGCGCCAGGCGAAGCTCCGGCGTCGCATGGTCGATCGCGGCCTTCATCGCGGCGAACAACGCCTTCACGCCGGCGAACGGCCGTGCCGAGGCAGCCTGCTCGGCGATCCACGGCGAATACTCAAAGATATTCGCAAGTGCCCCGACAAAGTCGTCCTTGCTGCAGGCGTTCAGGTCGGAAAGCGATTTCTGGGACATCTGTTCTGACTATCCGAGGTGCGGCGCGCTGGCAGCAAGATGCGAAAGATTGGCGTGCCAGTGCTGGGCGATCTGCAGCCGGGTCGGCACCCAGACCCGCTCGTGCCCCCTGATGTAGTCGAGAAACCGCATCAAGGATGCGGCGCGGCCGGGACGCCCGACGACCCGGCAGTGCAGCCCCACCGACATCATCCTGGGCGATGTTTCGCCTTCCGCGTACAGCACATCGAAGCTGTCCTTGAGATAGCCAAAGAACTGGTCGCCGTTACCGAAGCCCTGCGCATTGACGAAACGCATGTCGTTGACGTCGAGGCTGTAGGGAATGATCAAATGCGGCCCGGCCGGCCCCTTGATCCAGTAGGGCAGATCATCGGCGTAGGAGTCGCAGGAATAGAGGAAACCGCCGGCTTCCATCACCAGCTTCACGGTGTTGATCGATGTCCGCCCGGTGTACCAGCCAAGCGGGCGTTGTCCGGTCACCTCGGTATGGACGCGGATCGCGTCCGCGATCTCGACCCGCTCGTCCGCTTCGGACATGTCCTTGTGCTCGACCCACTTCAGGCTGTGGCTGGCGATGTCCCAGCCGGCTTCCTGCATCGCCGCGACAATTTTCGGATTACGTTTCAGGGCTGTCGCCACGCCAAAGACCGTCGTCGGCAGCTTGCGCTCGGTGAAGATCCGCCATAACCGCCAGAACCCCGCGCGCGAGCCGTATTCGAACATCGATTCGATATTGGCGTGGCGCTGTCCCGGCCAGGGTTGCGCACCCAGCACGTCCGAGAGGAACGCCTCCGAGGCGCGGTCACCGTGCAGAATGTTGTTTTCGCCGCCCTCCTCGAAATTCACCACGAACTGCACGGCGACGCGCGCATTGCCGGGCCAGTGCGGATTGGGCGGATTGCGGCCGTAGCCCTGGAGATCCCTCGGATATCCGGCCTCGGCCATCTAGACTTCCTCGAAGCGGATTTTCTGCGCGCCCTTCCAAAGCACGGTCTTGCCGAGCGCCGGCAGATTCTCAAGGCCCGAGGTCAGGGTGATGAAGTGATTGCCCGCGAGCTGGCCCATCTTGCTGGCGAAGTGCACGCCGCCATAGGCCAGCAGAATTTCGGTCTCGCTGATGCCGCCGGGATATAGAATGATCTGACCGGGCGCGGGATAGCTGGTGTGGTTCTCGTAGCTGACGCCGAAATCGAGATCGCCGAGCGGCATCCAGACCCCCTCGCCGCTCCAGCGTACATGGATAGCCTGACTATCGAACGGCATCGCCCGACGGAAAGCCGCGCAGGTCTTGGGTGCAAGTTGTTCTTCGAAACGGGCCTGAAACGTGAAGTCGCCGGCGCGGACAATGAGTTGGCTCATTCATGATACCTGTGATTGCAGTTGTCGGATTCTTTGAAGAGGTAGACCGCGGCCGGCCGTCGAACCAGTCAAACTTGTGAAAAGCAAGGACCATTCCAGCCGGCTGGCTAATTCTAGGGCCATTTCCGGTTCCCAGCAAAGGCCGATTGGGAACCCGACTTCCGGCGCGGACTGGTTGCTCGCAACCAAAATCGGCAATAACCGGCAGAGTTGCCATCCTGCTCCTCGACGCCAAATAACGGCGATAGACATCCCCAGGCCGATCCGGTTCAATAGAGGCCGAACAGCGCATGTTTCGCGAGAGACCCCCGATGAAGAAGCTGGTATTTGCAATTCTTTTGATCTCATCCCCGGCATGGGCTCAAACGAAACTGACGCCCAAGAATGTGACCGCGCGCGTCGACAATTGTGCGCCAATCGGCCGCACGGCGGACGGCCAACTGGTCTACTCGATGAAGTGCGACAATCTTCCCGCGCCGCCGCCACCGCCACCACAGGCGGAAGTCGCGCCGCCGCCCGAGCCGGAAGTGCAGCGCAGCGGACTCTTCGGGATGTCCTTCTCGCGATCTGGACCGACCGCGCCGGCGGCGCCCGCGGGTCAGTGACGGTCGCGTTCGACGCCGCAGCCGGTCGCCCGCGGCCCCCGGCTGTTGTTCTCGGCGCCGCTCCCCAGGGATTGTCTGATCCGACTTGCGGCGTCGTCAATTGCACGTATTTTGTGTAGAACGCGCTTTGAATGAACCGTTCTGTCGGAGAAACGCCATGACCCCCGTGAACTCTCCCGCCATCAAGGTCGTCAAATCGGTCCGCGAACAGGTCAGCGCGGAGGAATGGCAAACCCGTGTCGATCTCGCCGCCTGCTACCGCCTCACCGCGATGTACGGCATGACCGAGATGATCGCCAACCACATTTCCTGTCGCGTTCCCGGCTCGCATGACCACTTCCTGATCAATCCGTATGGGATGCTGTACGAGGAAATCGATGCCTCGAGCCTGATCAAGGTCGACCTCGACGGCAACACGCTGTTCAATGCCACGGACTATGGCGTCAACGCCGCCGGCTTCGTGATTCACAGCGCGATCCACATGGCGAGGGGCGATGTCGACTGCGTGGCGCATACCCACACTCCGGCCGGCATGGCGGTCTCGGCCATGGAATGCGGGCTGCTTCCGCTGGCGCAGACGTCGATGCGGTTTCTCCACATCGCCTATCATGATTTCGAGGGCATCGCCGACGATATCGGCGAGCGCGAGCGGCTGGTGCGCGACCTCGGCAACCACGAAGCGATGATCCTGCGCAACCACGGACTGCTGGTTGTCGGGCGGACCATTCCTGCGACATTCAACCTGCTGTTTCGCATGGAGCGCGCCTGCGAGGTGCAGGTGATGGCGCTGTCCTGCAACACCAAGCTGACTTTCCCGCCGCAGGAGGTGCTGGAAAAGACCTTCGACAAGATGAAGCCGCGGCCGGAGCTGCCCAACCGCAATGGCGAACTGGCCTGGCCGGCGCTGCTACGGAAGCTCGATCGGGTCGATGTCTCGTATCGGAATTGATCTGCCTCGCGTTTTCGCGCCACTCACCGCGCGTCCGCACCTCTCCTTCAGGTAGATGGCAGGGCCGTTGGTAATTCCAGGTAATGGATCCTGGACGCATCCGGCTTTGCACAAACGCTAGCCACGCCGTCCACCCCGCCACGTTCACCCCGGCTGCGCCAAATTTGCCGATTTTATCGTCCGATAAACTGGGATAGGGTTTTCCGTAAATGGCGGCCCCTCCCCCGTTTCAACAATGAAATCGGGCCATATCGACAGGCCTCGTCACTACGGGGTAGGGTCCGCAGCCAAAAAAACGATCCGGAGAGACGCTGTTGGAGAAGTTCACCTTGAAGCGTGATTACTATGCCGGCGGCCTGATGCTTCTGCTCGGAGTGGGAGCCGCGGTGACGGGCTCGGGCTATAAATTCGGTACCCTGGCCAGAATGGGCCCCGGTTTCATGCCGGTCGTGCTCGGTGTGGTCCTGGCCCTCCTTGGCATATTGATTGCCGGCACTGCGCTGGGATCATCCGAACCCGACGAGAAAAAGTTCCTGCCGGACAATCCGCAATGGTTCGGCTGGTTCTGCATTCTCGCCGGTCCCGTCCTGTTCATCATCCTGGGGCATTATGGCGGCATGATCCCGGCGGTGTTCGCCTGCGTCTTTGTCTGCGCGCTGGGAGACAAGACCGCCACCTATAAATCATCGCTCGTCCTGGCGGCTGGTGTCACCGTGTTCGGCGTGCTGCTGTTCCATTATCTGCTGAACATTCCGTTTCAGCTGCTGCGCGGGGTGAACCTGTGATCTCAACCGCGATTACCGATCTCTGGTACGGCTTTGGCGTCGCGCTTGAGCCGCACAACCTGATGTATTGCTTCCTCGGCGTCCTGGTCGGCAACTTGGTCGGCGTATTGCCGGGCATGGGGCCGGTCGCGACGATTTCGATTCTGCTGCCGCTGACCTTCGGGATGCAGCCGGTGCCTGCGATCCTGATGCTTTCGGGCGTCTACTATGGCGCCCAGTATGGCGGCGCGATCTGCTCGATTCTGCTGAACCTGCCGTGTCATCCGCCTCACGCTGTGACGTGTCTGGATGGGTTTCCGCTCACCAAGCAGGGCAAGGGCGGAACGGCGCTGGGCATCACCATCATCGCAGCCTTCATCGGCGCCTCGTTCGGCATCACCGAGATGATCTTTCTGGCGCCGTTCCTGGTCAAGATGGCGCTCGAATTCGGGCCCGCCGAGGTATGTTCGCTGATGCTGGTGGGATTGCTTGCCGGATCGACGCTGGCCAAGGGCTCGCCGCTCAAGGGCATCGCGATGACCGTTCTCGGTCTCCTGGTCGGCATCGTCGGATCCGACATCGAGACCGGACAGCCGCGCTTCACCTTCGGTATTACTGAATTGTTCGACGGCGTCGAGATCATCGCGCTGGCGCTCGGCATGTTCGGCATCGCCGAATTCATGAACAGCATCAACAATACCGAAGCCGTCGACATGAAATACGCCAAGGTCGGAATCTCCGACATGTTTCCGTCGAAGGCAGACCTCAAGCTGGCGTTCTGGCCGATGATCCGAGGCACCTTTATCGGCAGCCTCTGCGCGCTGATCCCGGGCACCGGTCCGACCATCGCCTCCTTTGTGTCCTATGCCACCGAAAAGAAAATATCGAAGACGCCGGAGCGTTTCGGTCACGGTGCGATCGAGGGCGTCGCCTGCCCCGAGGCCTCGACGCATTCCTCGGTGCAGGGCGACTTCATCCCGACCATGAGTCTCGGCATTCCCGGAGACACGGTGATGGCGCTGCTGTTGGGCGCGCTCATCATTCACGGCATCGTTCCCGGCCCGCAACTGATCAGCCAGCACGCCGACATCTTCTGGGGACTGATCGCGAGCTTCTGGATCGGCAATATCCTGCTGGTCATTCTCAACGTGCCGATGATCGGCCTTTGGGTGAAGCTCCTCAGCATTCCCTACCGCTATCTCTATCCGAGCGCGATGTTCTTCGTCTGCATCGGGGTCTACGCCGCCAGCAACGACATGTTCCAGGTCGGCGAGACGCTGGTGATCGGCGTTGTGGGGTACATCCTGCTGCGTCTGGATTTCCACCCCGCGCCAATCCTGCTCGGCTTCGTGCTCGGGCCGCGCTTCGAGGAAAACTTCCGGCGCAGCCTGTTGATCTCCCGCGGCGACCTGATGACCTTCATCGAGCGCCCGATCAGCGCGTTCTTCCTCTTCATCTGCGTCGTGCTGGTCGCTGCCCAGATCTATGTCTGGCTGCGCAAGCCGAAAATCATCGAGGAGGAAAAGGCCATTGAGTCCCAGGTGCCGGCAACGCCCTATTCGGAACTGGCGGGCTGACACCGGCTCGCCCGATTTAATGCAGGACTTCGCCTTTCCGGCCAGCGATTTAAGCGCGTCGCCCGCTGCTACGCGCCGCCGCCGGACAACAGTTTGACCAGCCGGTATAGATATTCCTCGCCTTCATAGAACGATTTCACCATAACCCGCTCGTCCTTTCCATGGGCGCGGATGTCGTTGATATCGCCGGCAAGTCCGGAATGGCCGTAGGTCGGAATGCCGGCGTTGCGCAGATAACTCCCGTCGGTGGCGCCCGCGCTCATGGTCGGAAGCACGACAGCGCCGGGCCAGAATTCCTGCGACAATTTCGCGATCGATCCCATGATCTCCTCATGCAGCGCCGACGGGGCACTCAACACCGGCCGATCGAGCTGCGTGACCGTGATCTGGTCGTCCGCGAGCACGCGCTCCAGCGTCGCCTTGACCTCCTCGACCGGCTCGCCCGGCATGATCCGGCAATTGACCTTGGCGCTCGCCAGTTGCGGCAACGCGTTGACCGCATGACCGGCTTCGAGCATCGTCGCGACGCAGGTGGTGCGCAGCTGGGCGTTATAGACCGGATTGGCCGCCAACCGGACAAACGACATCGCCGCCGGATCTGGCTTGTCTGACAACGCCGCGCGCATATCGGCTGCGGTCTGCTCGCCCTCGAATTGCGCGGTGCGCTCAAAATAGGCCCGCGTGGTTTCGTTGAGCTTCAGGGGAAAGCTGAATTTGGAGAGCCGTACCAGCCCCTCCGCCAGGTGATAAATCGCGTTGTCGATGGTCGGGACCGAGCTGTGGCCGCCCTTGTTCCTGACCTCAAGCTGATAGCTCAACGAGACCTTCTCGCTGGTCTGGACGCTGTTCCTGATCGCCTTGCCGTCCTTGAGGCCAACGCCGCCGCCCTCATTCAGCGCAAACTCAGCGTCGATCAGGTCACGATGGTTCTTGAGCAGCCATTGAATGCCCAGCGCGTCGCGGTCGAGGATTTCCTCGTCGGTTTCCAGCGCGACGATGATATCGCGATCGGGTTTGTAGCTTTCCTGCCGGTAGCGGATGAGATTGGTGATGAATGCGGCCGCCATGTATTTGTCGTCGCCGCTGCCGCGGGCATAGAAATAGCCGTCCTTCTCGGTCAACTTGAATGGATCGACCGACCAGTCCTCGGGATTGGCCGGCACCACGTCGAGATGCGCTACCAGCAGGATCGGTTTGCGCGCGCCGGAGCCGCGCAACCGGGCGACCAGATTGCCCTTTCGCGGCGCCGGCGAGAACGCCTGAACGTCCGTGTCGGCAAAGCCGGCCGCCCGCAGCCGCGCCGCCATCGCCTCGGCGGCGCGCGCGGTGTCGCCGGTCGCGGTCACGGTATTGATCTCGATCAGTTCCTTGTAGATGTCGAAGGCAAGCTGCTGTTGCGGGCTTACCCCTTCCGCGGAGGCCGGGCGCGGCAGCACCGGGGAGATCGAAATCCAGCCGGCCAGGAATGCAATCCAAAAGCCATTCCGCGAAGCGAGGCTTCCAGGTCCGATTGCTCCGAACATCCTGCTCTCCCGACAAAGCCGCCGACGCCACACGAATTCAGACAGGTAATCCATTCGCTGGCAAGAGATCCGACAAGGCTCAGTTGCGGCTCAGCCATCCGATTTGGCATCGTTGTCGTCGCCCGCTTCCGGCCTTTCCACGCGGCGCACGTTTTTTTTAGCGGCGGACGGCGCGAACATCCTCTGATGTCACCGCGTCCCCGTAGTTGTTGCCGAAATGCGTCCGCACATAATTCACAACGGCCGCCACCTGATCGTCGCTCATCATCGCCCCGAATGGCGGCATTCCGCGCTGCCCGTTGACCACAATGCTGACGGGATATCCACCGGCTTCGAGGTTGCTGTTGCCGGCAAGCGATGGATACGTTCCGGCGCCCGTTGCACCCTTGCCGTCGGACATATGGCAGCCCTGGCAGACGTTGGCGAATAATTCCTCGCCGCTGGTCCCGGCAAATCTGAAGCCTGCGCTGAGAGCCGGTTCTGACACCGAAGGCCCGCGGCCTTGTGCGTATGCGGGGAACGACAGCAGCAAGAGCGCCGCCGACATCGCGACGGCGGCTGCACGAAGGCTGGCGTTTTCCCGCGTCATTGGAACGCTCCCGACATTCCCAGGCTGAAGACAGTGTGTCCTATTGCTTGACCACGCGATCATGCAACCGGGTGATGGCATCCAGCGACGATAAAATAGCTCCCTCCTGCCATGCCGGAATGTAGGAGGCGTGCTCGCCCGCCAGAACGATCCTGCCATCGATCTGGCAAAGGTTGTCGTAATGCTGCGCCCTCGCCTCGTCGGTCCAGCGACCGGCGCAGCCCAGCGCAAACGGCACCCGATGCCACGCAACGGCGATGCCGTTATCGTATTCGGTCCGGTATTGCGGATGAATGCGCGTGCCGAATTCGACCGCGCGCGCGACGCGCTCGGCCGGCGGCATCGACGTGAATTCGTAGGCGTTGGGACCGTCGAACAGATAGGCGCCGAGAAGCACGCCCTTGCCGGCACCGTTGAATCCGGTGTTCGGATAGGCGATTTGCCGAATGGGCAAGTCGGTGTAACTGATGCCGCCGTAGATCGCCTCATCCTCTTCCCAGAAACGGCGCTTGAACTGCAGGCCGATCTTGACGGACGCCGAATAGGGCACCGCGTCGATGGCGGCTTTCATGCGACGCCCCACGTCGATCGGAAGCTGGCTCAAGATCGAGAGCGGAATCGTGCAGACACACCAATCCGCCCTGGCCTGCTGGGGCGTCGCCGGCGCGTCGAGATCGGTGTAGGTCACGGTGACGCCGCGGTCGTCCTGCTGAATCCGGGTCACCTTCGCATCGTAGCGAATGAGGTCGCCGACCTCCCTGGCAAATGCCTTGCCGATCATGTCCATGCCGCCGACCGGTTGAAACATCGTGGCCTGGAAGGTATGCAGCGCGAAATTCTGCAGATAGCGCCAGAGCCGCGATTTGAGGATTTCCGAGAGATTGAGGGGTTCGCCCGGGACCGGCTCGGCGCCAAGGCCGCCGCCCGGCGCTCGGGCATAGCCGCGAATGTCGCCGGAGATCAGGTTGGCCTTGTAGGCGTAGTTGCCGTCGAGCGCGCCCCAACTTCGCAAGGCCTGCATCAGAATTTCGCGGTCTTCTTTCGACACGGCTTCGTCAAGCCTGCCCTGCTGGGTGGCCTTGGCGAGCAATTCGGAAACCTGGCCCTGGAAGTCCGTCTTGATGTCGCGGATACGCTGCGGAACGCCGGCAAAAGCCCCGGCAGCGTGCAGGTATGCGTTGTGATTAAGCTGGATGAACGGCTCGAGCGTGACACCGAGGCGCTTGCAGTAATCGAGAAGCGCCCGGTGGTGATAGGGAATCCGCCATGGCCCGGGATTGACGTAGAGACCTTGTTCGAACTCGCAGGTCTGCCGGAAACCGCCAAGCTCCGTGAACGAATCCCCGCCCCGCAGCGTCCAGTTGCGGCCCCCTGCCCGGCTGCTGAACTCCAGCACCCGGACGTCGTATCCCGCCTTGCGCAGCTCCAGTGCCGCCGTCATGCCGGCAAGTCCGGCGCCGAGGATGAGCACGGAGGCGCCCCTCGGGTCGCCCTCGAGCCTGATCGGACCCCTGTATCCGGAGTCCGACGCAAACCCGAGACTCGTCATCGCATGATACATCGCAGCGCTGCCTGACACCGCTCCGATCAAAGCGAGCAGGTCGCGCCGCGTAACCATTGCACGTTCGGTTTGCATCGTGCTCAATTCGTCATCGACACTGCATATTGGATCACGGCCAGAACGGAGACACTATTATATTGTATGTCAAGGGCCGGGCTTTTATCGTTGGTGAGCATTTTTTCGATTGATCCATCGAGGTTTCTTGTTTTGATGACGTATCGGCATTCACTGGCGCAGTATTCGAGAGCAAAACAACAATGATGTGGGAATCGATACTGACGGAATGGGCAAGCCTGATCTTGCGTTGGCTACACGTGGTGGCGGCCGTCGGGTGGATCGGCAGTTCATTCTATTTCATTCACCTCGACCTCAGCCTGAAAAAGCGCAGCGATCTGCCCGAAGGTGCCTACGGCGATGCCTGGCAAGTCCATGGCGGCGGCTTTTATCGCATCATGAAGTTTCTGGTCGCGCCGTCCAGAATGCCTGACGAGCTGACCTGGTTCAAATGGGAAGCCTATACTACGTGGTTGTCCGGCTTCGCCCTGATGGTCGTGGTCTACTATCTCGACGCGGAATTATTCCTGGTCGACAAGTCGATCCTGAACCTCACTCCCCTGCAGGCCGGAATGTTCAGCCTGGGCAGCCTGGTCGTGGCATGGCTGCTCTATGAGGCCGCATGCAGATCGGGGCTGGCGCGGCACGAACTGCCCTTTGCGCTCGGTGGTTACGTGTTCCTTGTCGCCCTCACCTATGCATTCACCCACGTCCTGAGCGGCCGCGGTGCATTCAATCAGATCGGAGCGATCGTCGGAACCATCATGGTCGCCAACGTATTCGTGCTGATCATTCCAAACCAGAAGAAGGTCGTTGCGGCCCTGCTTGCCGGCCAGACGCCCGACCCGAACCTCGGCGCGCAAGGCAAGCAGCGATCGGTTCACAACAATTACCTGACCTTGCCGGTGATCGTGCTGATGATCAGCAATCACTATCCGCTGCTGTTCGCCACGCGCTACAACTGGCTGATCGTTGCGATCGTGCTGGCGCTCGGTCCGATCATCCGGCATTTCTTCAATGAGCGGCATGCCGACCGGAAGTCGCCGTGGTGGGTATGGGGGGTCGCCGGCGCCGGCATGATCGCCATCGCGTTGCTTTCCGCGGCCGGTCCGCGGAACATCAAGAGCGGGTCGCTATCGACAGCGCCGACCTTCGCCAACGTCGAGGAGATCGTTCAGTCGCGCTGCAGCATGTGCCACGCCGCCGAGCCCGTTTGGGAAACCATCGTCACTGCACCAAGAGGCATCCTGCTCGACCAATCCGATCATATCCGCCGCAACGCCCGCCTGATCGGGCGTAACGCGGCGTGGTCGAGCGCGATGCCGCCGGGCAATGTAACCGAGATGACCGGTGAAGAGCGGGCGCTGATCGCAGCGTGGCTCGAAGCCGGAGCGAAATAGCGCGAAATAACGGCGGGACGGACGCCGTGCCCACAAGAAGTCCGGTCAACGCCTTCCGTAGCAGTGGAAGCCGCCATAAATTCCCGATCGATCCTGCGCAAAACCGACCGCGCTTCGCTCCTCGTCGCGACGCCATATCTGCCGCAATGACGCGAGTTCCGCGTTTTCCAGCGGAGATTCGACACCGGCGGTGCGAAAGATCACGCGAACGTTGTCGCTGCCGGTGCGATCGATCGCGTTCCACAGCGAGCGGATCTCCTCCGGCGCCATCCAATCCTGCGAGTCCAGGAGAATGACGGCATCGACCTCGCGCGCCGGCAGGCTTTCCAGGAACAGCCGCAGATTGGCGTGGACCGGAATGATCAATCCCGCACCGTTGCGCATGCGCTCGAACTGGCAGGCCTGCAAATAAGGAGGCAGGCAGCGATCGCCGGGACCGGCGTAGCCGCGATGCAGCGCCTGCCAGGCAAAATAATTCGTCTCGTTCGGGTGACCATTGATCAGGCGCAACAGCCGTTGGTGCAGCACTTCGTTGAGCGGCGCGCCGCCGCCCAGCAGAGCCCGTTGCTGCGGCGGAATGCCGAGGCTGAACAGCAAGGCCGGGGTGCCCGTGATCAGCCGGGCCAGTGATCCGTGAAACAGGCGATCCAGACGGTTCAGCGCCTCAACGCGCTCGGGCGCGTCCGGTTTGCCGTTCAACAACGCCGCAAGATCGATCCCGGCGAATTTCGCCAGCAAATGGGCAAGGCCGATGAAGCGGCCGAGCATGCCATGGCGATAGAACCCGTCAGTGAAATAGGCATGCCGCGGACGTCCAATGACGTTGCGCTTGTCCCAGTAGGCGCGCGCCTCGGCGTCAAGCATCGGCCGCAGCCGCTCCCGATAGAGTCCGGAGTTGGAAGGCGAGGCAGCTTCGCCGAAGAACTGCCAGAATTCGGCATAGCTGGAGCAGGCACGAATACCGGCAAGCTTGAGCTTGAGCAGCGAAAGATGCGCTTCATTGAGGTCGACCGCATAGACCTGAGCCGGTTGCGCGGTGAGATACGACAGCGCGTTGCATCCGCCCGACGAGATGGTGACGATGGTCGATCCCAGCGGCAATCGCAGCGCCGCCAGATCGGCGACCGGATCCTCCCAGATCTGGGTATAGACCAAGCGGCGAAACCAGAACGCGAAAAGCCTGTCCCAGACCGTTGCTTCAGCCTCGCCTCTGCTGTTGCGGACTGCGTCCGCGATGAGCTGCGTGTTCATCCATCCCCCGAATCAACGATCTGACAAACGTATCGTGGGCTCGCTGCAGTTTTGCGACAGAAGGCGGATCTCGACATCGTCGTGGGGATTGGGCCGCAAGCCGGTATTTTTGCGGTCCCCGTCTTGCCTATCCATTGTCACACCCCTGTCGCGCGAACATCGCATGGAGTGAGCGATCATATCCAAGATGAGGTGCATGGATGCCTGCGTATTTCCAGGATATCGGCGCAGATTCCTCGTGGCCGGTCGAAGCAACGCGCCGCATGAACCGGATGTACCGCCGGCAACGGCACATCTACGACGGAACGCGGCGCTACTACCTGCTCGGCCGCGACCAGATGATATCGCGCCTGCGGCCGGAGGCCGGCGCGAGCGTGCTGGAAATCGGCTGTGGAACCGGCAGAAACCTGGTGTTGGCGGCCCGGCTTTACCCCGACGCACGATTTTTCGGCATCGACGTCTCGACCGAGATGCTGACCACCGCCATCGCGGCCATCTCGCGTGCCGGCCTCGACAGCCGCGTTCGCGTCGCGCATGGCGACGGATCGGCGTTTGACCCGCAGCGCCTGTTCGGCATCCCCCAGTTCGACCGGGTGATGGTTTCCTATAGCCTTTCGATGATCCCCGACTGGCGCCGTGTCCTCGGCGCTGCCGCTGTTCATCTCAAGCCCGGCGGCCGTCTGCACGTCGTCGATTTCGGCCGTCAGCGGCGATGGCCGGGAATTGCCCGCCTGCTGTTGCGGCGATGGCTTGCGATGTTCGACGTTATGCCGCGCGACGATCTCGAGCAGGTGTTGTCGGCAATGGCCGATCGTTCCGGCGCCGAACTGGGATTCGAGCGCCCGTTCCGCGATTATGCCCAGTACGGGGTGCTGACATTTCCGGCGGAGCCGAGGACACCGTGAGCGCGTGGCTTGCATTGGTTGCAGCCGGACTTCTTGAGATCGCCTGGGCATTTGGTTTGAAATATTCCGACGGTCTCACCCGGTTCTGGCCAACCGCCGCAACCGTAGTCGCGATCCTGCTCAGCTTTGCCCTGATGGCGCTTGCCTTGCGGTCACTGCCGTTTGGAACGGCGTACGCAA
Source organism: uncultured Alphaproteobacteria bacterium (assembly GCA_963829315.1). Taxonomy (GTDB): domain Bacteria; phylum Pseudomonadota; class Alphaproteobacteria; order Rhizobiales; family Xanthobacteraceae; genus Bradyrhizobium. The sequence goes on along the minus strand of CAWHIO010000038.1, from coordinate 171,660 downwards.
TATGGACGGGGATCGGTGCCGCCGGCAGCATCATTGTCGGAATGGTGATCTTCAGCGAGCCCACCGATCCCGTTCGAATCATCTGCCTGACGCTGATCGTCGCCGGGATGGTTGGGCTCAAGCTCAATTCGCCGGTATGAGACACCGCAGCGGCTTTACAGCGTTTTCGAGCGAAGCATGCCCTCGGACTTGATCCGGGGTGGATACCGGTTCGCGTAAAGAAAGCGCGTCAAAATAAAAGTCTACGAATTTCGCCTCGCGCGCAAACTTCGCCATCCTTCCACGCCGCCGAACAGGCCGAGCGCGATCACAAAGGGGAGGAAATGATATAACAGCCGGAACATGAGAAGCGCCGCAATCAGCGGCTCCTTGTCGTCGCCGCCAAGCCCGATCAGAATTGTTGCGTCGAATACACCGATTCCCGCCGGCGCGTGGCTCGCGAAGCCCAACAAAGTGGCGGCGATGAAGACGGCCATGATCGGGAGAATCCCGATATTCGGTCCGGCCGGAATCAGCACATACATGGCGAGCGCCGCCGCGCCGAGATCGAAAATCCCGATCACGATCTGCAGCAGCACCATCGGTCCAGAGGGAAGCCGCACCGGCCAGCGCCTTGTCCCAAGTGTTCTGGGAGAAGACCAGCACCAGGCCGAGGAAACCGGCCACCCCGAGAAGCAGCGCGGCTGCCAGGCATCGATTGACCTGCGGCGGCAGGAAGTCGATCACGCTGATGGCGTCGGGGGCATAAAGCAGGCCGAATCCGAGGGTCGTCAGATTGCCGAGCCAGAAGGTAAGCCCGGTCAGAAAGCAGATGTTCGCCACATCGAACGCGCCGAGGCCATGGTGCGAATAGATTCGATAACGGATGACGGGTGAAACCAGCGAAACTGCGCCTACGCCGTGCGCGAGCGGATAGCTGGTGAAACTCGCCAGGGCGGCGATCCGATACGGAACATCGGCGCGACCGATGGTGCGAAGCGCCAACAGGTCATAGAGCGTCAAGCTACCATATGAAGTGACCACCAGCACCGCGGCCAGCGCAATGAGGCCGGCACTGGTGTGCCGGACAACCTCGAATACTTCGTTGTAGTCGACGTTTCTGAGCGTGTGCGTCAGCGCATAGACGGCGGCCGCGGCGATGGCAATGCTGAGGACGATACCCAGGCCCTTCAGCCTGGCGCCGCTGCCGGGCGGCTTTGGCAGAACCGTGACTTTCAGGACGTTCATCCGTTCGGCCAGCGACATCAAATATCGTGCCGTCTGATTCGGGGTGATCGATACCGTCCATTGACACGTTGATGTGACAGCCGCGTTACTGACTATTTCCCGCGCCTGGCGATTTAAGATTTGTTGTGCGCGCGATCGAAATCTCGACGCATTGTGGTCGCACCGCGTTCACGCCGGCTTTGTAAGAGGTCCGCGATAAGCCAACCTCCTTGAGGCAGCATGAACGACGAAATCGACTTCAACCTCACGCCGAACCAATGGGAAACGCTTAAGGCGCTTCGCGCGCCGGCATCGCGGCTTTCTGCGCTGAATCATTTCGTGCTCGATGATCTCGTCGCGCTCGGCCTCGCGGCGGTCTGCGACGACATGCCGGCCATTACGCCGAAGGGACGCAAGGTCCTGATCAGGGGCTCGTCCCGATTATGGGACGTCGCGGCCTGACGTTCGGCCGTTCCCGGCTTCGACCATTGCCGAACTCCATCCTGGTGGCCGCCGATGCCGTTCCTGCCGGTTCGAGAATTTGATCCGGACTCGCCGACTCTGTCGTTCGGCTCGCCCGACGGGAGTCCTCCGCCCAAGCCCTCCAAACCGTTCCCCCCGTACCGGAGCCAAAACCTTGGCCTCCAGGACCCCCAATTCTGCGCTCCGGCGCGGCCTTGTGGCGGAGGTTGGATAGGTTCAAAATATGTCGTATTGGCTCGCATGCGCCTTTTGATCGCCTCCGGCGCTGAAGCGCCCCGGGCGAAATGTGGATCGGCTCACGGCCTTCGTCTGCACCGAAAAGTGCAATTCTTTCCGATTGTTAATGCGACAACTTCAGGCGGAGGCGTTCAAATGCGGTTCCCCGAGAACCTCGGTGGCAGCCCTGACGACACGTGGCGGGAAATCGCTGCGACCGTGCAAGACACCGATCCGATGGCAGGTTCATGAACCAACCGATAAAATCTCTCAAGGAAGCGCCCTCCATTGGGCCTTCGCAGCTTGCCAAGCCCCGGTCCCGCCGACGGCTGGTTCTGACCTCGATCCTGGCTCTGCTGATTCTCGCCGGCATCGTCTGGTGGAGCAGGCAAGGCAGCGCGCCACAGCAGGCCGGCGGCGGCCGGAATGCCGCGCCGATGTCAATCGTGCCCGAGGTCGTCGGCAAGGGCGATATCGGGATCAGCCTCAACGCCCTCGGCACGGTGAGCTCGCTCGCGACTGTCACCATCAGGACCCAGATCAGCGGCTATTTGATGAAAGTCGTCTTCAAGGAAGGCGATGAAGTCAAGAAAGGCGATCTGCTCGCCGAAATCGATTCCCGGCCCTATGAAGCGACCCTGGCGCAAGCCAGGGGGCAACTCGCGCGCGACGAGGCGATGCTGAAAGGCGCACAGGTCGACCTGACCCGCTACCAGGGATTGGCGGCGCAGAACGCCGTGCCGCATCAGACGCTCGACACTCAGATCGCCCTGGTCGCGCAGGACCAGGGCACGGTCGAAGCCGACCGCGCCGCGGTGAAGTCCGCCGAGGTAAACCTGCAATATTGCCGGATCGTATCGCCGCTCGACGGCCGCGTCGGGCTGCGCCAGGTCGACCAGGGCAACTATGTGACGCCCGGCGACGCCAGCGGCCTGGTTGTCATCACGCAGTTGAAGCCGATCAGCGTCCTGTTCACGGTGCCCGAGGATAACCTGCAGGCCATTTCGAAACGCATCCAGGCTGGCGCGGTGCTGCCCGCAGCCGCCTATGATCGCAGCGGCGCCACCAAGATCGCCGACGGCACGCTCCAGACCTTCGACAGCCAGATCGATCAGACCACCGGAACGATCAAGCTAAGGGCGCAGTTTTCCAACGAAAACGAGACACTCTACCCAAATCAGTTCGTCAACATCCGGCTGCTGCTCGACACCCACAAGGACGTTACGACGATCTCGACGGCAGGTATCCAGCGCGGAGTGCCGGGCACGTTCGTCTACCTCGTCAATGCCGACAGCACGGTATCGGTCCGCCCGATCCAGCTCGGTGTGACCGATGGCGATCGTGTCGAGGTTCGCTCCGGGCTTGACACCGGGCGAGCGCATCGTGATCGATGGCGCCGACAAACTGCGTGACGGCGCCAAGATCAATGTGCGCTCGGAGACCGTTCCTGGCCAGCCTTCAGACGCGGATAAATCGGGCGCCAAGAAGCGGCGTTCCGAAAGCGGACAGAAACAATGAGCCCGTCGCAGCCGTTCATCCTGCGGCCAGTGGCAACTACCTTACTGATGATCGCCATCATGCTGTCCGGCATGCTGGCGTTCAGGTTCCTGCCGGTCGCGGCACTGCCGGAGGTGGACTACCCGACCATCCAGGTCCAGACTTTCTATCCCGGCGCCAGTCCGGACGTGATGACGTCATCCATCACCGCTCCGCTGGAGGTGCAGTTCGGGCAAATGCCGAATCTCAACCAGATGAGCTCGGTGAGTTCGGCGGGAGCCTCCGTCATTACCCTGCAGTTCGGGCTGACGATTTCGCTCGATGTAGCGGAACAGGAGGTGCAGGCCGCGATCAATGCCGCGGGCAATCTGCTTCCCGCCGACCTGCCGGCGCCGCCGATTTATGCCAAGGTGAACCCTGCCGATGCGCCGATCCTGACCCTGGGATTGACCTCGAAAACAATGCCGCTGACGCAGGTTGAGGATTTCGTCGACACCCGTCTGGCACAGAAGATTTCCCAGCTTCCCGGCGTCGGGCTCGTCAGTCTCAGCGGCGGCCAAAGACCGGCGGTACGCGTTCGCGCCGACATCCGCAAACTGGCCGCCTATGGACTCAATATCGACGATCTGCGCACCACCCTTGGCAACGCCAACATCAATACGCCGAAGGGAAACTTCGATGGCTCGATGCGCGCCTACACCATCAACGCCAACGACCAGATCAGGAACGCCAACGACTACAGGTCCTTGATCGTCGCCTACAAGAATGGCTCGCCGGTACGGCTCAGCGACGTCGGCGAGGTCGTCGATGGCGCGCAGAACGACAAGCTCGGCGCCTGGATGAACGAAACGCCTGCGATCATCCTGAATATCCAGCGGCAGCCCGGCGCCAACGTCATTTCGGTGGTCGAGGGCATCAAGGCGCTGCTGCCGCAACTGCAGGCCTCGCTGCCGGCCGCGATCGACGTCAACATTCTGACCGACCGAACCATCACCATCCGCGCTTCGGTGCAGGATGTGGAGTTTGAGCTGACGCTGGCAGTGATCCTGGTGGTGCTGGTGATCTTCGTGTTCCTGCGCAATGCGCGGGCCACCTTGATCCCGAGCCTCTCGGTTCCGCTGTCGCTGGTCGGTACGCTCGGCGCCATGTATCTGTTCGGCTTCAGCCTCAACAATCTGTCGCTGATGGCCCTGACCATCGCCACCGGCTTCGTGGTCGATGACGCCATCGTCGTGATCGAGAACATCTCGCGTTACCTCGAAGAGGGCGACACCCCGTTGCAGGCGGCGCTTCGCGGCTCCGAACAGATCGGCTTCACCATCATCTCGCTGACGGTGTCGCTGATTGCGGTGCTGATCCCCCTGCTCTTCATGGGAGATGTGGTCGGCCGGCTGTTCAGGGAGTTCGCCATTACGCTTTCGGTCACCATTCTGATCTCTGCGGTGGTTTCGCTGACGCTGGTGCCGATGGCCTGCGCCAAGCTGCTCAAGCCCGAGGCGGAGGCGCACGAAAACGCCTTTCAGCGCTACAGCCGCGAAGGGTTCGACCGGATCATCGAGATTTACGGCCGCATGCTCAACTGGGTGCTCGACCGTCAGACCTTCGTCCTGATGATCGCACTCGGCACGTTCGTCCTGACCGCCCTGCTCTACGTGATCATTCCGAAGGGCTTCTTTCCGCTTCAGGATACCGGCGTCATCCAGGCGATCTCCGAGGCGCCGCAATCCGTGTCCTACGCGGCGATGGCCGAGCGGCAGCAGCAACTCGCCAGCACGATCCTCAAGGATCCCGATGTCGAAAGTCTTTCTTCCTTTATCGGCGTGGACGGAACAAATACCACGCTCAACAGCGGCCGGATCCTGATCAATCTCAAACCACGTGACGCCCGCAAGTCCGACATAGCGACCGTCATGCGGCGCATTCAGAACAGCACCGCGGCGCTGACGGGCGTTACGCTCTACATGCAGCCGGTTCAGGATCTGACGATCGAGGGCACCGTCAGCAAGACGCAATACCAGTTCATTCTCCAGGACGCTGATCCGGTCCAGCTTGCCGAATGGACCCCCAAACTGGTCGACAAACTGAGGCAGCTTCCGCAGCTCGGAGATGTCGCCAGCGATATCTCCAATCAGGGGCTATCGATCTACGTTGAAATCGATCGCGATCAGGCCGCGCGTTTCGGGATTACGCCGGCGACGATCGACAATGCGCTCTACGACTCCTATGGCCAGCGCATCGTCTCCACCATCTTCACCAATTCGAACCAGTACCGCGTCATCCTCGAGGCCGATCCGAGCCTGCAAAAATCCCTGCAATCGCTGTCGGATATTTATCTTCCTTCCTCGGTGGGGAGCACGCTTGTGCCGCTGGCCGTCATGGCCAAGTTTCGCGAGGAAACCGCGCCGCTGCAGGTCTCGCATCTGGGGCAGTTTCCCGCGTCCACAGTTTCCTTCAACCTGGCGCCCGGCGCTTCCCTCGGCGAGGCGGTGACGGCGATCAAGCAGGCGCAGGCCGATATCGGCCTGCCGCTCAGCGTGATCAGCAGCTTTCAGGGCGCCGCGCTGGCGTTCCAGTCCTCGCTGTCAAATCAGCTCTTCCTGATTCTGGCGGCGATCGTCACCGTCTATATCGTGCTCGGCGTGCTCTATGAGAGCTTCATCCATCCCCTCACCATCCTCTCGACGCTGCCATCCGCCGGAATCGGCGCGCTGCTGGCGCTGATGGCTGCCGGAGACGAGCTCACCATCGTCGCCATCATCGGCATTATCCTTCTGATCGGCATCGTGAAGAAAAACGCGATCATGATGATCGACTTCGCGCTCGACGCCGAGCGCCAGGAGGGCAAACCGCCGCGCGAGGCGATCTACCAGGCCTGCCTGTTGCGGTTCCGGCCGATCCTGATGACAACGATGGCGGCCGTGCTGGGCGCATTGCCGCTGATGCTCGGAACCGGTGCGGGTTCCGAACTGCGGCACCCCCTCGGGATTTCCATCGTCGGCGGCCTTCTGGTCAGTCAGCTGCTGACCCTGTTTACGACGCCGGTGATCTATCTCTGGTTCGATCGGCTGGCGACGCGGTTTGCAGGATCGTCGGGCGAAGCTGGCCCCGCGAACGAATTGAGCTGAGCAATGGGCCCGTCAACGCCCTTCATTCGCCGGCCGATCGCAACGACGTTGCTGACCTTCGGTCTTGCGGCGGCGGGCGCCGTGGCGTTCTTCAGGCTGCCGGTCTCGCCGCTGCCGCAGGTCGATTTTCCGACCATTTCCGTGCGGGCGACGCTGCCGGGCGCCAGTCCGGAAGACGTTGCAACCACTGTCGCCAGTCCGCTTGAGCGCCATCTCGGGCAGATCGCCGACGTCACCGAGATGACCTCGTCGAGCACGGTAGGTGGAACCCGCATCACCCTGCAGTTCGGCCTCAACCGAGACATCAATGGCGCGGCGCGCGACGTGCAGGCGGCCATCAATGCGGCGCGCGTCGACCTGCCGACCAGCCTGCGAACCAACCCGACCTACCGCAAGGTCAATCCTGCCGACGCGCCGATCCTGGTCCTGACCCTGACTTCCGACACCAAGACCCGCGGCGATCTCTATGACGCGGCATCGACCGTCCTGGCGCAGAAGCTGTCGCAGGTCGAGGGGATCGGCGAAGTCGTGGTCGGCGGCAGCTCGCTGCCCGCGGTGAGAGCCGAACTCATTCCGCAGGCGCTTTACAAATACGGCATTGGTCTTGAGGACGTGCGGGCGGCACTTGGCAGCGCCAACGCGCACAGCCCGAAGGGCGGGATCGACGTCGAAGGTCAGCGTTACCAGATCTATGCCAACGACCAGGCCAACAAGGCCGACGACTACAAATCCCTGATCCTCGCCTATCGAAATGGCGCGCCGGTCCATCTCTCGGATGTCGGCGATGTGACCGATTCGGTCGAGAACCTCCGAAACGCGGGGCTGTCGAACGGAAAGCCGGCCGTACTGATCATCCTCTACAGACAGCCGGGTGCGAACATCATCAGCACGGTCGATCTGGTAAAGGCGCTGATGCCGCAGCTCAGGGCATCGATTTCACCGGCCATCGACATCGGTGTGGCAGTCGACCGCTCGACGACTATTCGCACCTCGTTGCGCGACGTCGAACGGACCCTGATCCTCGCCGTGCTGCTGGTGATTGTCGTGGTTTTCGCCTTCCTGCGAAACCTGCGCGCGACGCTGGTGCCGGTTGTGGCCGTTTCGGTATCGCTGATCGCGACATTCGCCGTGATGTATTTGATGGGCTACAGTCTCGACAATCTCTCGCTGATGGCGCTCACGGTTGCGACCGGATTTGTCGTCGACGATGCCATCGTCGTCCTCGAGAACATCACCCGCTACATCGAGAACGGCATGACCCCGCTGGAAGCGTCCCTGAAGGGGGCCAACGAGGTCGGCTTCACCGTGCTTTCGATGAGTATCTCGCTCATCGCCGTCTTCATTCCGATCCTGCTGATGGGCGGCATCGTCGGCCGCCTGTTCCGCGAATTTGCGATGGTGATCTCGATATCGATCATGATCTCGCTCGCGATTTCGCTCGCGACCACGCCGATGATGTGCGCCGTGCTGCTCCGCAGCGACAGCGGCGAGCGACATGGACGGCTTTACCGCGCCAGCGAACGCTTCTTCGATGCCATGCTCAACGCCTATCGGCGCACCCTGACGATCGCGCTCCGGCATCCCCGCTCGATGATGCTGATTCTCGCCACGGTGCTTGGTCTCAATTTCTATCTCTATAGCGTCATCCCGAAGGGTTTCTTCCCGCAGCAGGACACCGGGCGTCTGGTCGGCTCGATCCAGGCGGACCAGAGCATTTCATTTCAACTGATGCAGCAGAAGCTGACGCAATTCGTCACCATCATCAAGAATGATCCCGCGGTCGAAACCGTCGTCGGGTTCACCGGCGGGGGTCAGACCAATTCCGGTTTCATGTTCGTTTCGCTGAAGCCGCTTGGCGAGCGACAGATCTCCGCGGACGGAGTCATCGGGCGATTGCGGCGTGAAATGGCGGTTGTTCCGGGGGCAACCCTGTTTCTGCAGGCCGTGCAGGATATCCGCGTCGGCGGCCGGGCCAGCAATGCGCAATTTCAATACACGTTGCAGGGCCCCACATTCGAGGAACTCAACGAATGGTCGCCGAAGATCGCGGCGGCGCTGCAGGCCGACCCGAACCTCACGGACGTCAACAGCGACCAGCAAAACAAGGGGCTCGAGTCCGATCTCGTCATCGACCGCGACGCTGCCGCTCAGTTGGGGATCACCGTCAGCCAGATCGACAACACGCTCTATGACGCGTTCGGCCAGCGCCAGGTATCGACCATCTATGTCGCCCGCAACCAGTATCATGTGATCATGGAGGTCGCGCCGCAATACTGGCAAAATCCGGAAACGCTGAAGGACGTTTACGTCAGCACATCGGGCGCCGCGGTCGGCGGGTCGCAGGCGACCAATGCGGTGGCGGGAACCGTCGCGACGTCGGCAAAGTCAACCTCGGCCACCTCCGCCAACGCCCAGGCCGCGCGAAATCTCGCGACCAATTCGATTGGCGCCACCGGCAAGGGGGTGGCCTCCACCGGTTCGGCGGTCAGCACAAACCAGGAAACCATGATACCGCTGTCCGCTGTCGCGCATTTCACGCGGGGAGCGACGCCGCTCGCTGTCAATCATCAAGGCCTTTTGGTCGCCAACACGATTTCGTTCAACCTGCCGCCAGGCGGATCGCTCAGCACGGCCGTCGCCTCGATCGAAGCCGCCATGAACCGGATCGGCGTTCCCGCAACAATTCGCGGGACGTTCCAGGGCACAGCGAAGGCGTTTCAGGATTCGCTCCGCAATCAGCCCTATCCTCATTCTGGCCGCCCTGGTCACGATCTACATCGTGCTCGGGGTGCTGTACGAAAGCTACGTCCATCCCCTGACGATCTTGTCCACATTGCCGTCCGCCGGCGTGGGCGCGCTTCTCGCCCTGATGGCGTTCAACACGGAATTCAGTATTATGGCGCTGATTGGGGTCATTCTGCTGATCGGCATCGTAAAAAAGAACGCCATCATGATGATCGATTTTGCGCTCGACGCGGAGCGCAGACGTGGGCTCAGCCCGCTTGATGCCATCCACGAGGCTTGCATGCTCCGCTTCCGGCCGATCATGATGACGACCATGGCGGCCATGCTCGGCGCCCTGCCCCTTGCCATCGGCATCGGCGATGGCGGCGAGCTTCGACAGCCGCTGGGTATCGCAATTGTCGGTGGACTCATTCTGAGCCAGGTGCTGACGCTCTATTCAACGCCGGTCATCTACCTGTATATGGACCGGTTCCGGTCATGGAGCCGACGTCTCCGGGGCGGCGGTACGACACCGCTGGCGCCCGATGCCACGCTGCAACCGGGCGAGTAGATGTCAACAGCAAGATCCATGATCGGCAAGATTCTCGAACGTCGCTTGCGTGATTTCGGATTTCGGGAACCCACGCGCAAGCTGGCGCCGAATTCGACCGTCGCCCCGTCGCGGCTTGGCAGCAGGGCGTGCATGGCTGTCTCCGCGCTTTTGCTCGCGCCGGCGCTGTCCGGCTGCATCCTTGGGACCGAACGGCCCGACCTCAACCTCGAGGTGCCCGCAGGGTATCGCGAAGCAGGCCGAGGTGCGCCCGACGCCCATGTTCCGGCACTGGATTGGTGGCGCGGCTTTCGCTCCAGCGAGCTGACCGCGCTGATGGACGCGGCGCAAATCTACAATCTCGACGTCGCGGTGGCGATTGCCCAGATTGTGCAGGCCGACGCCCAGGTGGGCGTCGCGGGGGCCCCCTTGCTGCCGTCGGCCACCGGAACGTCAACCGCTGAGCGGATCCGCAGCGTGTCCTCCAATTTTGGCGGTGGCAATGGCTTTTCGACGACATTCTCGCAGTACAGCCTTGGGCTTACCGCAAGTTACATGATCGATTTCTGGGGCAAGAACCGCGCCACGCTCTACGCCGCCGAGGAGAACGCAACCTCGGCCCGGTACAATCGCGAAGTCGTGACGCTGACAACGATCGTGACCGTCGCCAACACCTATTTCCAGATTCTCGCCGCACAGGATGAGCTGCGCGTCGCACGCCGAAATCTCGCGGCGGCCGAGCGGATTCTTGCGCTGATCAGGCAGCAGTTTTCCGGAGGCACCGCATCGCAGCTCGACCTGTCGCAACAGGAAGCACTGGTGTCGACCGAGCGCGCCGCCATTCCCCCTCTCGAAATCACCTTGAGGCAGAACATCGCGGCCCTTGCCCTGCTGGTCGCACGAGCACCGGCGAATTTCACGGTAAAGGGCGGACCGTTGACGCAGATTGCGATTCCCCGCATCACGCCGGGGATGCCCTCAGAGCTGCTCAACCAAAGGCCTGACATCCGCCAGGCCGAAGCGCTGCTTGCGTCTTCCAATTTCAGCGTCGAAGCGGCGCGCGCCGCGTTCTTCCCGCAGATCCAGTTGACGGCCCAAACCGGCGTCCAGAGCGCGGCACTCGCCTCGTTGTTTGGACCGGGCGCATGGTTCTATACATTGTCGGCGGGGCTGACCCAGCCGCTGTTCGACGGCTTCCTGCTGGAGAGCCAACTGAAGCAGGCGAAAGGCGTGCAGCTGCAAAATCTGCAGGCCTATCGCAAGGCGGTGCTGTCGGCTTTCGCTGACGTCGAAAAGGCACTCGTTGCGCTCTCGCAATCCACCTTGCAGGAGCGCCTCCAGATCGAAGCCGTGGCCAATTCCCGCAAGGCTTTTGAGGTATCCGAAACCCAGTTGCGCGCCGGCACGGTCAATCTCATTACCGTGCTGCAGACCCAGCAAACGCTTCTCATCGCCGAGAACACGCTGGCGCAGGTGCGGCTGACCAAGTTGCTCGCGGCCAGCAGCCTGTTTCAGGCGCTGGGCGGCGGATGGACCCCGACCGGCGAGTTGTCTTTGCTGCAACCGCAGAACGGCTCGACACCTGCGCGGCCGGCAAATTAGCCGTCACCGGCGGTCGCGGCGATCGCCGGCTTAGCCGCTTGTCTCGGCCTCTCTGGAAAGATCGTTCAGGAGTTTGTCCAGCGCGCTGTTTCCAGCCTCCTGGGCCGCCCGGTGAGAGCGATAGCCGGCGCCCGAAACCTTCACGCCCATCGCCTGTTTTCGGCGCTGGATCTCCCAGCCAAAGGGATTTGCGCCGCTGCCGCGCCGGCTTACGACGACAAAATAGGTTCTGCTTCGATTATCGGGATGCATGCTCGGTCTAACTCACTGCCGACGCCGCGGCAGTGCGTTCCCGATAGGCGATCTCCACGAGGTCCACGCAACTGTCGCCAGCGGTTCTTGCCGACCTGTGGGCGGCCGGACTTGGCCGGCCGCCCGCCTGGTATCAATATTGCGGTTTTGATTACTTCATGGCGTCATAGACTGCGAAGCTGTAGGCGCCTTCCGGCTTCTTGGTGATGACGGGATCGGATCCGCCCGACATCAACGTCGCAACCGTTCGGTCGTAATCCTTGACGTCCAGCTTGCCGTCGGTGGCGCCGAGCAGCTTGCCGACTTCGGTCATCATCCGCGTCTGGTCCTTTGCGGTTTTTGCACCGGTGGAATCGCCGGCCAGGATGATCTTCACCGCCTCGTCAACATGGTTCTTGGCGTAGTCCCAGCCCTTCATCGAGGCCTTGACGAACTTCGCCATCTTGGCCACGAACGCCGGGTCCTTGAGGTTCTTTTCCAGCACATAGAGGCCGTCTTCCAGCGTCGCGACGCCCTCGTCCTCATATTTGAAGACCACCAGCTGGCTCGGCTTGTAGCCGCCGTCGATCACCTGCCAATACTCGTTGTAGGTCATCGTCGAAACGCAATCGGCCTGCTTTTGCAGCAGCGGATCGACATTGAAGCCCTGCTTGATGATCTTGATGCCGCCGGCAGAACCGTCGGTCTTGATGCCCAGCTTCGACATCCAGGACAGGAAAGGATATTCATTGCCGCCGTACCAGACACCGATGGTCTTGCCCTTGAAATCGGTCGGCTTCTTGATGCCGGTTTCGGCGCGGCAGGTGAGCTCGAGTCCGGACTTCTTGAAGGTCTGCGAGATGTTGACCAGCGGCACGCCCTTTTCGCGCGACGCCAATGCCGAGGGCATCCAGTCAACCACCACGTCGGCGCCGCCGCCGGCAATCACCTGTGGCGGCGCCACGTCCGGACCGCCCGGCTTGATCGTGACGTCAAGCCCGGCTTCCTTGTAGAAGCCCTTTTCCTTGGCCACGAAGTAACCCGCGAACTGGGCCTGCGCGACCCATTTCAGCTGGATGGTCACCGTGTCCGCCGCTTGCGCGGTCGCCAGCGACAAGCCCATCGTCATGCCTGTCGCGAGTGCCAGTACTTTTTTCATGCGATACTCCGAAGCTTTCAGAACCCGCCGAGTCAGGTTCGATAGGATGGATGCCAAAAAGTGGTCGCGCGCTCGGCGAGCGCGACAAGTCCGTAAAAAGCCATTCCCGCGATCGCCGCGAGGGCGATTTCCGCCCACACCATGTCGATCGCCATTCGTCCCGCTTCCGTCGAAATGCGAAAGCCGATGCCCTGCGTCGGCGTTCCGAAGAATTCCGCCACGATCGCGCCGATCAATGCCAGCGTGGCATTGATCTTCAAGGCGTTGAAAATGAAAGGCAGCGCCGCCGGCAAATAAAGCTTCTTCAGCGTCTGCCGATGGTCGGCTCCGTAGGACCGCATCAAATCGCGCTCCATATGTCCGGACGCGGACAATCCGGCCAGCGTGTTCACCAGCATCGGGAAGAACGTCACGAGCGCGACGACGGCGGCCTTCGAGGGCCAGTCGAAGCCGAACCACATCACCATGATGGGCGCGACGCCTACCAGCGGCAACGCCGAGAAGAAATTGCCGAGCGGAAGCAGACCGCGTCCGAGAAAGGCAAAACGCTGCGCGACAATAGCGACCAGCAGACCGGCGCCGCAGCCGATGGCGTAGCCGATCAGCACGCCACGAATAAAGGTCTGCACGAAATCCTGCCCGAGCGTCTGCAAGGACGCGGCGAACCTCGCCGCCGCCGCGCTCGGCGCCGGCAGGATGACCGGGGAGACGCCGAGGCCGCGCACCATGACTTCCCAGAGATAGAAGACCACCGCGCCAAACAGCAGCGGAATCGCAAGATTGAGAACACGGCGGGATGCCTTGTTGCGCGGACGCATCGAAGCCAGCTGAACCACGCATAGCGCAGCGCCGAGCCAGACCGCGAGCACCATCGCCCAGAAGCCCGCCGCGGCGGAGCCGGCAACGCCGGGATCGCGTAGCAGCGCCAGCGTTGTGGTGGCTCCGCAGAGAACGCCAGCGAAGCCAGGCACCACCGACCGGTATCCGCGGATCGCCGCGGCAATGGCCAACAGCAGCCCTGCCGCGAGGGTGACCGCCAACAGCACCGGCCGCGCCGGCAGGGCCGCCGCGACCTCGCTTGAGAGCGGCAAGACCACAGCCGCGAACATGCCTGCCGCGGCAAGGATAAAGCCCAACCGGCGCCTGCTCGGGTTCACGACCGTGTCCCCATTTGTCGCGCGACGCCGCGTTCGGTCAGATCCACCAGAGCGATCAAACCGGAGGCGAGGATAGCCGCCGCCAGCAGCGCCGACCATATCTGGATGGTCTGGCCGTAGTAAGAGCCGGCCAGCAGCCGCGCGCCAATCCCGGCTTCGGCACCCGTCGGCAGCTCTGCGACGATGGCGCCGATCAATGAAATCGTAACCGCGACCTTCAGACTGGCGAACAGATAGGGCACGGCCGACGGCCAGCGCAGTTTCGACAGCACTTGCCGGGGTGTTGCCGACCATGTCCGCATCAAATCAAGCTGCATCGGATCGGGCGCGGTAAAACCCTTCACCATCCCGATCGTGATCGGGAAGAAGCTCAGATAGGCCGAAATGATCGACTTCGGCAGCAGACCCTGCAGTCCCATCGCGCCCAGCGCCACGACGAAAATCGGCGCCAGCGCCAGGATCGGAACCATCTGCGAGCAAATGATCCACGGCAGCAGGCTTTTTTCCAGCACGCGGCTGTGCACGATCATCAGCGACAGGGCGATGCCCAATAGCGCGCCCAGCACGAAGCCGAGCAGCGTCGCCGACAGGGTCACGGCGGAATGATAGATCAGGCTGCGCGGCGCGGACGGCGCATAACCGAAAACCGAATCGACGAAGGCTGCGATCACCTGGTGCGGCGCCGGCAGCAACGGCCGCTCCGCGCTCATCGTGCCCTCGATCAGGTCCGACACCGTATAGGGCGTCTCTTCCCGCTCGAACCCGTCGCGGACCAGCGCCAGGTTCATCACGACGGCCCCGATGTACCAGATCGCGATCAGCGCCAGAACGATCGTTACGATCGGCGCGTAGCGCTCTGCCAGCCGATGGCGCCGCAATGTGCCGGCGCTGGAAACGGGGAGAGAGAGGGCGCTACTCGTCATAGGAATGCCCCGCCCGAAGGCCAACGCGCACCCGCTGCGCGATCTTCAGGAATTCCGGCGTCTCGCGAATTTCCAGGGTGCGGACACGCGGAAAATTGCAGTCGATGATATCGATGATGCGGCCGGGTCGCGGCGACATCACCACGATCCTGGTGGACAGGAACACCGCTTCCGGAATCGAGTGGGTTACAAACACGACCGTCTTTCCGGTCTTGTCCCACAATTGCAGCAACTGCTCATTGAGATGGTCGCGGACAATCTCGTCGAGCGCGCCGAACGGCTCGTCCATCAACAGCAGCTCCGGGTCGAACGACAGTGCGCGGGCGATCGACACCCGCTGCTGCATCCCGCCCGACAACTGCCAGGGAAACTTGCGCTCGAAGCCGGTGAGGTTGACCAGCGCCAGATAGCGCGCCGCGCGCTGCCGCTGCTCGCTATCGGAAAAACCCATGATCTCCAGCGGCAGCTTCAGGTTCTTCTCGATCGTGCGCCACGGAAACAGCGCGGGCGCCTGAAACACGTAGCCGTATCTCCGCTCCAGCCGCGCCTGCTCCGCGCTCACGCCGTTGACGAGAAGCGTGCCGGATGTAGGTTGCTGCAGATCGGCGATCACCCGCAGCATTGTTGTCTTGCCGCAACCGGAAGGGCCGATGAACGAGACAAATTCGCCGTCCGCGATCTGCAGACTGACATTCGACAGCGCATCGACCTTGCCATCGGCAGTTTCAAACGTCAGCGACACATTGCGAACGTCCACCGCCAGGCGCTGCGGCGAAGAAATCAATTCGGCCCTGGCATCCGCTGCGCTGTTCATGGCTACTGGCTCGATCGGAGCAACATACGATTCCCGCACGTCTCGCCATAGCGTAACGTCCGGATCGTCCTGCTTCAATGCTTTCTGCTGTTGCAGCCCCATTGGCAAATACTGGCAAACACCGCTGCAAATGGCGCGCTCAATGTTTGCGCATGCGGAGATATTAATGGGCAAGAACAACCATCGGGGCCGAACATGCCCCTATCGGATTTTCAGATAGGAAAAAACCGATCGGTTTTTGACTTGTGCGGGGACGCGCCTCATACTTTGATGGCGGATCGCCAACAGCGCAGGACCGCGTTCTGATGGCTTGCATGCGAGCGCCATGAAGCCTGCTTCTTTCAAATATATTTCCGCGACCTCGCTCGAGCACGCGCTCTCGCTGAAGGCGGAATACGGCGATGACGCGAAGTTTCTGGCCGGCGGACAAAGCCTGATCCCGACGATGAATTTTCGCCTGGCCCGGCCGGCCATCCTTATCGACATCAACCGGATCGACGGCCTCGGAGCGATCCGGCCATGCGATGGCGGCGGCGCCCGGGTTGGCGCGCTGACCCGCTATCGCACCCTTGAACGTGATGCGGGCTTCGCCGGCATGTTTCCGTTGATCGCCGAAGCGCTGCCGCATATCGCGCACCCGCAAATCCGCAACCGCGGCACGATCGGGGGAAATCTGTCGCATGCCGATCCGGCGTCGGAGCTCCCGGCGATCGCGGTCGCGCTCGGTGCCAAATTCCACGTTCAGTCGGCAAAACAACAACGCTGGTGTGATGCATCGGATTTTTTCGTGGGCGGGCTTACCACCGACCTTCAATCCGATGAAATGCTGGTGGAGGTCGAGTTGCCGGCGCCGAAGCCGCGCACCGGCTCGTGCTTCATGGAGATCGCGCGCCGTCGCGGCGACTTTGCCATCGCCGGCGTCGCAGCGACGATGACGCTGGGCGAACGCGATGAATGTATCCATGTCAGGCTGGTCTTTTGCGGAGTGGGCGAAATCCCTGCCGACGCCAGTTCGGCCGCCGAAATTCTCAGTGGGGCATGCGCCGACCGAACAAGCAATTCGCGACGTCGCGGCGGCCGCACAGACCATGATTGATCCGAGCGGCAGCGTTCATGCCACCGCCGACTATCAGCGCCATATTGCCGGCGTGCTCACCGAGCGGGCCCTGCAGACGGCTTACCAGCGGGCGCGCCATGGACATTGACGACCACGAGATTACGGTCTCCGTGAACGGTGTGCGATACCAGCGCCGCGTCGAATCGCGCATGCTGCTGAGCGACTTCCTTCGCCACGATCTGGGCCTCGCCGGCACCCATGTCGGCTGCGAGCACGGCGTGTGCGGCGCTTGCACGATCCTGCTCGACGGCCAGCCGGTGCGCTCATGCCTGATGTTCGCCGTGCAAGCCGAGAAACACGAAATCTCGACCGTTGAGGGCGCTTGCGAGCGGGGATGGGGAATATCACCCGCTGCAGCAGGCGATGCACGATCATCACGGCCTGCAATGCGGTTACTGCACGCCCGGCATTCTCATGACCATGACGGCATTTCTCGAGGAAAACCGCTCGCCCAGCGAAGAGGAGGTTCGGGAGGCTCTTTCGGGAAATCTGTGCCGCTGCACCGGCTATCAGAACATCGTCGATGCCGTGATGGCGGCGGCGAAGCGGATGCGGGGCTAATCTCATGTCCACCCGCACCTTCGGAGAACCGATCAAGCGCAACGAGGACCGCCGGCTTCTCACCGGCCAGGCGCTGTTCATCGACGACGTCGAGCTGCCGGGGATGTTGCACGCAGCGTTTCTGCGCAGCCAGGTCGCGCATGCGCGAATTCGCAAGATCGATGTCTCGCGGGCGCTGCGGCGGCCCGGCGTGGTCGCCGCCTATGTCGCCGACGACCTCGGCGACTACTGGAAGCCCGGCCCCCTGCTGGTGCCCCCTCCCCCGATTGCCGGTATCGTCTTCAACCAGCGCACCCAGGTTCCGCTCGCCAAGCACAAGGTCCGCCATGTCGGCGAACCCCTTGTCATCGTGATCGCGGAAAGCCGCTATATCGCCGAAGACGCGCTCGACGATATCGAAATCGAGCTCGAGCAGCTGCCGGCCGTGGTCGATATCGAACAAGGGCTGAAGGCCGGATCGGCGCTGGTGCACGAGGATTTGGATTCCAACGTGTCAGCCCATGTCCGGCAGACCAAGGGCAATTATGCCGCGGCGGCAGCAAAGGCCGATCACATCATCAAGCGCCGGTTCCGTTATGAGCACGGCATTTCATCGCCGATCGAAACCCGCGGCGTCGTCGCCCAGTGGGATGGGCGCGCCAACCAGATGACGATCTGGGACACGACCCAGGCGCCGGTGTTCATCCGCAACGGCCTGGCCGGCATGCTGGGACTGAGCGAACGCCAGGTTCGCGTGATCGCGCCTTTTGTCGGCGGCGGCTTCGGGCCGAAGATCATGATGTTCTATCCCGAAGAGGTGCTGCTGCCCTGGGTGTCGATGAAGCTGAACCGGCCGATCAAATGGATCGAGGACCGGCTTGAGCATTTCTTCGCCACCACCCATGAGCGCGGCCAGATCCACGATGCCGAAATCGCGCTGACGCGCGATGGCCGGATCCTCGGCATCAAAGACGTGTTCCTGCACGATGGCGGGGCCTACGATCCCTACGGCCTGACGGTGCCGATCAACAGCCAGTGCACCCTGCTCGGCCCCTATGTCGTGCCGAACTACGACAGCACCTTCACGCAGGTTTTCACCAATCTGACGCTGGTGACGCCCTATCGCGGCGCCGGACGCCAGCACGGCGTGTTCGTCATGGAGCGCCTGCTCGACTTCGCCGCGCATGAACTGAACATCGATCGTGCCGAGATCCGGCGGCGGAATCTGATCCCGGCCGATGCGTTCCCTTACAAAAATGAAATCATCTTTCAGGACTTCCAGCCGCTCGAATTTGACAGCGGCAATTACGAGCCGGTGCTCGACATGGCGCTGGAGGCGATCGGGTACAAGGCTTTCAGGGAGGAACAGGCCGCGGCGCGCCGGCAAGGCCGCCATCTTGGCATCGGCGTGGCCTGTTATGTCGAAGGCACCGGGATCGGACCCTATGAAGGAGCCAAGGTTCAGGTGCAATCGAACGGCAAGGTCAGCATCGCCACCGGGATCGGCACCCAGGGACAAGGCCACTTCACCGTCTTTGCCCAGATCGCCGCCGATCAGCTGGGCGTCGCCGTCACCGATGTCGACGTCGTCACCGGCGATACCGATCAGTTCTATTGGGGCGCCGGCACCTTTGCCAGCCGCGGCGCGGTGGTCGCCGGCAACGCCGTCAACGAAGCCTCAAAGGCGGTGCGGAAGAAGGCGCTGAAGCTTGCAAGCGACCTGTTCGAATGCGCCGAGGAAGACCTCGTGCTCGAGGACGGCAGGGTTTCGATCGTGGGAATTCCCGAAAAATTCGTCAGCCTCGGCGATCTCGCAGGCCGCGCCAACCCGATGCGCGGGGCGGTCCAGCCGGGCACCGAACCGGGACTGGAATCGACGCAGTATTTCGGACCCCGGATGGGCGCGACGGCGAATGGCGTCCACGCCATGATCGTGGAAATGGACCCGCGAACCTTCGATTTGAAAATCCTGAAATATGTCGTGGTGCATGACTGCGGCACCGTGATCAACCCGATGATCCTGGCGGGCCAGATCCATGGCGGCGTGGCGCAGGGAATCGGCAACGCGTTTTACGAAAAACTGGTGTTCGACGACCAGGGCCAACTCCTGAACGCTTCGCTGGCGGATTACCTGCTGCCGACCGCGCTCGAAGTGCCGCGGGTGGAACTCGGCCACACCGTGACGAAATCGCCGCTCAACCCGATGGGCATCAAGGGAGCCGGCGAAGCCGGGGCCATTCCGGTCGGGCCGCTGTTCGCGCAGGCGATCGAGGACGCGCTCGACCTGGAGCGCCGTGGCGTCGAATTGCTGGAGATTCCGCTCAGCCCGAGCCGGCTGTTCGAACTGACCCGCAACGCGCCAGGCTAGCGATCCTCAGGATGCCACGCAGATGATCCTCATCACCGGTGCAGGCGGCAAGACCGGCAAGGCGATTATCAAGGCGCTGGTCGCGCGCGGCGCGCCGGTGCGCGCCTTCGTCCGAAGTCCCGCGCATGAGGCCACCCTTAAAGCGCTGGGTGTTCGTGAGACCGTCACGGGTGAGATGGACGACCCGCACGCGTTGTCCGCAGGCAACACGGGGAACGGAAGCGATCTATCACATCTGCCCGAACGTCAGCCCGCACGAAGTCTCCTTTGCGAAGGCGCTTGTCGATAGCGCCGCCCGTTCCGGCGTGCCCCGATTGGTCTATCATTCCGTCCTGCATCCGCAGATCGAGGCGATGCCGCACCACTGGAACAAGCTGCGGGTCGAGGAGATGCTGTTCACCTCCCCGCTCGACGTCACCATCCTGCAACCCACCGCCTACATGCAGAACTGCCTCGGCCGAATGGGACCGCATGGTCAAAGACGGCATCTATCGCGTGCCCTATCCGATCGAAACCCGGCTCAGTCTTGTCGACCTCGACGATGTTGCGGATGCCGCGGCCATCGTGCTGACCGACGCCGGCCATTCCGGCGCCACTTACGAACTGGTCGGCACGCCGCCGCTCAGCCAGCTCGAGATCGCGGAATCCTTCGGCAAAGCACTGAAGAAGCCCGTTCGCGCCGAAGCCGAGGCCATCGAAAGCTGGAACCATCGCGCCCGCGCAGCCGGCATGGACGACCATTCGCGCGAGACGTTGACGAAGATGTTTCGCGCCTATGCGCGCGACGGCCTCAAGGGCAATTGCAACGTGCTCGGCTGGCTGCTCGGACGTCCGCCAACCTCGCTCGCCGGTTTTGCCGCGCGCATCGCCGCAGCTCAGGCATGAGGCGGCCAGCCCAGGGGGTGGAGCTGCTGCACGATCTTCATGACGGATAGAATCAGCGGTTCCTCGAAACGCGGGCCGACGACCTGGATTCCGACCGGCAATCCATCGGCGGTTTGGCCGGCCGGCACGCTGCCACCGGGCAGGCTCATCAGCGTGATCAGGAACGAGCCGGCGATCCAGTCGGTGTAATTGTCGAGCTTCTTGCCGTTGATCAGCGTCGGAAAATTCATCTCCACCGGAAACTGCTTTGACCGGCGACTGCGGCGTGATCAGCAGATCGTATCGCTCGAAGAATTTCGCGAAGCGCTCAAACAGCTGCGCGCGCTTCTGCTCGGACGATCCGCAAGATCCAGCGGCGTCACCTTGAGGCCCGCCTTGACGTTGCCCTTGCAGATTGGCCCCGAATTCCTCCAGATGTTCGAGATTGGCAAATTGCTGTCCGACCATCCAAAGGCCGCGCCACGCCTGATATGGCGACTTGCCGTCGGAGATGTCGAACGCGATCTCCTCCACGGCCGCGCCGGCGTCGCGCAGCGACATTGCGGTTTTTCGGCAGATGTCGTCGATCTCCGGCTCGACGCCGATGCCTGCGATATCGGACACGTAAGCGATGCGCAGGCCCTTCACGTCATTGGCTCTTCGCCACGATCGCCCGGGCGCTGGCCCATGGCGGCGCGACCGAAATCGGCGAAGCCCGGCTGAAGCCGACCATCGCGTCCAGCATCAGCGCGGCATCCTCGGCGCGTGCGTGCCAGGGGGCCGTGAACCTGGCCGGGGTCCCAGGCCAGCGGCATCGGCCAGTTCGGCGTCAATCCCGGGGTCGGCCGGATGCCGACGATGCCGCAGAACGATGCCGGCATGCGGATCGAGCAGCCGAAATCCGTGCCTTGCGCCAGGGGCACCATCCCGGTCGCCACCGCGACCGCCGATCCGCCGGAAGAACCCGCAGGGCTCAACGCCGGGATTCCAGGGATTTCGGGTGACGCCGAACACGTCGTTGAAGGTATTGGCGCCGGCGGCAAACTCGGGCGTGTTGGTCTTGCCGAGCACAATGGCGCCGGCCGCTTTCAGGCGCCGCACCGCTTCGGCATCCTCGGTCGGCACATTGTCCCTGAACAGCGGCGAGCCGTAGGTGGTTCGGATGCCCGCCGTCGGCGTCACATCCTTGATCGCGACCGGCAATCCGTGCAGCGCGCCCAGCGCGTCCCCGCGCATCACGGCCGCTTCGGCGTCTTTCGCCGACGTGCGCGCGGCATCGGCCGCCAGTGTCACGATGGCATTGAGCTTCGGATTCACGCGCGCGATGGTGGCCAGATGCGCCTCAAGGACTTCGACCGGGCTAACGGCCTTGGTCAGCGATCAGCGACGCCAATTCGACGGCCGTCTTGCGGCTCAGATTCTCTGTCATATCGGATTCCGTTACTTGCCCGACCAGTGCACGAAGCGACGCTCGATCATGAGGAACAGGAGGTTAAGACCATAGCCGAGCGCGCCGGCGGCGAAGATCGCCGCATACATATCCGGCATATCAAACAACTGCTGCGCCTCGAAGACGCGCTGGCCGAGTCCATCGGTCGAGCCGATGAACATCTCGGCGACGACGACGATCACCAGCGCCAGCGACACGCCGTTGCGCAAGCCCACGAAGGTCTGCGGCAGCGATTCCAGTAGCATCACGTCCCAGAGCACCCGCAGCCGAGATGCGCCCATTACCCTCGCCGCCAAAATGCGTGTCTTGCGCGCATTCATCACGCCATAAGCGACGTTGAACAGGATCACCAATGCCGCGCCGAAGGCGGCCACCGAAATCTTGGTGCGGTCGCCGACGCCGAATAGCACCAGGAACAAGCGGAAACATCGCCGAGGCCGGCGTCGAGCGGAAGAAATCGATCAGGAATTCAACGGAGCGATAGATCTTTTCCGACGATCCCAGCAAAATGCCGAGTGGGATCGCGATGACCGCGGCGATCGCCGTCGAGTAGATCGTGCGCTCGACGGTCTTGAGGAAATCGACGCCAAGCTTGCCGCTGGTCATCCCGATCCACATCGCGCGGAATGTCGCGATTGGCGACGGCAGCAAAACCGGATCGACCACCCGCGCCCAGACCGTCAGCGACCAGACCGCCAGCAGCACCGCGACGCCGACGAAAGGAAGCAATACCTGCAAACGTTTCATGGCCGCCTCATCCCTTGCGAACCTCGCGCTGGAATATTTCGAGACAGTGCGCCTTGGTGCTGATGAAGTCGACCTCCGACATTGTCCTGGGGGTTCGCGGCCGCGGCGCGTCGTAATGGACGAACTCGACGGCGCGTGCGGGATGGCGCGACAGCAGCAGGATCCGGTCCGACAGGTACACCGCCTCCTCCAGATCGTGCGAAACCAGAACCGTCGTCGTGGACGTCTCCACAAAGATGCGCTGCAGCTGCTCGCGCATGAACAGCGTCATTTCATAGTCCAGTGCGGAAAACGGTTCGTCGAGAAACAGGATTTCGGGCTCGACAACCAGCGCCCGCATGATCGAGACCAGTTGCTGCTGACCGCCGGACATCTGGTAGGGGTAGAGGTTGAGGTCGATCTTGACGTTGAGGCTGGCGACGATCTTCTCCACGCGGGTGGTGCGCTCGGCCCTCGGCAGCTCCCATCACCCTGAGGGGATAGGCGATATTGTCGAAGGCGCGCAGCCAGGGAAACATCGCCTCGCGATAATTCTGGAACACGTAGCCGAACTTGATCTGGCTTAACGGCTGGCCGTCGAACAGGATTTCTCCGGCATCGGCAGGAAACAGCCCCGCGATCATATTGATCAGTGTGCTCTTGCCGCAACCGTTGGGCCCGAACACCGACATCAGCTTGCCGCGCGGAATATCGAAGTCGAAATTGTCGTAGATAATGGCGTCGGAAAATCGCTTGCTCAGCCCGCGGATGGTGACGTGGGGAGCCGTGCGCCGCGCGGCTTCGCGGGCATTGCCGGTCAATTCGATGCTCGCGGCTGGCTGTGCTCCGGCCACCGGCGCCTCAGAATTTCTGCAGGACTTTGGTAACGTCCAGCTTTTCAGGCACCACTCCGATCGAATTTCCGAAGTCGGCAAATTTCTGCAAGTCGCCGATCTGCCTGGGAGTCATGTCGCTGACCATGACATATCCGAGCATCGGCACCATATCGACGACGTTGTCAGGCGTGAACGTGTTCTTGGCGAGATATTTGCGCGCCTCGTCCGGGTTCCTGTTGATGAAATCGATTGCTTTGCGCCACGCCGCGGCGAAACGCCTGGCGACTTCGGGCCGCTTCTGGATGAAATCGCTGGTCATCGCGCAACCCGCCGCATAGGCGTCGGCCGCCTCGTCGCCGAGGATATATTTCGAGATCACGCCCGGCCTCGAGCGATCGCGCGACCCCCGCCTTGATCATTATCGAGGCGCTGGGCTCAAGCGTATAGCCGCCATCGAATGTCCCCGCCGTCATGGCGTTGACGTGCTGGCCCATGTCGAGCTGGTCGATCGTGTAATCACCCTCCTTCAACCCGTTCCTGGCCAGAATGGCCTTGGCGGTGTTGAGGTTGGCCGGTCCCGGCGCCGACATCAGCTTGGCGCCCTTCAGATCGGCGATCGTTTCGGCCTTAAAGCCGTTGCGGACCACGAATTGCTCCATCTTCCAGACCTTGGTCTGGCTGTGCAGGGCGATGTACATCGCCACGCCCGGCTTCTTCACATTCGGCGTTTAACCCTTCCAGCGTCACCAGCACCGCCGAGACCTCGATCTGGTTGGTCATCATCGCCGCGACGTTCGGCGGACCGCCCATCAGCCTGGTCATTTCCGGCTCGATGTTCTGTTCCTTGAAGAACCCCCGCTCCAGCGCCACGAAATAAGGCAGCGACGAGCTGATCGGAAATACCCCGACCGAGACCTTGTCCTGCGCGACCGCCCGATCCGGCGCGACTGGCGCCCAGCACGAACGCCGCCACTACGCAGATCCCGAGATTATAGCGATTTCATCGATGCGCTCCTGTCATCCACGTCATGGCCGCCTTCCGGCGGAGGCCGGCCAGCGTCCAAATTCGAGCAAGGAACGTGCCGGTTTCTACTCGTCCAGTTCGACAATCGCGATCACCGGACCGCCGCCATGAGGGCCCTGATGCATGGCGTCCACCGAGACGAACACCGCTGGATCACCGATCGCCGCCGCCGCCACGCCGCCGACCGCCGCCTTGGCATGGCGGTGGTGATGGACGTCGGAATTGTCGAGCATGATCTGCCGCCGCCCGCGCAACAAGCCGCTGCGGTCAGCCTCGCATTTCATGAAACAGTTGACGACACGCCCCTTGAGGTCTTCCGACCGCGGTCGTTCCGGCAATTCGATACCGGCGTCGCGGATTGAATCGTAGATGCCATCGATATCCAGCGCGTCGCTTCATAACCGAATGGCCGATGCGGTAGCGGCCGCCGGCACCGGCCTTGTTGCCGAGCAGCACGATCTGCGCCTGGGTCAATTCCACGCCCGACGAACAGGACGCCACCGAAGAATAAAGGTCGAGATCCTTGCAGATCTGCTCGGCCCTGGGCATCGGCACCTCGCCCAAGCGCCACGGCAATGCCGAGCGCGGTGGTGCCGTTGGAAACGCCCATGGAATTGTGGACCTCGCAGGCCAGCGTCTGGTGACGCGATTTCGGCATCGCGGACCGACTCGATGGTCAGCAGCGGCGTCTTGGTCTGGACGTAATGCACATCCTTCGGATCGGTAATCCCGGCATCCTTCATCGCTGCCTTGACGGCGTCAGCGACCTTCTGAACCATCGCGGGACGTCCGATGTCTTCGGGCAGCAGTTCCGCGCTCAGCGCCGTTCCGATCACCAGCCGCGACTTGTCGGCCGGGCCGGTCCTGCTGTTGCGCGCGAAGATCGGTGGCGTGAGGCGTGATGACACCATCACAGCCGCCCGACCAGACCATCGGCACGTTGTGGATCTCGGCTTCGGAGCGCGTGCCAAGCTTGAGCAGCACGCGCCGAAACGCCTGGTCGGCCAGAATGCGGGTGAAATCGTTGACGCCGCCATTGCCTTCGGTCTTGCCGATCACCGCGATGACCTCGTCGGCGCGGAACTTGCCGGCCGCGATCAATCCCTCAAGGCCGCTCGCATCCTGAACGGTTTTCAATTCGACCTTCGCAACTTCAATCGCCATTCCCGTGAAACTCCGTGCCCTGGCTTCAACTCTCGTTCATCGCATCCGCGGCCGGTGCTCGCCGCGCAGCATTTTTTCATAGCCTTCGCCGCGGTCGATCATGGCAGGCGGTATATTTCCCGCCTTCCCCGACCCGGCTCGCAGCGCCTTGGTCGCGACCTCGTCGATGACGGGCCGCTCGCCTACGATCCCCTGCCCGAACACCACGCCGTAATCGGCCTCGGCGCTCGCAAGCGAGACCCTGCCCTCGATGACGTCGCGCAGCACCAGTTCCAGTTCACGTTGCAGCGGATCGCCCCAGCCGCCGCCGCCGGTCGTCACGACGCGAACGACCTGCCCTTTCAGGACCGGTTCGCCATCGACGAGACCGCCAAGGTCATACCCCTCGCCTTCGGCGTCCACCGTCACGCAAAATGGCTGGCCGGCCTTGCCGCCGTTCAAGCCGTAGCAACCGAGCCGGACCCGGTCGGCGGTCACGATGGTGCGGCAATCGACCAGCGCGCGATAATGCTTTTCATAGCCCTGCCCGCCCCGGCGCAGGCCCGCGCCCCCGGAATCGGTTCGCAGCGCCAGCTTTTCCACCAGCAACGGAAATTTTGTCTCGGTAAATTCCGCCGGCTGGTTGCGTGAATCCGGCACGATATGAATCGCGTCGTTGCCGTCGGCATAATAGCGGCCGCCGGAGCCGCCACCGAGCACCTCGCGCGACAGGAACGGCTTGCCTTCGAGATCGGTGCCGAAAAAGCCGGTGTAACGGATGGTCTCCTGATCGGCCGGCATGCGGCCGTCTACCGCCTGCGCGACCACACCGGCCAGAAGACCCAGACAGCGCAGCAGCACGAACGAGCGCGCGTTGGTCGCGGCCGGCCATTCCGGCGTGATCAGCGTGCCCTTCGGAGGAAAGATCACCTCGAAGACGTCGCAGACGCCCTCGTTGACGTGGATTTCGGCGGCGCGTTCGGGCGTGTCGGCAAGATTGCGCAGGATCGGCGCGATCCATTTGATCAGGAACGCGCCGTCGGCATAGTCCGCCGGCCAGTTGATCGGACCGCTCGATTGCGGATCGGTGCCGTTGAAGTCGAGCGTGATCTTGCCGCCCTTCTTGGTCATCTTCAGCGCGATCTTGTGCAGCTTCGGATCGGTAATGCCGTCGTGCTCGACGTAATCTTCCCAGGAATATTCGCCGTCGGCAATCTTCGCGAGCAGCTCGTTGCGGTAGATGTCGCGGCACTTGTCGAGGATCGCCTGAAAGCAGGCTTCGACCTGCTCCCTGCCGAAGCGCTCGAACAATCCGCTCATCCGCCGCGCGCCCATCAGGCAGGCCTGGATCTCGCTATCGAGATCGGCCGACAGCATCTCCGGCACCCTCGTATTGCGGCGGACAATGGTGAAGACCGCGTCGTTCCGCACGCCTTCGCTGTAGATCTTCACCGGCGGAATGGCGATGCCTTCCTCGAATACGGTGGCCGCAGTACCCGGCATCGAGCCGGGGACCCTGCCGCCGACATCATCGTGATGACCGAACGCCTGGATATAGGCGACCACCTCGCCCTCGTGAAATACCGGCACCGTGCTGCACAGATCGGGCAAGTGCCCGATCGAGCCCTCCGTCAGATAGGTGTCGTTCATCAGGAAGACGTCGCCCGGCTTCATGGTCTCGGGCGCGAAATCCCGCACCACGCCGTTCGGCATCGCCGAATAGGAGCGGCCCGTCAGTTTGCGGCAGTAGCGGTCAAACAGCCCGACCCGGAAATCATGGGCTTCGCGGATCATCGGACTGCGCGCGGTGCGCTCGATGGCGAATTCGATTTCGGCCTCGATCGAGTTGAGGGTTCCCTCGACGATCTGCAGCACGATCGGGTCGACCGGCACGGTTTCGCGCGAGGGCGCGGTCGGCCACGGATGCGAGGAGGGATGCATGTTCATCGTGCTGCCTCCTGCGGCGATACCGGGCGAATGACGAGAATCCCGTGCGGATCGACCTCGACGGATTGAGCGGGAAACACCACCGTCGTCGAACCGAATTCCTCGATCACGGCTGGTCCGTTGATCCGGCTAGCCGGCGGCAGCAAGGCGCGATCGAAGACCGGCGTATCGCGAAAACCTGTGCCGAAATAAACTGCCCGGCTCGCCCTGGAAGCGGCATTGGCCGGACGTCCGGCAAGCCTCGGCATCTGCGGCCGCTCGATCAGTCCAAAGCCGGAAACGCAGAGGTTCACCAGCTCGATCTTCTGCTGGCCGGCGTAATCATAGCCAAAGGTCCGCCGATGCGCCGCATTGAAGGCGCCGATCAGTCCGGCGAGAAATGACGCATCCACCGCGCCGCCAGGTGCGGTGACGCGCACCTCCATCGACTGGCCCGCATAGCGAATATCGGCTTCGCGGACCAGCCTGATGCGCGACGCCTCGATACCGTCGCGCTCGAGCGTTGCCACGGCGTCGCGCTCCAGTGCGGCATATCGCGCAGCGACATCGGCGAGATCGACCGCATCCTCATGCATCACCTTGGTGATGATGTGATCGGTGCGCCAGTCCACCGCGAGCAGGCCGAAAGCCGAGAGATTGCCGGGATTCGGCGGCACGATGCAGGCCTTCATCGCGAGCAGTTCCATCACCGCGGCGGATTGAGCCGGGCCCGCGCCGCCAAACGACAGCAATGCGAACGCGCGCGGATCGATGCCGCGCTGGATCGTCATTTGCCTGATCGCGTTGGCCTGACTCCAGTTCGCGATCTCGATGATGCCGCTGGCGAGCTGCTCGACGCTCATGCCGCCGGGCAACCTTGCCGCGAGTGCGGCGATGCCGGACCTGGCGCGCTCGACATTGAGCGCGATGCCACCGCCGATCAGCGACGGCGGAATCCGTCCCAACACCAGATTGGCGTCGGTGATGGTCGGCTCACTGCCGCCGTTCGGATAACACATCGGTCCGGGTTCGGCGCCGGCGCTGCGTGGACCAACCTTGAGATGACCCTCGCGGCTGATCCAGGCGATCGAGCCGCCGCCGGTGCCGATGGTCTGGATATCGATCATCGGTATGCGCACCGGAAACGGACCGACCGAACCGCCGTTGGTGACGTGCGGCTTGCCGCCCTCGATCAGGCAAAGGTCCGTCGAGGTGCCGCCGGCGTCCAGCGTCACCAGATCGGGGAAGCCCGCGATCTCGGCAATGACGGCGCTTCCCAGCGCGCCGGCTGCCGGGCCCGACAGCGCCGTGGTGATCGGCTTGCGCACCACCTGATCGGCGCTGGCCACGCCACCGCTCGACTGCATGACCAGAAACGGCTTGTCCTGAAGGCCGGCGCCGAGTTCCTGATGTACCCGTTTGAGATAACGTTCCATGTGCGGCTTGACGAAGGCATCCACCAGCGTCGTCACCGCGCGCTCGTATTCGCGATATTCGGGCAATACCACGCAGGACAACGACAACGTTGCGTCCGGATATTCCTCGGCCATGATTTCGACGACGCGGCGCTCGTGCGTATCGTTGGCGTAGGAATGCAGCAGGCAGATACCGATGGCGCGAATGCCGTGGGCCCGAAAGTACCGTGCCGCCTCGCGCACGCCGGCCTCGTCGAGCGGCCGCAATTCGTTACCGCGAAAATCCAGCCGGCCGCCGACTTCGCGGACGAATTGCAAGGGCACGATGCGATCGGGCTTAACCCAGAAATAGGAATTTCCGTAGCCCTCGGGCACCGATTGCCGGGCGATCTCGAGGATGTGCCGGAAGCCGGCATTGACGATCAGACCCAGCGAATTGATCTCGCCCTGCAGCAGCGCGTTGGTCGCGACCGTGGTGCCGTGGGCAAGACCAGCCACGTCATCAGTGGTCGCGCCGGCAGCGGCGAGAATTTCGTTGACCCCGCGCAGCAGACCGATCGCCGGATTGGCCGGCGTGCTGGCAACCTTTGTCACTTGCGTCACGCCGGATTGCGTATCGACCGACACGATGTCGGTGAATGTTCCGCCGGTGTCGATGCCGATGCGATAGCGCGCGGCGGTTAATCGAGATGACATTCTTTGGTACCATCGGCAAACGGGAGCGTGCGCGTGTCAGCCAGTGCCACCGCACCGCAGCAGCATGGGTCGGACACTCGACCCAAGTCAAAAGCCGATTATCGATGGGGTTATCGGAAAATCCGATCTGGCAAATCCGCCAAAATGCCTATGCTTTCAGCATCTCGCGCAACTTCAGCAGCGCAGTCTCCTTGCGCCGGGACAACGGCTCGCGCCGACGAAACAGGCTGAACGCGACATTGCGCGCCGGCGCTATCGAGAAAGCCCTCAACAATCCGAGCGCGACCTCGTTTTCCGCGCAGGCACGCGGCACGATGGCAATTCCGCCGCCCGATTGCACGATCATCTTGATGGTCTCGATATTGTCCACCACCGCCAGAATATTGGGCCGGATTCCGAGATCAGTGAACAGCGAGAAGACCACCTGGCCATATCCAACGGTCAGCTCGCTCATGATGAAAGGCTCGGCGAGCAGACGTCCGATATCGACGGGCTGTTTAGAGCGCGCCAGCGCATGCTTCGGATGGGTGATCAAGGCCATCTCGACGTCGATCAGGCGATCGAATATCAATCCCGAGGGCAACCGGTCGGGATCGGATTCAATCGCAATACCAGCGTCGATCCGCTCCTCGTGAAGTTCGTTGAAGATATTCTTGGTCGGCGCCGTCAGGATATCCAGCCGCACACCGGGAAGATCGGATTTGAGATCGGCAAACATCCGCGGAATGAATATCTGGGCCATGCCCGACCCCATGCCGATCGTAAGCGTGTCGGACAACGCGCCGCGCAATCTTCGGGCGGTATCGGAGAGACTGAGCAGATCGCCCATCACCCGTTCGGACTCGTACAGGAAGGTGCGGCCGCGGTCGGTGGATTCGACACCGCCGGACGTGCGGCGAAACAGCTCAAAGCCGATCTCTTCCTCGAGCAGCTTCACCTGCTCGCTGACGGCCGATTGCGAAATATTGAGTTGCTTCGCGGCCTTGGTAAAGCTCCGCTCCTTGTAGACCGAAAGCGCGTAACGCAATTGGCGGAAATCCAAGTCGAAAATCCCTATGTAACGGGCGTCGCAGCGAGACAATCCAACGTTGTCGGCCCGGCTCCGCGCCGAGCGCACCGCACAATGTAATCCATCGATCAAATCTTGGCGATATGCAGCCGGTCTCAGCCCGCCCCGGTCAAGCCGCGCATGCGAAGAGGTTAACGGGCCTGGGCATCCCAACGAGGGTCGGGCGGGAATCGCCGTTGTGTTTGGTCGCGATGTCGCTATACTCTTTTACTCGGCCTCGTGGCCGTGCAGTTAATTTTCAGTGTAGGTGACCAGGCCCGTCTGCTTAGGCGGGCCGTCGCCGTTTGGGGTCCCTGACTTAAGGATAGATGGCGATGACTCGTTCGAACCGGGTTGACCATATCCGGATTACCTCGCACCCGGCTCCGGGCGCCAAACTCACCTTTCCGATCCACTGGGGAGCAGCCAGCGCGCGTGAACGCGGACCCGTGATCGGCACCGTATCCCGCCCGCAGGATCGCAACGTGATTGGCTCCCATGGCGGCTCCTATTCGGTCTACCGCGCGCTGGCCGTCTCGTCGGGCGCGCTGGATCCGATCCGGCGGCCGGATCTGACCAACACGCACCCCGCCGAAACCATCGGGCCGTTCCCGCAATGGACCGATCCGCAGTGCATCGTCTCGCTCGATCCCTTCGGACATCTCGCCGCGGAGAACTTCGCAACCGAGATCGCCGAAGGCATTGATATCCGCCCGAGCATCGCGATCACCCGCGCCCGCCTCGATCTGCCCGAACTGAGGGCGGCGATCGAAGCCGGCCGGCTGAAGCAGGATGGCGAGGTCGTGCACGAGAACGGCAGCGTCTCCGTGGTCAAGATCGCGATCGACCCGGTATGGTATCTGCCGGGCCTCGCGCAGCGCTTTGCGACCACCGAAAACAATCTGCGCCGTCAACTGTTCGAACAGACCGCAGGCATGTTTCCGGAGCTGGTGACCCGGCCCGACCTGCAGGTATTCCTGCCGCCGATCGGGGGCATGACCGCCTATCTGTTTGGCGACGTTGCCAAGCTGCCGGACCACCGCACCAAAATCACCTGCCGCGTGCACGACGAGTGCAACGGCTCCGACGTGTTTGGCTCCGACATCTGCACCTGCCGTCCGTACCTGCTTCACGGCATCGAGGAGTGCGCGCGTGCCGGCCAAACCGGCGGTCTGGGCATCATCGTCTACAATCGCAAGGAAGGCCGCGCGCTCGGCGAAGTCACCAAATTCCTGGTTTACAATGCGCGCAAGCGCCAGGAAGGCGGCGATGCCGCGGCCCAGTATTTCGAGCGCACCGAATGTGTCGCCGGCGTGCAGGACGCGCGATTCCAGCAATTGATGCCGGACGTCATCCACTGGCTCGGCCTCAAGCGCATCGATCGTTTCGTTTCCATGAGCGACATGAAGCATGATGCGCTGACCAGCCAGGGCATCGAGATCGTCGAACGCGTACCGATCCCCGACGATCTTGTTCCGCCCGACGCGCATGTGGAGATTGCGGCCAAGAAGGCCGCCGGCTACTACAGCCCCGAGCCGCCACAGCCGGAGGACTTGATCAATTCGGTCGGCCGCCCGCTTGAAAATTATTGAGAGAGGGCGGCCGTGTCGCTGGCAAATCCCGAGACGTCGGCCGCGCTGTCGTTGTTGAATGCCAAGGCGGTTCGCGACCGCGCGCACCGCATGCTCGCGATCGGCCTTGAGGACAAGCTGCCAAATTTCCGGATCCATCTCGATCGCATGGACGGCGTGGTCGACCTGGTGCTGGAAACCACGCGCAAGGCCTACCCCTCGCTCGACATACCCTTTCATTCGCGCTGGCGGCACTTTGTCGCTGGCCATGACAACCGCTGGGCCGATATCGCCGGCCGAGCGCAATGGCCTGATTTCGCAGCTCGCGCGCGGGCCGAATTCGACCTCGCCATCGTCAGCGTCTTCCTCGATGCCGGCGCCGGCCCGTCATGGCGCTATCACGATCCAAAAACGGGATCGGCGATCGGCCGCTCGGAGGGATTGGGACTGGCCAGCCTCGCCATGTTCGAAAGCGGCGCCTTCTCGACCAATCCGCTTGAACCCCTGCGGGTCGATGCCGATGTTCTTGCAACTCTGTCCGTTGCCGATCTTGAGCGCGGCTTGCAGGTCTCGGACAGCAATCCGCTGGTCGGCCTTGAAGGCCGCGTTGATTTGTTGCGCCGCCTCGGCGCGCTGGTGGCCTTGAAGCCCGACATATTCGGCAGCTTCGACACCCCGCGGCCGGGCGGTCTGTTCGACCGATTGTCGATGCTGGCGGACGATCGGCAACTGCCTGCGCCTGCAATTCTCTCCGAACTCTTGCAGCAGCTCGGACCGATCTGGCCTTCGCGGTTGACCTTGGGCGGGATCGCGCTCGGCGACTGCTGGCGGCATCCGGCGCTGACGACGGAGGATGCGACCAGCGGCTTGATGCCCCTGCACAAACTCTCGCAATGGCTGGCCTACTCTCTCATCGAACCGCTGCAAACGGCCGGTATCCGCGTGACCGATATCGACGGCCTGACGGGCCTTGCCGAATACCGCAACGGCGGCCTGTTCGTCGATAGCGGCGTGCTCGCGTTTCGCAACGCCGACGATGCGCGGCGGGAGCATGAGGTGGCATCGTCGCTGGTGGTGGAGTGGCGCGCCCTGACGGTGGCGCTGCTCGACGGCGTCGCCGACGGCGTTCGGCAACGGCTTGGGCTCGACGCCACCTCGCTGCCGCTGGCCAAAGTTCTTGAAGGCGGCACCTGGGCCGCGGGCCGCCGGCTGGCCCGCGAGCGTCGCCCCGACGCCTCGCCTCCCGTGAAAGTCACAAGCGACGGCACCGTATTCTAGAGTTTTGGGATAATCACAATGGACGGCGTCACGATCGTTAGCCACCCGCTGGTGCAGCACAAGCTGACGCTGCTGCGGGAGAAGAACATTTCGACCAAGTCGTTTCGCGAGCTCCTCAAGGAGATCGGGATGCTGCTGTGCTACGAGATCACCCGCGATCTGCCGCTCGCCGATATCGATATCGAAACCCCGCTCGCACACATGAAGTCGCCGCAGATCGCGGGCAAGAAACTGGTGTTCGCGCCGGTGCTGCGGGCGGGCGTCACCTTCGCGGAGGGCATGCTTGACCTGGTGCCGAACGCGCGGGTCGCCCATATCGGCCTCTACCGCGAACCGGAGACCTTCGTGGCGGTGGAGTATTTCTTCAAGGCGCCGAGCGATCTGCACGAACGGCTGGTGATCGTGATTTCCCCGGTATTGGCGACCGCGAACTCCGCGGTCGCGGCGGTCGATCGGCTGAAGGAGCGCGGTGCGAACGACATTCGACTGGTTTGCCTGATCGGCGTGCCGGAAGGCATCGAGCGGATGCGCGGCATTCATCCGGACGTCCCGATCTGGCTCGCCGCGGTCGATGACGGGCTCGACGAAAACGCTTATATCCTGCCGGGTCTTGGCGACGCCGGCGACCGCGCCTACGGCACCAAGTAGGCCGCTCTGGCGCTCAGGTTCCGACGCGCAACGGCGCACGCTGCTTGCGAAGAAACGCGATGACCGAACGCGCGGTGATCCGCCCCGTCTTTGGATTTTCCGACGGGATATTCTCGATCGACATCGAAAAACGCGCAGAGTTGGATTCCACTTCAACGCGGTGCACGTTGCGCGTTAGCGCGGGATCGGCCCAGATCTCCAGTCTGGTCCGGTCAGGACCTATCCCGGCGAGCGACAGCGCGACGGCAACGTTCAGGTTTGCCGGAAAACCTTTCGCCGCCTCCCGCGCCGTGCCTTCGAATATCCTGAGCGGCTCGGTGATCTGCGCGATGTCGATGTTGTTTTCGATCAAGTAGGGCGCGCCCGCAAGGCCCTGCACCGGCTTCCGGGTCACCATCCGGACCGAGTGGATCTCGCCGACAGCCGCAGCGGTCACGGCGTCAAGGCCGATCAGCGCGCCGGTCGGCACCACGATTTGTCCGCCGTTCTGCTTGGCCAGTCCGATCAGGTCTTCGTTTTCAAGAAGCGCGCCGGCGCTCAGCACGATCGCGGTCTTTCCATTTGTGACGAAGGGCGCAACGATCGACCTCACGAGTTTCGCCGGAGCGCACTCGATCACGATATCGGCGACATCGACGAGCTTTTCGATCGGCAGGACGGCGGGCGCCGAGGTCAGGGCTCCAAGCCAGTCTCGATGCTTCTCGGGGTGTTGCGCCGACACTGCGGTCAGAACCAGTCCGTCTATTCCGCGGTCCAGCGCCTCCGCCACTTTCTTTCCGATCGGCCCAAGTCCGGCAATCGCCACCCGAAGGCTTGTGCCAGCGCTTTTCGATAGATTTGCCATTGGTTGGCTGCTCTCTTTTGCTTTGATCGCACAGTCCATGCTTGTCATACAATTCTCGCCGGAACCATACCAGCCGCCATGGCTTGCGGA
This sequence comes from uncultured Alphaproteobacteria bacterium, assembly GCA_963829315.1. GTDB lineage: Bacteria > Pseudomonadota > Alphaproteobacteria > Rhizobiales > Xanthobacteraceae > Bradyrhizobium. The sequence continues at coordinate 136,389 of CAWHIO010000038.1, read as the reverse complement.
GAAATCCCTGTTGGCCGCGCCGGCCCCATTGCCGTTGCCCGGATATCGAAGCCGTGCCCCCGCCATCCACCCGATAGCCTGAAAAATGATCTTTTTATCCTCACAAAAATCGGCTTTGCTTGGGTCCGGCTTTTCGCGCAACGGTGCGCGAGCCGGGGTGCATCTGCAAGGAGCGGGACATGAACGGACTTGGCGGACTTAACAAATCGCCCGAAGGCGTCGTGATCGGGCTCGTGCAACTGCAGCTGCCCGTCGTTGCCACCAAGGCCGACCTCGCCCGCCAGACCGACCGGATCGTCTACATGGTCGGCAAGGCACGCCGCAACCTCGGCACCATGGATCTCGTGGTGTTCCCCGAATACTCGCTGCACGGCCTGTCGATGGACACCAATCCCGCGATCATGTGCCGGCTCGACGGCCCCGAAGTCGCGGCCTTCAAGAAAGCCTGCGTCGACAACAAGATCTGGGGCTGCTTTTCGATCATGGAATTCAATCCCGACGGCAACCCGTACAATTCGGGCCTGATCATCGACGATCACGGCGAGATCAAACTCTATTACCGAAAATTGCACCCATGGATTCCGGTCGAGCCGTGGGAACCCGGCGACATCGGCATTCCCGTGATCGAAGGCCCCAAGGGCGCCAAGATCGCGCTGATCATCTGCCATGACGGCATGTTCCCGGAAATGGCGCGGGAGTGCGCCTACAAGGGCGCGGAAATCATGATCCGCACCGCCGGCTACACCGCGCCGATCCGCGACAGCTGGCGCTTCACCAATCAGGCCAACGCATTCCAGAACCTGATGGTGACCGCGAACGTCTGCATGTGCGGATCGGATGGCTCGTTCGAACTCGATGGGCGAAGGCATGATCGTGAATTTCGACGGCAGCATCCTTGCCCATGGCACGACCGGACGGCCCGACGAGATCATCACCGCGGAGGTGCGCCCCGATCTGGTGCGCGAGGCGCGAGATCCACTGGGGCGTCGAGAACAACATCTATCAGCTCTGGCACCGCGGTTACGTCGCCGTGAAGGGCGGCGCGATGGATTGTCCCTACACCTTCATGCAGGACATGGTGGCCGGCACATTCCGGCTTCCCTGGGAGGATCAGGTCAAGGTCACCGACGGCACACCTTGCGGTTTTCCGGCGCCGACACGGATCTTTGGGGCCAGAACCGGCAAGGCGGCCGAGTAAGGCGGCACGCCTGTCGACGCTTAGTCTCCATGCCGATGCAGTTGCGGACGAGGCCGGGTAAAGGACGCGCGGCCGCGTTTGATGCCCCATAGCGGTTGCGCAAGCATCGCGACCGCGTCGGTAGGATTGGCCGCATCCAGGCAGACGAGATCCGCCGGTCCTCCGACCGCGATGCCGTAATCGCCAAGGCGCATCAGCCGCGCCGCGGAGCCGGTGATCATGTCGAGGCACCCGGCGAGGTCATCCGGCCGCGACACGTGGCAGACATTCGCATAGAGATTCGCCATCCGGATCAGCGAGCCGTCGCCATACGGCGTGAACGGGTTCAGGACATTGTTGGTCGAGATCGAGCAGGTCACGCCGGCCTTGCGCAGTGGCTCTGCCGGGACGACGCCGCGCGGCACCGCATGGTCGTGATTGCGGCCCATCAAATGCAGGTCGGTCGACGGCAATATCGTCACGGCGACGCCGGCGCTGGCGAGCCGGGCCGCGATCTCGTTGAAGCGGTCCGGCGGCAGCAGCGACATTTGCGTCACGTGGCCGACCGCCACCCGGCCGCCCCAGCCGAATTCCTCGGTCTTGCGGCAGACATATTCGATCTGCATGCCATCGGTGGTCTCGGCGAGATCGAGGTGCATGTCGATTTCGGCGTCGAAATCGCGCGCGATGGCGAAAATCCGATCGATCTGGCCGCGCGGGTCGGTGTCGAAATAAGGAACGGCGCCGATCGCCCGCGCGCCGCGGCGCAAGCCCTCGATCAGCAGTTCTTCGGTGCCGGGATTATTGGTGAGGCCCTCCTGCGGGAAGACGCACAGTTCGACGTCGATCGCCCAGGCGTAATCGCGCGCGAGCTGGTCGACCGCTTCGAACCCGATCATGCCAATTCCCGGATCAAGCTCGACATGGGTACGCATGCGCATGGTGCCCTGCGTGATGCAGCGTTCCAGGGTTCGACTACCCCGCGCATAGACGTCTTCGACGGTGAAGCCGCGCTTGGCGGCCGCGGTTTCCCGGACGGCCTCGGCGACGGTGCCTTCCTCGATGCGGCAGCGGTCGAGGATGCAGGTCTTGTCGAGATGGATATGCGTCTCGATCAGGCCGGGGACCACAAGACAGCCCTCGGCTTTCAGCTCCGGCCCATCCGCCGCCAAGGCCGAAGAGATGGCCGCAATCCTTTGATCCTGAAGGCCAATATCAACGTTGCGAAGCTCGCCTTCCTGTAGAACGCGAGCCTCACGAATAATCAGGTCCATCAATTCACCACCGCAGGAGCCGCCCCAAGATACGCATCGTCGAGCATCGCGCCGCGCAGCTCCGCGGCGTTGCCTTGCGCCACCACCCGGCCGCCGCCAAGCACATAGCCGCGGTCGGCAATGGCCAGCGCATAGTCTGCCATCTGATCCACGATCAGCAAGGTCATGCCCTCATCCCGCAGCCGCGTAAACTGTTCGAACAGCTCGGCCACCACCGTCGGCGCCAGACCCAGCGACGGCTCGTCCAGAAGCAGGACTTCGGGCCGGGCCAACAGCCCACGGGCGACGGCGAGCATTTGTTGTTCGCCGCCCGACAGCAGGCCCGCAGCAGTGTGCAGCCGCGGGCGCAGCCGCGGAAAGCGAACCAGCATCGTTTCGATCTCGGCGGACACGAAATCACCACGGCGGGTCGCGCCAAGCCGAAGATTTTCGGCGACCGTCAATTGCGGAAATACCTGCCGTCCCTCCGGCACCAGAATCAAGCCGGCGCGCGCGACCTGATGGGCCGGAAGCGAAGCCAGTTCCATGCTGCCAAGATGGATGGTGCCCGTCACCGGACGGATCAGCCCGCTCAGGGCTTTCATCAGGGTCGATTTGCCGGCGCCGTTAGGGCCGAACAGCGCGACCACCTCTCCACGGCCCACCTTCAGGCTGACCTGATCGAGTACCTCAAGCGGGCCATAACCAGCGCTAAGCGCGCCCACCTCGAGCAAGGGCGCGCCGGCCGTCCGCGGCGCGGCCGATCCCGCCGGCCCTCTCGGCGCCGAGATAGGCCACCTTGACGGCGGGATCGTTGCGTACGACCGCGGGAGATCCCGCCGCAATGCGGCGTCCGGCATCGAGCACGATGATCTCGTCGGAGATCGACATCACCAGCGACATGTCGTGCTCGACGAGCACGACGGCGAGACCCGCGCGCGCCAGGCGCTGCAGCAGGCCGCCCAGCTTCGCCGTGTCGGCGTCGCTAAGCCCGGCGGCCGGCTCGTCCAGCAGAAGCACGGCGGGCGCGGTAGCAAGGGCGCGGGCGATCTCGACAAGCCGGCGATCGACATGCGGCAGTGTGGCGGCGAGCGCGGTTTCCGATCCGGAATAGCCGACGAGCGACAACAGCGCGCGCGCGAGATTCGCCGGCGCCGCGCCGCGCCAGGAGCCGCGCAGCAGGCCAAGACGGACGTTGTCCAGCACGCTCAACCCTGCAAAGGGTTGCGCGGTTTGAAACGTGCGGGCAAGTCCGGCGCGCGCGACCTCGTGCGCCGGCTGGCCCGTGATCTCGCGGCCGCCGACGCGGACAATCCCGGAATCCGGGCGCTGGAATCCGCTGACCAGATTGAGCAGCGTGGTCTTGCCGGCGCCGTTGGGACCGATCACAGAGGTTACCCGCCCGGGCTGCGCGGTCATGTCAACGCCGGCCACCGCAATGACGCCGCCGAACGCGACGCGCACGCCTTCGGCTGCGAGGCTGCCGCGCGCGCCGGTGATATGGGCCAGAGCGAGATCGATATCGGGTTTCGGGTTTGGCGCGGCTTCCTTGCGGCATCAGAAGACGGGCGACGGCGCCCGCGATCCCGCCCGGCGCCGCCCACAGCACGATCAGCAACCCGGCGCCGAAAACCAGCAGGCGGTATTCCGCGAGGCCCGCGAGCACTTCCGGCAAGAACACGACCACCGCTGACCCGACCAGCGGCCCGAGGGTGCGACCCGCGCCGCCCACGACCACCACCAGCAGAAACAGGATCGACTGCGAAAATGGAAATGAGCTCGGTGCGATGAAGCCGGTCAGCGCCGCCTGCAGACCGCCCGCCAGACCCGCCGCGACGGCGGCCAATACGAAGGCGGCGGTGCGCACCGGCAACGCGCTGATCCCGACGCCGCGCGCCGCCGCCGGCGCCGAGGCAATGGCCTGCATCGCCAGGCCAAGCGGACTTCGCGCGAAATAGTGAAACCAGAGCAGCGCAAGGCCGCACAGACCGCAGGCCAATAGCGCCGTGCCCCCGGTGCCGAACGGCGCCGGAATTCCCACGAGGCCGCTGGAGCCGCCGGTGAGATCGCGCCACTCGACCGAGACGGATTCGACGATGAAGCCGAAGGCGATGGTCACCATGGCGAGATACGGACCCGTGACCCGAAGCGCCGGAATCGAGAGAGCCGCCGATATCGCCGCGACCAGCAGGACCGCGAGCGGCAAGGCTTCCCAGAAGTTCAAGCCCGGCCTTGGTGGTGAGAATTCCAACCCCATAGGCGCCGAGCGCGAGGAATCCGGCCTGGCCGAGCGAGACCTCGCCGGCGAGGCCGAGCAGCACATTCAGCCCAACGCCGACCAGCGCCGTGGTCGCCAGCGTTCCCAACAGATACGCGTAATAGCCGGGCGCGAGCAGACAGATGGCGACCGCGGCGGCGCCGACCAGCACCGCGGCGACGATGGCGGCGATGGCTTTCATACCCGCACCCTGGTCCGGCGGCCGAACAGTCCGGACGGCGCGAGCACGAGGGCGGCGATGACGGCAGAGAATGTGACGATCTGGGTGCTGCCGGAACCAAGCCAGGTGGTGGCGCAGGCTTCCACGAGGCCGTAGCCGAGGCCCGCGATCACGACACCCCAGGGATTGGTGAGGCCACCAAGGATCGCCACCGCGAAGGCCTTGATGCCGAACAACGTGCCCATGTCATACGCCACGTTGTACACCGGCGCGATCAGGATGCCACCGATCCCGGCAAGCAGCGCGGCGGCGGCGTAAGTGAGCGCGATCAGCAGGGTCACGTCGATGCTCATCAGCCGCGCGGCATCCGGGTTCTCGACCGCCGCGCGCAGTTTCAGCCCGAGCCCCGTGCGGTGCATGCCAAGATGCACCAGCAGCGCCAGCCCCAGCCCGACCAGGGGCACCACGACCTGCAACGGAAAGATGCCGATATTGCCGATGACCCAGGGATCATCCGCCAGGGATGACGGAAGCGCGCGCGGCTCCTTGCCGAACAGCACCATGACGACATTGTCGAGCACGATTCCAAGCGCCACCGTCGCCATCAGCCAGGAATTCGTGCCGCGCGCGACGAAGGGCCGGACCGCGATGCGTTCGACAACCAGGCCCCAGACCGCGCAAGCCAGCAGCGCCACGGGTACCGCGGCCAGCATTGGCCAGTGCAGCCCGACCGCGAGTGCATGGCAAACCACCGCGCCAAGCATCACCGATGAGCCCTGGGCGAAGTTCACCGTGCCGGAAACGGCAAACGTCAACGTGAACCCAAGCGCGATCAGGCCGTAGATGCTGCCGAGACTGAGCCCCGAGACAAGTGCGGTCGCGAGCATGGCTTAGCCGGTAACCGGCTCGATCTGATCTCCGTTATAGCGGACCATGACGTAATCATTTTCATTCAAGGCGTCGTGGTTCGCATCGGTGAAGGGCTTGGTGTAATTCTTGATCAGCCCCTGATAGATTTCGATGCCCAAAAACCCCTCGCGCAGCTTGGGACCTTCGGTCGAGCCGGCCTTGGCCATCGCCAGCGCGGTCAGTTGCATCGCGTCGTAGGCATTGGCCACGCCGACCGGCGGCGTGACGTCGCCGGGGCCCTTGATATCGGGATATTTCTTCATCAGCGCCGCCAGCACCCGCTTGCCGACATCGTTTTGCGGCCCGAAGAAGCTGTAGGTCTGGATGAAATGCACCTTCCCCGCCCAGGATCCCGCAAGCTCGGGGAAACGCCCGCCCGAGATACCCCAATGCGAGACGATCGGCACCGTCCAGGCCGACCGCTGCAGCGACTTGATCACCTGCGCACCCGGCGCGGCGTTGCCAACCAGGATCACCGTGTCCGCGCCGGCGTCGCGCAGGCGCTGCAGCTGCGGCGTCATATCGGCGTCCTTGTCGTCGAATTTCTCCGCGCCGGCGAGCTTGATGCCCGCGGCTTCCGCGGCGGACGTAAGCCCGGCGAGATTGGACTCGCCCCAGCCATTGTTGACCAGCATCAGTCCCGGCCTCTTCGCGCCGAATTTGGTCGTGGCGTATTTCATCAAGGCGCGGTCGACCAGAACGTCGACCGCGGAGACACGGAACACGAAGTTCGGGTTGGCGCCGTTGCGGGTGATATTTGTGGCGGCCGCCCACACGCCCATGAAGGGCACTTGCGCCGCATTCGCCACCGGCACGATCGCCAGCGAGACCGGACTGTCAATGCCGCCAAACAGGATGGCGACGCCCTCCTTGTCGATCAATTCCCGCGCGGCGGTCTGGCCCTTGACGGGGTTGGATTCGTCGTCGCGGCGGACCAGTTCAAGCATCCGGCCACCGAGCACGCCGCCCTTGGCATTGATCTCGTCGATCGCGATCGTGAGCCCGCGGGTGATCCCCTCGCCTGACTTGGCGGAGGCTCCGGAAAGCGCCGCAACCAACCCTATCTTGACGGGTTCGGCGGCCATCGCCGCACGGCCGGCGAGGCTTCCCAATGCGATCCCGGCGGGAAGAACAAGAGCTTGGCGACGCGTGAATTTTGTCGGCATTTGAGCAACTCCCCTTGAGTTTCGTCGGACTGTTCCGCTGGCTCATGCCAGCTGCATTATCGTGGCGTAGCCAAAAGCTGGGAAGCTCCCTACGCCGAAGCCCAGTTCAAATTTCCAAGCAAACGGTATGCCACAACCGCAGAAATCACAACGGCGCGCGGCATTGTAATGGTGCATTGGCCTCCCTCTCCCCGCTACGTTTCCGGTGAATTCCAGATCATGACCCGTATCGGGGTCGGGTTGAAGCCGTTGCAGGGGTTGTTGACCTGCGGACAGTTGGAGATGACGAAAAGCACGTCCATGTCGGCAGTGACGTCGACGTAATTCCCGGGCGCCGAGATGCCATCGACCACCGTAAACGCTCCAGATGGATCGATCGGCACGTTCATGAAGAAATTCAGATTTGCGACGATATCGCGCTTGGTCAATCCATGTTTCGACAACTCAAGAATGAAGTTCTCGCGGCAGGCATGCTGGTACTTCGTCGCTTCGCCGAAACGGACCGCGTTGCTCTCGCACGAACAACAACCCGCCGAGGTGTCATGCCGCCCGCAGGAATCGGCGGTCACATGGGCCATGACCCGGCCCCTGTTCGAGATCAACCGCGTTCCGAGTTCGACATAAGCCGATCCCTGAACCCGCAAGGTATCCTGGCTGCTGTAACGCTCCGCCGGATCATCGGCGCAATAGAGCAGCGCATCGACCGCCTGCTGCCCCTCGCTATCGACAATCCGCAGGGTTTGCCCCTGTTTCAGTATCCGGGACCATGGCCGCTCCGCCGGGATGTCATGGCTATAGACCGCGTCGGATGCATCGGGAGCAGAGCGATGGGCTGCGGGACCAGTCATTGACGTCACTCCTCAGGCGTAAAGCCGGTCGGTAAATTCAAAGGCGCGAACGATTTCCGGCGACGTCGTCCGGCAGGGGTCGTCCGCTGCGGGCGACGGGGCGCGATGGCGAATGAACGTGATGGGATCGGCCGCGGCCGGCCGTGCCGGATCGAGCGGATGCGCGCAATTCGACAGCACCAGCACCAGGTTCATCTCCGCGCGCAGGTCGACGAAGTCGCCTGGCCGCTTTCGGCCCGCCGTCCACAGGAAGCGCCCGTTGGCATCGAGCGATACCGGCGCAAAAAACGTCACGCAGGGCGGAATGTCCCGCAGGCCGAGCCCGACCTTCGCGGCGGCGGCGAGGAAATTCTCATGCGTGTTGCGCGTGGCCGCGCCAAAGGCAGCGCGCGTCGAGGCAGGCGTGGATCCTCCGACCAGCAGATCGTGGGCACCGCTGGTGTCCTCGACCAGCGACAGGAACACGCGGCCCATGTCCGAGAGCAGCACGCGGCCTTTCGAGATCGCGGCACTCCATTGCACCTTGACGGTATCGGCACAATTGATCCGCTCGGAAGTGTCCTCTTCCCGCCATCCGATCAGCGCGACGCTGGCGCGACCGGAATCATCGACAATCCGCAGCGCCTCGCCGCGCCGCAGACGAACGGTTGTGTACCAGCCCGCGGGGACCTGCTCGCGGCTGATCGACTGCGTCGGGCGCGATCGGAGCGCCGTTCAGCGCCGTCGCATCCGGCAGGCCTTTTGGCGTCACTTCTTGTCCCGCCGCGCGAAGTTCTTCGTAGCGCCGCCGATTGGCCTCGGCCATCTCTTGCCTGGTCTGTGCCGTGGTCATGTCGCCGCTCCGACTTTGCAATCCTCTTTGTCGATCCTGAAATGCGCCTCGACCGGTTTTCCGGCCTTGCCATTGATCGGCAGGATGTCCTGCGGACAGGCGGAAAATGCGATCACCAGATCCATCTCGGCCCGCAGGCGAACGTAGCCTCCGGGCACAGGCCGCGGCGGCGCGGCAAAGCCGAGCGTACCATCGGCGCTCCAGGGAATGTTCATGAACAGGTTGAGCGGGCTTGGCACCTCCGCCGGCACCAGCCCAAGCTCGCGCATTCCGGCAAAGAGATTATCCGTGCAGTTGTCGTGATAGTTCTCCACCCCGAGAAAGGCGTAGCGGTAGCGGTCGCAGGCCGCGATCAGGGTATCGTGAATTCCGCCGGAGGTGTCTTCGATCAGCGTCAGGATCGGCCGACGCTTGTTGGTGCGCAGGACGTCGCCGGGCCTGGGAACAAGGTGCAGGCTGTGCGCGCGCGTATGCTCATTCGACATGAACTCGCCAAGATCGGCGCGGTTGAACGCCCAGGTATCGACCACCTGTTCACCATGGGTATTGATGACGGTGATCACCTGCCCGGCCGAGACAAAGGCCGCCTTGCCGCGCCGAGCGGGAATTTCGATCAGTGGATCAGCCATGTCCGTGCCTCACGGTCTGATCGCAATCATGTCGATCTCGATGATCCCGCCGCGGGCAAGGCCGGTCACCCCGACCGTGGTTCGGGCCGGACGCTTGTCGGCGGCGAAATAGGTCGCGTAGATTTCGTTCATCCTGGCGTAGTCGCCGTTGAAGTCGGTCAGGAAGATGCGCACGCAGACCACATTGGCAAGCGTGAGCCCGCAACCTTTGAGCACGCGCATCAGATTATCCATCACCTTGTGCGTCTGGGCCTCGATGCCGGGCGGGATGGGCAGCGAATCGTCGCCCGGGTCGGTGGCAAGCTGTCCCGTCACGAACACAAATCCTCCAGCCTCGACGGCATGGCTGTAGGGCGCGACCGGCTTCGGAGCATCGGGCAAAAGATGGAAAATGGGATGCATGATGGCGTCCTCCTGGCAGGTTGTCGTCAGCGTTTGTTGTTGGCGGTGTCACCGGCGTAGCGTTGCAGAAACTGCCGCGCCCGCTCGGTCTCGGGATTGGAGAAAAATCGATCCGGCGATCCGGTTTCGACGGCCCGTCCGCGATCGAGAAATAGCACCCGCGTCGCCGCATCGCGCGCGAAAGCCATTTCGTGGGTGACGATCACCATCGTCATTCCCTCGCGGGCGAGATCCCGCATCACGACCAGCACCTCGCCGACAAGTTCCGGATCGAGCGCGCTGGTGGGCTCGTCAAACAGCAGCAGATCCGGACGCATCGCCAACGCGCGGGCGATGCCGACGCGCTGCTTCTGTCCGCCCGACAGTTTTGCCGGAAAGGCGTCGCGCTTGTCGCTCAATCCCACTTTGGCAAGCAGCGCCAGCGCCTCGTCGTAGACCTCGGCCTTCGGCCGCCTCTGCACCTGGACCGGCGCCTCCATCAGATTTTGCAGCACCGTGAGGTGAGGCCACAGCGCAAAATGCTGGAACACCATTCCGATACGCGTTCTGATCTTCGACAACTCGCGGTCGCCCATGACGATGCCGGCGTTGTTGATGCCGATCCGCTCCCCGTTCAGGTAGATTTGTCCGGCGTCCGGCCGTTCGAGCCAGTTGATGCAGCGTAGCAGGGTCGATTTGCCCGAACCCGATGGCCCGAGCACGCAGATGGTCTCGCCCTTGTCGACCTGGAAGCTGACATCGGAGAGCACTTCGATATCGCCAAACCGCTTCGAGACCCCGGCCACGTCAAGAACTTTGCTGGTTTCCGCCATTGCGCGTCCCTACCGCCGCGCTTCGGCGACGCGGCCGATCGAACCGACGCCAGCCTCGATGATCAGGCATAGTCCCCAATACAGAAACACCGCGGTGATGAAGGCCGCGAACGGAACGTAGTGCCGCGACTGGATCGAGCTGGCGGCATGCGTCAGTTCCGGCAGCGCGATGATGGAGAGGAAGGCGCTGTCCTTGATGATCTGAATCATCTGATTGCCGATCACGGGACCTGCCGATAACAGCAGCGGCGGAAGAATGATGCGACGAAACAGCCGAATGTCAGAAAAGCCGAACGCGATGCCGGCCTCGATCGGCTCCCGCGGCTGCACCGCCCAGGCGCCGCGCAGAATTTCCGCCATGTAGGCGGCATTGTAGATCGTCAGCGCCGCCAGCCCCGAGGTCCAGTTATCCAGCCTGATGCCGAACGAGGGAAAGCCGTAATAGACGATATAGGCAAACAGCAGAAACGGCACGCACCGCATCCCGTCGACGAACAGGCGTGCAGCACCGGAAACCACCGGCAGTTTCGACATCAGCGCCGGGGTCACGACAAAACCCAGCAGCAGCGCGGCCACCGCCGACAGCGTCGACAGGATCGCGGTGTTGACAAGCCCGCTCAGAAGCAGCGCGCGTTCACCCCAGACAATGCCGAAGTCGTGGATCATGCGGCCGCCTCGGCCGCGACCTGGCGGCGTTCGATCCAGCGCTGCAATGAAACGAGCGCGAAGACGATTGGCGCGTAGAGAGCCACCGCCACGAGAAACGGCGGCAGCGGCTCGTAGGTTTGGGCGCCGATCCTTACCGCGGCACGGGTGATATCGACGACCCCCACCACCGCGAGCACCGGCGTGACCTTGATCAGCAGCGACATTTCATTGACGAGGCCGGGAAGGCTTACCCGCACGATCTGCGGCAGCACGATCCTGCGAAAGCGCTGTTCGGCTGTCATCCCGACGGACTGCGCCGCCTCGTACTGATCCTTTGGAAAATTCATCAGCGCCGACCGCCACACTTCGCAATTGAAGGCCGAGGTATTCATGACGAGGGCAAGGATCGCCGCCGAGATCGGATTGATCGGCACGCCGATATTGGGAAGCGCGAAAAACAGCAGAAGCAGCAGCGTGACCAGAGGCGTGGCGCGCAAAATACTGACGTAGAGCGTGACGATCTTCGCTGCGAAGGGAACATTGGCCCATCGCAGCAAAGCCAGCCCAAGGCCGATCGGCAGCCCGATCAGGATGCCGATGAATGACAGCGTTACCGTCACTATGGCACCCTGAAAGATGGCTGCGATGTCGCCGCCGCTCATGACAGACCGACTCTGTCAGGCCGGCCGTCAAAATTCCGGATCAAACTTGACCGGCAGATTCGGGAAGGCCTCGCCAAACCACTTCTTCTGGAGTTCGGCGAACCTGCCACTGGCCTTTTCCTTGGCGATGAATTCGTTCAGGAAGGCCAGCAGTTCCGTGCTGTCCTTGGCAACCGCCCAGGCCGGAAACGACGGTCCCGAAACCGCCTGACCCACCTCGAATATCGGCTTTTCAGCCACCAGCGTTTGCAGATTGATGATGGTGTTGACCACGTAGTCCACCCGGCCAAGCGCCAGATCCTGGTAGGCTTCGGGATAGGACGTGTATTCGACGACCTTTCCGAGCTTGCCGCCGGTCTTCTCCAGCATCGCGCCGAGTTCGGGAAGGCGGCCGAGCAGCGCGCTGCCGGCCTGGACGCCGACGGTCTTGCCGTTGAGATCCTTGATCGAGGAAATGGACTTGTCGTCCTTCCGCTTCACATAGTAGTGCGTCGCGTCGGCGATCGGGCTGGTGAACTCAAGCGATTGCTTGCGTTCCTTGGTGATGATCACCGCGGTAATGGCGGCGTCGTACTTGCCGGTGCTGACGCCGGCCAGGATGCCGGTCCAGGGCAGGATTTCCTGCTTGATCTCGAACGGCGCGCTTTTGCGCAGATCCTCGATCAGCTCGTTGTCGAAGCCGGTCGGCTTGCCGTCCTTGACGAACTCGAAGGGACGGAAATCGTCCTCGGTCGCCACGATGAGGCCGCGCTTCTTGATCTCTTCCATGCTCGCGGCGCTCGCGACGCCGATCACCATCGGCATCGCCAACAGCGCAGCCATCGCGCCAAACGCCACGCGGCGCGTCAGGAAACTGGAGTGAGCGAATGAACGTATTTTCATGGTGAGCTTTCCTCTGTTGGGTGATGGCCTGTCGTGGTCTGCAGAACAATTTTGCGCGGTGTCGCGGATCGTGGTCCTTTCAGTCGAAACTGAATCCGTGTGAACGCAGATAGGGCGGGAATGCCGCGCCTTCGGCCTTGGCGGCCTGTCGGGCCTTGTCTTCCGACCAGCCGTAGAACGCCGCCTCGCCAAATTCCGCGTTGGAGCGCTGCTGCTCGCGTGGAATGGCGTGCAAGGCATCCCGCCGGCGGTCGTAATCGTCGATGGCATTCGGAAGTTCTCGGTCATCGTAGCGATCGCGGTGCGTCGTCACGCGGCGCGGCAGGCGCAGACTGACGTAGCCCTCGGCCTGCGGATAACCGAGGCAAAGTCCTGCGACCGGAAAAACCAGATCGGGCAAAGCGAGAATCGCGGCTACCTTGTCGACCTCGTTGCGAATGACGCTGATGGGACAGACGCCGAGCCCGGCGGATTCGGCGCATAGGATCATGGTCTGCATCGCCAAAGCGGCGTCGACACTGGCATTGAAGAAGCCTTCCAATGTTCCGTTACGGACCGGTTTTCCGCGCAATTCGCCGATCCGCTGCAGTCGTCTGGCATCGCCCAGAAAGACGAAGAACACCGGCGACACGCCGATCCACGGCATGGCCGGAAACAGCGCGCCGATCGCGGCGCGCTGCGCGGGATCGCTGACCCGCAGGATCGATGCCTGCTGGAAGTCCGACTTGGCCGACGCGCTCAACGCCGCGGCGACCAGCAGATCAAGCAGGCCATCGCTCGGGACGACATTGCTGTAGCGGCGCACGGTCTTTCGCGCGAGAACGCGCCGGATGAATTCGTTGTCGGCAGCCCCCTCGCCGGACGGACCGCCATCGCCAAAGCGCCGTTCGATCGCATCCGCGCACGCCGCCATCAGTTCGATCCCCAACCGGTCGCACCAGCAGTCGGCGGCTGGACCTCGGCAATCATCGTCCATTTCTGGGAAATCGAGACGTTCATCGCCAACTCCACTTCACAAACCCTGGGGAATTGGCATGGACCCGAGAGATGCCAATTCCTGGCCACTGAGGTCTCCCGGGATTTTATCCCGCCGTGCCCTGTGCAGATTTCTCCTGCGCAGGCGGCAGCTCTTGGACCAGCCATCAAAGCCGATGCGGAACCCTAGCCACCAACTCAATGCGAAGAAGTGGAGCAAAGGACATGCCAGACTCGACGATCGCCGGCCCGATTGTCTTACCCCGCCGTTTCGCCGCCGCTTAGTCGCGATGCTTTGGCCAAGTGCCTAGGGATTGCGGGAAAAACGCCGATCCGCTCCGCTGTCGGCTACCGAAAAATGCGAAGAGTACTTCGCATTGCGGCGTGGCTCTGGGGCCCGGGCCGGTGCCGGTTTTCCAGCGCTGCCATTTTTGAGGCACGGTGCACAGATTGTAATCGCCCGACCGGTACCCCCCGATCGGCGCCTTCAAGCGGTGGCCGTCGCCGCCTTCTCACCGCTGGAACTGGCAGACACGATGCGCTGCATCATCGCGATGAACCGCTTCTGCTCCGCCTTGCTCAAATCCGCCACGGTCTCGCGGTGGGCGGCGCGTGCCGACGCCTCCATCTGGCGCAGCAGGCTTGCGCCGGCCTTGGTCAGCCGGCACATCTGCGCCCGGCGATCCCGGTGATGAATGGTGCGCTCGATAAATTTACGAGATTGCAAGCGCTTAAGCGCGCCGGTGGTGGTGGTGCGATCGAGGGCCACGTCCGCCGCCAGCGTGGTCTGGTCGGCGGTTCCGCGCCGGGCCAGCGCGGACAGCAGGCTGTACTGCAACGGCGTGACATCAAAGGCGGCGCATTTCTTCTGAAACAGCGCGACGTGGATCTGATGCAGCCGCCGGATCAGAAATCCCGGCCTTTGCCCGAGCGGCCAGGAATTACTTCTCTTGTGCACTGCTTTCTTGGCCATCTCTAACCACTCTGTCCTTGCCTATGCTGCACGAATTTGATGCAATCCATGGCGTGATAGTTGCTGTATGAAATTACGAAGCATACTTCGTATTTGGCCGGCCCAATCCCGCCGGCGCTTCATAGTCCGCCGGCGCGACGCGCGGGTACCTGGAGAGGAGATCGGCCATGTCCGTGAGCACCACATTCGACCTGCTTCTGCGCGGGGGACGCGTCATCGATCCAGCCTCGGGCATCGACGGCTTGAAGGATGTCGCCATCCGCAATGGCAAAATTGCCGCCGTTCAATCCGATATTTTGCCGACCAGCGCCAGAGAGATTGTGGACGTTACCGACAAGATCGTGCTGCCCGGACTGATCGATACCCATGCGCATGTCTATCAATATGTGACGGGCCGCTTCGGTGTAAACGCCGACATGGTGGGCGTGCAATCCGGCGTCACGGCGCTGGTCGATCAGGGTGGGCCGTCGTGCATGACCCTGCCGGGCTTCCGTCACTTCATTGCCGAGAGGTCGAGGTCGCGGACCTACGCCTTTCTCTCGGCCTACCTGGTGGGAGGACTGGAGGGACACTACTACCCCAACCTCTACAGCCCCGACTGCGTCGATATCGACGCCACCGTCAAAGCGGCGAACGCCAACCGCGACATCGTTCGCGGCATCAAGGCCCATGCCGAAATCGGCGGCTTCGCGCGCTGGGGCATCCGCGTGATCGAGATGGCGGCCGAAATCGGCCGGCGCGCCGACCTTCCGGTCTATGTGCATTTCGGGCAACTGTGGGGTCTGCCGGAGAGCGGCACCAATGGCGAAGACGTCGATACGATCCTGGAACGGGTGATCCCGCTGCTGCGCGCCGGCGACGTGCTGGCGCATCCGTTCACGCGTCATCCCGGCGGCTTCGTCAACCGCGAGGGCGAAGTGCATCCGGTGATCCAGGCGGCGCTCGACAAGGGATTGAAGGTCGACGTCGGCCATGGCAGCCACTTTTCCTACCGCCTGGCCCGCAAGGCGATCGCCGCGGGTATCGTTCCGACCACCCTGGGAGCCGATATCCATGGTTACAACACGCATGTGCCGGCGCCGGCCGGAACCCCCGACCAGCATGCCGACGACGAAAACCATCCTTTCGCGGGCCAGGCCAAATTCAGCCTGGTGCAGGCGATGAGTTCGATGATGGCGCTGGGCCTGACGCTGGAGCAGGTGGTGCCGATGGTGACCTCGCATCCGGCCGAAATGCTCGGGCTTTCGGATGTCATCGGCGCATTGCGGCCCGGCATGGATGCCGACGTCACGGTGCTCGCGCAGATGCGCGGTCGCTACGTCCTGCGCGACAATGAGAAGACGGAAGTGGTTGCCGACAGCCTGCTGCAGCCCGCGTTCTGCTTGCGCGCGGGCGAGCGCCATGATGCTATCGCTCCGATCTTGCCGCGTGCGGTGGCCGCGTAGCCGCCGATGGCGGGTTCGAGTGGAGACGGCAATCCATGTCGCATGCTGAAGGCCCTCTCCCCTCGGACGCAACTGCCGGCATCGCGCAAGGCGTGGGTGCGCGTCTCACCCGCAAGGAAGACGATCGCTTCATGCGCGGGCGCGGCCAGTATGTGGCCGATATCCGGATCGCGGGCCTGCAGGACATAGCCTTCGTCCGCAGCCCCTTGGCGCATGCCCGGATCAGGGCCATCCATGTGCCGGAGCGCTACCGCGATGTCGTCTTTACGGCTGCAGATCTGACCGGGGTCAAGCCGATCCGCGCCGTATCCGACCTGCCCGGCTTCAAGATCTCCGAGCAACCCGTTCTAGCGACCGGGAAAGTGCGACACGTCGGCGAACTCGTCGCCATGTGCGTGGCGCCGACCAGGGCGGAAGCCGAGGATATCGCGGCCTCGGTGACGCTCGACCTCGAAGAGCTTCCGGCGGTCTACGATATGCTTGCGGCACGCGACGCAGGCGCGGCGCTAGTCCATGAGCACTGGGGCGACAACGTTTTTCTCGAAAGCGCCTTCGAGGTCGATATCACCCGGGCATTCGATGCGCCGATCAAGGTGACGCGCGAAATATCGACCGCGCGTCAATGCATGTCGCCGCTCGAGGGGCGCGGCGTCGTCGCTACCTTCGATCATCGCCTCGATCAGCTGACGCTTTATACTGGCGCGCAGATGCCGCACATCGTTCGCAACGGCCTGTCCGATTGTCTCGATATCGAGCAGGGCCGGATCCGCATCGTATCACCTGACATCGGCGGCGGATTCGGTCACAAGGGAATTCTGCTGCCCGAAGAGGTCTGCCTGGCCTGGCTGACGATGCGCAAACGTTGCGCCGTGCGCTGGATCGAGGACCGGCGCGAGCATCTGACCGCGAGCGCCAATTGCCGCGAGCACCACTACAGGATCACGGTCTACGCCGATCGCGACGGCCGGCTGCGCGGGATCGATTGCGAAGCGACCGTCGATTCCGGAGCCTATTCGTCCTATCCGTTTTCCGCCTGTCTGGAGGCCGCGCAGGTCGCGAGCATCCTGCCGGGTCCCTACCGGATGCCGGCCTATCGCTGCCGTACCTTCTCGGTCGCCACCAACAAGTGCCCGATCCTGCCCTATCGCGGCGTCGCCCGTACCGGCGTCTGCTTCGCGCTGGAAATCATGCTCGATGCCGTGGCCGTTGCGGCCGGAATCGAACCGGGCGAGGTGCGGCTGCGCAATCTGGTGAGCCCGGATGAAATGCCGTTCGATAACATCACCAAAAAGCATTTCGACAGCGGCGACTATCCGCAAGCGATGCGGCGCGCGCTTGACGCGATCGATATCGCGTCGGTGCGGGCGCGTCAGCGCACCAGGGAGGCCGACGGGCGGCTGATCGGCGTGGGACTCTCGATCTATTGCGAGCAGGCCGCGCACGGCACCTCGGTCTATGCCGGCTGGGGCATTCCGATGGTACCCGGACATGAGCAGGCCAATGCGCGCATGACGCCCGACGGCGGGCTCGAAATCCGGGTTGGTGTGCATTCGCATGGTCAGGGCCTCGAGACCACGCTGGCTCAGGTCGCTTACGAAATCCTCGGCATCGAGACCAACAAGGTGCGCGTCGTGCATGGCGATACCGCGCTCACACCCTATTCGACCGGAACCTGGGGTTCGCGCTCGATGGTGATGGCCGGTGGCGCCGTTGCGACCGCATGCATCGAGATCGGCGAACGCGCCAAGCGCATTGGCGCCAAGCTGCTTCAGCTTGATCCGGCGATGGTTACGCTGCGCGACGGCCGGGTATGCGGACCCAATAGCAGCATCGGGCTCGCCGAAGTCGCGCATACCTGGTACCGCCGTCCGCAGGACCTGCCGCCCGATGTCGATCCAGGCGGGCTGGAATCGACGAGCGGCTACAAGCCACAGCGCGACAGCGGCACTTTCAGCTATGCAGCCCACGCGGTGACCGTCGCGGTCGACCCCGATCTCGGCGATGTCGAGATCCTCGACTATGTCATCGTCGAGGACGGCGGCGTGCTGGTCAATCCGATGATCGTCGACGGCCAGATCTATGGCGGCCTTGCGCAGGGCATCGGCACCGCGCTTTACGAGGAAATGCCGTTCGACAGCGCCGGGCAGCCGCTGGCGACGACCCTCGCCGACTATTTGCTTCCGGGGCCGGCCGAGGTTCCGGAGCCCCGGCTCGAGCATATGGAAACGCCCTCGCCTTACACGATGTTCGGCGTCAAGGGCATCGGCGAAGGCGGCGCGATCGCTCCCCCTGCGGCCATCGCCAACGCGGTGAACGATGCGCTGCGCCCGCTCGGGGTCGAACTCCTGCACTCGCCGATGTCGCCGCGCCGGATTGTCGAGGCCGTGCTGGCGGCGCGTCACGCGGAAAGACCGGCCGCATGAAAGCGGCAGCGTTCGCCTATGAACGTCCCACCGACCTGAACGCTGCGCTGGCCTTGATGGCCGGCGCGAACGGAATAGCCAAACTCATTGCCGGAGGCCAGTCGCTGGGACCGATGCTCAATTTGCGGCTGGTCGAGCCGGATCTGATCATCGATATATCCGGGCTTTCCGAACTGAAATGGGCGGAACGCAACGGCGACGAACTCGTCATCGGCGCCTGCGTCACGCATGGCGACATCGAGGATGGCCGGATACCCGATGTCACGCGCGGCGCCATGCAGCGGGTCGCGGGCGCCATCGCCTACCGGGCCGTGCGCAACCGGGGCACGATCGGCGGATCGCTCAGTCACGCCGATCCCGCCGCGGACTGGGTTTCGGCTCTCTCGGCGCTGCGTGCCCAGGTCACGTTGCGCAGCGCTGCGGGGGTTCGCGATCTCCCCGTCGAGCAGTTCGTCACCGGGGCGCTCGAATCCGCGCTGCGGCCCGGCGAGATCGTCGAGGCCGTCCGCGTGCCTGCGATGGCGGCGTCGGCGCGCTGGGGCTATGTCAAGGCCTGCCGCAAGATCGGCGAGTTCGCCCACGCCATCGCGGCGGTGCTGATCGATCCGGAACAGGCGACGGCGCGCGTGGTCATCGGCGCGGTGGAAGCCGCTCCCATCGTTCTGGCGGATGCGGCGGTGCTCTTTGGTGGGCGAATAACAGGCGACTTCGAGCGACAATTCGACACGCGCGCGGCCGACGCCATCCTCACCAACGCAGGTATGGCGAACTCCGCCGACCGGCATATTCATGTCGCCGTGCTGCGCCGCGCGATCGGCGAGGCGGCGGCATGACCGTGATCCAACTCACCGTGAACGCGCGTCCGGTCGAAGCCGCCGTCGAGCCGCGCACCCATCTGGCCGATTTCCTGCGCGACAATCTCGATTTGACCGGCACCCATCTCGGCTGCGAGCATGGCGTCTGCGGGGCCTGCACCTTGCTGCTCGATGGCATGCCGGCGCGCTCCTGCATCACCTACGCGGTCGCCTGCGATGGTGCAAAGGTGACCACGATCGAAGGGCTCGATGACGATGAGATCGTGGCCGAGCTTCGTGCGGCCTTTACCTGCGAACATGCGTTGCAATGTGGTTACTGCACGCCGGGCATGCTGATCTCGGCGCGCGACCTCGTGCTTCGCCTCGCCGAGCCCGACGAGCGCAGCGTCCGTGCCGGATTGAGCGGCAATCTGTGCCGCTGCACCGGATATGTCGGTATCGTACGCGCGGTGCGCGCGGTGATCGAGCAAAGACGCCAGCGGGGAATTGCACCTGTCGCCGGTGGAGGACGTCAAATGCTTGGTCCCGTGGGATCCGGCAACGCCACGAATTTTGCTCAGCCGGACGGCGCAAGGCGAACGACGGCTAAGCCCGAAGCGCCGCAGCCGATGAGCGGCGCGAACGCCATCCCGGATTTTACACCGGCGAAGACTTTCGGCGAGAATTTCACGGTCCGCTACCCTCCCGACAAGGTCTTCGACATGCTCGGCGATGTCAGGCAGGTCGCCGCCTGCCTGCCCGGCACGTCGCTGACCAGCATGCCGACACCGGAGCGCGTGGAAGGCGCGATCCGCGTAAAACTTGGGCCGATTTCGGCCGACTTCCGCGGCGCCGCGCGCATCGAGCGCAACCTCGACACTTTGTCCGGCCGGATCATCGGAATGGGCAGCGATCAGCGCAGCCGCTCCTCCACCCAGGGTGAGATCCGCTATCGCCTCGTGGCATCCGAGCAAGGCGCGGCAACACAGGTCGAGCTTTCGATCGGCTACAGCCTGAAAGGGATGCTGGCCCAGATCGCCCGCGACGGGCTGGTACGCGATCTTGCCGCACGGCTGACCTCGGATTTCGCCCGCAACCTCGATCGACACCTTTCGGGCGACCCGTCCGCAGCCATGACGGAGAGATCGCAAGAGCTACACGGCATGGCGATGTTGATCGACATTTTGCGAAAGCGTGTATCAGCAGCCATCCGCCAGTTGCTGGCGAAGTGATCACCGCGCTCCTTGGTACGATTCTTGCTCGATCCGATTGGGAGAATTCCTGAAAAGAGAGGGCGTCATGACAAATCCCGAATTGCGATCCGACGTTCACAGCATCGAACCGATCCCGGATGCCGACCGCGACTCAACCGGTCCGCAGCAAATGTGGATCTGGGCCGGCGCCAACATCGCGCCGGTCAACTGGGCGCTCGGTGCGCTCGGCATCATCCTCAAACTCGGCCTGTGGGATACCATTGCCGTCATCGTCATCGGCAACCTGTTCGGCTGCGCCATCTTCGCCGCGTTCACGGTGATGGGCCACAAGACCGGGGTCAACCAGATGGTGCTTAGCCGCTCCGCCTTCGGCCGCCGCGGCGCGTATCTGCCGAGCCTGCTGATGTTCCTGATGACGCTCGGCTGGATCGGCGTGAACACCTACTTCCCGGTCAAGATCTCGATGGCGATCCTGGGCCAGTTTGGGATACCGGACACCCTGGTGGCGACCTTCATCGTCATCACTCTGGTGATGGTGATACAGGTGGTCATCGGAATCTACGGCTTCTACGCGATCCGCACCTTTGAGAAGTACACGGTGCCGGCAACCGTCGCCATCATGGTGCTGATGAGCGTTCTCGCCTGGAGCCAGCCCGGAGTCGTCAATTGGAATCTTGCCAGCAGCCTTCCGCCGGGCGCGCATCTGGCGATGCTGACGCTGCTGATGTCCGCGATCGGCGTCGGCTGGGGAATCTCCTGGGTGACATGGGCATCGGACTATTCCCGCTTCGTGCCCCGAAGCGTCTCTTCGACCTCCGTGTTCTGGTATAGCTACATCGGAATGTTCGTCCCGTCGGTCTGGCTTGCCATCCTCGGAGCAACCATCGCGAGCGTGACCCTGGACACCGACCCGGCCAAGATGGTCAGCGCGGTATTCGGCGGCGTCGCCAGCCTGCTGGTGCTGCTGATGGTCCTGCACGGCCCGATCGCGACCAACATCCTGAACGTCTATTCGGCGGCGCTGGCCGCACTCAGCATGGGCATCCGCCTGTCCCGGACCGCGCTGGCGCTCATCGTCGGTATCGCCGGCTACCTCGTCACCGTCTACTTCATCTTCGCACCTTCGTTCGCCAAGGCGTTCGACAACTGGATGATCAGCCTCTTGCTCTGGATGAGTCCGTGGGCCGGCGTGGTGATGGCCGATTTCTTCATCAAGCGGAAAGGCCGGATCGATGTCGCCGAACTCTACGCTTCGCCGGAAATGAGCGCCTATGGCGACATCAACTGGAGTGGCATCATTGCCTTTCTTGCAGGGTTGGTCGCCGGCTGGTCGGTACAGGACGGGCTCGTTCCCGCGCTGCAGGGACCAATCTCCGGATTGCTGGGTGGGGCGGACCTCAGCTGGCTGTTCGGGATCGTCGTTTCCGGCGGTGTGTATCTGGCGCTTGGTGGAAGAACCGTAGCCGCACCCTCGTTGGCCACAGCTGGATCCGCCAGAAAATGACACGTGATAATTCCCTGCGGAGCGATGTTCCGCCGGAAATTGTCGGCTGATGGCAGGAGTACACAACCAGGTGGCGGGCTTGTCACACAATCGAGCAGGTGTTCGACCGCATCCTCGAGCTCAACAAGCGCACCGGCCTCGGCGTGCTGCTGGTCGAGCAGAATTCGGCGATGGCGCTCGAAATCGCCAGCCGCGCCTTCGTGCTCGAGACCGGGGTCATCACCTTGTCCGGACCATCGGCCGTCCTCGCCGGCGATCCCCGCATCCGCGAAGCCTATCTTGGCGGCTAATATCGGGCCTCAGGCGTGTTGGACATGCTTGCCGTTGAGCACCGTCTCGGACGGGAACAACCTCTGCCGGCCTGTGCGCGTGCCTTTGTAGTTGTCGAGGAATTCGAACGTACCGTCCCGCAGTTCCATGATCGCCACGTCGGCCGGCGCGCCCACATTGAGGGTGCCACGGTCGTCGAACGCCGGGAAGCAGCGCGCCGCGTTGACCGTCGCCGCCGCGATGATCCGGCTGAGCGGCATGCCGAACATGATAAATTTCGACATGACGTTCGGAAGATCGACCACTCCCGTGGTCTTCGACGCCGTACTCCAGTCGGTGGAGAAGGTGTCAGGCCACAAGCCCTGCCTGGTCGCTTTCTCGACCGTGTCCCAATCGAAGTGATCGGAGA
The DNA here is from genome assembly GCA_963829315.1 of uncultured Alphaproteobacteria bacterium. Taxonomy (GTDB): domain Bacteria; phylum Pseudomonadota; class Alphaproteobacteria; order Rhizobiales; family Xanthobacteraceae; genus Bradyrhizobium. The sequence goes on along the minus strand of CAWHIO010000038.1, from coordinate 113,724 downwards.
CGCCGTTGCCGAAGTCGAAGATGACGCCGCGACGGCGCGCCGCCATGACCTCCGGCAGCAGCATGCCCTTGTCGTCCATGATGCCGTTCTTTCCCGGCGCGTAGATGTGTGTGACGATGTCGCCGCGCTTGAGCAGCGCAAGGATCGCGCGCAGCGGCGAATAATTTTGACCGACATGGACCATGACCGGCAGATTGAAGGGGGCCGCGGCCTCCTGGGCGCGGCGCAGCGCTTCGAGGTCGTTGGCGCCCGTGACATTGTCGGACAGGCCCGCCTTGACGCCGACAACGACGTCCCGATTGCGTGCGATGGCGGCCTGGGCCAACGCGACGTTGGCAGCGTTGAGGTCATGCAACTCACCGCCGGGAGCGATGACGCCGGTGCGCGCGATGTTGACCAGGCAGCGCCCAATCTGCGGCGCGCCCCGCGCAATCGCGGCGACCGCATCCATATTGTCCGCTCCGCCCGTGCCGGCATCGACCCAGCCGGTCACGCCGTCCTGCAGGCACAACGGCGGACCCTCCTTGCTGCGGCCGGCATGGGTGTGGATGTCGATCAGGCCGGGGGCGACGATCTTGCCGCGCGCATCGATCGTCTCCGCGGCGTCGCCTGAAATGCCGGCTTCAACCGCCGCAATCCTGCCGCCCGATATCGCGACGTCGCGCGTCGCGTCGAGCCCCGTGGACGGATCGACCACGCGCCCACCCCTTATGATCAGGTCATAGGTCGCCGCGAACGCTTTTGGAATGCTGGCAAACAGCGCGGCGCCGGTGGCGCAGACCAATTGGCGTCGGTTCATCATGGTCGATATCCTCCCCCGCTGGGACTCTAAAGGTCCGCTTGATGGCTGCCAGACTAGGCGCGGCCGAAGGGTTAAAGCCATGGTCATTATTTCATTCCGGACCTGCACCAACCGGCGGGCCGCCGGGCGGCCGGTGCAGGAACGAGATCGAAACAAACGCGCCGATCCAGGAGCCGGCCGCGGCAAAACCGACATAGGCCCAGTTCTCGGTGTAGCTGATGACGGCGTAGGAAGAGAGCAAATACCAGATGCTGCTCCAGCTCGCCGCCGGCACTCGCCTCCGCGCCACAACGGCGGAGGTGAACATGACATAGACGGCATCGGTCGCCGCGGTTGCTAGCAGCACGGCGGAAGCCGTCAGCGGATCGATCGACGTCATTTGATTTCCCCTTCGTCCCTGCGACGGATTTTGCATCGGCTGCACCCGCCGTCCAACATTTTCGGCTCGGGCCGCTCTATCGGAAAATCTCAGATTGTCGCGCGGTTCGCGACACGAACGTCGATCCTCACCCGGCAACGCAGAAGCACTGCCTTGCATTCACTTCCGCGGCCGGCCCCGCTTTGCAAAGACCGGGCCCTGTGAATCAGCGGTGCTGCGCAGCAGGCCCGCGAGCTTGAGCGCTTCGTTGCGTTCCGGGCCCGGGGGCAGCAGGCGGGCCCGCTCCAGGGCATCGGCCGCGCGGATTTCCCGGTCAACTCTGTCGGACCCGTGTTGTTTGTCTTTGCTCATGGTCAGGTTAACTGCGACGATCAGGTTCATGGGAGACAACTATCGCCCTCCTATAGACTCCGACCGGGGCAGCGTTATTCCCGGCATTTAATGCTTTTGTGACGCGAACATGTTGCTGCCAGCCCCGCCGATACGAGCCGGAAGTATCGCGGCAGCGAAAATCCTGACGCGCGATCGGCCGGGGCTGTCAAGACACCGACAGCCGGTGCGGCCGCTACCCGCAGATCGCTCAATTCGTCAACGTGCCCCATTGCGACGCCATGCGCTCGGCGCCGCGCTGTGACAAGGCAAAGATTGTAAACGTCGGATTCGAAGCCCCCTCGGTGGGAAAGATGCCGGGTCCCGCAACCCAGAGGTTCGGGAGTTCGTGGCTCTGGCCGTAGCTATCGACAACCGAATTGGCGGCACTGGTTCCCATGATGGTGCCGCCCAGCAGATGGCTGGTCGGCATCGCACGCCCGGACCACGCTTCTTTCGCGCCGCTCGCCTTGGCGATCTTCAGCCCCTCTTCCAGATTGGCATTCCACAGCGCTACCGCGTCCGGCTCGAATGTGTGAATCAACCTTCCCAGGGGCATGCCGAATTCGTCCTTTTCGCTGGCCAATTCGACGCGGTTTTCCATATTCGGCAGTTCTTCGCCGAACGTCTTGATGCCCGCAAGGTTGCGGGCGGCCCGCTTCATGTAATCCGCCAGCTCCGGCCCGTACAGATCGGCACGGGAATTGGCCAGATCGGTCGTCTTCACCGCGAACCCCGCCGTGACGAACGAACTTCCGAACGCGCCGTCGTGGCTGTTCTTGGGATAGCGTTGGTAAGACATGTACTGCACGGCAATCGTGCCCATGTGGTTCTGAACATCCTCATCGAACATCGCCCATGTCGAGGCCACGTGATGCGACATCATGAAGTGACCGACCAGGCCGCTCGCATTGCCAAGACCCCTGGGATGTTTGTCGGTCGCGGAGTTCAGCAACAGCCGCGGATTTTGCGCCGACCATGCCGCCAGCAGCACCACGCTTGCTTCCTGGGTCTGCTTCTGATGCTTGTCGTCGTAATACTCGACGCCGGTGACCCGCGTACCGGCCGGATTGGTCAGAACGCGCGTCACCGTGGACCAGGCGCGAACTTCGGCGCCGGCCTTTCGCGCCTCGCCCAGATAAGTCACTTGCGGATTGGCGAGCGCGCCGATCGGACAGCCGACGTGACACCATCCGTCATAGAGGCAAGCGGGCCGTCCCTTGAATTCGACCGAATTCATGCCCACCGGCGCCGGCACCATGGGAATGCCCGACGCCTCAAACGCCTTCAGCCAGATGTTGCCGTTCCGAAAAGTCTTCATCGGCGGCATCGGATAGGCCTCTCCGGCCGGCCGCCATTTTTCCTCGGCCTTGGCGTCCCCGGAAACGCCGATCTCGCGCGCAACCTTGTCGTAGAACGGTGCGACGTCCTCGTAGGCGATCGGCCAGTCGTGGCCGCGGCCGTGCTCGCTCTTCATGCGGAAATCGGTCGGCAGCAGCCGCGGAAAATTGGCGTAGTAATGCAGTGCCGCACCACCGACGCCCCATCCGCCCTGCGCGGCGTAAGCCATCGGATTCTTGCCTTCGAGCCGGATCGGCGCGCCGGCCGGTTTGACCCGGCGGCCCCAGATCTCGGAGCTGATGAGATCAGTCAGCTCCCAGTCCGGGCCGGACTCGAGCAGCACCACTTTCTTGCCGGCCTTGGCGAGAACCGATGCATAGACCGAGCCGGACGCGCCCGCGCCGACGATGACGACGTCTACTTTTTCGTTGGCCATCTCACCACCTCTTTTCCGGCGGGATATGCGCCATATAGGGAATGCCCAGCGCCTCGTAGCCTTCCATCGTCCCGTAGACGACATCGACGGCGTCCGCGCGCAACACCGCGTAGACCATAGCGCCCGGCCGACCCGTCCAGCCTTCGATCTTGTTTTGCCGCATGCGACCGACGAACTCGCGCTGGTCGGCGGCCGACAGCTGGGCGAAATCGCGTCCAAGAATCCTGCGGCTGCTCTCGTCAATCGAAACGATGGCGGTTCGGTAGAAATCGGCGAACGGCGGACGGACGTTGAAGATACGGGCTTGAAGCAGCGCTTCGTGCGGCGGCACCGAAAGCTGCTGATCGATGTAGTGCGCGATCCCGGCCTCGCGCGCCTGGGGCACCAGTGTTTCGCCGAGTGCCTCAAGGGTCTCGCCCTGATGGGCATCGAGAAGCCGGAACGGCACGTTGCGCGCCCGCGCCTCGCCGGGCGCCATGATGGCTTCGACGCCACCTACCGTAAAAGCCAGCGCCCCCAAAGTCGCGCCTTTGACGAAGCCGCGTCGACCCATGTTCGTCATGGTCTTCTCCTCCCGGAGCTTGTTCTTGTTTTCGCAGCAGACTGCGAAATTCAAGGCATTACTGGGGAGCTCCGACTCCGAGTCAAGAGGATCAATCCGGCAATCCCGTCAGAGGAGCGTTGCGAAAACAGAGAAGGCGCTTGCGATCGAAGCTGCTCACCTCGCGATCTACCTGCAGGCCAATCGCAACGTCCACCTTACCCGCGCCTATTTATTCGTATACAAATGACAAACCGGCTTGATCCTGCCGCCAAGCCGCGCGCAAAATGCCCGCCTGTGCCGCGAACGCATTGAACAAGAAGGAAAAACCGATGGCCCACGATGAGCCCCAGGCAGCCGGACCGACCAAGCTCGTGATCCGCAATATCGGGCTGCTGCTCTCGGGCGCGCTGGAGAAGCCGATCCTGGACGCCGACACGATTGTGGCCGTCAACGGCAAGATCACGGCCATCGGCCGCGCCAAGGATGTCGATACCGAAGGCGCCACCACCCTCATCGACGCCAACGGCACCACGGTGGCGCCCGGGCTGATCGACAGCCATGTTCATCCCGTCGCCGGCGACTGGACGCCGCGGCAGAACCAGATCGGATGGATCGACAGCTTCCTGCATGGCGGCGTCACCACCATGATCTCGGCGGGCGAGGTTCACATGCCCGGCCGGCCGCGCGACGTCGTCGGCCTGAAGGCGATGGCGATCTTTGCGCAGCGCGCGTTCTGGACGTTGCGTCCCGGCGGCGTGAAGGTTCATGCCGGCGCGCCCGTGATCGAATGCGAAATGGTCGAGGACGATTTCAGGGAATTGGCCGCGGCCGGCGTCAAGCTGCTCGGCGAAGTCGGTCTCGGCGGCGTCAAGGACGGCCCGACCGCGCGCAAGATGGTCGGGTGGGCGCGTAAATACGGTATCCAGAGCACGATCCACACCGGCGGTCCGTCGATCCCCGGCTCCGGCCTGATCGACAAGGACGTGGTGCTGGAAGCCGACACCGATGTAATCGGCCACATCAACGGCGGTCACACCGCGCTGCCCGACGACCAGATCCGGTGCATCTGCGAGGGCTGCAAGCGCGGCCTCGAACTGGTCCATAACGGCAACGAACGTTCGGCACTTTACACCTTGCGCATTGCGCGCGAGATGGGCGACCTCAACCGCGTCATCCTCGGGACCGATTCGCCCGCCGGCTCCGGCGTGCAGCCGCTCGGCATTCTGCGCATGGTGTCGCTGTTGTCGTCGCTCGGCGAGGTGCCCGCCGAACTCGCGTTCTGTTTTGCCACCGGCAACACCGCCCGCATGCGCGCGCTGGACTGCGGCCTGATCGAGGTCGGGCGGTCGGCTGATTTCGTCATCATGGACAAGGCGCAACATTCCGCCGGCAAGAACATCCTCGACAGCGTGCAGCTCGGCGATCTCCCCGGCATCGGCATGACCATCATCGACGGCATCGTCCGCACCCAGCGCAGCCGCAACACGCCACCGGCAACCAAGGTGCCGCAGATTGTCGGGCATTGATCGATCCGGCTCGCGCTCGTGATACCCCGGCGTCACCACCACATTAAGCCCTCATTGCGAGGAGCGAAGCGACGAAGCAATCCATCTTTCATTGCTGAACCAAGGCTGGATTGCTTCGCTCCCGTGCGCAAACGCGTTCCGCGTTTGTCGCAGGCAATGACGACCAAACACACATTCGCGATCTCGCGGCGCGTTTCGCCCGAGCTATGCCAGAAACTTTCCGCCCTCGACAACAGAGGGCGTGGGGAATGCCGGGTGCCCAGTGCACCCGCAGCCTCGTGTGCGCATGGTAGTGGTAGATGCACACGAGTATTCACAGCGAGTTCACCGGAGTAGCCCGGCATTCCCGCACGCAATGGTTTTAACGGTTTCCTCCGCGCTCTCCCCGGGGACCGGGCTTTCTTGCCCCCGTCACCCCCGAGAAGCGTGCTTCTCGGGAGCTTGATGCCAGCGTCGGGGCATCAGGACCACACGGCTTCGCCGTCCGCAAGATAACGCGCTCGTCAGTCGCGCCATCCGCGTCCATCGCATCCAGCCCCGCGTCCGTGACGATCGCGATACGCCCCTTTGTGGGGTGGACGGCGGAATCAATAGAACTGCTTCTAGCAACCCGTGAAGCGAAATATTTTTCGTTCAAAGGCTGGACAGCGAAGCGATCGGCACTCACGGCTTTAGCCCGTCGGGCAAATCAGCCGGCCCTGCCCGCCCTTAAGTTCCCTTGCGATGGCGTCTCAGTGTTTCCCCAGAAAGCTGGTGTTGAAGGGACTCGTGGCGATACCGATGATGATCGTGTCACCGTCGCAACCCTCGTAGTGAGGCAGACTTCCGGGCACCAGCACGACTTCGCCGGCCTCCACGCGTTTGACCTTGCTGTGATCCTCGACGTCACCCTCGCCCAACAGAAGCGCGCCTTTCAACACGAACACCCGCGCGGTCGTCGCATGGACGTGGGGAGGAAACCAGGCGCCCGCCGGCATGTGAAAGGCGTACGTCACCACGCCGCCGCTGCCCATCGGATCGCCTTCCAGGAAGCTGCGTTGGGTTCCGCCTGGCCGGGACTCCTGCCATTGCAGTGAACCGGCGGACCAGACCTCGATGCCTTGTTCTGCGGCCGCATCGGCCAGCGGGACCGCGACCAAGGCAACAGCCGACAGCATCGGGAATAAGCGCATGTCCGGTCTCCGTGTTGGGCTCCGATCGTGCTTGGCACTGGCGCCGGCGACGTTTGGTGTTCGGCCGCAGCTTTGCCGATCGATTTGGCACCCGCCACCCGATTCCCGGGGAAATAGAATGCAGGTCTCAAAATCGATGGGATGGCATCTCGGAGGAGCCGCCGATTGTCACGGCACCGAAGAGAGCAGATGACGCTCTTGACTTTCACTCCGCGAGGTTCGCAGGGTTCACGTCAATGAGGGACCAGTCTTCGGTCCGCCGCGACTGCAAAGAGCAGTTATAAGTGGTGGCGACGAACCAAGGAGCAGTGCATGATTTTGAGAGCTTTGAGTGTTGCGGCGGTTCTTGCGTTGGCGGCGGAGCCCACACAGGCTCGGCAAAAGCACGCAATTCCCGCGCGCCCGGCCGTGAGCACCTATTGCGCGACGATCGAACCGGGTAATCCGTTCAGCAAGGTCTACGATTATCAGGCCTGGAGTGCGTGGCGATCCAGAGGCCTTTGGGACAGCCGTGGTTACGATGCCTGCGCTCGTAATCCACTTTATTCGCCGCCGGGGACTCCGACTTTCCGGCCGATACCATACCCAAACCCGAGCTGGTTCTAGCTACCGGTCAACAGGCCGTGTCAATTTCGAAATTGGCACGAACCGGCTAGCAGCGATGTCCGCAGTACGGTCGCTATCGGGGCCTGCAAAGAATTACCAGCTGGTGCGATTGCCCCGGGAACCTTTGTTCCGGCGCGGTGTAGCATCAGCGGGCCCGCGCATGGCCTGCGCACCTCGGGAGGGACGCATGAGCAAATTTGCGATCCGGCTGTTGATGCTGGCGATATCCGCGACGGCGCTGGTGCTGGTTCCGACGGTCGCTCCGGCCAAGGCCGAGACGAGCAGCAGCAGGCATTTCAAGAAGCATAAGAAGCAAAGGAGCCTCGGCTTCAGCGTTCCCCGGTCTGCTGTTCAGGCATGGCCTGTGAGCAGGCCTTCCAGCGAGCCGGACGCGGCCTGCTCCCGAGGCTTCGAGTGTGCGAAGTGGCCTCCTCCAACGTATGAAGATCCTCAGCGAAACCCCGATGGAGGGGGCATGTGAAGCCCGAGGCGCTGCGATCGCCACGGGAATATTTTTTCCGGCGCGGTGTACCATCGGTGGGCTTCCGCATGGTCTGCCCCACCTCGGGAGGGACGCATGAGCAAATTGGCAATCCGGCTGTTGATGCTGGCGATATCCGCGACGGCGCTGGTGCTGGTTCCGACGGTCACGCCGGCCAACGCCGAGACCAGCAGCAGGCATATCAAGAAGCATAAGAGGCAAATGAGCCATGGCTTCAACGTTCCCCGGTCTGCCGGTCAGGCGTGGCCTGTGAGCAGGCCTCCCAGCCAGCCAGGCGCGGTCTGCCCGGGCATCGCCCGAAGTATCGATTGCCGGGTGTGGCCGCCTCCCTTCGATGACGATCCTGACCGAAAAATTTCGGGCTCTGACGGCGGTTAAGCGGACATCAGCTTGCAAGCGCCAAAGTGAGCGCGTTGGGCGGTGGCTTTCAGCGCGAAAGTCCCCAATTGCCGAACGAGGCGCCCGGCCTGATCGGCGTGGTGTCGCCTTGTTCCTTGAACGCGAAGGTCAATCCGGCCCTGATCTCGTTTACGGGGTGTCCATTGACCAGCGCATAGCGAAACGCGGCATCGAGGCTGAGATCATTCTCGACCTGCCAGATCGCCCCGAGCAGAACCGAACGGGTCTCGGCCTGCGTCCATACCTTGTCGTAAAACGTCTCAAGAACCGGGCGAACTTTCCATGTCGACGGTCCTTCGAGGATGACGTCGAGAAATGCCTCGCCATGCTGATCGCGGGTGAGGTTGGCCTCGACGTTGAAATGGGCGGTCCCCCAGTCCCAGCGTTGCGACACGATGCCGGCCCAGCTGAATCCGACCCCGGGTTCGGCGTTGATACCCGGCAGCAGCGGTCCGAATTCGGTCGCTATGCTGATGCCGGATTGACCCTGGAGCACGCCGGGCTGGATCACATATTTGAGGAACGCGCCGGTGGCCGCGAGGCTGGCCGGGCCGCCGCTCGGAGAAATCGGGGTCAGCATCTGGGACTGCAGAACCACTTCCCACCGCTCGGCAAAGCCGTAGTTGAAGACCACGCCCGGCGCGATCAAACTCGACTGCGATCCCGTCTGCAGCCGGCCCACCGGCTCCAGTTCGACCTCGACTTCATTCAGGGCGGCCACTCCGGCATCGGTACCATCGAAAGGCCGGTAAGCGGCCGCCGGCCATGCCAACAGGCAAATCACCACCGCCCCTGCCCGGCCGACCGCAACCACGAGGCCGGCCAACCGGCCGTGCAGTCTCCAAATCCGATCTTGCCCCGAGGCCATCCAGCATCTCACCGCGACATCCGCCAGGGCGAGCGATCCGGCCACGACTCCAGCGCCGCCTTCGCCCACTCGGTGGATTTGTCGGTATGGCACAGGTTGCAGGCGTTTGGAATCTTCAACGTGTCGGTATCGCCCGGCGTGACGAAGTGAAAGGTGTGACTCCGAACGTTCTGGTCGGCGATGGTCTGTTCGATCTTCGGCATATGACAGGCGATGCACTCGTTGCCTGGACTGCCCGCCTTGTGATGGGTATGCGCCTCGACGCTGGGCGCACGCGGGCCGGCCTGTGCGTTGGGACCGTGACAGTCGAGACACAATGCATTGCCGGGCTTGCGCACCATGGCGACGTTTTCATTGCCATGCGGCTCGTGGCAGCTGAAGCACGTGACGCCGCGGGCATACATCAGGCTTTGCACGAAATCGTTGCCCTGCATGCGGTTCTTGTGCCCGGTCCCGTCCGGGAAGTGGGTGAAGGTGGTTTCGCCGAGCTTATGTTCTTCAAGCTTCCAATAGTCCTTCAGATTCTTGCCCACGTCGTAGCCGACCGGCCAATCGTAGTATTTCTCCTGAATTGGCTTGGTGAGAGGCTGCCCCTGCGAATGGCACTGGATGCAGGTGTCGCTGGCGTGCACATAATCGAAGTGTGCCGGATTGAGAATATTATCGCGGACCGGCTTTTTGCCATGCGCCTCGCCCGGACCGTGACATCGTTCGCAGCCGACATTCCACTCAGTGACGGTCTTGGTGTTGATGTCGTAGTTCACGGAATGACAGCCGTCGCAGAGCGGTCCCGTGGGCCGCTGGAAATTGTCGGGCGGATAGAGAGTCGCCCACCAATCGCCGGTGTTCGGGACGAAATAGCGGCTCCAGGTTTTATGGAAGACATCCCATTGGACAGGAAGCGGGAAATAATCGTCGCCCACCTTCTTGAAGTAACGCTGCTTCCACCGGCTGCCGTAGACGAGGGCGACGTCGTCGCTGGTGAAACTAAAGACCGGGTTGGGTTTTGAGAGGTCCGGGATAATGGCCTCGGGATGTTCGCGGGGGTCGCGCACGACGTTGGCCATGCGCGTCTTGCTCCAACGCGCGTAGACCTCTTCATGACATCCCTTGCAGGCAAGCGATCCAACATACTGGCCGTGATCCGGCATTGTCGTGGGTGCGGCGGGCGACAGCGCGGTGGCTACCTCGGGCGACATTGCCGCCACCTTCGGCAAGTGCCGGATGAAGCTCACGAGTTGCCAAATCTGACGGTCGGGCAAATTCCACGCGGGCATGCCGGTGTTACGAATGCCATTGCGGATGTGATAAAACAGTTCTCCGTCAGACGTTGCCGCGATGGCGGGCGAGCGCAGCGTGGGTACGCGCGGGAATTCATTGGAACCGGTCGGAGTGTTGCCGCCGCCGTCATAGCCGTGGCAGGTTTCGCACTTCTCGCGATAAAGGTCTTTTCCCAGTGCGATGTCAGAAGGATCAGGCGCCGGATTTGTGCTCTTTTTTTCCTCGGAAGGAACGCTCTGATGCAGCAACCAGGTCGCGAGAATTATCTCGGCCGCTGGCGCCTCGGTACGCGCGCTCGACAGGCCGGGAATCAGTCTGGCGTAGAGGGCGATGACAGCGGCAATAGCTGCCAAAACAAGCGAAGACCATAGGATGGTTTTCTTGCGCATCGTTCTTCCTCGATAGCGTCTTGCAAATGGGCTGAATCAGCTTTCCGATCGCCTGGAATGCGCCAGATGCGTTTCGTCGGTCGCGTCACGACACCAGCGATAGAAGGCATCGTACAGGGGAAGGCCGGCTTCGAGCTGCGCAAGATCGTCGGCGTACATTCGCGACAATCCAAGCGATGCCGCCAGCAAGCCGGCGGTCTGCGGCGCGAGGTCGAGACGCCCGGTATCAGCGCCCCGGACAATCGTGGCCAGACGCAGGAGCGGCTCGATGGTCAGGCCGAATTCCTCGACCATGACATCGAACGTGCATTTCTCGCCTCGATGGCTCCAGAACACGCCGTCGAGATCGAACGGCGCCGCGCCGAATTGTTCGGCTACGCCTTCAACTTCGGCGGCGGCCACGAACAGGAACACCGCGCGCGGGTCGATGAAGCGGCGGATCAGCCATGGACAGGCGATACGGTCCACTTTCGGCCGAGCCCGGGTGACCCAGACCGTGCGCCCCTGACGGTCCGGCGGCGGAAGCCTGCCGAGCTTCAGCAGCGGCAGCGCGGCCTTTATCCAGCCCTCGATCCCCTGTTCGAGCACATCAGCATTGACGCCGGCGTGACGCAACCACGCCGCGGTTCCCTGGCTCAGGCTCAATCCGTCGCCGCAGATCACGACGGCGGATCGGCCGGCGAACTCGCTCGCCCATGCGGAAACCTCGGAATGCGACCGCCGGACCGATCCCGGCACAAGCCGTGGATGGCCTTCGAACTCGGCTTTCGGTCGAACGTCGATCAGCGCGGGACATCGCGGCGTCCCGATCAGGCGCACGAACCTTTCCGCAGAAATTGAGTTGATTGCCGACACGGTGCGTCCTTGCATGACCCGGGACGCGATTCTTCAGCATGTCGCCTCGTGGGGAGATCGCAATCCCCATGCCGGATAAGGTAGCCAGCCGAGGCCCGCTGTCAAGTATAGCAACCTTGCTTGTCGAGCGTCATTCTTCGACGGGCGGTGCCTGGTGGCCGGGGCGAAACGACGGCTGCCCAGACGGCGGCATCGCGGCGTCATTGCGGCACGTCTCAACGCGATTCCAATTTTCGTCTCAATTTTGCCTGCCGACTCAATTCACTTCGCAATAAGGCCAAAGGCGAACGGGGGTGCCTTCGGATTCACGGACATTACGCAAGCCCACCCCCGACCATTCGAAAGGACATGCGGGTCGACATTATGGAGGCAAATGCGCGGCCGACACGTCAACTGGTTCGTCTGCGGGGGCGGTCTTACGTTGCGTTCGTGTTTTCCCCGGCGGTTCCGATCGTCACCTGGCTCGACGAAATAGACGCAACGCTCGGCCATTCACCGGGGTATTTCACCGGCAAGCCGGTAGTGCTTGATCTTTCTGCCGTGGAGCTGAGCCAGAGCGCCATCGTGCATCTCGTCGCAAGCCTTGAACAACGCAATATTCGTGTCCTTGGTATCGAGGGCGTCGACGCGGCTCGCCTCACCTCGACGATGCCACCTTTGCTGACCGGTGGACGCCACTGCGTGCTGACGCTGAACGAACCGAAGAAACCCGAGACCAAGCCGAAACTGGCATCCCTGCTGCTCGAAAGCCCGGTGCGCTCGGGCCAGTCGATTTTCGCCGAAGGCGACGCGACGATCCTGGGATCGGTCGCCTCCGGCGCCGAAATTGTCGCAGGCGGCTCCATCCATATCTACGGAACGCTTCGCGGCCGGGCGATGGCGGGCGCCAATGGCAATCCGGCCGCCCGTATTTACTGTCAAAGGATCGAGGCAGAGCTGCTGGCCATCGACGGTTACTATCGAACGGCTGAGGAAATCGACGCCGCCGCATGCGATCAGCCCGCCCAGGTATGGCTCGAAGGCGACGTTGTGAAAATTACACCGCTGAATTGATCGGCAAGGGGAGAGAGAGAAGAATGGCCAAAGTATTGGTCGTGACGTCCGGCAAGGGCGGCGTCGGCAAGACAACGTCTACTGCGGCGCTCGGCGCTACGCTCGCGCAAATGGGGGAAAAGGTGGTGGTCGTCGACTTCGACGTCGGCCTGCGCAACCTCGATCTCGTCATGGGGGCGGAACGGCGGGTTGTGTTTGACTTCATCAATGTGATGCAGGGCGTCGCAAACCTCTCGCAAGCCCTCATTCGCGACAAGCGCATCGAGAATTTATGGCTGCTTCCCGCATCCCAAACCAGGGACAAGGACGCGCTGACGGACGAAGGCGTCAGCAAGATCATCGCCGAGCTGCGGACCAGATTTGACTGGATCCTCTGCGACAGCCCGGCGGGCATCGAGCGCGGCGCGATGCTGGCGATGCGCTATGCGGACGAGGCGGTCATCGTCACCAACCCCGAAGTCTCGTCCGTGCGCGACTCTGACCGCATCATCGGCATGCTCGATTCGAAGACGGTGAAGGCCGAACAGGGCGAGCGGGTGGAAAAGCACGTGCTGATAACCCGATATGATACCGCGCGCGCCGCGCGGGGAGAAATGCTCAGCATCGATGACATCCTCGACATCCTTGCAACGCCGCTGCTTGGAATCATTCCCGAGAGCCAGGACGTGTTGCGTGCGTCGAACGTCGGATCTCCCGTTACCCTGAACGACGCCACTAGCGCGCCAGCCCGCGCGTATATCGATGCGGCGCGCCGGCTGATGGGTGAAACCGTCGCCATGATGGTGCCGGTCGCACGAAAAGGCTTGATGGACCGGTTGCTGGGACGGAGGGCCGCGTGATGAATTTGCCCCGGCTCTTCGGTGGCCGCGCTGCTTCCGCGCCTGTTGCACGGGAACGGCTGCAGATTCTGCTGGCGCACGAACGCGGTTTGCGCGGTCAGCCGGATTTGCTGGAACTGCTGCGGGCGGAGATCCTCGCCGTGGTCTCCCGGCATGTCGTGCTCGATCCGGAGAAAGTCATCGTCAAAATGAACAGGGGCAATCACGTGTCGATGCTGGAAGTCGATATTGAAGTACCGATGATTGCGGAAAACAACAGTAACGCTTCGCCTGGCACAAGCTCCAGACCGACACACACCGGCGCACCCCGATAGCATCGGAAATACCCATGCAGCGCGTCACCGCAGCCTGCTCAGCAACGCCACCAGCGTCTCGCGCTCCCTCGCCTCGAGCGGCGCCAGCGTCTCCCTGGTGATCGCCAGCGCGTTCGGCGCCACCTTCTCGGCCAGTTGCTGGCCCGCGCGCGTCAGGCTGACGAGCAGGCGGCGGCCGTCTTCGGGATCGGCGCTGGTTTCGGTCAGACCGCGGGCGGTCAGGCGGTCGATCACGCCCTTGATGGTGGCGACATCCATCGCCGTCAGCCGCCCGAGCTGATTCTGCGAACACGGTCCGGTCTCGGTGAGTTTTGACAATGCCGCCCATTGCGTCGGCGTCAGATTGACGCCGATCTCGCGCGCGAAGATCGTGGCATGGCGCTGCCACACCTGGCGCAGGATGAAGCCGATCTGCTCCTCGAGGACGTAGGCCGGTCGCGGCGGCTTGATGCTGCGTTTCGGCGAAACACTCCTGGTCATGTGCGTCCCCGCCCCTGTTGCATATTTGCCGCCGATCACAGCGCCAGATGCGCGTCGCGAATGTCCGGACGCGCGTCAAGCTCGCTCATGGTGCCGGAAAAACAAATGCGCCCGCGCTCGATGATATAGGCGCGGTCGGATATCAGCCTGGCGAAATGCAGGTTCTGCTCGGACACCAGCATGCTGACGCCCTCCTTCTTCATGGTCAGGATCGCGTCAACCATCTGCTCGACGATCTTCGGCGACAGCCCTTCCGACGGCTCGTCCAGCAGCACCAGCGACGGGTTTCCCATCAGGGTCCGCGCGATCGTCAGCATCTGCTGCTCTCCGCCGCTCATGCGGCCGCCGAGGCGGCCACGCATCTCGGCAAGGTTCGGAAACAGCGCGAACAGTTTTTCCCGCGTCCAGTGCGGCGCGTTCGGCCGCTCCGGCTGGCGGCCGACTTCAAGATTTTCCTCGACCGTGAGGTCGGTGAAGATGCGCCGCTCCTCCGGCACATAACCGAGCCCGCCGCGCACGATCGCATGGGTCGGCTGATCCGAGACATCGTTGCCCTCGAACAGGATGCGGCCGGTGCGCTGCGCGACCAGGCCGACGATGGAGCGGAAGGTCGTGGACTTGCCGGCGCCATTGCGCCCCAACAGCGCCACCACCTCGCCCTCGCCGACCTCGAGCGCGATGTCGAACAGGATATGGGCGGGGCCGTAATGGCTGTTGAGATCCTGGACCGAGAGCTTCACGTCGGCGCTCCCTCCCGATGACGCGCGTCGTAGAGCAGACCCTCGCCGAGATAGATGGCGCGGACCTGCGGGTTGCGCCGGACTTCTTCCGGCGAGCCCTCGGCGATCAATGTGCCGCGATTGAGCACCAGAATGCGGTCCGCATGTTCGAACACCACGTCCATGTCGTGCTCGGTGAAGAGAACGCCGATTCCCTGCTCGCGGGCGATTTGCGCGGTGAGCCGCATCAGCTCGATCCGCTCGCGCGGCGCCATGCCGGCGGTCGGCTCGTCCATCAAGAGCAGTTTCGGCTGATTGGCGAGCGCGATGGCGAGTTCGAGCCGCTTGAGGTCGCCATAGGCGAGTTCGCCGCAGGGACGCTCCGCATAACCGCCCATGCCGACCAGTTCGAGCAGCCGGCCGGCCTCCGCCCGCGCGTAGCGCGGCGTCGAGGCCCAGAGATTGAACAGTCTTCGCCCATACGAGACCAGCGCGACCTGCACGTTCTCGCGCACCGTCATGGTCGGAAATGTCGCCGTGATCTGGAAGGTGCGGCCGACGCCGAGCCGCCAGATCTCGCGCGGCTTCTTGCCGGTGGTGTCTTCGCCAAGCAGATTGATGCGGCCGGAGCCGGGCATGGTCTGGCCGTTGAGCATGTCGAAGCAGGTGCTTTTGCCGGCGCCATTGGGACCGATCAGCGCCAGGATTTCGCCGGCGTTCAGCGCAAACGACACGCCGCGCACGGCGTGAACGCCGCCATAGGATTTGCTCAGGCCCTCGACCGACAACAATGGTTGCGCAACGCTCATTCGGCGGTCTCGATTCCGGAGGCGAGCAACGCGGACTTTGGCGGTGTCGGCGGGCGGCGATGCCTGATCGTTTCCAGCATCCCGACGATGCCCTTGGGAAAGGCCACCACGATCAGGACGATGATGCCGCCGAGCACAAGCTTGGACAGATCGGTCTGGCTGACCAGCCAGATGCTGAGCGCCTTGTAGACGATGGCGCCGAGAATCGCGCCGGAAACCGTCTCGACGCCGCCCAGCAGCACCATGACCAGGGCATCGACCGAAAGCGAGATGCCGAGGTCGTCGGGAAAGACGCTGCCCTTGAGATAGGCAAACAACGCGCCGGCGACGCCGGCGACGGTGCCCGCGATCACGAAGGCCGTCCACTGGATGCGCTTGCCGTCGATTCCGATCGCCTCGCCGCGCAGCGGCGAGTCGCGCGTCGCCCGCAGCGCGAAACCGAACGGCGAGAACACGATGATCGCGAAGCACCGCGACCGCGAGCGCGGCGACAGCGATCGAAAGCCAGTAGAAATGCGCCGGCGACGCCGCCCAGCTTTCCGGCCAGACGCCGAGGATGCCGTTGTCGCCGCCGGTCACCGCGACCCACTGGAACGCGATCGACCAGACGATCTGCGCGAAGGCCAGCGTCAGCATCGCAAAATACACGCCGGACAATTGAACCGCGAAGAATCCGAACACCGCCGCGCCCAGCCAGCCGAGCAGCGGGCCGAGCAAAAGCGACACAGATCATCGGCAGTCCGGCGAGCTTGGCGAGGAACGCCACGCCGTAGGCGCCGAGCCCGAAATAGGCGGCATGACCGAACGAGGCGAGCCCGCCGACCGACATCAGGAAATGCAGGCTCGCGGCGAAGATCACGAAGATCGCGATCTCGGAGCCGACCGTGAGCGCGTAGTTGCCGCCGATCAGCGGCAGCGCCGCGGCCAGCGCCAGCGCGGCGACCGCTGCAAGGCGTTCGTTCGAAGTCAGCGGCCGCCAGGGGTTGACGGTCAATCCCGGCGTGCGGCGCGCCGCGGCTTCCTGCCTTCCGAACAAGCCCCATGGCCGCACGATCAGCACGGCGGCCATCACCAGGAACACCAGGATGATGGATATCTTCGGAAAGATCAGAATTCCAAACGCGTTCAATTCCGAGACCAGCACCGCCGCGACGAAGGCGCCGATGATGCTGCCGAGACCGCCGATCACCACGACGACGAACACATCGACGATGATGCGCAGGTCCATGGCGTGATGCACCGCATCGCGCGGTATCTGCAGCGCGCCGCCAAGCGCCGCCAGAAACACCCCGACCGCGAACACGCTGGTAAACAGCCATTTCTGATTGACGCCGAGCGCGGCCACCATGTCGCGATCCTGCGTCGCGGCGCGGACCAGAACGCCCCACCGCGTTCGCTGGAACAACAGCCACAACAGCCCGAGCACCAACGGGCCGAGCGCGATCAGGAACAGGTCGTAGGAGGGAATATTCTGGCCGAAGAAATCCACCGCGCCCTTGAATCCCGGGGCGCGGCGACCCAACAGATCGCTCGGCCCCCAGATCAGCACCACCAGATCCTCGACCATCAGGGTCAGGCCGAACGTCGCCAGCAGCTGAAACAATTCAGGCGCATGATAGATCCGCCGCAGCAACACCATCTCGACCAGCACGCCGACCGCCGCGACGATCAGCCGCGGCGGCGACGATGCCGCCCCAGAATCCGATGGCGCCGGACAACCGCTCGGTCAGCGTGAACGCCACATAGGCGCCGAGCATGTAGAACGCGCCATGGGCGAAATTGACGATCCGCGTCACGCCGAAGATGATCGACAGGCCCGACGCCACCAGAAACAGCGACGCCGCGCTGGCAAGTCCGGTCAGGAACTGGACGAAGTAGAAGGCCATTCAGGGTCCGCGTCAGCGCGCTTCAAGACTTCGTCACTCTCCCCGCTCGCGGGGAGATCGTCATTGCGAGGAGCGAAGCGACCGCAGCAATTCAGGCTTGCGGAAATCCCCCTGGCAGCACGGATTGCTCCGCATCCGACCTCTCCCGCACGCTGGGACGAGTTGACCTCGATTGCGCTGCCCGAGAATAGCTACCGGACGGCCTCACTCCTTCGGGCGCATTTTTGCGACTTCGGCATCGCTCGGGAGATAGTCCGATCCCTTGCGATAGACCGAATCCACCATCACGCCCTTGCCGTCCTTCAGCGCGGTCTTGCCGACGAACGCGCCCAGCGTCGACTGGTGATCGATCTTGCGGAAGGTAATCTCGCCGAACGGTGACGGCACCGACAATCCTTCGGCGGCCGCGATCAGCTTCTCCGGATCGGTCGAGTTGGCCTTGGCGAGGATCGCGGCGGCCGACTTGATGGTCTCGTAGCCGACGATCGAGCCGAGCCGCGGATAGTCGT
This sequence comes from uncultured Alphaproteobacteria bacterium, assembly GCA_963829315.1. GTDB lineage: Bacteria > Pseudomonadota > Alphaproteobacteria > Rhizobiales > Xanthobacteraceae > Bradyrhizobium. The sequence continues at coordinate 95,646 of CAWHIO010000038.1, read as the reverse complement.
TGTACTTGGCCTGATAGGCCTTCAGGAAGGCATCGTGCTCCGGGGTCTTGATGCTGTACCAGGGATAGCCGGTGACGATCCAGCCCTCCGGCGTTTCATCCTTCAGGGGATCGAGATATTCCGGCTCGCCGGTCAGGAAGCTGACGACCGAACGATCCTTGAACAGGCCGCGGGTGTTGCCTTCGCGCACGAGTTTGACGAGATCGGCGCCGAAGGTGACGTTGAGGATGGCTTCCGGATTTGCGGCGGCGACCGCCTGCACCACCGGACCCGCGTCGATCTTGCCCTGCGGCGGCCATTGCTCTTCGACCCACTGGATATCGGGCCGCTTTCTCCGACATCAGCTTCTTGAACACCGCGACCGCCGACTGGCCATATTCGTAGTTCGGCGCAATCGTCGCCCAGCGCTTGGCCGGCAGCTTCGCCGCCGCCTCCACCAGCATCGCCGCCTGCATGTAGTTGGAAGGGCGCAGGCGGAAGGTGTAGCGATTGCCCTTGGCCCAGGTGATGGCGTCGGTCAAGCGGTTCGGCGGCGAGGAAGAACACCTTCTTCTGGTTGGCGAAGTCGCTGACGGCAAGACCGATGTTGGACAGGAACGTGCCTGTCAGCATCGCGACGTTTTCGCTCGACACCAATTCGTTGGCGGCGGTCTGCGCGTCGGCCGGCTTGCCGCCGTCATCCTTGGAGATGACCACGAGCTTCTTGCCGTTGACGCCGCCGGCGGCATTGATCTCCTCGACGGCGAGCTGCCAGCCCTTGCGATAGGGCTCGGTAAACGCCGGCAGCAGCGAATAGCTGTTGATTTCGCCGATCTTGATTTCGCTCTGCGCGTGAGCGGCCTGCGCCAGGCCACTGAACACAATGGCCAGGGTCGCACCCAAGAGACGTTTGCTTCGTTGCATCTCGAAAAACTCCAATGTTGAAAAACCAGCTATCGCAGACCGTCTTCACCCTTGATCTCGGAAGTCTTCAGACCGCCGACCCGCGGCAGCGGCCTGCCGCTGTCGGTGACGGCGACCGCGACCATGATTTCGTTGGCGCGCGGGGCGTCGTTGATCTGCACTTCCATGCCGTCGAAATGGCTTCGCACGAACGCCGCGTCCTTGTGGCCGAGCGGAATGTCCAGCGTCGTGCCCGGCCCGCTGCGCTTCTTCGACGACGGAATCAGCGCCGCGCCCTTGCCCAGCACCTTGCGCACCGGCGCGCCCATCTTCGGATGCAGGATCGCGGCCGCATGTTCGAGCTCGCCGTTCTCGCCCACCGCCGCCGCCTTGCCGTAACTCTGCGCCTTTGAGCCCTCGATTCCCAGTGCCGCCACCGCTCGTTTTGCCAGCAGTTCGCCCAGTTCCTCGCCGATCGCGATCAGCGGAGCGAGGTCTTCCACATATTGGCCGGCGAACGGGTTTTCAATCACGGCGATCGCAGCCGCCCGCCGGGTCGGCGGCGTGACGTTCTGACCCATCTCCATCAATGTCTCTTCGACGACGGTGACGATCTTGCGAATGACCGCGCTCATGGCTGCTCGCCTTGTTCTCGAATGGTGTGTGATCGTCAAACCTGCCTCAAGCATATACCGCACTTTCGCTTTCGCGGCAGACGTGCCGCCTGGCGCACGCTTCGCACCAGAGCTTTTCAACGCGATGACGACGCGTTTCGCCTTGCAAATGCAGCGCCGCTCCGTCGATCAGGCCTGCGGCGAACAGCGCGCGGGCCTTGTCCGAGCCCGCTTCGAGGGCGGAGGCGATCTCGAATTCGCCTGAGAGGCCCGACGTCCCGCGTCACCAGCCGCGCGCCGAGATCGCTGTCGGGCTGCAGCTCTTGCGCCGGACAACGGACAATGGCGGGATGGCCGGGCAAATCCACGGCATTGGCAATGATGGTGGCGGCGGCGTCCGCCTGCGCGGCCGTCCGCGCCAGAACGGTCACCGCGTCGGCGATGCCGAGCGAGAAGCTGCGTCCGTGACGTCCGCTGGTCGCAACGCCGCGCGAGGGATCGCCGGCGTCGATGATCATCGTTCGCATCAGGCCCAATTGAGCCGGCCGATCCATCAGGCCGACCGTGAACTGTTCCCCGCCCGCGAGATGCAGCGCGATGTCGCCGCCATTGTTGACATAAGCGCGATCGAGCGAGGCCTCACGCAGCATCGCGCCGAGAATTTCCTCCGCCACGCTGCCGGCCACCGCCGCCATCGGGGTGATGAAATGATCGGCGGCAAACGGCGCCACCGCCGCATGCATGCGGCGCGCGACCGGGCCCTCCAGCAGGCACTTTGCCGGATCGGCGGCTTGACGCAGCAAAGCCAACTCGTCGCAGAGTTCGTCCAGCAGACCGGTGAAACGGCGAGCCGCGGCCTGATAGGCCGCGCGCAGGTTCGTCGTCGCTGCCACGCGCCTCCACGATCAGGTCGATCGGGCCATCCTGCAGATGCAGCCGCCTGCCGTCCGCCAGCCATCCGATCTGCGGCAGTCTTTTCATGCGCGCGACCCCGATCAGGCTGTCGGCGTCATTTGGCGGGTTTCGGTATTCGCCTTCAACGACGCCAGCGGACGAACATGGTCCATGTGGCCGCCCAGCGCGGCATAATCCGACAGCCGCAGCGTGAATTCGATCGGCGCCACCAGCGCCGGCGTCGGCACGTAGCCGAATGCGCCCGCCGGCAACCGCGTGACGTCGACCATGAAGGTGATGCCGCCGCCGGGCCAGACATAGACCGGCGCGCCGCCGCTGGTGACGCGCGTCAGCGCGTCCTTCACCGAACGCGTCAGGCGCACCGGATTGTCGGTGACGCCGGCCCGCAGCGATCCGCCCGCCCCGCCCATGAACAGCACGGTGCAGAGCGCGGGCTCGCAATTCTCCTGGATCCGCTCGACCGACAGCTTGAGATCGGCCGGCATGGTTTTCTCGACCGGCCTCAGCGCCTCGTCGAGCTCATAATAGGCCGCGTGTTCGCCGGTCGTGGACACCATCAGCATGGTCATGCCGGGACGGGCCACCTTCGGGTCGAATGGGCCCAGCACCGACAGCGGATCGGAAATCTTGGTGCCGCCCCAGCCGGTGCCGGGCTCGGCGACCTGGAAATAGCGGCCCGGCGTCGAGCGCCGTCCCTTCATCTTGATGCCGGTATCGGGAATATCCAGCAGCTTGCCGGCCTGGTGTTCGCTGAGGACGCCGGTGATGTGGTCGTCGACGACGACGACTTCGTCGACCTTGCCGTGCCATTGCTTGGCAAACATGCCGATCGTGGCCGAGCCGCAACCGACCCGCATCCGCTCCTCGGCGATCGCCGTTGACGATGGGCGGATAGCCGGCCTGCACCACCACGCTGGCGCCGCCGTCGATCACAAGCTCGACCGGCTTGCAGTTGCTCAAATCCATCAGCGCGTCGCAGGTGACGCGGCCCTCCTTCTTCGAGCCGCCGGTCAAATGATGAACGCCGCCCAGCGACAGCATCTGCGAGCCGTATTCGCTGGTGGTGACGTGACCGACGGCCTCGCCCTGCACCCGCACCGTCGCGGTCTCGGGGCCGAGAAAGCGATCGGTGTCGATCTTCACCTTGACGCCGCAATAGCTGAAGATGCCCTCGGTCACCACGGTGACCATGTCGACGCCGTCGATCTGCGAGGACACGATGAAAGGCGCCGGCTTGTAGTCGGGATAGGTCGTGCCGGCGCCGATGGCGGTGACGAAAACATCCGGTCTCGTGGACGATCTTGCCGTCCCAGTCGCCGCCCGCCTGGAACGGCACCAGCCGTCCGCCGTGCGACACCGTCCGCTCCAGAAGAATGTGCGGATCGACGCGCACCAATTGGCCGTCGTGATTGGCGTAGCGGTCGCAGGCGCCGGCCGCGCCCGGCTTGATGTAGCACATCACCGGGCACGCATCGCAGCGGATCTTGTCGGCGGCAGCAGCAGTCGCATCAGTCAGCATGAACAAGCTCTCGAAGCCGGCGTCAAACTGTCGAACGTCGCAAACATGCGTGGCGGCGCAGTCGGCCGGCGTCTGCATCGATTTCGCATCATTCGCCGCCGCGCATTTTGTTCGTATACGAATGATGTTGCGCGTACGGCGAAAACCTGTCAAGCGCCGTTCGAAGCGAAAACCGGCTTTGCCGAATAATACCTCAGTTGCCCGGCATCCTTGTCCATAAACCGGGCAGCGGGTTTGGCGCCGCGGCAAGGCGGGCTTGCACGTTTGTATACAAACGGTATCCTCGAACGCGTTTAGGCAATGTTTGTTTTAAGCGATGGTTGCGAGCCGCAATCATCTCGCCGGAACCCATGAGCATGACGCAGCCCTCGATCCGCCTGACGGTCAACGGCCGGATCCACGACGTCAATGCCGCCGGCGATACCGCGCTGCTCTACGTGCTGCGCAACGATCTCGAACTGAACGGACCGAAATACGGCTGCGGGCTCGGCGAATGCGGCGCCTGCACGGTGCTGATCGACGGCCTCGCCGCCCGCTCCTGCGTCATCCCGGTCGGCGGCTGCGTCGGCCGCGAAATCCTCACGCTCGAGGGCCTCGGCTCGCGCCATGATCCCGATCCGGTGCAGGATGCCTTCATCGCCGAACAGGCCGCGCAATGCGGCTACTGCCTCAACGGCATGATCATGACGACGAAGGCTCTGCTGATGCGCAACCCACATCCCTCGGAGGCCGAGGCCCTTGAGGCACTGCGTTACAATCTCTGCCGCTGCGGCGCGCATATCGAGATCGTGCGCGCCGTGATGCGGGCGGCGGGCCATGCCGCCGAGGCCGGGACTGATGGCCGCGCCGGGCGTTCCAGAAAATCGTGAGCTTCGACCCGGCTCCCTGTCGGTGGTGCGCCCTTCTGTCTCCGGCGGAGCCGAATTCGAAACCTTCATCAGGATAACGGCCGATGGTTCGGTCATGGCCTTCAACGGCCATGTCGACCTCGGCACCGGCATCCAGACGGCGCTCGGACAGATCGTCGCCGAAGAACTCGACGTCTCCTTTGCCCGCGTCGTCGTGGTGCTCGGCGATACCTCGCGCGTTCCCAATCAGGGCCCGACCATCGCCAGCGAGACCATCCAGATCTCGGCGGTGCCGCTTCGCAAGGCCGCCGCCCAGGCGCGGCATTTCCTGCTGGCGCGTGCGGCGGAGCGGCTTGAACTTGCCGTCGAACGATCTCAGCGTCGAAGACGGCCTGATCCGCGGACATAACCGCAGCGTCAGCTACGGCGAATTGATTGGCGACGGAGACCATCCGCCTTGAACTGGCCGACGAGGTCGAGGTCAAAGCCACCGAGGCCTACAGCATCGTCGGGCAGTCGGTGCCGCGCACCGACCTTCCGGCCAAGGCAACCGGCGAGCTTGTCTTTGTCCACGACGTGCGCGTGCCCGGCATGCTGCATGGCCGCGTGGTGCGCCCGCCCTATGCCGGCGTCGACGCCGGCGCTTTTGTCGGCACCAGCCTGATTGCGGTCGACGAAACCTCGGTGCGCGACATTCCGGGGCTCGTCGCCGTCGTCCGGATCGGTGATTTCGTCGGCGTCGTCGCCGAGCGCGAGGAGAACGCCGTCAAGGCGGCGGCGCAACTCAAGCTGAGCTGGAAGCCGGTGCCGACGCTGCCCGATCTGAAGGACGTCGAGACCGCGCTGCGCGCCAATCCTTCGACGCCGCGGACCCTGATCGAGAAGGGCGACGTCGAGGCTGCGCTGGCCGGCGCGGCCAAGCCGATGCCGCGCACCTATATCTGGCCGTACCAGATGCACGCCTCGATCGGCCCGTCCTGCGCGGTCGCGGACTATCACGACGGTCAGGTCCGGGTGTGGTCCGGCACGCAAAATCCGCACATCCTGCGCGCCGATCTCGCGCTGCTGTTGCGGCGCGCGGAAGCCGACATCGAGGTGATCCGGCTGGAAGCGGCCGGCTGCTATGGCCGCAACTGCGCCGATGACGTCTCCGCCGACGCGGTGCTGCTGTCGCGCGCGGTCGGCCGTCCGGTTCGCGTGCAACTGACCCGCGAGCAGGAGCACGCCTGGGAGCCCAAGGGCAGCGCGCAACTGATGGACGTCAAGGGTGGACTGAACGCCGATGGCAGCGTCGCGGCTTACGATTTTGCAACGCGCTATCCCTCCAACGGCGCGCCCACGCTGGCGCTGCTGCTGACGGGCGCGATCGCGCCGGTCCATGCTGTGTCCGAAATGGGCGACCGCACCGCGATCCCGCCCTACGACTATGACAATCTGCGCGTGGTGGCGCACGACATGCCGCCGATCGTGCGGGCGGCGTGGCTTCGCGGCGTGTCGGCGCTGCCGAACACCTTCGCCCACGAATCCTACATCGATGAACTCGCGACCGAGGCCGGCGTCGATCCGATCGAATATCGCCTGCGTTATCTCAGGGATGCCCGCGCGACCGATCTCGTCAACGCCGTCGCCGAGCGCGCCGGCTGGAAGCCGCGCCCGGTCCGGCAGGAGCCGGTGGCCGAAGGCGACATCGTGCGCGGGCGTGGCTTTGCCTACGCGTTGTATGTCCACAGCAAGTTCCCGGGCTACGGCGCGGCGTGGTCGGCCTGGATCGCCGACGTCGCCGTCAACAAGGCCACCGGCGATGTCAGCGTGACGCGCGTGGTGGCGGGGCAGGATTCCGGGTTGATGATCAACCCGGACGGCGTTCGCCATCAGATCCAGGGCAACGTCATCCAGTCGACCAGCCGCGCGCTGATGGAGGAGGTCTCGTTCAGCCGCAATTCAGTGACGAGCCGGGAATGGGGCGCCTACCCGATCATCACCTTTCCGGACATTCCAAAGATCGACGTCCTGATGCTGCCGCGACAGGACCAGCCGCCGCTCGGCGTCGGCGAATCCGCATCCGTCCCGAGCGCCGCCGCGATCGCCAACGCGATCTTCGATGCGACCGGGGTGCGTTTTCGCGAACTGCCGTTCACGCCGGAGCGTATCCTTGCGGGATTGCGCGGCGAGCAGCCGTCCGCCCCAAATGCGTTACCCGCAGCGGCCCAAATTCCACCGGCCTCGCCGGACCGCTGGCAAAATCCTTTTGCGGCGCGGCGCGGTGCGGTTGCAACCGTGGCCGCCCTCCTCGCCGCCGGCATCGGCATCGCCGCCGCTATTCTGCCGTGGCGATCGATCGCGCCGATCGCGCGGCCGGATGCGTCGGTATTCTCGGCCGCCACCATCGAGCGCGGCCGGCAACTGGCGGCGCTCGGCGACTGCGCGGTCTGCCACACCGACATCAACGGCACCCTCAATGCCGGCGGCCGGGCGATCGAGACGCCGTTCGGCATGATCTACTCAACCAACATCACGCCCGATGTCGAGACCGGGATCGGCAACTGGTCCTATCCCGCCTTCGAGCGCGCGATGCGCGAGGGCATCCATCGCGACGGCCGGCCGCTCTATCCGGCCTTTCCCTATTCGCATTTCGCCAGGACGAGCGATGCCGATCTGCAGGCGCTCTATGCCTATCTGATGGCGCAGGCGCCGGTGCGCGCTGATAACCGCGCGCCGGCGCTGGCCTTTCCGTTCAACTGGCGCCCGCTGATGGCGGGATGGAATGCGCTGTTCCACCGCGCCGACGCATTCACGCCCGATCCGGCCAAATCGGCCCTCTGGAATCGCGGCGCCTATCTGGTGGAAGGCCTCGGCCATTGCGGCGCCTGCCATTCGCCGCGCAATGCGCTTGGGGCGGAAAAGGCCAGCGCCTATCTGGCCGGCGGTTTTGCGGAGGGCTGGGAAGCGCCGCCGTTGACGTCGTTGTCGCACGCACCAATTCCCTGGAACGAGGATGAACTGTTCGCCTATTTGCGCTCAGGTGAATCCAGATTCCATGGCGTCGCGGCCGGCCCGATGGCGCCGGTCGTGAAGGAGCTCGCCGTTCTCCCCGACGACGATATCCGCGCCATGGCGGTCTATCTCGGCTCCTTCAACGAAGCCGCGCTCGGCAAACCGGACCAGGACGCACTGGCCTCAGCGCTTGAAAGCCTGACCGGCCCCAGGGCCGCTTCCGCCTCCTTTGCTGGCCTGCGGCTCTATGAAGGCGCCTGCGCCGTTTGCCATCGGGTCGGCGGGCCGCCCTTGTTCGGCAGCCGGCCATCGCTGGCGCTGAACAGCAATTTGCACGCGACCGTGCCCGACAATCTGATCCAGGTGATCCTGCACGGCATCGCCTCGCCGGTGTCGAGCGATCTCGGCTATATGCCGGGCTTCAAGGACAGCATGAGCGACGACCAGCTCGCCGAGCTGGTCTCCTACCTCCGTGGGCAATTTGCGCCCGGAAAGCCCGCCTGGACCGGTATCCGGACTGCGATCAGCCGTATCCGGCAAGGGATTTCGCGCTGACCTGCCATGCCGGGCGCCGAAAGCCACTGGTTGGGGGGCCCGGGGCGGGATAGAATTGCCGTATGGCAGTCACAGATATCGCAAGCAGAACCTACAACCACGGCTGGCGGCTCGATCCGATCGTGCGCAGCCTGCTCGACACCGATTTTTACAAGCTCTTGATGCTGCAGATGATCCGGGAATTCTACCCGGAGCAGCGCGTCACCTTTTCGGTCATCAACCGCAGCAAGCACGTGCGTCTCGCCGAGGCGATCGACGAAAGCGAGCTTCGCGCCCAGCTCGATCACGCCCGCACCATCCGCTTCAGCAAGAAGGAGTTGATCTGGCTCGCCGGCAATACATTCTACGGCAAGACCCAGATGTTCTCGCCCGACTTCATCAACTGGCTTTCGACGTTCCGCCTTCCTGAGTACGAGCTCAAGAAGGTCGACGGCCAGTATGAATTGAATTTCTACGGACCATGGACGCACACCACGATGTGGGAGATTCCGGCGCTCGCCATCGTCAATGAATTGCGCTCGCGCCATGTCACCAAGGGACAAGGCCGATTCGCCCTCGATGTTCTCTATGCCCGCGCCAAGGCCAAGCTGTGGGCCAAGGTCGAGCGGCTGCGCAAACTGGAGGGCCTGCGTCTATCCGATTTCGGCACCCGCCGCCGCCATGGCCATTTGTGGCAGCGCTGGTGCGTCGAGGCCGTCAAGGAAGGCCTCGGCGCGTCCTTCACCGGCACCTCGAACGTGTTGCTGGCGATGGACAACGATCTGGAAGCCATCGGCACCAACGCCCATGAATTGCCGATGGTGGCCGCGGCCCTCGCCAATGACGATACCGAACTGCGCTGGGCGCCCTACCGCATCCTCGACCAGTGGCGCCACACCTATGCCGGCAATCTTCTGATCGCCCTGCCCGACGCCTTCGGCACCCGATCATTCCTGCGCGACGCCCCGGAATGGGTCGCGGACTGGACCGGCTTTCGGCCCGACAGCGCGCCGCCGATCGCGGCGGGCGAGGAGATCATTAAATGGTGGAAGCAGAAGGGCCGCGATCCCCGCGAGAAGCTGCTGGTATTTTCCGACGGCATGGATGTCGGATCGATCGAGGAGACCTACCATCATTTTGCCGGCCGGGTCCGCATCAGCTTCGGCTGGGGCACTAACCTCACCAACGATTTCGTCGGCTGCGCGCCGGATGGCTCCGCCGATCTCGACCCGATCTCGCTGGTGTGCAAGGTGACGTCGGTCGACGGCCGCCCCGCGGTGAAGCTGTCGGACAATCCGGAAAAATCCACCGGCAGCCAGCCCGAGCTCGACCGCTACCTGCGCGTGTTCGGCAACGCCGGCCGCGTCCGCACCGCGGTGCATGTGTGAGCCGATCGGGCCGGCTGAGCGGCAAAGTTGAAACGGTCCGTCAAGAGGCTCCAGTTTGGGCGCTTGAATGGCGTCCGAGCCAATGGCTTATCGGCAAAACGGACCAGCGGCATTTCCAAGATCATCCCCGAAACGGACGTGCCGAAGACATGCCAAAATCGACGCGAATGACCAGGAGCGGAAAACCAACTTATTTGACTTAAAGAGAGCAATGGGATTTCCATAGAGCGTCTCGACTGCGACGAGTACGGATCAATGCCTGCTCTTTTTCTGGTTCCTTGGGCTGGATTACTTTGCGCGATGCTGCTTTGCGTATTGTACTGGCATTGGCGAATTTACTCCCTCTATAGATCGCTTAACGAGGTTAGACGCAAATTTGTCTACACGGAGTTTTCCTTTCAATTCCAAACTCCATCCGTCGCCGCATGGCTCGGTGGCCCGATGTTCAGGGACGGCCTATCGCCAGAACAGCAGATGCAAGTTGCGGCGGTTATCCGGGAGGTACGGCCCGCAAAGGTCATCTTCGCCGTTTGTGGGGCCATTGGTTTTCTTTTAATCGTCGGTGGATTGGCGTGGGACCTCGTTCGGCGCGGGGCGTGACCGCAAGTTGAGACCGGTTTTGATGCTGTGGACGGCTCCTCCACCGGCACATCGGTGCCATGGATGTGGGGGCTGTTGAGGCTCCCATGATTTAAAGGAGCGAGCCATGCAGACGATAGCGACAATCGGTTTAGACATCGCCAAGTCAGTTTTCCAGGTTCATGGCGTTGACGCTGGCGGCCAGGTGATCGTTCGCCGGCAATTGAAGCGTCGCTATGTCCTGACGTTCTTCCAGAAGCTGTCGCCATGTCTGGTCGGTATTGAAGCCTGCGCGTCGTCGCACCACTGGTCGCGCGAGCTCCAGGCACTGGGTCACACCGTGCGGTTGATCCCGCCGGCCTACGTAAAACCCTACGTCAAGCGGCAGAAGAACGATGCGGCTGACGCAGAGGCCATTTGCGAGGCGGTCACCAGGGCCAACATGCGGTTTGTACCAACCAAGACCCCCGAGCAGCAGAGCGGCCTGGTGCTCCACCGCGCCCGCCATCTGTTCATCCGTCAGCAGACTGCAGTGATCAATGCGATCCGGGCTCATCTTGCCGAGTTCGGGATCATTGCGCCGGTCGGGCGTCACGGTGTCGAGGAGCTGCTCACTGTCGTCGCCGATCCAAACGACAGGCGAGTTCCGGAGATAGCTCGTGCGTGTCTCCTGGCATTCGGAGCTCAATTGCGCAGGATCAAGGAGCAAATCCTGGAGTTCGACCGGTTGATCAGGGCCTGGCACCGATCCAACGAGATGAGCATGAGGCTCGAAGAAGCCCCCGGCGTTGGTCCGGTGCTGGCCACGGCTTTGGTCGCTGCCGTTGCTGATCCAAGGTCCTTCCGATCAGGGCGCAACTTCTCGGCCTGGATAGGTATTGTGCCGAAACAGCACTCGAGTGGAGGCAAGAACAGGCTCGGCAATATAAGCAAACAAGGTGACCGTTATCTGCGCGGCCTGTTTGTGGCCGGCGCGCTTTCTGTCATCCGTTACGCCAAGATCCATGGCACCAACCATCGGCCCTGGCTTACGGCCTTGCTGGCGCGGCGGCCGACCAAGGTTGCGGCTATCGCGCTCGCCAACAAAATCGCGCGAATGGTCTGGGCCATGATGGCCAAGGGCGAGCGATACAAGGAACCCATCGCGCTGGCGCGATAAACGAGATCGCGCCGGACAACTGGCGTGATGTGAAGGTTGGGAGGGCGAACAGCACGTAATGCAGAGCCGGTCGATCCGGCGATCAGGACAACCCACATGTGCCAAGGCATTCTTGAATGCGAGGTGTTGGTCGGGACCCGATCCGCGGAGGGCATTATGGCCAGCGGTCATGTGAACCGCATCAAAAGGCCGAACACATGGCTGCACCGACCAATGCTGCAAACGTGAAAAAAGCTCTTGCCAACCCGGAGCCGTCCACACATGGCACTTTTCGGATCTCGCACGACGTCCGACTTGAGTCCGGGATGCGTATCAAAGCGGACGTCCGTCAACCACTTTGAATTTATGGAATCATACTCTGATTTCATGATGCTCCGCCAAGCCGACCGCGTTTACGGCATGGACCCCTGCCTTACCGAGGGCTTGCGCTCGATCGGGTGGATGTCGATGGCCCGCAACCGGCCCATGCGCAGCGCATCCATTGTGTCCGTGCGCTCGATCCGGTCACGATCGAGCGTACAAATTAGATCGTCAACGCCGTTGATGTCGACATCAACCGCCGAGCGGCCCTAAGCCGGCGCCAGCGGGCCCGGATTCTTCAGATAACGCTTGATCGAATCCGCGGTCCTCAGGGCCAGCGCCGCTACCGGGCCGGTCGGGTTCTTGCCGGCATTCTGCGGAAAGGAGCAGGCGCCGGTGACGAACACGTTCGACACGTCCCAGGTCTGTGAAAACGGATTGAGCGCGCTCCTGGTCGGATCGGTTCCCAGTACCGCGCCGCCGGTATTGTGTGTGCTCTGATACGGCACGATGCTGTAGCGCTGCGGAGCTCCGCGCCGCGCGACGCGCTCGCCGCCCATCGCCTCCCCGATCTTCACGCAGACGTCGGCGAGGAAGTTGGCCTGCTTCTGCTCGTTTGGCTGAAAGTCAAAGGTCATGCGCATCAGCGGCCGGCCATAGCGATCGCGATAGGTCGGGTCGAGATCGAGATAGTTCTGGCGATAGCCCATCACGCTGCCCTGGTTGTTGATGGCAAGCGTGTGGTTGTAGTGGCGCACGACGGCGCGTTTCCACTCGGTGCCCCAGGCCGGCGTGCCGGGCGGCACCGGCCTGAAGCCGATCGGTCGTCCGCCTGCACTCGGCGTCGAAATGCCGCCGCCGCCGATGAAACCCTCCTTGAGGTGATCGAAACAGCCGGTATTGAAGTCGTCGATGTTCATGCTCAGCGCGCCGGAGCCCATGAACGGGTTCATCCACGTCTTCTCGTCGAAGAAGACGTTGGCGCCGCTGCCGATCTGGTACGCATAGTTGCGGCCGACCACACCGGTCCCGGTCACGGGGTCGTAGGGTTTGCCGATCCGCGACAGCAGCATCAGATGGACATTGCCGAGCGCATAGGCGGCCAGCACCACCAGGCCGCCGGGCTGCTCGAACTCGCGACCGGCGGCGTCCAGATAGGTCACGCTCTCGGCGCGCTTTTGGGCGGCATCGAGGTTGACCTTCATGACGCGCGAGTTGGTGCGGATCTCCACATTCTTTTTCGCCGCCGCGAGCGGAATCACCGTGAAATGCGCGCTCGCCTTGGCGTTCACTTCGCAGCCGAAGCGCTCACAATAGCCGCAATAGTGACACGCGCCAAACGCGACGCCGTCCGGATTGACATAGGGCTGAGACATGTTGGCCGATGGCCCGGGGAAAGGATGATAGCCAAGGGTGCGCGCCGCCTTCTCGAACAGTTGGCCCGGATACGACTGGATCATCGGCGGATTGGGATATTCGCGCTTGCGCGAGCCCTCGAATACATTGCCGCCGTCGATTTTATTGCCGGCGAGGTTTCCGGCCTTGCCGGCGACCCCGCACAGATATTCAAACTTGTCGTAATAAGGTTCGAGTTCGTCGTAGGAGACGCCCCAGTCCTGCAGTTGCATGCCCTCCGGAATCGCGGACTTGCCGTAACGCGCCAGCGTCATCTTTTCCGGTTCGTGATCCCAAGGCAGCCAGCGCCACGTCACGCCGTTCCAGTGCACGCCGGCACCACCGACACCCTCGCCGGGCAGAAACGAGCCGAGCTGGCGCATCGGCAGCGCGGTCTGACTCGAGTTGTTGCGGAAGGTCAGCGTCTCGCGCGAGACGTCCTGCATCAATTCGTGGCGCTGGGCGTATTTGAGTTCGTCGTGAACATTCGGATACATGAAATCCGGATTGGTATCGCGCGGCTTGCCGCGTTCGAGCACGACGATCGAAAGACCGGTGTCGGCAAGCTCCTTTGCCAGGATGCCGCCGGTCCAGCCGAGACCGACGATGACGATGTCGGCAGCCCTGAGCTTCGTTGCCATGGTCGTTCTCCCTCAGCTCAGGTCCTGGATGGATTTCGGCACCGCGACGTATGGCTTGTTGCGATATTCCTCAATGAGGTCCGCATACATGCCGACGGCGCCGGGAAAACCGATCATCGCCCACACCGCGCTGTTGCGGTTGCCGCCGTAGATCGGATCGGCGAAATATCCTTCCATGGTGTTCTGCAGCAGAATGCTGAAGAAGGTGCGTGACGGAATTTGCGTGAATTCCGCCTGCCCGGCTTCGAGCGCCTTGAGCGCGGCGGCGCGATCGGCCGTCGAAAGCTGGTCGAATGTCTTTCCGTCCCGGGTCCTGGCGCACCAGGCGTTGAGATCGGCGATGCCGACGCGGTAGAGATCGGCGGGCGGCAACGGAAGTTGATAGCCCTGTTGCGGCGTGCCTTCGCCGAACGGGCCGTTGAGAAACATGCGGGCGCCGCGGCCATAGGCGCCGGCCAGTTCGCGATCGATGAAAATCGGCACGCCGACCTCGACGCCACCGGGACCGACATCGTCTTTGGGTATCAGTGTGTCGACGAGAGCGACGATCACCGCGGCTTCCGGCGGCGTGAAATAGCGAAAGATATCGGCGCCCTCGCCGTTTCGCTCCGGTGGATGAGCGTGGGCGTGCGGCGCCGCTTGCGCTTGCGCCTCAACAGGCGCCAGCGGCCCGGCAGTCGTCGCTATGCCGACCGCGGCCCCGGTCATGCCGATGCTTTTCAGGATGTCGCGTCGACGCACGCCTTCATGATCAGACATGAAATCCCCCCGGACATAATGCGCGCCGTTCTTTGACGACAGTCAGGGCGCGTCAAGTATTTTTCAACCAACAGAGCCGTGCAGCGGGCGAATCGCTTCGCTCCCCGCTCCCCAGACGACCAAGGATTGGCGTAAAACTCTAGCACCCGGCTTGGGGTGCGCGGAAGTCATAAGCTGGTGCCTGGCGTCCGGGGTGCCATGTCCGTTCCGGGGAGCGGACATGCCAAGGCGGGACCGCAACATCAGCACTTGACCTAAACGGACGTTAGTCAATGCTCCGCGCAGTACCAATCCCGCAGCCGAACATCCGGCCCATATGGCGCAATCAAAATGAGGATCGTACATGCCGCCTCTCACGCGCTTTTCGGTGAAACCCCTGTCCACCATGACGCGACAGCTCGCCGCCGTTGCGTCTGGCCGCGCCGATCCCGATCTGGTGATCAAGGGCGCCCGGATACTCTCGACCTATTCGGAACGCCTGCTGCCCGATCGCGAGATCTGGCTGACCGGCGGCCGCATCGCGGCGGTGAAACCGTCCGGCGCCTACAAGGGTTCTGCCGCGAAGGTCCATGACGCCCGGGGCGGCATTGTCGCGCCCGGCCTCGTCGACCCCCATATCCACATCGAATCCAGCATGGTGACAGCCTGCGCCTATGCGGAAGCGGCCCTTCTCAACGGCACCACGACCATCTTCTGCGACAGTCATGAAATCGGCAACGTGATGGATGTCGCCGGTGTCGAGGCGATGCTGGAAGATGCCCGCCAGGCGCCGCTCTCGATCTTCCTGACCGTCCCGAGCACCGTCCCGGCGACGTCACCGCAGCTCGAGACCGCGGGCGGCGATCTCACGGCGGCAAAGATCGCCGCGCTGTTCGACAAATGGCCGGAGGCCGTCGCCCTCGGCGAAAAGATGGACTTTGTTCAGGTAGCGATGGGTGACGAGCGCAGCCATGCCATTCTCGCGGCGTCGCTGCAACGCGGTCGTCCGGTTTCAGGCCATGTCTACGGTCGCGAATTCGTCGCGGCCTATGCCGCATCCGGCGTCACCGACACCCATGAGGCGATCGATCGTGAGATCGCCGATGACCTGCTGGAAGCCGGCGTTTGGCTGTTCTTGCGCGGCGGACCGCCGACCACGCCATGGCACAGCCTGCCGCAAGCCATCAAGACCGTCACCGAACTCGGCGCGTCCCACAAGCGCGTCGCGGTTTGCACCGACGACCGCGATGCCCACGACCTGATGCTGTTCGGGTTGGACTGGGTGACGCGCGAAGCGATCAGGGCCGGCATGACGCCGCAACAGGCCTGGGCGATGGGTTCGCTGCACGGTGCCACGCGCTTCGGCATGGACGGCGAAATCGGTGGCATGGGCGGCGGCCGCCGCGCCGATCTCGTATTACTGGACGATGGTTACAAGCCGGTCAGTACCTGGTATGGCGGCGAACTGGTCGTGGAGGGCGGCAAGATCACGCCGCTGCTCGATGAAGCGCTTTCGACGCGGTATCGATATCCGGACGCCGCCTATCACACCGTGAAGCTGCCGAAACAGGTCAAGCTGACGCCGGCGCTCCCAACCGGGCCCGTGGTTGCCCATACGATCAAGACCGAACTGCCGGGGATCACGCTCGGTCATGTCACCGTGCGGCTGGAGCCGGCGAAGATCTGGCAGGACCACTTCGATACCCACGGGCTTTGCTTCGTCACGGTGGTGGAGCGTCACGCGAAATCCGCCGGCAACGTCGCTTATGGCTTGCTTAGCAATTTCAATCTGAAACGCGGCGCGGTCGCCTCCTCGGTCGGTCACGACAGCCATAACATCATCATTGCCGGCACCGATGAGGCCGACATGCAGGTGGCGTTGCGGGCCATCGAGGAAACCCAGGGCGGTGCCTGCGTCGTGATGGACGGCAAAGTAACCGCGATGGTACCGCTGCCGATCGCAGGGCTTCTTTCGGACCGGCGCGTCACGGAGGTCGCCGAACAGGTCAAGGCGCTGAAGATCGAATGGGAAAAGGCTGGTTGCAGCATTCCCTATATGGGATTTAACCTCATCCCGCTGTCGGTCATTCCGGAAATTCGCATCACCGACAAGGGCCTCGTGTTGGTTCCCGAAATGCAAATTCAGCCGCTGTTTGAGGCGGCCTGAGGCGATCGATGCCTACCGGCTGGCATGCTTTAAGGCACCGACCCCTGCCGCGCCGACGGCTTGCGCTCGATCGGATGGATGTCGATGGTCCGCAACCGGCCCATCCGCAGCACATCCATTTCCACCGTGCGTTCGATGCGGTCGCGATCGAGCACGCGAATCAGATCGTCGACGCCATTGATGCCGACGCCATCGAGCCTGATCACGACATCGCCGGGCAATAGTCCGGCCCGCGCCGCAGGGCCCTCCGGCTCGATCTGCGCCAATAGCGCGCCCATCTTGTTTTCGACGCCGGCGACCACCGCGTGCCTTCGCGGAATTGGCGCGGTCTGACCGGACACGCCGATATAGGCGCGCCTGACATAGCCGTGGCGGATGATCTCCGAGAGCACGAATTGCGCGGTATTGCTGGCGACCGCAAAGCAAATGCCCTGCGCGCCGCTGATGATCGCGGTATTGATGCCGATCACCTCGGCCGACGACGACACCAGCGGCCCGCCGGAATTGCCGGGGTTGAGCGCGGCATCGGTCTGAATGACGTCCTCGATGGTCCGGCCGCTCACCGAGCGGATCGAGCGGCCGAGCGCCGATATCACGCCTGCGGTGACGGTCGATTCGAAGCCGAGAGGGTTGCCGATCGCCACCACAAGCTGGCCACGGCGCAAATCCTGCGAGTTGCCGAGCGAGGCATAACGCAGGTCCCGCGCGCCGTCGGCGCGCAGCAGTGCCAGATCGGTGTCGGGGTCGACGCCGAGGACGCGGGCATCGGTGACAATGCCCTCGATATCGCGAAGCCTGATCTGCCGCGACGATCCGACCACGTGGCTGTTGGTCAGCACCAGGCCATCCGGGGAGATCACAATCCCGGAGCCCAGCCCGCCGCGCTCGCGCGCGCCCGGTGCCTTTGAGCCGGTTTCAACGCGGACCACCGCGGGACCGACACTTTCGGTCACGCCGATGACGGCGTTCGAATAGGCGTCGAGCAGGGCTTGATCGCTGGCCGGGGCCGCCCGGCTGGCGCGCGGCTGCGAAGTGTCCTCGTCGAATGTATCGTGGGTAAAATCCAGCATGGTTTATTCCTTTGGATATCAGATGGTAGCCCCATCTTGGCCTCGCAAGAGACCGGCTTTTGGCTATGATGGGAGCGAGATATCGCGCGAATTGCCGTGCGCCGGGGCAAATCCATTTGATGATGACGGTTTCGGAAGAAAAATCTGTCGATTACGAAATCACGGCCCGCATTGCGACCGAGGCGTTCGAGTCGAAGGACGTGGTTTTTTCCGCATCGCGGATGAAATGGCTTTACGAAAGCGGCTTCGGCGGGGGCAGCGCGATCGTGGCCGCCTTCGACGGCAGTAAAAAGGTCGGCCAAATCGCGTTGCTTCACCAGAAGGTCTATCTGGACGGCAAGCCCATCGCGGCAATCCAGCTCGTCGACCTCTTCATCCTGCGGGCCTACCGCTCTCCGCAACTGGTCCGCCGCATCTACCAGGAGGTTGAGCGCCTTTGCCAGGACGAGAAGATCCGCCTGGTCCTCACTCTGCCGAATGCGAACTCGGCGCGGCTCAATGAACGCTTGCTCAAGCTACGGCCCTTTCTCACGCTGCCGCCTCGCATAGGCGTCGGATTTTGGCGGCCACGCCTTTCAGATCTGAAATTTTCAGGCCGCCTCAAATCGATGCCAAGGCACGAGGCGGTCGATCTATTGTCAGGCTTCGTCACCCCGGCCAGCGAGAATGGGCCGCATTGGGATGCCGAGACCCTGTTCGACCGCATGAACGATCCGACCCGCGACTACGCCGTTCATGCCACGGCGGATTTGCTTTTGATCTCCTCGTCGCGCAGGACCAGGGGTATCAGGCATGCCCTGCTCTGCGGCTTTTTTGCTCGACCCGGTGCCGTGGTCACATCAAGCGCGGTCCGCAAACTGGTCCGCGCCGCGTGCCGCTTCTGGAACCACCGGATTTTTGTCTATGCGGGCGTCAACAAAAGCCTGCCCAGCCTTCCGGGAGTGGCATTACCCGACCGGTTCCGGCCGCCGATATTGGTCCAGATGCGTGACTTCGATACCGATCGGCCGGATCTGCGGTTGGACCGCTTTCAACTGATCGATTCCGACTTTGTTTGAATTGAACGCGAGCTCGTTCGGCGCTGGCACGACGTCAGATCGTTGACAACCTTCACTGCACGCCGAGGTGCTGAAACAACAGCTCGGGCTGCTGCGTCAGGGTCGCGGCGTCGCCCTGGTGCACGACCTGACCGGTCTCCAGAACGTAGACGCGGTCGGCGACCGCGAGCGCGCTATAGAGGTTTTGCTCGACCAGCAGGATCGACAGGCCCTCGCGCTTGAGATCGAGCACGATCTCCTCAAGGTGCTGCACCATGACCGGCGCGAGGCCTTCCGAAGGCTCATCCATCAGGATCAATTGCGGATCGACCATCAGCGCGCGGCCGACCGCGAGCATGCCGCGCTCGCCGCCGGACAATTGCCCGCCGCGATGATGCCGCCGTTCGGCGAGCCGCGGAAAAATGCCGAACACGCGCTCCACGGTCCATCCCGTCTTGGCGCGCGCGCTTTTCAGCATCGTCAGATGTTCGGTGACCGTCAGCGACGCGAACAGCCGGCGGCCCTGCGGCACGATGGCGATTTTTCGCGCGGCGATATCGTGCGGCCGCAAGCCCACCAGGCTCTCGCCGCGCCATGTGATCGAGCCTGAGCGAATCTGCGGCGGCGTCAGGCCCATGATGGAGCGAATAAGGGTGGTCTTGCCCATGCCGTTGCGGCCGAGCACGGCGACGATCTCGGCCGTTCCGACGTCGAGCGAGACGCCGCGGACCACGTGCGCCTCGCCGTAACCGCTGTGAAGATCGCGAACCTCAAGCATGACGCGGGCGCCCCAGATAGACTTCCTGCACCTGCTTGTTGCGGCGGATCTCGTCCGGCGGCTGCTCGACCAGGACGCGGCCCTCGAACATGCAGGTGACGAGATCGACGAGGCCGAGCGCGAGATCCATGTCGTGCTCGATCAGCACGACCGTGATATCGCGATCGAGCGAGCGGATGATCTCGGCGACCATCGATCGCTCCGAGGGCGACAGGCCGGCGGCGGGTTCATCGAGCAGCAACAGCCGCGGCGCGGTCACCAGCGACAACGCGATCTCGAGCTGGCGCTGTTCGCCGTAGGACAGATCCTTCACCGCGACATCGGCGCGTGCCGCGATCCTCACTGCGTCGAGTGCGGCGGCGATCTGCTGTGCCTCGGCCGAATCAACATCGGGCGTGCCGAACAGCGAAAATTTGCGCGGCGATCGCCCGCGCAGCGCCAGCACCATATTGTCCTGCACGCTCAACCTTGGAAACAAGTTGGTGATCTGGAAGGTGCGGGACACCCCGAGCTGGGCGCGCCGGTGCGGCGGCAGCCTCGTGATATCGTGACCGTCGAAGGCGATGCGGCCGCCGGTCGGCGGCAACATTCCGGCGATGGCGTTGAACAGCGTGGTCTTGCCGGCGCCGTTGGGACCGATGATGGCGCGGCGCTGGCCGCGCGGGACGGTCATGCTGACGCCGTCGACCGCGCGCAAGGCGTCGAACGCAACGACCACATCGGACAACGTCAGGATCGGCTCGGACACGGCAAATTCCGGAAAGGCGACGCGGGAACAAGACCCGCGTCGCGCAAAGGGGCTGGGTCAGGTCTTCTTGATGCCCTGGAAGGTCCGCGAATAAGGCGGCTGCTTCATGTAGGTTTCGGGGTCGTAGGTCCAGAACTGCGAAACGTTCGGATAGCTCGTCACCGGCACGTTCCAGTATTTGCCGTCGGCCCGCTTGACGACTTTCCGAATCTGGACGTCGTAGATCGGGTTGCCGTAGCTGTCGAGCCTGACGGTCTTGCCCAGCGGCGAGCCGGTAAGTTCGGTCTTCAGCACGGTATCGATCAGCAGTTCGCGGTCCTCGACCTTGCCACCCATCTTTTCCAGGGCTTCGGCCACCCACATGATTCCGGAATACATCGAGAATCCGTAGAGCGAGGGGATCTTGCCGTATTTGGCCTCATACTCTTTGGTGAATTTCTGGGTGACCGGATTGTCGGAGCCCTCGGCGAAGTGGGCGGCGGCGATGATGCCGTCGCATTCCTCGCCGAGCGTGCGGATCACCGACTGGTCGGTGCCGTTCATCGCCGCGAGCAGCGGAATCTTCCCCTTGAGGCCAAAGCTTGCATATTGCTGGATCAGGCGGGTGGCGTCGGCGCCGGTCTCCATGGCGAAAATCGCGTCGACCTTCAGATCCGCAAGCTGGCCAAGATAGGGCTGAAGTCGGCGGTGTTCAGCGGATGCCAGAACTGCTGCACGATTTGGCCGCCGCCTTCGGTAAACACCTGCGCGAGACCGCCGCATTGCTCGTGGCCGAAGGTGTAATCCTGGCTGATGGTGGCGATTTTCCTGTAGCCCTGTTTCAGCGCCCAGTCGCCGAACGGGTGGGTAAAGGCGCTGGCCGAATAGCCGGCGACACGGATCACGTTCCTGATGCGCTGGCGCTGGGTGAGGTCGTCGGCGGCAATGATCGGAATGAAATACGGCGTGCCCGTTCCCTTGACGTAATTGGCGACCGCAAGCCCGGTATTGGCGAGCAGGTCTCCGATCAGCATGTGGCAATTGCCCTGCTCGACCAGGCGGCGCGCCTTCTGCAGGGCGGTGTCGGGATTGGACGCGTCGTCCTCGATCACCAGTTCGACCTTGCGGCCGGCGATCTCGCCTCTTGACGGAATTGAGGTAGAACTGCACGCCCTCGACCATTTCCTTGCCGCCCGACGCGACCACGCCGGTGAGCGGGGCCAGCAGGCCGATCTTGATCGGGCCCGCCTGCGCGAATGCGCGTCGCCAGGGCGCGCTGGCTGCACCGGCGGCGGTGAGCGCGGCGGTGGAGGTCTTCAAGAATTGCCTGCGGTCCATTTCAATATCCTTTCGTGGAAACGATCAACGTTGCTTGCGTGTCAGCACGGCGCGCAGCGTGCCGATGATGCCCTCGGGGGCGAAAATCATGATCAGGATGAAGGTTACACCGAGCACCATCTGCCAGCGCTCGGTGTAGGCGCTGACGGCATTCTCAAGCGCGATGATCGCAGCCGCGCCGACAAAGCCGCCGAACAGCGAGCCGACGCCGCCGGCAATCATCATCAGCACACCCTCGACCGACTGCGCCAGCGCAACGGTCGAAGGGCTGACGAAGTTGTTGAACATCGCATAAAGCGCGCCGGCAATTCCGGCGAAAAAGCCGGATACCGTAAAGCCGATGAACAGGTGCAGCGGGACATTATAGCCGAGGCTGCGCATGCGGCTTTCGCTGTCGCGAATGCCGAGCAGGGTCAGGCCGAACGGCGAGCGGACGAACCGCCACATCGCGTAACTCACCACCGCGGCACCGGCCAGCACCGCCCAGTAGAAGGCCTGGTGGGTCACCAGCCAGGGCGGCCGGACGTCGCCGCGCATGCCGTTCTCGCCGCCCGTCACCTGGGTCCAGCGCAGGCAGATTCCCCACACGATCATGCCGAGCGCCAATGTCAGCAGCAGAAAGTAGACGCCCGACGTACGCACCGCGAGCAGGGCAAAGATCGCCGCGACCAGTGTCGCCGCGATCACGCCGAGCGCGAAGGCCGGAAGCGGCGGCAGTCCGGCCTGCGCGGTCGCATAGACGACGACATAGCCGGAAACGCCGAAGATCGCCCCGTGGCCGAGCGAGGTGCGCCCGGCAAAGCCGGCGAGAATATCGATCGACATCGCCAGCACGCCAAAGATCAGCATCTCGGTGGCGAGCCCGACCTGGTAGTTGGTGAGCACCAGAGGCAGCGCGGCCGCCACCGCCAGCACGATCAAAGCGACGATGACCGCGCGGGGCGTCATGCCGGCGATCTTCATTGGCTGCGGCGTGGCTTGCGTCATGCCGATACCGCCCGTCCGAACAGGCCCAGCGGCCGAAACGCCAGCAGCAACGCCATCGGACCGAAAATCACGAAATAGGCGAACTCCGGAAACATCACCTGACCCAGCGTATTGAGAAGGCCGACCAGAAGACTGCCGACGCCGACGCCGACCAGGCTGCCGCGGCCGCCGATAATGACGACCGCCAGGCTGAACACGAGGATCTCGGCATCGGCCGAAGGATACAGCGACAGAAACGCGCCGCCCATCAGGCCGCCGAGACCGGCCAGCGCCGAGCCGAGCAGGAAGGTGACGAGGAAGACGCGGCGGATATTCACCCCCGACGCCTCCACCATCTCGGCATCGTCGACGCCGGCGCGGATCAGCGCGCCCAATCGCGTGTGGTTCAACAGCGCCCATAGTGCTGCGAACACGACGATGCCGGTGACCAGCACGAAAAGCCGATAGGTTGGATAGAACACGCCGAATACGCGCATGCCGCCGCGAAGCATCTGCGGTATCGGCACGGTGAAACTGTCGCCGCCCCAGATCACCAGCGCCAGATCATTCAGAACGAAGGCAAAGCCAAGCGTCAGCAGAACCTGGCGCAGTTCATTGCCGCGGACAAAACGCAGCAGGCCCTGATCGAGCACAAAGCCGATCGCTGCGATCGCCGCCATCGCACCGAGGCCACCGAGCACGAAGCTGCCGGTCCTGGTCGCCACCGCAAAGCCGATATAGCCGCCGAACAGATAAAGCGCGCCATGCGCCAGATTGACGATGCGCAGCAATCCAAAGATCAGCGTAAAGCCGCTCGCCACCACGAACAAGCAGCGCGGCGAAGGTCAATCCGTTGAGAAGCTGGAACGTGTTCATCGGTGCCTTAAGGCGCTTTCGGTCCCGTGGCGAGATACCAGTCGAGGATCTGTTCGCCCGTCATGAAGGCGACATCAGGCTTTTGCCGGATCTTCTCGAAGATGCGGCGGAAATATCGCGTGCGATGCGGCGCGCCCATGATGTAGGGATGGATCACCAGCGCCATGATGCGGGCGGAATTGGTCGCATCGTCGTAGATCTGCTCGAACTGATCGATGGCGCGATCGTAATATTCCGATGCCTTGTGATGCTGGATCAGCATCATGGCGACGTCATTGCATTCCTGGGTGTAGGGAATGTTGACGATCGGGGTGGTGGTGGTCTTGAGCCAGACCGGCTGATCGTCCAGCACCCAGTCGGCGACGTATTGATAGCCTTCCTGCTTCAACAGGTCCGGCGTTTCCCAGGTCTCGGTGAGACCCGGCCCGAGCCAGCCGCGCGGCCGTTTCCCGGTCGCAGCCTCGATCACGTCGGCGGTCCTGCGGATATCCTCGCGTTCGTTCTCGACCTTCTGCATGTTGCGCTGGGTAAAGCCGTGCCCCATGAACTCCCAATGGCGGGCCTTCGCAGCCGCCACGATCGGCGGATAGGCGGCCAGCGCCGAGCCGTTGATGGCGAGTACGCCGGGAATTTTGAACTCGTCGAATACCTTGAGCAGGCGCCAGAAGCCTACACGGTTGCCATATTCGTGCCAGGCCCAGTTCGGAATGTCGGGGCTGGGCGAACCACCGGCCGGCGGCGTGAGCACCGTGCGCGGCATGGTGAGCTTGGCGTCCCACTCCTCGACATTGACGATCACCCAGACCGCCATGCGGGCGCCGTTCGGCAGCTTCAGCGGCGCGCGGTCCGAGATCGGGGAATAGACGATGCGTTCGGTGGGCAACATGGTCATGCCTCCGGTGGAGTGATGGTGATGGTGAGCGGCGGCAAGCCGTCGATGTGAGCCGTCACCAGATCGCCCGGCACGACCGGGCCAACGCCCGAGGGTGTGCCGGTATAGATCAGGTCGCCGGCGGCGAGCGTGACCTGCCTGGACAATTGCGCAATCACTTCGGCAACGCTCCAGATCATCTGACCGGTGTCGCCGCGCTGGCGCTCGACGCCGTTGACCGAAAGCGTGATGGCGCAGTGCCCGAACCGCGCGGGATCGCCGCCTTGCGCGATCGCGCCGCACGGCGCCGACGCATCAAAACTCTTGCCGACTTCCCAGGGCAGACGCATATCGCGCGCGTCACGCTGGCGATCGCGCCGCGTCAGATCGATGCCGACGGCGTAACCCCAGATATGATGGTTTGCATCGGCAACGCTGATGTTGCGGCCGCCACGGCCGATCGCCACCACCAACTCGACCTCGAACTGGAAATCGGACGTGAATGGCGGATATGGCACAGCCGCGCCGTCCGGCACGATGGCGTCGCGAGGTTTCTGGAAGAAGAACGGCGGATCGCGCTCGTCGGCCTCCTTCATCTCGCGGATGTGGTCGAGGTAGTTGCGGCCGACGCAATAGACGCGGCGGACCGGAAAGACACCGCCGCCCGCGACCGCCACTTCGGTCACGGGAACGGCCGGCAGCGCGCGCTGCAGGGTCGCGCTCATGTCCTCGCTCCCGGCTGCAGGTTCTGAGCCTGATACCACTCGAGAATTTGCTCGCCGTTCCAGTGCACCACGCCGTCGTGCCTGTTCACATAATCGTAGATCGCTTCCAGAAACTTGATCCGGAACGGCTGGCCAGAGATGTAGGGATGGATGGCAATCGACATGATCTTCGGCCGGTCCGCACTTTCCGCGTAAAGGCGGTCGAAACAGTCGATCGAGCGCCTGAGCAGATGATCGCTGTCGTGGTGCTGCACCATCATCATGGGAATGTCGTTCAGCTCCACCGTATAGGGCAGCGTCACCAGGGGCCCTTTGGCGGTACGGATCACCGTGGGCTCATCATCATAGACCCAATCGCCGATATATTTGACGCCGGCTTCGGCGAGAAACTCCGGCGTCTCCAACGTCTGCGTCAGGCCGGGCCCGAGCCAGCCGACCGGCCGCTTGCCGGTGAAATTTTCGATCACGCGCATCGAACGCTCGATCATCGCCTTCTGGTCCGGCTCCTTGTGGATCGGCCCCTGTTCATAGGCATGGCCCATGAATTCCCAGCCGGCGTCCTTTGCCTGTTGTGCGACGCGCGGGTAATCCTCGCAGACCCGCGCATTGATCGAGAGCGTCGGTGCGATGCCGAGCCTCTTGTAGAGATCGAAGAACCGCCACACGCCGACGCGCATGCCGTATTCGTGCCAGCTCCAGTTCGGCACATCCGGCAGCAAGCGGAATGCCGGTCGGCGCCGGAATCACCTGCCGCGCCATCGGCTTCGAAATATCCCACACTTCCAGATTGACGATGGTCCAGATCACCATGCGGGCGCCGCCCGGCAGCTTCAGCGCCGGTCGGTCGACGATGGCGGAATAGTCGCTTCGCTCGCGCGGGATCATGGGGCCGGTCATGGCGGGTACTCTTCAGCTCGGTTGAGAAAATTTGATCGTCATGCGGCACTGCTCCTGGCCGGGGCAAGCGCTTCGAGCGCCATCACCGCATTCGTATCCATCACAAAGCCGAAAGCCGTGCGGATGCAGGCCAGCCCCGCCGCGTGCAGCTCGGGCCCGTCCATGCTGTCGACGCAGTCCTCGACCACGATCACCGCATAATCGCGCACGTTCGCGGCCGTCGTGGTCGCGAGCACGCAGGAATTGGTGTTGACCCCGGTGATCAGCAGCGTGTTGATACCATGCGAGCGCAGCAGAAAATCGAGGTCGGTGCCGAGGAAACAGTCATAGCGCTTCTTGGTGTTGACGATGAAATCGCCGGCGTCGAGCAGTTGCGACATCACCGTGCAGCCGGGTCCGCCGATGATATTGTGCCGCATCGCGTTCTTGCGGGTCGCGGTCGGATCCTCTGCGCAAGTACGCCAGAACGGATTGGCGCGGATTTCATCGGCGTCGCGATACGACGTCACCAGATGAATCACGGGAATGCCGACGCCGCGGCACCAGTCGAACAGCCGCTTGTTGGCTGCGATCACGCGGAGCGCAACGTCGGGCGCGGTCGGCATGGTGGCCACCGCCATGTCGAGATGCCCGCGATGCAGGTCAATGGCCACCACGGCCACCTTGGGACGATCGACACCGAGATTCATGGCGCACCTCATATCAATGAATTGACGGATGTCTTCAGCAATGCCCGCTGATCGATACCGAAGCGATCGGCGAGCCAGTCGGCCAGCACTTCCTGGCCGATGGTCGGATTGTCATGCTGGCAATGCTCGGCGCCGGTCTCCTCGGGATCGAGCACGCGCAGCGTCGCATCGACGCCATGCGCCTTCGCATAGTCGTAGGTGCTTCGCGCCGCGGTCACGGTCAGTACGTCGTGACCGCCATGCAGCACCAGATACGGGCACCGCATGTTCTCAAGATGGCCCTTGAGCGTGAACGGCTTCATCAGCTCATGGGCCTCGCGCATCGAGCTGGCGCCGAAGACCCAGCGGATATGCATGGCAAGACCGAAATCATCACCCTTGGTGCCCCACATGTCGTGCACCGACCAGATCGCGCCGTGCGAAATCGCCGCCGCCAGTCGCGGTTCGTAGCAGCCGGCGCGCGCCGCGTAGTAACCGCCGAGACTGGAGCCGCACACCGCGATACGCCGGGAATCGACGTCGGCGCGTCTCTCAAGCCAGTCGATGCACTTGCCGATCGGCACCTCGCTGTCGGCGCGGGTGACGATGCCGTGCCGCCGCAGCGTCCCACCCTGCCCCGGTCCGTCGATCATCAGCACCGAAATGCCGCGCTGCAGGCAGCCATGCGCCTGCATGAACCACATCTCATCCTTGATCGAATCAAGTCCGCCCATGCAGATCAGCACCGGCAATTTGTCGCCGGGAAACGGCGCACGAATGAAATAGCCGCAAATCGGCTTGCTGGCTTCGTAGGGAATCTCGACCACCTCGCCGGGCGGATTGAGATAGGCGATGAACTTGTGCGAGCAGGCTTCCATCTTCTCGAAGGTCGGCAACCGTCTCGCATCGTCGGGTTCAAGGTGAAATTCGGCCTGGCGGTAATAGTCCGCCGCACGCAGGAAGCAGTTCATCGCGGTTCGGATATGGCCCGATGCCTCCTCCGCGAGCCCGCGTTTCCAGTTGCGATCGGCGATCCGCATCCATTCGGCGTGCCAGCTCTCAAGGTCGCCCGGAATCATCCGCGATGCTGCCTGCATCACTTCGCTGATGCTACCGCCGCCCTCCTGGGTCTCGCCCAGGCCACGACGGAATTGGTAGGAAAGCCAGGGATGCTCGGGCCAATGATGCCAGCCGAACGGCTCGTAATGCGGACCGCGATCCGCGGTGATCAGTTCAATGGCGTTTTCGCTGATCGTTGAATTCGCTTTCGCCATTGAACGCGCGCCACCTGTGGGTCGACTGGGTTTCCTATGGTTCGTCGGGCGGACGAATGAGTTAATCTAAATTACATACACTTTGGACAATTGCTTATCATTTCCGCGCTGTGGCGGTTACTGAGGCATACCAAAGCATGGGTTTATGAGCATAGTCATGTTGGAGTTGCCAACGCGGCCCTGTAAAGTGTATTCACTTATTGGGAAAGGCAGAACCCATCGTGAGGACGGATCAGGCTGACCGAACCATGCCGGAGACCGCTGGCGGAACGCGGACCGGCAACCGCGCGCTGTCGGTGATGGACCTGATCCGCGAAGCCATTCTCGGCGGCGCGGCGGGTGCCGGCGAACGACTCAACGAGGTCCAGCTCAGCCGAAACCTGGCGGTGTCGCGCACCCCGGTGCGCGCGGCGCTGCAGGCGCTCGCCGGCGAAGGCCTGCTGGACTATGCGCCGAACCGCGGCTTCACCGTACGCGAATTTCCGCTTCCCGCCATCATGGACGCCTACGACATCCGCGCGTCGCTGGAAGGTGTCGCGGCGCGCTTTGCGGCGGAGCGTGGGCTGGCCCCGGAAGAAAACGCGGTGATCGAGCGCAGCCTCGCGGCCGGCGACAAGCTGCTGGAGCGCGGATCGTTCGAAGCCGGAGATCTCACGATCTATCGCGGAATCAACGGTGATTTCCACGACACCCTGCTCGCCGCCGCGCGCAACCGCATGCTCGGCGAAATGATCCGGATCTGCCATCACGTTCCGATGTCGTCGAGCCGCAACATCGTGGCCTTCGAGTATCGCGACGTCCGCCGCCGTCACGACGACCATCACCGGATCCATGAAGCGATCGTCGCGCGGGAACCCTGGCGCGCGGAGCTTTTGATGCGCGAGCACGTCTCGAGCATCAAGGCATCGCTGATCCGCGCGCTCGCCGAACGCAACGCGGATCATCACGGCGAAGCGCGCCCGGCGGATGCGGGCATGAGCTAGCGGAGAGCGCAACCGGCGGGGCCGAAGCCAGGGCCGGTCACAGATCAAACAGGCCTTTCGTTGTCGGTGACCGGTGAGGTCACCACCAGGAACACCAGATCGACCAGGCCGGAATTCGAGATGGCGTGTTCCACCCCGGGCGGCAGGAAGATAAAATCGTGCTTGCGCACCACATGGTTTTCGCCGGCGATCTCCATCAGCCCCTCCCCTTCGAGGACATGATAGATCTGCTCCTGAACCTGATGCTTGTGCCGGGCGACCTGCGCCATCGGCTGGTACATTGAAATCCGGTAGTCGAGGTGACGCGAGCCTGCGGTCTCCGGCATCACCAGCGGCTTCGACAGTGCGCCGCCAAAATGGTTGGGAAACTCGCGCCAGGGAACTTCGGCGATATTGCGGATGAAGGCGCCACTCGTTTCGAATGCCATGGTCGTTGTTTCCTCTCCGAGATCGTATCCTTGGGAACAATGTTACCGCCTGCAGGAATTCCACCGCTTCTCGTCCTATGGCGACACCATCACGCGACCTCCCCTCAACGCCCCACGGCGATCAGGTCGGCTCGAACTGCGTCCCGATCCCCGGCTTGCTTCGCCCAAGACCCGGAAGCTCCCAAACGCCGGCGCCCACGGGATTGATGTCGGCGGCGATATCGACGTCGATCAAATAGGGCTTGTTGGCGGCGATGCCCTTGCGGATGGCTTCGCCGAGATCGCCGGCGCGATCGACGCGCACGCCCTCGACGCCGCAGGAGCGCGCCATCGCGGCGAAATCCGGATTGTAACGCGCGCCGGTCTGCGGATCGTGGAAATCGGTGGCGAGTTCGCGGCCGCCGAGATAGCCGCGCTGCAGGCCGCGGATCGAGGCATAGGCGTAGTTGTTCCAGACCACCCAGACCACCGGCAGATTATATTCGACCGCCGTTCCCAGCACATTGGCATGCATGAAGAACGCGCCGTCGCCGCATACCGACACGCAGGGCCGGTCGGGTGCGGCGAACTTCGCCCCCATCACACCGGCAACGCCAAAGCCCATCGGGCCAAAACCCATCGAGCCGATCAGCGAGTCCGGGCGTTTCGGCTTGCAGAAACCCAGCAGCCAATTGTGGTGGACGCCGATGTCGCTGACCAGAATGGCATTCTCGGGCAACGCCTTGTCGATCTCGGCTGCCGCGCGCTGCGGATTGATCGGCGTGGTGTCGTCGGAAAATCCGGGAGCGACGAACTTGTCCCATTCCTTGCGATAGGTATCGATCTCTGCCAGCCATTTCTTGCGGGCATCGGCGCGCCTGGTCAGGTCGGCGCGGCGATCGAGTTCGGCGTGAATCTGGCGCAGGAAGGTGCGGACATCGGCCATCAGCCCGAGCGCCACCGGATAGTTGCGGCCGATTTCTTCCGGATCGATGTCGACGTGAATCAGCCGGGTCGGCGGAATGGTGAAGGAATAGCCGGGGATCCATGAGCTCGAGGTGCGGTCGTCAAAGCGCATGCCCATCGCCAGCAGCACGTCGGCCTGCCTCGTGGCGTGATTGGCCTGATAGTGGCCGGCCCGCGCGACAAGACCGAGCGCCAGCGGGTGATTGCAATCGATCGCGCCAAGGCCCGAAGCCGACGCCGCCACCGGAATCTGCAGCCGCTCCGCCAGCCTGAGCAACTCTTCCGCGGCATCGCCATAGCGCACGCCCTGGCCCACGATCATCACCGGCCGCTCGGCAGACAGCAGCATGTCGACCGCCTTGACGACGCCGTCCGGATCGGCGCCGCAGCGGCTCGAGATATTGCCGTTCCATGCCTTGGCGTTCGGCGCTTCCTCGGCTGCCGATTCCATGAATACGTCGAAGGGAACGTCGAGCACGACCGGGCCGGGACGGCCGGTCGTCATGGTCTTCCAGGCCTGCCGGATTGCGAGCGGTACCATCTCGCCGCGGGTCGGCTGAAACACTTTCTTGCAATAAGCGCGAACCGTGGAGGGAAAGTCGGCCTGGTAGTGCCGGTACAATTCCTGGAACGCGCCGCGATTGAACTGGCTGGTCGGCACGTTTCCAGTCACCGCCAGAAACGGCACCGAGTCCAGAAACGCGTTGCCGAGCGAAATCGGCAGGTTCGCCGAACCCGGCCCGCACGACGTGAAGGTCGCGGTCGGCCGCCCCGAAACGCGGTAATAGACGTCCGCCATGAAGCCGGCGACGCTCTCATGATGCACCGAGATGGTCTTGAGTTCGTCGGCCCGCTCATACAGCGCATCGATAAACTGGATATTGCCGTGACCGCACAGGCCGAACACCTGCGGCACCTTTTCCTGGATCAGATAGTCGACAATAACCTGGGCACCGTTGAGCGAGTTGCGCGGCGGCATCGGATCTCTCCCTTATCCTTCTGACTTCTTCAGGAGATCGGCCCCACCACTTCGCCGCCGAAACTGCCCGGGCGCGCGGAACCCTATTTCCCATAATACTGTACGTCAATTTATATTGTGGTATGCTCTCAAGACAGACTATGCGGCCCTGCTGTTCAATTGCGCGCGGCCTGATACAGTTCGGTCCCGCCCCCTGGAGACCCATCCCCGTGAGACCGCGCGAAAAGCAAAAGGCAAGCGACAAGCCGGCGGGTCTGCGGAAGGCCGCGATCGCCAAGCTGGTGCAACCTGTCCAGCACGATATCGACGACGACGCCGACGACCGCCAGCGGGTGGGCGTCCAGTCGCTTGGCCGCGCCTTCGCGATCCTCGAGGAGGTCGCGCGTCACCGCGAAGGTATCGGGCTCGCCGAGCTGAGCAAACTGGTCGGCCTGCACAACTCCACCACGTTCCATCTTGCCAAGACGATGGTGTCGCTGGGCTATCTGCGCCAGGAAAAAGATTCCAAGCGTTACCGCATCGGGCGGCCGCTGTTTGCGCTTGCCGCAAGCGCGCTCGATGAGATCGAAATGGTCAATGTGGCAACGCCGGTACTCGAGGATCTGTCGCGGGAAACCGGCGAAAGCGGCCATTTCGCGGTGCGGATGGGCGACGCCGTCGTCGTGATTGCCCGCACCAGCGGCCTCGGCGCCTTTCAGCTGACCGACCGCGTCGGCGTCGTTCGGCCGGCGCACTCTACCGCGCTCGGCAAGATTATCCTGGCGTCGCTTCGCCCCGACCAACTCAAGCGCTTTCTGGAGCGCGTCGAGATGAAGCCGTCGACGAAGAAATCGATCACCGATGCTTCCGTTCTGTTGCGCGAAATCGCCGAGATCAAGCGCACCGGCATCGCCTTTGACGATGGCGAATTCAATCCGGAAGTGCGCTGCATCGCCGTGCCGGTGCTGGATTTCACCGGCCAGATCATCGGGGCGCTGGGCATTTCCGGGCCGATCTGGCGGCTGTCCAACCAGGCACTGCAAGGCCATGCCAGGATCGTGCGGGCTGCCGCCAATCGCCTGTCCACCGAATTTGGCGCCAAAAGCGTCGCAAAATCCTGACAGCATGAGCCGGGCGGCGCATTTGGCGTTGACACCGGCTACCGCCTTCGAAAATTTCATCCAATAATGATAAATCCTCTCTCACATTCTCGCATAAGCGGGAATCCGACGAGGTAGCATGATGACGAAACTTTCCGTCGCAGTCGTTGGGGGCGGAATGGGCGGACTGGCGACAGCGGCTGCGCTGCGCCGTGCCGGCATAGGCGTCAACGTTTACGAGCAGGCCACAAAATTCACCCGACTGGGCGCCGGCATTCAGATCGGCTGTAACGCGATGAAGGTGATGCGCGGTCTCGGCCTCGAGCCGATGATGCGCGCCAGTTCGTTTTATCCGCGCTCATGGAACAACAGGGAATACGACACCGGCGAAGTGCGCTTCGACATGATCTTTGGTGAATTGGCGGAGCAGCGCTATGGCGCGCCCTATCTGCTCGGCCACCGCGGCGACCTTCATTCCGCACTCGCCAATGCGGTGCCGGACGAGTTGATTCATCTCGACCACCGCCTCGTCGGCATCGAGCAACTCGGTGATCGCTGCGTGAAGCTGACATTCGCCAACGGAAATTCGATCGAAGCTGACGCCGTGGTGGCGGCCGACGGAGTTCATTCGTTCGTCAAGGAGCAGTTGTTCGGCAAGGACGAGCCCAATTTCACCGGCCGGATCGCCTACCGCACTGTTTTCCCGGCGGCGTTACTGAACGGTTATCGAATTGATGATTGCATTAAATGGTGGGGGCCGGACCGTCACATCGTGATCTACTACGTCAAGCCGGATCGCAGCGAGGTTTATTTCGTCACCAGCCAGCCCGAACCCGGGTTTACCGTCGAGTCATGGTCGGCGATGGGAGACGTCAATGAACTGCGTCAGGCCTTCGACGGCTTTCATCCGCAGGTCCGCAACGTGCTGGCCGCCTGCCCGTCGGTTCACAAATGGGCGCTGATCGACCGGGATCCACAACAGCATTGGGGCAAAGGCAACATCACCTTGCTGGGCGACGCCTGCCATCCGATGACGCCCTATATGGCGCAGGGGGCGGCGATGGCGATCGAGGATGCCGCCGTGCTTTCGCGCTGCCTGGAGGGCGTTGATCGTGACGGCGTCGAGGCCGCCTTCCGCCGCTTCGAGGCCACCCGCAAGCCCCGGACGTCCCGCATTCAACTGAGCTCCCGGACCAATACCTGGCTCAAGACCCGAACGGACCCGGACTGGGTCTATGGCTACGATGCCTGGAATGAGCCCCTCGCGGCTCGTGAAGCCGCGTAACATCGCGACCTTGAAAATCGGAATCGCTTTTCTAAGTTGTTTTTCGTCCAAAAACGACATCTTCGGCGGGGCAAGCTTGATCTAAAGCCGGCCCCGCTATATCGACCCTCAGCGTTCCCCGTGAGCAAATAACATGACGACCACTGATACCGCCGTCGAGGCACAGCCGTTTCAGGCAGAGGTTTCCGAGCTTCTGCATCTCATGGTGCATTCGGTCTATTCGGAGACCGACATTTTCCTGCGCGAGTTGATCTCGAACGCCTCCGATGCCTGCGACAAGCTGCGCTACGAGGCGATCGCCAATCCGGCGCTGATCGAAGATGGCGAATCGCCGAAAATCCGGATCGTCCCGAACAAGAAAAACAACACGCTGACGATTGCCGACAGCGGCATCGGCATGGACCGGCAGGAACTGATCGACAATCTCGGCACCATTGCCCGTTCCGGCACCAGGTCCTTCCTGTCGCGGATCAAGGACGCCAAGGATGGCACCGGGCTGATTGGACAATTTGGCGTCGGGTTTTATTCGGCCTTCATGGTCGCCGATCGCATCGTCGTCACCAGTCGCCGGGCGGGCAGCGACCAAGTCTGGACCTGGTCGTCGTCGGGCGGGTCCGGTTTCGAGATCGCGCCTGCCGGCAATGATGGCGCGCAACTCCCGGTGCGGGGAACCGAGATCGTCCTGCATCTGAAGGCGGACGCGGCCAAGTACCTCGAGGCCTACGAGATCGAGCGGATCGTCAGGGCGTATTCCGACAATATCCAGTTCCCGATCGAGCTGGTTCCGGAAGAGGGCGAAGCGCGCCAGATCAATTCGGCGAGCGCACTCTGGCAGCGGCCAAAATCCGAACTCACGGCGGAGGACTACACGCAGGCCTACAAGTCGATTGCCGGCGCCTTCGACGAGCCCGCCATGACGCTGCATTATCGCGCCGAGGGACGCTACTCCTATGCGGTACTGCTGTTCGCGCCCTCCACCAAACCGTTCGACCTGTTCGAGCCGTCGCGCAAGGGCAGAGTAAAGCTTTATGTGCGCCGGGTGTTCATCACCGACGATGCCGACCTGCTGCCGCCCTATCTCCGCTTCATCCGCGGCGTGATCGACAGCGAGGACCTGCCGCTCAACATCTCGCGCGAGATGCTGCAGAACAATCCGCAACTGGCGCAGATCCGAAAAGCCGTAACCGGCCGCGTGATCGGTGAACTGGAAACCCTCGGCGACAAGCAACCGGAAAATTTCGCCAAAATCTGGGATGCCTTCGGTCCGGTGATCAAGGAAGGCATTTACGAGGATTATGAGCGGCGCGAGAAATTGCTGGCGCTGTCGAGGTTCACCACGACGTCGGGCGACAAGCGAACGTTGAAGCAATATATCGCGGACCTGAAGCCCAACCAGACCGAAATCTATTTTCTGGTCGGCGACAGCATCGAGCGGCTCAAGTCCAATCCAAAGCTGGAATCGGCGACCGCCCGCGGCATCGAGGTTCTGCTCCTGACCGATCCCGTTGACGCGTTCTGGACGTCAGCGCCGCTTGATTATGAAGGCAAGCCGCTGAAGTCGCTGAGCCAGGGCGACATCGACTTTGGCCTGATCCCGCTGCTCGACGACAATAAAGAAGAGGTCAAGTCCGATGCCGATGAAGCGGCGATCATCGCCGTGATCAAGGATACCCTGGGCGATCGGGTCTCCGACGTGCGCGCATCACAACGGCTTACCGCCAGCGCGTCATGCCTGGTCGCCGGCAGTCACGGTCCCGATCGCGAGCTCGAGCGGCTGCTAGCCCGGCAAAATCGCGGCGTCGGCACCAAGCCGATTCTCGAAATCAACCTCCGTCATCCGCTGGTTGCAGCCATCGCGCAGGCCGGCGCTGCCGCCGCCGACCTGTCTTTTCTCCTGCTCGAACAGGCGCAGATCCTGGACGGCGAACTGCCGGAGGACCCGGCCGCTTTCGCCGCTCGCCTGAATCGCCTGGTGATGGACGGTCTCTCCAGGGCCTAGATCATGATGATAATAGGTTGAGTTGGAGCGGCGACGGAAGTCGTCCACCTCTTCCCGTCGGGGAGAGGTGGACCGAATCCGCCACCAGACCGATTCAATCAAAATTCATCACGCCCTAGCTGCAAGCGACGGCCCTGGATTTCGCATCCAGGGAGCAGCGTCTCACGGCGCTTCCTTGTAGGCCATCGTGATCGCTCGCGTCGCATTGCCCGGGCGAAGCCATCCCGGATATTTGGTCTGCAGTTCCGCGGTGACCGCCTTCACGGCATCCTCGACACTCTTGCCCTGACTCTTGGCCGCCTGCGTCTGTGCCAGCAGATCGACCATGTAGGCGCGCTGCTCGGCGAACATCGAGCTGTCGCCGGGCGGGCTATGGTCGGGCAGGATCAGCGCCGGCTTCAGCTCAGCCGCGCGATCGAGCACCGAGATCCAGCTCTTGATGGTCGTTTTCGTTCCGATCGGCAGAATGGTGAACTTGTTCTGGACGATGTCACCGGAGATCATCACCTTCTCCGGTTCGACAAGGAACACGATGTCGCCGTTGGTATGGGCGGGCCCGAAATAAACCATCCGCACCGTGACATCACCGAGATCCAGGGTCATCTCGTTGTCGAACAGAATGTCGGCCTTGTCGATGCCGGCATCGACCAGCAATTCCTTGTTGACGTCGGAGCGCGATCGAAAGAACTCGATCATGCCGGCGCCGGATTCTTCCAGCTCCTTCTGCTGGGCGCTGTTGCGGATCACCACGGTGTCGGCCGGAAAGCCGCTCTGACCGGTGACATGCTCGGGGTGGAAATGGGTGGTGGCAAGATAGAGCTTGCCCTTGCGCAGCTTCTCCACCACGCCGTCGACCATGGTGCCGTTGCGCTTGCCGAGACCGGTGTCGACGACCAGCGTGCCCTTGCTGCCCACCACGATTCCGATATTCGGATTGCCGTAGATCGCCCAGACGTGGGGCGTCAGTTGTTTGACGTCCTTGTCGCTCAGCACGATGTTTTCAGGTTGCTGCGCGAAACCTGCAACAGGTAGCGCCAGCAGTCCGAAACAGAAAGCGATGACGGCTGATCTTTGCATTTCAATCCCCCCTTATCCCGGTGATCTCTTGGACAATCGAACGTCCGGCTGTCCGGCCACCTGTGGTCCGGATATTAGGCGATAGACCGCGGTTGCGCCAGCGTCAGCAGCCATCGATCCGCGCGAATGCAGCGACTGCAATTCTATCGGTGGCGGTCGACGACGGACTTCTCCGGATCGATCAGGAAAATCCAGATCAACGAGCCGGAGGCGAGAACCGCAGCGGTGACGAAGAAAGGGGCAACCCAGGAGCCCCGCTCCACCAGGAAGCCGAACACGAGCGGTGAGATCGAGGCGCCGACGGCGCCCACCATGTTCATGACCGCGGTGACCGTTCCGCTTGAGGTGCCGCCAACATCCATCGGCACGGCCCAGGCCGGCCCCAGCACCAATTCCAGAAAGAAATTCGAGGCCGTCAGGCAGAGGATCGCGGTGATCGCGCTCTCGGTCATGCCGGCGGGTATCAGCAGCAGTGCGGCAAGAAACAGGCCGGGCGCGGCCACGACGCGGCGCGCCAGCCTCAAATTGCCGGTCCGGCGAAGGACGTGGTCGGTCAGAAGTCCGCCGGCAAGATCGCCGACCATGGCCGAGATCAGCGGCAGCGACGCCAGATAGCCCACCGAGTTCAGCGAGAGATGGCGGAATTCGAGGAGGTAGGTTGGAAACCAGCTGACGTAAAAATAGGCGCCATAGAAGAAGCAGCCGTAGGCCACCGCGATGAACCACATGTTGGGCGAGGTGAAAATCGACCGCCACGGGACATCGGAGCGGAGCAGCGCGGCCGCGGCATCGACTTCTCCGTTCGGCAACGACCCGCGAATATGCGCGAGTTCTTCGGCATTGACCCGCGTTTCGTCCTCCGGACGATTGCGATAGAAGAACAGGAACACGACCGACCAGGCAATGCCCAGCAGCGCGAAAATGTAGAAAATCCAGCGCCAACCCCACGCGTTCATGATCATCACCGCGGCCAGCGGCGTGATCGCGACGGCGAGGCGGCTGAAACAATGAGTTCATGCCCTGGACGAATCCGCGCTCGGATTTTGGAAACCAAAGCTGCATGGCCCGGCTTGCGGTCGGAAAGGCACCGGCCTCGCCCAGCCCAAAGGCAAAGCGAACCGCAAACAGCGAGGTTGCGCCCGAGGCCCATGCGGTGGCGGCGGTCATCAGCGACCAGAACGGGACGATCACCAGAAGAACGCGCTTGGGTCCGAAGAAGTCGGCGAGCCAGCCGCCCGGCACCTGACCCGCCGCATAGGCCCAGGCGAACGCGCTGAAAAACAGCGCGACTTCGGTCTTGCTGAAACCGAACTCCTTGGCCATCTCAGGCGCGGCAATCGAAATATTGCTGCGATCCATATAGGTGATCATGTACATCAGGCTGATCAGCAGAAGCACATACCACCTGATGTTGGTGCGCTTTGCGCCGGCGAGCCTGGCCGCCGCGCCATTTTCTGCGGTGACATCCGCGGGCATGAAACCTCCGTCGCTGCCTGATCGGATGGTTCACCATCCGCCGTTTTCTTGCGGCCGCCCCGTTAAGCGTCCGTCAGCCACCGTTCACGCGCGCATACAATCCCGAACGCATAGGAGGATTTTTCCGATGCGTAGCGCGAACAGCTCGGTCGTCAGATCCTACAGGCCGGCGGCCAGTCGGGCCGGCCGCTTGTTCTCGAGTGGAAGCGCCACAGGCTCGTTCAGCTCGGCCGACAGGTCGGCGGCGATGTAAAGCTCCATCACGCGGCGCGCCTGTTCGGGGGTCACGAGAACCGGCCGGTCCAGGGCCACCGCTTCGACGAAATGCACCGTTTCGGACGCCATCGGGCCGGCATAGACATGTCCGACCGGTTCACCGGGCATGGTCGACATCGGAAACACCGCGCCATTCTTCATGGTGTTGAGCATGACGTCGCGATGGGTATCGTCGACCATCAGGGCGCCTTCGGTCCCGATCATCTCGATCCACGTCGACGAGAAGTTGGGATAGCCGGGTGGCAGGCTCCAGCCGCCGCCGACGACAAAGGTCAGGCCCGAGTCCATGGTCACGGTCATCCATTGCAGATCCGGAATATCGCTTCCCGTCAACTCGCGCATCGCGCCGTAGTTTACCTGCGAATAGACGCGCACGGGTTTGGCCGGCTCCAGACACCAGAGCACGAAGTCAAGGTCATGCGTCGATTCCATGGCGGCCGGCGACAGCTTGACGCGGCCGCTGATTTTCTTGCCAAGGCTGCGCGAAATATGCCGGCTCACCAGCGCGCTGACGGGCTTTCCGATCGTCCCGTCGCTGATGCACTTTTTCACATAGGCGAATTTCGGGTTGAAGCGCTGCGAGTAGCCGATGGTGAATTTCAGTCCGTTGGTGCGGGCGATTGAAATAAGCTCGTCCGCCTCCTCGAGTTCAAGCGCGATCGGCTTTTCGAGAAAGACGTGCTTTCCGGCGCGAAGAAAATCCCGCGTCATCGGAAAATGCGTCGTCTCGGGCGTCGCGCAGACGAAAACCGCGGAAATATCCTTGTTTTCGAGCAAGGCGCGATAGTCCCCGGTCGCCGATTTGGCGCCGATCGACGCTGCAACTTCCTGCAGCCGTTCGGGGCGATTCTCCGCGACATGAACGCCGCTCACCAGCGGGTGCGCCGCACAAGCCTCCGCCCGAATACCCCCGCACCAGCCGACGCCAACGACGGCTACCTCGATCCGATCCATTTTACGTCCTCCGACCCTGCATTTTCTAAACTTTGTTATTGGCGTGAATCCGGCCGGGGCAGTCCCTTGGGGCGCAGATCGAGCTGTTTATCGATCGATTAACACAGTCCGCCGCAAGCCCGATGTCAAGTGGGGACCTTGGGCGCCCGGTGGATGCAGGCGCCAGCGGCTTTGGCCGGACAGCCATTCATTACCCACTGTTGGCTCGGGGTGTCACGCTGCACTATGATGTCGTCATCCGCATCCGGGACCTCAGTCCATGCAGCCAAAATTCGACCGCGCCGCCGAAGATCTCGGCAACTCGATCCATCTCGAACACGTCAACGTCCAGGTGCCCGACCAGCATTTGGCGACTTTGTTTTATGTCGCGGGACTGGGGCTTACCCGCGACCCCTATTTGATGGTGTCCGACGACAACATGTGGATCAATGTCGGCAGGAGCCAGTTTCATCTGCCTGGCGGCAAGCCGCAGGTGCTGAGAGGCCATACCGGGCTGGTGATCTCCGGCCGCGACGCGCTGCTCGACCGGCTCGCAAGGGTCGCGAAAAAACTGGATGGCACGCAATTCGCGTTCCGCGAGCACAACGATTATGTCGAAGCAACATGTCCATGGGGCAATCGCGTGCGCTGCCATGAGCCGGACGCCGCGCGCTTCGGCCGCATCACGCTCGGTATCCCCTATGTCGAGTTCGAGGTACCCGCGGGCAGCGCAAAGGGCATTTGCGAGTTCTATCCGCAGGTGATGGGGATGCCGGCCGCGCTCGACAACGGCGACGCCACCGTCGCCTCCGTGAAAGTCGGCAAGGACCAGTATCTCCGATTTCGCGAGACCGACCGGGCGCAGGGCGAATATGACGGCCACCACGTGCAGATCTATATCACGAATTTCTCCGGCCCCTACCGCGCGTTGTCGGAACGCGGCCTGATCTACAGTGAGGACAATCAATACCAATATCGCTTTCGCGATATCGTCGATCCCGCCGATGGCAGGCCCCTGTTCACCATCGAGCACGAGGTGCGCAGCGCCACTCACCCAATGTATTTGAGACCGCTGATCAATCGCAACCCGGCGCAGACCAATCGCACATTTGCCTCGGGCCATGACCAATGGCTGTGGGCGATGGGGCCGGACCCCTACGACCCGGGGTAGCGAAGCGAATCAATAGAAGTCCGGTTATTCCGGGTGAGCGCCGTTCGCGCGCGCCTGCATTAT
Organism: uncultured Alphaproteobacteria bacterium; assembly: GCA_963829315.1. Classification (GTDB taxonomy): domain Bacteria; phylum Pseudomonadota; class Alphaproteobacteria; order Rhizobiales; family Xanthobacteraceae; genus Bradyrhizobium. The sequence continues at coordinate 55,052 of CAWHIO010000038.1, read as the reverse complement.
TTCGCCGGCACAGTCGGCAGAACCGCGGCGCCTCGCTCGGGGCGCGTGCGCATCGCTCTATCGCGCTGGGTGCATTTTCCCGCGGGGCTCATCGATAGGCTTTCAGCTCCAGTTATCTGTCGCAGACGTATCAACCAGCCGTCACAAATTTTTCTTAAGGCTGTGACGCAGCTCTGAAACGTTCCGCGCGGCAACTCACGCCGCAACAGATAAACTTACGGAGAAATTTCATGATCTTGAAAAGGATTGCCCTTGGCATGCTTGCCGGGGCGGCTCTTGGTGCGACCGCGAAGGCGGCCGACGTCGACCACGTGTTGCTGATCAGCATCGATGGAATGCACGCGCTGGACTACATCAACTGCGCATCGGGAGTCAGCGGAGTGAACGGAGGTCAGCCGTATTGCCCGAGTCTCGCGGCGCTCAGGGCGACGGGCATCAACTATCTCGATGCCTCGACGTCGAAACCATCGGACTCCTTTCCCGGACTTATGGCCATTGTGAGTGGCGGATCGCCGCGCAGTGTGGGAGCGTTTTACGACGTCGCCTACGACCGGTCGCTCGACGCACCTGCGACGACGACAGGTAATGGCGTGGCTGGCAGCCCTAACGCCTGCACACCTGGCGCGGCGCCGACCGGCACCACCACCGAATTCGACGAAGGAATTGATCTCGATCAGAGCAAGCTCAATGGCGGCGGCACTGGCGACGGCGGTATCGCCTCGATCGATCCCCACAAGCTGCCGCGGGATCCGGCCAGGGGTTGCGCGCCGGTCTATCCCTGGAACTTTGTACGAACCAATACGATTTTCGGCGTAATCCATGAAGCCGGCGGCTACACTGCGTGGTCCGACAAGCATCCGTCTTATTCGTCGGTCGCGGGTCCGGGCAACGGTCGCAATCTCGACGACTATTACTCGCCGGAGATCAATTCGATTCCGGTTCCTCTCCCGGGCGTGGTCGCAAGCAGCACCGTCAACTGCGGTCCGAACCTGCCGGATCAGACCGCGGTCGCTCCTTCGAATGCATGGACCGACAGTTTCCTGAATATCCAGTGCTATGACACCCTCAAGGTCAACGCGGTCCTCAACCAAATCCGCCGCAAGACGCATGATGGCTTGCACCCCGCACCCGTACCGACAATCTTCGGAATGAATTTCCAGGCGGTGAGTGTCGGCCAGAAACTGATCGAGAAGTCTCTGACCCCGAAGGTGACGGGCGGTTATCTCGACTCCCAGGGAACGCCCTCGCCCGCGCTGCTCAGCGAAATCCAGTTCGTGGATGCGTCGATCGGCAAGATGATTTCCGCACTAAAGAGCGCGGGCGTATACAATTCCACCCTTTTGGTCATCACCGCCAAGCATGGCCAGAGCCCGGTAGACTCGTCCCGCTACACGGGGATCACCTCAAACGGACCGGTGACGACCTCACCAGCCACCATTCTGGACAACGCTCACTGCCTGCCAACCTCCGAATCGCCCTCCAACCCCACCGGCATCGGGCCGACCGAAGACGACGTCTCGATGATCTGGCTCAACAACAGCTGCACCACAGCTCAGGCGGTTGCCTTGCTCGAAACCCAATCCCCTGCCAATGCGAATATCGCAGGCATTGGGCAGATCTTCTCGGGGCCGACGCTTGCTCAGCTGTTTAACGCACCGGGCCTGCCACCGCACGGCGACCCGCGCACACCGGATATCCTGGTGACGCCGAATGTCGGCGTGACCTACTCCGGGAGCAGCAAGAAGCAGGCCGAGCACGGCGGCTTCGCGCACGACGACACTAACGTCATTATGTTGCTGTCAAATCCGAGGATTGGTTCGTCCACGGTAACCAGCCCGGTCGAAACCATGCAGGTCGCCCCGACCATCCTTAAGGCCTTGGGGCTAGAGCCGAAGGCTTTGCAGTCGGTGGCGATGGAAGGCACGGAAGTCCTGCCTGGCTTGTTCAAATTCGAGCGATAAACAAGGTTCGCCGTTTTGAATACGGCCATCCCCCGCAATCAAGAAGAGCGCTGCCTCAAGGCCGCGCTCTTCGAAGCAGATGCCGAAAATTCCTCAGTCGCCCCGCCATATTTTCCCGCGCTTGCGCTGTTCGCCGCGGTATGAGGGCGACCTCCTCGCGAGCCTTGACCTCGCAGAGCGGATAAGTGCCGACAAGGATACTCGCTCGGTTTCCATGCTCAGCGGGGTCGCGCTTCACTTCGCTGGCTCGTATCCGTCATTCAGAGTCTTGAGGAATGCGATGATGTCGGCTTCGTCCTGCACCGTCATTGCCGGCATTTCGCCGCGATGCCGGTCGAAGGGCGGATCGCTCACATCGACATTAGCGTGATACTGCACCGGAATGTCGTTGAATTTCTGGACCGCCCCGTCGACCGTACGCGGATAGATCTTCTCCGGCTCGGTGTCGCGGAAATTGTAGAAATCGAGCACCTGCTGCAGCGTGTGGAACACCCCGTTGTGGAAGAACGTTTGGCGCGTGGCCGTGTTGCGCAAGGTCGGCGTCAGGAACATGCCGCAATATTGGGTCTGGTCGGCGATGTCGGTGCGAACCGGTCCGCAAACCCCGAGATCGAAATACTGCGAGTCCCCGTTGTCCGCGAGCGCGGCGTTGCGCGGCGCGCCCAAGGCTTCATACTGAAAATCGGTAAAGAGCGGCGGCAATCCGTCGGGACTTGGCTGCGAAATATGGCAGCCGCCGCAATTGGCCTTGTCCGGATCATTGAACAAACGATAGCCGCGCATTTCACTGTCGCTGAGGCGGGCCTTGCCCTCGAGCCAATAATCGAACTTGCTCGTATAAGGGTGAAAGCTGGGCTCCTCGATCTGATAGCGCGCCACCGCGAACATCGCCTCGGACACCAGCATCTGAGGGTTTCGGAAAATATTCTCGCCGAACAAGTCCGTAAAACCTTTGGCATAAGGCGCATGACGCAGTTTCTCGGCGACTGTTTCGATGCTGCCGCCGTCCATCTCGCGCGGGTCGAGCAGAGGAGCTGCCGCCTGCATCTGCAGTGTGTTAGCGCGGCCGTCCCAGAACATGCCGCCTTGCGGAACGATGTTCACCGCGCTCTGCGAAGTCTGCGTCGCGGTTTTCTGCACGCGGGTCGAGGTTTGGCCGACCGCGGCCATTTGCGCCAGATCCATGGTCTCGGCCACCCGATCATCCGGGCCGATGCTGAACTCCGGCTGCCGCTCCAGATAAGTCAGTGAGGGGACGGCACGCGCCCCCTGCCGCGTCAGCGTGGGGCCGCCGAGCATCACCGGCCCGTTGTTCGGCGGGCCGTAGGCGTGGTCCGGACTGTGACACGAGACACAGGATAACTTGCCCGACGACGACAGGCTCGGGTCAAAAAATATTTGCCGGCCAAGCTGCGCCATGGCGGAAAGGGGCGCGACGGGGCGGCGGACGAGATGGACCGGATGCGGGTTTTCGCCGGGCAAACCTTGCGGTTCAGCCGCGAAGACGGCGCCGGCCCAGAGGCCGGCGCCGAAGAGCCACAACAATGTGCGACCGTGCATGATCAATCGCTCAGTGGCCTTGGTCGTGGTCGTGGTCGTGGTGCGAACTCGCAACCACGGTGCCCGTCGACGGATCGAGGATGAGCTTGTCGTCGCGATCTTCCTTACGGAAGTCGAACATGTCGAGGATCGAACCGGCGCTGGCATCGAAGGAGCCACCGCCGATGCGCTCGCCGTGCAGCCAGTTATCCTCGATGAAGCGCACCACGGAGGCCTGCGAGATCCGCTCATGGCTGACATAGTTGTGCTTGGCAAAGGGCGAGATCACGATGAACGGGATGCGCGTGCCGGGGCCGCAGCGTCCGTTCACTGGCGTACCGTTGACGCCATAGGGCTGAATGCCCGTGCCGCACTTGCCTGGGCCGTTCACCTGATCGGCGGTGGCGTCAAACGACGCGCTCGTGGGCGTGGCATAGGCGTGGTCGTACCAGCCGTCCGAGTCGTCATAGGTGAGAATCACAGCGGTGTTGTTCCAGTCGGGCTGCTGCTGCAGGAAGTTGATGAGAGAGGTCGTTCCCTCCTGCTCATCGAGCGGATCGGAATTGCCCGGGTGCCCGTCCTGGTAAGCCGGCATCTTGACGTAGGAGACCGACGGATAATTGCCGGCCTTCACCGCCGCGTAGAAGTCGTTCAGGTCATAGTTGTGATTGGCGGGGTCAGCCGTTCCGCCGTTCCCCATCGTGCTGTAGCCGATCGCCTGGGTTGAACTCGGGCGGGCGTGGGTCGGGTTGGCGGTCGATGCGTAGTACTGGAACCAGATATGATGCGGAATGTAATCGTTGGGGCTGCCGCCGATGACGGCTGAAAAAGTGCTGCGCTTGCAGCCGGTGGTTTGGTTCGCGTTGACGGTTTGCAGGTTGAAGCCACCCGCGAACGAACCCCAGGTGAGATGGGCCGCGTTGAGCAGATCACCGATGTTCTTGCCGGTCATCATGACCTGGTTCGTGGTGCTGGAGCACACGTCGAAACCGGGGTCAGTATCGCCGATCAGGGTGAAACCGCCTGCGCCGTCGCTGATCATGGACGGGTTGCCGACGATGGCCCTCGCGCCATTGGTCTGGCCGGAGATCACATTGACCATGCCGGGGGTCGATGGACCATAGGTGTCGGTATAGGCATTGTCGCTCATCGCAAAATGCTGCGCGTAGTTCCAAATGCCGGTGACCGTGTTGCCGTCGTAATAGCCCATCACCATGCCATTGGTACCGAAGGCGCCGGCGCCGCCCGTAGTGCCATGGCCGGTAAACTTCGGGAAGAGGTCGGCCGCGCCGTTGTCATAGGCTTCCTGCTCGGGCGTATAGGAATGGCCCTGGCCGGCCGTGTTCACCTGCGTGCGATCGATGCGGAACGGATTGGCGGCGCCGCTGCCGTTGGCGGGGTTGGTGAAGTTGCCGTTATTGTTGAGCAGAAACGGATTCGCGGCCAGATTGTTCACCGCCGGCGTGTTGTGGGCCGCCTTGAAGACCGGCTCGCCCGGAGGGTTGGTCGCATTCGGGTAGGTGGCAAAGTAATGATCAAACGACCTGTTCTCGTTGAAGATAATCACGAGATGCTTGATCGGGGTCGCGGTCCGCGCCTCGTTCTGCGGGCTACCGCGATGGCCGTCATGGTCGTGCCGGCCGAAGTCCCGACCGAAATCCGGGCCGCGGCCGTCGAAATCATCAGCGACAACCGCGCCGCTCCAGGCAAACGCAGCCGCGACGCCAACCATCGCCGCAGTGGAAAGCAAATTCTTTCTCATCCTATCCCCTCGCATTCTTTCTCATCTCCCCCCTCGAAAAAGGTTGGGCGCGACGAGTTATAATCTGCTGCAAGTGACGAGGCTGTGTCAGTTTGACGTCAAGCCGATAAGCCGGGCTTGCAGCAGATCGAGCTTCTGCCGAAAGCCGATTTTCATTTTCACCCCCGCGATGGGATTGCGATCCGCCCTGTTTCGCCGGCTGATGACGTTATGATCTGCGAGCCGAACCACTTATTCCGCTTCCGCGGCCTGGACCGGAGGCGGGTGTCTTGAACAAGGTGATTTCAAGAATGATTTTCGACGCCGTTTCGACGATCTGCTAAACGTCGGCCGGATTACTGTACTGAATGGGGCACCTGGCGTGGTCATCGTCGTATCCTTTGCATTGCTATGCCTGCTCAGCGCCATCCTTGCCTGGATCGACATCCGCCACGGCATCATTCCGGACTGGTTGAACCTGACGATCGCGGGTCTCGGACTGTCGAAGGCCGTGATCATCGGTGGCGCGCCGGCCGGTCTGGAAGCGGCCTGCGAGGGCGCCGCCATCGGAGCCACCTTCTGGCTGCTGCGACGGCTGTATTTCGCTTTCAGGGAAGTCCAGGGTCTCGGGCTGGGCGACGTCAAATTCCTCGCGGCCGCCGGAATCTGGAGCGGCGTTGCCGGCCTTCCCGTGCTCGTGCTGGTGGCGGCGCTGACCGCGCTGGCCTGCGCCGGCGTCATGCAATTGGCTGGACGGCAATTGACCGGTCAATCATCCATCTCGTTCGGGCCATTTCTGGCGATCGGTTTGTTGTTCACGTCAGCTCTTCAACAATACGGGTCGTGTTGCTGAGCGCAGGACGAGAACTAGCGCCGTTCCGGTCGCGACTCGGACGACCGCAGTCTTGGCGGCGCCGGTGGAGGCGGAGGGACTTCACCGGTCACCTGTCCCACGCCCGGTTGCGGCAATGCCAGCGTGACGACCTGTCGATCCTTTTCCAGTGCCGTTTCCCGGCCCTGAACCGATCGCAGCTTCCAGCCCTGAAAATCCTCGCCGACCTTCAGGCGGAGCACCGCCTTGGTCGATTGATCCACAAATATTCCGAACCCCTCCTCGTCGCTTGCGATGGTGCCGACCAGACTGAGTTGCGGACGCTCGGGCTCCCTTGGTTTGGGCACAGCGGCCAGCTTCGGCGCCACGACGGGTGCGACAGCAGTGGCCGGCGGCCGCCGCGACGGCGAAAAGATCGGCCGGTCGCGCGTGACCGGAAATTGGGCGAGCGGCATGGCCCACAGCGGATTGGCGCTCAGCGTCCGCTCGGATCCCGGTGCAACCGGCGCTGGCGGAGTGGCAGTGACCTGCACCACCGTGGCGGCGGGATTGGTCCAGGTCGAGGCCGCCGCAGCCCCCATGCGCGGGCCCTCCGCCTGATCGTCCAGCGCATCGTTGGAGACAGCAGAGGTCGACGCGGTTATTCCGCCATAGACCGACAGTGCCAGAACCGTGATTGCGATCGCCAATTTCCGCATCATTTCGCACCCTGCCATTGCCCCGACACCGCCAGCAGAATTCGCAATTTCCCCTCACCGGACGAGGTCGTCGGGGATTGAACGGCGAGCTGATCGATGAACAGGAACGGCATTCCGGCTTCGAGATCGTAGATCAGCGGTTGCAGGGCCGGCTGGTCGAGTTCGCAACTTGCGACCATGCTGACAAATCCCGCCTTGGATGGCGTGCCCTGCACATCGAGTTGCGACGACAGGACATTGCCGCCCTGTTTCGTCACCGCGCCCGCGACGCGCTGCAGCAGGGCGGCTCCCGCGACGGTGACCGTCGCCCCTTCCAGAAACGCCGAGCCGGACGGCATCCCTGTTTCGGCCCGACCCCCGCCGGGCGCGCGCGCCTTGCGGCCCTCAAGCTGCTCCAGCATCGCCGCCGAAGCGGCCACCGCTTCCCGCTGGCCGAGCATGTCGACAATGGAGCTTGCAACCATCGCCAGCAGCGCGAGCATCAGGCCGGCGTAGGCCGCCGCGGCCACGGTGGGCGAGGTTGTGAGCGATTTTCTCAAAGCCGCGGGGAGGTTCATGTGCCTGATCCGAAAGTAGGCGTGATACGCGCTTCGATGTGGAACCGCTCACCCGGGTCATTCTGCGCACGCGTGGTCGGCGCAAAAAACGTCGCGCGGGCAAATTGCGGCGACCGCTCCATCAATCGAATCAGCGACGGCGCATCCTGCGTCAGGCCGACCACCTGAACCTTGTCACCCTCGATCCGCAGCTCCGTCACATAGGTACTGTCCGGCAGCGCCTGCGAGAGCGCTTCGAGCACGACGACGCTCGATGGGCTGGTCTGCTTGCGCTTGGCAAGGAGGCCCAGCGCCGACCCGCCGGCGTTGGGGTTGAGACGCAGCGCGACGCGACGCTCCGAAATCCGGCGCGTCAATTGTTGCTGCTCGGACTCAAGCGCGCCGCCGATGTAGGCCGCGGCGATCAGCGAGGCCGCGGCGGCAAGACCGGCGGACAGCAATGCGAGACGCAACATGCGCGGCAGATCCGGCGCCCGACCGGCCGCTCCGCGGAGCGGCTGATCGAAGACCTTGATCTTCGCCGGCGCCCCCGCCGCGGCGGGAAGCAGGGCGAACCCGGCAATCGATGCCGCCCCCAGGCCGGTCACGAGCTGAAGCAGCGGCTGGATTTGCTGTCTCGATGTCGCGGCCAGTGTCACCTCGACCCGCTCGCGGGGATTGGCCTGGGGCGGGCTCCAGCCGAATACCACATCGTCCGCGGTCCAGGGCGTCAGGCGGTCGATCTGCGCGCGGATCATGCCGTCGAGGAAATCCACCGCCTGCTTTGGAAAATCGAGCGATCGAAACAATACCTGGCCGGGCGTCATCAGCGCTTCAATGCGGCTGCCGCGAAACGCCGCCTGCCAATCCGCCGGCAAGGGAGGATCGGGCTGACCATGCGAGAGGCCAAACGAAATTTCAGGCAGCGCCGGGTCCTTTCGCGCCGATATCATCCTGGCCGTGAACGTGTTGTCGCTGTCTTCGCTAAGCAGTATCCGCCGCCGGCGCGCATACCGACCCGTCCCGGAATTGACGGCCCGGGCCACGGCTGCGATCCATTCATCGAACAGGATTTTGATTTCGGATATCATGATCTCAACCGCCCGCCAGTTTCCGCGGCCTGTGGCCGGCTTCCACGTCGTCCTGCCACGACAGCACCTGGTAGGGATCCTTGTCCTTTTCCTTGTCCTCGCCCAACGCGATGACAACCTCCGAGGAAGTCCGGCGGCCATTGTCGAAGCTGAGCGTCGTCAGGACGCGGAAGGATTTACTCTTGGGAATGGCCGCGCTGGCCGCGGCAGGCCCGAGTGCGGCAGCGATCGCAGACTGGTCCCTCGGCAAGGCCGGCCGCTGTTTCAGGAAATCATTCAGGGCCGCAGGCGTCATGCCGGGCAACGCGGCAATCACCTCGGGCGGCGCGGTCAGGGCATCGATGTCGGACGATCCACTGAAGACAGTCACAAACGGCAAAGCGCGGTCAAGCAGTTCCGGAGGCATGCCGAGAACGAGGCTGAGTTCGTTGACATGGGTAAAGAACGACTGTCGTGGCGAATAAGTGAGGCCCGAGGCGCCATACAGCGCCTCTTCCTCGTTGGCGGCGTTGGCCTTGGGCTGCGTCCGCCACCCGATGATCCGGTCGGCGGCCTCGGTGGCGATCTTTTCATCGGCGCCGAGGACGGCCAACAGATTGACCAGCATTTCCCTGGACGCGAAATTGAGATCGACGCGCGCGGCCTCCGACGTAAAGTTGACGAGAACCTCGGCCTTGTCGAGCCGGAAGTGGAACGACCCCTTCGCCGGGCGCGCCTTGTCGCCAGCGAGCAGCAATTGATAGGTCGTCAGTTCGAGACTGGCCGACACCAGAGCTTCGGTCTGCAATCCGGTATCGGTGACCGCCAGCGCCTGAGCCGAATTGGACAGATAGACCGAGAAGATCGTCGCCAGCGCCGACAACGCCACCAGAATCCAAAGCACGGCAACGATGATGAAGCCCCGCTCCGAGGCTGTTGCGTCCGCGCGCCGAGATTGCCCTGCCATCGCTAACCTCCCTGCCCGGTCGTGGCATTGCCCATTTGCGACGAACTTCCCTGAGGATTTCCTTGCGGATTTCCTTGCGGAGTTCCTTGCGTAGTTCCTTGGGAGTTGGCCTGGGGACTTCCTTGTGAACCTCCCTGGGGATTGTTCGGAGCGTCCGGCTTGGCGTCGCAGCCGGCCTCCGCCTGCGCGCAGTCGGCTTGCGCGGGCGACTGGACATGAACCGGCGCAATCGTCGAAATCGAAAGGATGCGTTCGCTCGCCGCGTCCCGCACCGTCAGCTTGATCGCCGTCGGCAGTTTTTCGGAGTCGTGCCAGCTGCTTTTCCAGACCCGGTCCTGGCCTGCATAAGCGAATGACAGCCGGAACGGCGCGCGCAGCAGCACGACCGGTTCGCCGAAATGAAGTTGTTCGGACAATGAAGCAGCCAGCGGCAACGGCCGGAACGACGAACGCGAACGAACCGTTGCGAAGCCCAGACGATCGGTGGTTTCGCCGACCCGCACCACATCCAACCCGGGCCCGGTGTTCGGACCCAATGCGGTACGCACGAACGTGACCGACAGTTCCGAGCCATCGAACAACGGATGGCGCTCGCGGCGATTGGCCGGCACATATTCGGCGGCCGCGAGGTCGGCGCCGATCCGCTGCAACGCGATGCCGATCAGTTCGCTGCGCTGGATGCGCTCAAAGCCGCGATTCCAGTTCGGAAGCCATTGCGCGGTGAGATTGGCCAGCGCCGAAAGCACCAGCCCCATCAACGCCAGCGACACCAGGGTCTCGATCAGCGTAAAGCCGCTCTCGCCGGCCCGCTGTTTTGCAAGCAAGTCGCTCATTTCGGCGGCCCTCGCATCAGACGAACCGTTGTAAGGTCCGACACCGCCCCCGAGGGGGACCGCACCTGAATTCTGACGAGCGCGGGAATCCAGGCGACGTCCGCGCCTGCCACGGCCCAGTCTTCGCCGAGCGGGCCGATATCGATCTTCCACCGGTAATCGTTCTCCTGGCCCGACACCGCGCCGGGGCCCAGTTCGGCGCGTGGCGGGATGTCCGCGGTCATGACCGAACGCGCGGTCTGCATCAGTGTCACGTGCTGCTCGAGCAAGCGGACACCGCGCACGTTTGTCGACATCACCGATCCGATCGCCAGAATGGAAACGGCAACGACCGCCAGCGCGATCAATACTTCGATGATCGTGAAGCCGGCATCGCGACGGTCAATTTGTGGCGGTGTTGTGGAACAATTTCGATCCTTCCCGTCAGCCAGTTAACGCGAATTTCATAGCCCGCATCGAGTCGCGTCAGCGCGATGGCGCCGCCGCACGACATCCCGCTGGCAAAGAAGCTGATGGTCGACCAGAGCCGCACGCCGGTTGCAGGTTTGCGGCAGCAGCGCGTCGAAACGGACGTCGTCCGGAATCCGGATCGCGTCCGCGGTCGCGCCTGACCGGATCGAGCGGCTTGCGGTGTCAACCAGCGTGGAAACATCCACCCCGCGCCGGATGGCCGCGTTGCGATCCGCCTTCAGCAGCGTCGCGGTCTGCAGCGCGTAGGCCTGCAGCCGGGAGCGGGACGTCTGATGCGGGATGAACGGCAACAGCACAGCCGCCATCAAGGCGATGAGCGCAAGCACACACACCATCTCAAGCAAGGTGAAGCCGTTTTCCCTGTCGTTACTCATTTTTGGCGTTGGTCAGATTGTCGATCGAAATGTCGGCCGCAATCCCGCTGCCGCCTTCCTGGCCGTCCGATCCGTATGACATGATATCGTAAGGTCCATGTTCCGCGGGCGAGCGATACAGATAGGGATGATTCCAGGGATCGTTCGGCACGGCGCCGCCCTTGAGATACGGCCCGTTCCAGGCAGCGATACCCGGCGTACGCTGTACCAGGGCCGTCAGGCCTTCCGACGTCGAGGGAAAGCGGCCGGCGTCGAGATAGAACAGGTCGAGCGCGCTGGAGAAGCTCTGCAGCTGAATCTTCGCCGCCTTGACCTTCGATTCACTGAGATAATTGAGAACCCGCGGACCAATCAGGCCCATGATGAGACCGATGATGGTGATCACCACCAGCATCTCGACCAGCGTAAAACCCTGCTGGCCCAAATCCTGCCGGCGCCTGTCGGGGCGCTCCCGGCGAAAAGCCTGCCAACCCGTCTTGCCGACTTCATCATGAACCAACCCTTGCTCTATCCGACCAGTTGCGTAACCGACAGCAGCGCGGTCATGACCGATACGATCAATCCCCCGACCACGGTGCTGATGGTGATGATGGCGAGCGGCCCGATGATGCCGACGATGCGGTCAAGGCTGCGCTGCAATTTCGCCTCGTAGAACTCGGCGACCCGGCCCGCCAGCACCGGCAATTGCCCGGTTTCCTCGCCCAGCCGCAGCATCCGGATCGCCATCGGCGGCATGTTGCTCGACGCGAGCAGAGCGTCCGAAAGCTTGCCGCCGTGACGGACGCGATCCGCCGCCGCCGTCCAGGTCGCGACGTTTCCGGTGACCGCCATGATGTCGACCAGGATGCGCAAGGTGGCCGTCAGATTGACGCCGCTGCCGAGCAGAACGCCGAGATTGCGGCAAAAAAGGCTGGTGCGGTAAAACTGGAAGACACCGGCTATGCCGGGCACGGCAGAGACCGCGGTCATGATCGCGGCACCCGCGCCCGGCCGCCGAAGCAGCCACCACACGCTCGCCACGGCCAGGGCGGCGGCGAGCATCACGCTGGCGGCGTTGGCCCGAAGAAAATCCGACAGCCTGATGAAGACGCTGAGCGCGGAGTCCGATTTTGCGCCGAAGTCCTGCAGCACCGACGAAAACTGCGGCAGAACGAACAGAATGAAGAACAGCATGACGCAGGCCGCGGCGATCAAGACGAAGGCCGGATACTGCATCGCGTCCGTGACTTTGCGGCGCATCAGTTCGGCCCGCGCCCGCTCCGTTCCCAGCATCTCAAGCACCTGATCGAGCGTGCCCGAGACTTCGCCGACGCGAACCAGCGCGATATACATGGCGGGGAACAGCGCCGGGTGTCCGGCAACCGCGCCGGCGAAGCTTTCGCCGGTCAGAACCGCGGCCCGCAGCTTGCCGACCACCGGACGCAGCCGGCCGACATCCGCGTCGCTCGCGAGCAATTCAAGTGCATCGTCCAGACGCGCCCCCGCCTTCAGCAGAAGCGCGAGGTCCCTGGTGAAGGTCGTCACTTCGGCCGGGCTCGGCCGGCCGAAAAGACCGAAACCGCCGCCCGCCGCGGCCGCGGTCGCCTTGTCTTCGATGGTTTCGATCGGCAGCAGCCGGAGATACTCGATCCGGTGCGCGACTTCCCTGGCGGTCGGCGCCGAGAGCGTGCCATGCACGATCTCTCCGTTCTGCGTCAGCGCCCGGTAGCGGAAATTCGGCACGATCTCACCTCACCGCACGGTCGTGACGCGGAGTATTTCCGCAGGCGAGGTCAGGCCGGCGCGACATTTCGCGACGCCGTCGTCGAGCATGGTCGTCATTCCGGCGCGGATCGCCGCCTGGTCGATCTTGAGTCCATCGGTCTTTTCCCCGACCAGTTCGCGTATCTCGTTGCTGAGTTCGAGGATCTCGAACACGCCCAGCCGGCCGCGATAGCCGGTGCCGCCGCAGCGTTCGCACCCGAAAGGTGCCTGAAACGTCTCGCCGCACTGGAAGCCGAACGCGCCGAGTCGGGGGTCATCGGCGAAGTCGGCCTCGGTGAGTATTTTTGGCGTTTTGCAGCGGTCGCACAGTTGCCGAACCAGCCGTTGCGCGACCACGGCTCTCAAGGTCGAGCGCAGCAGATAGCCCTCGACGCCGAGATCGAGAAGACGCGGTACCGCGGCGGCGGCCGATTCGGTATGCAGGGTGGTCAGAACAAGGTGACCGGTAAGGGCCGCATGAACCGCGACGTGCGCGGTTTCGGAATCGCGCACCTCGCCCACCATGATGACGTCGGGATCCTGGCGCACGAACGAACGCAGCGCCGCCGCAAAGGTCAGGCCGATCGCGGGCTTGACCTGGGCCTGATTGACCCCGGGCAGGTCGTACTCCACGGGATCCTCGACCGTCAGTATCTTCCGGCCCGGCTCGTTCAGGATCGACAAGACTGTCGCCAGTGTCGTGGTCTTGCCGCTTCCGGTCGGGCCGGTGACGACGATCATGCCGTGGGGCAGCTTCAGCAATCGTCTGAGCGTGACATCATCGGCCGGCGAGAATCCCAGCTTCTCAACGACCAGCAGCCCGCGATCCTTGGGCAAGATGCGGATGACCGCGGATTCCCCATGCTGCATCGGCATGATCGCGACACGAATGTCGATATCGGCACGCCCGGCGCGCAGCCGCGCGGCGCCGTCCTGCGGCAGCCGACGCTCCGCGATGTTGAGGTTCGCGACAATCTTGATGCGCGAAATGACGGCTTGCGGCAGGACCCCGGCCGGCGCCGCGACCGGTCGCAGCAAGCCGTCGATTCGCATGCGGACCACCAGCCCGGCCTGAAACGGCTCGATGTGAATATCGCTGGCGCGAAGCTCCACCGCCTTTTCCAGCAGATCGTTGACGGCGCGAACCACCGGCGCGCCGCTGGCAAGGTCCCGCAAGCTTTCGATATCATCTTCGCGCGGCCGATACGGCTCGCTGCCGCCGCCGAGCTCGATATTGTCGCCGCCGAGGCGGCGATCGAGCACCACCGTGAGATCCTCGACCGACGCCACCTTGATCGCGACCTCGGTCCGGAGCACGATTTCCGCGGCGCGCCGTGCCGCCGTATCGGTCGGATCGGCGACCGCCAACACGGCGGCGCCGTCGGCGGATTGATAGGGGAAGACCATCATTTCCCGAAGAAAACGCTGGGAGAATGCCTCTCCCAAGGCCGGTGCAGACAGCATGTCCTGCAAGGAGACCCGATCGAGATCGGCGAAACGAGCGGCTTCGTCCGCGAACTCGCTGGCCGAAAGGTCGGTGAGCTCCCAAAGCTTACCTTGCTGACGCGCCGAGCCGCCCTGCTCGGCCGGCTCGCCATTGGCGGCGGCCTTCGTCAGATGATTGTGACGACGAAGATATTCCGCGAACTGTAGGGATTCGTCGCTGATCATTGGCATTCCAGTCGCGCCGCGTTTGCTGGGGCCGATCAGCGGACCACGGCGCACCGGGTCACCGTCGACCGCCAGTTGTCGGCCGCCGAGAGGTTATTGATCCGAAACATGACAGCTGTACGAAGCGCGAGGGGCATCGGCCTCATCAGAAAATGAGCCTGGAAAAAACAGCCAATAAAATCAGCCATTAAGATCAGCCCAGGAGCCCCCGTCCTGGATCAAGAATCGGCGTTGCCTTCGTTGGCCCCGATCCATCGACCTCGGTCCGCAATTATTACTGTCATGTTCCGCCGCTAATAGTGCGGACCAGCTCGCGTCCCCCTCCCCGGGAGGACCCTGAGCCCCGAAGTAAAAAGAGTTGGATCGGCTGAAACATGACAGGTGTCGGCAACCGGGGCCTTCCCCCGTCGGTCGGTCGCAGCGTTTGTGCTGCCTTCATATTGTCGTCCGTCGTGGCGCTGGCGTCCTGCAACTCGGCCACCACGAGTTCCAACAGCGGCGATATCGACGTGCTCGACAAGGTGCGTTCGCTGGACACCTTGCCGCGTTATCCCCAGCAGGCGAACGCCCCGGCGGCCAGTACCGGCCAACGAATTCAGCCGGCCGTGTTCCAGGGCACCGAGGTCACCGACATCTCGGAGGCACGCCCGCAACCGGTCTCATCCGGCGGCGGCTTCGAACTCAATTTCGAAAACACGCCGGTCGCCACCGTGGCCAAAGTGGTTTTGGGGGACATTCTGCAAACCGGCTACACGATCGACCCCCGGGTGCAAGGCACGGTCAGCCTGGTTTCGGTGCGGCCGGTGGCCAAGTCGGACATTATCTTCGTGCTCGAAAATGCCCTGCGGATCAGCGGGATCGTGCTTGTTCGCGACACCGCGGGCTACCGCCTGACGCCGCTCGGCGACGCCGTCGGCGCGGGCCGGGTCGATGCCGCGGCCGCCAGCCCTGAACCCGGCTACGGTGTCTCCGTGGTGCCGCTGCAATTTGTGTCCGCGCCGACGCTGCTGAAGCTGATGGACAGTTTCGCGACCAAGCCCGGAATGGTGCGCGCCGATGCGGCGCGAAACCTGCTTCTGATCCAGGGTAGCGGCGCGGAGCGTCGCACGGCGGTGGATACCGCGTTGAGCTTCGACCTCGACTGGATGCGCGGGCAATCGGTCGGGATTTTTCCCGTCGTCAACAGTGGCCCGGAGCCCATTATCGCGGAACTCGAGAAGATTGTGGATTCCGGTGAAAACGGCCTGAGCCAGAGCATGGTCAAGTTTCAGGCGGTCGGTCGGCTCAACGCGATCCTGGTAGTCAGCAAGAAGCCGGCACTTCTGCAAACCGCCGCGACCTGGATCAAGCGGCTCGATCGTTCCGACAGCACCCGGACCAGCGTCCATGTGTACCGGGTGAAGTACGGCGATGCCCGTCAGATCGCGCGCGTGCTCACCGACATGTTCGGCGGCGGATCTTCCTCTGGAAGCCTGCTCGACAGCGCCGATAACCAGATCGCGCCCGGGTCGGGTTCATCGGCGAGCGCCGGCGACCGGCTTTCTCTGAACAGCGCCGCCAACAGTCCGGCTTCGTCATCCGGCGGCTTTGGCTCGCGCTCGGGATCCGGAACCAATTCCGGCTTTGGCGCGCCGACGGCCAATACGCCGGCCGGCGGAATTGCCGGATCACTCGATAAAGCCAGCTCCGGGTCCGGCAACGGTCAGCCGCTGATGCAGGGCGTGCGGATCACCGCGGACAGCGTCAACAACACCCTGCTGATCTACGCCGATCAAGGCAATTACCGGATCATCGAATCGACGCTGCAGCAGGTCGATCAACCGCAGCTGCAGGTCTCGATCGATGCCACCATCGCCGAGGTCACCCTCAGCGACGAACTCTCCTACGGTGTTCAGTTCTACCTGACCAGCCACAATCTGGGACTAAGGCCGGACCAGGGCTCCCTCCTCAACACCCAATCGACGTCCGTCCCGACGCCAGCCACCAGCGCCGCCGTCAGCACCGCGGCGGCCGCCGGAACCGCGGTCAACACGTTCATCAGTCGCGCGGTGCCCGGGTTCAATTTCCTGCTCGGGTCGGAAGCTCAGCCGGGCGCCATCCTGGACGCGCTGCATACCGTCACCGGGGTGAAAGTGCTGTCCAATCCGTCCCTCGTCGTGGTCAACAACCAGGCCGCAACCCTTCAGGTCGGCGACGTCGTACCGGTCTCCACCGGCAGCGCCACGGTGCTGACGACGAGCAACACGGTCGTCAACACCATCGACTATCGCAACACGGGTATCATTCTGCGGGTTTCTCCACGCATCAACGTCAATGGAAACGTCAGACTCGATATCGAACAGGAGATCAGTAACGTCTCGCCGCAAACCGCCACAAGTTTGACCCCGACGGTTTCCGAACGAAAGGTCAAGAGTTCGATCTCCGTGGCCAACGGGCAGACGGTGCTGTTGGCCGGGTTAATCAGCGAGCAGCAGAACCTCAATCGAAACGGGATTCCCCTGCTCGATCAACTTCAGGGAATTGGCGACGCCTTTGCCCATCAGGACAAGACGGTCAACCGAACCGAGTTGATCATCTTCATCCGCCCCCAGATCATCCGCGACAGCCTGGATGCGCATTACGTTGCCGAGGAACTTCGATCAAGGCTCCGCGGCACCATCAGCACGAGTGTTGCCAATGACAATCGCGTTCCAAGCGTTCACTGATACGAGAACGCAGCTGCCCCGTTTCACCTTCGAGAGGGCTTGCTCGGCAACCCTGAACTTGATCGCGGCGAGATCTAGCCTGCTGGCGATCCTGCTTGCCATCCTCGTGTTCGGCACCGGAACGATGCAGACCGCCGTCGCGGGCGGGTCGATGCGCGGCACCGCCGCCTATTCCAGGGGTGACTACTCGCGGGCTGTCCGCGAACTTGCTCCGGCGGCATCGCGTGGCAATCCCCGGGCCCAGGGTCGGCTCGGTTTCATGTACGAGAACGGCTTCGGTGTCCCGCAGAACTACGCCGCAGCCGCCGACCTCTATCGGAGTGCGGCGGCTCAAGGTGATGTCTTCGCCCAGAGCCGGCTCGGCTTGAGCTATGACAAGGGTCACGGCGTGACGAAGAACGTGATTCTTTCCTACAAGTGGCTCGATCTGGCCGCGGCCAAGGCGGTCAGCCGCGAACGCGACTATTACCGGCGGCTGCGCGATGCCGTGGCTTCGAAGATGACGTCGGATCAGATCGTTGAAGGCCAGCGGCTCGCCTTGATCTGGGCCACCGGAGGATGGTGAAAACGAATCTGCGGCGCGCCGCGCCGGGGGCGATCAACGTTCCGCCGGTCGCGCAACCGCGTCGGACCGACAAACAAGAACGCCCCATCTTTTCTTGTGAGCCGCAAATTCCTTCCCCGAAAAGCACTTAGGCGGTCGGATCAAGGCGCGCCTTGCAAGCGTCATGTGCGCGTCAATCGCCCGAAACATCCAGCAATGTAATCTCCCGGCGTCGGCAAACCCGCTGCACTTTTTCCACTCAATCATCATGGCCGACATCGGGAGATAACGATGAAACGATTGAAGGCTCTTCTTGGCGCGTCAATTCCATTGGCGCTTGGCGTTGTATTTCTGGGCGCCGCCTCGCAATCCGCCTCGGCGGCGTGTCGGTTGAACGCTCCAGGCGGTCAGGTCAAACACGTTATCCATATCACGTTCGACAACGTGCATCTGCGGCGCGACAACCCCAACGTTCCTTCCGATCTCGAACAGATGCCGAATCTGCTCAGCTTCATCCAGAACAACGGCACGATCAGCGGCAATCATCACACCCCGCTGATTTCCCATACCGCGACCGACATTCTTACCGCGCTGACCGGCGTATATGGCGAGCGTATGGGCATTCCCGTCGCCAACAGCTACGGTTTTTTCAAGCCAGATGGCAGCGTGAGCTTCAACAGTTCGTTCCTGTACTGGACGGCGCTGGCCGGCGACGGCAAACCCGAGATGATCAATGAACTCGGCAAGACCGCGCCGGCTCCCTGGGTGCCGTTCACCCGCGCCGGTTGCGACGTCGGTGCGTTTTCGGTGGCCAACATCGAGTTCGAGAGCGTACCCGCCGACGTCAACACCGTATTTGGCGCGAGCTCGCCGGAAGGCATCGAGGCGAACAATTCGGCGCTGCGCGACAAGGCCAACGCCGACTTCCTCGGCATCGCCATTCACTGCGCGCAAAACAGTCCGCTCTGCAACAACAGCAATGGCAGGGATGATCTGCTCGCCGACGAGCCGGGCGGGTACGCCGGCTTCAAGGCGCTTTACGGCAATCTCCACGTGCAACCAGTGATCTCGCCGAGCGGCCCGGTGAAGGACCTTGACGGCAACGTCATTCAGACCGCCGCCGGCAATCCCGGATTCCCCAATACCTTCAATCCGTCTGCCACCCAATCGCTGGGTTATGCGGCAACGATGCTCGAGGCCGGCGTGCCGGTGGTGTACCTCTACATCGCCGACGCGCACGACAACCATGCCGGGTCCGGCACCTTCGGCCCCGGCGAAGTCGGCTACGTCGCGCAGCTCAAGTCATACGACACTGCGTTCGGCAAATTCTTTGCCCGGCTCGCGACAGACGGCATCACCAAGGACAACACGCTGTTTGTCATCGTGCCGGACGAGAACGATCATTTCGTCGGCGGCACCCCAAGCCCGGCGAACTGCGATGGCGTCACCGTGCCCTGCACCTACGCCACCGGTCAGAAGGGCGAGATCGACGCGTTGATCAACCGGCTGGTGATCACCCAGCGCGCCAACAACACCGCGTTCGCGGTGCACAGCGACGACGCGCCAACGGTCTATATCACCGGCAATCCCGCTCCGACCGATACCGTTACCCGCACCCTGGAGCACGACATGAATGCGCTAGTCGCCACCAATCCGATGACCGGCAATACCGACAAGCTCTCCCGTCTGCTCGCCGATCAGGCGGAAATGAAACTGCTGCACATGGTGACCGCAAGCCCGGCGCGGACCCCGACCTTCACCATGTTCGGCAACGACAACTACTTCTTCGAGACCGGAAACGGCGGCGCCTGCATCAACCAGACCGACTGCGTCTTCGTGGGTCCGGGCTTTGCCTGGAACCACGGCGATTTCCAAAAAGATATCACCCGTACCTGGGCGGCGATGGTGGGACCTGGCGTGAAGCCACTCGGCCGCCACGACGCGGTGTTCTCGGATCACAGCGACGTACGGCCCACGTTGCTGGCGCTGCTCGGCCTGAAAGACAGCTATGTGCATGACGGCCGGGTGCTGTCGGAATGGCTGGAACAACGGGCGCTGCCTTCAGGGATTCGTCAGCGTCAGGAAAACTTTGTTGAGCTCGCGGAAACCTACAAGCAGCTCAATGCGCCTCTCGGTGCACTCGGCCGGGCGAGCCTGGTTTATGCCAATCGCTCCGTCACGGATACTGACAAGGTTTACGGCCGTTACCTCAACACAATCGCCGATCTTACCGAAGATCGAAATGAGCTGGCCAATAAGATCAAGTCAGTGCTTGAAGCTGCGGCGTTCGGCAACCGTCCGGTTGACGAAGACTCCGAAGATGATCTTGGTCGCCGCGCCAGGGCGCTGATCGATCGCGTCCAGGATTTGGCCGATCGTGATCACGATCACGAACGCCACGACGACCGCTAACTCCTCGGAAGGTCGAACAACAGAAACCCGCCGGTAGAGTACGCCGGCGGGTTTTTTTGCGGCGGTTGCGCGGATCGAATCGGATTGCCGAACCCGCGTCTACCGGCGGGGCACGTTATGGTGCCCGGTGTCGGGTGGCGATCCCGGACTATTCGGCGGCCACGCTCTTGATCGCGGCATGGCCGTGGGTCTTGACGACGACCTTGATGGCATCCTCGATGCGCTCACGGGCATATCGAAGTGCGGTCGGCAGATCTTCCAGGGCGAAGGTATGGGTATGCACCTTGGTGGCGTCGAACCGTTTCTGCGCCATAAAGGCCTCGGCGCGATGCGTGGCGCTTTTGCCTTCGCCGCGGATGCCATAGACGTAGATATTGTTTCGGACGATGTAGGCGATATCGACCTCGGCCGGCTTGCCAGGAAACGCGGCGAGACAGATGCGGCCGCCGCGGTTGACCATGCGCGCGGCTTCGTTGATGGCCTCCGGCGCCCCCGAACATTCGATGACATAGTCGACGCCCTTGCCGCCGTTGAGCTTGCAAACCGCGGCGACCGGGTCCTCGTTCTTGGCGTTGACCACGTGATCGGCGCCAAGTTCCAGACCAATCTTGAGGCGGTTGTCGCGCGTTCCGGTCAGGATCACCGGCTGCGCCCCCAGGGCTTTGGCGACTGCCACGCCGAGCAGCCCGATCGGACCCGGGCCGGTCACGACCACGCTCTCGCCTGCGACCAAGCCGCCGAGTTCCGTCAGCCCGTACATCGCCGTACCCGCGGTGACGACCAGGGTCGCCTCCTCGTCCGACATCTCGTCCGAGATCCGAACCAGCGTGTTGATGCTGTTGACGGCGTATTCCGCAAAGCCGCCGTCGGTCGTGAAGCCATTGGCGCGATGACCCTTGTCGACGTCGCCGTAATTCAGACCGTAGTTATGGCAGGCAGTGTACATTCCCTCGCGGCAGCGCTTGCACTGTCCGCAGCCGGCATGGATTTCGACGGTGACGCGCTCGCCGATCCTGTATTCATCGACGCCGGGTCCGAGCGCCGCCACCGTGCCCATATATTCATGGCCCGGCGTGAAATTCTTGTTGTAGGGCAGCCCGCCCTGGATCATCGCGGGCGGACCGTGGTGAATGATCTCGAGATCCGTCGCGCAAATCGCCACCGCGTCGATGCGAACCAGAACCTCGGCCCTTTTCGGCACCGGCACGGGTTTCGTTGTCAGGGTCAATTGACCGGGATCACCCAACACCCAGGCGCGCATGGTTTCGGGAACGGGAAAATCAGGCGAGGTCTTGACGTGATCGGGCTTGTACATCGTTTTCTCCAGTTTGATCGCTATTCCGCCGCTACGCTTTTGGTTGATCCCCGCAGGATGGCGCCCGGCGCACCGAGCTCCGTCGACAATTCGTCGGCTGCCGCGATGAGATGAACCTTGATTTGATCGATATACGCCGGCGTGGCGCGAAAGACCGGAGACGAAACGCTGATCGATCCTACGACAGCGCCGGCATGGTCGCGAATCGCCGCGCCAAGGCAGATCACACCCAGTTGAAACTCCTCGCGGTCGATTGCAAAACCGTTTCGGCGGGTGAGCCGCAGGTCTTCCTTCAGCTTCTCCATGTCGGTAATGGTATGCGGCGTAAACGCCGTCAGGCCCTTGTCGGCGACGATCCGATCCAGTTCGGTGGGCGGCAGCCAGGCCAGAATAGCCTTGCCCGTGGCCGTCGCATGGGCCGCATTGGAATTGCCGCCGAGACCTGCATCCACGCGAACGGCATGCCTTGCCTCGCGATGCAGGACGTTGACCAGATTGGTATCCTGCATGATCGCAAGCTGAACCGCTTCGCGGGTCTGATCGTTGAGGCGATCGACAAAGCTCTGCGCGCGCCGGGGCAGGTCGACCTGGCGCAGGCAGGCCGCGCTGAGGTAAAGGATCCGGGAGCCCAGAAGGTAACTGCGGCTATTGGTGCCGCGCGCGACGTAACCCCAGTTGTGCAGTGTCGAAATGAGATGGTGGCAGGTCGAGACGTTCAATCCGGCGATACCGGCAATTTCGGTCAGCTTCGCTTCGCCACCCGCGTCGGCGATAATATCCAGAATGAGGAACGCGCGATCGAGCGCCTGAATGCCGCCATGGTCGCGCCCCATGGGCGGACGAGCCGGCATCACGCCCTGCTTCTCGCTGCCCCGTTCGGATTCCATCGCCGCGGTTCTCCCGGTCTTCCTCTTATCGGCGCAGTAGGGCCAATCTCCGCTCCCGGCGCAACTTAATTTTCACATCGCAGACGTCCTTTTCATTAGATGAAACACGAGCGGGCTATTCGGGTTCCGGTAACTTGATCATCTCATTGAGGCGCTTGTTGAATTCCGCATCGGACAACGGCGCCACCGGCAGCCGCGAGCCGTCCTCCGAAGACTGCCCCACATGGGTCAACTGCGGAAAGAACAACACCAGCAGCAGCAAGAGCCATTGGGCCGCGAGAAACGGCGCCAAGGCACGCACGAAGGAACGGAAGGCGACGGCTTCCTTGAGAACACCGCGTACCATCATCAGCGCGTAGCCGAAGGGTGGCAGCAGGAAGCTTGACTGCAAGGTCAACAACACCAACACCGACACCCAACGCGCATCGGCGATGCGGATCAACAGCGGCGGAATCACGATCGGCACGATGACGAAAATGATTTCGAAAGCATCGAGGACGAAGGCGCTGACCCCGATCACAGAGAGCACGACGGCGACCGCCGTGATGTCGCTGCCCGGAATTGACGAGACCATTTTGCCGACAAGATCTGCGGTCCCGAGCAACCTTAAAACCATGGTGAATGTCGTTGCCGCCAGCAACAGCGAAAACAGCGCGCCGGTGAGAGCGATCGCGTCGTTCAGCACTTTATTCAGCACCACACCGCGCAAACGCCCGGTTAAAAGACCCGCGGCCAGCAGTGCAAAAGCCCCCATCGCGGCGGCCTCGACGGCATAGAAATAGCCGAGCGCGACCCCGCCAAGAAGCGCGATCAATGATACGAGCGCGACGGCGGCGAGTAATCCTTGTCCGGCCGTCAGGCGCTCGCGGTCGGGCAGCTTTGTCGCGGTCCGTCCTGCGATCCATGATAGCGCCAGGCACAGCGCCAGGAAGATCCCGCCCGGCACAAGTGCGGCGTGAAAGATGTCTTGGGTATTGACGACGCGGTCGCTCCTTCCGGTGGCGGTCACCGCCATGGTGTGCGCCGACAGCATCGCGTCGCTGAGAAGGATGAGAACCAGCGAGGGCGGCACCAGCACACCAAGCGTGCTGGCGACCGCAATGATCGCGTGACGGTTTGGCGCCGGTATGCCCTCCGCCGCCAGGCGCGGCGAGACGACGCGCGAAAGACCGAGCACGCTGGCGCCGACCGAACCATTCATCGGTCCAAGCAGCGCGCCGAGCATCATGCCCGACACCAGCGGGGCTGACGGGCTGCGCGGAAGCGCGGCATTGCCGGCGCGATAAAGCGCGTCCGCGACCGGAAGCCGGTCAAGCAACAGGCCCATCATCACGTAGAGCGGCAGCGCCTGCAGCAAATCGTTTTCAAACAGATTG
Source organism: uncultured Alphaproteobacteria bacterium (assembly GCA_963829315.1). Taxonomy (GTDB): domain Bacteria; phylum Pseudomonadota; class Alphaproteobacteria; order Rhizobiales; family Xanthobacteraceae; genus Bradyrhizobium. Next base: position 31,377 of record CAWHIO010000038.1, on the reverse strand, counting down.
ATCAGCCGGCTCGGCAGCGCCCAAAGGGTGGAAGCGTCAATGGTGCCTGCCGCAACGCCGATGATCGCGCCGAACGTCGCCACGGTGATCAGGACGACCGCGGCGGGCAAGCCGGTGGAAATGATGCCGACACCGACCAGCCCAAGCAGCGCAAGTCCGGTCCATTCCATCAGCTGTCGTCCGCCGCAAGAGGACGGAAGATATCGATCAGCGATTGGCCAAGGATCAAGGCCGCCATCACCCACAGGGCAAGCTTGACCAGGAAATAGCCGGGGTTGCCACTGTCCTGGAATAACTCAAGATCGCGAAGGCTGGAAAGGACGGTGGTCCTGCCCGCGATCAGGACAAACAATGCCCACGGCAGAAGGCCGGCGGCGGCCCCCATTTGCTTCAGGCGCCGCCGCGTCCGCGCGGAGTAGCGTTGCGCGAGCAGATCAGCGGCCAAATGAGTTCCCGCGCGCGTCGCCGCGGTGACGCTGACGGCGACGAAAAGCGCAAAGGCTACCTGTCCGAGATCGTTGGCCTCCCGCGAGTAACCGCGAAACAGATCGCGCAACGGCCACTGCAGGAACAACAGGACAATCAAAGGCAGCGCAAGCCATTTGGCGACGGCTACAACCTGGCCGATCAGGCGATCGAGGCCGCGCAGGAAAACCGTCACGTTGCTATCGCTCCTGTCTCATTGCGGCCGGGCACCTCGCTCGGCTGCGACGCTACCGGCTTTGTCATCTCGCCGCCAGACCGCTGCCTTTTCTGCACCGCTGTGCCTGAAAATTAGCTGTTGAAAGGCTCACCCCCACACCTCAAAGTCGGCGAGCCCTCAAACAAGCCACCACGGCCTGTCGTCCGTTGCCGAAAATCCAGACCTTATGGGACGGCAGGCATCTTGGTGGTGTCACGGGCAAACCCAGCGGAGACCCCGACGGTGCATCGACGTTTGTCAGCCCTCGCCATCGCGAGCTGTCTTCTGGCTTTGGCGACGACCGCCGGCGCTGCGGCTGAACCGGTCAAAATCAAGTTCACACTGGACTGGAAGCTTCAGGGTATTCACGCCTGGTATTACTGGGCCAAAGCGAAGGGGTATTTCACTACGGAAAACCTCGACGTCAGGATTGACCAGGGCGAGGGATCGGCCGCCACGGTGACGCGGATCATGTCCGGCGCCTATGACGCCGGCTTCGGCGACGTCAACGCCATCATCCAGAACGCGGCGGCGAAGCCCGGCGAAACACCGGTCATGGTCTATATGGTCTACAGCAAGGCTCCCTTCGCACTGCTGACCAGGGCGAACGGCCCCATCAAGACCGTAAAGGACCTGGAAGGATCCAGGCTGGGCTCACCGGCGGGCGGCGCGTCGTTCAAACTATTGCCACTCTTGGCCAAACAGAATGGCATCGACTACGGCAAGATCAGCATCACGCAGCTATCACCGAGTTTGCAGGAACAGATGCTCCTGCAGGGACAGGTCGATACCGTCGCAGTATTCACGGCGACGAGCTATATGAATCTGGTCTCGCTCAAGCTCGACCCCGACAAGGATTTCCGCTGGATGTATTATTCGGATCTTGGTCTCGACCTCTATTCCAACGGCATCATGGTATCGCCGAAGCTCGCCAGGGAGCACCCCGAGGCGGTCAAGGGATTGCTGCGCGCCATCAACCGGTCATTGAAGGAAACCGTTGCAAATCCCGATGCCGCTATCGACCTTCTGGCAGGCGAAGAACCGCTGATCAACAAGGACATCGAACGGCGCCGCTTGCTGTACGTTTACAAAACCCTGATCGACACGCCGGAAGCGCGTGAACTTGGCATCGGTGACGTCGGCGACGTCAGGCTGAAATCCGCGATCGCGACGATCGCGACGTCGTTCGAGCTGTCGCGGCAGCCCCCTCCCAGCGAGATTTTTGACCGCTCCTTTTTGCCCGCCAGGGCCGACCGCATACCGCCGGTGATCGTGCCGTGAGCCAGGATCATTCGCGAACCATCGTCTGCGCGCACGCCATCGGCACCGCAGGGCCGTCGACCGGCGCACAGGCCATCACCATCACGGGCGGCAGGTTTTCCTCGATCGAGTCCGCCCCGGCGCCGGCCGTGGGCGGATTGCTGGCGATGCCCGCGCTGGTCAACGCGCACGATCACGGGCGGCCGATCAGCACCAGTTCGATCGGCGCCGACGCCAAGCCGCTTAAATCATGGCTGCATTATTTCGCACTTTTTCCTTCCGTGGATCCGTATCTCGCCGCGGCCCTGACGTTCGCCAATAGCGCGCTCGGCGGCACCGGCACCGTGATGGTGCATTATACGCGCACGCAAGGATTGACCGACCTTCCGACCGAGGCCGCGGAGGTTGCGCGCGCCGCACGCGATGTCGGAATTCGCGCTGGCTTTGCGATATCGATGAAGGACCGCAATCCGCTGGTCTATAGCGGGTCCGAAGCTTTGCTGGCCGCGCTGCCCCCGGAAGTCCGATCCGAAATCGGCCGGCGCCTGATCTACAAGCCACTATCGCCGGCCGACTACATGGCGCTGGTTGATGACGTTGCGGCCGCGGCGGACGGACCCGAATTCAATGTCCAATATGGGCCGAACGGCGTGCAGTGGTGCAGCGACGAACTTCTGCAGGCCGTAGCCCAGGCGTCGCAGCGCACCGGCCGTCGCGTCCACATGCATTTGCTGGAAACAAAATATCAGCGGCAATGGGCCGACGCCGCCTATCCAAACGGCGTCGTGCGCATGCTCGATGACATCGGCCTGCTGTCGCCCCGCCTGACGCTGGCCCACTGCGTGTGGGCGAGGCCCGAGGAACTGGAGCTGCTGGCCGAACGCGGCGTCACGATTTCCGTCAATACCAGTTCCAATCTGCACCTCCACTCCGGCCTGGCGCCGGCGATAGAGATGAGAAACCGCGGCTGTTCCGTTGCGCTCGGGATCGACGGCAAGGCCCTTGATGACGACGATGATGCCTTGCGCGAACTGAGGCTCTCCTATCTGCTGCACGCAGGTACCGGCTTTGATCGCGCCCTGACCCGCCAGCAAGCCCTTCAGACCGCCGTCGGCAACGGCCGGTTTGCCGTGACAAACGTCAGAGATGGCGGCCTGATCGAGGCCGGCTCCGCCGCCGACATGCTGCTGCTGGACTGGACGGCGCTCGACAATGATGCCCTTCGCGAGGATATCGAACCGATCAACATGCTCTTTTCGCGCGCAACCGCCAGACACATTCGCGAATTGATCGTCGGCGGCCGGACCATCGTCCGGGATGGCCGCGTCACCGGAGTGGACAGGCCCGCCATTCGACATGAAGTGCTGTCGCAGATGCGATCGGGCATGGCCAGGAACGCCCCACTTCTCTCCGCGTTGTCGGCGCTCGACGAGGCCGTCGCCCGGCACTATCTTCGCGAGCCGCATTGCTGCTGAATATCGCCGCTGCAGCGGTTTTCCAGGGTGCTTTGACGCCCGGTGCCTGGGTGCGTGAATTCTATACAATCGTGGAAAAGGCCTATACCTATCAAGCTGAGCATGGGGCCCAAACGGAGAGCGTCGTGACAGCAAGTGCGATGGCGCAGGCCTACGAGCCGCGCTACATCAGGCTCGACGCCAACGACAATGTGGCGATCGTGGTCAACGATCTCGGGCTTCCTGCAAAGACCCGCTTTGCCTGCGGTCTCGAGCTGCGCAGCTTCGTGCCGCAGGGCCACAAGGTCGCGCTTGCCGATATTCCGCAGGGCGCAGCGATCCGCCGATACAATGAGGTGATAGGCACTGCGGCGAAGCCGATCCTGGCCGGCGAATGGGTCGACGAGGCGCGTATCCAGATGCCGACGCCACCCGAACTGGACAAGCTCGAGCTTGCGACGTCGGTTCCTGCGCCGCAAGCGCCGCTTGAGGGTTACACCTTTGAAGGCTTCCGCAACGCCGACGGTTCCGTCGGCACGAAAAACGTGCTGGCCATCAGCACCAGCGTGCAATGCGTCGCCGGCACGCTGCAGTTTGCGATCAAGCGCATCAAGTCGGAGTTGCTCCCTAAATATCCTGACGTCGATGACGTCGTTGGGCTGACGCACAATTATGGCTGCGGCGTCGCGATCACCGCGCCGCTGGCGATCGTGCCGATCCGAACCCTGCAGAACCTCGCGATGAATCCGAATTTCGGCGGCGAATTCATGGTGGTCGGCCTCGGCTGCGAGAAGCTGGTTCCCGAGCGGCTGCTGCCGGAGGGATCAGACGACAATATCGTGCGGATGCAGGACGAGGCTTTCGACGGCTTCGGCGCCATTGTCGACGCCATCATGGAGATGGCCGACGCGCGGCTCAAAGTGCTCAATCAAAGGCGCCGCGAAACCTGCCCGGCTTCCGACCTTGTCATCGGCCTGCAGTGCGGTGGCTCCGATGCGTTTTCCGGGGTGACCGCAAACCCGGCGTTGGGCTTCGCCGCCGATCTGCTGGTGCGCGCCGGCGCGAGCGTGATGTTTTCCGAAGTGACGGAAGTACGGGACGCCATCCACCTGCTGACGCGGCGCGCCATCAACGAGGACGTCGGCCGCGCGCTGATCCGCGAAATGGACTGGTACGACAATTATCTCGCCAAGGGTGACGCGGATCGGAGCGCCAATACCACGCCGGGCAACAAGAAGGGCGGCCTCGCCAACATCGTCGAGAAGTCGCTCGGATCCATCGTGAAGTCCGGCACTAGCCCGATCGTCGACGTGCTGTCGCCGGGCGAACGGGTGCGCCGGAAGGGCATGACGTTTGCGGCAACGCCCGCGAGCGACTTCATCTGCGGTACCTTGCAGCTCGCCTCCGGCATGACGCTGCAGGTCTTCACGACCGGGCGCGGCACGCCGTATGGGCTCGCCGCCGCCCCCGTTATCAAGGTGTCGACGCGAACCGAGCTGGCGCGGCGCTGGAAGGATCTCATCGACTTCGATGCCGGCCGCATCGCCACCGGCGAAGCTACGATCGAGCAAACCGGTTGGGACCTGTTTCGGCTGATTCTGGAGGTGGCGAGCGGTCGCACCAAGGTGTGGTCCGACCGCTGGGGCATTCATAACGACCTGACGCTGTTCACGCCCGGGCCGGTGACCTGAGCAACCGCTGCAGCCGGCGCCCCTCCGATATGCGGCACGGCGTCGACCAGTTCGCGCGTGTAAGCGGTCTGCGGATTGTCGAATAGCGCCCGGCTCTCGCCCTGCTCGACAATGCCGCCGTTGCGCAGAACGATGGTGCGATCGCACATCATGCGAACCACGTTGAGGTCGTGGCTGACGAACAGCAGCGCCAGATCATCCTCGCGCCTCAGCCGGTCCAATAGTTGCATGCACCACCGCCTGCACCGAAACGTCGAGTGCTGCGGTTGGCTCATCCAGCACCAGCAGGCGCGGCCGGCAGGCAATCGCCCGGGCGATGCCGACGCGCGCCTTCTGGCCACCGGAGAGTTGATGCGGGAAGCGCGGCAAGAGCTCCGCCGGCAATCCCACGCGCTGCGCGCATTGCTCGACCCGTTGCCGCAATGCGTCACCGGGTCGCATCCCCGAAAGCCGCAGCAGCGGATGGGCAATGCAATCAAACGCGGTAAAGCGCGGGTTGAGGCTTTCGTTGGGATCCTGGAAGACGATCTGGATGTCTTTGCGGACCGGCGAGCGATGAAAGTCGCTTGCGGGCAGATGACCGATCGATTCCCCGTCGAACAGGATAGTTCCTTCGCTGGGGTCGATCAGGCGGCAAATCATCCGCGACGTCGTGGTCTTGCCGGAGCCGGATTCGCCGACCAGCCCAATGCTCTCGCCCGCCGCCATGGCCATGGAAAAGTCGGCCACCGCCGGCGGTCCCTGATCGTAGCGCTTGGCGAGGTTTTTCACATCCAGCAGCAGCGGCGTGCCCGGCATCGGCGCCGGCCGGGATTTGCACGCCGCCAGCATGGCCAGGTAATGACTTCTGCTCGTCGTCCGTCACCAGGTCCGCGATGCCCGAGGTCGCGGTCGGTGACGCCGCCACCAGGCGCCTGGTGTAGGCATGCCGTGGATTTCGGAACAGGGCCTGAGGTGCGGCTTCCTCGACAAGGCGGCCCTGTTCCATCACCACGACACGCTGGCAATAGCGGGCCGCAAGACCGAGATCATGCGTGATCAGGATCGTCGCCATGCCGCGGTCGGCCGCGATCCTGACCAGCAGATCCATCACCACCTTCTGCGTGGTGACGTCGAGACCGGTGGTCGGCTCGTCCGCGATCAGCAGCATCGGGTTGCAGGAAATCGCGATCGCGATCATCACCCGCTGGCACATCCCGCCGGATAGCTCGTGCGGATAGGCCGTCATTCGCTTTTCGGGATCGCGGATTTGAACCGCGCGCAGCAGCTTCAGCGCTTCCGCCGCCGCATCTTCCTTCGACATGCGCTTGTGACTGAGGATCGCGTCCGCGATCTGCAGCCCGACCGCGCGGATCGGGTTGAGCGCCGCGCGCGGGTTCTGAAAGATCATCGACATGGCGGCGCCATGCAGGACGCGGAAGTCGCTGTCAGCAATCTTCGTGATGTCCTGCCCGCGAAACAGAATCCGGCCCGCGGTCACCCGCCCGGCGGCGTCCAGCAGCCGCGTGGTCGCAAAGCCGGTGACGGATTTTCCCGAGCCGCTTTCGCCGACCAGCCCGAGCATTTCGCCCTGATCGAGCGAGAGCGTCACGCCGCGCACCGCTTCGACCAGGCCGCGGCGTGTCGAAAACGTAACGTGCAGGTCTTCGATCTGCAGCAGCGGCCCGGTCATGTCCGCATTCGGGGATCGAGAATGTCCCGCATCCCGTCGCCGAGCAGGTTGAAGCACAATACGGCCAGCATCAGCGCCAGCCCCGGAAACGCGACCAGCCACCATTTTCCGGTCGAGATGAAGCGCGCGCCCTCCGCGACCATGATGCCCCATTCCGGGGTCGGCGGCCTGACGCCAAGGCCGATGAAGGAGAGTCCGGCCGCATTGAGGATCGCCCAACCCAAATTGAGCGACATCTGCACCGCCATCGCCGGCAGCACATTCGGCAACAGGAAACGCAACACCACCGAAAAATTGCTTTCGCCGCTGGCGCGCGCCGCCTCCACCCAGCCGACGTTGCGGCGGACATTGACCTCGGCACGGGCGAAGCGAATGTAGAACGGCAGATTGATGATGGCGGTGGCGATGACGATGTTCTCGACGCGGTTGCCGAGCGCCGCGACCATCGCCATGGCCAGCACGAACAGCGGAAAGGCCATCATCACATCGACGAAACGGCCGACCGCACGATCCAGCCGGCCTCCGGCATAACCGCAGAAAGCGCCGATCACCGCGCCGAGCACGAAGGAGATGCCGACCGCCGAGACGGCGATGACGAGATCGAGCCGGGTTGCGACCACAAGACGGCTGAACGTATCGCGGCCGAGCTGGTCGGTGCCGGCAAGGTGCGCCGCGCTCGGAGGCGCCAGCGCCTGCGACACATTCGAGGCGATCGGGTCATAAGGCACGATCGACGGCCCGAAGATGGCGATGAGGATCAGCAGGACCACGCCCGCCGCGGCAACCGCGGTCAGCGGATTGCCGCGCAGGATCCAGACCGTATGACGCAAGGTCGTGCTGGCCATCAGATCGACACCCGCGGATCGGCAATGCCGTAGAGAACATCGACCAGCAGATTGACCACGACAAAGATGCTGGCCATCAGCAGCACGAACCCCTGCACGGGGGCATAGTCGGACGACAGCAGCGCATCCAGCGCATAAGAGGCGACACCGGGCCAGGAGTAGACCTTCTCCACCAGCACGTTGGCGCCGAGCATGGTCGAGAACACGATGCCGGCAATGGTAATGACCGGGAGGATCGCGTTGCGTAACGCATAGGTCACGACAATGCGCCACCACGAAAGCCCGACCGAGCGCGCCGTGCGCACGAAATCGCTGCCGAGCGAGACCAGCATCGACGCGCGCGTGATACGCGCCAGCGGCGCGATCACGAACAGGGCCATGGTCGCTGCCGGCAGGATCAGTTGTCGAAACGCTGCCCACCACCCGTCGATATCCCCCGCCAGCAGGAAGTCGATCGTCAGGAAACCGGTGCGCGAAGGCGGCAACGACGTGAAGACGTCGATACGCCCGGTCGGATCGGGCGCGAGACCCAGCAGGTAGTAGAAGACATAAATCAGCAACAGGCCCGATACGAAGGTCGGCACGCAGACGCCCAGCGCGCAAAACAGCCGTACGCCATGGTCGATGACGGAGCCTGGCTTCAAGGCCGCCAGCACGCCGAGAGGGATCGCCGATACCAGGGCGATCAGCAGCGCGGTCAGGGTCAGCTCCAGCGAGGCCGGCAGGCGATCCCTGAGATCGGTGGTCACCGCCTGCCCGGTCATCAGGGAGCGGCCGAGATTGCCGCGGCCGACATCATACAAATAAAGCAGCAATTGCTGCGGCACCGGCTTGTCCAGTCCCATCTGCTTGCGGATGACCTCGATTTCCTCCTTGCCGGCATTGGGCCCGGAAGCAAAGAACACCGCGGGATCGCCGGGCAAAACCCGCATCAGCAGGAACGTGAAGACCAGCACACCGAACAATGCGGGCAGGGAAGACATGAAACGCCTCCCCGCCCGCATCATCGTTGCGACAAAGCTTTTCATGACGGCCGGCGGGTCACTTGCGGCGGAGGTCGCGATAATCGACCTGGCGGTGAAACTGGTATGTGTAGCCTTCGATCGAGGTTGCCATCACGGCGTCCTGGCTCGGCTGCCAAAGCGCGATCTGCGGCATTTCGGCGAAATGGATCGCGTTGAGTTTCAGGCCGTCCTGGTCGTACTTGGCCTTGTCCGGCTCGAAGCGGGCCTCCTGGGCGGTCGCTGTCAGTTCCGCATTATTGATGCTGCTATAATTCCAGCGCTGATTGCCGGTATAGAAATTGCGGTAGAAATAATCGGTCGAGGGCAGCCAGGCGACGATCCCTTCGGTGAAGAACGGCAGCTTCTTCTCGTTGATCTGCGTCGACATCTGCGCATCGGGCAGTTTCTGGATATCGACCTTGATGCCGATCTTGGCGAGCGATTCCTTGACCAGCGCGGCCATCGGCTCGGCGGTCGAAGCTTGCCCGACATTGAAGCTGAACGTCGTCGAAAAGCCGTCCGGCATCCCGGCCGCCTTCAAATACTCCCTGGCCTTGTCGAGATCGAGCTTGATGGGCTGCGGGAAAGGAAAGGCGCTGGTCGTCGGCTTGCCATCCGTCCAGCTGGCGCCGAACAGCGGCGTTCCGCGGCCGAACAGGGCCGCCTTGAACATGTCGTCGTAAGGCAGCGCATAGGCGATCGCGCGGCGCACGTTGATGTTGTCGAAAGGCGGAATGGTGTTATTCATCGAAATGAAGGTGACGGAATTGTACTGCGGCGTCGAGATCACCTTGAGGGTGCCCTTGCTCTCCAGCGACTGGATGTCGCTGGCCTGCAGATCGACCGTGATGTCGGCATCACCGCGCTCAACCAGGTTGGCGCGGGTCGCCGGCTCCGGCACGGTCTGCACGATGACGCGCTTGAAGAACGCGGACTTGTCAGGCGATCCACGGTTCCAGGCCTCGTTGCGCCTCATGATCACCTGTTCGCCGGGCCTGAAGCTCTCGATCACATAGGCGCCGCTGCCGGCGGTGTGCTCCTTGAGCCAGGAAATCGCCCAGGGATCATCGGCCGTCGCATTCGCCTTCGCGACCTTGGAGTTGATGATGATCGGATAGACGGTGGCGAGATTGGGCAGCGCGAGTTTGTCGGGCTTCGGCAGCGTCACTTCGAAGGTCAATGGATCGATCACCTTGAACTGATCGGCGCTGGTCAGGGATCCCGTGAGGAGTTGAGCCTTGCCGAGCACCGGCGCGGTAACCGCACGGTCGAGCGACCACTTGACGTCATCAGCGGTAACCGGTGTGCCGTCCTGAAACTTGGCGTCCTTGCGCAGATGAAATGTGATCTTCGTGGCATCGGGGCTGACGTCATAGGATTCAGCCAGCTCGCCGGTGACCTTGTCGAGATCGAACACCCACTTGCCGTTCAATTGCTTGCGGCCGAACGACACTAGCCGATCATAGGTGCTGAGACTGACTGCGAAAGCCTCGCGGGTCGTTCCCGGCACATTCGGATCGAGCGTGTTGACGGACGCGCCGGTGACATAGCGCAGAGTCTCGGCACGAGACTGCGCCAGGGCCGGCGCTGCGGCGAGCAAGACCAGGGCGGCGCCCGCGCCAAACAAAGGCCTGCAATAGCGAATTCGCATTCTTCTACCCTCTGAATTCAACAAGGAAGCCTGCCCGAGGCTATCGAGATCACAATCCTTCTTAAGGACCATCTTAAGCAAATTCTGCGCCAAGCGAGATTTTTCTGAGCGATCCAGGCGCCAGCGCTGCCGATTCAAGGTCAAATATCCGGATATGTCCAGCATCCAGAACGGAGCGCATAACTCACTGGAAGCGGGTTCGTTCATGCGGCCAGCCAACCTCCGTCAACCGCCATGACCGTTCCGGTCGTGAACGACGAGGCATCGCTGGCCAGATACAGCGCGGCCTCGGCGACCTCCTCCGGCCTGCCAAACCGCTTCATGGCGTGGCGATTCCGCGACGCCTCACGAACCGGCTCCGGATCGGCATGCCGGGCGAAACTTCGCCGCAGCATCGGCGTCTCGATGGCCCCGGGCGCGATCGCATTGACGCGAATTCCGTCGGCCGCAAAATCCACGGCCATCGTTTTCGTCAGACTGATGATCGCGCCCTTGGCGGCGATATAGGCGCTGTTGTTTCTGCCGCCGGCGATCGCGAGTTGCGAGGCGAGCGTGACGATCGAGCCCTTGCCCTGTCGCTGCATCTGCGGCACGGCGGCTCGCGACCACAGCCAGGTGCCGCCGACATGGGTGCGGAACACCGCGTCCCAATCGGCGGGATCGGTCGTCACCACCGTCCCGCCGCAGGACCAGCCGGCGGCGGTCATCAGCACGTCGAGCCGGCCGTGTTGTGACACCACCGTCTCGACCGTGGCTTTGGCGAAATCGCCGTCACCGACATCGCCCGAATGCTCCGATCCATCGCCCTTCGCGGCGCGAATGGCAGCCAGCGTTTCCCGCATGCCGGCGGAATCGCGATCGACAAGTGCAACGAACGCGCCTTCGGACGCGAACAGCAGCGCGCTGGCGCGGCCGATGCCGGACCCTGCCCCAGTGATAACAGCGATCCGCCCCTTCAGCCGCATGTCACGTTCCTCCCCCATGATGCGCCCACCAATTGTTCAGATCGGCCGCGGAATTGGCGCAGCCAAACCGGGCACGCCAGCCGAATTCCTGTTCCAGGCGTGACACCGACAAGGGCGCGCGGTCGGCCTCGCTGAACAGGTCGATCGTCGGTGCTTCGCCAGGCCCGGCCAGCCGGCAGACCCAACCGTGATGGAGGGCAGCGATATCCTGTCCCCATTGCAGCGCCGACCATTCGCGCCCGGTCGAGATATTGTAGAGACCATGTTTGGGTTTTGCCGCCTCGACGAGCAACGCCACGGCGTCGGCGACGTCAGGCGCATAAATCCAGTCCCTGACGCCCGGTCGGGACAAAATCGCCTCGCCTCGCTGCTGCAAGGCGGCCATGATCTGCATTTGCGCGCTGGGCGTATCGCGGGTCCCGGTCGCCCGCTCCCATGGCCCGAATACGGCGCTCAGCCGGACGCTGATGGTATCGGATTGCCATAGCGCGGCGAGACGCGCCGCCACCTTTTCGGAAGCATATTTGGTGATGGCGTAGAGCGAGGCGGGATCGCAGGCCGTCTCTTCGTCGAGCAATGTATTTCGCAAGGCGGCAGCTGCCATACGCCGCGGCCGACGACAGATTGATGATACGCCCGACCCCGCTGCGCCGCGCGGCCGTCAGAATTGGCACCTGAGCCAGCAGGTTGACCTGCAGGATCGACGCGGGGTCGGTCGCGTCGCGCGCGGGACCTGCGGTGATCGCGGCCCCGAGAATGATCGCGTCAAAGCCGCTTGCGATGATTTTCTCGACAGAATGCTGCTCGGTGACATCTCCCTGAACGACCGTCAGCAGCGCTCCGTAGCCGGCGAAAGCCTGGTGCGCGCCGCGCGGCAAGGCCGCGCGATCGAACAGCGTCACATCGTGCCCGCGCGCGAGCAGGGCTGCGGCGATATTGATCCCGACGAAACCGGCGCCGCCAAAGATCAGGATTTTCAAATGCCCGCCCTCGCATCAGCTTTTTCAGAAAGCCACCTTGGATCAGATCGCTTTCACAGCAAGCTCGCGCCGAAATTCCGCGCCGGATCCATATCCGCCACCAGCCGGCCGGTCGGCTTCGCCGCTTCGCCGCCAGAGCGCGCGAGGAAGCGGCCGGAGCCGGGCTCGGCCGTCCGCTTGCCGTCGGCGACGATCACGCGCCCGCGCGACAGCACTGTGACCGGCCAGCCACGCAGCTTGCGGCCGGCGTAAGGCGTATAGCCGGCAAGGTCGTGCATCATCGCATCCGTCAGCGTGACTTCGCGCGCCGGATCCCAGATCGCGATGTCGGCGTCGGCTCCGATCGCAATCGAGCCCTTGCGCGGATGCAAATTGTAGATCCTGGCCGGCGCGGTTGCCGTCAACTCGACGAATTTCTCCAGGCCGAGGCGGCCCTTCGACACCATCGCATCGAACAGCAACGGCAGGCGCACCTCCAGTCCCGGCAAGCCGTTCGCCACCTGCTTGAAGTTGGGATTGGGGCCGGCGCGCAATTTGCCGCTCTCGTCGAAACGATAGGGCGCGTGATCGGACGAGATGGTCTGGAGATCGCCGAGCGCAAGCGCCTGCCACAGCGCGTCCTGGTCGGAGGCGCTGCGCGGCGGCGGGCTGCACATCCATTTGGCGCCGTCGACGCCAGGCTTGTCCAGATCTTCCTTGGTCAGAAACAGATATTGCGGGCAAGTCTCGGCGAAGACCTTCAGACCCTCGCCCCGCGCGTCGCGGATCACCTTCGCACCTTCCGCCGTCGAGACGTGAAAGATCATGATCGGCTGATCGACCAGCGCCGCCATCCCGATCAGGCGGTTGAAGGCGTCGGCTTCCGAAAACCTCGCATGGCTGATGGCATGGTATTTCGGATCGGTATAGCCGCGCGCCAGCAGGCGTTTCACCATCCATGCGATGATGCCATGGTTCTCCGCATGGGCGCACAGCATGGCGCCGGATTCGCGCGCCGCGACCAGAATATCGAGCAGAGGTTCGTCGTCGATCTTCAGCCGGTCGTAGGTCATGAAGATCTTGATCGAGCCGTGCCCCTCCTTGACCAGCGCCGGGATGTCGTTCTGCAGGGTCTCCAGGGTCGGATCGGCGATGATCATGTGAAAGGCGTAGTCGATGACCGCGCCCTTTTTGGCGAGCGCATGATAATCGGCCAACACCTTGGGCAGCGCCATGCCGACGTGCTGGGCGGCGAACGAGATGACGGTGGTGGTTCCGCCGAAAGCGGCCGAGGTCGTGGCGCTTTCGAAGGTGTCGGCATTCATCATGCCCGCGGCGGAAAGCTGTTCGATATGGGCGTGGCTGTCGACGCCGCCGGGCAGCACCAGTTTGCCGCGCGCGTCGATCTCCCGCTTGCCGGCCGGCAGGCTGCGGCCGATGGCAATGACGGTCTCGCCCGCGACGGCGACATCGGCCTCGAACACGTCGATAGCGGTTGCAACGCGTCCGCCGCGGATCACGACGTCGTAGGCGGGTTCGGTCATAAGGTCCTCCAGAGCGTTATTCGACCAACCGGCCGGAAGCGATGATCGCGGCGGGAAACCGTCGGACGGCCGAGACCGCCCAATCGAAACTATGCAAACTATGCCAATTGCTGCAAGCTACGATCGTTGCTGCAAGCCATGCTTAGTTGCCGGAGGACCGTTGCAAGGAAGAGCCATTGCAAGGAAGTGACCATGTCCCGCCCGCGTATCCTCGTGATCAATCCCAATTCCAACGTCACCGTGACCAAGGGGATCGAACAGGCGCTAAAGCCGCTCGATTTCGTGGACGGGCCAGAGATCGTCTGCACGACGCTGGCCGAGGGACCTTACGGGATCGAGAGCCAGTCCGATGTCGACAGCGTGGCGATGCCGCTGCGCCGGCTGATCGAAAGCGACAACAGCGCCGCAGCCTTCGTGATCGCCTGCTACAGCGATCCGGGTCTGCATGTCTGCCGGGAAGGAACCGATCGGCCGGTATTCGGCATCGCCGAATGCGGCGTGCTGACGGCGATGACGCGCGCGGAAACCTTCGGCGTCATCGCGATCGCGCAGCGCTCGATACGCCGGCATATCCGCTATCTGCGCCAGATGGGGCTGATGGACCGGCTGGCCGGCGAACGGCCGCTCAACATGAGCGTGGCGGAAACCGCGTCGGGCGACGGAACATTGGCGAAGATGATCGAGGTCGGCCGCGCCCTGAAGGACGAGGACGGCGCCGGCGCCATTGTCATGGGCTGCGCCGGCATGGCTCGCCTGCGAAGCCAGCTCGAAGATGCGCTCGGCATTCCCGTGATCGATCCGACGCAGGCCGCCGCGACCATGGCGCTGGGCGCGGTGCGGTTTTCGCAGCACTAGCTCTCCTTTGAGGGCCGCGCCGTTGCCGGCGATCACGCGCGCGCTCCATTGCGCGTGGCTCTCCCGATCGATCGCGAAACATCGGCATAGAAGCCTATTGAAGCCCCTTCGAAGGGGTGTTGAGTCTCAAGTTTCCGGCGGCGGGACCGCGCCGACGCGGCTGGTAATCAGCCCGTAATGCTCGACGCGCCGGTGACGGGCGAAGTCGAAGATGGTGTTCTTGCCGAAGCTGGTTGCGTCGAGATCGCAAGGATGGACGAGGAGTTCATCGCCTTCGGTGGTGGCCTCCGCGACGATCTCGCCGTTGGGATCGACGATCAGGCTGCCGCCGATCAGCGGGAAGCCGTCCTCGACGCCGGCCTTGGCGACGGCCACGACCCATGTCGCGTTCTGATACGCACCGGACTGCACGGACAGGCGATTGTGGAACAGCCGCTTCTCAGGCCCCTCCTCGCTTTTCTGGGAATTGACCGAGGGCGTATTGTAACCGAGCAGGATCATCTCCACGCCTTGCAGGCCCATCACGCGATAGGTCTCGGGCCAGCGCCGGTCATTGCAGATCGCCATGCCGAAGATGCCGCCCATCGTGCGCCACACCGGAAAGCCGGTATCGCCGGGCTCGAAATAGCGCTTTTCGAGATGCTGGAAGGCGCGCTCGGTATCGAACTCCGAATGGCCCGGCAGATGGACCTTGCGGTACTTGCCGACGATTCTGGCCGATTTGTCGGTCAGGATGCAGGTGTTGAAATGATGCCCGTCCGGCGTCAGTTCGGCATAGCCGAAGCTCATCGCCATCTGATACTCCGCAGCGCGCTTGAACAGCGGCAGCGTCGCCGCGTTCGGCATCTCGCGCTCGAACCAGGTGTCGACCTCGGCCTGATCCTCCATGTACCAGCGCGGAAAAAACGTGGTGAGCGCCAGCTCCGGGTAAACGATCAGATCGGCGCCGCGCGCCTTCGCCTGATCCATCAAAGCGAGCATGCGCGGGACGACGGCTTCCCGGCCCTCGGCGCGCTGGATCGGACCCATCTGGGCGGCGGCGACATTGATGACGCGCATGGATGAAGGTTGCTTTCATTTCGCGCTGCACTGACCAAAAATGCAGCATTTCGGGGACACCAGCACTCCGCTGTCCCTCTTGGTACCGATTTGAGTATTAGAATTCCGGCTAACCCTAGAGTCAATTCGGTTCGGCCGGCAAATCGGGGCCTGCTTCGCAAATCGACGCAGCACGCCGCCTGCCGTCCGCCTTGCTCCGCTGTTACGTTCCGGTCGCGGCAATTGATCCGGAGCTGCCGAAAGGTCATAAGGATCCCGAACAATGAACTCAGGGCTGGCATCACGAAGGGCTGGATCATGGACCAAACTGCAGCGCCGGCGGAGTCGTGCAGACGCCGCGTACCTCCGACACCGCGATCGCCGTTGCCGCCATTGCTGTATTGATCTGCTCCTATTGCATCAATGCGATGGATCGCACGCTATTCCCGCTGATGCTCACGGATGTGAGACGGGAATACGGCTTCACGCTGCCGCAGGCCGGGTTGATGTCGACGTTCTTCACGCTGGGCATGGCGTTCGCGGGAATTCCGACCGGCTACCTGATGTCGCGATACTCCCGAAAGACGGTGATCCAGGTTGGCATCCTGATTTATTCGGCGACAACGATCATCACCGTGGCTGCGTTCGGATTCGCCGACATGCTGCTCTATCGCGCGATCACCGGGATCGGCGAGGCGATGCAGCTCACTGCGCTGCTCGCGGTATTTTCCAGCTATTTCTCGCGCTATCGCGCCGCGGGCGTCGGCATCCTGAACTACGCCTATGCGGGCGGAGCGGCGATCGGGCCGGCGCTCGGAGCCAAATTGCTGGTCGAATATGCGACGTGGCGCGCACCCATGATCATCTTCGGCGTCATCGGCCTCGGGATGATGGCGCTGATCGCCGCCGTGGTGCGGCCGAAGCTGAGCGAAACCAATACCGCCGGTCAACGGGAAGCGGCGCTCTCCACAGGCGGGGCCACAACGCTCAAGAATCTCAATACCTGCGTGCTGGTGATTTTGAGCGTCATTTTCGGCCTCGCGCTCTACGGCTATCTCGGCATGTATCCGACATTCCTGCGCGAACACTTGCACTACGCGCCGGCCGATGCGGGACGGGTGATGAGCATCTATGGACTGGGCGTTCTGGTGTCGGTCGTGTCCGGATGGCTGGGTGACCGCTTCTCGCCGCGAGTCATTCTCGGCACCAGTTTCCTGATCGCAAGCGCCATCGCTGCGCTGCTGTTCAACGGCCCGACCGATTTCGCGGCGCAGGCCACGCTCTCGCTGGTGCTTGGTGCGACCTTCAGCGGAACAATCTTCGTCAACCTCGCCGCCTGCCATGTGAAGTCGGTTTCGGCGGATCTCGCCGGCCGCGCCTCCGGCGTGTTTGTGACGGGCCTCTATGGCTCCGCGACGATCGCCGGATATGTCATCGGCTGGATCGTTGGCCTCGCCGGCTGGACGGTCGCGGGCAATGTCCAGCTCGTTCTGCTGTGCTTCGCCGGCGCGGTGATTTCGCTCGCCCTGCGGCCGGAGCGGATGGCAAGGCGGACCGCCTGACCGGCCACAATAGAGAGCAGCGAGTAACCGATGCCGCACCAAGCCAGCGATCTGCCGGTCGTGACCGTCAACGTGTTTCCCGGCGGCTTCAACTGGGGCCTCTACGTCGGACAGGACAAGGGCTTCTTCGCCCGCCGCGGCATCGCGGTGCAGATTCAGGGCACGCCCAATTCCGTCACCCAGATGACCGATTTCTCGCAAGGAAAATTCGATATCGCCATGACGGCCGTCGACAATATCGTCGCTTATGTCGAGGGACAGGGTGAGGCCCCGATCGGGCCGCAGCCTGACTTCCTGGCCGTCATGGGGAGCGACAGCGGGTTTCTCAGCCTGGTCACGTCGCCTGCCATCAAACACATCGCGGAGCTTGCGGGCAAAACCCTCTCGGTGGATGCGATGACCACCGGCTATGCCTTTGTGCTCTACGAGATCATGCGCCGCAACGGCCTCGACAAGGACAAGGGCGACTACCAGATCGTCCGCGCCGGCGGCATGGTGCAGCGCTGGAACGCGTTGCGCGATGGCCATCACGCGGCGACGTTGCTGTCCGCGCCTTACAACATCATCGCCAAAAACCAGGGCTTCACCGAACTCGTGAAAGCCACCGGCGTGATCGGTGCCTACCAGGGCAATGTCGCGGCAGTGCGCCGGCCCTGGGCGCAGCAACACCGGTCCGCAATCACAGCCTATATCGGCGGGTACCGCAGCTCGATTGCATGGCTCTATGATCCGTCCAACCGCACCGAGGCGATCGCGATCCTGCGCCGGCACCTTCCGCAGATGGAGCCGGAGATCGCCGAGGCAAGCTACGCGGAATTGCTCGATCCCAGGAACGGCTTTTTCCGGACCGGCGATATCGACCGCGACGGGCTCAACTGCGTTCTCGACCTGCGCAGCCGTTACGGTCATCCCTCCAGGCTGCTGAACGATCCAGACAAATATTGCGATCTCGGCTACAGCGAAGCGGCGCGGTGACCCGGAAGAAAGCCCCGCACGAGGCGGCTGGCTGGCGACGCAGTGCTGATCGCGCCCGTCTCCATGCGATTTCCCTGCTATCAGGGAATTTTACAGGCAAAATCACGATTTCAGGCCTCAGGGCGACAATCCTAAAGCAAGAAACCACTGCGCCGCAGCGACTTTTCAGCAAATTCCCTAAGCAAACTATCAGGGAAATTTCTCCGAAGAACAGGGAATTCCAAGCGGATAACAGGGAATTTTCGCGGCAAATCTGTAAGCGTCCATTTCTCGCGCGATTGCGTGCGGACGTCGAGAAGTGCCCTACGCTCATCCGCCCCCCAAACCCGGGAGTCTCGCCGCTTTATTCGATCACCCCGTCGGTGCGGGCGAGTGGCACCGGCAGGACTGTGAAATCGAGCGCCAGTCCTCGAAGTTTGTCCAAGCACCAGCTTAACGGCCAGGCTGCTGACCAGCGCCTGTGGCGCACCTCAAGCGAATCCGCCATCTCCAACCGTCCCATCGTCCCGGATTTGCTGCAGGGCACAAATACCATTCGATTGCAGAACAATAGTTGCCAGCCTACTCGATTGGGCAAATGCTGCCCTCAAGAACAAAATCTCACGGGAGAGCGGCATGCCTCGTTTAGACGAACAGCATGGCACCCAGCGCCAGCAGAATCCTAAAGGCTGGAAAAATCTCGTTTGATGGCTCTGGAATCGACTGCCTAGTCCGCAAAATGTCGGGCGAAGGTGCAAATCTCGAGGTCGAAAGCCAAATCGGCATTCCCGACTCATTCGACTTGGTCATCAACACAGAGCACAGCAATCACCATTGCCACGTGGTATGGCGAAAACTGTGATGCAGGCTTGCTCGCAGGCCATCCCTTGACTTAGATCATGATGGTCGCCTGTCGGGAGAGCTCTAATGAGTATTCCAAACGGAGTTCCAGTGCGAAGGCCGAGAACATGACCTACCATTTCTCCAGCACTGTCGACATGAAGTTTGACGACGCCGTGGCTTGCCTGAAAGAGGTGCTCAAACAGCACAATTTCCGAGTGGTTTCGGAAATCGATATGAAAGATAACTTCAAGAAGGCCCTTAATCTCGAATTCCGTCCATACCTTGTTCTCGGCGCATGCAATCCGCAACTCACCTATCGAGCACTTCAAGCGGAGGACAAGATTGGAACGATGTTACCTTGCACCTTCGTCGTGCAGCAACATGACGACGGCCGCGTTGAGGTTTCCGCAGTTGATCCCGTCACCTCAATGCAAGCGATCACCAATGTTGTGGTGAACCAGGTTGCCGAAGAGCTCCGCTCCCATTTGGAAAGCGTGACCGATGAAGTGGGCCGCACAGGTCAGTCCGTAGGCGTCACCTAGGATTTTACTTTTGTCTTGCGGGCGCGCGAGCTAGTCGTCAAGGTCGAGCGGACCTCGATGTTCTCTTCGTTCAGCAAACACGGACTGCATTGACGATACGACAATAAGGTCCTCAAAGGATATGGGTGCTCTTCCGTTCTCACCTTCCCCCGATCCAGATTGGCTACTCCTCGAAGAGGGTGTGGATCTGGCACGAGAGCGGGAAATCGAGTCGATATTTGCAATAGCCAATGGATATATCGGGGCGAGGGCCTCAATCGGAGAGGATGGGAGATTTTCGAATCCATCGACATTTGCGGCCGGCGTTTACATTACGGACCCAAGCCCGGAACTCGGAACGAGACTGGCGGTACTTCCAAATTGGTTCCATACAGAAGTCAGTGTGGAGAACCAAGAACTGTCGCTTGAGGCTGGCAGCGTACTCGTCCATCGGCGACTTCTCGATTTGCGCCAGGGTGTTATGTGGCGCGAGTGGCGACAGCAAGACCCGAGCGGACGCATTACCCGATTAATCTATCTGCAGCTTGCTTCTCTCGCTGATCGGCACATCCTTCTCCAATCGGTCACGGTAACGGCCGAAAACTACGGAGGAAGGATAAGTCTCACCACACGCCCTGTCCCGTCGGGTGAAATCGGCATGGAAACCGTGCATATCGGGGCCGAACCTGCCGTGCTCATGCGCGTACCTGGGATAGACGTCGCGATCGCCAGTACGTCCATGCTGCAATGCTCGAACTCGTCGAGAACGTTGACGCACGAAGGACGATCCGACCGCAGCGAAGAGCGATGGTCATGGGAGACAGGCCTCGGTGAAGCGGTCCGCCTAGATCGTATCATTACTGTCTTCACATCGCGTGACGGTGTTAACCCAGCTAAGGCGGCTTTGAGTCATCTTGCGACAACGCGCACGCGTGGCTTTCCGCCCGCCGCGCAGGCGCATTTCGATGCCTGGCATCGCAAGTGGGACGCCGCGGATGTTCGGATCGTGGGTGACAAGCAGGCGCAGCGCGCACTTCGCTTCGCATGCTATCATCTCATCTCAGCAGTCAACCCCGCCGACGAATACGTCTCGATCTGTGCGCGCGGGCTGACCGGCGAAGCGTATCGGGGTCATGTGTTCTGGGACACCGAGATCTATATGCTGCCATTCTATATCTTCACTGATCCGCTGTCTGCTCGATCTCTGCTGATGTACCGCTATCACACGCTCGATGCAGCGCGGCGCAAAGCCAAGGAGCATGGCTATGAGGGTGCCCTCTATGCCTGGGAATCGGCCGATACCGGTGATGAGGTAACTCCGCGGCGCGCGGTCATGCCCGATGGCCGGGTCGTCGCCATCCTTACAGGGGAACGAGAGCACCACATTAGCGCCGACATTGCGTACGCTGTCTGGCAGTATTGGCGCGCGTCGGGGGACGACGGCTTCATGCTAGCAGCAGGTGTCGAGATCCTCGTGGAGACAGCACGCTTCTGGGCCAGCCGGGCGGAAGTCGCGCCTGATGGTCGTACCCACATTCGGCAAGTGATCGGCCCTGATGAGTATCACGAACTGATCGACGACAACGCCTATACAAATGCGATGGCGATTTTCAACCTCGAACGTGCCGCGGATACCCTTGAGATACTACAGCGCAAGCAAGTCGCCGACTGGCAGCGGCTATGCACAAACCTTGAGCTTGCCGAGAAGGAGCCCGCGAAGTGGCGTGCATTGGCTGGAGGGCTAGCGACAGGTTTTGATCCTGCAACCAAACTGTTCGAGCAATTCGCTGGCTATTTCGAACTCGATGAGGTCGATTTAGTGCGCCAGCGAGCCTTTGCCATGCCGATTGACGCCTATCTCGGACCGGAGCGCGTGCGTCGCTCGAAGGCGATCAAGCAGGCAGATGTGGTGGCGCTCAGCGCACTGCTGTGGGATCAATGGCCTGTCGCGGTGCACGAGGCGAACTTCCGCTATTACGAAGCCCGCACCGCCCATGGCAGTTCGCTGAGCCCCGCGCTTTACGCCCTCGTCGCCGCCCGGCTCGGCGATGGGGCTCTTGCGCAAGCTTATTTCCGCCAAGCTGCCGAGATCGACTTGGCCAACAACATGGGTAACGCCGCCGGCGGCGTTCATATGGGCGCCCTAGGCGGCCTCTGGCAGGCTGCGGTATTCGGCGCAGCCGGCTTACGCGCACGTGAGGACGGCATTGCTCTCGACCCACATCTGCTCCCGGGCTGGACCGAAATGGCATTTCCGGTGCAATGGCGGGGACGCTTGCTGCGTTTGCGCCTGGAAGCTGACCGCAGGTGTATCGAGGTCAATGTCGAGAGCGGTGGCGAGCTCTGTCTCTCGGTCCCGGAGGGCCCCGTATGCCTCGCCCGTCCCGGCCGGCGCTATGTCCTGCGTGGCGACCGCTCTGGATGGGGTAGTTGGGAAGAGGTGGGCCAATGACTTCTGCGCAGACAGTGCTGGTCCCGCTCGACGGCTCCGTCCGCGCGACGGCGGCGTTGCCCGTGGCGCGTGGGCTTGCCGAATTGTTTCATGCCACCCTCGCCGTTCTCCATGTTTCCGAGGAGACCTTGGAATCCGCCGCGCTGGTCGACCGCATGAAGCTCTCATCCCAAGACCTGCGTGGGCTGGTTGTAGATCAGCGTACGGGTGCGGCCGCAGCCCGTATCGTGCAAGAAGCCACCGAGCGACACGCAGCCCTGATCGTCATGTGCGCACGGACACGGATGGATGCCAGGCCGCGAACATTTGGCAGTGTGGCCGAGGCCATTCTTCGCGCAGCGCGATGCCCGGTCGTTCTCGTACCTCCAACCCGCGGCCGCAGAGATTGGGCTCTGCGCGAACTGCTATTGCCTCATGATGGGACACCGACGAGCGCCGCAACAATTGGCCCTGCCACCGACCTGGCATCAAAGGCCGCAGCCAAACTCGTGGTGCTTCACGTCGCTACGGCCGGTGCCGAGCGACCCACTGAACCTGGGACACTGGTCTCCCCCCGCTATGTCGACCAGCCCCAACATGAGTGGCCCGCATGGGCGGAGGAGTTCCTCGGTCGGCTGCGCGCTGTCGGGCGCGCAACCGACGGGGTCGACATCCGTCTCGTGCTCGCTCAGGGCGAGGCTGGCTCAGCTATCGTCGATTTCGCGCGACGGAACGATAGTGATCTCATCGTTCTCGGCTGGCGCGGTTTACTCGAGCATGACCGCGCGCGCACAATGCAGTACGTAATCCGTGAATTTATCTGTCCGGTGATTGTATTCCGCCTCGATCGCGACGACGGCAGGTAACCTCCGCTATGGTCATCATCGATGTCGGACGTTTCGGCGCCTTCGTCCTCGACTTGGACGGGGTGATCACGCGCACGGCTTCCATCCACGCCCGCGCTTGGAAACAGCTGTTTGACCAATTCCTCGCCCAACGAGCAGCGCAGAGCGCGACGCCGTTCCTCCCCTTCGATCCCGAGACCGATTATCGCCGCTATGTAGATGGCAAGCCGCGCATTGTGGGGTTGCAGAGCTTTCTCGCCTCCCGAGGGATCAATGTGCGCTTGGGAGAACCTGGGGATCAGCCTGAGCAGGAAACGGCTCATGGGCTCGCCAAGCGCAAAGACCTCTATTTCCTGAAGCTTCTGGCAGTTGTGGGGGTCCAGGTGTTCGATTCGGCACCAGCATTTCTCCGGGATGCTCGGGGACGAGGTGTGCGCACGGCCATCGCCTCATCCAGTCACCATTGCGCCGAAATTCTGCACGCTGCGAGGCTGACAGCGCTGTTCGATGCACGAGTTGACGGCATCGATCTTGATCGACTAAGCCTCACAGGGAAGCCGGCTCCTGACATGTTTCTGGAAGCCGCACGCCGTCTCAACGTACCTCCAGCGCATGCTGTGGTGTTCGAGGATGCGACGGCTGGCGTCGAAGCGGGTCGCGCCGGCAGTTTCGGCCTTGTCATCGGCGTCGGGCCTGCGGCGCGCGCGCCAGACCTGCTCAAGCATGGGGCGGACGACGTTGTTGCCAACCTAGGCGAAGTCCGGCTGGAGGGCACGGCCCATTTGCCTTAAAGCCGCGCGGGCGTAACGGCACCCTTCAATCGCAATCTTCCTTATCGTCCATTTGATCCAAATCAAGTCATTCGCTTTCCGCTCGAATTTTATGTTTACAGAGGATTTGACCATGAGGATTGCTCAAATCGCCCCACTACACGAACGAGTTCCGCCGCGGCTTTATGGCGGGACAGAGCGGGTCGTTTCGTTTTTGACCGAGGAGCTCGTCCGCCAAGGGCACGAGGTAACGCTCTTTGCTAGCGGAGATTCCGAAACGTCGGCACGGCTCGTGCCATGCTGTGAGATGGCGTTGCGCCTCAATCCTTCCGTGCGGGACCATTTGCCCTACCATATGATTATGCTGGAAAAGGTCCGCCAAAGGATCGATCAGTTCGACATCCTACATTTCCACATCGATCTACTTCACGGCCCGCTGGTTCGCGGCATTGCAAATTGGACATTGACGACTTTGCATGGCCGATTGGATTTGCCGGATCTCGTGCCATTCTACCAAACTTTTCGAGAACTCCCCCTCGTCTCGATCTCAAATGATCAGCAGCGGTATCTGCACAACGTGAACTGGCTCGGCACTGTCTACCATGGTCTTCCGCGCGACCTCCTTACGTTCCAATCGCGTGCTGGTGGTTACCTCGCCTTCCTTGGTCGTATCGCGCCGGAGAAACGGCCCGATCTCGCCATCGAGATCGCAGCGCGGAGCAGGATGCCGTTAAAGATTGCAGCAAAGGTAGATCGCGCCGATCAAGCCTATTGGGACACCCAAATCCGCCCAATGGTCGAGGCCCACCATCCTGACGTCGAGTTCATCGGAGAGATCGATGAACGCGACAAAGAAAACTTCCTTGGTGGTGCAGCCGCCTTGTTGTTTCCGGTCGACTGGCCGGAGCCCTTCGGGTTGGTCATGATCGAAGCCATGGCGTGTGGCACGCCGGTGATTGCATTCCGGCGCGGCTCGGTTCCCGAGATCGTGACGGAGGGTGTCTCCGGATTTGTTGTCGACACAATCGAGGAAGCAGTGACGGCAGTCGGACGGGCAACACGCTTGGATCGAGCTAAGGTACGCGCTGAATTCGACTGCCGCTTCACCGCCGAGCGGATGGCTCGGGAATATGTGAATATTTATAGCAATCTCGTCTCCAAGCGCAGCAGATCTGTGCAACTTGAGATCCTCAACGGGAGGCGGGAAGAATGGTACGAGGTTGCGATCGCCGGAGGCCCGATCGCCTAAATGAAGCTTTTGACGCTTCAAATTCCATGATTGCCCAACTCGTTTTGGGTTTCCGCCAGCCAGCTCTGTGCGCATACTTCGTCGGAAGCATCGAGCCATGCTGCGGTGAACGCGGCAAACGCGGTCGTCTCCTCCTCTTCGCGAGCATTCGATGCCAGTGTGTCCTGTTGCGTCGTGATGCTGGGCTCCAGGTACCGTAGGCAAAGCTACTCTAGTTTCCACTCGTGTAACTTCACCCCTTTATGATGGACGTAGAGACGGGCAGCGCCTTGGCACAGGCAGATCGGCCGCAACTCGCTTCCGGTCTTCACCGAACAACGGACATCATCAGACCGGCCCGGTTGGTCCGGTTTGTGCCAATTGCGGAAGTTATCAACGTTACTAGATCAGAATACCGCATGCGAAAAACCGATTGCCGCCCCACTTGATCGAATAGCCGGCTAATGCGAGATGAGTACGGGAACGGTCATCGTGGTCAATACGCCGCGTGTCGCACCGCCAAGTATGAATTCGCGAAACCTCGAATGCCCGTAACCGCCCATCACGATCATGCTCGCCGAACAATCTGCGACCCGCGACAAAATGACATTGGCCACGTCGATATCGGCGGCCGGAACGGTTACAACCTCGACCTTGATACCGTGACGGGCAAGGTGACTGCCGATTGCGACGCCGCGAATCTCCCGCCCATTTCCGGTTTTCTCGTTGGCGACGATGAACAGTTCGACGGCGCGCGCCTTTTGCAGCAGCGGCAATGCATCGTTGATGGCACGCGCCGCAGCGCGGCTGCCGTCCCAGCAGCACACAATCCGATCTAGGTTCATTCCTTCCTTCTGGATGTAGGGCACAACAATGACAGGCCGCCCGGACCCAAACAGCGTCGCCTCGATTAAAATGTCATTGTTCACCCCATTCCTATTATCGGATTGCATGACGACGCTTAGATCGTAACGTCGCGCCATTTCCGAAAATGAGGCGGGCACTTCGACCAGTCGATGCTCGACCGAAAGAAGGCTGCCTTTGACCGCCGCCTCGAAACGCCGGATTGCGCTGCGTGCAGCCTCTTCATTTTCGGCCAGTATGTCCGCAATAACGTCGGGGGGTAATCCTATAGACATTTGCCCCGACACGATGAAAACTGGAATATTCGCTCCGTCGCCAAAAGCCCCCCATGGAATATTCGCTCCGTCGGCGAAAGCCACTCCTGCCAGATGCGCATCGAACGTCCTGGCAACCGTAATCGCATAGTCGCGAACGCAGTCCCGAGACTTGTTGCGCTCTAGGTTGAGGATGACATCTTTGATCATGAACCCTCCTCCAGGATTTGAATACGTTCAAATTGAAAGATCATCGGCTGTTACTTCAGCTCACTCCTGCAACACGTAGGTACCGGGATGACAACCAGAAAGTCACTTTGATCATGCGCCCGAGCGATTTAATACGTTTCATTCGAGTGTATTTTTGATTCTATCGGAGGCGCTTGCCGATTTTTCTGGCGTCTGCTGTTTCGGTTGCATTGCAAATATCATCGATCAATCTCTGCAAATGAGAGCGGATCTCCCGGGCGACTTGTTCCACAACGACGTGTGTGATGGCCTGCATGGAAGCAACAGGATCAACTGCGGATATCTCAACGCGACCATCATCTCGCTGCTGCAGAACGATGTTACAGGGCAACATGGCTCCGATCTTGTCTTCCGCCTGAAGCGCTCGATAGGTGAGTTGTGGGTTGCATACGCCGAGAATCAGATACGGATGAAAGTCGATATTGATCGCCTTCTTCAAGGTATCCTTCATATCGATTTCCGAAAGCACTGTGAGCTTATGCCGTTTGAGCGCTTCTTTCGTGCAGACTACTGCGTCATCAAATCTAATGTCGATAGTCTTGGAGAAATGGTAGGTCATCTGCGCCTCCCGTTCGCGGCCTCGCGCTAGTCTCCATTCGGAACGCTGCGTACGCAGGAAAGCATTGCCGTCGCGCGAGGCTCATGATCTAGATCAAGGTGCGGGTCGCGCGGCGATCGAGCGATCAGCACGATTTGATCTGAAAAAGTATTCGAATAGAAACGCGCCGGGGGATGGCTGGCGCAGCGCCAAGTTGAATTTCAGGGAGCGCAGCAGGGCCAAGCCCGACCAAAATTCACCGGAGCGGGCGGAGGACCGACAAACGGTGGCGGCGTCTGCTGCAATTCCGGCTAGATCGCACCTGCTCCAGGAGCCGTTGCCGCTTGCTCGCCAGACACTGGTAGCAATCAGCGAGGTCGGCGCAGTTTTCTTTTAAGATCGGCTCGCTGCTCGCTCTCGCCCACTCATCGAACTTAGCGGCCTTTCGCAGATATTCAGCAACGATACGCATGGCCCTTGTGTCCAACGGGCTTCACTGAGGCGGAGCGTCTCAGTTCGAATTTGCGGTCGGCCCTAAGCCGAGCCTTTTAGCCCGCTCCGCCGCTAGCTTGCGGAAAGACACCGCCTGCTTTTCAAAGTCGTCTTTGAGTGTTAGATCTATCTCAACAGCCGCTAACTGCTCAAATGCGAGCGCATTCTCCAGATATTCCTCGATCACTTTCACGGCCTAGCCGCCGCGCATGTGGGCGGTGTCAAGAGCCGGATCGCAAATTTGCTCGTGTGTCTCTCCTGAGCCAGCATTTGTCTCCCATGACCCAACCGTCCCTTCCGGATGGTGATTGGCCTCATCGAGGCGGCCAATAAGGGTGGCCCCGCCCAGCAGGGGGATACTGAGCGGGGCGCTTACACTGAGCTTCGAAGTGGGCCGATGGCTGCCCAATGTAATCCGAATTATAGATCGGGCCTGAGTTCGCTACCGTATTCAATTCTTCCTGAGCGGTGGTCCCTTGATGCAGATCAGCGCGGCTTGAGAAACGTCAATTTTCGGCGGAGGCTCTTTTGCCTCCTCATCCGCAAGCAACTTCAGGAGGATTTCACGCTCCTCGTCGGTGTGCGATTCAGCGATACGTTTCTTGAACAGGGTCAGGTTCTCCCTGTGAATGAACTTCTCCATAGCCGTCCCCCTGATTGGAGTGAAAACCTTTTTTGGGACGGAAGCGCCCGCAACCCATGCGCGCAAGGCCCCCGACTTCATGGGGTCTTCTAACCCCTTCACTTTCTTGATTGCGTGCAGCGCGTACTGGCATCCTTCGCAGCCAGGAAATTCAAAAGCACAGAATTCGCCTTGTGACCCGCTGACTGCTCCGTCAGCCGAAGCCATCTCAAATCGACATCTAAATGATACTGGCGCGACTTGAACCACAATGCATCCCTATTTTAGGAGACAGGACGACACTCCCGGGCGATGCCTATCGTTCGATGAAGTGAAGCAATGGAACTCGCCGGAATACTTAAAGGCGAGTCCGCTACTAGACATAACTTGCGAAAATAGTTGAGCCACCAGCGTGCCTAGACGGCCCGGCCTGACCGCGCGCCTGATCCCGCTCAACCGGCGCGTAAGCCCGGCTGGCATCGCGGCAGCCTCCATGGGGTCGGAACGTTCAAGCCGGTGAAGGGTTGGAGTCCTGCTATCTGAACGCCTCGTTGGAGCCGAGCGATGCCCTGCTATTTTTTTGATTTTGCTAGGAACGACGAAGTGGCCTCCGATAACGTCGGTTTGACCTTGTTGGATCACGAAGCCGCATTCGAAGAAGCTACGATGGCTTGCGCTGAAATGATCCGTACAATCGACGGTCACTTGCAACCGGGCGATCGCTGGCGGATGGAGGTCACTGACGAAGCGGGCAAGCTCATTTACCGCTTGCTTTTCATGGCGGAGTCTTGTGAGTAGCGGCCTCGCAATTGTCCGGTATCGGACTAGAGATTGGCATGATATAAACTGCCGCCTTCACATTGGCGCCAGCCATCAAATGACGGGTCTGTTGCGTGCGGTCAATTCCTACCGGTCCTCTGGACAACAGACTTCTGTCAGCTTTGCCGCGTGCTCAATACAGTCTGTTGGCACCGCACCTGGCGACCGTCTCACTCCCGTCAGGTGCGGTGCTTTTTGAACCGGGCGCTCTTGTCAATTACGTTTACTTTCCCCATTCGGGAATGCTGTCATTAGTTGTCGTAATGCGAGACGGGAAAGGAATTGAAACCGCAACGGTAGGCCGTGAAGGTGTCGTCGGTGCAATGGCTGGCCTGAGGACCTATAAGTCGTTTGTTCGAGTGGTTGTGCAGATGCCGACGCATGCAAGCAAGATCGCTTCGGACCGCTTTAGAACTGTTGTCGCAACTAGCGAGCAACTGCGAACTCTCTGCATCGAGTATAATGAAGCCCTGTTATCACAAGCACGCGTGATAGCAGCTTGCAATGCGCTCCACTCAGTTGAGGCTCGATTTTGCCGATGGTTGCTGCAATCAGCAGACCGAGCAAACAGCGATACTGTCGCTCTTACCCAAGAATTTCTGGGAGAAATGCTTGGCGTACGACGGACGTCGGTGACCGCGGTCGGCAAGAAACTTCATGATCAGGGGGTTATTAATTATTCCCGTGGCGTGATTCAGATACTGAACCGCCATAAGCTAGAGCAGATCTCGTGTGAGTGTTACCAAACGCTCTTCGACCAATCTGCGATGCTCCAAAGCACTCTTAGCGAAATCTGAATTACCGTCTTTTGCTGCAACGCAAGCGGTCGTCGCAACTATTTTTGATCGTTGAGTCGGCAAATAGACCGACAATTCTCATTCTTCCTAGGCACAAGTTTTAATTCCTACACGAGTGCGGAGGTTGTGATGGTAGAAGGCGTTTTTCAACCAGAAGAACTTAGCTTGTTCCGCGATATTTTTGATGAAGCAGTTAGCGACCTGCCACCCCAAATGCGCACGCCGGTCGCTCAAGCTCGTATCGCCAAACAAATATTAGATCTAGCGGCTACTGGCGAACGAGACCCGATGGAGCTTCGCGTGGCGGCGGCACTCAACGATCCACGAGCGGCGTGACCCGCGCGGATTAGACGGCGACCACGTAGCCACCGCGCCGCCTAGAAGTGTGATGAAATTTGCGCCGCCGCATACGTTCCCCAAGGCATGCCTGTGCAAGGGACTACCAGTTTGCGACCAGCGGGGTGTGAAAATGGCAACCAACCGGCGACGAAAACTGAGCGGCCCGATGTCTCAGTTGGGTCATGTGTGGACGGCTCCGGGTTGGCAAGAGCTTTTTTCACGTTTGCAGCATTGGTCGGTGCAGCCATGTGTTCGGCCTTTTAATGCGGTTCACATGACCGCTGGCCATAATGCCCTCCGCGGATCGGGTCCCGACCAACACCTCGCATTCAACGAATGCTTTGGCACATGTGGGTTGTCCTGATCGCCGGATCGACCGGCTCTGCATTACGTGCTGTTCGCCCTCCCAACCTTCACATCACGCCAGTTGTCCGGCGCGATCTCGTTTATCGCGCAAGCGCGACGGGTTCCTTGTATCGCTCGCCCCTGGCCATCATGGCCCAGACCATTCGCGCGATTTTGTTGGCGAGCGCGATAGCCGCAACCTTGGTCGGCCGCCGCGCCAGCAAGGCCGTAAGCCAGGGCCGATGGTTGGTGCCATGGATCTTGGCGTAACGGATGACAGAAAGCGCGCCGGCCACAAACAGGCCGCGCAGATAGCGGTCACCTTGTTTGCTTATATTGCCGAGCCTGTTCTTGCCTCCACTCGAGTGCTGTTTCGGCACAATACCGATCCAGGCCGAGAAGTTGCGCCCTGATCGGAAGGACTTTGGATCAGCAACGGCAGCGACCAAAGCCGTGGCCAGCACCGGACCGACGCCGGGGGCTTCTTCGAGCCTCATGCTCATCTCGTTGGATCGGTGCCAGGCCCTGATCAACCGGTCGAACTCCAGGATCTGCTCCTTGATCCTGCGCAATTGAGCTCCGAATGCCAGGAGACACGCACGAGCTATCTCCGGAACTCGCCTGTCGTTTGGATCGGCGACGACAGTGAGCAGCTCCTCGACACCGTGACGCCCGACCGGCGCAACGATCCCGAACTCGGCAAGATGAGCCCGGATTGCATTGATCACCGCGGTCTGCTGACGGATGAACAGATGGCGGGCGCGGTGGAGCACCAGGCCGCTCTGCTGCTCGGGGGTCTTGGTTGGTACAAACCGCATGTTGGCCCTGGTGACCGCCTCGCAAATGGCCTCCGCGTCAGCCGCATCGTTCTTCTGCCGCTTGACGTAGGGCTTCACGTAGGCCGGCGGGATCAACCGCACGGTGTGACCCAGTGCCTGGAGCTCGCGCGACCAGTGGTGCGACGACGCGCAGGCTTCGATACCGACCAGACATGGCGACAGCTTCTGGAAGAACGTCAGGACATAGCGACGCTTCAATTGCCGGCGAACGATCACCTGGCCGCCAGCGTCAACGCCATGAACCTGGAAAACTGACTTGGCGATGTCTAAACCGATTGTCGTTATCGTCTGCATGGCTCGCTCCTCTGAATCGTGGGAGCCTCAACAGCGCCCACATCCATGGCACCGATGTGCCGGTGGAGGAGCCGTCCACAGCATCAAACTGCGACATTTGCCCACCGTCGCGGCATGTCCGTTCTGCCCCCAAGAGCAGACATGCCCGTGA